>JAXLSU010000004.1:0-235085 GCA_046330455.1 Gaiellales bacterium
GAGCGCACCACCCGCAAGGCGAGCCGCTCCAGCGAGGCCATCCGAGATGCCTTCGATCAGACCGAGAGCGCTGGCAGGGGCACCGATTGTCGCCGTCAGGAAGCTCGGTAGAAGAGCGGTCGGGACCTCGTGACCGAGGTCGGAGAGAAGGCTTGCGGTGCCGATCCCTCGCACACCCGGCGTGAGCCAGGTGGTGGGAGCGTGTGCTTCCGACGCGCCGACCGCCTGGTTGCGACCACTCACCGCGGGCGATGGTATGCATCAGCGCTACGCCGTGTACCCGAAGCACGCCCCGGCAGGTCGTCTCCGGCCGGCGACGACCCTGCGCCCGTCGGCTGACCCGGACGACCGGCGGGTCCGGCAGCGATGGCACGGACGGCACATGCGCGAATCTGCCCCTATGCGGGGCTTTCGCGTTGCTGGGCCATTTCCGCCCAGCGTGAGGAGGCGCATACGGGATTCGAACCCGTGCTACCGCCGTGAGAGGGCGGCGTCCTAGGCCACTAGACGAATGCGCCCGGCCGTTCCGGCCCAGCCTAGCAAACGCCTGCCCTTGGCTCCCGCGTGCCGCTCAGTCGAGCCGGCGACCGAGCTCGAGCTGGACGCTACGTCGCCGTTGAGCGCGGAGCACCTGCTGGTCGCCGACCGCGGCGGCCCGGCACACGGCCACGGTCGTTGCGAGCTGCGCGGTCACGATCAGCATGCCGATCAGCATCCAGAGCCACCACGTCATTTCGGACCTCCCTCCGTCCTGCTACACAGCATGAGGAACGGACCGGTCGTTTCCTTGCGGAGACGGTGTGAGCTCGCAGCGAGTCGGTAGTCGTGCCCGGCACGGCTGCGGGAAACCCGACCGGACGATCAGCGCCGGCGCGGATGGACGACAATGCGCCCGGTGGGGAGACTTCCGGAAGGTGAGATGACAGCTTCCGAACCGGTCCTGGTCTGCGAGGGGCTCGTGCGTCGCTTCGGCGAGCGCGTCGCCGTCGACGACGTCTCCTTCGAGATCGCGCGGGGCGAGACGTACGGGCTGCTCGGCCCGAACGGCGCCGGGAAGACGACGACGATCTCGATGGTCGCTGGCATCCTCACGGCGGACGGGGGCGTGATCACGGTCGCCGGCCATCGCATGACGACCGGGCCCGGCCCGGCCAAGGCCGCGATCGGCCTCGTCCCGCAGGAGATCGCGCTCTACCCCGATCTCTCGGCGCTCGAGAACATGCGGTTCTTCGGACGCCTCCACGGGCTCTCGGGCGGCCGCCTCGACGCGAGGATCGCGCACGTGCTCGAGGTCGTCGGGCTGACCGACCGTGCGAAGGACCGGATCGAGAGCTACTCGGGCGGCATGAAGCGCCGGGCCAACATCGCGGTCGGGCTCCTGAACGAGCCCGAGCTCCTCATCCTCGACGAGCCGACGGTCGGCGTCGACCCGCAGAGCCGCAACCAGATCCTCGAGAGCATCGTGGCGCTCGGCGGCGCCGGCCTCTCCGTCCTCTACACGACGCACTACATGGAGGAGGCCGAGCGGCTCTGCGACCGGGTCGGGATCATCGACGAGGGGAAGCTCGTCGCGGAGGGGACGAGACGCGAGCTCGTCGAGCTCGTCGGGGAGCGCGACCGGGTGCTGCTGACGGCGGCCGGCGACCTCGCAGGCTTTGCGATCCGGGCGCGCTCGCTGCCCGGTGTCGTCAACGCCAGCGCAGCGGACGGGAAGGTCGAGGTGATCGCCGACTCGGCCGGACGGCTGCTCGCCGGCCTGCTCGCCGAGGCCGAGGACGCCGGGCTCACGGTGACCTCGGTGGCGGTCAGCGAGCCAGACCTCGAGGCGGTGTTCCTCCATCTGACCGGCAAGGCGCTGCGCGACTGAGCCCCCGTGCAGACGCTCCTCGTCGCCGCGTCCGAGCTACGCCGCCGTGTGCGAAACCGCTCGGCGATCGTCACCGCCGTCGTCGGGCCGCTCGCGCTGGCCGTCGTCTTCGGGCTCCTCGTCAGCGGGACGGGCAGCGTGACGTTCACGGTCGGGGTCGTCGATCTCGACGGCTCGCACCTCTCGCGGACAGTTACGTCCGGGCTGCTCGAACAGGGGGCCGGCGAGACGGCGGATGACGGGCAGGGCGCCGTCGACTTCGAGCGGGTCGACACGCTCGCCGCCGCCCGCCTGGGGGTCGACGACGGCGATCTCGACGGCGCGATCGTCGTCCCGGCCGGCTTCGGCGCCTCGGTCGAGAAGGGGCGCCCGAGCCCGCTCACCGTCGTTCGCAGCGGCAACCGCCTCGTCGGCGGCCAGGTTGCGACATCGGTCGGGCTGGGGATCGAGGCCGAGCTCGACCGGGTCGCCCTCGCACTTCGAACCGCGGCCGCTCGCTCGGGCAGCCGGCCGGACGCCGGGCTGGTCGCGGCGGCGAGAGCCCAGCCTGCGGCGATCGTCGTCACCGACCTTCCACCCGGTGAGGGCGAGATCAGCACCGCGGCGTTCTACGGCGCGGCGATGTCGATCCTGTTCCTGTTCTTCACGGTCGGGTTCGCCGCGCGCTCGCTTCTCGTCGAGCGCCGTGAGGGGACGCTGGGCAGGATGCTCGCGAGTGGCGCGACGCCGCGTGCGATCCTCACCGGCAAGACGCTCGCCGTCGCCCTGCTCGGGCTCACCGGCTTCGTGACGGTCTGGGTCGTGACCTCCGTTGCCTTCGACGCCGACTGGGGAGACCCGGCCGCGGTCGCGCTCCTGATCGTCGCCACCGTGTTCGCGATCGGGGGCGTGACGCTGTTCGTCGCCTCGTTCGCGCGGACCGATCAGCAGGCGGAGGCGTACACGCTCGTCGTCACCTTCGCGTTCGCGCTGCTCGGTGGGAACTTCGTGGGCCCGTTCGCACCGGAGCTGCTGCGGACGCTCTCGCTCGCGACGCCGAACGGCTGGGCGCTACGCGCGTTCACCGACCTCGGGGCAGACGCCGCTTCGCTCGCGACGATCCTGCCGGCGCTCGGCGTCCTCGTCGGAATCGGGGCCCTGTTCGGCTGGATCGGGATGCACCGCGCGGTCAGGGCGGTGGTCTCCTGAGGCATCTCACCGCCGCGCGCACGTTCACGGTCGCCGTCTTCCAGCACCTGCTGAAGGACAAGGTGTCGCTGTTCTTCATGGTCATCCTGCCCGTGATCGTGATCATCGTCATCGGCGTCACCTTCGGGGGCGAGTACCGGGTGAGCATCGGCTACGTCCAGCTCGGGACGGGCCCGCTCGCCGACCGCGTCGGTACGGCCCTCGCCGGGTCGGACGGGCTCGATGTCGAGCGCTACGGGTCGGTCGACGAGCTCGAGCGTGCCGTTCGCCGCCAGCTCGTCGCCGCCGGGCTCGTCGTCCCGGACGGATTCGATACCGCGGTCGCGGGAGGTCGGCAGGGAGACATCGGCATCGTGCTGCTCCCGACGAGCGAGGTTGCCTTCACGGGCCGGACAGCCGTGGAAGGTGTCCTCGCAGCCGTCGGAGCGAGGCTCGGGGCGGCCCGCTTCGTGACGGAGACGGTGGGCGGTAGCTTCGCCGCAAACCTCGCGCTCGCCGATCGGCTCGCCGGGCCTGCGGCGACCGTGACCGTCGAGGACGTCGACGCCCGCGGGGCTGCGAGCCTCAGCCGCTTCTCGCTCATCGCACCACAGGAGCTCGTGCTCTTCGTGTTCATCAACTCGCTGGCGACCGCGGGGCTGATCGTGCGCGCGCGCCGGGCGGGAGTCCTGCGTCGCGCGCTCTCGACGCCGACGAGTGCCGGCAGCATTCTCGGCGGGCTCGGAGCCGGGTGGCTCGCGCTCGCCCTGTTCCAGTCGGCCGTGATCGTCGTCGTCGGCTCTCTGCTCTTCGGCGTCTCGTGGGGCGACCCGCCCGCAGCGGTGCTGCTCGTGCTCGCGTTCGCGCTCGTCGGGTGCGGCGCCGGCTTGCTCGTCGGGGCGCTCGGACGGGACGAGGACAGGGTGGGGACGGTGACGCCGATCATCGGGCTCGTGCTCGGCGCGCTCGGCGGCTGCATGGCGCCGCTCGAGGTGTTCCCTCCTGCCATGCTCGCGATCGCGCACCTGACGCCGCACTACTGGGCGGTGATCGCCTGGCAGGAGCTCGTGTTCGACGGCGGTGGCGTCGCCGACATCGCTCCCTCGCTCGCCGTGCTGCTCGCGTTCGCGGCCGTGTTCCTCGCGATCGCGACTCCGATCCTGCGCCGGGACCTGACCATGAGCAGCGGCCTGCGGATCCCGTCCGGCCGCTAGCCGGCTACAGGAGGTCGCGCACGCGCTCCTCGGGCTCCTGCCTCGCACGGACGCTCCAGGCGAGGTGTGCGGCGAAGCCGAGCAGCACGACGGCGAAGAGCTTGCGAAGCGCGTCCTCGTCGAGCGCGGTCGCGAGCGCGGTGCCGGCCGCGACTCCGACTGCAGACGTGAGGCCGACGAACGTCGCCGCGCGCCAGTCGACGTTGCCGTAGCGGGTTTGACGCCACGCGCCGAGTGCGACGGCAGGGATCATCGCCGCGAGCGAGGTCGCCTGGGCGTCGAGCTGGGGCAGCCCGAGCACGAGCGTCAGTGTCGGGACGAACAACAGGCCGCCGCCGACGCCGAAGAGCCCGGAGAGGACGCCTGCGGCGAAGCCGAGCGCGGTGGCTTCGACCAGCTCGATCACGTGACGAGCAGCCTGATCGCGACGGCGGCGAGGAAGGCCGAGAAGGCGAGCACGAGCACCCGTGACGAGAGACGCTGCTGTAGCGCCGTGCCGGCCAGGGCGCCCGCCGCAGCGGGCAGCCCGACCTCGGCTGCGATCAGCCAGTCGACCTCGCCGAGAGCGCCGAACGCGACAGTGCCGAACACGGCGGTGAAGACGATGACCGCCAGCGAGGTGCCGGTGGCGAGGCGGCCGGGAAACCGGGCGAGGACGATCAGGAGCGGCACGATGACGATCCCCCCGCCGACGCCGAACAGGGCGCTGAACAGGCCGGCGACGAGCCCGATCGCGGCCAGGAGCGTGCCACTCGACCTCGTCGCGACCACGCGGCGATTCTACGAGCCTGCGGCGGTGCGAAACCACCGCCGGGCGGCGTCGGAGGGAGCAAGGGGCGCGACCCCGGCCAGGTCCCGGGCCAGGCAGACGAGGGGCCAGAAGGCCTGCTCGAGACGCTCGGCCGAGCGGTCGAGCCCGCGGACGACGAGAAGCTCGCCGGTCGGCCGGCTCGCGCCGGCGAGCTCGAGCCCCGCAAGCTGCGAGCGCACCCGCTCGAGGGGCAGCGAGCTCTCGGAGAGACCGGCGAGATAGAGCGTCCCGACATGGGTCAGGCCGGCGAGCGCAGACGCGGCCTCCTCCCGCGATGCGGCGTCGAGCCTGAGCCGGTCGTCGAGCAGCGGCCCGCCCGGGCCCGCAAACGTCCAGCGGGTGCGCAGCCCGGCCAGCTCGAGCAGCTCGCCGCGGGCGATGCGCCCGACCGCCAGGACATCCCAGGCACAGAGCGTCGCGCCCGGCTCGAGCCGGACGGAGACCTCGGTCACGCTGCGGCTGCCGGGGTACGGGAGCGTCAGCCAGGGCAGGAACGTGAGGTGGCCGCCGGGCCCGACCCGGAGGTGCCAGCGGCTGACGGCGTCGCGTGCCGTCCGGAGCAGGGAGGAGGGGCCCTGGGTCGTGACCGTGCCCGTGGCGCCCGCCTCGACCTCGACCGTCGCCTCGAGCGCTTCCCCGGCGCCGAGGCCCGCGAGCGACGTCGTCAGGAACGCGATCGGGTCGCGGCGCCGGTGGACTGCCCAGTCGAAGCATCCCGACGCCACCGCCGCGACGGCGCCGCCGGCCGCGAAGGCGAGCGACGGGCGGTGCCTTCCGCTCACGACGCGAACAGCCGTGGCGTGAGTTGCTCGTGCTGCATCGCCCCAATGTCGAGAAGGGGCGAGAACGCGGTCCAGCCGTCGGTCGGGCCCGCGGTGCCCGCAGGCCGGGCGAGCGCGCGCCGCAGCGCCCGCTGCGCGTCCAGCGGGCCGGCGAGCCCGAGCCGCACTGCCGCGGCGGTCATGCCCGACAGCACCGTGTAGGCGTACGCGGCGGCGGCGTCGCCGGGGGGCGCTCCGGCTACGCCCGCGACCGCGCCGAAGACGGTGGCCCGAGCCTCGCAGCCGGCAAGGATGCCGGCGGCCCAGGCGACCGCTCTGCCGGCGTCGTCCTCGAACGTCCGCTCCGCGCTGCGAAGCAGCGCCTGGCCGAGGGCGATGCTCGCCCGGCGGGAGCCGGCGGCCGCGCGGGCGGCGAGGTCGTCGGCCGCGTGGCGCAGGAGCCGTTCGGCGTCACGGGCCTCCGTGGCGGCGTGCCCGGCACGGACGAACCACGCATCGCACGAGTCGAGCGTCAGCCGGCGGTGCGCGCGGAGCACGGCCTCGAGACTCGTCGCGTCGTGCACCACCCCGGCTGCCGCGAGGGCCTCGATCCCGTCCGAGTGGGCAAAGCCCCCGGCGGGAAAGGCCGAGTCGGCGAGCTGGAGGAGCCCGGCGAGCCCGGGCCGGCCCGCCATCAGATGAGCAGGTAGCGCCGGGACAAGGGCACGCTCGTCGCCGGCTCGACCCAGGCGTCCTCGCCGTCGACCGTCACGCGAAAGCTCGCCGGGTCGACCCTGACGGCCGGGAGGGCGTCGTTGCGGATCAGGTCGCGCTTCGAGAGGCCGCGGGTGCCGCGCACGGGGAGCAGGCGAGCGGCGTGCCGGCCGTCACGGAGCACCGGGTTCTCGAGCGCGGCCCGGGAGACGAAGAAGCGGGCCGAGAGACCCGGTGCCTGGCCCGTCGCGCCGAAGCTCGGGCGGAGCAGCCGCGGCTCGACGAGGATCGTGCTCCCGTTGCCCTGCCCTGTGTCCGCGTAGGCCATGAATCCACTCTTGATCACCGCCTCGGGCTTGACCCCGAAGAAGCCCGGTCGCCAGAGGACGATGTCGGCGAGCTTGCCCGGCTCGAGCGAGCCGACGTGCTCGGCGATCCCGTGGGCGATCGCGGGGTTGATCGTCACCTTCGCGAGGTAGCGGAGGATCCGCTCGTTGTCGTCGTGCGGCGGCCCCGGATCGCCCCGGCGCTCCTTCATCACGTGGGCGAGCTGGAACGTTCGCCGCAGGCTCTCGGCCATGTGGCCCATGCCCGTGGAGTCCGAGCCCATCATCGAGATCGCCCCGAGGTCGTGGAGCACGTCCTCGGCCGCCATCGTCTGGGGGCGCACACGCGACTGGGCGAACGCCACGTCCTCCGGGACGAGCGGGTTCATCAGGTGCACCGACATGATCATGTCGAGGTGCTCCTTGAGCGCCGACTCGGTGAACGGGTTCGTAGGGTTCGTCGACGACGGAAGCACGTGCGGCTGCCCGACCAGCTCGAGCAGGTCGGGCGCGTGACCGCCCCCGGCACCCTCGATGTGGTACGCGTGGATCGTCCGGCCCGCGATCGCGGCGACGGTGTCCTCGAGCGCGGCCGACTCGTTGATCGTGTCCGTGTGGATGATCGTCTGGACGTCGTAGGCGTCCGACACCTGGAGCGTCCGGTCGATCACGGCGGGGAAGGCGCCGAGATCCTCGTGGATCTTGAATCCGGAGGAGCCCCACTCGAGCGCGTGCTCGAGCGGCGGTGCCGAGCTGGCCGCCCTCGAGATCAGCGCGACGTTGAGCGGGTAGCCGGCGAGGCTCGCGAACATCCGCTCGAGCGCGAACCGTGGGTTCGTGCCGACGTCGAACGCGAGGCCCGCGCCCCCTCCGATCAGCGTCGTGTACCCGTTCGCCAGGTAGTCGTCGAGCATCGCCGGGGCAAGGAAATGGACGTGGCAGTCGATCGCGCCCGCGGTCGCGATGCACCCGTGACCGAGGTAGACGCCGGTGTCGGTGCCGACGACCATGTCGACGCCGTCCTGGACATCGGGGTTTCCCGCATGACCGACGCCGACGATCCGGCCGTCGCGGATCCCGATGTCCGCCTTGACGATGCCGAGCACGGGGTCGACGACGAGCGCGTTGACGACGACGAAGTCGAGGGTCGGCTCCCGGCTGTCGGACGGCCGGGCGACCTGGCCGTCGCGGATGTTGCGCCCCGCCCCGATCAGGCCCTCCTCTCCCGGCGGGACGAGCGACCGCTCGACGCGGGCGAAGAGGTTCGTGTCGCCGAGCCGGACGAGATCGCCCTCGCCGGGGCCGTACATGAGCGCCGCGAGCGAGCGGTCGAGCTCGAAGCTCACCCGAGCAGCCCCCGCTCGCGGGCGCGCTCGAGGGCCCGGACCCGTACGGCCGGGTCGTCGAGCGCACCGTCGACGAGCCCGTGGAACCCGCGGACGACCCGCCGACCGGCGAACGGTACGAGCCGCACGGTCCGGGTCTCGCCCGGCTCGAAGCGAACGCTCAGCCCGGCCGGGACGTCGAGGCGCATCCCGTACGCGGCCTCCCGGTCGAAGCGCAGGGCCGGGTTCGCCTCGAAGAAGTGGTAGTGCGAGGTCACCTGGACTGCCCGATCGAGGGTGTTCGCGACCTCGAGCTCGACCGTCGGAAGCCCGACGTTGCCGTGCAGCGGGCCCGGCGGGTGGACGATCTCGCCGGGGATCACGGCTGCGGCTCCGCGGCGTTCTTGATCGGGAACCAGAGCGTCACGAGCTGCGTGCCCTCCTCGAACAGCGCCTCGATCTGAACGACGTCGACGAGCTCGGCCACCCCGTCGAGGACGTCGCCCTCGGCGAGCGCGGCGTGTCCGGCCCACCGCGCCTCGTCGTAGCTCTTACCGGCGCGGGCCGCCTCCATCACCTCGTCGGTGATCAGCGCCACGGCCTCCGGGTGGTTGAGCAGGAGCCCGGCGGCCCGGCGCTTTCGCGCGAGCTCGGCGGCGAGGAAGACGAGGAGCCGCTCCTGCTCGACCGGGGTCAGCCGCATGTCGCTGATTCTCGGCGGTGCGCCGAAGGGCTGTCAACCCGGCGCGGCGGCGAGCGCCTCCCGTACCCTTCGACTCCAGGCGATGAAGGCGTGTATCTGGGGATGTCGGGGCTCGCTTGCCACTCCGGGACCGGAGACCGTCCGCTACGGGGGGAACACCTCCTGCGTCGAGGTGAGGCCGGCGAGCGGCGCCGTGCTCGTGCTCGACGCGGGTACCGGCATCCGCCGGCTCGGGATCTCGCTCATGGCCGAGCGGCCGACGGAGGTCGACCTGCTGCTCACCCACATGCACCTCGACCACGTCGAGGGGCTCGGGTTCTTCGCGCCCTTGTTCGATCCCGAGTGCTCCGTCCGCGTCTGGGGGCCTCGGCCGGACGACCGCTCGCTCGAGGAGCACATCTCCGCCTACGTCTCGCCGCCGCTCTTCCCGGTGCCGTTCGAGCGGATCCCCGCGAGGGTCACGTTCACGGAGGTCTGGGAGGACGAGTGGGAGCTCGGCGGCGTGCGGGTCAGGTCGGCCCCGGTCAGGCACCCCGGCCGGACGGTCGGCTACCGCATCTCGGAGAACGGAAGCAGCGTCGCGTTCGTCCCGGATAACGAGCCGGCGCTCGAGCCGGCCTCCGGGCTCGCGATCGCTGCAGGCGCCGACGTGCTGCTCCACGACGCCCAGTACACGGCGGCCGAGTACGAGACGCGCGTCGGCTGGGGGCACTCGGCCCTGCCCGACTTCGCCCGGCTCGTCGGCGAGGCCGTGCCCGGCAGGGTCGTGATGTTCCACCACGACCCGTCTCACTCCGACGAGACGCTCGAGCAGATGGTCGCAGAGGCCCGAGCGCTGACCGGGCGTGACGATGTCGAGCTCGCCCGCGAGGGGCTCGAGCTCGTGCTCGGCTGACACGCACGACTCGCCCTGCGGCGCGATCCAGGCCGGGTGCTAGCCTCGATCCCGTCGGCCGGCCGGCTGGTCGGAGAGCGATCCGAGGAGGTTCCCGTGGCGGATGATCGAGACCAGGAGCGGTCTGGCGATCCGACCGCGCCGCGCGGTCAGGGTCCCCTTCCCGCGCCCCCCGGGGATCCCCATCACCACGCGCCGGGGTGGACCGCGGCCGACAGCGAGCTCGAGGAGATGATCGAGGAGGAGGAGAGGTACGTCCAGACGAACCGGAAGCTCGTGATCATCGCGCTCGGGCTGATCACGCTCGTCATCGCCGCGCTCGTCCTCAGCCTGCTCGCGATGAGTCGCGACATCGAGGCCGCTGCGCGAGCCGAGCCGAAGGACGACAGCGTCAGCACGCGCTCGCTCCAGAACGGTGCGGTGACGGCCGACAAGCTCGCGGACGGCGCCGTGACGTCGCTGAAGCTCGCCCCCGGAGCCGTCGGCACCGAGCAGCTCGCCGACGGCGCGGTCTCCGGTGTGAAGCTCGCGGACGGCGCCGTGACCGCCGGGAAGCTCGCCGAGGGCTCGGTCTCCGGGACGGTGATCGCGACCGGGGGAGTGAGCAACGCCGCGCTCGCCTCGGAGTCGGTCGGGAGGCAGAAGCTGCGGCCGGGTGCGGTCAACGGGTCGAGAGTTGCCGAGAACTCGCTCACCGGCACCCAGATCGACGAGTCGAGCCTCGCGAAGGTGCCCCAGGCGGCCCGCGCCGACAACGCGGTCAGGCTCGGCGGCATCGCTGCGGCCGCCTTCCTCTCGTCGGTCGAGGCGGTCTCGAACCAGAGCGAGCAGAGCACCCAGCGCAGCAAGGGGCCCGTGAGGGTGAGCTGCCCATCCGGCACGGTCGTGCTCGGCGGTGGCGCGCGCGTCCAGGGTGAGGTGGACGGCGTCGCCCTCACGGTCAGCGCGCCAGACGGGACGACCGGCTGGGTCGCCTCCGCCGAGGCGATCGAGAACCCGGGCGGCCCGTGGCGGCTCGTCGTCACCGCGATCTGCGCTGCGACCGGATGAGCCGGCAGGCGCCTCTTACCGGCGCGCCGGAATGCCTCGACGCGGCCGCGTTGCTCGACTGGCTTCGGGGCGAGACGCCTGCCATGTGCGGCCTGCTCGAGCGGCTCGCGTGCGCGGAGTCTCCGACGCTGGCTCCGGCCGCCCAGGCCGAGGCGTACTCGATCCTCGCTTCGGAGCTCGCAGCCCTCGACTTCGCCGTGACGCGGGTTCCGGCCTGGAACGTCGGAAACCACCTCTACGCACGGCCGGCCGACCGCCGCCGGGGTGCGCCGAGCCAGCTCGTCGTGGGCCATCTCGACACCGTGTGGCCGCTCGGAACGATCCAGCGGATGCCGGTGCGTCTCGAGGACGATCGACTGTACGGGCCGGGTGTCTGCGACATGAAGGGCGGCCTCGTCCAGATGCTGTTCGCACTCCGTGCGCTCGCGGAGCACGGGCTCGCCCCGGAGGTCACGCCGGTCGTCTTCATCGGTGCCGACGAGGAGGTGGGCAGCGCGGAGTCGAGGCGCTACGTGCGCCTGCTCGCACGCTGTGCCCTGCGTGCGCTCGTGCTCGAGCCCGGCCTCGGGCCGGACGGCAGGCTGAAGACGGCGCGCAAGGGCTCCGGGCACTTCAGGCTCGTCGTCCACGGACGCGCCGCGCACGCCGGCGTGAGCCCCGAGGAGGGCCGCAGCGCGATCCTCGAGCTCTCACACCAGATCCAGCGGCTGTTCGCGCTGAACGATCCGGCGCACGGGATCACGGTCAACGTCGGCGTGATCGACGGCGGGATGCGGCCGAACGTCGTCGCTCCGGAGGCGTCGGCCCAGATCGACGTGCGTGCGCCGACGCTGGACGCGGCCCGGGAGGTCGAGCAGGCGATCCGGGCGCTCGCGCCGGTCGATCCCGACACGGCGATCGAGGTCGAGGGCTCGTTCCCACGGCCGCCGATGGAGGCGACTCGGCGGAACCTCGCTCTCTGGGAACAGGCCCGTGCGGCCGGGGCGCGCCTCGGGTTGAGCCTCGACCACGTCGCGGTCGGTGGCTCCTCCGACGGGAACCTGACGAGCCCGCACACGGCGACACTCGATGGTCTCGGTGTCGTCGGAGGCGGCTCGCACGCGCCCGACGAGCACGTGGTCGTCTCACGGATGGCCGAGCGGGCAGCGCTGCTCGCGCTGCTCCTGCTCGAGCCGCCGGCCTGACCCGGTCGCGCCGCTGCCGCTCGGGCCGGGGAGCGCCCCGTGCGTCCGGCAGAGCCAGGCTCAGGAGCCGTCGGGCCAGGCCTCGTGCGGGCGTTCGATCGTCGAGCGAACGACCTCTCCGAACCGTGCTCCCTGCGCCCCGTCCACCAGACGATGGTCGACCGTGACACCGATCGCCGCCATGCGGCGCGGGACGATCTCCCCGTCGACCACCCGCGGCTGCCAGGTGGGCAGCCCGACGGTGAGCACGCAGCTGACCCGTGCGAAGGGAAGGAGCGGCGCCAGCGCCCGGTCGACGCCGAACGTCCCGACGGCCGAGACGAGCGCCGACCCGAACGGGTGCGCCGACAGGCCGAGCGGCCGAAGCGGGCGTCCGAGCCCCGAGGTGAGCCAGCCGGCGAGCGCGAGCCCGGGTCGCAGGAGGAGGCGCGGCATCCGGTCGGCCACGCGGACGGCGCGCGACAGCCCGTGCTCGTCGTCGCGCCGAGCCGTGCGGGCCGCGGCGAGCAGCTCACGGGCGAGCTCCCGCGGATGCTTGCGGTCGGCGTCGCGGATCAGGACGGCGGTCAGGTGGCCACCCCTGCCGGTCGCGACCGCGAAGCTGACGTCCACCGCCGGGCGCGGGCGCACGCGGCCGAGCACGATCCGCCCGTTCAGCTCCGGCACGGCGGCCAGACCACGGCCCAGCGCGGCTCCGGCGAGCTGGGGGAGCGTGACTCCGGCCTCGCGGCACCACTCCTCCGCCTCGGAGAGATCGACATCGAGGAACCCGTAGGCAAGGCCGGCCCGGGGGGCACGCCAGCCGGCGAGGGCGAGCCGGTTGCGCGACTCCGACCGGGGGCTGTCGAACGACGAGGTGCGGGCCATCTGGGGAAGTGTGCACGGCCTCCGCGGTCGGGCGGACGACGAGCCTCGCTGCCCGACTCCTCGGCCCTGCCAGAATGCGCGTCGTGCGTGCGGTGCTCCTCACCTCCTTCGGCGGCAGCGACGTGCTCGAGGTGGCCGACGTCCCCGTCCCGCAGCCCGGACGGGGCCAGCTGCTCGTGCGGATCCGGGCCGGAGCGGTGAACCCGGTCGACTACCAGACCCGTCGCGGCGACTACCGCGACGAGATCGCGCTGCCGGCGATCATCGGCTCCGATCTCTCCGGCGTCGTCGAGGCGACGGGCCCGGGCGTCCGGTCGTTCCGGCCGGGTGACGAGGTGTTCGGGATGACGAGAGCCTTCGACGGCAATGGCGCCTACGCGCAGTACGCCGTGATCGACGAGGCGATCGTCGCCCGCAAGCCGGAGAGCCTCTCCCACGATGAGGCGGCCTCGCTCCCGGTGGCCGGTGGAACGGCCTGGGAGTGCCTCGTCGTCCGGGGCCGGCTCCGGGTCGGTGAGACGGTGCTCGTCCACGCCGCCGCCGGGGGTGTCGGCTCCCTGGCGCTCCAGATCGCCCGGGCGGCGGGTGCCCGGATCGTCGCGACGTGCTCCTCCCGCAGCGTCGAGCTCGTGCGGCAGCTCGGCGCCGACGTCGTCGTCGACTACACCCGGGAGGACTACGTGGCCGGGACGCTCGCGGCGGCCGGCGGACGCGGTGTCGACCTCGTCCTCGACACGATCGGGGGGGACGCGATCGCGCGTGCCGGGGAGGTGCTCGCCGACGGCGGCCGGGTGGTCTCGATCGTGGACATCGCGACTCCGCAGAGCCTGCTGCCCCTGTGGGCGAGCAACGCCTCGGCGCACTTCGTGTTCACGCCGCCGCGCCGGTCGACCCTCGAGGCCCTCGGGTCGCTGTGTGAGCGGGGCCTCGTGTCGCCGGTGATCGACTCGGTGGTGCCGCTCGGCGAGGTCGCAGCCGCACACGATCGGCTCGAACGTGGCGGGGTGCGCGGAAAGATCGTGCTCGACCCCGACCGCTAACGAACGCGGCTGAGCGGACTCCGCGGCTGAGCGGACGGCTAGGCCGGCCGCGACCCGCGTAGGAGCGGCCCGGAGGGCCGCGTTTACGGTCTGGCTGAGAGCGGTACGAGCCCTGCGGGCTCGTGGTCGGCGGGTCCGGCCCGGCCGAGGGCGTGCGGGTGCTGGCGCACCCGCGGTTGGCGGGTCCGGCCCGGCCGAGGGCGTGCGGGTGCTGGCGCACCCGCGCTTGGCGGGTCCGGCCCGGCCGAGCCGGGGCCGTCAGCCGCCGGGAGCCGTCAGCCGCCTGGGCCGGTCGCGCGGGACTCGATCGCGTACACGAGGTGGGGGAGCCCGCCCCAGATGGCCTCGCGCTCCGCCGTCATCCCGAGCTTCTCGGCGACACGGCGCGAGGCGTGGTTCCGTGCGCTCACCATCGACACGATGCGCTCGAGCCCGAGCACGTCGAAGGCGTAGTCGCGCCAGGCGGCACCGGCCTCGGCCGCGATCCCCTGTCCCCAGTGGCTGCGCCGGGTGATCCAGCCGAGCTCGAGCTCGGGGCTTCCCTCGACGAGGGTGCGGACGAGCCCGCAGTCGCCGACGAGCTCGCCCGTCTCCCGGAGCACGACGGCGCAGCGGCCGAGCCCGTCCGCCTCATAACGGCCGAGGTTGCGCTCGATCCAGGCCAGGCATCCGACCCGGTCGAGCGGCTCGCCCCACAGGGCCAGCGCCTCGGCGTCGCCGAGCATCGTCGCGAGGGCGTCGAGGTCGTCGAGGGCGAGGGGTCGCAGCAGCAGGCGGTCGGTCTCGAGGCGCGGGGGCAGAGGCATCCGCCGTGAGCATGCCAGGAGGGCCCGGGTGGCCGCTCGCGAGCGCCCATCGCCGGCGGCCGACGCGACGTTTGCGGGAGAATGCCTACCCATGGCCCCCGGAGCTGACCGCCGCGACGACTACCGCCACTTCCTCTCGATCCCGACGCGCTGGAAGGACGTGGACGTCTACGCGCACGTCAACAACGTCGAGTACTACTCGTACTTCGACACGGTGCTCAGCGGTTACCTCGTCAGCGAGGGAGGCCTGGATCCACGCCGGAGCCCGGTGATCGGGGTCTGCGCGGAGTCCGCGTGCCGTTTCCACGACTCGTTCGGGTTCCCCGAGACGATCGAGGCCGGTCTGCGCGTCGGCGAGCTGCGAACAAGGGCGGCCCGCTACGAGATCGGCCTGTTCCGTGAGGGGCGGGCAGAGCCGGCCGCGACGGGGCACTTCGTGCACGTCTTCGTCGATCGGGAGACGATGACGCCGGTGGCGATCCCGCCGGCGCTGCGCGGCGCGCTCGAGCGGCTGCTCGTCTAGGACGCGGCCGCGACGGCCGCCGCGATCGCTGCGACGTGGGCGTCCGTGCTGCCACAGCACGCGCCGATGTGCTCGAAGCCGAGGCTCGCGGCGTGCGCGGCGAAGGCGGCGAGCGCCTCGGGCGTCTCCGGGTACTCGGGCCCCGAGAGGGTGGGGACGGGAACGCCGCAGTTGGGTCGCGCCCACAGCTCGAGCCCCGTCTCGCGGGCCGCTTCCGCGAGCTCCCGCGCGAGCTCGTACGCGAGCTCGAGGCCGCTTCCGCAGTTGAAGCCGATCCCGGCCGCTCCGAGCTCGAGCGCGAGCGGCACCGTATCGGCGGGCCGAACGCCCATCATCGTGCGGGTCCCCGAGTCGTAGGAGAACGAGAGGATGGTCGGCACGCCCGTCTCGACGCAGCCGGCCGCAGCCGCCCGTGCCTCCCCGAGGTCGTACATCGTCTCGACGACGAGCAGGTCGGCGCCGGCGTCTGCGAGCGCGCGGGCCTGGCGACGAAACGCCGCGAGGCCGGCCTCGGCGGTCAGCGGCCCGAGCGGCTCGAGCAGCTGGCCGGTCGGCCCGAGCGATCCGGCGACGAGCGCGCCCTCGGACTGCTCCCGGGCGAGCCGGACTCCGGCGAGGTTCAGGGCCTCGGTGTCGTCCGCCCGGCCGTCGAGCTCGAGGCGGACCGGGTTCGATCCGAACGTGTTGGTCAGCAGCACGGTCGCACCGGCGGCACGGGAGGCACGGTGCAGCTCGCTGACGAGGTCCGGGCGGTCGAGGTTGAGCAGGTCGGGCGCCGACCCCGGCTCGAAGTACGGCATGAGCCGGGTCGCGATCCCGCCCTCGATCACATTTCTCTGGCGTCCTGCCGGCATCCTGGCGTCGAGCGTAGCGCGGGACGCCCGATGACGCCCGGAATCCGCGACAATGGCCGGGCGAGGCCTGATGAAGAAGCTGCTCGCGACAGTCGCAGTCGGCGCGGTGCTCGCCAGCGTCTACCGGCGCTTCCTGCGCAGGCCGATCCTCGACTGGGGCTCGACCCCGGAGGAGGCCGCTCTCGCCCTGCCGGGCGACGAGCTGCTCGCCGACCCGGACATCGTCGCGACCCGGGCGATCACGATCGACGCGCCTCCCTTCGCGGTCTGGCCGTGGCTCGTCCAGATGGGCCCCGGGCGCGGGGGCGCGTACACCTACGACTGGATCGAGAACCTGTTCGGGCTCGGGATGCACAGCGCCGACCGGATCCTGCCCGAGTTCCAGAAGCTCGAGGTCGGCACCGTGCTGCGCGGCCCGAACGCCGGGCTCGGGATGCGGGTCGAGGTCATCGACCCCGAGCGCGTGCTCTCGCTGCGTTCGGAGGACGGAGCCTGGGTCTGGACCTTCGCGCTGCGCGAGCACCCGTCCGGAACGCGCCTGCTCAGCCGCAACCGGATCAGGGCCGGTGAGACGCTCGGCGGGCGGTTGGGGATGCTCGTCATGGAGCCCGGCTCGCTCGTGATGGAGCGGAAGATGCTGCTCGGGATCAAGGAGCGGGCAGAGCGCCTCCGGAGCTGAGCGGTCGGTTGGCGCGAGACGCGAGGGTCACCCGGGATCAGCTGCCGAGGAGGGGTAACACGCGCTCACCGAGCAGGGCGACCGTCTCGAGATCGTCGTGGGCGAGGTGCTGGAGCATGATCCGGGTGACGCCGACCTCCTCGAGGGCGGTGAGCTGCTCGACGACCTCCTCGACCGTGCCGGCGACCCACGTGTCGGGCAGCTCTTCGAGGAACGCCTCGGGCTCGCCGCCGTCGCCCGAGATCTGCATGACGCGGCGCGCGCACCGAAGCAGCGCGGCGCGATCCTCGGCGACGAGGCACGGCGTCATGAGCGAGAACGGCAGCGTGGCCGGGTCGCGGTCCGCCCGCTCGCACGCGAGGACGACGCGCGCGTGGCGTTCGCGACAGGTCTGAAGCGACGCGATCGGCGTGTTGTATTCGTCGGCGAAGCGGATCGCCGGCTCCAGCGTGCCGGGCCAGGCGTTCCCACCGACGATCAGCGGGGGCCTCGGGCGCTGCACCGGCTTCGGCAACGCACGGCAGTCGGTGAGCTCGTAGTGGCGGCCGGCGAAGTCGAACGTCTCCTCCGTCCACTGGCGGTGGACGATCTCGAGCTGCTCGGCGAAGGCCTCGAGCCGCGCCTCGTGCTCCGGGAACGCGAACCCGTGCGCGCGATGCTCGAGCTCGTACCAGCCGGCGCCGAGGCCGAGCTCGGCGCGCCCGCCCGAGATGTGGTCGACGGTGGCCGCGGCCCGTGCGAGAGCCGAGGGATGCCTGAAGGTCGCCGGTGAGACCATCGTGCCGAGCCGGATCCGGCTCGTACGGGCGGCGAGCCCGGCAAGCGTCGTCCAGGCATCGAGCGAGCCCCGGTCGAGGGCCCCGAACACCGACGTGTAGTGGTCGGAGCGAAACAGCCCCTCGAGACCGGCGTCCTCGCAGGCCTGCGCGAGCGCGAGCCATTGCTCCCAGCCGACGCCCTCCTGGCCCTCGATCATCAGGCAGACGCGCATGTGTCTCCTCCCGTCGTGGGGAGCCTGCTCCCCGGTCGGCCGCCCGTCACTCGCTCACCCGCTCGACGAGCACGGAAAGGCCCTGGCCGACGCCGATGCAGAGCGTCGCGAGGCCTCGCGTCGCCCCGGTTCGCTCGAGCCGTCCGAGCAGGGTGAGCACGAGCCGGATTCCCGTCGCCCCGAGCGGGTGGCCGAGCGCGATCGCGCCGCCCTCGGCGTTCACGAGCGCAGGATCGAGACCGAGCCGCCTGATCGAGGCGAGCACCTGCGGCGCGAACGCCTCGTTGAGCTCGATCGCCTCGACCTCATCGACGCTCCAGCCGGTCCGCTCGAGCACACGCTGTGTCGAGGGGACGGGGCCGAGCCCCATCAGGTGCGGCGGGACGCCGGCCGCCGCGGCCGCCACGATGCGGGCGCGCGGTGTGAGGCCGAGCCGTTCGACAGCAGCGCCGCTCGCGACGACGACCGCTCCGGCGCCGTCGGAGAGCGGGGAGGCCGATCCGGCCGTGACGATCCCGTCCGGCCGGAACGCGGGCGGCAGCCCGGCGAGCGCCTCGGCCGTCGTGTCGGGTCTCGGTACCTCGTCCTCTGCGACCGTGGCCGTGCCGACCTGGATCTCGATCAGGTCACGGGCACGATTCGCGGCGGCCGCCGCGGCGAGCTGCTGGGAGCGCAGGCCGAACGCATCCGACTCCTCGCGCGTGATCCCGTCGAGGATCGCGACCTCCTCGGCCGTGTCGCCGAGGGTGATCGTCGCCTTGCCGCCGTCGAGCTCGCGCATCCGCGGGTTGACGAGGCGCCAGCCGAGCGTCGTGTCCGCAAGCTCGCCGGCCGCCGACCACGGGCGCTCGGACTTCGGTAGGACCATCGGTGCCCGGGTCATCGACTCGACCCCGCCGGCGACGACGATGTCGGCCTCACCGCAGCGGACCTGGTGGGCGGCCGACACGACCGCCTGCAGGCCGCTCGCACACAGCCGGTTGACCGTGTAGCCGGGCACGTCGGCGGGCAGCCCTGCGAGGAGCACGGCCATGCGGGCGACGTTGCGGTTGTCCTCGCCGGCCTGGTTCGCGGCGCCGAAGATGACCTCGTCGACAGCATCGGGCGCGACGGACGCCCGCCGGAGCGCCGCCGCGAGCACGGCGGCGGCGAGATCGTCGGGCCGCGCTGCGGCCAGGGCGCCGCGGTAGCGACCGAACGGCGTCCGGACGCCGCCGACGAGAAACGCCTCCCGCGCCGTCCCGGTCATCGCCCGCAGCGTAACGCCGCGACCTGCCTGCTCGCGGGCTCCGGTCGGCGGTCGGGCAGGCGGGGGCCCTCCCGCGGGCCGGGACGCGGGAGGGCCGTCCCTTCGTCAGAGCCCGCGGTCGGCGTGGCTGTGGCGTGCGCTCTGGTTGTCTCCTCGGCGTCAGGACAGTCCTCCTACCAGAGCACGGTGAACGCGACGACCCCGCGCCAAGCGACCAGGACGGCCTTGGCGTACCTCCTCGTCGACTTGCAGGTCAACGCGGAGGCTACGCCCGATCCATTTCCCCGGCACATGGGACGCGACCGATGCTTGCCCTGGGCCCGTCAGGAGTACTGCTGCTCGATCGATGGCGAAAGAAGGTGGTGGAACGACGAAGCCGCACCAAAGCGTAACGGTCTAGGGGAGTTGCCAGAATGGCGAGAGATAGGTGCGCAGCGTAGCCACGTCGGCCTCGCCGCGGGTGGCGTCATCGGGGAGATAGCCGATCGGGTCTTCGAGGAGAGGACCGATGTCAAGTACCCCCTCGAGGGTCGCATGCAGGCAGTAGGCGGAGTATGTGCGGCCGTAGCCGCCCTCTTGGACGAGTACTAGTCTGCCATCGCAGAGTTCTTCGGAGAGCGTGCCGATGGCACGTCCGAGCCGTCGGAACCCGTTCATGAGGAGGTTCTGGCGGCCGTTTGGGTCAAAGCCGCTGGCGTCCTGGCCACAGGCTCCGATGATCACGTCGGGGCGGAACTGGCGCATGATAGGTGCGACGATCTGGTCGAAGGCGAGCATGTAGGCGCGCTCGCCGCTGCCCAGGCCGAGCTCGATGTTGATGTTGTAGCCAGCGCCGGGGCCGACGCCGATTTCGGAGGCGGATCCTGTTTCTGGGTGCGACGTGCCCCAACTGCCGTGGCGCATATGGAACGAGACGGTGAGGACGTCGTCGGAATCGTAGAAGCAGGCTTGGGTGCCGTTGCCGTGATGGACGTCCCAGTCGAGGATGGCGACGCGCTCGCAGCCGTTGTTACGGACGCACTGTGCGGCTAGCGCGGTGTTGTTGAAGAAGCAGTACCCGTCTGCGCTGGCGGGGCCGGCGTGATGGCCGGGCGGGCGTACCAGCGCGTAGGCGATGGTGGCGTCGCCGGCTAGCACCAGATCGGCGGCGGCGAGGGCCGTGCCAGCTGCGGCTAACACGGGCTCCCAGGAGTCGGCACAGAGGAGGGTGGTGGATTCAAATCGGCGGCCGCCGGCCTCGCACGCGGCGCGGATATCATTGACGTAGGCCTGATCGTGGACAGTGCACAGCTCGTCCTCGGTGGCGAGGCGGCCGTCGTGCCAGCGCAGGTGGTCGGCAATCGGCCCGCGGCGAAGCACTGAGACCATGTTTCGGATGCGGTCGGCGTTTTCGGGATGCAGTTCGGGAGCGTCGAGCAGGTCAGATTGACCGCCCTCGAACACCCCTGAGCCAGTGTCGTGGCGGAGCACCGCCGGGTGGTACAGGACGTCGATCACGAGCCTGCGATGATCAGGTCGGCTGGCACTTCGTGTGGGAACTCGATCGCGTCCTCGGTTACAATGAAGGTGTCGATCAGTTCTCGGATGCCGGCGCCGTCTGGTAGATAGAAGTTCCACTCGTGGTTCATGACCAGACCGGGTTCTAGCGTTACGCCGCCGGGGTCTTCGCCTGCAGAGAAGGCAAATCGCCCAACCCAGTCCGGGGGGAACGCCACTCCAAGCTCGTAGCCGCCTACCCACCAAGCGTTCTCCCAGATTCCCACCGTTCGGGCTGCCTTCTCGTTTATGTCCAGCAGTTCTGCGATTGGCATGCCGGGATACATCGCAGAGCGAACCTCGTAGTAGACATGGGTGACGGTGTCGATGGCTGTCCTAGTCTGCGCGCTGGGGTTTCCGAGGCTTATGCAACGGGCGAGGTTTGAGTGATAGCGATTGACGACGCCGCACATATCGACGTTGATCAGGTCGCCGCGCTGTAGCTTTCGACGGCTTGCGTAGCCGTGCAGGCAAGCGTTCTTGGGCCCCGAGTTGACCATGCCAGGGATTGCGGACAGTTCGCCTCCGGCGTGGGCCATCGCAGATGTCGCCGCCGCCCATAGCTCAAGCTCCGTGACTCCTTCGCGAACCTCGGCCGCGAGAGCGCGCATGCCAGCATCGCCAATGTGCGCGGCGTGGCGGATCGTTTCCAGTTCCAGTGGTGACTTGCGTCGGCGCACAGCAGCGACGATGTCTGTACCGTCCACGATTGTGGCGCCGTGGCGCCGCAGTGTCGCCTCGAACTCTTGGCTGTACCGGCGATTGGGGCGGTAGCTGCCGGGCTGCAGCGCGATCGCTCCGCGCAGCCAACCGACGTCTTTGAGGGTCTGGACGACGTAGTCCATCGCACTGGCGAACCCTGCGTGGTCATGGGGGGTTCGCCCTCTCTCAACGAGCCCCTCCGCAAAGTCGTTGGGGGCGATTCGAAGGTCAGGGGCACAGGCCAGGTGTGCGACTAGGAGTTGCTCGTCTTCATCGTCGAACACGATTGGAAGGTCATGCTCGCGATGCACCGCAACGCCACTAACCGGGTGCCAGCTGGCAGGACCGACATCGTGATACCACGAGCAAGCGTGTCCCGTCAGGTAGCAGATGTCCTCCGGCGCCGACACCCACAGCATGTCGACGCCGCCTCGCGCCATCTCCTGTTGAGTGCGACGCCATCGATCCTCGTACTCCCCGAACGGGAAGGCCGGCTGGAACTCTTCGTCCAGTCCGGCCCCGAGCCGTTCGAACACCATGTTCTTCGCAGCCACCGCACCGCTCCCTTTGATGCACAACAGATGTGATATCATACCTCGTGATGCCTCGCACCGCAAACCACGACGAACAGCGCCGCCGCATCGCAGAGGCGACATGGACCGTGGTCGCACGGGATGGCTTCTCCGCCGCCACCGTCCGCGAGATCGCACGCACAGCGGGATGCACGACAGGAACGCTGTCGCACTACTTCCGAGGCCGCAACGAGATGATCGCGTTCGCGTTCGATCTCGTGGTCGCCGACGTCTGCGACCAAGTCGACCAGCGCGCCGCGACCACGCCCCCCGGGCGAGCGCGCCTCGAAATGCTCGTCGAGGAGTTCCAACCAGATCCGACCGACTCTGACCCGACCGCCGTGGTCACCCTCTGGGCATGGGCACAGGCAGCGACCGACAAGAGGCTTGCCGGCCGGCTGAGACACAACTACGACCGGCTACGACAACTCGCTACCCGCTTCGTCGAGGAAGCGATCACCGCTGGCGACCTCCCACACGACGCAAATCCGAGCGACACAGCCGACACCATCATCTGCTTCGCAGACGGACTGTGCGCAGCCTCCATACTGGATCCCCGCCGTTTCCCTCCAGACCGCCGGGTCGAACTCACCGAACGGTTGCTCACCCGACTCCGGGCGTGAGGGTGTCGGATCTTTCCGTGTAGGTGGGTTCGCTCGCGGTCGAGGTTACTCCGGGAGCCGGTCGCCGAAGTGGATCCTGAACGCGAGCAGGGCTGTCGTCGAGCTTCGCGTTCATGTCCAGGACGGGACGGCGTTGGTGATGGCGAGGTAGATCGAGCAGCGACCACCAGTCGACGGCGAGCCCGGCGAGGACGTACTCGTAGGGGATCCAGCCCCAGCCGGCGACGCCCCAGCTCGTGCCCCAGGAGTTGCGGATCCGGAACGCGCCCTTCGTCGTCGGGCTGCCCGGCGCCGCATTCTTGATCTGCAGGGCGTCGTCGTAGCCGCAGGCGACGATGGCGTGGCCCCCGACCACCTTCTCGCCGGCCTGCGGTTGCGGGACCTTCCCGGTCGCTGCCGCCTACGAGATCGAGCTGTAGACGGTGAACCCGAACATCGACGGGAGTCGCGGTGTCACCGCCGGGTCGAACCGGTAATACTGGAGCGCCCGGTAGCGCTGGCCGACTGGCGCCGAGTCGACCTGGCTCTCTCCATTTCTAGGTACAGCGGCCGGGCGGCTGCGGCGCGAGCACGCCAGCGTCTCGAGTCTCCTTTGTGTCGGGAGCGTCGACACCCAACAGCTCAGAGAAAACCGTGTGACCCATCTGGTCAGCCGCCGTAACACGGTACGGCCACATGCCTATTTCAAGCTGGTCAGCCGGCGCCAGAAGGAGAAAGAACCCCTCTGCATCAGTCGGCACAACCCGGCGACTGCAGTCAGCGTATGTGACCGAGACGGCAAGAGACGGGTCCTCAGCGACACCGATGATCCAAACCATGTTCCAGCGTGTCGGGTCATCAGTCTGCCGAGCGCCCCAGCTCACCCAGATGGGTCCCTCCTCGAACAGCGACGTCGCATCGAGACAACCAAGCCCTTGTCCGCCACCAGGGAGCCTCTCTCCCAGGCATAGTTGACCGTTGACGTTCACGTACGAGGTCAGCGACCAATGCTGTCCACCGAACGTGGTCTGGACGTGGTGATTGATCGGGCCAGGACCTGGCTCGTGCATTTCGTCAGCCCAGATGTTTCGGAACTCCGCCTCGGCGTCGGCCGAGAACGGAGTGATCTCCAGGTTGACTTCTGGCATTCCCTGTACGGAACGATCGGCCGATGCACGTTTGCCGACTGCAGTGCTGTTCGAATCCGACCCTGAGGCCTCGACTCCTTGTGCGACTCCGACGGCAACTCCGGTCGAGATGATCATCACGATGAGAGTCACCTTCAACCCCCGTCTCAAGTACATTGCGACACTCCTCAGCTGTTGCAGTTGTTGTCGACGGAAAGCGAGAAGATCTCGAAGTGTCCCTTTAGGGTGCTGCCATTGTTCTTCAACGTTGTCCGTCGGTATGCGTCCACACTGTTGGTGAATGACCAGTTTCCAGAAGGCGATACGTTGTGCTCATAGGTGATCACACCAGACTGGTCGCGCCGACGAGCCCGGTAGGAGTAGACATGTCCCCAGTCCGAGCGGCCAGTGTACGAAAGAGCCGTCTGCGGCTCCGAGTAGCAGCATGTGCTACCGGTCTTCTGCGCGCACAGTGTCAATGCCGAAGCCGACTCTGGAAGAACAAAACCCAACACAAGCAGACACAACGCTACGAGTCTCGTCCGGGCAGATTGATGCGGCCACATTCTACGCCTCCTCAGCGTCATGGCAAACCTCCTGAACGGCGTCATACGTCCCCCGCGGGCTACCGCAGCTCGCTGTTGTCCAGTCGGAACTGTCGCCCCCTTTGCCGTGTGGAGACTCCAAATTACATCGAGCATGTGAGCGGCAAGAACCCTGCACGCGGGTTGCCGACGACGGTCGCTGGTGCCAGGTCGGGCGCGGCCGGGAGCCCCGGCACGGCCGGCCCTCGACGACCATGGCTCTGGCTCGCCTGGATCGTTCGGCCAGCTCGTAACCACCCTTTCGCGTCTGGGGTGCAGGTCGGATCGCCGCAGGGTGCGGAGGAGGGCTCCGGGCTCGTGCTCCCGGCGCGTGTGCCGCAGTAACGATCGGCAACCCGAGCGGGTCCACGCGGACCTCTTCGTTGCGTTCGCTACATGCGGGGTCAGTCTATGCCGGCTCCGCGCACCCGTCAAGCGAAAGGTCGGCGGTCCGCATTAGGATCGCGCTTCGGTTCCGACGAACGGAGGACAGGTGGAGCAGCAGGTCTCGTGGGTGGTGGAGCTGTCGGTGAAGCCGGGGCAGCTCGAGGCGTTCAGGGCGCTGATGGAGGAGATGGTGGCCGGGACGAGCACCGAGCCGCAGACGCTGAACTACGAGTGGTACATCTCGACCGACGGCGGCACGGTACACATCTACGAGCGGTACGCGGACTCCGACGCGATGATCGCGCACGTGAGCGGCTTCATGGAGAAGTGGGCCGAGCGCTTCATGGCCTCCGTGGAGATGACGCGGTTCACCGCCTACGGCGACCCGACACCGGCCGGGCGCGAGACGCTCGCGGCGTTCGGCGGCACCTGCCTCGGGCCCTGGGGAGGGTTCGCGCGCTAGCGAGCCGAAGCCCGAGCGGGCTACTCGGCCTCGGCCGGGGCCGGGGCGCCGAGCGGCTCCGCGGCGCCGTGACCGGGCGCGGCAGCGGGCATCCTGGTGCGCAACGGAGCCCCGATCGCCGCCGCCGCGGCCGCGAATCGCGCCGACGAGGAACGCAGCGTGGTAGCCGCCCGTGAGCGCCGCCGTCGATCGTCGCCCGATGCAAGCAGGGTCTCGGTGCGGCTGGCGGCGAGGCCGCGAGGATCGCGGGAAGCCCGGCGCGCCGCCCATCATGAACGAGGTGTTGACGACGCCCGAGGCGAGGCCCGCGTCGGGCGATGCTCGACGTCGCCCATCGCGGCCAAAGAGCACCGGGTTGAGAGGCGATCAGCCCCGAAGCCGGCGAGATCATCGGAACGCACGTCAGCGACGAAGCTGCCGTCGACGAGGCGCCCGGGCGAAGAGCGAGCCCGGTCGCGGCGAGCAGGAAGACCGGCGGTGAGCGGCGGCCCTGATCGAACCGCATCACGAGCATGGCCGAGATCGAGCGAGAACGCCCATGATCAGGTTGGCGGGCAGGAACGCCGGGGCCGACAAGCAGGCTGTACCCGAGCACCTGCTGCAGGTACAGGGCCGACAGGAAGAACCAGCGCGACATCGCTGCCGCCAAGGATGCCGGCGGCGTTGGCGGTCGAGGTTGCGATGCGGAACAGGCCGAGCGGAACAGGCGGCGCCGCAACCCGGGATTCGATCACGAGGAAGGCGCCGGCAACGCGGCTTCGCAGCGAGCAGCCGACCGTCTGGGCCGACGTCCAGCCCGCGGTGTTGCCGTTCACGATCGCGTAGACGGCGAGGATCAGCGCCAGGGTCACGGTCACCGCGCCCGCGACGTCCAGGCGCGCGCCGGCACGCCCGCGGCCGCCCGGGAGCACGACGAGCGTGAGCGCGACGACAGCGACCCCGATCGGGACGTTGACGAGGAAGATCCAGTGCCAGTCGAGCACGTCGGTGAGGATCCCGCCGAGGAGCACGCCGAGGCTTCCGCCGCCGGCGGCGACGAACCCGATCACGCCCATCGCCTTCGCCCGGTCGGCGGGCTCGGTGAACAGGGTCATGATCAGCGATAGCGCGACGGCCGAGACGACGGCGCCGCCGAGACCCTGTACGGCGCGCGCGACGACGAGGGCCTCCTGCGACCACGCGAGGCCGCAGACGACCGACGCTGCCGTGAAGAGCGCGATCCCGATCAGGAACAGGCGGCGATGCCCGTAGAGATCGCCGAGCCGCCCGCCGAGCAGGAGGAAGCCCCCGAAGGTGAGCAGGTACGCGTTCACGACCCAGGCAAGCGATGTCGGGCTGAACCCGAGGTCCTCGCGGATCGACGGCAGCGCGACGTTCACGATCGTCGTGTCGAGGACGATCATCAGGTTTCCGAGGCACAAGACGACGAGTGCCAGCCAGCGGTTTCGGTTGTCGAGGCTCACGGGCGCTCCGCCGTCCGGGGCGCCTCGAAGCCGAGACGCTCGGGCCGTGTCGCGCTCACCGGTCTGCAGCGCGAGCGCGCTGCGCCGCGGGTCACCTCCTCCACGCAGAAAGCCTAGCGAGAGCCGGCCCGGCCGGGCTCAGCCGGCGATCACGGCTGCGAACGCCGCGTGATCTGCCTCGTTCGTGACGGCATACCGTGCGGCGAACTCCGCGATCGCGCGGTCGAAGCTCGCCCGTCTTCCGAGGTAGCCCGCGATCCTGACCGCGTCACCCGTTCGTGCGTGCGAGCGGGCGAGGATCCAGGCACACAGGGAGCCGTAGTGGCCGAGGTTGTCGCGGGCCATGACCATCGGGTCTCCCTGGCCCTTCAGGTCCCAGAGCTGCCGGACGTAGTAGTGCCGCCCGGTTGCCGCGCCCTCCGCCCAGCCGAGGAAGACGTCTCCCGCGGCCTGGATCAGGCGCTGGCCGACGACGACGCGCTGCCCGTGGTGGCCGAGTCGCGAGGGGCCGGCGTAGGGCTCGAGCACGGATCGCTGGGCCTCCTTGGCCTGGAGCACGATGAAGTCGGCGTTCGGATCGTCCGGGCCGGCGAACAGGGCGACCCAGCAACGCGTCCCGACGCTCCCCACCCCGACGACCCGGAGTGCGACGTCCACGAGCTGGAACCGGTCGAACATGCGTCGGCGCTCCTCCGGGAGCGTTTCGCGGTAGCTCTCGATCAGGGCTGTCGCGTCGCCGAGATCGTGCTCGGTCTGCTCGAGCCGCACGGTCAGCGGCGGATCGGCCACGAAACGCCGCCGGCCGTCGACGAGCTCGGTGAAGCGGGTGACGGCGCGGAGGTGGTCCTTCCGGCGAGCGCGCTTGACGTCGTTCCGAACGACGGAGCGGTACCGAACCGGGAAATGCTCGATCACGCGCCTGATCTCGGTGCGCTCGTAGAACAGGTCGAGGGTGTGCCAGGTCGCGTAGTCGGCGATTCGCTCGCGGTAGCTGCGCGGCGGTGAGGACGAGCGTGTCGCAGGCGGCACGAGACCAGCCGCGCTGGCGCCCGACCACGTGCAGGCTCGCACACAGGCGCTTGACGTCCCACTCCCAGGGTCCGGGAAGCGTCTCGTCGAAGTCGTTGATGTCGAACACGAGGTTTCGCTCCGGGCTTGCGAAGAAGCCGAAGTTGGTCACGTGCGCATCGCCGCAGGCCTGCACGTGGATGCCCGTGGCCGGCGAAGACGCGAGGTCGGCGGCCATCACCGCCGCGGCGCCGCGGAAGAACGCAAACGGCGACTCGGCCATGCGTGCATACCGGATCGGCACGAGCTCGGGGAGCCGTGCAGCCGCCTGTGCCTCGAGCAGCTCGAGCGGGTCCCTGCGGGCCGGAGGTGCGCTCCACTCGCCGTGCGCCGAACGCGGAACCTCGGCCCGCAGCGCACGACCGAGCTCTCTACGCTCGAGGGGGTGCAATCGCTCGGGTTGGTCCGCCACGGCCGGCCAGCCTAACGGATGCCGACGACGGGGCTGTGGGGCATGGGGTTCGAACGTTGCCGTCTCAGGACGTCACGGAATCCAGAGCACTGCCATGCGACGTTCTTCAGCCCAGGGCGAAGTACCGGTCGAGGAACGCCGCGAGCCGGTCGAGCACGGTCTGCTTCTTGACTCCGTAGGTACCGTCCGCGGCGAAGCGCGAGGTCGGCGGGAGGATCCCGGTCACCGCGGCGCCCGTCACCGGGATCGCGCCGTCGCGAAACGCCCGCTCGACGAACGCGCGCGTCGCGTCGGCGTCGAGCCCTTCGTCCGCGATGATGTCACCGAGCTCCTCGTCGCGCCTGGCCTCGACGTATCGACGCCAGTCCTCCTTGACGTCCGAGTCGACGGACACCCTGTCAACGAAAGCCAGGATCAGGTCGCGCTTGTTGCGCAGGGAGATGCTCGAGTCGATGGCCCGCCGGATCATCGCCAGGGTCTCGACCTCGCGGTCGGTGCCGTCGCTGCGCTCCGCCCGATACCGCTCGACGAGCATCAGGATGTAGTCGACGTCGACCTCGACCTGCTTCACGAGCTCGATCTCGAAGACGATGTCGTCGAGGATCGATTCCTTCTCGGCGTCGCTGGCGCGGCGCAGGTCGGCGTAGTAGTCGAGATAGAGCGACTGGTAGTCCTGGTAGTCGCGCTCGCCCAGGATCTCGTTCCCTGCGAACTCGTCGAACGCGGTCAGGATGTTCCTGAGCCGCAGGATCGACCCGAACAGCCGGATGAACATCCTGGTCGCGCTCTCCCCCTGCACGGGCTGATCGAGCGGGAAGAGCTCCTGTAGCTCGGCGACCCGCTCGGCGTACTCGTCGTAGTACTCGCCGTAGGGCTTGAGCAGGACGATGCCGCGGGCGTCCTCGTTGCCGAAGAGCGCGAGTGCGTCGTTCGTCTGCTCCTCCAGGTCGCGGAACGTGACGATGTTCCCGTAGGTCTTGACGGAGTTGAGAATCCGGTTCGTGCGCGAGTACGCCTGGATCAGGCCGTGCGCGCGGAGACCCTTGTCCACCCAGAGGGTGTTGAGCGTCGTTGCGTCGAAGCCGGTGAGAAACATGTTGACGACGATCGCGAGGTCGAGCTCGCGGTTGCGCAGCCGCAACGAGAGGTCTTTGTAGTAGTTCTGAAAGCGCTCGGACGAGGTGTCGAAGCTCGTTCCGAACAGCGCGTTGTAGTCGGCGATCGCGCCCTCGAGAAAGTCGCGCGAGCTCGCGTCGAGGTCGTCGGTCTCGAACTCCTCCTCGGCGAGGAAGTCGGGATCGTCCTCGTTCGCGGAATAGCTGTAGATGAGCCCGAGCTTGAGCCGCTGCGCCTCGGGCAACGCGACCTGCTGCCTGGCGAACTCGGCGTAGTAGCGCTTCGCGGCGTCGATCGAGGCGGTCGCGAGCAGCGAGTTGAAGCCCGCGACCCGCTTGCCTTCCAGGGTGTACGCGAAGCCGCGCTTCGTCTTCTGATCGAAGTGCTCGCGGATGTACGAGACGACCTGGCCGATCCGCGCGGGTGCGAGGAGCGCCCGCTCGGTGTCGATCGCGGAGACCTGCTTGTCGGCGACCTCGGCCGGCACCGTGATCGTGTTGACGTAGTCGATCCGGAACGGCAGCACGTTCCTGTCGTTGATCGCGTCGACGATCGTGTAGGTGTGCAGCCGGTCGCCGAAGGCCTGCTCGGTGGTGCGCAGGCGGGGGCTGCCGGAGCTGCCGGCATTCGCCGCGAAGATCGGCGTGCCGGTGAAGCCGAACAGGTGATAGCGCTTGAACGCCTTCTCGATCGCGACGTGCATGTCGCCGAACTGGCTGCGATGGCACTCGTCGAAGATCAGCACCACGTGCCCGTCGTAGATCGAGTGGCCCTTGTTGCGGTCGACGAACCGGGCGAGCTTTTGGATCGTCGTGATGATGATTCGCGCGTCCGGGTCTTCGAGTTGCCGCTTGAGCACGCTCGTCGAGATGTTCGAGTTGGCGGCGCCCTTCTCGAACCGCTCGTACTCGCGCATCGTCTGGTAGTCGAGGTCCTTGCGGTCGACGACGAAGACGACCTTGTCGACGTCTTCCAGGCGGCTCGCGAGCCGGGCAGCCTTGAAGCTCGTCAGCGTCTTCCCCGAACCGGTCGTGTGCCAGACGTAGCCGCCCGCCGCGACCGTGCCGAGCTGCCGGTGGTTGGTGGACGTCGCGATTCGCTGCAGGATCCGCTCGGTCGCGGCGATCTGGTAGGGCCGCATGACGAGGAGCTTGCGGTCGGCGTCGAAGACGCAGTACCGGGTGAGGATCGCGAGCAGCGTGTGCCTGGCGAAGAACGTCCTCGTGAACCCGGTCAGGTCGGCGATCGTCCGGTTGCTCGCGTCGGCCCACCAGCTCGTGAACTCGAACGTGTTCGACGTCTTCCGCCGGCTGCGCCCCGCGACCTGCTCCGCCACGTGTGAGTCGCGCGTCGTGTTCGAGTAGTACTTGGTGTGCGTTCCGTTCGAGATCACGAACAGCTGCACGTACTCGAACAGGCCCGAGCCCGCCCAGAAGCTGTCGCGCTGGTAGCGGTTGATCTGGTTGAACGCCTCGCGGATCGCGACGCCGCGCCGCTTCAGCTCGACGTGCACGAGCGGCAGCCCGTTGACGAGGATCGTGACGTCGTAGCGGCTCGCGCGCGCGGCCTCGCCGGCGTCGACCTCGTACTGGTTGATCACCTGCAGCCGGTTGCGGTGGATGTTGCGCTTGTCGAGCAGCAGGACGTTCTTGAAGCTGCCGTCGTCGCGGGCGAGCACCTGGACGTGGTCCTCCTGGATCCGCGCCGTCTTCTCCATGATTCCCTCATTCGCCCCGGCGATCCTCTCCGCGAAGAACCGCTCCCACTCGCCGTCCGAGAACGCGATCCCGTTCAGCGCCTCGAGCTGCGCGCGCAGATTCGCGACCAGCGCGAGCTCGCTCGAGATCGGCAGGTACTCGTACGCCTGCCCCTGGAGGAGCGCGATGAACGCGGCCTCGAGCTCGGCCTCGCTCTGGTGGGAGGTCTCCCGGGCGGCGTCGGGGACGAACTCGGCGACGACGGTGCTCTCGTTGCCGACCGAGATCGGCTCGTACCGCGATGCCTGGGGTTCGGCGCTCATGGCGCGGCCCAGAGCCGCAGCGGCACGTGTGCAGCCGCGTGCACGAAGTCCTGGTCGGTCGTGAGCAGCGCCACGTCGCGCGAGATGCAGATCGCCGCGATCATCGCGTCAACGGTCGACAGCTGCACTCCCGCCCGACGGCAGGTGAGGCTGTGGTCCGCCGCCTCCTCGTAGTCTCGACGCGAAGGTGTGAGAAACGGTAGCGCGGCGAAGTCGGCCTCCACGGTGGCGCGGGCCGCGACCGCGGTGAACCCGCGCAGCAACTCCAGATAGACCAGCCCTGTCGTAACGACCGCGCCTCGAGCGAGCAGGTCGCGCAGCGCGGACACGGCCGCGTGGTCAGGCGAAGTATCACGGCGGTACGCGAGCGACCACACGCTCGTGTCGACCAGGGTGGTCTCAGTCGATGAGACCGAGCTTGCGGTCACGGGCGCGTCTCGACTCCTTGTAGTCGTACGTGGGATCCCAGTCGAGCGTGCCGAACAGTTCGACGATCCGTGCCTGCTCGCGCCGCGCGATGAACTCCTCGAGCGCGCGCGTCACCGCCGCCTTCTTCGTCTTCTCCCCGCTGACTGCGAGCGCGCGGTCGAGCAGCTCGGGGTCGATCGCGAGATTCGTCGCCATGTGTACCTCCTTACACACAGTCTTACACAAAACGGGTGGATCGCAAGCCGTCAGGCCAGAGGGTCGAAGGTCTCGAGCCCGAGCTGCTGCGCGACCTGCCGCATCGCCGCGTCGTGCGTCGCGACGGCGACGTCCGCGCCCAGGAGCTGGCAGGTCGCCAGATGGATCGCGTCGAGCGACCTGACGTGCGGCTCGATCGCGGCGGCGGCGTGCAGGATGCCGTCGTCGATGCTGACGAGCTCGATCGCGGCGGCGGTCCTGACGAGCGAGACGTCGAGCCGCTCGCGCCTGAGCGCGCGCGCCACTTCGAGCCGCAGCAGCGTCGACGACACAGCGGCGTCACCGCGCCCGGTCAACGAGTCGAGCCACTGCGGCGCGCGCTCGTCACCCCATGGAAGCACGGCATGGACGACGATCGACGCATCGACGTACCAGCGCACTAGCGGTCTTCGCGCAGCTCCGCGTAGAGCCGGTCGACGTCAGCGGGCGAGCGCTCGCTGTAGTCGCGCTCCGGCCACGGCGGGGCGTTCTTCGACGCCGGGACGATGCGGCCTTCGGCGCGCAGCCGCTCGATCGGGTCGCGCCCGGCGCCAATGGCGACGATGCGCCAGCGCGGCACGCCCCGCTCGGTCACCACGACCGATTCGCCCGCCTCGACCTCGGCGAGCACCCTGGCGGTCTGCTGGTTGAGCTGCCGCTTGCTGATCGTCTTCACGCACACAGTGTACCCGTAATGTCAGACATGTGTCAGACATTCAGGCGGCCTCGGGGAAGGTGAGGAGGCGATTGCGGTAGTGCTCGTACTGCCTGCGGCGCGCGGCGAGCTCGGCCGGGAGACCGATCGAGAGGTCGTTCACGAGCGCGTCGAAGCGGTCGAGGATCGCGACGATGCGCTTCTGTTCGCTGGCAGGAGGGATCGAGATCGGCCAGCTCGGCATGTCGGCAATGGGAATCCGATCAACCGTTGCTCCGTGAACCGTCTTCGCCTGAATCAACGACTGGAACTCAGGCCCAAGGTAGGCGAGCGTCAGGAATCTCGGGAGAATGGCGGACTCCCTCGGGCGCAGCAACCCCATTCGTCGCCCAAGAGCTGCCGGCTCGTCTATATCCCAATACGCGGCCTGGCCGAGGCGGGTTTCGTACGAGAACATCGTGTCTCCGACGCGAGGGGCAACACGACGGGTCCAGGCGTCGTACTGGTCCGTGCCGAGGTGTGCCGACTCGCCGAGGTCGAATTGCCCACCCTTGAGTGACGAGATGCTGAGGTACCACGGACCTGAGTCGGTCTTCCTCGGCGTCGCATGCGGACCGTCGAATAGGTCTGCGATCTCGCCCAGCGTCTTCCTCTGCCACCCGCCGCCAGGCGTCAACAACGCCCTCCAGTAGAAGGCGTACTGCCGCCGGCGCGCTTCCAGCTCCGCTTCCAGCTCCGCTTCGAGCGCGCTGAACGTGTCGAGGATTCTCACGATCTCGCGCTGAACTCGAGCGGCGGGACAGGCATTCTTGATCTTGGCCAGGTTCGCTCCCGACAGGCGCACGACCTTGGATTCGGACGCGAACTTGACCTTCTGGCCTGGAACTCAGATGACTGGAAGAAGTACGACACGTACTTCGGCTCCAACGCGTGGCGGAAGATGTAGCAGTCGTCGTAATCGCGATCTCGTCGCTTCCGATCCACGCTACGGCCCTGCCGAGGTCCTTGACGTTCTCTCCGGTGGCTGCGATGACCAGATCCCCCGTCTTTGCCAAGCGCAAGGTGCTTTTCAGCTCAGGGCGGACGAAGGATCGCGTCATCGCGGCCCCGGTTCCGTACTCGGTGTAGATCTCTCCGTAGTGGATTGCTCCGAGCCCCGCCTCGACGTAGTCCGCCTTGGTAAATCGCCGGCCGCGGATGAACAGCCCGACTTCGCCGAGTTCCTTGAGTGGCACGCCATCCGGGCAGAGCTCCGCGATCAGCTCGCCGATCCGGCTCAACCCTCGCCACCCTCCAGATCAGCGACGATCGCGTCGATCTCGCGCCGCAGCTCGGCCTGCCGCGCGACGATCCGCGCGATCTCGGCGTTGAGCGCCACGATGTCGACGGGCTCGCGGGTGTCCTCCGCCTCGACGTAGGACGAGACCGCGAGGTTGTAGCCGTTCTCGGCGATCGCGTCGTTCTCGACGAGCGTCGCGAAGTGGTCGGCGTCGGCGCGCGCGGTGAACGCGTCGAGGATCTTCTGCCGGTTCTCCTCGGAGAGCTTGTTCTTGTTCCCCTGGCGAACGAACTCAGCCGACGCGTCGACGAACAGCACGGCATTGTCGGTCTTCGACTTCTTGAGCACGATCACACAGGTCGCGATCGTCGTGCCGAAGAAGAGGTCTGGCGGGAGTTGGATCACCGTGTCGATCGAAGCTGTTGTCGACCAGGTACTTGCGGATCTTCTGCTCGGCACCGCCGCGGTAGAGCACACCGGGGAACTCGACGATCGCTGCGGTGCCGTTCACCGCCAGCCAGCTCAGCATGTGCAGCGTGAAGGCGAGGTCGGCCTTCGACTTCGGCGCCAGCACACCCGCGGCGCGAAGCGGGATCGTTGATCAGCAGCGGGTTCGCGTCACCGTCCCACCTGATCGAGTAGGGCGGGCTGGAGACGATCGCCTCGAACGGCTCGTCGTCTTCGTGCTGCGGATCGGTGAGCGTGTCGCCGTGGGCGATGTCGAACTGCTCTGTAGTCTGGCACGCCGTGCAGGAACATGTTGATCCGGCAGAGGTTGTAGGTCGTGAGGTTGATCTCCTGGCCGAAGAAGCCGAGCCGCACGCTGCTGGCCGAGCACCTTCGCGAACTTGAGGAGCAGCGAGCCCGATTGCTCGCAGGCAGGGTCGTAGACCTTGTTCACCTCGGTCCTTCCTGACGACCGTGATCCGCGCGAGGAGCCTCGACTCCTCCTGCGGCGTGAAGAACTCGCCGCCCGACTTCCAGGGGCTGTTCGAGGCGTACATCGTCATCAGGAACTCGTAGGCGTCGCCGAACGCGTCGATCGTCGAGTCGGCGTGATTCAGATCGAGGTCGCCGATCGCGTCGAGCAGCTTCACGAGCTTCTCGTTGCGCTTCGTCACCGTCGGGCCGAGCTTGCTCGAGTTCACGTCGAGGTCGTCGAACAGCCCCTTCAGGTCGTGCTCGCTCGCCTCGCCGACCGCGGAGCCCTCGATGTTGCGGAAGACGGCTGGTGAGCGTCTCGGGTTCAGGTTCTCGTCGTGGCGGGCCTGCTCGCGCACGTTCGCGAAGAGCCTCGCTCGGGAGGATGTAGAAGCCCTTCTCGACCACCGTCTCGTGCCGCCCGCGCTCGGCCTCGGCGTCGCTCAGGGCGAGGTAGTCGAAGGTCGGGGGCCTCGCCCGGCGTTCCTGCTCGTTCAGGTAGGCGGTGAGGTTCTCCGAGATGAAGCGGTAGAAGAGCGTCCCGAGCACGTAGGCCTTGAAGTCCCAGCCGTCGACCGCGCCGCGCAGATCGTTCGGGATCCGCCAGATCGTCCTGTGCAGCTGCCTGCCCGCTCCGCCTCCTTTCCCACCGCCGCCATGCGGGCAGTCTTTCAGGCGCGGCTGACGCTTCGGACGTGCGCCGGCCGGTCGGGCGAGCGGTGGTGATGCCCGGCGGTGGACCTGGCGACGAGAAAAGCCTCTGAGCGGGGCTTTCACGAGGCTGCGGGGCAAGGATTCGAACCTTGACTACCTGATCCAGAGTCAGGCGTCCTACCGTTAGACGACCCCGCAAGGGCGATCCCAGTGTATCGGCCCCCGGGTGGGCCGGTTCGGGGCGCGGTCAGGCGCAGGGGCCGTCGGCGGGCGGCTGGGCGGGGCCCGTGGAGTGGACGACGGCGGTGCCCGAACCGGCCTGCACGCAGTACCCGGAGTCGTTCGCGAACGCGACGACCACCGTGGCGTCGAGGGTCGTGTCGAGGACGTGAAGGGTCTCCGTGCTGATGCCGGCATAGGTGCCGTTCTCGGCCGCGTAGCTCTCGGCCACGATCATCGCCTGCTGCACGCGTGCCGTCGCCGCCACCCGGCTCGCCTGCTCGACGGGGTCACCGCTCACGAGCCCGACCGTGGTCGCACCCCCGGCCGGCGCGCCGACGGCCTCCCTGGCCTCGACGACCGCCGACAGTCGCCAGGCCATGAGGCACAGCCCGATGACGGCCCCGATGATCGCGACGAAGAAGCCCGCGCGGCCCATGCCGTAGGTATCGGCACCGCCGCCGCGCTTCTCCACCCCCTCGGAGCAGGAGGTGATCAGGTTTCGTCATGCCTCCGCCCACGCCGCCTACGTACGGTTGGCCGGAAGGACGAGTCAGGAGGTTCCGGTGAGCCTGTTCCACGAGTCCGCCGAGGTTTGCGAGCTGCGCAGGCGGCTTCGCAAGCGGGAGCTCGAGCTCGAGGCGCTGCACGAGGTCGAAGCAGCGGCCCGCGCCGTGCTCGCCCGCACCGACTCGGCGGCCCGCACCTGGCTTCGCGGGGCGCTCGACAGGTATGACCGGACGGAGTCCGCCTGGGGCTACCAGGTGCCAGCGGAGGCGACTTCGCTGACTTCGCACCTGCCGTTGCGACCGGTGCTCTCCCACAGTCCGGCCGACCGCAGCGGAGGCTGGCATCGCGGCGGCCCGCACGGACGACCAGCGCGGGCCGCCTGAGCCGGCCCACCACCGGCCTGCGATCCGCTCACGCCTCGAGGCGGTAGATCGGCACGAGGCGCTTCTCGGCCTCGGTGTCGATTCGCGCCACGACGTCGAGATAGGGCTCGAGGCCCGAGCCGCGCAGCTTCGCCCGCAGCAGCTGGTCGACCTGGAAGATCCCGGACGAGTTGTTCATCTCGATCTCGATCAGCACCGGACGCTCCTCGCCGTCGCGGATCGCGACCGCTTCGATCGCCGCCGCCGACAGCGCGTGGATCGTCACGCGCCCGCGCTCGAACGGGATTCGCGAGCGACCCTTCGCCATGTCGAGCGCGTCGGCGACGCGCACGATGCCCGACTCGAGCGTGAGCGGCCGGCCGTCCTCACGGTGAGTCATGATCGCCTGGAGCACCTCCGACACGCAGACGGTCAGCTCCGGCTCCTCGTAGATCCCCCGGAGCAGCTCGCGCGCCTTCGGCTCGGCGAGCAGGAGCGACATCTCCTCGTGGCCGTCCCGGTGGACGGACATGCCGATGCAGTGCAGGAGCGCCGCCAGCACGACGACGACCTCGGCATCCTCGGGCTCCATCCCGTAGTCCTCGACCATCCCGGGCTGCACGCCGCGCCGGACGAGCTGGCGCAGCAGCTTCAGCGCGACGTTCGTGACGATCTGGACGTGGACCCACGAGTGGTCGTTGATCTCCAGCCGCTTCACGGCGTTCACGTTCGCGACGTGCCACCAGCCGCGAACCTGGGCATCCGCGTTCACCCGCGTCACGAGCTCCCGGAGCTTGCGGTTCGCCCGCCACGGAAGCCGGATTCGCATCTTCGCGACGGCCTCGGCGGGCGTCATCCGCGCCTCCCGCTCCGCCTTCGGCTCGGTGGGGGCCTCGATCACGTCCCCGGGGTCGTCCTCGCCGATCAGGTCTTCCGTGTCCACGGTCCCTCCTTGTTCAGCCGGAGATCGAGAAAGGCGAGCGTCCAGGTCAGCGAGACGAACGGCACCGTGACGCTGTTGGCGACGAGATCGCCCAGGTACAGGGACGCGGGCGAGGGGAGCGGAGTGAACAGCGCCTTGATCACCGCCGCCACGATCGAGGCGAAGACGAGGCTGAGGACGACGATCGCGAGCACACGCACGAGGTCACCGCGCACGAGGGCATGGCTGCGACGAAACGACGCGATCACGGCCCTATCCTCGAGCACGATCGCCGGCGTGACGCCGATCCAGAGCGCGCTCAAGACGAGGAAGAGAAGTGCGAGCACGACCGCGGCGGGCACGGCGCTGATCAGGAAGACGAGGGCGACGAGCCCGCCGACGACGAGCGCGATCAGGAGCCCGGCGAGGATCAGGCGAGGGAGGTACGGGCGGACGCGCCCGAAGATCTCGCCGGCGGAGAGGTCGAGACGCTGCCGGCGCAGCTCGTCGGTGGCGACTGCGAGCGCACCCTGGAGCCAGTAGACGCCGACGCTGAAGGGGATCAGCGTGACGAGCGCGATCCAGCGATTCCCGGAGGACGCGACCGCGATCTGGACGAGCGCGAGGGCACCGAACACGATCGCCCCGATCGTGACGAGGCGCCCGGCGGAGCGCGTGTAGAGCCGCCACGCCTCGGCGAAGACCTCGCCGATCGAGAGCCTCACGCCGTCCCGATGTCAGCTCGACCCAGGGTGCCCATCACCTCGGTGCCAGCGTATCGCGGCCGGGCCGCCGGCCTGCGGCGACCCGGCCGCAGGGATCTCTACCCGCCGCTCACCTTGTAACCGGCGGCCTTGATCCGGTCGATCGCCTGCTGGATCTCGCTCAGCGAGTCGAGGTCGAGGCCCTGAAACTCGGAGGCCGCGTCCTGGATCGTGCTCAGATTGCCGGACTTGACGGCGTCGATCAGCCCCTGCACGTCCCCGACGAGTGCCTTCACGCCGGAGGTGAGCTGCTCTTTCGTGTCCGCCACGTCGTCGGGGAACTCGAGCGAGTCGAGGTCGTCGACGGCGCGCTCGAGATCGTCCTCGACCTGTTCGAGCTGATCTTCGAGCTCATCGAACGAGGTCGCGTTCGGGGCGTCCTCGGCGAGCGACTCGAACGAGGCCTCGATCGAGTCGCCGATCGAGCCCATCGTGGACTCGAACTCCTCTTTCGAGGCCCCGCCGCCGCCTCCGCAACCGGCGAGAGCCGCTGCAACGAGCACGGCGAGCGCCGTCACTGTGAATCGCTTCATCGAACCTTCGCTCCTTCTGTCTGAACTGCCCTCGGGGTGATCGACCCGTGGTCGGGGCGACTTGAGCCTAGGTACCGGGTCGGATGCGCACCGGGCTACGCGACGGCGCGAGCCCAGTCCCCGTACAGCGCCAGGTAGCGCCCGCCGCGGGCGAGCAGCTCCTCGTGCGTTCCCTGCTCGATGACGCGCCCGTGCTCGAGCACGACGATCAGATCGGCACCGCGAATCGTCGAGAGGCGGTGTGCGATCACGAACGCGGTGCGGTCGGCGAGCAGCTCCTCGAGCCCCTGCTCGATCCGCCGCTCCGTCGCGATGTCGACGCTCGAGGTCGCCTCGTCGAGGACGAGGATCCGCGGGTCGGCGAGCAGCGCGCGCGCGAACGCCACGAGCTGGCGCTGGCCGAGCGAGAGCCGGCTCCCGCGTTCGCCGACCTCCGTCTCGTACCCGTCCGGAAGCGTCGAGACGAAGGCGTCCGCCCCCACCGCCCGCGCGGCGTCGCGGATCTCGTCGTCACCGGCGTCCGGTCGCGCGAACGCGATGTTCTCGCGGATCGTCCCCGAGAACAGGAAGCCCTCCTGCGGCACGACACCGAGCTGGCGCCGGACGCTCTCCTGGGTCACGGCGCGGAGGTCGTGGCCGTCGACCGTGATCCGACCGGCGGTCGGATCGTAGAACCGCGCGAGGAGCTTCGCGATCGTCGACTTGCCGGCGCCCGTGTGGCCGACGAGGGCGACGGTCGTGCCGGCAGGCACGTCGAGGTCGATGCCGTGGAGCACCTCCGGGCCGGTGCTATAGCGAAACCGCACGGCCTCGAGCCTCACGTGCCCGGCGACCCGCGGCAGCTCGCCGGCAGCGGGCGCGTCGACGAGCTCGGGCTCCTCCTCGAGCACGTCGATGATCCGGTCGAGCGCCGCGACCGCGGCGAGGAAGGTGTTGTAGAGCTGCGAGAGCACCTGCACCGGGTCGAAGAAGTTCGCGAGGTAGCCGATGAACGCGAACAGGGTGCCGATCTCGAGCGAGTCCCCGAACGCGAGGTAGCCGCCGTACCCGAGCACGACCGCGGTCGCGACGGCCGACAGGAAGTCCACGAACGGGAAGTAGAGGCCGTTCAGGACGACCGTCTCGTGGTTCGCGGCCCGGTAGTGCTCGTTGATGCCGCGGAAACGCTCGTGGCGACCGGGCTCGCGGGCGAACGCCTGCACGACCCGCATCCCCGAGATGTCCTCCTGCAGGGTGGCCGTGACGTTCGCGAGCCGCTCGCGGACGCGACGGTACGCCCGGGTCGAGCGGCGGCGGAAGATCGAGGTGGCGATCGCCATGGCCGGGAAGACGGCGAGGGTCGCGAGCGCGAGCCGCCAGTCGAGCCAGATGAGGATCACCGCCGAGCCGATCAGCACGAGGGTGTTCTGGACGAGGCTCGTGACGCCGTCCGTGACGAGCTGGTCGAGCGCCTCGATGTCGTTCGTCAGCCGCGAGACGACGGCGCCCGTGCGGTTGCGCTCGAAGTAGCCGAGCGAGAGCCGCTCCAGGTGGGTGAACAGGCGAACGCGCAGGTCGGCGAGCACGCGCTCCCCCACCCAGGCGGAGTAGTACGTCTGGAGCGAGCCCGCCGCCCAGCCGACGAGCCCGGCAACGACCACGGCGGCCGCGACGAGGCCGAGCACCGTCAGGTCCTCCTCGAGGATGCCCTGGTCGATCGCGACCTTCGCGAGCAGGAGGGGCGAGCGTCGCAGCGGTTCCGACGAGCAGCGCGGCGACCGCGACGAGCAGCCGTCTCCGGTACGGGTGTGCGATCCGCGCGAGCACCGAGACCCGGCGCATCGTCTGGCGCCAGCTCCAGTCGTCGATCTGGCCCTGTCCGACTCGCTCGGCGACGCCGCCTGGCTGGTGGATCTTCACGCCGTCGCCTCGAGTGGCTCGTGCAGCTCCTCGACCTGCCCGTCGAGGCGGCCGTGGGCCTCGATCTCACGGAAGACGGGGCTCGTGACGCGCAGCTCGCCCGGCGTCCCACGGGCAACGATCCGGCCGTCCTCGAGCACGACGATCTCGTCCGCGAGCGAGATCGTCGAGAGGCGGTGGGCGATGATCAGCGTCGTGCGGCCGCGCATCGCCTCACGGAGGGCCTGCCGGATCCGTGCCTCCGTCGTCGCGTCTACCGAGGCGGTCGCGTCGTCGAGGATCAGGATCCGAGGGTCGACGAGCAGCGCCCGTGCGATCGCGAGTCGCTGCCGCTGGCCGCCCGAGAGGGTGATCCCGCGCTCGCCGATCGCCGTCTCGTAGCCGTCCGGGAGCGCCGTGATGAAATCGTGTGCCTGGGCCGTGCGCGCGGCCGCCTCGACCTCCTCGTCGGATGCCTCCGGCGCGCCGAAGGCGATGTTCTCGCGCACCGTCGCCGAGAACAGGAACGGATCCTGCGAGACGATCCCGATCGAGCGCCGGAGCGAGTCGAGCCCGAGCTCGCGGACGTCGATCCCGTCGACGAGCACCCGGCCCGCGTCGGGGTCGTAGAAGCGTGGCACGAGCGCCGACAGCGTCGTCTTCCCGGAGCCGGTGTGCCCGATCAGCGCCACGACACGCCCGGCAGGGACGTCGAGGTCGATGCTGTCGAGAACCGGCCGGCCGGGCATGTACGCGAAGGTCACGCCCTCGAGGTCGATGCGCCCACCGCCGGACGGGAGCGGTCGCGCCCCGGGGCTCGCCGCGATTCGCTCCGGCTCGTCGAGGATCTCGAGGATCCGCTCGCCGGCGGCCGTGGCGCGCTGGATCTGGCCGATCCACATGCCGAGCATCCGCAGCGGGAAGACGAGCATCAGCAGGTAGACGTTGAACTGCACGAACCGGCCGAGCGAGAGGTCGCCGTTCACGACCTGGTAGCCGCCGGCAACGAGCACGGCCGCGGTCGCGAGCATCGGCAGGAACCCGAGCAGCGGCGTGTACGCAGCCTGCTGGCGGGCGGCCCGCAGCGACTGGCGGAACACGGCCTCGGTGCGGGCACGGAAGCGCTCGAGCTGCGCCTCCTCCTGGGCGAACGCCTTCACGACGTTGACCCCGACGATCGACTCCTCGGCGACCGAGGTCATCTCGGCGAGGCGCTGCTGGACGTCGCGCAGGACCGGGTGCGACACGTGGCTGTAGCGCCACGATGCGAGCGCGAGGATCGGCGTGATCGCGAGCGCGATCAGCGCCAGCCTCACGTCGATGAAGAACAGGAGGGCCGTGACGGCGATCACCGTGAGGATGTGCTGGGCGAGGAAGATCAGCCCGTAGCCGAGGAAGAAGCGGACGTTCTGGAGATCGACCGTCGCCCGCGACATGAGCTGGCCGGTCTGGTAGCGGTCGAAGAAGTGGAACGAGAGGCGCAGCAGGTGCCCGTAGAGGCGATTGCGGACGTCGTACTCGACCCCGAGCGACTGCCGGCCCGCGATGAAGCGCCGGGCCACCATCATGAGCGCCTTCGCGAGACCGAGCCCGAGGATCAGCGCGATCATGAGCACGAGCTGCCGCGTGTCCTCCGCCGGGATCGTCTCGTCGATGACCCGGGCGATCACGGCGGGGATCGCGATCGCGCAGGCCTGCGACCCGATCGCGAGCACGATCGAGACTGCGAGCGAGAGCCGGTACGGAGCGAGGAACCGCAGCAGCCGGACGAACGTCCCGAGGCGGGAAGGCTCGGTGCGATCCGGCGGTGTCACGACCCGAGTCTACCGACGGCCCCCCTTGCCCCCGGGGCCGCCGGCACGCACGGCTCACCCCCGGGCGAGCTCCCCCTTCACGAGCGCGAGCGCCCGTTCGAGGCGCTCCCGGTTCTCCGGGAGGTTCGTCCACCCGCTCGCACCGGACGGGTGCGGGAGGGGGATCGCCGTCGCCTCGCCGAGGCACAGGCGCTCGCCGACGTGCTCGGTCAGCCGCTCCAGCCCGAGCACGCGCCTCGCGGCAAGCCCGCCGACGGTGACGACGAGGCCGGGGCGGAGCAGGCGAAGCTCCCCGGCGAGCCAGAAGGAGCAGAGGTCGAGCTCCACGGCGGTCGGGATGCGATCGCCTCTCCCGGTGCCGCTCCGTCCCGGGTAGCACCTCGTGACCGACGTGCAGTAGAAGGCCGCCGTGAACGCCTGCCCGTCCAGGTCGAGCCAGCGCCGCAGCGTCCGGCCGGCGCGCCCGCGCCACGGTCGTCCCTGCACGCCTTCACTCTCACCCGGCGACTGCCCGATCAGGATCGCGCGCTGACCGGCATGGCCCTCGAAGACCGGGCCCGAGGCGATCGGGTACCCGGCCTCACGGCAGGCGGCGCAGGCCCGGCAGTCGCGCCCGAGCGAGGCGAGCGAGCGGTAGGCGGTGCGGCGGCGCACGAGAGGAGCAGGATAGAGTCGGCATCCGCCCATGGCGCTTCCGCTCGAGTCCGTCCCGAACTTCTCGGTCGCTCGCGATACCGCAGCGTTCGAGGCGCTTCGCGAGGTGCTCTCCGGCCCCGCGCGGCTGCTCGACGTCCACCGCGACGAGGATCACAACCGCTCGGTGTTCACGCTCGTCGGGACGGGCGAGGAGCTCGTCGAGACGCTGCTCGCGGGGATCCGGGTCGCGGTCGAGCGCATCGACCTCCGTACCCACGAGGGCGTCCATCCGCGGATCGGCGCCGCCGACGTCGTCCCGCTCGTCCCGGTCAGGCCGGAGGACGAGCCACGGGCGCGGGCGGCGGCGCTCGCCCTCGCCGACCGCCTCGCCGGCGAGCTCGAGCTGCCCGTCTTCCTGTACGGCCGCCTGAGCGAGGAGGCACGGGGCCCGGCCTTCTTTCGTCGCGGCGGGCCGGAGGAGCTGCAGCGGCGGATCGACGCGGGGGAGCTCGCGCCGGATCGAGGGCCGGCCAGGCTCCACCCGACGGCCGGCGGCGTGCTCGTCGGCGTTCGCAAGCCGCTCGTCGCGTTCAATGTCAACCTGCGCAGCCGTGACGTCCAGATCGCGCGCGAGATCGCCCGCCTGATCCGCGAGCGGGACGGGGGGCTGCCCGCCGTGCGCGCGCTCGGGCTCGAGCTGCCGCGCCAGGGGCTCGTCCAGGTGAGCATGAACCTCGAGGACTGGGAGCGGACGGCGCCGCACGAGATCGTCGAGCGGATCGCCGCCGAGGGCAGCCTCGCGCGGCGTCGAGGTCGCCGGCAGCGAGCTGATCGGGCTCATGCCTGCCGGTGCCGCGGCGCTCGCAGCGGGACGGGCGCTGCTCCTGCCCGGCTTCGAGCAGAGCCGCGTCCTCGAGCTGCGGCTGCTGCCCTGAGGACGAAGAGGGATGGGCGCGCTCTCCGTGTACCGGCTCGCCGAGCTCTCGCCCGTAGACCGGCACCGGATCATGGAGCGAGCGACCGGGGAGATCTTCGCTCCGGCGCTCGTCGAGAGCGTTCGCGCCATCATCGAGGACGTGCGTGCTCGGGGCGACGCCGCGGTCTGCGACGCGCTCGCCCGCTTCGACGGCGTCGAGTGCCTGCCGGCCGACCTGCGCGTGTCGGACGAGGAGCTCGCCTCCGCAGGCGGGCAGGTCGAGCCCGGGGTCGTCGCGGCGATTCGCGAGGGCATCGCCAACATCAGGGCGTTCAACGAGCGCGTGCTCGCGGACGCGTCCTGGACGAAGGAGCTCGCGCCCGGCCTGCTCGTCGGCGAGCAGGCACGCCCGATCGAGTCGGCGGCGCTGTTCGTGCCCGGGGGCAAGGGCTCCTTCCCGTCGGTGCTCATGCAGATCGGAACACCCGCCGTCGTCGCGGGTGTGAGCCGGCTCGTCGTGCTCGCTCCGCCGAGCGCCGGACGCGGGCTCGGGATCGACCCGGCCGTGCTCGTCGTCGCCCGGGAGCTCGGGCTCCGTGACGTCTTTCGCGTCAACGGTCCCGCCGGGATCGCGGCCGCCGCGTTCGGGACGGAGACGATCCCGAAGGTTCGCAAGGTGGTGGGGCCGGGAAGCCCGGCCGTCACGATCGCCCAGGTCACCGTCCAGCTCTACGGCTGCGCGACCGAGATGCTGTTCGGCCCGTCGGAGAGCCTCGTCATCGCCGACGGAGCTGCCGACGTCCGGATCCTCGCCGCGGACGTGCTGAACGAGGCCGAGCACGGATCCGACTCGGCGGCGCTGCTCGTGACGCCGTCGGAGGCGCTCGTACGCGCCGTCGACGAGGAGATCGCCCGCCAGCTCGCAGAGCTCCCGGCGTGGCGGCGCGAGTTCGCGGCGGCGGCCGTGTCGCATTTCGGCGGCGCGATCATCGTTCGCGACCTGGACGAGGCCTGCGCGTTTGCGAACGAGTACGCCCCGGAGCACCTGCAGGTGGCGACGGTCGACCCGGAGGCCCTGCTCGACCGGCTCGACCACGCCGGCGAGATCCTGCTCGGCGACACGCCGTTCAGCGCCGGCAACTACCTGATCGGCGTGCCCGCGACCCTGCCGACCGGCGGGTACGCGAAGGTGACCTCGGGGGTCACCGCACGGACGTTCGTGAAGACGAGCTCGCTCGGACGGACGTCGCGCGACGCGCTCGCGCGCCTCGCCCCGGGGATCGTCGCGCTCGCCGAGCACGAGGGCTTCCCCGCCCACGCGGCCGCGATCCGGATCCGCGGGCTCTGAGCGCCGGCGCGGGGGCGCCGTGCGATAATCGTGCCCGTGGCTGCGCTCGTGCTCGCCGACATCGCCTGGTGGGGGCCCGTCCTGATCGTCGTCGGCGCCCTCCTCGGCCTCCTTGTCGCCTACGCCCTCCTGCTCGTGCTCGGGGGCCGCTCGCCCTCGCGTCTCTCCCGGAGGGTCGGGTACGAGACGACCGAGAAGACGAACTATCCGAAGCCGAACCTGGCGGCGTTCGTCGTCGTGTTCGCGGCCCTCGCCGTGATCGTGGGCCTCTCGATCGGTCTCGCGGTCGGCTGAGCCGGGCCGGATGAGATCCGGCCCCTACGAAGGTCCCCGGGCGGCGTCGTCGGGCGTCGCGTCCGGTCCCGGCGGGCGGGTGCGGTTCTGCGAGGGGTGTAGGGGCGGGATCTGATCCCGCCCGGGTGTGGGGTCGGGGTCGGGTCGTCGGTGTTCGGGCGGGGTTTGGCGGGCCGGGTGAGGTCCGGTCCCTGCGGCGGATGGGTGCGGTTCTGTGTGGGGTGTAGGGGCGGGATCTCATCCCGCCCGGGGTCGCGGCGGGCCGACCGGCCGCAGCCGACCTTCACCTGCGATAATCGGGTGCGATGGCAACGAAGAAGCAGCGCAGGCGCCGCGAGAAGCTCCAGCGGCACGAGTACGAGTACGTCGTCGAGACCGAGGAGGGCAAGGAGGTCGTCGTCACGCCTCCGCGCGCCGAGAAGGCCACCGGCACAGGCACCGGCCCGAAGCCCGGCCAGATCGTGGACGCCCGCGGGCGCGTGATCAACCCGCCGTCCTGGCGCCGCGCCCTGAAGCGTGGTGCGATCTTCGGCCCGATCATGTTCGTCTTCATCCTCTTCATCGGCGGCACCAGCGTCTCGCTCCCGGCGAAGATCGTCAACGCGCTCGTCCTGATCGCGATCTTCATCCCGTTCACCTACCTCATGGACAAGGTCATCTACAGGCAGGTCCTGAAGCGGCAGGCCCGGGCCTCGACGAGCACGCGCCGCTGACTCCGTCCGGGTCGCGTCGGCGAAACTAGACTCCGCCGACGATGAGCCTGGACGTCGTGTGCCTGCCGCTCGGCCCGATCGAGACGAACTGCTACCTCGTGCGTCTCCCGGGCGCGGGCGAGGCCGTGGTCGTCGATCCCTCGGGCGACGCGACCGAGATCCGGCTCGAGCTGGCACGCCGGGGCGCCAGCTGCGTCGCGATCCTCGTCACGCACGGCCACTGGGACCACCTCGGCGGCGTTGCCGACCTCGCCGAGGGCACCGGGGCGCCCGTCCACATGGCCGAGGGCGAGCGCGATCTGCTCGAACATGTATCCGACTACACACCCGCGGACGTCTACGTACGCGCCTACGAGCCCGATCGGCTGCTGCAGGGGGGAGAGACGCTCGAGCTGGCCGGGATCACGTTCACGGTCATGGTCGTGCCGGGCCACTCCCCGGCCCATCTCGCCTACGCGGGCGAGGGGGCGCTCTTCTCCGGCGACGTGCTCTTTGCCGGCTCGGTGGGGAGAACCGACTTCCCCGGCTCGAGCTGGGACACGCTGCTCGCGTCGATAGGGACGCTCGTCGCGGAGCTTCCCCCGGAGACGGTCGTGTACCCGGGCCACGGACCGGCGACGACGCTCGGCCATGAGCTCGCAACGAATCCGTTCCTGAACGAGCTCCGGGCGGAGCAGCCGTGAGGATCGAGGCGCCGCGCGGAACGCATGACATCCTTCCCGCCGATCAGCCCGTCTGGCAGCTGATCCTGGGCGAGATCGAACGCCTCTGTGACCTGTACGGCTACCGGCGGATCCAGACTCCGGTCTTCGAGGACACGGAGCTGTTCGCACGCACCTCCGGCGCCGGCTCGGACGTCGTCCAGAAGGAGATGTACACGTTCGAGGATCGCGCCGGCCGCTCCCTGACGTTGCGGCCGGAGGGGACGGCCCCGATCTGTCGCGCGTACGTGGAGCACGGCCTGCACCGGGAGCCGCAGCCCCAGAAGCTCTACACGGTCACGACGATGTACCGGTACGCGGCGCCGCAGAAGGGCCGCTTCCGCGAGCACTGGCAGGCCTCCGTCGAGGCGATCGGCTCGGCCGATCCTGCGCTCGACGCCGAGTTGATCCAGCTCTACGACACGCTGCTCCGCCGCCTCGGGGTGGCCGACTACCGGCTCGACCTGAACTCGATCGGCGACCGCGACTGCCGCCCCGCCTACCTCGAGCGCCTCGGCGTCTGGCTCGCCGATCACGACGCGGTGCTCGACGAGGACACGAGGGCGAAGGCGCGCACGAGCCCGCTGCGGGTGTTCGACAACTTCGACGCGAAGCCCGAGCACGTCAGGGAGGCGCTTTCCGGCGCGCCGCGGATCGGCGAGTCGCTGTGCGAGCTCTGCGCCGAGCACTTCGCGGCCGTACAGGCCCACCTCGACGCGTACGGGGTTCGCTACACCCTCGAGCCGACCCTCGTCCGCGGGCTCGACTACTACACGCGCACGACCTGGGAGTTCGTCGGCCCGGCGCTCGGGGCGCAGAGCACGATCTCGGGCGGGGGACGCTACGACGGTCTCGTCGAGGAGGTCGGCGGCCCGGCCACGCCCGGGGTCGGCTTCGGGGCCGGGATCGAGCGGCTCGCGATCGCGCTCGCGGAGGCGGGCGTCGGCGCCGAGCCTGCGGCCATCGACGTGTTCTTCCTGTTCGCCGAGGGCGCCGACCGGGCCGGAGCGCTCGCGCAGATGGCGCTCATGCGCGCAGCCGGGATCGCCTGCGATGCCGAGTACGCCGGCCGCTCCCTGAAGGGCCAGCGGACACAGCTCGCGCGGAGCGGCGCCCGGGGGTACGTTCTCGTTGACGCCCGGGGCGCGAAATTGAAGCGAAGCAGAGACGACGAGGAGGTGGCGGTACCGGTGGGGGAGATCGCGACGAGATGGTTCGAGGGATGAGCTGGCGTGACCTCCAGTGCGGCGAGGCGGGCACCGACCGCGTCGGCGAGCGCCTCACGCTGGCGGGCTGGGCGAGCTCTCGCCGAGACCACGGCGGTCTCGTCTTCATCGACCTTCGCGACCGGACGGGCGTCTGCCAGCTGGTCGTCAACCCCGAGCGCGCGCCGGACGCTGCGAAGACCGGCCACGCCGTGCGCACGGAGTACGTCCTGCAGGCCGAGGGCGAGCTCGTGCGCCGGGCACCGGACGCGGTGAACCCGAAGCTCCCGACCGGCGAGGTGGAGCTCCTCGTCGACCGGCTCGAGATCGTCTCCACGTGTGAGGCGCTGCCGTTCCAGCTCGACGAGGACGGCGTCGACGAGGCCGTGCGGCTGCGCTGGCGCTACCTCGACCTGCGCAGGGCGGCGATGCAGCGCAACCTCCGCCTCTCCTCGACCGTCGTTGCTGCGATCCGCCGGGCGATGGAGGCCCAGGGCTTCCTCGACATCTGGACGCCGAACCTCCTGAAGCCCACCCCGGAGGGGGCGCGCGACTTCGTCGTGCCGGTCCGGCTCCAGCCCGGGAAGTTCTTCGCGCTGCCCCAGTCGCCGCAGATGCTGAAGCAGATCCTCATGATCGCCGGCTTCGACCGCTACTACCAGATCGCGACGTGCTTTCGAGACGAGGACCTGCGGGCCGATCGTCAGTTCGAGTTTCGCCAGCTCGATCTCGAAATGGCCTTCGTCGAGCAGGAGGACGTGCACGGTGCCGTCGAGATCGCGGTCTGCGCTTCCTTCGAGGCGCTCGGACGTCCCGTTCCTGCCCGTCCGTTCCCGCGGCTGTCCTGGGCCGAGGCCATGCGCCGGTACGGCTCGGACAAGCCCGACCTGCGCTTCGGCTGCGAGATCGCCGACCTGACCGACGCTACGAGAGCGAGCGGGTTCCGGGTGCTCGCCGAGGCGCCCTGCGTCCGGGCGTTCGCCGTACCCTCCGCGCTCGCACGGTCGGAGCTCGATCGGCTGACCGACGAGGCGAAGGCGCTCGGGGCGAAGGGGCTCGCCTACCTCGTCTTCGAGGAGAGCGGGGAGGTGCGCTCGCCGATCGCGAAGTTCCTCGGGGAGAGCGAGCTCGAGGCTGCCCGTCAGGCGACCGGTGCCGGCCCGGGCTCGACGGTCCTCTTCGGAGCCGACGAGCCGTCCGTCGTCGCGAAGGTGCTCGGGGCGCTTCGCCTGAAGCTCGGGCACGGGCTCGGGCTCGTCGATCCGTCCCGGAGCGAGCTGCTGTGGATCGTCGACTTCCCGCTGTTTCTGTGGGACGAGGACGCGGGCCGGTTCGGGGCGGCACACCACCCGTTTACGGGCGTCGCCGCAGGCCAGGAGGAGCTGATCGACACCGATCCCGCTGCCGTCGTCAGCCAGGCCTACGACCTCGTGTGGAACGGCGTCGAGCTCGGGTCGGGGTCGATCAGAATCCACCGTCCGGACGTGCAGGCGAAGGTCTTTCGCACGCTCGGGCTCACCGACGAGGAGGCCGAGGAGAAGTTCGGGTTCCTGCTGCGCGCCCTGAGGATGGGAGCGCCCCCGCACGGCGGGTTCGCGCTCGGGATCGACCGGTTCGCGGCCCTGCTCGCCGGCGAGTCGAACATCCGCGAGGTGATCGCATTCCCGAAGACGGCGAGCGGCTCGGATCTGATGTCGGGCGCTCCGACGACGGTCGGTCCGGCGCAGCTCGACGAGCTCGGCGTCAGGCTCAAGCCGGGACTGTCCCCGCCGACATAGACGGAGGGGTTCGGCCCCGGAGGCCGAACACCTGACCATTCGCGATGGGGTCGTACGAGCCCGAATCCGTCACCTCGCCTGCGCCGCTCGAGCCACTTCCGAGACTCGAGTCGATCCCCGCTGCCGAACAGGGGCCGGGGCTCGATCCGTCACGGGTCGCCGAGGCCTTCGAGGTCTTCCACCGCCAGCTGAGCTGGTACCGGGCCCAGGCGACCGCGCTCCCGGCGCTGATCGAGACGGGCCGGCAGGAGGCACGGACGGACGCCCTGAAGCTGATCCGGGCCGCGGCCGAGTTCGCCGACGTGCTCGAACGCGACGCCCAGGAGGTGGCCGCGCGCCAGATCGTCCGGGTCGAGACCGAGATCCGCCGGCGCGAGGGGGACCTGCGCGACCGAGAGGGCGTGCTCGCGGCCGAGAAGGACGACCTCGACCGACGGCGGAGCGAGGTGCTCGCCGCGGCCCGGCGCGAGGCCGACGAGATCGTGGCCGCCGCACACCGGTCGGGCGCCGAGGCCCGCCACGAGGCCGAGCTCGCGAAGCTGCGCGTGCTCGAGGAGGCCCGGCGGCAGGTCGCGGAGCTGACGAACGCGACGCGCGCCGAGGTCGAGCACACGCTCGAATGGTCGCGCGCGCAGGCGGAGGGCATCGTCAAGCGTGCGCGCTCGGTGGCCGAGCAGCTCCTGACCGCTGCGATGCGCGGCGACGAGCACGTGGCGGAGGTCGTGAACGCGATCGTTCGCAGCGCCGAGAGCCAGGTCGGGCCCGCCCCGGCTGCCCTCGCGCCGCCGCCACGCGTCGAGCTGCCGGTTGCGAGGCCCGCGCCACCCGCTCGGCCTGTCGAGCAGCCTTCCGAGCCGGTCCCGCTTCTGCGCGAGCCCCTGCCGGATCCCCTGTTGCGCCCGGCTGCACCGGATACCGAGCCCGATCTCGGCGACGGCCCGGGCGCTCCGAACGGGTACCTCGGCGAGGGCCTGCAGCCCGTCCTCGAGCCGGTGCGGTTCAGCTGGCTTCCGGGCGGGGACCGACCGGCCGCCTGAGCCGGGCCGCGAACGGCCTGCGGACGTTCCCGTCGCACGACGGGCGGGCCCGGAGCCCGGCCTGGTGCGGTCGCCGCGTTCGGTAGCGTGAGCGCATGGCGATGCTGTTCGGGGATGCGAGCGCCCGCAGCGACTGGGCCTGGGTGCGCCTCGACGTCACGGGCGGGCGAATCGTGTCGGCTTCCGGCGAGGGGCCGGGGATGGGAGCGCTGCTCGACTCGCTTCCCGGCAGGACGCTGCTCCAGGCCGCCGCTGCGCCGGGCGAGCCGCTCGCAACCGATGCGCTCGCTGCCGCGCTCGAGCCCGCCGCCGTCGCGTCGCCGGCGCCCGGCAGGGTCGTCGTGGCGATGAGCGGAGGCGTCGACAGCGCCGTGGCGCTGCTCCGAGCGGTCGAGGCCGGGCTCGAGCCGGTCGGCGTCACCCTGCGCCTGTGGGTCGATCCGGCGTCGAGCGGCGGCGACCGGGCATGCTGCTCCCCGGGGGCCGCGCTCGCCGCCCGTGCCCTGTGCCACGAGCTCGGAGTCCCGCACCTGACCGCCGACCTGCGCGAGGAGTTCAGGGAGCGGGTCGTCAGGCCGTTCGTCGAGGAGTACCGGGCAGGGGCGACGCCGAACCCGTGCGTGCGCTGCAACGGGTCGTTCCGGCTTCATCGCCTCCTCGCGATCGCCGACCGCGTCGGGGCCCGGGAGCTCTGGACGGGCCACTACGCGAGGCTCGTCGAGCATCGGGGCAGGACGTTGCTCGCCCGCGGGATCGATCCTGGCAAGGACCAGTCCTACATGCTGGCGACCGTCGCTCCTTCCGTGCTCACGCGGCTGCGGTTCCCGCTCGGCGGGCAGACGAAGGACGAGACCCGGGCCGATGCGCGGGCGGCCGGGCTCGCAGCCGCGGGCAGGCCGGAGAGCCAGGAAGCGTGCTTCCTCGGCGGCTCCGACTACCGTGACTTCCTCCGTCGCCACGGCGTCGAGGCCCGCGAGGGCGAGCTCGTCGACCCGGAGGGCCGGGTGCTCGGTCGCCACGACGGCTTCTGGACGTTCACGCCGGGGCAGCGCCGCGGTCTTCGCGTTGCCTCCAGCGAGGGCGCTCTCTACACGGTCGCGACCGACCCCGACACGAACACGGTCGTCGTCGGCCCGCGGCGGCTGCTCGCGCGGACGCGGATCGCCGTGGACGGCGGGCGCCTCTACGTTCCGGTCGACCGGATCGCGGCGAAGCTCCGGTACCGATCGCCGACCGTCCCCGCGACCGTCACGGCGAGCGAACGGGGCTTCACGATCGACCTCGACGAGCCCGCATTCGGCGTCGCGAGGGGGCAGGCGGCGGTGCTGTACGAGGGCGATGTCGTCGTCGGGGCCGGCCTCGTCTCCGGGTCGGGGTAGCGCCCAGTAAGATCCAGCGGATGATGCTCGCCGAGTTCGAGACGATCGACGCGCTGTGGATCGTGCTCAGCGTCGTGCTGCTGATCACCGGCCTCGTCGGAGCCCACGCGCTGCTACGCCTGGCAGGGGCCCTCGACCGGCTCACGAAGCTGCTCCAGAGCACCCAGGAGTCGGCGGTGCCCGTGATCGAGAAGGTCGGGGGGACCGTCGATCGCGTGAACCTCCAGCTCGACAAGGTCGACCTCGTGACCGACAGCGCGGTCAGCGCTGCAGACTCGGCCGATACGGCCGTCCGGGCGGTCTCGAAGGCGGTCACGGTGCCGGTCCAGAAGATGTCGTCGCTTGCGAGCGGGGTCTCGCACGGGGCGTCGGCGTTCATGGCCGGGAACGACGTTCGCAGCTCGCTCGACGCGGGTCGCGACGCCGCGCGCCGGCGCGCCGAGGAGATCGCCGAGGAGCTCGTTCGCAAGGATCGCCGGCTCGCGACGGCCGGGACGCTGCCGGGCGCGCAACCCGCGATGCCGGAGGCCGCGGCGGCTGGCGATGCCTCGACCTCGCCGACCGGGCAGGTCGGCGACGGCGAGAGCCCAGGGGACGAGACGGGCCCGGTCTGACCGGTCGTCCGGACGTCCGCTGCTTCTAGAATCGGTCTCGTGCGAACGAGTCACGAGCTCCGCGAGGGCTTTCTGCGCTACTTCGAGTCGAAGGCGCATCAGCGTCGGCCGTCTGCCTCGCTCGTCCCGGAGACGTACGACCCCTCGGTGCTCCTGACGACGGCCGGCATGCAACCGCTGAAGCCGTTCTTCCTCGGTCTCGAGACGGCGCCGGGGCCGCGCCTGACGACGGTCCAGAAGTGCTTCCGCACGACCGACATCGACTCGGTCGGGCTCAACGCGCGACATCTGACGTTCTTCGAGATGCTCGGCAACTTCTCGTTCGGCGACTACTTCAAGGACGGCGCGATCGAGCTCGCCTGGGAGTTCGTCACCGAGCACATGCGCTTCCCGACCGAGAAGGTCTGGGTGACCGTGTTCGCCGGAGATCCCGAGCTCGGGCTCGGCGAGGACGAGGTGGCCGTCCGGGGGTGGATGCGAATGGGGATCCCGCCCGATCGGATCCGGGGGCTGCCGCGATCGGAGAACTTCTGGCAGGCGGGCCCCACGGGTCCCTGCGGGCCCTGCTCGGAGCTCTACTTCGACCGCGGCCCCGAGCACGGGTGCGGGCGTCCCGAGTGCGCCCCCGGCTGCGAGTGCGATCGGTTCCTCGAGTTCTGGAACCTCGTGTTCATGGAGTTCGACCTCGACGAGGACGGCGGCCTGAGCCCGCTGCCGCGTCAGAACATCGACACCGGGCTCGGCGTGGAGCGCGGCGCGGCGCTCCTCCAGGGGGTTCACTCCGTGTACGAGACCGACGGGTTCGCCGCGATCATGGAGTGGGTGGCGTCGGAGACCGGCACGGCCTACGGCGAGTCGGACGAGGCCACGAAGGCACACCGGGTGCTCGCCGACCACGGCCGGGCGATGACGTTCCTGGCCGCCGACGGCGTCACGCCCGACAACGAGGGACGCGGCTACGTGATGCGGCGGGTCGTTCGCCGCGCGATCCAGCACGGCTCGCGCATCGGCCTCGAGAGCTTCCTGCCGCGCCTCGCAGACGTCGTGATCGAGCTGATGGGCGAGTCGTACCCCGAGCTCGGCCGGCATCGCACCGAGATCGCCCGCGTGCTCGCCGCCGAGGAGGAGCGCTTCTCGCAGACGCTCGCGACCGGCATGCGGCTGTTCGACGAGGTGCTCGAGCGAAGCCCCGACGGGATCTCGGGTGACGATGCGTTCCGGCTCCACGACACCTACGGCTTCCCGCTCGAGCTGACGAGAGAGCTCGCGCTCGAGCGTGGGCTCCCGGTCGACGAGGACCGGTTCGAGTCGCTCATGGCCGGCCAGCGCGAGCGATCGCGCGCCGGGAAGGGGAGCGAGCTCGAGCGGGCCGCGGAGTTCGCGCGCGGGGCCGGGTTCCAGACCGTGTTCCTGGGCTACGAGAGGACCGAGGCGCTCACCCAGGTCGGAGCTCTCGAGGACGTCGGCGAGGGGCTGCTGCTCGTCAAGCTCCGCGAGTCGCCGTTCTATCCCGAGGGCGGAGGCCAGGTCACCGACCACGGCCACCTCGAGACCGAGTCCGGCGAGCGCGTCGAGCTCGTCCAGGCGTTCAGGTTCGGCGACGACCAGGCGTTGCTCGTACGGGGTGGCGGGCTCGCCGCCGGCGACCGGGTGAAGGCGGTCGTCTCGTGGCAGACGCGGTTCCCCACGATGGCGAATCACACGGCAACTCACCTCATGCATCGCGCGCTCCGGGAGACGCTCGGCGAGCACGTGAAGCAGGCGGGCTCTGCCGTACGGCCGGACAAGCTGCGGTTCGACTTCACGCACGACCGGCCCCTGTCGAGCGAGGAGCGAGACCTCGTCGAGAGGCGGGTCAACGAGAAGATCTTCGAGAACCTGCCCGTCCACACGTTCGTGACGCCGATCGACGAGGCTCGCAGGCTCGGTGCCACCATGCTGTTCGGGGAGAAGTACGGGGACATCGTCCGCGTCGTCGAGCTCGGCTCCGGCGAGCAGGCGTTCTCGCGCGAGCTCTGCGGCGGCACCCACGTTCGCTCGACGGCGGAGATCGGCGCGTTCAAGATCCTCTCCGAGAGCTCGGTCGGGGCCGCCACGCGGCGGATCGAGGCGGTGACCTCCGGGGCGGCGGCCAGCTACCTGTTCGAGCGGGAGCGCGAGGCGGCGCGGCTGAAGGAGGAGCTCGATTCGGAGCGGAAGGCCTGGGCCCGCCTCGAGCGGCAGCTGCGGGCCGGCGCCGGCCAGGCGGACGAGGCGCTCGGGCACCTGCTCGACGGGGCCGAGGAGGTCGGCGAGATCCGGGTCGTCGTCGGCGACGCCGGTGAGCTCGACCCGGAGGCGCTGCTCGACCTCTCCGACCGCGTCAAGCAGAAGGTCGCGCCGGCGGCCGTCGTCCTCGGCGCGGTCACGGACGGTCGGGTCAGCCTCGTCGCCAACTTCTCCGACGCCGCCGTCGGGAGAGGTGCGGATGCGGGCAGGGTGATCAAGGCCGTCGCCGGGATCGTCGGCGGCGGTGGGGGCGGGCGTCCGACCATGGCCCGCGCCGGCGGCAAGGACGCCTCGCGACTCGCCGAGGCGCTCGATGCCGCCCGCTCCACCCTTCGCGAGCATCTTCGGCCGTAGCGTCGACCGCGTCCTGCAGCCGCCTGTTCTCGCCCGGCGGTCGCCCAGGCGGCGAGAGCGCCGGCACGGGGTGGCCGGCGCTCCCGCCGGAGGGGCTGTTTGTGTCTACTCGCAGTTGCGGACCGCGTTGCGACCGCCTCCGGGATCACACGTGTCGGTGCCGGGACCGCCGTCGATGCGATCGTTGCCTGCGCCGGCCGTGATGGCATCGTCGCCGTCACCGGCGGCGACACGATTGTCGCCGTCCCCGGCCGTGATCGTGTCTGCTCCGGGGCCGGCGGTCACGCGGTCGCTTCCGGCTCCCGTCGTGAGCGTGTCGCGTCCGAAGCCGCCGCGCACCCGGTCGTCGCCGTCTCCGCTCTCGATCGTGTCGGCGCCGCTGCCGCCGGCGATCGCGTCGCGCCCGTCGTGGGTCGTGATCCGGTCGCCACCGGCGCCTCCACAGATCACGTCGTTGCCACCGTTGCCGTCGATCACGTCGTTGCCGCGGCGCCCGCGAATCACGTCGTCGCCCGGGGTTCCGACAATCGTGTCGGCGCCGAGTGTTCCGGAGATCGTGGGCAGGGCCGCACACAGCGAGACGAGAACCGGCTCGGCGACGGCGACGTTCACGGTGCCGGTCGCCGTCGCCTCCCCGTCCGACACGACGTAGGTGAAGCTGTCGGCGCCCTGGAAGCCCGCGGCGGGGGTGTAGCGAACCCTGCCCGCGTCGGGCCCGTCCACGACGAGCTCGGTCGTTCCGTGGGCAGGCGCGCCGACGGAGCTCACGGAGAGTGCCTGACCCGTCTCGTTCGCCGGCCCGGCAGCGTCGTTCGCGAGCACGTCGACGACGATCGAGCCGCCCTGGATGACGGAGGCGATGTCGCTCGCAGCGATCGGCGGGTCGTTGGCCGCCGACACGGTCACGATCAGCTCCGAGAGGTCGAGGCCGCCGTGCCCGTCCGACACGGTCACCTCGACGGCGTCGCTCCCGTTGAAGTCCGGAGCCGGCGCGTAGATCACGCTCCGACCGTCCGGGCTCACGGTCGTGCTGCCGTGCTCGGCCCCGTCGACCCCGGTCACGACGAGCGCGTCGCCGTCGACGTCCTGGTCGTTTCCGACCACGTCGAACGTGCCGGGAACGTCCTCGGCCGTCGTACCGGCGTCGTCCTCGACGTCGGGATCGTCGTTCACGGGCGCGACGGTAACCGTGACGGAGGCGGTCGTCGTACCGCCCCGGCCGTCGGCCGCCGTGTAGCTGAACGTGTCGGAGCCCGAGAAGTCGACGTCGGGCCCGTACGAGACGCCGGTGCCGCCGGCAGTGATCGCGACCTCGCCGTTCGCGGCATCGCTGGTGGAGATCACCTCGAGTGGATCGGCGTCGGGATCGACGTCGTTTGCGAGCACCGGGATCGTGACCGGCGACTGATCCTCCGAGATCGACGCGGCATCGTCTACAGCGAGCGGAGGCGTGTTCGTGCCGGGATCGCCGCCGCCGATCGTGTGCTGCCCGAGCCCGTCGAACGTGTCGATCGAGAATCCGAGCCACCCGGTTGCCGGGTCGAACACGCCGGCCCCGTCGGCGTCTCCGGCCTGGACCGAAGCCCGCCTGCGGAGGGTGTGGTCGGACGTTGTCGTGTCGGCGGTACCCCACTCGACGCCGGGGTCGAAGCCGATCTGGCCGATCACGTCGATCACCGACCCGCCGTGACGCAGCGCGACGGCGTCGTTGCCGTTCCAGAGGAAGTTCGTCGTCGTCTCGTCGGCGAGCGCGAGGAGCGCCGCGTCGGAGGCGCTCCGGACGAGGACGTGCGTGTCACCGGCCGGGATCGAGCCGTTCAGCGGAATGGTGGCCGTCGCCGTCGGGCTTCCGTTCGCGAAGATCTGGATGTCGTAGGAACCGGTCAGGGTGACCGACGACGCCGTTCCGTTGAAGATCTCGAGCGCCTTGTTGCTCCCCGAGCCCTCGACGTACTCGGAGAGGAACAGCTCGGTCGGTGCAGCGGCGCCGGGCCTCGGAACGACCGCAGCCAGGCAGGCGAGCGCTGCGACGAGCCCGGCGACTGCGAGCAGGCGCAGTCCGGGACCGGGGGGATGGCGATGAAGCACGGTGCGTCCTCCTTGCTCGATGACGCCTTCACCGTCGCGCGAAATCACGCACCCATGGGTGACGCTCCGTACCGGATCTGTCACCGAACCGTGCCGGATGACGCCGGTAGGCTCCCGGAGCTGCGCCCGACGGCCGGCGGCTGCTCCCTGCCCCGTCGAGCTCGCAGGCTCAGTGGCCTGCGAGCAGCCAGAGCAGGGAGAGCATGACGACGGCGCTCAGGCGCTGCGTGGCGGACACGTTCGACCCCCCGGTCCCGGTTTCCCCAGCGGGACGGTTCTACCAGCCGCAACCGCCTTTCGGGGGATCAGGGGCTCCCTCGATCGGGGGAGTCGAGGCGAAAACCCCTCGAACGAGGGACGCCGCAGGACGCGAGGAAGCAGGGAAGAGCCCCGGTAGACTGGCCCGGTGAAGGTGCTCGCTCTCGACTACGGCTCCGCACGGACCGGGGTGGCCGTGTCCGATTCGACCGGAACCATCGTCCGTCCGCTCGAGGTCGTGAAGCGGGCATCGTCACGCGCGGGGCTGCGGCGGATCGCCGAGCTCGTCGCCGCCGAGCACGCGGAGCGGATCGTGGTCGGCCTGCCCCTGACGCCGCGAGGAGAGCACGGCGTCCAGGCACGGGAGACCGAGGAGTTCGTGAGCGTGCTCCGGGCGGTGACCGAGGTTCCCGTGGACACCTACGACGAGCGGTTCACGACGCGCCTCGCGGCCAGGCCGGACGGCCCTCGCCGCGACGCACCCGAGGACGCAGTCGCCGCCGCCCATCTGCTGAGCGACTACCTCACGTGGACGAGCGGCCGCGCCTGACCGTCGCTTCCGGTGAGCCGACTCCGCCCCCGCCTCATCGCCGCCGCGGCCGGGGAGGGAGGGGCCAGCTCGTGGGAGTCGTCGCGGGGATCCTCATCGGGGTGAGCGTGATCGTCGCCCCGGTGATCTACCTCACCCGCGGTGACGGCGAGTCCGAGGCGGTCCCGACAACGCAAGCCGCGGTGACGACGACCGGCCCGCTACCCGAGCTGAAGATCGTCTTTCCCGAGGGCTTCACCCGCCGCGAGATGGCCGACCGGATCGGCGCCGTCAACGAGATCGCCGAACAGGAGCGTGGGGTGGAGACGAGGCTCTCCCCGAAGCGCTACCTCGACCTCACCGCGAAGTCCGAGCTCCCCGGCTCCTTCGCCGGCGACGGGAAGCAGCGATCGCTCGAAGGGTTCCTGTTCCCGGCAACCTATTCGTTCACCCCCGAGACGACGACCGAGGAGCTCGTGCAGATGCAGCTCGACGCCTTCGACGCCGCCTGGTCGAAGGTCGATCTGAAGGCCGCCGAGAAGAAGAACCTGACGCCGTACGACGTGCTGATCATCGCGTCGATGATCGAGGGCGAGGTCAGGGTTCCGAAGGAGCGGGCGCTCGTGGCCGCCGTCATCTACAACCGGCTCAGGGCGAGGATGCCTCTCGGGATCGATGCAACGCTGCGCTACGGGCTCGACATCTCGCCCGAGCAGCCGATCACGCAGTCACAGCTCGACAGCGACAATCCGTACAACACTGCGCGACAACCGGGGTTGCCGCCCACGCCGATCGGAAACCCCGGCCTCGCCGCGATGCAGGCCGCGGCCCATCCCGCAAAGAGCGCCTTCCTCTACTTCGCGCTGAAGAAGGACTGCAAGTCGCACTTCTTCGCGAGCACGCTCGAGGAGCACAACGCCTTCCTGAGCGGGCCGAGGTCATTCCTGCGAGCTCCCGACGAGTGCGCGTGAGCGGCGTCGAGCTCAGGGCGACGACCCGTCTGGTCGGGATCATCGGCTGGCCCGTCGCCCACTCGCTGTCGCCGGTCATGCACAACGCGGCGTTCGCGGCCCTTCGGCTCGACTGGGCGTACGTTCCGCTTCCCGTGGAGGCACGGTTGGTCGGGGAGGCGGTACGCGGCCTCGTCGCGCTCGGCTTCGTGGGCGCGAACGTCACGATCCCGCACAAGACGGCGGTGCTCGACTGCTGCGACGAGCTCGACGACGGCGCGCGTAGAGCCGGGTCCGTCAACACCCTCGTCGTGCGTGAGGGGAGAGTGCTCGGCTCCAGCACGGACGGGCTTGCGGTCACCGGTGCGGTCGACGCAGCAGGCGCCCACGTCCTGATGCTCGGGGCGGGTGGCGCGGCCCAGGCGGTCGCCGTGGCGCTTCTCGATGCTGGCGCCGCCCGAGTCACGGTCGCTGCGCGGCGCCCCGCCGGTGCCGAGCGTCTCGTCGCGCACCTTCTGGGGACGTTTCCGGGCGCCGCGGTCGACGTCGCGAAGGCATGGCCCCCTGCCGTTCCCGGGGCGACGGTCGTCGTCAACGCGACGCCGCTCAAGGACGAGCTCGCCGTCGAGCCGCTCACTCACCAGCAGGTCGTGGATCTCGCCTACCTGCCCGATCGGAGGGAGACGGCGCTCGTCCGCGTCGCCCGGGAGCGGGGTTGTCCGCGTGTCGTCGACGGCCTCGAGGTGCTCGTGCGCCAGGGCGCGGCGTCGTTTCGGCGCTGGACAGGCCTTCCGGCCCCGGTCGAGGTCATGCGCGCTGCCGTCCGCGGCGTGGGCTGACGCGCGGGCCGAGCGACAGCGGACAGCAGGGGCGCCGGTACGGTCTCGCGTCCCGGGCGCCCCGGAAGGACGCGAGGGCCGTACGGGCGCGCCTGTTCCGCCCGAGACGGTGTGCGTGGCGAGAACGAGACAGCCACGGGTATTGCCGAAGCTCACCGGGCGGCGCCTGCCGGTGCCCGCAGCCCGGATGTCCGGTCGGCTCGGTCGCCACCGTTCGCCCTGACGGCTCTTCGGGGCCGGCGGGCCTCGTCCGGAGTGTGGATGTCGACGGGCGCTCTCCGACGCGATGCGTCGATGCCAGACGACCAGCGAAACGGTCGAGCAGTGCCTTCGGCGAGCTCTGTCGGTGCCAGGTGTATCGACAGCACCTGTCAGGGCACTGCGGCCCGATGACGGGCTCTGTCCGGGAAGCGGGACCGGAGCCCTCCGAACACGCCGATCGCGGTGGATCGCTCATCTAGGCTTTCGAGCGTGAGCCTGACCTTGACAACGGCCGGGGAGTCGCACGGTCCCGCGCTCGTAGCGGTCGTCACGGGACTCCCTGCAGGGCTGGTTCTCGACCGCGAGGCGATCGACCACGATCTGTGGAGGCGGCAGCAGGGGTATGGCCGGAGCCCGCGTCAGAAGCTCGAGTCAGACCGGGTCGAGGTGCTGACCGGCCTGCGTCAGGGCCGTACGCTCGGGACGCCGCTGACGCTCGTCGTTCGCAACCGCGACCACAAGAACTGGACCTGGGGCATGAGCCCCTGGCCGCCCGATGGCGAGGCGGCCGGCAAGGGGACGAAGGCCGTGACGCTGCCGAGGCCGGGCCACGCGGACCTGCCCGGAGTGATGAAGTACGACCTCCCGGACGTCCGTGACGCGCTCGAGCGGGCGAGCGCCCGCCACACGGCCGCCGTCGTCGCCGCCGGGGCGGTCGCGAAGGCCCTCCTCGCCACGCTCGGTGTCGACGTCTCGAGCTCGGTGATCGAGGTCGGGGGTGCGACCGGCGAGGACGCGATTCGCGAAGCCATCGATGTCGCGAGGCGCGACCGCGACACCCTCGGCGGGATCGTGGAGGTGCGCACGTCGGGCCTGCCGCCCGGCCTTGGCTCGTACGCCACGAAGGACGACCGTCTCGACGCCCGGCTCGCCTGGGCGCTGATGGGGATCCAGGCCGTGAAGTGCGTCGAGATGGGGGAGGGGCTCGCGCTGTCGCGGCTGCGCGGCTCGGCCGCCCACGACGAGATCTTTCGGGACGGTCGCGGCTACTACCGGGAGACGAACCACGCTGGCGGCCTCGAGGCGGGGATCACGAACGGCGAGGACGTCGTCGTGCGCGCGGCCATGAAGCCGCTGCCGACGCTGATGCGGCCGCTTCGCTCGGTCGACCTCGCGACGCACGAGCCTGCCCAGGCGCTCGTCGAGCGCTCGGACGTGAGCGCCGTCGAGTCGCTCGCCGTGATCGCCGAGGCGGTCGTTGCGTTCGAGCTCGCGAGCTCCGCGAGGGACAAGTTCGGTGGCGATGCGATCGTCGACCTCGTCGAGGCCCACCGTGCCTACCTGGCCCGGATCGACTGGACACGGCCGTCCGAGCGCGGCTAGGGCCGTGAGCGCGCGTCGACCGTCCCGCCGACCGTCGAGCCGGGCAGCGGGGGCGCGGCCGTCGTGGAGGCCGGTGGTGAGCCGGCATGCCCCCACCCTGGGTGGGGTCCCGCGGTCCCTCCGAATCGACGCGAGCATACCGCGCAGAAACGCACGTCTTCGTGCCGCTTCGTGCCAATCGGGTATCGGGTCTGTGCCGGCTCTGCCACGACGGCCTGCGGGATGCCGGGGGCGGGCGTGAAGGCGCTTCACCGCCATGTCGCTCTCACCGGGTTCATGGGGGCTGGCAAGAGCACGATCGGCTACGAGGTCGCGGCCCGGATCGAACGGCCGTTCGTCGACGTCGACGTCGAGCTCGAGCGGCTCCACGGCCTCTCGATTCCCGAGCTGTTCGAGCAGCGGGGCGAGACGTGGTTTCGCAATGCCGAGGCCGAGCTGACCTGCCGGCTGCTCGCTGCCCACGAGCCTGCCGTGCTCGCCCTCGGCGGGGGCGCGGTCATGCGTCCGGAGACCCGCGAGGCGCTCGCGCGCCGGGCCTTCACCGTCCTCGTCGACATCGACGTCGACGAGGCGTGGCGCCGGACGGCGGTCGTGCGAAACCGACCTCTGGCCCGCGACGAGCAGCGGTTCCGCGAGCTGTACGGAGAGCGTCAGCCCGTCTACCGGGAGACCGCCGACGCGGTCGCGGACGATGTCGACGAGGCCCTGCTCGCCTGCGGTGGCGTCGTCGTCGAGCCCGGAGCGAGTGAGCGGGTTGCAGGCCTCGTGCCCGGCGACGGCGCGGTCGCGTTGATCGCCGACGAGCGCGTGCTTCGCCTTCACGCCCTCGACCTCGCCCCCCGCCTGCGCCAGACGCTGACCGTCCCGTCGGGAGAGGCAGCGAAGCAGCTCCCGGTCTGCGAGCGACTCTGGGACGAGCTGTTGCTCGACCGATCCGGAACCGTCGTCGCGCTCGGGGGCGGGACGGCGACCGACGTCGCGGGCTACGTCGCGTCTGCCTACCTGCGTGGGATCCCCTGGGTCCCGGTGCCCTCGACCCTCGTCGGCCAGGTCGACGCCGCGATCGGCGGCAAGACGGGGATCGATCTGCGCAAGGGCAAGAACCTAGTCGGTGCGTTCCACCTGCCCGAGCTCGTCGTGATCGACCCGAGCCTGCTCTCGACCCTCCCCGAGGAGCAGTGGCGCGAGGGGCTCGCCGAGGTGGTGAAGACGGGCCTGCTCGCCGGGCGCGAGCTGTGGCGGCTCGAGCCTGCCGAGCTCGTCAGAGCCTGTGCCGCGTTCAAGGTGTCGGTGTGTCTCGCCGATCCCACCGAGCGCGGCCGGCGGGCAATCCTGAACCTCGGGCACACCTTCGCCCACGGGCTCGAGGCCGCGGCGGGGTACGAGGCCCTCTCGCACGGTCGCGCCGTAGCGCTCGGCCTGCGGGCCGCGCTCCTGCTCTCGGAGCGCCATCTCGGCCTCGACCCGGACGTACGGGCGGAGGTCGAGCAGGTGCTCCCGGTGGAGCTCGCGACCGTCGATCCGGAGCGCGCGTGGAGCGCGATGGCGCTCGACAAGAAGGCCCGGGACGGCATGCTCCGCCTCGTGCTCCTCCAGGCGCTGGGCCGGCCGCTGTACGGTGTCGAGCTGCCGCCCGACGAGGTGCGGACGGCCCTCACGACGATCATCGCCGCGTAGACTGGCCGGCGTGCAGATCGCGGTCCTGAACGGGGTGAACCTGAACGCGCTCGCCGACCGCGATCGGGCCCTCTACGGCGGGCTCTCCTACCAGGAGCTCGAGACCCGCATCTACGCGTGGGCGAACGAGCTGAGCCTGACGGCGCGGTGCTTCCAGACAAACCACGAGGGTCAGCTCGTCGACTGGTGCCACGACACCCGGGCCTGGGCGGGCGGTGTCGTCGTCAACCCGGGCGCGTGGACGCACTACAGCTACGCGATCCGCGACGCGCTCGAGCTGTATCGCGTCCCGATCGTCGAGGTGCACCTCTCGAACATTCTCGAGCGTGAGGAGTGGCGACGTCACTCGGTGATCGAGGATGTAGCCTCTCACCGGATCATGGGCAAGGGGCCCGAGGGGTACCGGGAGGCGCTCGCCTGGCTCGCGGAGCAGGGTCGATGAGCAGTCGTGTCGACCGTGTCAAGGCGCGAATTCCCGAGGGCTGCGCCTCGCTGCTCGTCACCGATCCCGTCAACGTGCGCTACCTGACCGGCTTCTCGAGCTCGAACGCGGTGCTGCTCGTCGACGCGACGCGGGTGCTCCTGCTCACGGACGGACGCTACCTCGAGGCCGCAGCCTCCGTTCCCGGCGTCGAGGTCGTCGAGGCGTCCCGGGATCTGGCTCTCGATCTCGGCTCGCGCCTGCAGAGCCTCGGCCCGGGCCCGGTCGCCTTCGAGGCAGACCAGCTGTCCGTTGCACGTCACGCAAAGCTCGTGCCGAGCGGCGTCGAGCTCGTCGCGACCTCGGGCATCGTCGAGGGTGTGCGCGCGGTCAAGGAGCCGGGAGAGGTCGACGCGATCCGGCGCTCGGCCGCGATCCTGACACAGGCGTACGAGCGGCTGGCCGGAGAGGCCGTCGTGGGCCGAACCGAGGCCGAGGTCGCCTGGCTCCTCGAGCGGGCGATGCACGAGCTCGGGGCCGAGGGGCCCGCATTCGCCACGATCGTCGCGAGCGGGCCGAACGCGGCGCTACCCCACCACCATCCCGGCGATCGGATCATCGCGGCGGGGGAGGTGCTCCTCGTCGACGCCGGCTGCCTCGTCGACGGCTACTGCTCCGACTGCACGCGGACGTTCGCGACGGGCCTGCTCCCGGACGAGCTGCTCGCGGCCTACGCGGCGTGCCGCCGCGCACAGGAGCAGTCGCTCGCCGCGGTGCGCGCGCAGGCCGACTGCCGCGCGGTCGATGGCGTGGCGCGCGCGCTCCTGACCGACGCCGGCTATCCGGTGATGCACGGGCTCGGCCACGGGGTCGGCCTCGCGATCCACGAGGAGCCACGGCTCGCCGACACCGCGACCGGTGCGCTCGCGGCCGGGAACGTCGTGACCGTCGAGCCGGGCGTCTACCTGCCCGGGCTCGGCGGCGTGCGGATCGAGGATCTCGTGGCGGTCGGACACGAGGGTGTGGAGGTGCTCACGACCTTCACGAAGGAGCTGGTCACGCTTGCCTGATCCGGCCCGCGCGCTCACCCCGGGCCCGGCCCGTCGGCCCTGACTACAATCTCCGCTCGTGGCCGAGACGATCTCCACTGCGCAGTTCAAGAACGGGATGCACATCGAGCTCGACGGTCAGGTCTGGAAGATCGTCGAGTTCCAGCACGTGAAGCCGGGCAAGGGCGGCGCGTTCGTCAGGACGAAGCTCAAGAACGCCGGTACGGGCTCCGTCGTCGAGAAGACCTTTCGCGCCGGCGAGAAGATGCCGCGAGTCCACACGGAGACGAAGACCGTCCAGTACCTCTACGACGCGGGTGACGAGGTCGTGTTCATGGACGCCGAGACGTTCGAGCAGATCTCGCTTCCCCATGCGGAGGTGGAGGAGGAGCTCGCATTTCTCCAGCCGTCGAGCTCCGTCATGTTGCTGACGCTCGACGGAACGCCCTCGGGAATCGAGCTTCCGACCTCGGTCGAGCTCGCGGTCGCCGAGACGGAGCCGGGCGTCAAGGGGGACACGGTCTCGAACGTGACGAAACCGGCGACGCTCGAGACGGGCGCGGTCGTTCAGGTTCCCCTCTTTGTCAACATCGGGGACCGGATCAAGGTCGACACGCGCGAGCGCCGCTACATCTCGCGCGTCTAGGCGTTGACCGAGCTCTGGGACACGACGATCCGGCTCCTGTCGCAGGAGCCGCTCGCAAGGCATGTCGAGACCGGACGCCTGCTCGAGGTCGCGCAGGTGCTCGATCGGGCGGGCTTTCGTTGCCTCGAGGTCTCCGGCGGCGGCTGCTTCGACCACGGCATCGACGGTGGCGTCGAGAGCCCCTGGGAGCGGATCCGGGCTCTCGCCAGCCGCTGTCAGACACCGCTTGCGATCGGGCTCCGCGGACGGTTCCTCGTCGGCTCGCGACCGCTGCCCTCCGACCTCGTGCGCCGCTTCATCTGGAGCGCGGCCGAGAGCGGGATCGACGTCTTCCGGATCCACGACCCCCTGAACGACATGTCGTCGCTGACCGATGCCGCCGCGGCGGTACGCGAGACCGGGAAGTCGCTCGTGATCGGGCTCGCCCACAATCCCGGCCCGACCGGCGAGGACGAGGGTCTCGTCGACGGCGCCCGCGAAGCGGTCTCGCTCGGTGCGACGCGCATCATCGTGGACGACCCCGCCGGGTCGCTCGACGCGGCTCACGCGCGGGCGCTCGTCGAGCGTGTGCGGGAGGCGACCGGGCTGCCGGTCGGGCTCTACTGTCAGGGCGCAGGCGGGCGGGCGCTCGCGGCCGCACTCGAGGCGGCTCGGGGTGGGGGCTCCCCGATCGGGTGTGCGATCTACCCCGTCGCGATCACCCTCTACCGACCGTCTGCCGAGGCACTCGCACAGTCGCTTGCAGGAATCGGGCTCGAGACCGGGATCGACGTCGCGGCGCTGTGGGATGCCTGCCGGCTGATCGACGAGGAGTTCGGCGACCTGCCCGTTCCGCCGCTGTCGCCACGGGATGCGGTCAGGGCCGCCGAGCACGGCCTCTCGGCGGGGCTCGTCTCCATGCTCGACGCGAGGCTCCGCGCGTACGGTCAGCGCGGACGGCTCGACGAGGTGCTGGCGGAGCTGATTCGGGTACGGGCGGAGTGCGGCTCGCCGCCGCTGCACGAGCCGATCGGGCTCATCCTCGGCTCGCAAGCGCTCATCCACGTGCTGTCGGCGCAGCGCTGGCAGACGCTGACGGACGAGGCAAGGCTCCTCCTCGCCGGCCAGTACGGTCAGACGCCGATGCCGGTCGATCCCGTTGTCCGCCGGGCTGCGGAGCTGCTGGCACACGACGAGCCGATCGAGGCGCCGGGTGGGGGGCTTGCCGAGCTGCGCGAGTCCGCGAAGGGGCTTGCCACGAGTGACGAGGAGCTGCTCCTGCTCGCGCTGTTCGGTGACCGCGCAGAGCCGCTCTTGCGGACGATTCGCGCCCGTGCGCGCGGGGAGGAGTTCGCCCGCCACGGCGTCGACGAGACGCGGGCAGCGAGAATCCGCGAGCTGATCGAGCTCGTCCAGGAGTCCGGGATCGGTGAGGTCACGATCGAGGAAGGCGAGCTGCGGGTCACCGTTCGGCGAACGCAGGAGCGCGCGATCGCCACGACGGAGACCGTTGTTCCGTCCCCCGCGGAGCCCGCCGAGGCCGTCGGGCCCCGCGCCGAGGAGAGCCTCGTCCGGGTCGAATCCCCCATGGTCGGGGTCTTCTACCGGGCGGCGGCGCCCGACCAGCCGGCATTCGTCGAGGTCGGCGGGACCGTCGAGGCCGGGCAGACGCTGTGTCTGCTCGAGGCGATGAAGCTGTTCAACGAGGTGAGGGCGGAGATCGACGCGATCGTCCGCGAGATCCACGTCGAGAACGAGCAGGCGGTCGAGTACGGCCAGCTCCTGTTCGAGCTCGAGCCGGTCGCGGGCCGGCCGAGCGACGCCTTCTAGGCAATGCCGGACATGTCCACACGGCACCTGGCCTCCGGCCGGGCCCGGGGCCGGCCGCTTTCCTCCCTCCGGCTTCAGCCTATCGCCGGAAACCGCACCGGTGTGTCACGGGCGTGCCGACTTCGTCACGGAAGCGAGAAACGGTGCTCCGGAGGGTGCTGATCGCGAACCGCGGCGAGATCGCGGTGCGGGTGATCCGTGCCTGTCGTGAGCTCGGCATCGGCACCGTCGCCGTCTACTCGACGGCAGACCGGGAGTCGCTGCACGTGCACCTCGCCGACCGGGCGATCTGCATCGGCCCCCCCGCGGCGGCAGAGAGCTACCTGAACATCGCCGCCCTGATCGGTGCCGCCCGGACGGCGGGGGCAGATGCAGTCCATCCAGGCTACGGGTTCCTGGCCGAGAACGCGTCGTTCGCGCGGGCCTGCGAGGAGCACGGCCTTCTCTTCGTCGGGCCCCGAGCCGAGTCGATCGAGCTGATGGGCGACAAGGCCAGAGCGCGGGCGGCGATGGACGAGGCCGACCTGCCGATCGTGCCGGGCTCCGGCCGGCTCGGCTCTGCCGCCGAGGCCCGCCGATTCGCCGACGAGGTCGGCTTCCCCGTCCTGCTCAAGGCCTCGGCCGGCGGGGGTGGCCGGGGGATGCGTCTCGTCGCCGCTGCGGGCGAGATCGACCAGGCGTTCAGCGCGGCCTCCGCCGAGGCCGAGAAGGCGTTCTCGGACGGCTCGCTGTACGTCGAGAAGGCCATCGAGCGGGCACGCCACGTCGAGATCCAGGTGCTCTGCGATGGGGAGGGCGGCGTCCTGACGCTCGGAGAGCGTGACTGCTCGATCCAGCGCCGCCATCAGAAGCTGATCGAGGAGTCACCCTCCCCGGGCGTGTCTCCCGCGCTGCGAGACCGGCTCGAGGACGCCGCTGCGCGGGCGTGCTCGACGATCGGCTACCGGGGAGCGGGGACGCTCGAGTTCCTCGTCTCCGGCGAGGACTTCTACTTCATCGAGATGAACACGCGCCTCCAGGTCGAGCACCCCGTGACCGAGCTCGTCACGGGCGTCGATCTCGTTCGCGGTCAGCTCTCTGTCGCCGCCGGCGAGAGCCTGCCCGCGACCGGGCGTGCCGACAGGCGGGGCCATGCGATCGAGATCAGGATCAACGCGGAGGACCCGCGCCGGGGCTTTCTCCCGGCGCCGGGCCGCATCACCCGCTTCCGCGCTCCGCTCGGCGCGGGCGTTCGGGTCGACACCCACGTGTTCGAGGGGTACGACGTGCCGCCCTACTACGACTCGCTGCTCGCGAAGCTGATCGTCGTCGCCGAGGAGCGCCGGCTCGCCCTCGCGCGCGCCGCGGCGGCGCTCACCGAGCTCGAGCTCGACGGGCTGTCGACGACGCGCGGGCTCGCAATCGAGATCCTCGGGACCGACGCCTTCCGCGAGGGCCGGTACACGACCGCCTACCTCGACGAGAACGCCGGCACGCTCGAGACGCTTCGCGAGTCATGACGGGTCGCCGCCAGGCGCGCCGGCAGGCGCTCACGCTCCTCTACCAGTGGGATCTCACCCGCCAGCCGCTGACCTCCCTCTACGAGGGCGATCTCGATCCGTTCGCGCTGCAACTCGCGACGGAGGTCACCGAGCGCGCGGAGGAGCTCGACCGTCGCATCACCGCGGCCGCGGTCGACTGGACGGCCGACCGGCTCGGGGTGATCGAACGCAACGTGCTGCGGATGGCGATCCGCGAGCTGGACCGGGGCGAGGTTCCCGTCGAGGTCGCGATCGACGAGGCGGTCAGGCTCGCGAAGCGCTACGCATCCGCTGATGCCGGCTCGCTCGTGAACGGCATCCTCGCCCGGATCGCCCGTGACGCGGCCTGACCGCCCGCTAGGGTAGGCGCGTGAGCCAGCCCTCGGCGACCGACCGCCTCCGCGACCTGCTCGACCGCCTCGAGGCCGTGCGGCAGCGCCTCGAGCAGGCCGAGAGCTCCGAGCAGGCTGTCGACCTGCTCCAGGAGCTCGCGGAGCTCGCGAAGGAGACACAGGCGACGATCGAGCAGGCCCGCCGTCAGGGCCCCCCGAAGGGAGCCGGCGATCCACCGGCCTGACGAGCTTCGCGAGCTCGCCGAGCGCTTTCTCGGGGAGCTCCCATTCTCGGACGAGCTCGGGCGGCTCGAGGACGCGCTGCGCTACTCGCTCCTCGGCGGCGGCAAGCGGATCCGGCCGGTGCTCTGCCTCGCGGCCGGGGAGGCGCTCGGACGCGAGCCCGCTGAGCTCCTGCCGGCCGGCTGCGCGATCGAGCTCGTCCACACGTTCTCGCTCGTCCACGACGACCTCCCGGCGCTCGACGACGACGACCTGCGGCGAGGGCAGCCGAGCGCCCACGTCCGGTTCGGGGAGGCCGTCGCGATCCTGTCGGGCGACGCGCTGCTCACCGAGGCCTTCCGGCTCGTGCTTCGCTACCCGCAGCCGGGCCCGGCACGCGTGCTCGCCGACGCCACTCTCGGCATGATCGGGGGGCAGTACGTCGACATCACGGTCGACGGCGACCTCGATGCGGCGGGGCTCGCGGCGCTCCACCGGCTGAAGACGGGACGCCTGCTCGCCGCCTGCGTGGGCACCGCTCTGGAGGTCGCCGCTGTCCCCGCGAGCAGTCGTGGGCCCTGGCTCGCCTTCGCCGACGACGTCGGCCTCCTCTTCCAGATCGTCGACGACATCCTCGACGCCACGGGGACGGCCGAGGAGCTCGGCAAGACGCCCGGCAAGGACGAGGCCGCCGGGAAGGTCACGTACGTCTCCCTCCACGGCCTCGCCCGCGCCCGCGAGCTCGCCGACGAGACCCGTGCCCGGGTTCGGCAAGCACTCGACGCGATCGACGGCGACACGCGGGCCCTCCGCGAGCTCGTCGACACGATTCGCGAGCGACGCGCCTGACGCCGCCGACCGGGCGTTGCCGGCGACCCGGGTCCGGCCGAGACACGGTCGGAACGGACGATGCCCCGCGCCGGGGCCGTGGCTACGATTCCGTGACGTGAAGAAGCGCCTCGACGTGCTGCTCGTTGAGCGTGGGCTGGCAGACACGCGCTCCCAGGCGCAGGCGCTCGTCCTCGCAGGCCGGGTCTCGGGCCACTCGAAGGCAGGGAGCATGCTGGACGAGGGGGCCCTGCTCGAGCTCGAATCGCCTCCCCGCTTCGTCTCTCGCGGCGGCGAGAAGCTCGAGCACGCCCTCTCGGCGCTTCGGATCGACGTCACGGGCGAAGACTGCCTCGACGTCGGAGCCTCCACCGGGGGGTTCACGGACTGCCTGCTCCAGGCCGGCGCGGCCCGGGTCTGCGCGCTCGACGTTGGCCGGGCCCAGCTGCACGAGCGCCTCCGCGTCGACCCGCGCGTCAGGGCGCTCGAGCGGACGAACGCCCGGACGCTCCGCTGCGAGCTGCTGCCATTCGCTCCGACGTTCGTCACCTGCGACGTGTCCTTCATCAGCCTCCGCCTCGCGCTGCCGCCGGCGCTCGTCTGTGCCGCTCGAGGCTACCGCGCGCTCGTGCTCGTGAAGCCCCAGTTCGAGGCGGGCCGGACCGAGGCCGGCCGCGGCGTCGTTCGCGACCCGGCCGTCCATCGCCGCGTGCTGGGCGAGCTCGCCGGTCTCGCCCAGGCCGACTGGGGCAGCGCCCTGTGCGGGATCGTGGACTCGGGCCTGCCCGGGCCGAAGGGCAATCGCGAGTTCTTCCTGTTCCTCGAGCACGCTCGACCCCGGACGCCGCAGGAGCGCATCGATGCCTGGATCGACGACGCGGTCGGCTAGCGCCGTCCGGCGAGCCGCGTTCGTGACCCACGGACGCTCGTCGGTGATCGCAGGCGCGCTCGAGCGGCTCGAGGCGGTCGCGACCAGCGCCGGGGTGGAGCTCGTCGAGGACGGCGACGGCGACGTCGACCTCGTGGTCGCGCTCGGCGGCGACGGCACGATGCTGCGGGCGCTCCACCGCTTCCTCGGCAGGCACGTGCCCGTGATCGGCGTGAACTTCGGGCGGATCGGGTTCCTGACGAGCATCGCCGCCGCGGAGCTCGAGCCCGGTCTCGCCCGGGCGTTCGCGGGCGAGCACCAGGTCGTCGAGCTCGCCACGATCGCCGCGTCGGTCGACGGGCGAACGCACGATGCGGTCAACGACGTCGTCGTCACGAGCTCGCTTCCCGGTCGGATGGTGGAGCTCGAAGCGCGGCTCGGGCAGGAGGTGCTCGGCGTGACGGCGTGTGACGGCCTCATCTGCTGTACGCCGTCCGGATCGACGGCGTACAACCTCTCGAACGGCGGGCCCGTTCTCATGCGCGGCCTCGACGCGATGGCGATCACGTTCGTCGCCCCGCACTCCCTGCACGCGCGGCCGCTCGTCGTCGAGCCGGGTCTCGGGCTCGGAATCGTGAACCGGACACCGGACGTCCCGGTCACGGTGCTCGTCGACGGCCGGCAGATCGGGGAGCTCGCGCCCGGCCAGTCGCTCACGGTCGACGTGGGCCGCGAGAAGGCGAACCTCGCGCTGCTCCCCGAGGTGACCTTCTTCTCCCGGTACCGCGAGGTCTTCCTGGAGCAACGCTGATGCTGCGCCGGCTCCGCGTCGACAACCTCGTTCTGATCCGCGAGGCCGAGCTCGTGCTCGGGCCCGGTCTGAACGTGGTCACGGGGGAGACCGGGGCCGGCAAGACGATCCTCACGCAGGCGATCGGCCTGCTGCTCGGCGCCCGCGCGGAGGCTGGGCTGCTCGGGCCCCGCGGCCCGGAGGCCTATGTCGAGGCCGAGCTCGACCTGCCCGAGGACCTCCTCGGCGAGGAGGGAGCGATCGCGGAGCTCCGGCCGGCCGACGAGCCCGGGCTCGTCGCCGCGCGGCGGGTGTTCGCCGACGGGCGCAGCCGTGCGTACGCCTGGGGGCGGGCGATCGCGCGCGAGGACCTGGCCGGGGTCGTGGAGCGGCTGCTCGCGATGTCCGGCCAGTTCGAGCAGCGCCGGCTGGCGCGGCCGTCTCACCAGCTCGAGCTCCTCGACGCGTTCGCCGGAGAGGGGCAGGCCCGCCGGCGTGTCGCGGCAGAGCGGGCCTGGCGGGACGTCGGCGCGACCCGCCGGACCCGCGACGAGGCCGCCCGCGCGGCCGGCGATCGAGGGGCCCTGGTTGCCGAGCTGACCGCGCTCGTCGAGGCGACGGACGGGCTCGACGCAGAGGCGGAGGAGCGCCTGCGCGCCGAGCACGCACGGCTGCGCAACGCCGCCGGGCTCGCCCAGGCAGCGACGGCTGCCGCCGAAGCACTCGCGCCGGAGCTCACCGAGCAGCCCGGCGCGGCCGAGCTGGCGGCCTCCGCGGAGCGGGCGCTGCGGCCGCTCGCCGGCGTCTCGCCCGAGCTCGAGACAGCCTCCGCCGCCCTGCTCGACGCGAGCGAGCGCCTCCGCGATACCGCGTCCGGGCTGCGAGGCTTCCTGGCCTCGCTCGATGCCGAGCCTGGCCGCCTCGAGGCGGTCGAGGAGGAACTCGGCAGGATCGGCGACCTGCGCCGGCGCTTCGGTGTGCCGACTCTCGCGGAGCTCCTCGACCGGGTAGCGGCGGCCCGTGTCGAGCTCGACGAGCTGGGTGCCGGCAGCGATCCCCTGGAGCGGGCCCAGGCGGCCCTGACCGAGGCCGAGACCCGGTTTGCCGAGGCGGCGGCCGCGCTGCGAGCCGCACGCCGCGAGGCGGCCCCGGCGTTCTCGTCGGCGGCAAGGAGCGAGCTCGCCCACCTCGGCCTCGGCGAGGGGGAGCTCTGCGTCGAGCTCGGCGAGCGTGACCCGGGGCCGACCGGCACCGACACGGTGGCGCTGCTGATCCGCTCGAACGCCGGGATGCCGTTCGCACCGGTCGCGACGACGGCGTCGGGCGGCGAGCTGTCCCGGATCGCGCTCGCCCTCCGGGTAGCCGCCCACGCCCGGGCAGGCGAGCCGACCGTCGTGTTCGACGAGATCGATGCCGGGATCGGCGGCCAGACCGCTCACGCCGTCGCCGAGTCTCTCGCCCGCCTCGCCCGGATCTCACAGGTGATTGCGATCACGCACCTGCCCCAGATCGCGAGCGTCGCCGACGTCCACTTCCGGGTGGAGAAGATCCCCGGCGATCCCACACACACGCGGATCGAGCGCCTCGGCGACGACGAGCGGCGACGCGAGCTCGAGCGGATGCTCGGCGGCGCCGACTTCCTCGTCGGCGCGGGTCTCGTCCGCCCGCAGGAATCCTGAGCGTGGGCTTCGTCGACTTCCAGGGAACCGCGCGGCTCGACCGGCGCACGAAGCACCTCGTGAAACGCCTCGGGCCGGACGACATCGCGATCATCGACCATGCCGAGCTCGACCGGGTCTCGGCGGAGGAGCTCGCCGAATCGGGCGTCCGCATCGTCGTCAACGTCGCGCCGTCCGTGTCGGAGCGGTACCCGAACCCGGGCCCGCTCGAGCTCGTCCGGGCAGGCGTCTGCCTGATCGACGCTCCGGGCGCGCCGCTCTTCGAGCAGCTCCGGGACGGGGACGCGATCTCGGTGCGAGGCTCGAACGTGTTCCGGAACGGGACGCGCCTCGCTTCCGGCCACGAGCTCTCGGCCGGCGAGCTCGAGGAGCTGCTGGCCGAGCAGCACGGGCGGGTCACCGATGCGCTCGAGGCGTTCGCCGACAACACGATGCGCTACCTCCGGGAGGAGGGCCGGCTGCTCACCGAGGGCGTGCAGCTGCCCCAGCTCCGCACGCGCTTCCGCGACCGCCACGCGCTCGTCGTCGCCCGCGGGCCCGGCTACAAGCGCGATCTCGCGATCGTGCGCCACTACATCCGCGAGTTCCGGCCGGTGATCGTCGCGGTCGACGGGGGAGCGGACGCGTTGCTGCGGGCCGGGTACCGGCCGGAGCTGATCGTCGGCGACATGGACTCGGTGTCCGACGAGGCCCTCCGGTGCGGGGCCGAGCTGATCGTGCACGCCTACGAGGATGGACGCGCACCGGGCCGCGCGAGGCTCGACCGGCTCGGGATGCCGTCGGTCAGCATTCCCATGGCGGGCGTCAGCGAGGATCTCGCGATGCTGCTCGCGTTCGACAAGGGCGCCGAGCTGATCGTCGCGGTCGGCACGCACTTCAACCTCGTCGAGTTCCTCGAGCGAAACCGATCCGGGATGTCCTCGACGTTCCTCACGAGGCTCCGGGTCGGAGAGGTGCTCGTCGACGCGCGCGGCGTGTCGCGGCTGTTTCGCCAGCGGGCCGGGCTCTGGCCGCTCGTCGCGTTCGCGGTCGGCGCGCTCACCGTGGTCGTGGCCGCGGTGGCGAGCTCCCCGGATCTTCGCGACTTCATCGCCGCGCTCGTGGGGCGTCTCAGGTCGTTCGTCGGGATCGGGTAGCCCGTGTTCGATCTCCGCTACCACGTCGCGTCGCTCGCCGCGGTCTTCGTCTCGCTCGCCCTCGGGATCGTGATCGGGGTCGCGATCGCGTCGGGAGGCGAGGTGGAGAAGCAGACCGCCGACTTCGTGAAGCGGGACCGCGACGAGCTGCGGGTCGAGCTCGAGCGGCTCGAGGAGCAGCTCGAGCAGACGCGCCTTGCCGCCCAGGCCGATGCGGAGTTCGTCGACGCGCTGTACCTCCCGGTCGTGCAGGGGCGCCTTGCCGGCGCCCGGATCGCGCTCGTGCAGCTCGGGGGCGGCGATTCGGGCACGGCGGAGGACGTCGAGGACGTGCTGAGGACGGCCGGCGCGAGCGGGCCCTCGCTCGTGGTCGAGCTGCCTCTCGCCGGGGACGAGGTCGATGCGGCTCTCCTCGCCGACCCCGTGCTTGCCGCCTACGCGGGCGAGGCGAACCGTGAGGCGCTCGGCGAGGCGCTCGGCGAGGAGCTTGCGACCGTGGGCTCCGGCCCGCTCTGGGTCGCGCTCCAGGGCGTGATCGCCGCCGAGGTGAGCGGCGTCACGCCCGACTCGCTCGACGGTGCCGCTGTCGTGCGCACGTGGGATCCGACGGAGGACGGCCTGCCTGACCCGGAGAGCCCGGAGGTGAAGGAGACCGACGCCTTCCTGACCGGGCTGCTCCGGGGGCTCGCCTCCCCGGGCATCCCGGTCGTGGGCGCCGAGCGCCTGTCGGACGACCCGTCGATGATCCCCTTCTTCGAGGAGTCCGACATCTCCTCGGTCGACGATGTCGGGCGCTCGGGCGGCAACATCTCGCTCGCTCTGCTCCTGGGTGGAGCGACGCCGGGCCACTACGGGGCCAAGGAGACCGCGGTGGACGGCGTCGTGCCGCCCCTCCCGGACGACCTCGTCCTCGCGACCGATGGCGGCTAGTCCGACGGGGCTCTCGATCCTCGTCGCCGCGCGCGACGAGGAGGCACGGATCGGCCCGCTCGTCGAGCGGCTGCGGTGTCGGTTCCCGGGGGCCCGCGTCATCGTCGGCGACGACGGCTCGAGGGACGGAACGGCGGCGGCCGCGAGGGCCGCGGGTGCGACCGTCGCGACGGGGCCGCGGCTCGGCAAGGGCGAGGCCCTGAACGCCGCCGAGCGTGCTGCCGGCCCCGGGCCGGTGCTGCTCTGCGACGCCGACCTCGAGGGCGAGCTCGGGCCGCTCGTCGCCGCGGGTCACGACCTGTCGATCGCGGCGTTCACCGCGAGCGTTGGCGGCGGGCTCGGGATCGCGAAGCGAGCCGCGAGAGAGCTGATCCGGCTCCGGACCGGGCGGACGTTCGCCGAGCCGCTGTCGGGGCAGCGATTCCTCAGCGAGCGGGCCCGGGCGGCCTGCTTTCCGGTTGCCCGCGGATTCGGGTGCGAGGTGCGGATGACGATCGATGCCTGCCGTGCCGGGCTCGGGGTCGCCGAGCTTCCGCTCTCCCTCCGGCACCGGCCGACGGGCCGCGAGCTCGCCGGGTTCGCCCATCGAGGGCTGCAGCTCTGGGAGGCGGTGCTCGCGTCCGGGCCGCTCGCCGTCAACCACCGCGGGAACAGGCTGCCGCTTCTCGGCGTCGCGGTCGCGCTCGGAGGTAGCGGCGCGCCGGCCCGCGGGCGGGCTGCCGTGGCCGCCGTCGTGCTCGTCGGCGTCCTCGACGATCTCTTCTCAGGCCCGGAGCGGGGCTGGCGGGCGCACCTGCGAGCCGGAAGGACGACGGGCGTGCTGAAGCTCGTCGCGATCCCGGCCGTCGGCCTCGTCGCGACCCGCTCGCTGAGCGGCGCGCTCGTCGTCGGGCTCGCCGCGAACGCGCTCAACCAGCTCGACACGAGGCCGGGGCGCGCCCTGAAGGCCTTTCTGCTCTGCAGCGCCACGCAGAAGGCCGCCGACGGCTACACGGCGCTCGCCGTCCTGCTGCTTCCATACGATCTCCGCGAGCGAATGATGCTGGGCGATGCGGGAGCGAACGCACTGGGGGCCGTGGTAGGCTTGCGCTCCGTGGCCCGGCAGACCTCGTGTGGTCGCTGGACGGCCGTGGGAATCCTGGCCGGGCTGAACGTCCTCGGGGAGCGGTGCTCACTCGGCGCCCTGATCGAGCGAACGCCCGGCCTTCGCGAGCTCGACGGGCTCGGGAGGCAACCCGCGTGAGCGAGCGCCGGACGAAGTACGTCTTCGTCACCGGCGGCGTCGTCTCGTCGCTCGGCAAGGGCATCACCGCGGCCTCCCTCGGGGCGCTCCTGAAGGCGCGAGGACTCGGCGTCCAGGTCCAGAAGTTCGACCCGTACATCAACGTCGACCCGGGCACGATGAGCCCGTACCAGCACGGCGAGGTGTTCGTCACCGAGGACGGGGCCGAGACCGACCTCGACATCGGTCACTACGAGCGTTTCGTCGACGAGAACCTCTCCCGCAACGCGAACCACACCTCGGGTGCGATCTGGTACGCCGTGATCCGGAAGGAGCGCAAGGGCGAGTACCTCGGGTCGACCGTCCAGGTGATCCCGCACATCACGAACGAGATCAAAGACCGGATCCGCCGGGTCGCCCAGACCTCGGCCGCCGACGTCGTGATCTCGGAGATCGGCGGCACGGTGGGTGACATCGAGTCGCTTCCGTTCCTCGAGGCGATCCGCCAGTTCCGGCGGGAGGAGGGACAGGAGAACGTCATCTACGTCCACGTCACCCTCGTCCCGTTCATCGACACCGCCGGCGAGCTGAAGACGAAGCCCACGCAGCACTCGGTCAACGAGCTACGGCGGATCGGTATCCACCCGGACATCGTCGTCTGCCGCTCGGGCGAGACGCTCTCGCGCGACATCCGGGAGAAGATCGCGCTGTTCGCCGACATCGACACGAAGGCCGTGATCTCGAACAGCGACATCGAGGACGTCTACCTCGCACCGCGGGCGCTCCACGACGAGGGGCTCGATGCACTCACGTGCGAGATGCTCGACCTCGGCTGTGCGCCCGCCGACCTCGAGGCCTGGGACGCGCTGGCCGGCCGTATCGCCGCCCGTCACGGCGAGGTCGAGATCGCCCTCGTCGGCAAGTACGTCAAGGTGAAGGACGCGTACCTCTCCGTGGCCGAGTCGCTCAAGCACGCCGGCCTGCACCACGGCACGAACGTCCGGATCCGCTGGGTCGACGCCGAGGCAGAGACGCTCGAGGCGGCCGAGCGCCAGCTCGCGGGCGTCGACGGCGTCCTCGTGCCGGGCGGCTTCGGCGGCCGTGGCATCGAGGGGAAGGTCCTGGCAGCGCGCGTCGCCCGCGAGCAGAAGATCCCCTATCTCGGGATCTGCCTCGGCATGCAGATCGCGGTGATCGAGTACGCCCGCACGGTGTGTGGGCTCGACGGCGCGAACTCGAGCGAGTTCGACCCCGAGACGCCGTACCCCGTGATCGACCTGCTCCCGGAGCAGACCGAGGTCGAGGACAAGGGCGCGACGATGCGGCTCGGCGCCCAGCCGGTCGATCTCGTCGAGGGTACGAAGGCGTTCGCGGCCTACGGGGAGACGATCGTCTACGAGCGACACCGCCACCGCTTCGAGGTGAACAACCACTTCCGGCCCCAGCTCGTCGAGGCCGGGCTCGTTGTCTCCGGCACCTACCAGGAGGGGCGGCTCGTCGAAGTCGTCGAGCTTCCCGACCATCCCTGGTTCGTGGCGAGCCAGTTCCACCCCGAGTTCAAGTCGCGCCCGAGCCGCCCGGCGCCGCTGTTTCGCGACTTCGTCGGCGCCGCGCTGGCCCGCGCCCGTGCCCGCGACCAGATCGCCGGCGCGGTCGTGTGACGGCCTTCCCGACCTGAGCCGTCCTTCCTCGCGCGAATCCGGCCTCGTGCCTGGGCGGCGTGCCCGCCACCCGACACCACGACGTAGGCGCGGACGGCCTGGACCCCGTTCGCGCGCGCCCGCAGCCCCCGGGCGCCTCGGACGTGTCCCGAGGCCTCGCCGGGTGAGTGCCCGTCCCTGCGCGAGCTCCCCGACAACATGCCCGCGGGCTCGAGCACATCAGACGATCGGCGAACCCACCCCCACCCATCAGAAGGGCGGGGGTGGGTCAGCTGTCATCGTGGCACCGACCGGCGGTCGCAGTGGCCCGACACGGTAAATCGGCACACATCGGCGCGTGGATCGGCACGGATCTGGCACGGATCGGCACCGGCGGCACGCATCGGGGCCGGCGGCGCGCCGGCACGTAGAATCGCCGGATGCCGTCCGAAGCGCTCGATCTGCTCTGCGAGCTGGCCGCGATCCCGAGCCCGTCCGGGCAGGAGCGCGCCGTTGCCGAGCGGGTCGGGAAGGAGATCGAGGATCTCGGCCTCCCGGTCTCGGTGGACGACTCCGGCTCCCGGATCGACAGCGACTCGGGGAACCTGTACGCGCGCCTCGAGCCGACCGCTCCGGGCGGGACGCCGATCTTCTTCTGTGCCCACCTCGACACCGTCGTTCCGACCGGGCCGATCGAGCCGATCGTCGTCGACGGCTACGTGCGCAACGCGGCCGGTACCATTCTGGGAGCCGACAACAAGGCCGCGATCGCATCGATGCTCGAGGCGGTGCGCCGCGTGCTCGTCGAGAACCGGCCCCATGCGGGCATCGAGCTCCTGCTCACGACCCGGGAGGAGACGGGGTGCCAGGGCGCCGCGGCATTCGACGTCTCGCAGCTGCAGGCACGGCTCGGGTTCGTGTACGACCACCAGGCCCCGATCGGCGACGTGGTCACTGCAGCCCCGTATCAGCGCGCGGTCGACGCGACCTTCCGCGGGCGATCCGCACACGCCGGCATCAACCCGGAAGACGGTCGCTCGGCGATCCAGGCCGCAGCACGGGCGATCGCCGATCTTCGTCTCGGCCGGATCGACGACGAGACGACGGCGAACGTCGGAATGATCGACGGCGGAACGGCGCGAAACGTCGTTCCCGACCGCTGCACCGTGGTCGCTGAGGCGCGATCGCGCGACGAGTCGAAGCTCGTCTCGCTCGTCCAGGAGATGGTCGACGCGTTCACGTTCGCCGCCTCGATCTGCGACTGCGACGTCGAGACAGGCTTGCTCGAGCTCTACCGCGGCTACCGACTCGCACCCGACGACCCGCTGCTGCTCGTGGCCTTCGAGGCGTTGCGCCGCACTGGCTTCGAGCCTCGCGGCGTCGAGGTCGGGGGCGGCGCCGACGCCAGCATCTTCAACGAGCGAGGACGGCCGTGCGTCGTGCTCGCCAACGCGATGGAGCACATTCACAGCCCTGACGAGCAGATCGCGGTTGCCGCGCTCGAGTCGATGGTCGACGTGACGCTCGCGATCGTCGACGTTGCACGCGAGCGCCGCGGCTGACGGGTACGGCGATGCTCACGCTCCGGCGAGGGCGTGTCACCGGGATCGCCGAGCGCGTGCCCGGGCTCGTGCGGCTCGAGGTCGACGGACGCCCGTGCATCGCCTACCCGCGCCTCACCGGGCCGGTCGCGCTCGGCGACGACGTGATCGTGAACACCCAGGCGCTCGATTTGCGCCTCGGCTCGGGCGGCTTCGACGTCCTGCACGCGAACCTGAGCCGGGGGCTCGACCTGCCCTCAGACCGCGGTGCACACGTGATGAAGCTCCCCTACACCTCGCTGCAGCACGCGGTGCGCCACGCCGAGGAGGACACGGAGCCGACCGTCGACCTCCGGGGGATGCCGGTCGTCGCCTGCACGTTGCACAGCCAGGTTGCACCGGTCTGCGCCGCGACCGCCCACAGGCGACGGGTCGCATACGTGCAGCTACCGGGAGGCGCGTTGCCCGTCGGGTTGTCGGACGCGATCCGCTCGCTGCGGGGCGCCGGTCTGCTGGACACGACGGTGGCCGTCGGGCCCTGTGTCGACGCGGAGCTCTCGTGCGTGTCCGTCGCCTCGGCGCTCGGCGTGCTCGCGGCGCGCGGCTTCGAGGTTGCCGTCTGCTCGCTCGGCCCGGGCATCCTCGGTACCGGGACGGCGCTCGGGCATGGGGCGCTCGCCGCCGCCGAGGCACTCCGTGCGGCGTCCGTGCTCGGCGGCCACCCGATCCTCGTCCCCCGGATCTCCACCGCCGATGCTCGTCCGCGCCATCGTGGCGTCTCTCATCACACGCGGTCTGTGCTCGAGTTCGCACCGGGAGAGATCGTCGTAGCGTGGCCCTCGGGCCTGCCGGGGGCAGCCGAGATCCCCGGGACCACCGAGGTGGACGCGACCGGGTGGGAGCAGGCCTGCTCGGGCCTTCGCCTTGCCACGATGGGTCGCGGACCGACCGAGGAGCCGTGGTTCTTCGCGGCCGCCTACGCGGCCGGGTTGCTCGCCGAGCGCGCGATCCAGGCGGGTCGGCCGTGAGACCCGACGAGGCGACGACCGTCTACGAGGGCCGGTGGCTTCGGGTCGCGCTCGAGCGGTGGGGTGAGCGCGAGCGCGAGATCGTCGAGCGTCCCGATGTCCTATGCGTCGTCCCGATCGATCGGGAGGGTACCGTCACGCTCGTTCGCCAGCTTCGTGAGCCCGCCCGGCGCGAGCTGATCGAGCTGCCGGCTGGACGGATCGAGCCGGGCGAGGAACCGCTCGCCTGCGCACGCCGGGAGCTCGCCGAGGAGACCGGCCTTCGGGGCGGCCGCTGGCGGCAGGTGAGGTCGTGGTGGTCGTCGCCGGGGTTCTGCCGCGAGCGTGTCCACCTGTTCGTCGCGGAGGCGCTCGAACGGGACCTGCCCGCGCCGACCGACGACGAGCGGATCGAGCTCGTCCGCTGGCGTCTCGACGAGGTGGCAGCCCGTCTGGGCGAGCTCGAGGACGCAAAGACGCTCACGGGCCTGGCTCTCTACCTGGGGCACAGGTCTTGACGCGACACATGGACACACCGGCGGGCGCGGGGTCCTCTAGGCTTCGCCCGCGATGAGAGTGGGAGTGGTCACCGAGATCAAGGCCGACGAGCACCGCGTCGCACTCACGCCCGCCGGCGCGCACGAGCTCGTCAGGTCCGGTCACGAGGTCCTCGTCCAGGCCGGAGCCGGTGTCGGGAGCTCCTTCCCCGATGACGCGTACCGGGCGGTGGGTGCGCGTATCTGTGCCGTGGATGAGGCGTGGGCCGACGCGGAGCTGCTGCTCAAGGTGAAGGAGCCCCTGCCCGAGGAGTACGGGCGGATCCGCGACGATCTCGTGCTCTTCACGTACCTGCATCTGGCCGCCGACGAGAGCCTCACCCGGGCGCTCGTCGACAGTGGAGCCGTCTGCGTCGCCTACGAGACCGTCCAGACCGAGTCCGGCAAGCTGCCGCTGCTCGCGCCGATGAGTGAGGTCGCCGGCCGGCTCGCGACCCAGATGGGCTCATGGGCGCTCGAGAAGGCACAGGGCGGGCGCGGGATCCTCCTCGGCGGCGTTCCGGGAGTGCCGCCGGCCAGGGTCGTCGTGCTCGGCGGTGGCATCGTCGGGTACAACGCCGCGCTGATCGCCGTCGGGATGCAGGCCGACGTCTGGGTGCTCGACAGCTCCGTGGAACGGATGCGCGAGCTCGAGATGATGCTCGACGGCCGGATCACGCTCGCGATGTCGAACCGCCTCCAGATCGAGGAGGTCGTCTGTGAAGCCGACCTCGTGATCGGCGCCGTGCTGATTCCCGGCGCCCGCGCGCCGAAGCTCGTGACCCGCGACCTGTTGCACCGGATGAGGCCCGGCTCGGTGCTCGTCGACGTCGCGATCGACCAGGGCGGGTGCTTCGAGACGTCCCACCCGACGACGCATTCCGATCCGATCTACGAGGTGGACGGCATCGTTCACTACTGCGTCGCGAACATGCCCGGCGCGGTGCCCCGAACCTCGACGAACGCGCTCGCGAACGTCACGTTGCCCTACGTGGAGCTGATCGCCTCGACCGGGATCCGCCAGGCGGTGGAGCGAAACCGGGCACTGGCACGCGGTGTGAACGTCGCCCGTGGACACGTGACGCACGAGGCGATCGCGCAGGCCCACGGCCTCGCGCTCGCCCCGGTCGAGGACGTGCTCGCTGCCTAGCCGGACGAGTCGGCGGCCTGCTCGGCCTCGGGCTTGTCGTCGCGCGTCGGGAAGATCTTGATCACGCCGTACGTCACGGCGCCTGCGAGGAACATCACGGCGCCGCCCCAGGCGATCAGCTCGAGGATCCCGATGAACGTGTCCATGCGCTCCGTAGAATAGCCGGATGCCCCGCGCCTGCATCATCGTGCTCGACGCCGTCGGCGTCGGTGAGGCACCGGATGCGGCCGACTACGGTGACGAGGGCTCGGACACGCTCGGCAACGTCGCGCGAGCCGTCGGCGGTCTCGACCTGCCGAGCCTCGAGGCGCTCGGCCTCGGGAACGTGGCCGCGCTCGAGGGCTGCCCGCCGCAGCCGGGGGCTCCGGCGATCGCGGGCAGGCTGCTCGAGCGGTCGAAAGGCAAGGACTCGATGAGCGGCCACTGGGAGCTGATGGGGATCGTCTCGTCGACCGCGCCCCCGACGTACCCTCACGGGTTTCCGTTCGGGGTCATCGAGGACTTCGCCCATCGGACCGGCCGCGGCGTGCTCGGGAACGTCGCCGCGTCGGGTACCGAGATCATCCAGGAGCTCGGGGAGGAGCATCAGGCGACCGGCAAGTGGATCGTCTACACGTCTGCCGACTCGGTCTTCCAGGTCGCCGCGCACGTCGACACGATCCCGCTCGAGGAGCTCCACCACGCCTGCGAGACCGCCCGCGACGTGCTGAAGGGGCCGAACGCCGTCGGGAGGGTGATCGCCCGGCCGTTCAGCGGCGAGCCCGGGAACTACGTTCGCACGCCGGACCGCCACGATTGGGCGCTGCAGCCCCGCAGACCGAACTACCTGTCGCTGTTGCACGAGGCGGGCGTTCCCGTCTATGCGGTCGGAAAGATCGCCGACCTGTTCGCCGGCCTCGACATCGACGAGTCGTTTCCCACGAGGTCGAACGTCGAGGGCATCGCGACGACCGAGGAGCTGCTGCGACACCTCGAGCAGGGGCTCGTGTTCGTGAATCTCGTCGAGACCGACATGCTCTGGGGGCATCGCAACGACCCCGTGAACTTCCACCGGTGTCTGCAGGACTTCGATCGGCGCCTTCCGGACCTGCTCGATTGCCTGAGGCCCGGAGACCTGCTGATTCTGACCTCGGACCACGGGTGTGATCCGACGACGCCCTCGACCGACCATTCGCGGGAGTACGGCCTGCTGCTCGCCTACGTCGAGGGTCGAAACGCGTCGGGCCGCGTGCACGAGGGTGAGTTCGGAGACGTGGGCGCCACCGTGAACGGCTGGCTCGGCGGGAAGGCGCCGTCGAGAAGGGTCTCCGGCCAGCCGTTCCTCGCTCCGTAGCGGGCCGGACGAGGCACGGCCACCGATGCGCCCCTTGGAGCTCGTGGAGCGCAAGCGCGACGGGGGCGAGCTCGCCCCGGAGGAGATCGCCGAGCTCGTGCTCGCCTACTCCCGCGACGAGGTTCCCGACGAGCAGATGGCCGCCTTCTGCATGGCCGTGTACTTCCGCGGCCTCAGTGTCGCCGAGACGTTCGCGCTCACCGACGCCATGGTGCGATCGGGGGAGACGGTGGAGTTGGCGTCTCTTCGCCGCACGGTCGTCGACAAGCATTCGACCGGTGGGGTGGGTGACAAGGTGTCGATCGCGCTCGGCCCCATCGTCGCGGCCTGCGGCGTCCCGTTTGCGAAGATGAGCGGCCGCGGGCTCGGCCACACGGGCGGCACACTCGACAAGCTCGAGTCGATCCCGGGGTTCCGGGTCGAGGTCGACCGTACCGCCTTCGTGGAGCAGGTGCGGCGGATCGGCCTTGCCATCGTGGGGCAGACGGACGATCTCGTTCCGGCGGATCGCAAGCTCTACGCGTTGCGTGACGTGACCGGGACGGTTCCCGAGGTGTCGCTGATCGCGGCGAGCATCATGTCGAAGAAGCTCGCCGCCGGCGCCGACGCGATCCTGCTCGACGTCAAGGTCGGCGAAGGGGCGTTCATGCGTGACCTGCCGAGCGCGCGTGAGCTCGCACGCCTGATGCGGGAGCTCGGTCGGCGCGCCGGCCGCAGGGTCGTCTGCGAGCTGACCGCGATGGACGAGCCGCTCGGCAACGCCGTCGGCAACGCCGTCGAGGTCCGCGAGGCCCTCGCAGTGCTCAGGGGTGACGGTCCGCCCGACCTGTCCGAGCTCGTCCTGCGCTCGGCGGGACAGCTCCTCGCGATGTCGGATCTTCGCTGCGACGAGAACGAGGGCCGACGGCGTGCGGAGCGCTCCGTTGCCACGGGCGAGGCGCTGGCGGCCTACGAGCGGTGGATCGCCGCCCAAGGGGGCGACCCGCGCGAGGAGTCTCTTCCCGTGGCGCGGGAGGTCTGCAGCGTTCGGGCCCCGAGATCCGGCTACGTCATCGCCGTCTCCGCGCTGCGGATCGGCCGGGCCGTCGCCCGCCTGGGTGCCGGCCGCCTCCGCAAGGAGGATCCGGTCGACCACGCCGCCGGCATCGTCTGCCACGCAAAGCCGGGCGACCCGGTCGAGCGCGGACAGCCCCTCGCCACGGTCCACGCACGGGACGGGCGTCTGCTTGCAGCCGGCGCCGAAGCCACGCTCGCGGCCTACGAGCTCGGCGACGCACGGCCCGTGGCGCGTCCGCTCGTGCTCGACGTCGTCGCCTGAGCCGTCTCCACGTCCCCGGCAAGTGTCTGCCGTACGGCGAGCCCGCACCCGTTCCGGCCGGGCACCGGGCCGTGACCGACCACGGACCGGGCCCGGCCGCCCGGCGACCTTCGTGGCACGCCCTCGGCCCTCGGTCGATCGCACCCTCTACCGAGCGGCGGCCGGACGGCGTGGGTACGTGCCTCGCAGTCTGTTCGTCGCCGCCGGTTCGCCACCGTTCGCCGTCGTGGCGAGCGGGATGGTGGCGATCCGGTCACGGTTACGCCCCCTGGACCCTCATCGTGGCGCTCCGCTCGCGGCGAACCCCGGTACGCGGCACCGATACGAGCCGGTGCCGCGGGACGGGCCTCGGCCTCTCCCGACGCTGACGTCCGCCGACCGCCAGCGACGCTCGGTCGACCGGCAGCGGCGCCGCGGGCGAGCACGGGGCCGGCTCCGCTCTGGCCCACCGTCTCGGTCGGCCGAGCGCCACGGGTACCCGGAGAGGCAGCGCCCGGGAAGGACGGTACGCTTGCCCCATGCCGGAGCTCCCGGAGGTCGAGACCGTTCGTCGCCGGCTCGAGCCCGTGCTTTGCGGTCGGCGGCTCGAGCGCGTTCGGATCCTCGACGACCGCCTCACCCATCCGGAGGCCGCGGCGGCGGTCGCGAAGCGCCTCGAGGGGGAGCAGGTGATCGGCGTCTCCCGACGGGGGAAGTATCTGATCTTCGGGCTGTCGAGCGGCGCTCACCTCCTCGTCCATCTGCGGATGACCGGAAGCTTCCGCTGCGGAGAGAACGGCCTGGCCGCGGCCGACCCGCACCGGCGAGCTGTTGTCAGGTTAGACGACGGGTCGGACGTCGCGTTTCGAGACGTCCGTCGCTTCGGGACCTGGACGCTGCTCGGGCCGGAGGAGCTCGAGCCCTATCTGGACGCGAGGCTCGGCCCGGAGCCGCTCGAGGCGTCCTTCACCGCCCGGAGCCTGCGGACAGCCCTGTCGGTCCGGCGGTGCCCGGTCAAGAGCGCGCTCCTCGACCAGCGCGTCGCCGCCGGGGTCGGCAACATCTACGCCGACGAGGCGCTCTGGCACGCCCGAATCGCCCCGCGTCGGCGCTCGGGGACGCTCACAGCGGAGGAGACGCGCCGCCTCGCGAGGTCGATCCGCAGCGTCCTGCGCCGAGGGATCGCACGGCAGGGAGCCACGGTGCGTGACTACCGGGACCCGGCGGGCGAGGCCGGCTCGATGCAGAACGAGCTGTCCGTCTACGGGCAGGCAGGCGAGCCGTGCCCTCGTTGTGCGACGTCGATCGAGCGGATCGTGCTCTCCGGCCGGGGGACGTGGTTCTGCCCGGCGTGTCAGCGATGAGCGCCCACGAGCCCGGGCTTCCCGAAGGGTTCGCGGTCGGCCACTGGAGCGACTCCGCCGGCCTGACGGGCTGCACCGTCGTGCTCTGCCCGACCGGGAGCGTCAGCGCCTGTGTCGTGGCCGGCGGTGCGCCGGGTACCCGGGAGACCGACCTGCTCGCGCCGGCCGCCTCCCAGCCGGGGGCCAACGCGATCCTGCTCACCGGTGGCAGCGCGTTCGGGCTCGCCGCCTCCGACGGCGTCGTGGCCGAGCTCGAGACCCGTGGGATCGGCTTCCCCACGCCGGCCGGGCCGGTGCCGCTCGTCGCGGCCGCGGTCGTCTACGACCTCGGGCTCGGAAGCGCCACCGCCCGTCCCGGCGCCGACGCCGGTACCGCAGCCGTCAGGGCTGCGACGGCAGATCCGCCGGAACGAGGCAGCGTCGGAGCCGGCCTCGGCTGCTCCGTGGGCAAGCTCCTCGGCCCGGACGGCTCGACGAAGGGCGGTGTCGGGCTCGCCCGTGGCCAGCTGCCGGGCGGAGGCAGCCTCGCCGCCCTGGCGGTCGTGAACGCCTTCGGGGAGGTCCTCGCGGAGGACGGGACGATCCTCGCGGGCGCCTTCGACGGAGCCCGGTACCGGCGAACCGTGGACCTGCTCGCCGGCGACCGTCGCGGGCCGCTCCCGCTCGGCCAGGCGACGACGCTCGCGTGCGTGCTCACCGATGCCCGTCTCACGAAGCTCGAGGCCTGGCTCGTTGCGCGAGCGTCGACCGCCGGGATCGCGCGCGCCGTCGATCCGGCTGCGACCGCGATGGACGGAGACGTCGCGTTCTGCGTCGCCGGCGGGAAGGTCGAGGTCGAGCCGGTGCTCGTCTGCGCGCTCGCCGCCGACGCCGTGGCGCAGGCGATCCGGGATGCGGTGAGAGAGGCGCGCGGCGTGCCCGGATGCCCATCCGCGAGCGACCGGGCGGCGGAAGCCGCGGCCGGCTGACGCTCCCACGGCGCCTCTCGGCACCGCCCCGACGCTGCCGAGAGCCGTCCCGGCGGAGCGTGCCCGCCCGGGCCGGTGCGAGCACCGGGTAGGGGACAGGTCGCCGGCCGACATCGCCGGCCCGTGCACCCGGCTCCACGAGCAGGAGCCGATTCCGGGTAGCAGGCTCCGATCGAACGTGACGAGACGCCGCGCTAGGCGGCGAGACGTTCGAGCCCGCCGGTGCGTGCCAGCTTCCACAGCTCGAGGTAGCCGCCGAGCGGCTCGCCGTCGACGACGATCTGTGGCACCGTCTCGCTGCCGGTGAGCTCGAGGAGACGGCGGCGGAAGTCGGGCCTCCCGTCGAGGTGTACCTCCTCGTACTCGAGCCCGTGACGGTCGAGCAGGGCCTTCGCGCGCTCGCAGTAGCCGCACCAGTCGGTCGTGTAGACGACGATCCGTGGCATTACTCGAGGAAACGAGGCGGCGGGCCGGCTGATTCCGGGGGTGTCTCTACACTGGCCGCGTGGGCAGCCGAACGTTCAAGGACGAGGCCGTCGTCCTGCGCTCGCTGCGCTTCGGCGAGGCCGACCGCATTCTCCACGTCTTCACCCGCGAGCGGGGCAGGCTGGGAGCGATCGCGAAGGGCGCGAGACGACCGCGCTCGCGGTTCGGCGGGCGCCTCGAGCCCGGGAGCCGGGTCGAGCTCGTGCTCCACGAGGGCCGTGGAGATCTCGCCACCGTCACCGGGGCCGACCTGATCCGCTCCCACCAGGCGCTCGCGCTCGACCCCTACCGCCTCCGGGTCGCCCAGATCGGGCTCGAGGCGGTGCTGCGCCTCTTCCTCGAGCACGATCCGAGCCCGCGCACGTTCCACGTGCTCGTCCGGTTCCTCGACCTCCTCGATGACCGGCCTCCGGGGCCCCCGGCGGCATCACGCCCGCCTGACCCTGCCCTCGACCCGCTCGCGCTCGCCCTGCAGCTGAAGCTCCTCTGGCTCGCCGGCTACCTGCCGCATCTGGCCACCTGCGCCGGCTGCGGCGCCCCCGGCCCGATCGCGGCCTTCTCGGCCGCCGCAGGCGGAGCCGTGTGCGATAGCTGCGCGGCCGGGGGGATGCCTCTGGGCGAGGCCGGGTTCGAGGCGATCCGCGGGATGCTCGAGCGCCCGCTCGCCGATGCCGAGGCCACCGCGCTCGAGCGCGGCGCGGCACGGGAGGCGGCGCGGGTCGTCCAGAGCCTGCACGAGTACCACGGCGGCTTCCGGCTACGCACGGTGGCGTCACGCGGATGACGCGTGCCCGCGTGCTCTCGCTGGCCGTGGCCGCGGCGGTGGCGATCGCGTTCGCCGACTCGTCGATCGTCGTGCTCGCGCTGCCCGAGCTCTACCTCGACTTCGATGCCTCGATCGTCGGGATCTCCTGGGTCATCACCTCCTACAACCTCGTGGTCGCGGTGCTCGGGATCGCCCTCGTTCCCCTCTCGCGCCGCGTACCCGTGCCGTGGCTCGCCGCGATCGGGCTCGCGCTGTTTCTCGCCGGCTCGATCGGCTGCGGGATCTCCCCCGACCTCACGTCCCTGATCGCCTTCCGCGTCCTGCAGGGGATCGGAGCCGCGTTCCTGCTCTCGGCCTCGCTGCGGCTGCTCGTCGCGCTGACGGGCTTCGAGGACACGGGCATCGCGCTGTGGGCGTCGGCCGGGATGCTCGGTGCGGCGTTCGGGCCGGCCCTCGGCGGCGTGCTGACCGAGATCTTCAGCTGGCGGGCGATCTTCATCTTCCAGGCGCCGATCGCCGCGCTCGCCCTCGTGGCCCTGCTCGAGCCCCACGTGCGTGCCCTGAGGCCCCCCGCGACCTTCGTGCGACCGAGGCACCTGGCGGCGCCGAACCTCGGCCTCCTGCTCGTCTTCGCAGCCCTCGTGGGCGCACTGTTTCTCGGCGTGCTGATGATCGTCACGGTCTGGCAGTTCTCGCCGATCACGGGTGCGCTCGTCGTCAGCGCGCTGCCGGTCGCCGCCGTGCTCCTGCGGCCGGTCGGGGAGCTCCTCCCGCCGCGCTGGGACGTCGTGAGCGGCTGCCTGCTGCTCGCCGGAGGGCTCGCGGCGCTCGCCCTGCTGCCCGCGTCGAGCGCCGTGTACGCGGCTCCGGCGTTCGCGATCTGCGGGGCCGGGCTCGGTCTCGTCCTGCCCCCGCTGACCCGGGCGTCCGTAACCCGCGGTGCCGCGCTCACGTGGTCGAGCACCCTGTCGATCGCGTCACGGCATGCCGGTTTCGTCGTCGCGCTCGTGATCATCGCGCCCTTGCTCGCTACCCAGCTCGAGCAGGGCGGCGAGCGTGCCACCCTCAACGCGACGGCGACGATCCTCGACGCCCGGATCCCGCTCACCACGAAGATCCCAGTCGCCCTCGAGCTGCGCGACGAGTTCGAGCAGACACCGGAGGGCTCCGTCCCCGACCTCGGCGCAGCCTTCGCCGCGCACGGTGCAGGCTCCGACCCGGCGGTCTCGACGGCGCGCGACTCCCTGCTCGAGGCGATCCGGTCGTCGCTCACGCGGGCGTTCCGGCCCGCCTTCCTCGCGTCGGCCGGCTTTGCCCTGCTCGCGATCGTGCCGGGCCTGATCCGCCGGAGAGCACCGGCGTGACCCGGCCGCGAACCGCGCTCGCGATCGTCGTCGCGCTGCTTGCGACGGCGGTCGCCCTGCTCGTGATCGAGCTCGCAAACGGCGCTCGCGAGTACGGCACGCTCCAGAGCAAGGATGCGTGCACCGCGCGGGCGGGCTATCCGGGTGACGGCCTCGACGCCACGCTGCAGCGGATCGCCCTGAACGGGCTCTACGGAGCCGCGTGCGAGCTCGGGACGACCCGTGAGCAGCTCGTGCTGTCGTTCGTGCCCTCCGTCTCGGGGGCGCCGATCCAGTGGGACCACGAGACGATCGAGCGGGCCGTCGAATCGGGGCTGATCAGGGCGATCGACGACGCGCAGGAGCGGGGGAGCCTGCCCGGCTTCGCGGCCACGATCCTGCGTGAGCTCGTGAAGCGGGCGCCGATCGACTGGCTGCTCGACCAGGCCGGCAGCCTCCAGGACCTGATCGACCGGGCCGGCGACCTGCCCGGTGCGATCGGGGACGCCCTGGACGAGCTCCTGAACCTGGGGTAGGCGCCCCGGCCCGTCAGTAGGATGAGGCGTCCGATGGCCGCGCCCACCTTCCAGGAGATGATCGCCTCGCTCGAGCGCTACTGGATGGACTACGGCTGCGTGATCGTGCAGCCCTACCACACCGAGGTCGGCGCGGGCACGTTCAATCCGGCGACGGCGCTGCGATCGCTCGGCCCGAAGCCGTGGAAGGCCGCCTACGTGGAGCCCTCGATCCGGCCGACGGACGGCCGGTACGGCGAGAACCCGTTCCGCTTCCAGCACTACTTCCAGTACCAGGTGATCCTCAAGCCTGCTCCAGACGACGTCCTCGATCTCTACTTCGCCTCCCTCGAGGCGATCGGCATCGATATCCGGGCCCACGACCTGCGTCTCGTCGAGGACGACTGGGAGGGCCCGACGCTCGGAGCCTGGGGTCTCGGCTGGGAGGTCTGGATCGACGGGATGGAGGTCACGCAGTTCACGTACTTCCAGCAGTTCGGAGGCATCGAGCTCGATCTGATCCCCGCCGAGATCACCTACGGGCTCGAGCGGCTCGCGATGTTCCTGCAGGGCCGCCGCACGGCCTTCGAGATCGAGTGGGCACCCGGGGTGACCTGGGGCGACGTCTACCGCGAGAACGAGCGCCAGTGGTCGGCCTACAACTTCGAGCACGCGCCGATCGACGTGCTCGTGCGGCGCTTCGCCGAGCACGAGGAGGAGTGCGGGCAGCTCGTCGGGCACGGCCTGCCCCTGCCGGCCTACGACCAGGTGCTGAAGTGCTCGCACGCGTTCAACCTGCTCGACGCGCGCGGCGCGATCTCGGTCACCGAGCGGGCGTCCTACATCGGCCGCGTCCGCACCCTCGCGCGCCGCGTCGCGCAGCTCTACGTCGAGAAGGAGACCGGTGGCGACCCTGCTGTTTGAGATCGGGTGCGAGGAGCTCCCGGCCCGTGCCTGCCGCGAGGCGGGGCAGCAGCTTTCCGACCTCTGCGAGCGGCACCTCGGCGCCGCTCCCGCGGCCGTCCTGGTCAGCCCTCGCCGGCTCGCCGTGCTCGTACCGGAGCTTCCCGAGCGCACCCCGGACGAGCTCCGCCGCGGCCCCGCGGAGCGCATCGCGTTCGGCGAGGACGGGCAGCCCACGAAGGCAGCAGAGGGGTTCGCCCGGGGCCTCGGGCTCGCCGTGGACGAGCTGGAGCGCCGCGGCGGTCACGTCTGGGGCGTCCTTCCGGGCGTCGAGCTGGCCGACGTCCTCCCGGCCCGCCTGGGCGAGGTGGTTCGCGGCCTCGCGTTCGGGAAGTCGATGCAGTGGCTCGCCGGGGGCCTGCGCTTTCCCCGACCGGTCCGGTGGCTGTGCGCGAAGCTCGACGAGCGGACGATCGCGGTCGAGGTCGACGGGGTGCCCTCGGGCGGCCACACGTTCGGCCACCGCTTCGGCGCGGGCAGAGTCGACGTGCCGGACGCGGCCTCGTACCTGGCGGTGGCGCGGGCGGCCGGTGTCGAGCCCGACGCCGAGGAGCGTCGCCGTACGATCGTCGAGGCTCTCGACGGGGTCGGTGAATGGAGCGACCCGGGGAACGTGATCGAGGAGGTCGTCTTCCTCGTCGAGAGCCCGCTCGTCCTCGTCGGGGCCTACGACGAGCGCTACCTGGCCCTTCCGGAGCGGGTCGTGACGACCGCGATGCAGTCCCATCAGCGCTACTTCCCGCTCGGCCCTGGACGCTTCGCGTTCGTTGCCAACGGGGGTGACCCGGAGCTCGTGCGCGCGGGCAACGAGCGCGTGCTCGAGGGGCGGCTCGAGGACGCGTCGTTCACCTTCGAGCGGGACGTGAGCCGCGGCATCGACGAGCTCGCCGCGAAGCTCGGCACGATCACGTTCGTCGCGGGAGCCGGGAGCATGGCGGACAAGACGGCCCGCCTCGCCCGCATCGCGGCCGAGCTGGGGGGTGGGGAGGCCTCGCGGGAGGCCGCCCGGCTCGCGAAGGCCGACCAGGCCGCCGAGCTCGTCCGCGAGTTCCCCGACCTCGAGGGACACATCGGCGCCGAGTACGCGCGGCTCGCCGGGTACCCGGAGCCGGTCTGCCGGGCGATCGAGGAGCAGTACCTCCCCGATGCGGCCGGGGGCCCGCTGCCCGAGACCGAGCCGGGGCGCGTGCTCGCCGTCGCCGAGAAGATCGACAACCTCACGGTCGCGTTCTCACTCGGCGAGCGGCCGTCCGGTACGAGAGACCCGTACGGCCTGCGCCGTGCGGCGATCGGCCTCTGCCGGCTCGCGACCTCGAGCGCGTTCCCGATCGACGTCGGACGGCTGGTGGGGGTCGCACACCGGCTCCTCGTCGAGCAGGGCGCCGACGTGCCGGCCGAGCCGCCGGCGGACGTCCACGAGTTCGTCGCCGAGCGCCTCGAGGCCCTGCTGAAGGTGCCGGTCGAGTTCGTGCGGGCCGCGCGAGGCTCCGGGCTCACCCAGCTCGGGCAGATCAGCGCGCTCGCCATCGCCCTCGCCCAGCTTCCCGAGCGCGATCTGGACGCCGTGCACACCGTCTACACGCGCTCCGCGCGCCTGGCCGGGAAGGAGTCGGAGGCAGCGGGTGAGCGGGTCGACCCCGGCCTGCTCGTCGAGCCCACCGAGCGTGAGGTGCTCGCGGCCCTCGACCGGGCTGCGCCGCGGATCGAGTCGGCGCTCGGCGAGGACGACTTCGACGGGGCGCTCGCGGTCGCGGCCGAGCTCGGCCCGCCGCTTGCCCGGTTCTTCGAGGACGTGCTCGTGATGGCGGACGACAGGGCCGTCGCGCGAACCGCCTCCGCCTGCTCCTCGACGTGCGCGACTGCGTCGGCCGGCTCGGCGACCTCTCCCAGATCCCGCGCTAGCGATGCCGGCCGGCGCCCCCGTCGAGCTGCATGTCGTCTCGGACGCCACCGGCGAGACGGCGACGAGGGTCGTGGCGGCGGTCGAACGCCAGTTTCCGGGGCTCGCGTTCGAGGTCGTCCGCCATCCGCGGGTCACCTCGGTCGACGACGTCCAGCTCGCCGCCGTTCGTGCCCGCGGCCGCCGGGCGGTCGTCGTCTACACGCTCGTCGACCCGGAGCTCCGGGCCGCCATGCGCGCCTGCGCGAAGCGCTACCGCCTCCACTACTGCGACGTGCTCCGCCACCCGCTCGAGGCGGTGGCGAGCGTCTCCGGGCGGCCGGCGCGCGGAGAGCCGGGCGCCCCGCCGGCACTCGACTCGAACTACTTCAAGCGGGTGGAGGCGATCGAGTTCGCGGTGCAGGCCGACGACGGGGTGGCGATCGGCCGCCTCAGACAGGCCGACGTCGTGCTCGTCGGCGTCTCCCGTACGTCCAAGACGCCGCTCTCGATCTACCTCGGCTACCTCGGGTACAAGGCCGCGAACGTTCCGCTCGTCAAGGGCATCGAGCCGCCCGCCGAGCTGTGGGAGACGAACCCGGCGCGCATCGTCGGCGTCACGATCCAGCCCGAGCTGCTCGCGGAGATCCGGACCCGCCGCGTCCGCGAGATGCGCGGAACGACACGCTCCTACGCGAACCTCGTCGAGGTGTACGAGGAGCTCGAGTACGCGGACGGCGTCCATCGACGCCTCGGCTGCCCCGTAATCGAGGTCTCGACGCTCGCGATCGAGGAGACCGCCCACCGGATCGTCCGCCTCGTCGAGCAGCGCCTCGCGGAGACGGCCGAGCGGCCGCGCAGGGCCAACGCCGGATGACGGTCACGACGCCGCCCTGGCCGCCGGTCGCACGACCGCCGTCCCGGATCCCGTTCTACTGGTGGCCGTTCTGGATGCTGCTGCTCGCGGGCGCGCTCTTCGTCTTCTACGTCGTCTTCACGCCCGTGTGGATCGGGATCCGCCTCGCCGCGAGGCTCTCCGAGCGGCGCGCGCAGGGCGTCTGAGACGGATCTGGGGCCGCGCGGGAGGGACGGCCGCACGGCCCCAGACTTGGCAGTCCGAACGCTGCCGCCGCTCAGCCGCCGGCCGGCGTCTGCGCGGGCCCTGCGCCGGTGGCCGCAGCGACACGGCGCCGGCGCAGGTGCAGGCGCCAGAGCGCGAACGCGGCGCCGAGGGCGAGCAGGATCGGCCCGGCCGTGACGAGCGCGACGAGGATCCCTCCGATCACCTTCTCGAAGCCGTGGGCCGCCGAGGCCCAGGCGTCGGCGAGCCCCCAGCCGTTGCGTTCGGCGGGAACGACCGGGATGCCGCGCTCGGCCACCTCGAGCGTGATCGTCGCGTAGGCGGTCTGGCTCTCGAGATAGCGCAGCTCGCCGCGAACCTGCTCGAGCTGGAGCTGCACCTCGTTCAGTTGCTGCTGGACGACGAGCGCGTCGGCAACGGTCGTCGTCTTGTCGAGGAGCGAGAGGAGCTGGCGCTCGACCGACTCGAGGTGGCGCGCCCTCGCCTCGAGATCGACGTAGCGAAGCGAGACGTCCTCTCCGGACTCCTGGCGGCCCTTCACGGTTCCGAGGTCGGAGAGCGCCGTCATCGCCCGGGCATAGGCCTGCTGCGGGACGCGGACGACGAGGGAGCCGTGGACGAGCCGCTCGTCGGCGCCCTGGCTCGCCGACGAGGACGTCACGAACCCGCCGAGCCCGGTCGCGATCGACCTCGCCGTGTTCACGACCTCGTCGAAGTCGCCCTTCGGGACGGTGACCGAGAGCATCGCCGTCTGGACGACCCGCTGCTCGATGCCCGGCAGCTGAGCTGCGACCTCGACGACGGGCGGCGAGCCCTCGCTCGCGGACGCCTGCCCGTGGTCTGCCGCGACGTCAGCGATGCCAGCGGACGCGGCCTCGACGGCGCCGCCGGCAGGCTGGTCGGTGGGTTGCATGGCGCCGACTTCCGGCGAGCCGGACGCACGGTCACCGTCGTCGATCGACGTGCGGGCTCCCACCACGACGGCGACGGCGAGAAGCAGGGCGAGGGGCGCGAGGATCATGACCTTCCGCATCGTGTCCTCCTTGGGGTTGCGGCTTTGACCCGCCCCGGGAGAGGAAGGTTCCCGTACCGCGCGGACGGGTTCAGACCCCTGGCGGGAGGCTTGCGGGGGTCGAGTAGAGTCCGTTCGACGATGGCCGGCCCGTACGTCTACAACTACGCGGACGCGGCCGACGTCGGCCGCGAGATCCTCGGCGGCAAGGGCGCCGGGCTGGCGCAGATGACCGCTCTCGGCATACCCGTTCCGGCGGGCTTCGTCGTCACGACCGAGGCGTGCATCGCCTACATGAGCGACGGCTCCCGGCTTCCGGACGGGCTCGAGGCGCAGATCGACGGCAGCCTTGTCGAGCTCGAGCGCCAGACCGGGAAGCGCTTCGGCAACGCCGTCGATCCGCTCCTCGTCTCGGTCAGGTCCGGCGCCGCCGTCTCGATGCCCGGGATGATGGACACGATCCTGAACCTCGGGCTGAACGCGACGACCGCCGAGGCGCTCGGGCGGGCAACCGGGAACCCGAGGTTCGCCTTCGACGCGTACCGCCGGCTGATCCAGATGTACGGCGAGGTCGTCGACGGCGTCGAGGCTCACCTGTTCGAGCGGGAGCTGCGACGTCTCCGCGACGAGCGCGGCGCACGCCACGACGTCGACCTCGCGGCCGACGACCTGGCCGAGCTGTGTGAGCGCTTCGAGGCGATCTACCGGGAGGGGTGTGGCCGCGACTTTCCGCGGGAGCCGCGCGACCAGCTGATGCGCGCCGTGCTGGCCGTGTTCGACTCCTGGGACACGCCGCGGGCCCAGGTCTACCGCCGGGCCAACGAGATCCCCGACGACCTCGGTACCGCGGCGAACGTCGTCCAGATGGTGTTCGGAAACAAGGGCGACACGTCGGGAACCGGCGTCTCGTTCACCCGGAACCCCTCGACCGGCGAACCCGGCGTCTTCGGGGAGTTCCTCGTCAATGCGCAGGGCGAGGACGTGGTCGCCGGGATCCGGACCCCCGAGCCCCTGGAGCACATGGCGAAGGCCCTGCCGGGCGCCTACGGGGAGCTGCTCGAGACGATGCGGCGCCTCGAGGGGCACTTCCGTGAGATGCAGGACATCGAGTTCACGGTCGAGGAGGGCAGGCTCTACCTGCTCCAGACCCGCACGGGCAAGCGCACGGCCGCGGCCGCCCTCCGGATCGCCGTCGACATGACGAACGAGGGGCTGATCAGCCGCGACGAGGCGGTGATGCGGATCGACACGCGTCAGCTCGACCAGCTGCTCCACCCCCGGATCGACCCGAACGCGGAGATCGAGGTGATCGCCGAGGGCCTGAACGCATCCCCCGGCGCGGCGACCGGAGCGGTCGTCCTCGATGCGGACACCGCCGAGGAGCGGGGGCGCGCGGGCGACCAGGTCATCCTCGTCCGCTGGGAGACGACGCCCGACGACATCCACGGCCTGATCTGGGCCGAAGGCGTGCTCACGGCCCACGGCGGCATGACCTCGCATGCGGCGGTGGTCGCGCGCGGGATGGGGAAGCCGGCGGTGACCGGGTGCGAGAGCCTCAAGCTCGAGCCGGGCCGTGCGGTGATCGCGGGAACGGTCTTCGCGGAGGGCGACGTGCTGACGATCGACGGCGGGACGGGGCAGGTCATCCGCGGCGCCGTCCCCCTCGTCCCGCCGCAGATGGACCGGAACTTCGAGACGGTGCTCGGCTGGGCGGACGGGTCGCGGCGGCTCCGGGTGCGCGCGAACGCCGACACGCCGGAGGACGCTGCGAAGGCACGGGAGTTCGGGGCCGAGGGGATCGGGCTCTGCCGTACCGAGCACATGTTCATGGCCGAGGACAGGCTTCCGACCGTCCGCCAGATGATCCTTGCAGGGTCGGAGGACGAGCGGCGGCGCGCGCTCGACCGGCTGCTGCCGATGCAGCAGGCCGACTTCGAGGGGATCTTCGAGGCCATGGCCGGGCTACCGGTCACGATCCGGCTGCTCGACCCGCCGCTCCACGAGTTCCTGCCTCCTCTGGAGGAGGCCGAGACCCCGGAGATGGCCCACCGGATCCGTGCCCTGCGCGAGGCGAACCCGATGCTCGGGACGAGGGGGTGCCGGCTCGGGCTCCTCAACCCCGAGATCTACGAGATGCAGGTCCGCGCGATCGTCCGGGCTGCGCTCGGCGTCCTGGCCCGGACGGGTGAGGCGCCCGAGGTGGAGATCATGCACCCGCTCGTGGGCTTCGCCGAGGAGCTGCGGCGGCTCCGTGCCCTGACGGTGGCGACCGCGACCGAGGAGCTCGACGGCACGCCGCTCTCCTACCGGATCGGCACGATGATCGAGCTGCCGCGCGCCTGCGTGCGGGCCGACGAGATCGCCGAGGTCGCGGACTTCTTCTCGTTCGGCACGAACGACCTGACGCAGACGGCTCTCGGCTTCTCGCGCGACGACGCGGAGGGGAAGTTCCTCACTCGGTATCTGGACGACCGGATCCTGGCCGCGAACCCGTTCGAGACGCTCGATCGCCCCGGCGTCGGCGAGCTGATGCGGATCGGGGTCGAGCGCGCGCGGTCGCGCCGGGAGGCGATCAAGCTCGGAATCTGCGGCGAGCACGGCGGCGATGCCCGCTCGGTGGCGTTCTGCCACGAGCTCGGGCTCGACTACGTCTCGTGCTCGCCCTACCGGGTCCCGCTGGCGCGCCTTGCCTCCGCCCAGGCGGCGCTCGCAGAGGCGGGAGTGCGCGTCGTGGCCGTCGGCGGCTGACGTTGCCGCACGACGAGGTTCGCGTCAGGCGCGCCACGTAGACTCGAGCGGCCGCGATGTGGTTGACGGTCATCAGTGGGCGTGACGCGGGGAGGACCGTCGAGATCACCGGCGAGCGGTTCCGGATCGGCCGGAATCGCGACTGTGAGCTCGTGCTGCGAGATCCGGGCGTCGATCCCGTCCACGCGGAGCTGCGCCGCGAGGCCCACGGCTGGGTGCTCGACGACCTCTCCTCCCAGGGTGGGACCTACGTCTCGACGAAGCGGATCGTGCGGCCCGTCACGCTTCGCGGCGACGAGGAGCTCTGCTTCGGAGAGACGTTCGCGCGGCTCGCCGTCTCGCGGCCGGGTGCGAAGCGGTCACGGCGCCCGACGCTGGCGATCGCCGCCGCGGTTGCCGTGGCGATCGCCGTTGCGGGCGTGACCGCAGCCGTCCTCGCGCCGCGGGTGGGCAGCGGTGGCGAGGACGCGCAGACGCTCGCGCTGCCCGCGCCCGGCGAGGAGGAGCCGGCATCCGGCGCCGACACGTCCGAGCCGTCGGGGACCGAGCCGGCCGTGACCGGCGGGACGACGGAGAGCTCGGAGCCGCCCGCGACCGTCCCCGGGGACAGCGCCGCAGCCCCGGTGCTGCCGCGGGTCGTCTTCCGCGACGACTTCTCGGACCCCGGAACCGGCTGGGAGGTGTTCGAGGGGCCGGCTGCCGCGGGCGGGTACGAGGACGGGGCCTACGTGCTCCGGATCACGGACTCCGCCTACCTCGCGACCGCCGATTCGGGCCGGTCGTTTCAGGGGCCCCTCGTCGGCGTGACCGTCGAGAACCCCTCGCTCGCACCGATGGCAGGATTCGGGATCGTCTGCGGCTATCGCGACCAGCAGAACTTCTACCTGCTCGGCGTGGGTACGGACGGGACGGCGGCGATCGTCCGCTCCCGGGACGGCAAGCTGACCGTGCTCACCGGAGGGGGGCAGTGGATCAGGATTCCCGGGATCCCGGTGGCCGCTCCGCGGTACCGGATCCGCGCCCGGTGTGACGACGCGGGGCTGTCGCTCGCGGTGAACGGGCACCGGGTGCTGACGGCGGAGAGGCCCGAGCCGAGCGGCACCGTCGGGCTCTTTGCCGCCGGCGCCGTGGAGCTCCGCTTCGACGACTTCGTCGTGCGGAGCGCCGCTCAGGCGTAGCCGCGTACCTTCCAGTACGCGATCCCCACGCTGACGATCCCGATCAGGGCGAGGGCCCCGAGACCCGCGAGCCCCTCCCGCGAGGTGAGCGGCCGGTAGCGCCCGAAGTGGTTGAGAGCGAGCATCGAGAGGGCGCCGCCGATCAGCCCGCCGATGTGCCCGCCGATCGAGATACCCGACAGCGCGAAGCTGAGCACGAGGTTGATGCCGATCACGAACATGGCCTGCCCGCCGAACACCATGATCTGCCCGCGCTCGAGCACGAACCCGGCGCCGAGGATCCCGAACACCGCCCCCGAGGCGCCGACCGTGATCCCCTGCGGGCTGAACAGGAGCGCGCCGGCCGCTCCGGCGAGGGCGGAGACGAGGTAGATGGACAGGAACCTCCCCGGGCCGATCAGGTTCTCGAGCGGCCTTCCGAACCACCAGAGGAAGATCATGTTGAAGAAGAGGTGGATGAGGTTCGCGTGCAGGAACGCGGACGTGATCAGGCGCCACCACTCGCCGTCGGCGACCGCCGGTCCGTACAGCGCGTAGTTGACGACGACGTCCCCGCCGATCCGGGAGACCTGGCCGCCGGTGGCGAGCTCGGCGATGAACACGAGGACGTTGATCCCGATCAGCGTCAGCGTCACGGCGCCGGGAGGCAGGCGCGTCGGAGCCGTCCGGACCTGCTGGACGGCCTTCCTCGCGCCGACCGCGACGCCCGCGCACTCCGGGCAGCGGATGCCGACGGCGCCGAAGGTCATGCACTCGGTGCAGATCGGGCGCCCGCAGTCCGAACACGTCACGGCCGTCTCGACCCGCGGGTGCCGGTAGCAGGTCGTGTGCGTGCCCGGCTCGCTCATCGGTGCATCGTAGTGGCCGGTCGTGCGCGGGCTGCCCGGTACCATCCCCGGTCGTGCGCGTCCACGTGGCCTTCACCCCGGCCGAGGCCGTCGAGGCTCCCACGGCGATCGTCGTCGACGTCCTTCGTGCGACCTCGACGATCGCCCAGGCGCTCGCGCACGGCTACCGCCAGATTCTGTGCTGCGCCGAGGTGGACGAGGCGACGGCCCTCAGGTCGCGCCTCGGCGAGGGGCTGCTCGCGGGCGAGCGCCGGTGCGTGCGGATTCCCGGCTTCGACCTCGGCAACTCCCCGCAGGAGTTCCTCGAGCCGCTCGGCGAGACCGTCGTGCTGACGACCACGAACGGCACCCGTGCGCTCGTTGCCGCCGCGGAGCGGTGCGAGCTCGTCGTCGCCGCCTCGCTCCTGAACCTCGGAGCGGCCGTCGAGGCGGCACGGGAGGCCGGGGGAGACGTCGTCGTCGTCTGTGCCGGCGTGCTCGGCCGCTTCGCGATGGACGACGCCTACGTCGCGGGCCGGCTCGTGGAGCTGCTCGGCGGAGACCCGACGGACGGTGCCGCCGCCGCCGTGCGGCTCCGGGAGAGCTTCGCCGGCGCGGAAGCCGGCCTGGGCGCCAGCCAGAGTGCGCGCAACCTCGTCGCGGCGGGGCTCGACGGCGACATCGCCTGGTGCGCGCGCGAGAGCGTGCTCGACGTGGTGCCGTGCGTCACGGGCCGGGAGGGGACAGCCGTGTGCGTGGCCGCAAGGCAGGCGAAGCCTGCCGCGCGGCGGACGGCGTAGCCGGCCGGGGGTGAGCGCCGGGCTTTGCCCGGCTCGTACGCGGGTCGCAGCCGGCCGAGCCGGCTGCTCGGCCGCGGAGCCGTCCGCTGCGCGACGCACTCCCGTGCGGCTTGCATTTCCCTTGACAGGAGAACATCTGTTCGTATAGAACACATGTTCCCATGATCGCCTGTCTCTCCATCCCTTCCTTTCCCCTCCGCGTCGCACTCCACGGGCGGCGGGAGCTCGCAGGGCTTCCCGTCGCTCTTGCCCCGCCGCCCGGTGGACGCGACGTCGTCGGCCCCTGCACGGTGGCTGCCGCGGGCGCCGGTGTTCGACCGGGAATGCGCCTGTCGGAGGCGCTGGCCACCTGCCCCGGGCTCGTGCTCGTCGAGGACGATCCCGCAGGTGTGGAGGAGCGCTGGGAGCGGCTCCTGCGCCGTCTCGAGGATGCTGGCCTCGCCGTCGAGCCGGGGGAGCCCGGTTGTGCCTACTTCAGGACAGATGGGGTCGAGCGTCTCGCCGGCGGTCTCCGGCCCGCCCTGCGGCGCGCGCTCGATGCCGTTGGGCCGGAGTGGGAGCCGCGGCTCGGCGCTGCCTCGAGACGCTTCGCCGCGCTCGCCGCCGCGGCCGTGGCGCCGCCCGGCCGGATCCTCGTCGTCGACGACGGTGAGGACGACCTGTTTCTCGAGCCGCTGCCGCTCGATCTCCTCCCACTGTCTCTCGACCGGCGTCACGAGCTCTCCGAGCTCGGCATTCGCCGCCTGGGCGAGCTGGCTCGGCTGCCCGGCTCCTCGGTGGCGGATCGGCTCGGGAGTGACGTCGCGGCTGCCTGGCGCCTCGTCCACGGGGAGGAAGATGTCCGTGTCACTCCCCGGGAGCCGCCGGCCGAGCTCACCGAGTCGCTCGCGTTTCCCGAGGCAGTCGCGAACGCGTTCACGCTCGAGCGAGCGCTCGCCGCCGTCCTCGACCGGCTTCTCTCCCGTCCCGAGCGTGCGGGTAGGGCTCCGCGGCAGATCGCCGTCTCCGTGCGACTCGTCGGCGGGGGCTCCTGGCGCCGGGCCTCGACCCTCCGTGAGCCGACCACCGATCCCGCCCGTCTGCGCGCGGCGCTCGCTCCCCGGCTCGCGGAGCTTCCCGAGCCCGCGGTGGAGCTTCGGGTCGAGCTCGGAGCGCTCACCGATTCGGTGGGCGCCCAGTGCGAGCTGTTCCGCTCGCGTGGCAGCCGGCTGCGAGAGCGGCTCCGCGAAGGGCTGGCCCAGGCGCGCACATCCGCGGGGCTCGAAGCCGTCTGCACCGTCGTGGAGGTCTCACCATGGTCTCGCATTCCGGAGAGCAGGGCGCTCCTCGTGCCGCGCGACGACTGAACGAGCCGAGACCGGTCGAGGTCGAGGCTCCCGGCGGCTGGCCCGTAACGATCGGGACGATCCCCGTGGCGGCTATTCGAGAGGAGTGGCGCGTGAGCGAGCGGTGGTGGACGGGACGTCCGCTGAAGCGGCGGTACTTCGACACCGTCCTCGAGACGGGCGAGAACGTGGTCGTCTTCCGGGAGGAGCTGGAAGGCCGGTGGTACCGCCAGCGTGCCTGACGGAGGCGTCGAGGCTCCCCGTGTCCTACCGGGACACGTCCTTCGCACGTTTGGGCGAGTGCGTCAGGGGCCACCCCGGACCACCACCCGCTTCGAGCGTATCGAGGAACGACGCGCGTGTGGTGCGCGGACCGTGCCGGTTTCGTCACGGGAGAGAGACGAGAGACCCCTTGCCGTGAGCAGGGCTCGAGCCATCCCGTCGGGGCAGGGTCGAGCCGGTCACGGTCGGCCGGATGTCGAGCACCGTCCGGTCGATCGCCGTCTGTGGCCTCCTGCCCGATGAGCTACATCGAGCTGCACTGCCATTCGGCGTACTCGTTCCTCGACGGGGCATCGCTTCCCGAGGAGCTCGCCGCCAGGGCCGCGGAGCTCGGCTATCCGGCGCTGGCGCTTACCGACCACGACGGGCTCTACGGGTCGATGGAGTTCGCCCACGCGGCGAAGGCGCTCGGAGTCCGTCCGATCACCGGCGCAGAGGTCACGCTCGCGACCGATCCGCCCTCGCACGTGACCCTGCTCGTCGAGTCCTCCGCAGGCTACGCGAGCCTCTGCCGGCTCCTCACGGTCGCCCATGCAGGCGACCGCCGGTCGCCTGCGCTTCCTCTCGAGCTGCTCGCGGAGGCGGGCGAGGGGCTCGTCTGTCTCTCGGGCTGCGCAACCCGTGGGCTCGCCGTCTCTCACCCGCGGCTCGCGGAGACGCTCGCGGCGAGGCTCGGGCCCGACCGCCTCTACGTCGAGCTGCAGCGCCCCTTCCTGCGCGGCGACGCCCGCCGCAACGCGGGGCTGCGGGCCCTGGCCGCTCGGCTCGGGGCCCGGACGGTGGCCACGGGCAACGTCCACGCCCACCATCCGCGACGCACCCAGCTCCAGGACGTGCTCGTGGGGATCCGCGAGCACGCTTCGCTCGAGGCGTGCGAGGTGGAGCGGCGCGGGAACGAGGAGTCCGTGCTCGTCTCGCCGGAGGAGATGGCGGCACGGTTTCCCGACGACCGGGATGCCGTGCTGGCAACCGTGGAGCTCGCCGAGCGGCTCGAGTTCGACCTGACGAGAGAGCTCGGCTACCGCTACCCGGACTTCTCCGAGGGGGATGAGCCTGCCGACGCCCGGCTCTCCCGGCTCTGCCGGGACCGGTTCGAGGAGCGTTACCGCCACGCTCCCGGGACCCTGCGCGTCCGCGCCGACGCCCGGCTCGGAGAGGAGCTCGCGCTGATCTCGGAGCTGGGCCTGTCGGGCTTCTTCCTGCTCCACTGGGAGGTCCTCGAGCTCGCCCGCGAGGTCGCCGTGGTGGTGCGCGGCGCCGGCTCTGTCCGCAACATGCTGCCCCCGGGACGCGGGCGAGGCAGCTCTGTCGGCTCGATCGTCTGCTACCTGACCGGGCTCTCCCACGTCGACCCCGTCGTCGCCGACCTCCCGCTCGGGCGCTTCCTGAACCGCGAGCTCGCCTCCGTCCCGGACGTCGATCTCGACTTCCCGCGTGACATCCGGGAACGGCTGATCGCGACGGTCATCGAGCGCTACGGCGAGGAGCACGCCGCGCTCGTCGCGAGCTTCGCCACCTACCGGGCCAGGGGCGCCATCCGTGAGGTGGGAAAGGCGCTCGGGCTGCCCGGAGCGGAGCTCGAACGGCTGGCTCGTATCTCCGACGGCTGGGACGCGCGCAACGTCGGCAGAGAGCTCGCCCTCCTGCCCGATGCCGGGGAGAAGCTCGCCTCGCCGCGCTGGCAGGCTCTCCCGGGTCTCTGCGCCGAGATCGCAGGCCTGCCCCGCCACATCTCCCAGCACCCGGGCGGAATGGTCATCTCGACCCGTCCGCTCGTCGAGCTCGTGCCGGTGATTCCCTCTGCCATGGCGGGACGACAGCTGACCCAGTGGGACAAGGACTCGTGCGCCGACGCCGGCTTCCTTAAGATCGACCTGCTCGGCCTCGGCATGCTGTCCGCCGTCGAGGAGTGTGTCGAGCGCATCGCCGAGCGAGCTCGCAAGCCCCTCGATCTCTCCCGGATCCCGCTCGACGATGCCGACGTGTACCGCGAGATCCAGGCGGCCGACACCGTCGGCGTCTTCCAGATCGAGAGCCGGGCGCAGATGCAGATGCTCGTCCGGACGCTGCCCGAGAACCTCGACGACCTGACGGTCGAGGTGGCGCTCGTCCGTCCCGGCCCGATCCAGGGCGGGGCGGTGCACCCGTACATCGAGCGACGCCAGCGCCGGCGCCGGGACCCGGCGTACGTCCCTCCGTACGACCACCCGCTACTCGAGAAGCCCCTGCGGGAGACGCTCGGCGTGATCGTGTTCCAGGAGCAGGTGCTCGAGGTGGCGATGGCTCTCGCCGGCTTCACGGTCGGCGAGGCGGAGGGTCTGCGCCGCGCCATGAGCCGCAGACGGAGCCGCGACGCGATCGAGGCGTATCGCCAGCGATTCCTCGACGGATCGGCGGCGAAGGGAGTGGGACGAGATACGGCCGAGCGCGTGTTCGAGAAGCTGCTTGGCTTCGCTGCGTTCGGCTTTCCCAAATCCCATGCAGCCGCCTTCGGGCTGCTCGCCTACCAGTCGGCGTGGTTGCGCCACCACCATCCTCACGAGTTTCTGTGCGCGCTCCTGAACGCCCAGCCGATGGGCTTCTATCCGCCTGCAAGCCTCGTCCGGGACGCCCAGCGGCACGGTGTCGAGGTCCGCCCGCCAGATCTGAACGCCAGCGAGGCCACGTGCTCTCTCGAGCAGGACGCCGTCCGGATCGGGCTCGGCTTCATCAAGGGGCTCGGCGAGGCGCCGGCCCGCACGCTCGTGGGAGAACGGCACGAGCACGGCCCGTTCCGGACGGTCGAGGAGCTTGCACGACGGGCTCCTCTCGAGCGCCCCGCGCTCGAGGCGCTCGTCGCCTCCGGGGCGTGCGACGGGCTCGGATGGCCTCGCCGCCAGCTCCTGTGGCGACTCGGGCTCACACCTCGCTCGACGCGAGCGGGAGCCCGGAGTGATGCCCGCCAGCTCGTCCTGCCGCTCGCGTCACAGACGGAGATTCCCGAGCTGCCCGAGCAGTCGGAATGGGAGCTGACACTCGCCGACTACCGGTACACGTCGCTCTCGGTCGGCACCCACCCGATCGAGCTCCTTCGCTGCCACCTTCCCGGCGAGGTCGTGTCGAGCCTCGAGCTGGCGACTGCCCCGGACGGAGAGCAGGTGACGGTGGCGGGCATGGTCGTCGCACGACAGCGGCCGGCGACGGCGAACGGTGTTGTCTTCATGCTGCTCGAGGACGAGCACGGCCAGGTGAACCTCGTCGTGCCCCCGCCCGTCTACGACCGCTACCGGGCTGCCGTCCGGGGCGAGCCGCTCGTCGTCGCCCGTGGCCGCTTCGAGGTGAACGGCCGCAACCGCAATGTCGTCGTCTTCGAGCTCACCTCGCTCGCACCGCTCGCCCGCCGGGTCGCGAACGACGCCGAGGTGAGCTCGGCCCTTCCGTCCGCCCACAGCTTCGGGCGGCCGTGAGCCGCTCTCGCAGCGACCAGAGGGCATTGGCGCCGGGTCCGGTGGGAACAGTGCTGTAGGGGCCAGATCCGGTGGGAACGGCGTCGTGAGCGCCGGGTCCGATGGGGAAGACATCGCAGGCGCCGGATCCGGCAGGAAGGGCGTCGCAGGGGTCGGATCCGATGGGGAGGGTGCCGTAGGGGCCGGATCTCATCCGGCCCGCTTCAGTACCGGCCGACCGGCTCGCCTACCGCGGATCCGTGGGCCACCCACACGCCGTGCCACGCCAGCCGCAGCGAGATGACCCGAATCACGAGTTGTGTCCCGGCCAGAATCGTGAGCTCTTTGATGTTGCCCATTCCATGTGTCGGCCATCCCTGCTTGCAGTTGTCGCTCCGACGACATCACATTCCCTCTTCCAGCTCGCCCGCAAGCTCGGGAAACCTGCGCCGCACAGCGGCATCGAACGCGTCGCGATAGGCGTTGGCGGTCTCCCCGTCGAGTACCCCCGCATACGTGTCGCGCATCTCCTCGAGCGCGTCGCGCGCCTCGTCGACCGCGTCGACGTACGCGCCGTAGCGCTCCTCGGCGTCGTCCCGGCCCGACGCGCGGTACTCGTCGAGCGCACGCCCGCAGGCCGCGAGCAGGCCGCCGTGCTCGCCGGTGAACAGCACGAGCTGGCGATCGACGAGGTCTGCGAACGGGCGCCGCCGGCCGAGACGCATCAGGCCAGCACCTCGTCGTAGACGGCGACGTGCGCCGTCGCAGACGCCTCCCAGGTCAGCTCCCGCGCAGCGAGGCGCGCGCCCGCGCGGGCCGCGTCGAGGGCCTGCCGGTCGGCGAGCAGCCCGCCCACGCCTTCCGTCAACGCCTCGAGGTCGTCCGGCGGGACGACGATCCCGGCCCCGAACCGTCGCACCGGCTCGGCGATGCCACCGGCGTCGTAGGCCGCCACGGCGGTCCCGGAGCCGAGAGCCCGCAGCAGGGCCCCGCTCTGGTCGAGCTCTGCGCGGTAGGGGAAGAGCGCGACGGTCGCCTGCGCGAGCAGCGCGTCGAGCTGCGCGTCCGACTGGTAGCCGAGCCGCCACTCGACGCCGGGCTCTCCGCGCAGCGGGCCGAGATCGATCAGCGGATCGCCGGCCACGATCATCCGGGCCCCGAGCGCGCGCGCGACGGCGAGCGCGTGGTCGAGCTGCTTGTAGGCCTGGATGAGGCCGAAGAAGACGAGCGTCGCTCCGTCGTCCCCGTAGCGGACGCTCCCGGGGAACACGGGGTGGGGAATGACCCGTACCCGGCCCGCGGGCACGCCGACGACCTCGGCGAGCCGTTTCGCGCCGTTCTCGCTGTGCACGACGATCCGGGCGTAGCGGTCGTACAGCCGGCGCCAGAGCTCGACCTTTCCGGCGGTTCGGCGGGGGAGGATGTCGTGTGCGGTCATCACCGCACGGTGCCCGGCGGGCATCAGCCTCACGTCGAGCTCGGGCAAGGGCGCCCACTGAACGTGGACGACGTCGACGTGAGCGCCACGGAGGCGCGCGAGGCCGGCGGCATGCTCGACCGCCTTGACCGGAAGCCGCAGCCGCGAGCGCCGAAACACCCTCGACGAGACCGGGTAGAAGAGCTCACGCCTGCGGTATCCGTCGGGTTCCGGCGCCACGCCGAACCGAAACCGCGAGCAGACGAGCTCGACCTCGAGCCCGAGCGTCCCCAGGGCGCGGGCGAGGTGGTGGTCGTAGGGGAGGGTGAAGGCGGCGGGATCGATGAGGCTCACGCGCACGGGCCTAGAGTACGCGGGCGTGGCCCCGCTGCTCGTCCGCACGTGGAACCTCTTTCACGGCCGGTGCATCCCTGCCGGAGGCCCGCCGTGTCTCCCGGAGATGGTCGGGCTCATCGCGTCCGGCCGGCCTGACGTCGTCTGCCTCCAGGAGGTGCCCGTGTGGGCGACGGCCGAGCTGGAGAAGTGGAGCGGGATACGGTCGGTCACGGCCGTCGCGATGCGCGCGCTCGGTGGGCCGCTCGCACGGCGGCTGACGGACCTCGACCCGGACAGGATCCGCTCCGGGCTTGCCGGGCAGGCCAACGCCGTCCTTCTCGGCGCCGACGTGTCGCTGCGGGACGTCGCAAGCCTCACGCTCAACCCTCGATCCTTCCGACGCCGGGAGGCGCGCCGCCTCGCCCTTCCGGCCGGAACGGCCCGTCACTGGGCGCGGAATCGAAGGGTCGGCCAGTTCGTTCGCGTCGAGGTCCGTGGCCGTACGCTCGTCGTCGTGAACCTCCACCTGACCGCATCCGCCGACAGCCGGCCGGCAGAGGCCGAGCTCGAGCGAGCGCTCGGTTTCGCCGACGGGTTCGCACTGCCCGGGGAGCCCGTGCTCGTCTGCGGCGATCTCAATCTCACGCCCGCCAGCTCGACCGCGCTGCGCGCGCTCCCGCGAGCGGGCTTCTCCTCACCGGCAGCAGGTATCGACCAGATCCTCACCCGTGGGCTGACGATCGCGCGGGAGCCGCTGAGCTGGCCGGAGGATCGGCGTCGACTGGCCGGGCGGCTGTTGTCCGATCACGCGCCGGTCGAAGCGGAGATGATGTACCCATGAACCTCGACGCCGTTCGTTCCGAGCTACCTGTCCTCGAGCATGTCGCCTACCTGAACACCGGGACATTCGGGCCCATTCCTCGCCGGACATCGGAGACGATGTTCGAGCTCGAGCGCCGCGAGCTGGAAGCGGGCCGGCTCGGCAAGCCGTACTTCGATGAGCTACGTGAGCTCCGAACCGCTGCACGGGAGGCACTGGGCCGCCTGCTCGCCGCGCCCGCGTCGTCGCTCGCGCTGACGCGCTCGACGAGCGACGGGTGCAACGTCGCTGTCGCGAGCCTCGGGCTCTGTCCGGGCGACGAGGTGGTGACGACCGACGTGGAGCACTTCGGCCTGCTCGGCCCGCTCCACGCCTCGGGGGCTCGGGTGCACGTCGTCGAGGTCAGAGATCGTCCTGCGGCTGCGGCGCTCGACGCGGTGGCGGACGCGATCGGCCCTGCCACACGGCTCGTTGCGATCTCCCACGTCGCCTGGTCGACCGGGCAGATCCTCCCCGTCGCCGAGCTCGCGGCCGCAGCGCACGCCGCAGGCGCGGTCCTCCTCGTCGACGGCGCCCAGTCGGTCGGCTCGATCGCCGTCGACATACCGGCGACGGGCGCCGACTTCTACACGGTTTCCGGACAGAAATGGCTTCTCGGCCCCGACGGCACGGGCGCGCTCTACGTCGAGCCCTCGCTGCTCGATCGGGTGGCGGTGCCCTTCGTGTCCTACTACGGGCAGGCGGGCTACGAGCCCGACGGCACCTACGTGCCGAGCGAGGGTGCGACGAGATTCGACATCGGCACGATCCCGGCACCCGCGCTCGCGGGCCTCGTCCAGTCGCTCGCGTTCGCCGAGGAGGCGGGACCCGACCGGTTCGAGCGGGCTCACGTGATGGCCGAGCGGTGCCGCGAGCTGCTCGACGCCGGGTTCGACGTCGTCACCGAGCCCGGCCAGGCGACGCTCGTGAGCTTCCGCGTTCCGGGCGAGACCTCGCCGATCGTCGAGGCGCTCGCGGCCCGCGGCGTCTCCGTACGGGATCTGCCCGGGACAGGGTGGATCAGGGCGTCGGCCGGGTTCTGGACCGTCGAGGAAGAGCTCGAGCGCCTCGTCGACGGGCTCGCCGCCGCCGTCTGAAACGATTCTGGCGGCTTCGGGGCACCCCGAGACCCACCACCCGCTTTCAGCGTATCGAGCACGAGCGCACGGGTGGTGCGCAGTTTGTGCCGAGAGTGTCACGGGCTCGTCGAGAAAGTCGGACGCGGAGCTCAGGCCAGCGGACGATGCGATCTCAGCTCGGCGCCGGCCCTGCCGTCGGCAGCCCGAGCTGCTGCGCGAGCGGGCGGAGCGCGTCGATCAGAAAGGCGATGTGCTCGTCGAGGTCGACGCCGAGCTCTTCGGCTCCCCGGCGGACGTCGTCACGGTTGACGCCGGCGGCGAACGAGGGCTGCTTCAGCTTCTTGCGCACTGAGCGAGGCTCGAGCGTCTCGAGCCCGTCGGGACGGACGTATCCGCAGGCCGTGATGAACCCGGAGAGCTCGTCGCAGGCGAACAGGACCCGCTTCAGCGGCGTGTCCCGGGGGAGGCCGAGGTGCTCTGCGTGACTGAGCACGGCCTCGATCACGTCCTCGGGCCACCCCTCACGGCGAAGGATCGCCGCGCCGTCCTGGGGATGGCGGTCGAGCGTGGGGTGGATCTCGTAGTCGAAGTCGTGGAGGAGCGCGACGCAGCTCCAGCGCTGCTCGTCCTCGCCGAGCTTGCGCGCGTAGGCGCGAACGCCGGCCTCGACGGCCAGGGCGTGGCGGAGGAGCGTCTCGCTCGTCGTATAGCGCGTGAGGGTTGCCCAGGCGTTGTGGCGCGTGACGTCCATCTCGGGTTGGGTAGGATAGCTGCGCCCCGCCGCCGAAGACCGCCTCACCAAGACCTGCTGCATGTCCGTCACACTCGCCCGCCAGGGGACCGTGGATTCGTTCGTCATCGAGGGCGGATGCCCGCTCACGGGTCGTGTCCGGGCGGCCGGGAACAAGAACGCCGCCCTGCCGATCATCGCGGCCTGCTTGCTCACCGACGAGCCGGTGACGCTCCGCAACGTCCCGACGATCCTGGACGTCGAGACGATGCTCGAGCTGGCGGCCGACGTCGGTGCCGATGTCGAGCGGCTCGGGCCCGGTGAGCTCAGGATCCATGCGGCCTCGACGCCCCGTCACGAGCTGGACGAGGAGCTCTGCCGGCGTATCCGCGCCTCGGTGCTGTTCGCGGGCCCGCTGCTCGCGCGGTGCGGACAGGCGATCGTCCCACCTCCCGGCGGGGACGTGATCGGCCGCCGGCGGCTCGACACCCACATGCATGCCTTCGAGCAGCTCGGCGTCGTGATCCAGGTCGACCGGCGCTACGTGATGACGGTCGCCCGGCTACGCGGCGCGTCCGTGTTCCTCGACGAGGCCTCGGTGACGGGAACGGAGAACGCGGTCATGGCGGCCGTGCTCGCAAACGGCGAGACGGTGATCGCGAACGCCGCGAGCGAGCCGCACGTCCAGGATCTCTGTCATTTCCTCGTCGCGCTCGGTGCCCGGATCGAGGGCATCGGCACGAACGTGCTGCGCATCGAGGGAGTGGATCACCTCCACGGCGGCGAGTGGCGGATCTGTCCCGACCACATCGAGGTCGCGAGCTTCATCGGTCTCGGGGCCGTCACCGCCGGTGAGATCGTGGTCGAGGACATCGAGCCGGAGCACCTGATCGCGATCTGGCCCGGCCTCGATCGGCTCGGCGTTCGCTACGAGGTCGACGGGCGCTCGGTGCGCGTCGGCGACCAGGAGCTGACGATCCGCGACGACCTCGGCGCCCAGATCCCGAAGATCGAGGACGGTCCGTGGCCGGCCTTCCCGGCCGATCTCACCTCGATCGCGCTCGCGGTCGCGACCCAGGCGCGGGGCACGATCCTCGTGTTCGAGAAGATGTTCGAGAACCGGCTGTTCTTCGTCGACAAGCTCGTCGGCATGGGAGCCCGCATCATCCTCTGCGACCCCCACCGTGCCGTCGTCACCGGTCCCGCGCAGCTGTACGGCGACCGGATGGAGAGCCCCGACATCCGCGCGGGCATGGCGATGCTGATCGCGAGCCTCGCGGCGGAAGGGCGATCGACGATCGGGAACATCGGCCAGATCGACCGTGGCTACGAGCGCATCGACGAGCGGCTGCGGGCCCTCGGGGCGCGGATCGAGCGCGTCGAGAGCTGACGAGGGGAGAGGAGATCCGTTGACCGAGAAGGCCGTCGTCCGGACCGAAGCCGCACCCGCACCGTTTGCCGGCGCTCCCTACTCGCAGGCGATCCGCCTCGGTGAGCTGCTGTTCGTTGCGGGCCAGATCCCGCTCGACCCTGCGACCGGCAAGCTCGTCGAGGGAGGGATCGGCGAGCAGACACACCAGGTCTTTGCCAACATCGCCGCGATCCTCGAGGCGGCCGGCTCGAGTCTCGACAACCTGCTCAAGACGACGGTCTTCCTCGTGAGCCTCGACGACTTCGCCGGCATGAACGAGGTGTACGGCCAGTACGCGGGTGACCGCCCGCCGGCCCGCTCCACCGTCGAGGTGTCCCGGCTACCGGCCGGCGCCCTCGTCGAGATCGAGGTCGTCGCCTCCGTCTGACGCGCTCAACCGGCGCGCAGGAAGGCGTCGAGGCGCTCGAGCGCGGCCTCGAGGATCGGACGCTCGGACGCGTAGCAGAGGCGCACGGAGCCGTCGCCGCCCGCTCCGAACGCCGATCCGGGTGCCAGGCCGACCCTCGACTCGACGAGCAGGCGCTTGCAGAAGCCGAGCGAGTCGGTGAGGCCCTCGATCCGCGGGAACAGGTAGAAGGCCCCGTCGGGCTCGGGCACGGTCACGCCGGGCAGCTCGCGCAGCGCGGCGAGGCAGAGGTCGCGGTTGTCCCGCAGCATCGCGAGCATCGCGAGCAGCGGCTCCTCGCCCTGCGCGAGCGCGACCTCGCCCGCCTTCTGGATGAAGCTCGTGGCGTGCGAGACGTAGTACTCGTTGAGCGGCCCCGCCTTCTCGCCGACGTCGCGGCGGCAGACGAGCCAGCCGAGCCTCCACCCGGTCATGCAGTAGGACTTCGAGAACGACTGCGTGACGAGCACCGCGTCGTCCCGCGTCGCGAGCCGCAGGATCGACGGGGCGGGCTCTCCGAGCTTCGCCGGCACGTAGTAGAGCCGCTCGTACACCTCGTCGGCGAGCAGCCACAGCCCGTGGCGGCGGGCGAAGTCGAGCAGCTGCTGCTGCTCCTCGACGGTCGCCGTCCAGCCGAGCGGGTTCGACGGGGAGGTGTAGAGCAGCAGGCGGGTGCGTGGGGTCACCGCGGCCTCGAGCGCCTCGAAGTCGACCGCGTAGCGCTGCCCGTCGAGCACGTGGGGTATCTCGATCGGTGTCGCACTCGCCAGCTGCACGATCGCGGCGCCGTTCGGCCAGGCCGGGGTCAGGACGAGCGCCTCGTCTCCCGGGTCGAGGACGGAGCGGATCCCGAGGTGCAGGGCCTGGATGCCCGATGCGGTGACGACGAGCTCGCAGGACGGGTCGAGCGCGACGCCGTGCATCCGTAGGTAGTAGGCGGCGAGCGCCTCCCGCAGCGAAGGAAGACCCGCATTCTCTGAGTAATACGTGAACCCGTCGTCGAGCGCCTTCGTCGCTGCCGCCTTGATGTAGGCAGGTGTCGGCAGGTTCGACTCGCCGAAGTAGAGCTTCAGCACACCGTCCATCGACATCGCCAGCTCGGCGATCTCGCGGATCTGCGAGTTCGGGACGCGGAGGACGGAGGCTGCGACCTGCGGCACGCGCAACTACGCCACCGCAGCCGCAGAGGTATCCGTCAGGCGGGCGAGGCGATCCAGCCAGGGCTGCGCCCCGAGCCGCTCGAAGATCCCGCGGGCTTCCTCGAGCAACGGCTCTGCTGCTGCGGCGGGCTCTCTGCGGCCGACGAGCAGCTCGGCAGATTCGACGAGCGTGACGGCAAGCCAGAACGGCATTTCGAGCCCGCGGAACTCGGCCGAGGCCTGACGGAGCCCGGCCGCTGCGGAATCGTCGTCGCCGCGAGTCGCCGCGAGCCGGGCCCAAAGCCGCAGCTCCTGTGCCCGGAGGTAGCGAATGCGCTCGACGGGGCGCAGCGCTGCACATCGTGCCAGGATGCTCTCCACCTGGCCAACGTCTCCGAGGGAGAACGCGGCGCCTGCCGCCTCCGCCAGGCCGTCCACGGCCTGGAGCCCGTCGCCGTACACGAGGAACTCCTCGAATGCCGTCTCTCCCTGTCGCAGTGCCGTCGCATGGTCGCCCTCGGCTCTCGCAAGCGCCGCGAGAGCGAGTGCCGCGTAGGCACGATCCTGGTAGTCGTCCGAATTCTCGCGCCCGGCGAGAGCCTGCGCCAGGGCTCGTGCCTCGTCCAGCCGGCCCTGCTCCACGAGTGCGCGAACCACGCTCTCGACCGGGTACGACGCCGTGGACGCGTGACGGGCTTCGTCGGGAAGCTCGGCTGCCAGGGACAGAGCTTCTGCCCACTCGCCGGAGGACGCCATGAACTCGACGAGGTTCGAGAGCAGGAACCACTCCCACGGACGATCGCCGCGCCGTCGGGCGAGAGCCAGGGAGTCCCGCGTGATCCCGACTGCTTCCTCCACACGACCGCGCGAATGGAGCAAGTGCCCGAGATTCACGGCGGCCCGCAGGGCGGACGCCCCCTGTCCGTGCTCGAGCGCGATCCGGAGCGCCTGGCGGCCGAGCGCCTCGCTCTCCGCCGGCCTCCCGTCGAGGATGATCGCCTTCGACGAGAGCGCCCGGGCGACGACCTCGTGCAGGTCGAGCACTTCCGCGACCTGGAGCGCGAGCTCGACGCGCTCCGCAGCAAGCTCTGTCGCGCCGACAATCCTGTACGTCCTGGCGAGCACGACCGCGAGCGTCGCGAGATCTGCGTCCGGCTCGTCGGTCGAGAGCACCGCGAACGCGTCCTGCAGGCGCGCGAGGGCAGCATCGTTGCGACCCTGCTCGAGGAAGACCTCGCCCAGGCGCGCGGAAACGCGGGCGGCCGGATGCACATGCCCTTCGGATTCGAGGAGCTCGATCGCCCCCTCGAAGAGCGCCGCCGCTTCCTCGAAGCGCGCGCCGGACCGCGCCGCCTCACCGGCCCGTTCGAGCAGCTCGGCGCGTACGAGCGGCTCGTCGGCGAGCTCTGCCGCGTCGACGAACGATCGCTGTGCCTCCTCGCTCGCGGCCAGAGAGGCCGCCCGCTCTGCGGCCCGGGCGAGACACTCCCGCGCCGTTGCCTTGATCTCGAGAGCGTCCGCCGCCTCGGGCTCGGCGCGGTAGGCCTCGAGGAAGTGCGCCGCGACGACCTCTGCGATCTCGGCCTCGTCGGGCCAGGCCTGCCCGAGGTACCGCGCGACCGCCAGGTGGCGAGCCTTCCGCTCCTTGCGGGCCAGGGTGTCGTAGGCGACCTTCTGGACGAGGGCGTGCAGAAAGCCGTACTGGCCGCGCTCGGGTGAGCGGCGATCCTCGTCGACGCTCAGGATCTCCTTGTGGACGAGGGTCCGGAGGATCGGCTCGAGCTCGGCCCGATCGAGGCCCGACACGGCTGCAAGAGCGTCGGCCACGAAGGTCTTGCCGAGCACGGACGCATCCTGCAACAGGCGCCGCTCGGCAGGATCGAGGCCGTCGAGCCTGGCCGCGATCAGCGCCTGGAGGGTCTCGGGAACGTCGAGGCCGTCGAAGGCGCTCGTGACCCGGAACTCGCCGTCGTCCGCGCGCTCGATCAGCGCGCGGTCGAGGAGCATCCGGACGATCTCGATCGCATACAGCGGCACGCCCTCGGCACGCTCGACGATCTGCGAGCGCAGCTCGTCCGGGAGCCCTGGAACGAGCCCCTGGAGGAGCTCGTCGCGGGCCTCCTCGGGAAGAGGCTCGAGCACGAGCGAGGTGAAGCTTCGCTTCCCGGCGCCCCAGGTCGGACGGCGCTCGAGGAGCTCGGGCCGTGCCAGCGTGAGGATGAACAGGGGGTATGCTCGCGACCACTCGAGCAGGTACTCGACGAAGTCGAGGAGGCCTGCATCGGCCCAGTGGAGGTCCTCGAAGAGCAGGACGACCGGACCTTCCTCCGCCATGCGCTCGAAGAATCGACGCCAGGCCGAGAAGAGATCCTGCTGATCGGGCGCGGTTCGCTCGGCCAGGCCGAGCAGGTGCGCCAGCCTCGGCTCGACCCAGGCTCGCTCCTCTGGATCTCCGAGGTGGCGCCGGACGGACGCAGCGAGCTTCGCGGCCGCCGTCTCGGGAGCCTCCTCCTCGAGGATTCCGGCCCGCATTCGCACCATCTCGGCGAGCGCCCAGTACGCGACGCCCTCCCCGTAGGGGAGGCAGCGCCCCTTGTGCCACCAGACCTCGTCGATCAGGCCGTCGGTGTACTTGTCGAACTCCCAGGCGAGGCGCGACTTGCCCATTCCCGCGACGCCGATCACCGAGACCAGGCGGGCCCCGCCCTCGTCGGCGGTCGCGTGGAACAGCTCCTTGACCACGCGAAGCTCGGCTGCTCGCCCGACGAACGGCGCCTCGAGCGCTCCCGCCCGCTTGTCGCCACGGCGGCCTGCCACGATCCGCATGGCACGCCACAGGCGCGCCGGCTCCGCCTTGCCCTTGAGCTCGTGCTCCCCGGCGTCCTCGTAGGCGACGGCCGCCTCGGTCATACGGTGGGTCGTGTCGTCGACGAGCACCGTCGCCGGAGCGGACACCGACTGGATCCTGGCTGCCGTGTTCACGAGGTCGCCCGCGACCATGCCCTGGCCCTCGGCCCCGAGGGTCACCGCCGCCTCACCTGACGCGACACCGGCGCGCAGCCGCAGGTCGGGCGGGCCGTTCTCGGCCCCGACCCCGGCGACCGTCTCGACGAGGTCGAGCGCTGCCCGCACGGCCCGCTCCGCGTCGTCCTCGTGTGCGACCGGGGCGCCCCAGACCGCCATCACCGCGTCGCCGATGAACTTCTCGACCGTTCCCCCGTAGCGGCCGATCACGGTTCGCGCCGCGTCGAAGTACGCCGAGAGCAGCTCCCGCGTCTCCTCCGGATCCCGTTTCTCGGACAGGGACGTGAACCCGACGAGGTCGGCGAACAGCACCGAGACGAGGCGCCGTTCGGCCTCCGGCTGCGCGACCGGGGACGCGGGAGCGGGTGCGGGAGCTCCCTCGGCGAGCCTGACCCCGCACTCCCCGCAGAACTTCACACCCGGGGTGTTCGCGGCGCCGCACTGCGGGCACGCGAGCGCCAGCTTCTCGCCGCACTCCCCGCAGAACTTCCGGCCCGCCTCGTTGTCCGTACCGCAGTCCGGGCACGTCATTCGCGGAGCATAGTCGGGCGTGCTACGTGCGAACGAGCGGCTTGTACTTGATCCGGTGGGGCTGATCGGCCTCGGCGCCGAGCCGGCGGCGGCGGTCTTCCTCGTACTCCTCGTAGCTGCCCTCGAACCAGACGGCCTGGGAGTCTCCCTCGAAGGCGAGGATGTGGGTGGCGACGCGGTCGAGGAACCAGCGGTCGTGGCTGATCACGACCGCACAGCCGGCGAACGCGAGCAGCGCCTCCTCGAGCGCGCGCAGGGTGTCGACGTCGAGGTCGTTCGTGGGCTCGTCGAGGAGCAGCACGTTGCCGCCCGAGCGCAGCAGCTTCGCGAGGTGGAGGCGGTTGCGCTCGCCACCCGACAGGTCCGAGACGCGCTTCTGCTGGTCGGCCCCCCTGAAGTTGAACCACGAGACGTACTGGCGGCTCGCCACCTCGCGCCTGCCGAGGGTAATCGTGTCGTGACCGCCCGAGATCTCCTTCCAGACCGTGCTCGCCGGGTCGAGGCCCGCGCGCGACTGGTCGACGTAGGCGAGCTGCACCGTCTCGCCGATCCGCAACGCGCCGGCGTCTGGCTGCTCCTCCCCCGCGATCATGCGAAAGAGCGTCGTCTTGCCGGCGCCGTTCGGCCCGATCACGCCGACGATGCCGCCCGGCGGCAGCGAGAAGGAGAGCTCCTCGATCAGGAGCCGATCGCCGAAGCCCTTCGAGAGACGGTCTGCCGCGACGACGACGTCGCCGAGTCGGGGGCCGGCCGGGATGTGGATCTCGACCGTGTCGAGCTTCACGCTCTGCTCCTCGGCGAGCAGCGACTCGTACGCCGTGAGCCGCGCCCTCGACTTCGCGTGACGCGCCCGCGGGCTCGCGCGCACCCACTCGAGCTCCCGCTGGAGCGTCCGCCGGCGGGCCGAGGCCTGTTTCTCCTCCGCCGCGAGGCGGGCCTCCTTCTGCTCGAGCCACGAGGAGTAGTTGCCCCGAAACGGGATCCCGCGGCCGCGGTCGAGCTCGAGGATCCAGCCGGCGACGTTGTCGAGGAAGTACCGGTCGTGGGTGACGGCGATGACCGTGCCCTTGTAGTCGTCGAGGAAGCGCTCGAGCCAGCCGACCGACTCGGCGTCCAGGTGGTTCGTCGGCTCGTCGAGGAGCAGCAGGTCGGGAGCCGCAAGGAGCAGGCGGCAGAGCGCGACCCGGCGCCGCTCGCCGCCCGACAGCGTCGTGACGTCGCGATCGGGATCGGGGAGGCGCAGCGCCTCGGAGGCGTGGTCGAGCGCCGCGTCGAGGCTCCAGGCATCGTGGCGATCGATCAGGTCCTGCACCTGCGCCTGCTCGGCGAGCAGGGCATCGAAGTCGGCGTCGGGCTCCGCGAACGCCGCCGAGATCGCGTTGAAGCGGTCGAGCAGGTCGCGCAACGGCCTGACCCCGTCCTCGACGTTCCCTCGGACGTCCTTCTCCGCGTCGAGCTCGGGCTCCTGCTCGAGCAGCCCCACCGTCGCCCCCGGCGCCAGCTCCGCGACGCCCGAGGAGGGCTCCTCGCGCCCGGCCATGATCCGCAAGAGCGTCGACTTGCCCGCCCCGTTCGGCCCGAGCACGCCGATCTTGGCCCCCGGCAGGAACGAGAGCGAGATGTTCGCGAGCACGTGGCGGTCGGGGCCGTAGTACTTGTCGGCCCGGTACATCGTGTAGACGTACTCGCTGCTCACGCCGCCGAGGGTAGCGGCTCGACCTCCCGCCGGGCCGGGCCGGTCGCGTTGCCACCGGCTTCTACACTGAGTCGGTGGAGCTGATCGCCGGCCACCAGAACCTCGACTTCGACGCGTTCGCGTCGATGCTCGCCTGCCGGCGGCTCTACCCGGGCGCCGCGATCTCGCTGCACGGCTCGCTGAACCGCAACGTCCGCGACTTCGTGCGCCTGCACGCCGACGAGCTCGAGCTTGGCGACACGAAGCGAATCGACCCCGAGCAGGTGACGCGGCTCGTGCTCGTCGAGGTCTCGGATCCGGCGCGCCTCGGCGAGCTCGCGTCGCTGCTCGAGCGTCCCGGCCTCGAGCTCGTCCTCTTCGACCACCATCGCGACGTCGCCCCCGCGTGGCTTCGCGCGGGCGAGGCCATCCTCTCGCAGGACGGTGCGCTGACGACGACGCTCGTCGGGATCCTCGCCGAGCGGGGGCTCGAGGTGTCACCGCTCGAGGCGACCGTGCTCGCGCTCGGGATCCACGAGGACACGGGGTCGCTCACCTATCCGTCGGTCACGGCACGTGACGTCGAGGCGCTCGCCTGGTGCTTCGGGCACGGAGCGCGCCAGGACATGGTCGCCCACTACCTCCATCTGCCGCTCGCCCCGGAGGAGCGCGCACTCTTCGAGGCGCTCGCGACCGCGGCCGAGCCCGTTGCCGTCCGTGACACGGAGGTGCTCCTGGCCGCGGTCTCGTGGCCGTCGTACGTGGACGGCGTGTCCGGCCTCGTCCAGAAGGTCGCCGAGCTGACCGAGTGTCGCGGTCTCGTCTGCCTCGTCGAGATGGAAGACCGTGTCGTCGCCGTCGTGCGCAGCCGCGATCCCGGGTTCGACGCCGCAGCCGTCGCCGCCGCGCTCGGGGGCGGGGGACATGCCGAGGCCGCCGCCGCCACCTTCCACGGCCCGCTCGCAGAGGCGCGCCGGATCGTCCTCGACGCGCTCGCAGACGCCGTGCCGGAGCGGCCGACCGCAGCCGAGATCATGTCCAGGCCCGCACGCTTCGTGTCTGCGGACGACACGGTCGCCCGGGCCATGAGCCTCTGCCAGCGCCATCGCCAGAGCGGGATCCAGGTCGGCGATCCGACCCGGCTTGCCGGAGTGGTCTCGAGGGAAGACCTCGACAGGGCCATCGCCCACGGGCTCGAGAACGCACCCGTGAAGGCGGTCATGGGCCCGGGACACGTGACCTGCACCGCCGAGACGCCGCTCCCGATCGTCCAGCGCCTGCTCGTCACCGCTCCGGCAGGGCGGGTTCCGGTCCTCGACGACGGGCGCGTCGTCGGTGTCGTGTCGCGAGTCGACCTGCTGAGGGCGCTCGGGGAGCCCGCCGAGCCCGCGGAGACGCCCCACGAGCGCGTGTCCGATCTCCTCCTCCGCGCTCCGGGCCTGGCGGCGGTCTTCGAGGCGATCCAGGCGGTCAGCGAGCCGTTCGAGGGCGCCTACCTCGTCGGCGGCGCCGTCCGCGACCTCCTGCTCAAAGAGCAGAGCTTCGACGTCGACATCGCCGTCGAGGGCGACGGGATCGCGCTCGCACGGTCGCTCGCCCGGGTGCTCCATGGCCGGGCCGTCCCGCACGAGAAGTTCGGGACAGCCGTCGTCGTGCATCCCGGCGGGCGGGTCGACGTCGCGACGAGCCGGACAGAGCTCTACGACTACCCGGCGGCACTGCCGACAGTCGAGACGGCTACGATCGCCCAGGACCTCCATCGCCGCGACTTCACGATCAACGCGATGGCCGTGTCGCTCCGCGGCCCCGACTTCGGGCGTCTCGTCGATCCCTTCGGGGGGCGTGCCGATCTCGACCGGGGCGTCGTGCGCGTGCTGCACAACCTCTCGTTCATCGACGACCCGACCAGAATGTTTCGTGCGATCCGCTACGAGAGCCGCTACGGCTTCCGGATGGACGCCCACACCACCTCGCTCGCCCGTGCGTGCGTCGAGATGGGCCTCGTCGGCGAGCTCTCCTCGGCCCGCCTTCGGGACGAGCTCCAGGCGCTGCTCTCCGAGGATCGTGCCGGCGCCTCGGTGCTGCGGCTCGCCGAGCTCGGCCTCGCCCAGGCGATCAACCCGCGGCTTGCAGCGGACGAGGAGACGGCGCGCCTCGTCGACGAGGTCGAGCGGTTGCGCCGGCTCCATGCGCCGGACGAGCCTCGCTGGCGACCCCGGCTGACCGCGCTCGTTCGCCGGATCCATCCCGACGAGCTGTACGAATGGTTCGGACGCCTCCGACTGCGGCGCCGCGATACCGATGCGATCGCCGATGCCGTCGCCGTCGCACCGCGGCTCCCGGAGCTGCTCGAGCGCGTTGCCGGGGCGGCCGAGGCGTACCGGCTGCTCGCTCCCCACGACCCGGTCGGGCTGCTCCTCGCGCTCGCACGCTTTCCGGAGACCGCGACCGCCTCCTGGATCAGTCGCTACTTCACCGAGCTACGCCACGTCTCGCTCGAGCTCACGGGCGCCGACCTGGCCGCGCTCGGGCTCGGCGAGTCCCCGCGCGTCGGTGAGGTGCTCGACGAGCTGCTCCGGCGCAAGCTCGACGGGCAGCTCCCAGGCGGGCGCGACGCCGAGCTTGCCGCGGCCCGCGACGCCATCGCCAGGTCGGTCGGCACACCCGCCTGATGGATCTCCGCACCTTCCTGCTGCTCGCCCCGTGCGTCCTCGTCAGCCTGGCCCTGCACGAGCTCGCCCACGCCTGGGTGGCATGGAAGCTCGGCGACCCGACCGCGAAGAACGAGGGCCGGATCACGCTGAACCCGCTCAAGCACCTCGACCCGCTCGGGACCGCGATGTTCGCGGTCACCTCGCTCGCAGCGAACCTTCCGTTCGGGTGGGCGAAGCCGGTACCGGTCCGCCCGGGCTACTTCAAGAACCCGAAGCAGGGCATGGCGGTCGTCGCCGCCGCCGGACCGGCGACGAACTTCGCGCTCGCCCTGATCGCGCTCGCCGTCTACGAGCACGCAGGGCTGACCGGGCAGGCGAGCCGCGTCGTGCAGCTCGCGTTCTTCGTCAACGTCGTCCTCGGCGTCTTCAACCTGATCCCCGTTCCGCCCCTAGACGGCTCGCGGATCGTCGGCGCGCTGATGCCGGACACCGCGTACCTGCAGTGGGTCCGGCTCGACCAGTACGGGATGGTGATCGTCCTCGGGATGTTCTTCGTCTTCCGGGACCAGTTCTCGACCCTGCTCGGCAGTGCCTTCGACGCGGTCGAGAGCGTGATGCGGGTGATCGTCGGAGCCTGACCGTGGAGCTGCTCGAGGTTCCGGCACCCACCCCGTATCGCGTCGCCTTCTCCACGCGTCTCGGCGGGGCGAGCGGCGGCCCGTACCGATCGCTCAACCTTGGCCTGCTCACCGAGGACGACCAGACGCTCGTCGTCGAGAACCGGCGCCGGCTCGCACGCTCGGTGGGAGCCGATCCCGCGCAGGCGTCATCGGCCTGGCAGCAGCACGGCACCCGTGTGGAGCGCGCGACGAGGCTCGGGCTGCGCCCTTCCCGTGACGAGCTGCCGCGCTGCGACGGGCTGACGACCGACGAGCCCGGCGTCGCGATGATGCTCGTCACGGCCGACTGCCTCCCGATCGCGGTCTGGACGTCCGAAGGCGCCCCGGCTCTCGCCGTCCTCCATGCAGGCTGGCGCGGGCTCTCCGCGGGCATCGTCGAGCGCGGCTGCCGGGCGCTCGGCGGCGGCACCCTCGGGGCTGCGATCGGCCCCGCGATCGGGCCGTGCTGCTACGAGGTGGGGGAGGAGGTGGCAGCGCCGTTTCGACAGCGCTTCGGAGACGACGTCGTCTCCGGGAGGCACCTCGACCTTCCGACCGCGGCCGAGCGGGCCCTGCTCCGGGCCGGCTGCACGTCGGTCGTCCGGCTCGACAGCTGCACGTGCTGCGACGAGCGCCGCTTCTTCTCGCACCGTCGCGACAAGGGGACGACCGGGCGGCAGGGAATCATCGGGTATGTGGACGGCTAGCGAGATCCGCGACGCCTACGCGCGCCTGCGGGCGGAGGTCGGCGAGGCAGTGACGGTGGTCGTCGCGACGAAGTACGTCGCGCCCGCCGAGCTCGATCGGCTCGTCGACGCGGGCATCGAGGTCGTCGGCGAGAACCGTGCGCAGGACCTCGAGGCCAAGCACGCGCGCTTCGGCGAGCGCTTCCGCTGGCACTTCATCGGCCACCTGCAGTCGCGAAAGGCACCGCTCGTGTCGCAGCTGTGCGAGCTGTGCCACTCCCTCGACTCGCTCTCGGCTGCCCACAGGCTCACGATCCCCGCCCTCGTGCAGGTGAACCTCGCCGGCGAGGTCTCGAAGTCGGGTGTCGCGCCGGCCGAGCTCGGCCGCTTCCTCGCCGACCTGGCCGGGATCGGCGTCCCAGTCCGCGGACTGATGACGATGCCCCCGTTTGCGGATGATCCGGAGCACTCGCGGCCCTACTTCCGCGAGCTGGCGAGGCTCGCAGGCGAGCACGACCTCCCCGAGCTCTCCATGGGCACGACCCAGGACTACCGCGTCGCGGTCGAGGAGGGAGCGACCATGATCCGGGTCGGCTCCGTTCTGTTCGGAAGGTAACATCAGGCTCGAATGGGCCTCGGAACCATGTGGAACAAGGCGCTCGTGTACTTCGGGATCGCCGAGCCCGACGACGAATGGGACGACGAGCTCTCGGCCGAGACCGAGCTGTCGCGCTCGTACTCCGAGCGACCGAACGTCCGCCGCCTCCATCGGTCTCGCCGGCGTGAGGAGGAGTCGTTCGACGACTGGGCCGAGCCCGAGCAGCCGACCCGCACCACGGCCCCTGCGCAGGGAGGCAGGCGGCAGGGACGCGCGAACCTCGAGGCCGTACCCCAGGGCACGCCGGCGGGAAGCAAGGTGCATCTCGTGATCCCGCGGAGCTTCAACGATGCCCAGTCGATCGCCGACCGGTTCAAGGACTCCGTCCCGGTGATCCTGAACCTCCAGAACGCCGACGCCGAGCTCGCCAAGCGCCTGATCGACTTCTCGAGCGGGCTGACCTACGCCCTCAACGGCAGCATGCAGCGAGTCGCCGACAAGGTCTTCCTGCTCACGCCCCGCAACGTCGAGGTCTCGGCCGAGGAACGCGCCCGCATGGCGGACCGCGGCTTCTTCAACCAGGCGTGAACACCGCGCTACGGTTCGTCGACGCCCTCTACTACGTCTACCTGCTCCTCCTGCTCGTCTACATCCTGCTGTCGTGGATCAGGCTGCCGTACGGGATCTGGACGAACCGGATCCGGGGGTTCCTCGACGACACGGTCGGCGTGTACCTGGCGTTGTTCCGGCGGCTGTTGCCGATGCTCCGGGTCGGCATGTTCGACCTGAGCCCGATCGCCGCGATCTTCGCGCTCTCGGGGATCTGGCGTCTCGTCCGCTACGCGATCGAGCAGCTCGCCTGAGCCGGCCGTGGCGACGGGAGGCGGGAAGCCGGTGCGCCTTCGCATCCGCGTCTCGCCCGGGGCGCGTGGCAGCGAGCTCGTCGGACGGCACGGAGACGGCTGGAAGCTGCGCGTGGCCGCCCCGCCCGAGCGTGGCCGTGCCAACGAGGCCGTCGTCGTGCTGCTCGCGGAGACGCTCGGCGTGCCACGACAGGCCGTCAGGGTCGTCGCAGGGCAGACGGGGCGAGATAAGGTGATCGAGGTGGACGGGATCGCAAACGAGGACGCCGAGCGCCGGCTGGCGGCGCGAGGGCGAAAGGGGGACGGGTGAACGTCGAACGCTTCCGCGGGCTCCTGCTGGAAGAGCGTCAGCGCGTTGCCGACGCGATCGACTTCCTCCAGGACGAGAACTCCACCTCACAGGGCGAGGAGATCCCCGAGACGGGAGACGCGGACACGGCGACGGTCACCTTCGATCGCGAGATGGACCTGACGCTCGAGGAGAACTCGGCCCACGTGCTGGCCGAGATCGACGCGGCCCTCGCGAGGATCGAGGCGGGCACGTACGGTACGTGCATGTCGTGCGCGCAGCCGATCGCGGAGGATCGTCTCGAGGCGATGCCGTACGCGACGCTCTGCATCGACTGCAGGCGGAAGGAGGAACGGGGCTGAGCGATCACGGACCCCTCGTCGACGTCCGGGTGAGCCCGCCCGGCGACGGCCGGGTCCCCGTCTCGGTCGCGACCCGGTCGAACGCGGCCGGACGGCGTCAATGGCTCGCCTTCACGGTCATCGTTCTCGCCTGCGTCCTGGCCGACCAGCTCACGAAGGAGCTCGTCCGGACGAGCCTCGCGTACGGGGAGTCGGTGGACGTGTTCGGGCCGTTCAGCCTCCACCATGCCCGGAACTCGGGAATCGCATTCGCGCTGTTCCCGGGCCAGGCGAACCCGGTCACGATCATCACGGGGGTCGCCGTGATCTGGATGCTGTACTACTTCGCCCGCTCGGGCGGCCGCAACCCGTACCTGCCGGTGGCGCTCGGCCTGCTCGTCGGGGGGAGCCTCTCGAACCTCGCCGACCGGATCAGGCAGGGATACGTCACCGACTTCATCGCGCCGCTGCACTTCCCGACCTTCAACCTCGGTGACACGTTCATCACGGTCGGCGTCATCCTCCTGCTCTCGATCTTCTTCGTGCTGGAGAGACGTCGCACGATGCGGCACGGCTGACCGTGGACACCGTCGAGCTGGCCGTCCCGGCCGAGGCGGCCGGCGAGCGGCTCGACCGCTTTCTCGCCGCCGCGGGTCTCGCGGGGTCACGGGCCGAGGCCGGGCGCCTGCTGGAGCGAGGGCGCGTGCACGTCGACGGCCGGCCGCGCCCGAAGAGCTTCCGGCTCGAGGGAGGCGAGGTCGTCTCGGTCGAGCGCGTGGCGGCGGAGCCGGTAGCGCTCGAGCCCGAGCAGCTCGAGCTCGTCGTCCGCTTCGAGGATGCCCATCTGCTCGTCGTCGACAAGCCTGCCGGCCTCGTCGTCCATCCGTCGGCCGGGCACGCGAGCGGAACGCTCGTTCACGGGCTCCTCGGTCGGGGGATCGCAGGCGGGGAGGAGCCGACGCGCCCCGGCATCGTCCACCGGCTCGACCGTGACACGTCCGGGCTCCTCGTCGTCGCCCGTGATCCCGAGACCCATCGGCGCCTGCAGCGCCTGCTGCGCAGGCGGGAGCTGACGAGGGAGTACCTGGCTCTCGTCCGTGGACGCCCCCGGTCGTGGCGGGGGCGGATCGAGGCGCCGATCGGCCGCGACCGCCACGATCCGACCCGGATCTCGCTCGACACCGCCTCGCCCCGCGAGGCAGTCACCCACTTCGAGGTCGTCGAGCTGCTCGCCGCCCACGCGCTGCTGAACGTGCGCCTGGAGACGGGGAGGACACACCAGATCCGCGTCCACCTCGCTGCCGTCGACCTCCCGGTCTCCGGCGATCCCGTCTACGGCGTCGCCGGCGATCTCGGGCTCACGCGCCAATTCCTGCACGCCGCGCGCCTCGCGTTCAGCCACCCCGTGACGGGGCAGGCGATCGAGGTCGAGTCACCGCTTCCCGCCGAGCTTCTCGCCGCGCTGGCGGCAGCCGGTGGCTAACCCGGCAGCTCGTCACGTTCGGCTTCAGACCGCCCGGGCGGGTTCTGGTGCAGGGGCCGGCCCGACCCTTCGGTCCGTACGATCCGTGGCCGTGACCCGGCTGTTGCTGCTCGCGCTGCTGCTTGCGGCCGTGCTCTCGCTCCCGACCCCGGCGGCGGCGAAGAGCTGCCCCGACGTGCGCTTCATGACGATCGGGAGCCTCGTCTACCGCGGCGAGCAGCTCCCGGCGGGCGTCGAGCTTCCGACCGGCGCCACGGCCGGGAGCGGCGAGCTCGACGCGCCGACGAGCGACGACAACTGCGATCGGGGCACGTCTCCTGCCACGGCCCTCTCGCTTCACGGGTTCGATCCCGGCGTCGCCGTCGCCGTGGAGGGTCAGCCGGGGTGGATCTACGTGCTCGGCTACCGCTGTGACGGTCTCCCGGGGATCGAGCGCATCGACTGCCTCCGCGAGCCGCTGCTCCTCGACGGGGTTGCATACTTCGCGCGCCGCTACCCCCAGCAGAATCCGCCGCCGAGGACGTTCACCCCGGGTGAGCCCGTCGGTGAGGCCGAGCTCGGGGGCGAGCGGGTCCCCGTCGTCGCGATCGACGGCGTCGATCCCGGCGTGGCCGTCGCCGTGGAGGGCCGTCCGGACGACGCGTACATCGCCTCCGAGACATGCCTCTACGTCGCCGCCGACAACCGTCCGCGCTACGACGGGCTCGCCCGCTGCCTCGCTGCCCCGGTGTGGCTCCTGTTCGAGCCTCCCCTCGCGAAGACGGACGAGCCGATCGTCGCCCGGGCAGACCGGAGGGTCGCCGCCGAGCTTCACGGAGCGCCCGTGCTGTTCGTCCCGGCGATCGGCGGCGATGCGCTTCCGGACGACCTCGCAGACGCCGTCACGGTCGGCTCGCTCGACGTGACGGCCGACGGATCGGCCACGGTGCGCTTCGACGTGCCCGGACAGCTCGAGCGGGCCGTCTACGAGTCGGTCGTCCGCTGCGATGCCTGTGCGGCGACGGAGAGCGGCAAGACGACGTTCGCGGCCGGCGTCTTCATCGTGACCGATCGGGCAGGCGGTCTCGGGGGCCGCTCGGTGGCCGTGCTGGCGCTCGTTCTGCTCCTCGTCGCTCTCGGCGTGTCGGCCCTGTTCCTCCGGCGCGCGCGCCGCCGACCCGGCGTGAAGGACGGCCGGGCCGGGAGCGCGGGCGGCGTCGGCTAGAATCCGGGCGTCCCGATCACTCGACCCGGCGGAGCACGGGGAGTGGCGGTGCCGGGCGCCTCGCCCGGTTCCACGATCCGCCGCCGGCAGTTGTCCCGAACCGAGAGAGGAGCTGCATGGCAGTCGTCAGCATGCGGGAGCTCCTGGAGGCCGGCGTCCACTTCGGCCACCAGACGCGCCGCTGGAACCCCAAGATGCGTCGCTTCATCTTCACGGAGCGCGGCGGCATCTACATCATCGACCTCACGCAGACGCTCGCGCGCCTCGAGGAGTCGTACGCCTTCGCCCGGAACATCTCGGAGCGAGGCGGCTCGGTGCTCTTCGTGGGCACGAAGAAGCAGGCCCAGGACGCCGTCACCGAGCAGGCGAAGCGGGTCGGGATGCCGTACGTCAGCCACCGCTGGCTCGGGGGCCTGCTCACGAACTGGCGGACGATCTCCGACCGGATCGAGCGCCTCCACGAGCTGCGCCGGCTCCGTGACGAGAGCCAGCTCGAGCTGCTGCCCGCCAAGGAGCGGATCTCGATGCTCCACGAGCTCGAGAAGCTCGAGACGAACCTCGGCGGCGTCGCCGACATGCGCCGGCTGCCCGATGCGATCTTCCTGATCGACCTGCGCAAGGAGCAGCTCGCCGTGGCCGAGGCCCGCCGGCTCGGGATCCCGGTCATCGGCCTCGTCGACACGAACTGCGACCCCGATGATGCCGACTTGGTGATTCCCGGCAACGACGACGCGATCCGCGCCTGCAGCCTCATCGTCCGCGTCATCGCCGACGGGATCGCCGCCGGCTCGCGCCGCGTGGACGTCGAGGAGTTCGCCGCCGGGAACGGTGCGGCCGAGCCCGCGGAGACACCCGAGCCGGCGCAGGCACCCGAGCCCGAGCCGACCCCGGAAGCGGCCGCCGGGTCTGCCGAAGCGCGGCCCGTCGAGACGGAGACCGTCCCGGAGCCGCCGCCTACGCCCGACGCCGAGGCGGTTTCCGAGCCCGAGCCGCCGGCCGCGGTCGAGCCGTCGGCCCCCGAGGTCACGCCCGAGACGGCCGGGGAGACGAGCTGATGGCCGAGATCACGGCTGGCCTCGTCAAGGAGCTGCGCGACCTCACCGGCGCGGGGATGATGGACTGCAAGCGTGCGCTCGAGGAGGCCGACGGTGATGTCGAGGGCGCCCAGAAGCTGCTGCGAGAGAAGGGGCTCGCCGCCGCCGCGAAGCGGGCCGAGCGGGCCACCACCGAGGGCATCGTGCTCGCCCGTGTCGACGGAAGCCGCGGCACGATGGTCGCGATCGGCTGCGAGACCGAGCCGGTCTCGAAGAACGACGACTTCCGCGACTTCGCCGGGCGCGTCCTCGACGCCGTCGCCGCCGACGGTCCGGGCGCCGAGGCCGGGCTCGAGGAGGACAGGGTGGCGCTCGTCGCCCGGATCGGCGAGAACGTGATCGTGCGCGGGGCGGCCCGTTTCGACGCGGCCGACGCGGAGTCGGTCGTCGCGTACGTGCACCCACCGGCCAGCAAGATCGGCGTCCTCGTACGACTCGAGGGCTCACCCGATCTCGCCCGGATGCTCGCGATGCACATCGCCTTTGCGAACCCCGCGTACACGACACGGGACGAGATCCCCGAGGCCGATGTCGCCGCCGAGCGCGAGATCTACGAGAAACTGCCAGACGTGGTCTCGAAACCCGAGGAGATCCGTGCGAAGATCGTCGACGGCATGATCGTCAAGCGCTTCTTCGCCGAGCGGGTGCTCGCCGACCAGGCCTGGATCCACGATGACTCGCTGAGCGTCTCGAAGGCGCTCGCAGAGCACGGCGCAACGGTGCGCGAGTTCGTCCGCTTCGCGCTCGCAGGGTGAGCGAGACGGCCGAAGCGGGCGGCGCCTCCGGCCCGGGCGGGGCGGGCTCGCCTGCCTTCCGCCGGATCCTGATCAAGCTCTCCGGCGAGGCTTTTGCCGGAGACAGGGACTTCGGGATCGACCCGGCCCGCGTCGATGCGGTCGCCCGCTCGGTCGTCGCGATCCGCTGGGCCGGGGTCGAGGTCGCGCTCGTGATCGGGGCGGGCAACTACGTACGCGGCGCGACGGTCGAGAAGACGGGGATGGACCGGGCGACCGCCGACTACGCGGGCATGCTCGCCACGCTCCTGAACGCGCTGCCGATGCAGGACACGCTCGAGAAGCTCGGCGTCGCGACCCGCGTCCTGTCGGCGATCACGGTCAGCGAGGTGGCGGAACCCTACATCCGCCGCCGGGCGATCCGGCACCTCGAGAAGGGCCGCGTCGTCATCTTCGCGTGCGGAACGGGCAACCCGTTCTTCACGACCGACACCGCGGCCGCCCTGCGCGCGCTCGAGATCGGCGCCGAGGCGATCCTCATGGGCAAGAACGGCGTCGACGGGGTCTACGACGGCGACCCGAGGCTCGATCCGTCCGCAGCCTTCATCTCCGAGCTCACACACCGCGAGGCGATCGAGCGCGGGCTGCGTGTCATGGACACGACCGCGCTGTCTCTGTGCATGGACAACGCGCTACCGATCCACGTGTTCGGCCTCGACGACGAGCGCAACATCGAGCGGCTCGTCGCCGGGGCCCGGATCGGCACGATGATCACGACTCCGAGGGGGCAGGGATGATCGAGGAGCTGCTCGACGACGCGAAGCGCCGGATGGACAAGTCCGTGGAGGCGGCGCATCACGAGTTCAACACCGTGCGTACCGGACGCGCGTCGGCTGCGCTGCTCGACCGGGTGAACGTCGACTACTACGGCACGCCGACACCGGTGAAGCAGCTCGCCACGATCAACGTGCCCGAGCCTCGCATGCTCACGATCCAGCCGTTCGACCCGAGCTCGGTGAAGTCGATCGAGCGCGCCGTCATGGAGTCCGACCTCGGGCTCACCCCGTCGAACGACGGCAAGCTGATCCGGCTCCCGATCCCGGCGCTCACCGAGGAGCGGCGCGTTCGTGAAGGTCGTCAAGCACCTGGCAGAGGAAGGGCGCATCGCGGTGCGCAACGTCCGCCGCGACTGCATGCACCACCTGAAGGAGCTCGCCCGCGACGGCGACGTCGGTGACGACGACGAGCGCCGGGCCGAGGAGCGGCTCCAGAAGCTCACCGACGAGCACGTCCACCGGATCGACGATCTCCTCGGTGCTGCTGCTGCTGGAGATCAGCAGGTATTCGATGGCCTCGCCTACAACCCATCTCGACCTGCTGGCCTGGTGGCATGCTGTTCATCTCCTCGACGCTGTTCCTGCTCGGCGACCGCTCGGCCTGGCCGCGATCACCGCGACGGCAACGCCTTCGCTACCTGCCGTGCTCGCCCTGCTGCTGATCGCGCAGCCGCGACGCTGGACGCGCGCTGCACCGTGCCGACCGAGGCGGCGCTCGCCCACGGCGTCGAGTCGCCTGCGTGTTCGCGTTCTCGACCGAGAACTGTCGCGCCCCAGCCCGAGGTGGAGGCGCTCATGGAGCTGTTCGGCGACGCGGTCGAGCGGGAGCTGCCCCACCTGATGCGAAACCGTGTCCGGGCGCGCTTTCTCGGGCGTCGCGATCGTGCGCCGGAGAAGGTGCGGGCGACGATGGCGAAGCTCGAGGCGACGACCGCCGAGAACGACCGGATGACGCTCTGGATCGCGTTCGACTACGGGGGCCGGGCCGAGATCGTCGAGGCCGCGCGTCGTCTCGTCGAGGAGGGCATCGATCCGCGGGACGTCGACGAGAACGCGATCGCGTCGCGGCTGTTCGCCCCCGACCTGCCCGAGCCCGACCTCCTGATTCGCACCTCGGGGGAGATGCGGACGTCGAACTTCCTGCTCTGGCAGGCCGCCTACTCCGAGCTCGTGTTCGTCGACACGCTGTGGCCGGACTTCGGCGAGCGCGACCTCGCGCGGGCGCTCGAGGAGTACGCGACGCGGCAGCGCCGGTTCGGCGGTCGATGAGCAACGCCGTCTCGCGCGTGCTCGTGGCGGCCGCGGGGCTGCCGATCGTGCTCGGGGCGGCCTGGGTCGGGGGCTGGCCGTTGCTCGCCCTGCTCGCCGTGGCCGCCCTCCTCGCGCTGCATGAGCTCTGCACGATCGGGCGCCAGTTCCGGCCGCTGACACTCGCGGCCTACGGGGGTGCGATCGCGGCGCTGCTCGGCATGGAGCTCGGCGGGATCCCGTGGCTGCTCGGCGGAGCGCTGCTCACGCTTCCGCTCGCCTTCCTGCTCCTCCTGTTCGCCGAGACGCGCCAGTCCTCGACCGTCACGGTCTCGTTCACGCTGTTCGGAGTCGTCTGGATCGCCGTCGGCCTCGCCCACACGGCGCTCGTCCGCGACATCCCTGCCCACGGGAGGGAGGCGATCTTCACCGTCCTTCTGACCGTGTTCGCAGCCGACACCGGTGCCTACCTCGTCGGTCGGACGGTCGGACGGCACAAGCTGGTGCCGGCGATCTCGCCCGGAAAGAGCTGGGAAGGCTTCGTCGGCGGCCTGCTTGCGGGCCTGTTCGTGAGCTTCGTTGCTCTATACAAGCAGGACTACCTCGAAATCTGGGAGTCGCTCGTGCTCGGGCTCGTCGTCGTCATCGCGTCGGTGATCGGCGACCTCATGGAGTCGCTCGTGAAGCGCGACGTCGGCGTCAAGGACTCCGGAGCGATCCTCGCGGGCCACGGCGGCGTCCTCGACCGGATCGACAGCATCCTCTACGCGATGCCGGCCGCCTACTACACCCTGCTCGCGCTCGGCGCGATCGGCAGCTGACGGCCGCGCGGGTCACACGGCAACGGCCCTGCCGGGCGCCCGGGGGCCTCGGGGGCGGCGTCTACACTGGGCGGGTGAAGCGGGTCGCACTGCTCGGCGCCACCGGCTCGATCGGCCGCCAGGCGCTCGAGATCATCGACGCCCACCCCGGGCTCACCCTCTGTGCCGTGGCGGCCGGCTCGCGCGCGGACGAGGCCCGGGAGCTCGCTGCGACCCGTGGGGTGGAGGCCGTGTCCGTCGGCGGTGACCCGGCGCTCGACGTCCTGATCGACGCGACGCGGCCCGACGTCGTCCTGAACGCCGTCGTCGGGTTCGCGGGCCTGCCGGCGACCCTTCGCACGCTCGAACTCGGGATCGATCTCGCACTCGCGAACAAGGAGAGCCTGGTCGCCGCCGGCGAGCTCGCGCTCGCGGCGCAGCGGTGCGGCGGCGGGAGGATCCTGCCCGTCGACAGCGAGCATTCGGCGATCTTCCAGTGCCTCGAGGGACGGGACGCAGGCACGGTCGACACGCTCGTGCTCACGGCGTCCGGCGGGCCGTTTCGCGGGCGCGCCCGGGAGGAGCTGGCCGATGTCACCCCGGATCTCGCCCTCGCGCACCCGACCTGGAGCATGGGCCCGAAGATCACGATCGACTCGGCGACGCTGATGAACAAGGGGCTCGAGCTGATCGAGGCCCACTTCCTGTTCGGTTTGCCGTACGAACGGATCGAGGTGGTCGTGCACCCGACCTCGGTCGTGCACTCACTCGTCCGTTTCCGGGACGGTGCGGCGCTCGCACACCTCGGCCGGCCCGACATGCGCGTACCGATCTCCTACGCCCTCACGTACCCGGAGCGGGCGCCGACACCGGTCCCGCGCCTCGAGCTCGCATCCGGCCTCACGCTCGAGTTCGCAGCGCCCGACGAGGACGCGTTCCCGTGCCTGCGCCTCGCCCGCGAGGCCGGCGAGGCCGGAGGGACGGCACCGTGTGCCCTGAACGCCGCGAACGAGGTCGCCGTCGCCTCTTTCCTGGCGAGCAGGCTCTCGTTTCCCGGGATCGCCGAGGTGGTCGAGCGGACGCTCGCGAGCGATTCATGGCCGGCGGCGCGCGATCTCGCCGAGCTCGTCGCGGTCGACGCGCGGGCACGGCGGCTCGCGGAGCAGCTGACCGGGGAGCTCGTCTCGTGAGCATCGTGATCGCGATCGCGGGGCTCGCGTTCCTCGTCCTGATCCACGAGGCCGGTCACTTCTTCGTCGCCCGCTTCGTCGGCATGCGGCCCCGGAAGTTCTACGTCTTCTTCCCGCCGGCGCTCGTGAAGGTCAACCGGGGCGGGATCGAGTACGGGATCGGGTCGATCCCGCTCGGCGGCTACGTGAAGATTCCGGGCATGCACCGGCCCGCCGCCGGCGACGTCGACGCCCATTTCGGACGGGCGCTCGGCGAGTCGCCGTGGCTCGATCGCCACCTCGTGCCCGTGAAGGACGCGCTCGACCGCAGCGACTACCCGGAGGCGAGGGCCGGGCTCGTCGAGCTCCAGGCTGCCGCCGAACGGGCGGACCTGTCGGAGGCGGCGCGGCGCGGCGCCGACAAGGGCCTGGCAGAGCTCGACGACGGCACCTCGGCCGACGCCTACTGGCGCGCACCGACATGGAAGCGCATCTCCGTCATCCTCGCCGGGCCGGCCGCGAACCTCGTCTTCGCGGTCGCGATGCTCGCCGTCGTCTACAGCCTCGGTGTGCCTGCGGGAGCCACCCGCACCGTCGACACGGTCTCGCCCGGCACGCCCGCCGCCTCGATCGGCCTCCGGCCCGGTGACGTGATCGAGAAGGTGGGTGGGGAGGAGACGGATCACTTCGCAGACGTCTCGGAGCAGATCCGGGCCAGCAAGGGCGCGCCGATCACCGTCACCGTGCTCCGCGACGGCGAGCTCGTCGAGCTCGGCCCTGTCGAGGCGGTCGAGATCGACGGTCGGTACCGGCTCGGCTTCGTCCCGCAGGCGTACATGCGGTCGCACCCGCCCGGTGAGGCGATCGTCCAGGCGTTCCGGGACACGGGAGAGGTCACGGTCGCGATCGGCAAGTCGCTCGGAGGCATCGTCACCGGCTCGTCGCGAGACGACGTCTCCTCGGCGGTCGGCATCGTCGAGCAGTCCTCGCAGGTCGTCGAGCAGGGCTTCCGCTACTACCTCGGCGTGCTCGCGCTGATCAGCCTCTCGCTCGCCCTCCTGAACCTGCTCCCGTTGCTGCCACTCGACGGGGGTCACATCGCGTTCTCGATCGCCGAGAAGGTCCGCGGCAAGGCGATCCCCCGCGAGGCGTACGAGCGGGCCTCGTTCGTCGGCATCGCGCTCGTCCTGCTGCTCTTCTTCATCGGGCTCTCGAACGACATCGACCGCCTGCGCGGCTGAGCGTTCGCCGTGGCCGGCCGGAGACGGCCGGTAGAATCGCGTTCGGGATCATGGCGAGCCAGGCGCAGATCAAGCTCGGCGATGTACCGATGGGCGGCGGAGCACCGGTCGTCGTCCAGTCGATGACGCTCACCTACACGCACGACGTGGAGGCGACGATGGAGCAGATCGGCCGGCTCGCGTCGGCAGGCTGCGAGGTCGTCCGCGTCGCCGTGCCGAAGGACGAGGACGCGCGGGCCCTGCGCAAGCTCGTCTACCTCTCCCCGATCCCGATCGTCGCCGACATCCACTTCAACGCCTCGCTCGCGCTGAAGGCGATCGACGCGGGCGTCGCGAAGGTCAGGATCAATCCCGGCAACATCGGCGGCCCGGACAGGACAGCCGAGGTCGTGCGGGCATGCAAGGCGAAGGGCATCCCGATGCGGATCGGGGCGAACTCGGGATCGCTTCCCAAGCACCTCGTCCCACTCGCCCAGAAGGACACGGCTGCGGCTCTCGTCGAGGAGGCTCTCGAGCAGGTTCGCCTCCTCGAGTCGCTGGACTACCGCGATTTCGCGATCTCCGTCAAGTCGAGCTCCGTTCCGACGATGATCCGCGCCTACCGCATGCTCGCCGAGCGTGTGCCCTACCCGCTCCACCTCGGGGTGACCGAGGCCGGGCCGCCGCCGGGAGGCGTCGTCAAGAGCTCGATCGGGATCGGCGCGCTGCTCATGGACGGGATCGGCGACACGATCCGCATCTCCCTGACCGCCGACCCGGTCGTCGAGGTCGAGACGGCCTGGGACATCCTCAAGTCGCTCGGCCTGCGCGAGCGCGGGCCGATCATGATCTCCTGCCCGTCCTGCGGGCGCGACAACGTCGGAGTCGAGAAGCTCGCCTCGGTCGTTCAGGAGCGTCTCAAGGCCTATCCGGAGGCGTTCGAGGTCGCGGTGATGGGCTGTGCCGTCAACGGTCCCGGCGAGGCGGGCGATGCGGACTTCGGGATCGCCGGCGGCCGCGACGTCGGGTTCATCTACGCGCACGGCCAGGTGCTCCGCAAGGTCCCCTCCGAGATCCTGATCGACGAGCTGTTCAACGAGATCGACCGGTGGATCGAGGCCGGGATGCCGCGGCCGAAGCGCCTGAAGCTCGCGAAACCGGCCGCGACGCTGATGGCCGAGGCGGCCCAGCGGCCCGTCGAGCAGCCCGTCGAGACGACCGCCTAGGCGCGAGGCCGTGCGGGCGTCCCAGCTCTTCATCCCGACCCTCCGGGAGGACCCGGCGGAGGCAGACGCGGTCAGCCACCGGCTGCTCCTGCGCGGCGGCTTCATCCGTCCCGTCAGCGCGGGCCTCTACACGTTCCTGCCGCTCGGCTGGCGAGTCCACCAGAAGGCCGTCCAGATCGTGCGCGAGGAGATGGACGCGATCGGCGGCCAGGAGATGCTCTGCCCGGTTCTCACCCCCGCCGAGCTGTGGCAGCGCACCGGCCGCTACGAGATCCCCGAGGTGTTTCGCATCGAGGACCGGGCCGGACGCGCGTTCGTGCTCCCGATGACCCACGAGGAGACCTTCACGTTCCATGCGACCGAGATCCAGAGCTACCGCGAGCTGCCGCAGATCCTCTACCACTTCCAGATCAAAGACCGCGACGAGCCACGCCCGCGCGGAGGTCTTCTCCGGGTCCGCGAGTTCATCATGAAGGACGCGTACTCGTTCGATCGCGACGAGGAGGGACTCGACCGGAGCTTCCGCCTGCACGCCGGGGCCTACGAGCGGATCTTCGACCGCTGCGGGATCGAGACCTACGCCGTCCAGGCAGAGTCGGGGATGATGGGGGGGAGCGAGTCGATCGACTACCTCGCGCCGTCCGGTGCGGGTGAGAACACCCTCGTGACCTGCGAGCGGTGCGAGTACGCCGCTGACCTCGAGATCGCCCGGGGAGTCCCGCGGCCGCCTTCTTTCCCGGCGCGGCTCGACCGGCCCGAGGAGGTCGAGACGCCCGGGGTCACGACGATCGAGGCTCTCGCGGGCTTCCTCGGGCTCGACCCGGCGGCGACCGCGAAGGCGATGCCGGTGGTGCAGACGGACGGGAACCTCGTGCTCGGGCTCGTCCGTGGTGACGACCGCCTCGAGGAGGCAAAGCTGGCCGCGGCGCTCGGCTCGGGCTTTCGGCCGGCGACCGAGGACGAGATCCGTGCCGCCTTCGGGGCGGACCCGGGCTCGCTCGGCCCCGTCGGCTTCCCCGGCGAGATCGTCGCCGACGAGGCGCTTCGCGAGGGTCAGTTCGTCGCCGGTGCGAACCGCAGCGGCTGGCACCTGCGCGGGGTCGAGGCCGGCCGGGACTACGGGCCGCGCCATGCGGACATCCGTGTCCCGCGTGAGGGCGATGCGTGCCCGCGCTGCGGCGGCGCGCTTCGCTTCCAGGTCGCGATCGAGGTCGGGCACATCTTCAAGCTCGGCACCCGGTACTCGGAGCCGCTCGGCGCCGTCTACCTCGACGAGCAGGGGGTCGAGCGGCCGATCCTGATGGGCTCCTACGGCATCGGGCCCGGCCGGATCATGGCCGCCGCGGTCGAGCAGCGCCACGACGAGCGCGGGATCGCCTGGCCGCGGGCGCTCGCCCCCTACGATGCCGAGGTGGTCGCGATCGGCTCCGCCGGCCCCGAGGTCGTGTCGCTCGCAGAGACGGTTGCGGGTGCGCTCGAGGCTGCAGGCCTCGAGGTGCTCCTCGACGATCGTGACCGGCGCCCGGGCGAGAAGTTCGCCGACGCAGACCTGATCGGCTGCCCGCTTCGCGTGACGGTCGGCAAGAAGGCGCTCGAGGACGGGTGCGTCGACCTGCTCGTCCGGGCAGGCAGGGCGGAGGAGCGCGTTCCGGCACCCGAGGTCGCCGGGCGCGTCGCGTCGCTGCGAGAGGCCCTCTCGTGACGCGCCGCCGCTACAGCGATCGGCCGTTCGGAGAGACGGTGACCGCGCTCATGGACGAGCGTGGCCTCACCTACAGGACGCTCGCGGCGAGGTCGGGGCTCTCGGCGGGCTACCTCAACCACATCGTGCACGGCGGGCGCCCCGTTCCCGGAGACGAGCAGCTCGAGCGGATCGCCGACGCGCTCGGCGTCGAGCCCGCCCACTTCCGGGAGTACCGGCTCCGGGTCATCACCTCGAAGCTCGAGGAGCTGCCCGATCTCGCCGACCGCCTGTACCGCAAGCTGTCCGAGGGGTAAGGGCCGGATCTGATCCCGCCCCGCCCACGCGCACGGGGCCTGCTGCCAGCCCGTGGCGAAGATGCCTGCGGGGGCCCGATCTCATGCGGCCCGCCCACGCGCCCGGGACCCGCTGACAGCCCGCGACGAAGCTGCCTGTAGGGTCCCGCTCTCATCCGGCCCCGGGGCGCCACCAGCTGCCGCCCCTACGGCCCCGCCTCGTCGGACACGGGATCCCCGAATCCGCTCCTCGTCGCGATCGGCACAGCATCTGTAGGGGCCGGATCTCATCCGGCCCTGGCCTCCGCCTGCGGTGTACGCTGGCATCCCCGATCGGGAAGCGACGAAGGAGAGCAACCAGAGCGATGAGCAAGCAGACGAAGTACCTCCTGTCCGAGAAACAGATCCCGGAGGCCTGGTACAACATCCAGGCCGACCTACCGCAGCCCCTGCCGCCGGTCATGCATCCCGGGACAGGTCAGCCGATCGGCCCCGACGACCTCGCGCCGCTGTTCCCGATGGCCCTGATCGGCCAGGAGGTCAGCCAGGAGCGCTGGATCGAGATCCCGGATCCCGTCCGCGACGTGCTGCGGCTCTGGCGCCCGACGCCGCTGTTTCGCGCACGCCGCCTCGAACAGGCCCTCGACACGCCTGCCCACATCTACTACAAGTACGAGGGCGTCTCGCCGGCCGGCTCGCACAAGCCGAACACGGCCGTTGCGCAGGCCTTCTACAACCGGGAGGAGGGCATCAGGGCCCTCACGACCGAGACCGGCGCAGGGCAGTGGGGAAGCTCGCTCGCGATGGCCTGCAGCTTCTTCGACATGAGCTGCGAGGTCTACATGGTGAAGGTCTCGTACACCCAGAAGCCGTACCGGCGCAGCATCATGAAGACGTTCGGCGCCGAGGTGTTCGCGAGCCCTTCAGACCGGACGAACGCGGGCCGGTCGATCCTGGAGCAGGACCCGGAGTCTCCCGGCTCGCTCGGGATCGCGATCTCCGAGGCGGTCGAGGCTGCCGCGACGAGCGGCGGCACGAAGAAGTACTCGCTCGGGTCGGTTCTCAACCACGTGCTGCTCCACCAGACGGTGATCGGGCTCGAGGCGCTCGAGCAGTTCGAGCAGGCGGAGGAGTACCCGGACGTCGCGATCGGCTGCGCGGGAGGCGGCTCGAACTTCGCCGGGTTCGTGCTCCCGTTCGTCCGCAACAACCTCGTCGACGGGAAGTCGACGAGGATCGTCGCGGTCGAGCCGTCGGCGTGCCCGACCCTCACGAAGGGCAGGTACCTCTACGACTTCGGCGACACCGTCGCGTCGACGCCGCTGATCAAGATGTTCACGCTCGGGCACTCGTTCATCCCCGCGCCGCTGCACGCCGGCGGCCTGCGCTACCACGGCATGTCGCCGATCGTGTCGGCGCTGCACGACCAGGGCCTGATCGAGGCCGTCTCGGTCGCACAGAACCCCGTCTTCGAGGCTGCGGTGCAGTTCGCCCGCGCCGAGGCGATCGTTCCGGCACCCGAGTCTGCCCACGCGATCAAGGTCGCGATCGACGAGGCGCTCCGGGCGAAGGAGGAGGGCGTCTCCCGGGTGATCGCGTTCAACCTCTCGGGCCACGGCCACTTCGACATGGGCGCCTACGACGAGTACTTCGCGGGCAACCTTCCCGACTTCGAGTACGACGCAGCGCAGGTCGAGAAGGCGCTCGCCGGGCTGGCCGGATAGCCCTCGGTTCGGCGGGGGAGGGGCGGGCGCCGTCCGGCCCTCCCTGCCAGCCGCTTCGCTAAGGTTCGGACGTACGGGGTGTGGCGCAGCCTGGTTAGCGCGCCAGTCTGGGGGACTGGAGGTCCCGAGTTCGAATCTCGGCACCCCGATCGACGTGAAAGCCCTGCACACGCGGGGTTTTCGCGCGTTCTGGCTCGCACACCGAGCCCGTGCCGCTGCCCCCCACACTCCCCCAAACGGCCGACTCATCCGGCTGATCAGCGTCCGTGTCGCCCTGGCGGGCGTCGAACGCGTCGAGCAGGGAGCGCTCGAACTCCTCGGCATCCGGGAGCAGATGACCGTATGTCGTGTCGATCTGCTCGACGCTTGAGCCCATCCGGCGCGCGAGGGTGAAGAGCGAGACCCCGGCCGCAATGGAGAACGCCGCGTAGGTGTGCCGCAACGCGTAGGGGGCAGGTACTCGCGACCGGCCGCGGCTAAGAAGCTCTAACTGAACGAGTTCTCGAGTCTGCTCCAGGAGATCAGGCAGCAGGCGAGGGCGAGGAGCGCTTCGTGGGTCTCGCGGTGGCCGTCGGTGCGCAGCTGTGTCCCCGGAGGTCGCTCAATTTCAGGGGGTTTGGAGCTACCGAGGGTACAGAAGGGGGACACGAGCGAGGTTGCAGCGGTCGTTTGTTCGCCACCCGCTGAGCTCCAAGTGAGCTCCAAGGATCCCCAAGGTCTTGGAGTTGCCTGTGATAAACTCCAAATCCTTGTAGTCGCTTGGAGCAGTTTGGAGTTCATCTGGTGTACGTCGCACCGCCGCCTGACACGACCACCTTCCCGCAGCCTGAGCGCATACTTGAGATCGTACGTTCGCCGCCGAGTGATCACGAGTACCTCCACTGGGACAAGCTTCGGCACCTGACGCCACCCAGCGACCTAACCCACGAAGAGTGGTGGTGGGCGATCCAGATCGGACGCATGCCTACCCGAAGGCAGCTGCCGCTTGTCGACAAAGATGGGCGCCACTTCGTCTTCTCGACCCCGGACGAGGTACTGCGGGCTCTCCACTTCGTTGATCAGCGGTGCGCGGGGGAAATCGCCATGCCGGCGGTTGTTACCGCGGACGACCAAGCACGTCAGCACTTCCTTGTGAACTCATTGATGGAAGAGGCGATCCGATCCAGCCAGCTGGAAGGAGCCACGACCTCCCGGCTGGTTGCAAGAGAACTCTTGCGGACGGGGCGCCCGCCCAAGGATCGCAGCGAGCGGATGATCGTCAACAACTACCGCGCTCTCGGGTTCATCCGAGATCAGATCGGCGACAGCCTGACTCCGGCGCACGTGCTGGAGCTGCATCGGCTCATCACGGATGGCACCCTCGACGACTCCCGGAGCGCAGGACGGCTTCAGACACCGAGCGATATCCGTGTGGCCGTCTACGATCGGAGCGACGGCAGCTTGGTGCACCAGCCGCCACCGGCTGATCAGCTGCCGTGGCGCCTCGAAAAGCTGTGTGAGTTTGCGAATGGCGTTGACGACCCCGACGCAGCCTTCATCCATCCTGTCGTGAGATCGATCCTTGTTCACTTCTGGCTTGCCTATGACCATCCGTTCCAGGACGGGAACGGGCGTACCGCACGGCTCTTGTTCTATTGGTCCATGCGCCGGAGCGGCTACTGGCTCACGGAGTACCTCTCGATCTCGAAGATCCTTCGCGAGGCGCCCGCAAAGTACACCCGAGCGTTCCTACTGGCCGAGACTGATGGTGGCGACACGACGTACTTCCTCATCTACCAGCTGGGGGTCATACGCCGCGCGGTCGATGAGCTCCGCAAGTACCTCGAACGGAAGATCCGCGACGTACGCCGGGTCGAGCAGGCGATTCGGGGTGCGCGGGTGTACAACCATCGGCAGCTTGCTCTGCTGAGCGACGCGGTTCGCAACCCCGATCGGGTCTACACATTCCAGTCGCACGCAAGGAGCCACAACGTCACCGTCGAGACCGCCCGCACGGATCTGCAGGAGCTCGCCCGAGCTGGTTTGCTTACTCAGAGTCGGTCCGGCCGGAAGTATGTGTACTTCGTACCTGACGATCTTGCAGCCCGTCTTGCGGCGCCGGAAGGGGCGGCAGTGACACCGGCGGGTTTCGGCGAGGACTAGTCAAGGTCGGTAAGTGGCATGGTCGGTGTGACCTGACCCCCTGAGGTCGGTCCGGTCGTTGCGAGAGTCTTACCGCCTAGTCATGGGCAAGGAGGACAATCGGAGCGATGGGACAGAGGAGACGCCGGCATACGCCGGAGCAGGTGATCAGGAAGTTGCGGGAGGCCGACCGGCTGCTCGGGGAGGGCTTGGAGGTCGCCGCGGTGGCGAAGCAGCTGGAGGTGTCCGAGCAGACGCTGCACCGCTGGCGGGCCCAGTATGGCGGCCTGAAGGCGCAGGACGCCAAGCGCCTCAAGGAGCTCGAGCGCGAGAATCAGAAGCTGAAGCGGATCGTCGCCGAGCAGCTGCTCGAGAACGAGGCGCTCAAGGAGATCGCGAGGGGAAACTGGTGAGCCCGTCGCGTAGACGCGAGGCCGTGCTGGTGTTGCAGGAGCGGCTTTCGCTGTCGGAGCGGCGGGCGTGCCGGATCGCGGGTCAGCACCGCTCGACGCAGCGCCACCGGCCGCGCAGCAGCGACCGCGACGACGGGTTGCGCGCTCGTCTGCGCGAGCTCTCGCGCGAGCATCCGCGCTGGGGCTACCGGCGTGCCTGGGCGAGCCTACGCGCCGAGGGCTGGGCGGCGAATCGCAAGAAGGTCCAGCGGCTCTGGCGGGAGGAGGGCTTGCGGGTGCCCGCCCGGCGCCGCAAGCGCCAGCGCCTCGGCGTCTCCACGGTGGCGGCCGGGCGGCTGCGGGCAGAGCGTCCTGATCAGGTGTGGGCGCTCGATTTCCAGTTCGACACGACCGTGGACGGCCGCGTCTTGAAGCTGCTGCACGTCGTCGACGAGCACACGCGGGAAGCGCTCGCGATCGAGGTCGCGCGACGGATCGACGCCGACCGGACAGTCTCGGTGCTCGAGCGGGTCGTCGGCGAGCGCGGCCGCTCGCCCGAGCTCGTGCGGATGGACAACGGGCCTGAGCTGACCGCCAACGCGATCCGCGACTGGTGCCGCTTCGGGGAGACAGGCAGCGTGTACATCGAGCCCGGTTCCCCCTGGCAGAACCCGTTCGTGGAATCCTTCGGCTCCCGAGTGCGCGACGAGGTGCTCGCCCTCGAAGCGTTCGACTCTCTGCTCGAGGCGAAGACCGTCATCGAAGAATGGAGAACAACGTACAACCACCGCCGACCGCACTCAAGCCTCGGCTGGCAAACCCCGGCCGCCTACGCCGCCAGCTGGAGGAACGACTGACCACCCGACTCTCATAACGAGTGGACCGACAAAAGGGGTCCGGTCAGGTGCGGGTACAATCTCGACACCCCGATCACAGGAAAGCCCAGCAAACGCGGGGCTCTTGTCGTCTCAGTGGAGAACACCAGGCAGGCCAGCGCGCCCAGCCCACGCCCAAGCGCCCTCTTGCGGGCCGCTCGGGAGTGTGCCCAGCACCCGGTTCCCGTGCCGGGGCGACGCCCACACTGACCCTTGGTGGTGCAGGGACGTCATGTCCCCTGACGTCCCTCGATTTCAATCTCGGCACCTCGATCGATCGAAAGCTCCGGAGGGCGCGGTGTCCGGGCGCAGGCTAGCCGGCCGTTTCGGCCCGAGTCACGCCGAGGAATCGCTGCTGTAGCTCCGGATCGGCCTGGAGAGCCATCGCCGTCGTCTCCGTGAGGATCCGACCGGCCATCATCACGAGTTGACGCTCGGCGACCGCGGTCGCGACACCGAGGTTCTGTTCGATCAGGAGAAGATTCATTCCCTCGGCAACGAGGGCCTTGAGCGTGTCGACCATACCCTCTACGATCGTCGGGGCAAGTCCTTCCGATGGCTCGTCCATCACGAGTAGCTTCGGGTTCGTGAGTAGCGCCCGCCCGATCGCGAGCATCTGCTGCTCGCCGCCCGAGAGCTGCATACCACCGTTGCGCCTGCGCTCCGCAAGCCGGGGAAAGAGCTCGTAGATCCGCGAGACCGTCCACGCGCCGCTCCCGTTCGACCGGATCATCCGTAGGTGCTCGTCGACCGAGAGCGACGGGAACAGGCGCCTGCCTTGCGGCACGTAGCCGATGCCGGTGGCAGCAATCCTGTGAGACGGCTTGCCGATGAGCTCGGTGCCGTTGAAGCGTATCGAGCCCTTTGCATTCGGCGGGCTCATGCCCATGATTGCCTTGCAGAGCGTCGACTTCCCCATGCCGTTACGACCGATCACGGCGATCGGTTCGGCCCCCAGCTCGAACGCGATGCCCTGGAGCGCATGAGCTCGCCCGTAGAACGCGTCGAGCCCCTCGACGACGAGAACCGGCTCATTCGTCGCCATGGTGCCCCCTGCCGAGGTAGAGATCGTGCACGAGCTGGTTGGCCCGTATCTCCGCGGGCGTTCCCTCGACGATCACGCGGCCGTCGTGCATCATCGTCACGTGTTCGGCCACGGTGAGCGCAACGTCCATGTCGTGCTCGATTAGAAGCAGCGTGATCGACTGCTGAAGACCGAGCAACATCTCGGCTCGGGATCTCTCGCCGGTCAGCGTCCTCGACGGCTCGCCGATAGGACGTGAGGCTGTCGGCAGCCTCAGGTTGCTGCGGCCGCCGTCGCGACACAGCGTCGGCCGGAGGCGACGACGAAGTGCCCGTTCGCGGTTACGGCGGCGCTGAGCTCCCAGCCGAGCGCCGCCAGCTCGCGCTCGAGGTCGGACGGCGCCCAGATGCGCTTCACGATCTCGAACTCGCGACCGTCGGAGAGCCTCCGACGTGCAACCTCGCCGTTCACGTCGACGGTGTGACGCGGGTCTCCGCCCTGCGCGTTGTCGACGAGGAACACACGGCCGTCCGGCTTCAGCGCCCGCTCGACGAGCTGCCAGAAGGCCTCGACGCGGCTGCTCGGGACGTGGGAGAGCCAGAACCCGAAGAAGCAGACGTCGAACGCCCGCGGCGGCTCCCAGGTGAAGATGTCCGCGACGACGTAATCGACGCCCGTACCCAGCTTGGCGCGGTTCAGCTCGAGCACCTCGGGAGCGGCGTCGACGGCAGTCACCCGGTCGGCTGACCGGAGGAGGTGCCGTGTCCAGTTACCCGTGCCGGCGGCGAGCTCGAGCACGTCGCCACGCGGGTCGAATCGCTCCAGCTCCGCCTCGATCTCGGCGACGTCCGCGAACCACCCCGCCGCGGCCTCGGCGTCGAGCGCGTAGCGCGCGCGCCGGAACCACCAGTCGTCGTACTCCAGGGCGCGGGCACCGTAGTAGCGTCGCTGCTCGGCGAGCACGTGCTCGACCGTGGGCTCGTCCACGTCGTCGACTCCGGTCCGTCCGGGCGCCCGGCTCAGCTCATCGCCTTCTTCACGAGCCCCGCGATCGTCGTCTCCGCGGCCGTGGTCAGCTCGGTCAGCGCGAAGGACGTCGGCCACATGGCGCCGTCGTCGAGTCTCGCTTCGTCGCTGAACCCGACCGTCGCGTACCTCGACTTGAACTTCTGTGCGCTCTGGAAGAAGCAGACGACCTTGCCGTCCCTGGCATACGCCGGCATTCCGTACCAGGTTCGCGGCGAGAGCTCGGGCGCGCTCTCCGTGACGATCGCGTGCAGCCGCGTGGCCATGGCGCGATCCGCTCCCTCCATCTCGGCGATCTTCTCGAGCAGGGCCTTCTCTCCGTCGGCCCTGCTCGCCTGCGCCTTCAGCTCCTTCGCGCGCTCCCTCATCGCCGCCTTCTCCTCGGCGGTGAAGCCGCTGCCGGCCGCGCCGGTCCTGCTGCCCGAGCTTCCCAGTGCCTTCTTCGCGCTCATCGTCTCCTCCTGTCGATGGTCTCTACCGTCACCTGCCCGTCGGCCACCGTCACGGTAGAGGCTTGCCGTCCTTCAGGATGTCGGCGAGTACCACGGCGTCGTTGTGGTCGCTGTCGCGTGCTGCGTAGACGAGGGTCACGGTACCCTCACGCGCCCGTCCGCGCAGCTCCTCGAGCTTCGCCGTCTGTCCGGCCAGCTCCTCGGTGTAGCGGCGCCGGAACTCATCGAAGCGCGCCGGATCATGCCCAAACCAGCGTCGCAGCTCGGTGCTCGGCGCCAGCTCGCGCGCCCACTCGTCGAGCCGCGCCTGCTCGCGCGCGACACCACGGGGCCAGAGGCGGTCGATGAGCACCCGGTAGCCGTCGGTGCCCTCGGCCGGAACGTAGGCGCGCTTGAGACGGATGTCCATTCAACGACCCCGGGCGCCGAGGGCTTCGCGCTCGACCGGCTGTCCGGCCCGGATCAGCTCTCGCGCCTCGTCGACGCGTCCGAACTGGTTCCAGAGCAGCACGCCGCGCGGCCGTCGCTCGGGATCGAGGTAGTACACGATCCCCTCTCCGTCGAGCCCGCCGAGCTCGCTGTGCGTGTCGAGCCGCGAGTCGAGCTCGCCGACCGCCTCGTAGCCGAGGTCGAAGAGATCGGAGTAGAAGAACGGCAGGTGATCGTAGGGCCGACCCGCGCCGGCCATGTTCGCTCCGACCGCCCGGCCGTGGCTCTTTGCGTGATCCTCGTGCTCGACGCGCATCTCGCCGCCGAGCGCGGCGACGGGGAAGCGGGCGACATCTCCGGCTGCGAAGACATCCTCACGCCCGCCGGCTCGACCGAGCGAGTCCACGACGATGCCGTTCGACGCCGGCAGGCCGGCTTCGGCGGCCAGCTCGACGCTCGGCTCGATGCCGATCCCGGCCACGACCGCATCGACCTCGAGCACTCGACCGTCGTCGAGCGTGACCCGGGACCTGGCGCCGTCCCGCTCGAGCCCGGTCACCGAGGCACCGGCCAGAACCTCCACGCCGCGATCGCGGTAGTAGCCGACGAGCGCTGCGGACAGCTCGGCCGGGAAGATCCGGGCCCCGATCCCCGGCTCCGGGAACGCCATCGTGACACTGCGCTCGTTCATCGCCAGCGCGGCCGCGAGCTCGGCCCCGATGAAGCCGCCGCCGATCACGAGAAAGGCGGCGCCGCCCTCGGCGAGCGCGCGCAGGTGCCGGTAGTCGTCGAAGGTCCGGAAGTAGACGATGTCGTCGCCGAACGGGAGCCGCCGCGGCCGTCCGCCGGTCGCGAGCAGCAGCCGCTCGTACGCGATGCGCTCACCCTTGTCGTCGAGCGCCAGGCGCTGCTCCAGGTCGAGGCCGACGATCCGCCGGCCGAGCCGGAGCTCGACGGCCAGCTCGGCCGTGCCCCGCCAGATCTTCTCCTCGTCGCCGCCTTTCCAGAGCCCCTTGGAGAGCGGCGGCCGGGAGTAGGGCGGATGGGCCTCCTCGCTGACGAGCACGATCCGCCCGTCGGGATCGAGCTCGCGGATGCCCCGGCAGGCTGCGTCGCCGGTCAGGCCGCCGCCCACGATCAGGTAACGCGTACTGGTTTCCATGTTCCCTCGCTTTCTCCGCGATGCCCGCCGGTACCGACGTGGACGTCGTGAAACGGCCGGAAGTCGCGGTCTGGGTGGTCGAGACGGGACGTGTCTCAGCGCTCCTGCTCGCTGGCAAGGAGGGCGCGCAGGCTCTCGTGCTCCTCACGGCAGGCCGGGCAGCCGTCGAGATGGGGGGACAGCCCGGGTACGGCCGCGGCGGCGTCCGCACCGGCCAGCTCGAGCTCCACGTAGCGATCGAGCTCCTCGAAGCACGTGTCGCAGCCGACCTCAGGCTCGGCGGGACCGAGGAGACGGGCGAGCGTGTGCCCCAGGCTCTGGCGTTCCATCAGCGCGCTTCCTCCACCGAGAGCTCCGTCGGCAGCCCGTGCTCGCGCAGGTGGACGCGCAGCTTGCGGCGGGCATCGTGCAGGGTCTTGTAGAGCGCGCCGCGCGTCGTGTCGAGCCGATCGGCGAGGACGTCGATGGGCACGCCGTTCAGCGCCAGGGTGACGAGCACCTCGCGCTGGTGCGGCGTCAGCACGTCCTCGATCGCCTCCTGCACGGCTGCGAGCAGCTCGCTCTGCTCGCTCTGCTCGTCGGGCTCGAGCCCGCTGCTCGCAACGAGGCCCCAGGCCTCCTCCGTGAGCGGGATCTCCCGACCCTGCCAGGCGCGCTTGCGAAGCGCGACGGCCGCCTCGAGCAGGGCGAACTTGTAGACCCACGTGGTGAACCGGCTCGCGCCGCGGAAGTCGTCGAGCCGCCCGAGCACGGCGATCAGGGCGTCATCGGCGGCCTGCAGGGCGATGTCTTCGAAGTCGTCGCCGCGCAGGTGGGGAAGGCTCGAACGCCGGCGGGCGACCTCGAAGCGCGCGGCGCGGGCGAGCAGCCCGTGGAGCCGGGCGATCGCCTGCTCCCTCGTCGTGCCTCCGGCCCGCAGCTCGCGCAGCCACTCCCGCGACTCCTGGTCGAGGTCGCGTAGCGGTACGACTGCCGGCAAACGCGGGCCTGTCTGTTCCATCGACTCGGCGACACCAAGGGTAACAGCGCTCATGTGTGGGGCTCCACCGGGAGAGGTCCCATACCCGGTTAGCTGCAGCGCGACCGTGATTCTTACCCCGTCGGCAAGACCCGGCTCGCCTCGCAGTGCCGCTCGGCGTGCTCCTTCTCCGCTAGCGTCCAGGCCGTGAGAGACGGGATCGGATGCGTCGGCGCCCGGCTTGCGATGCTCGCCATGCCCGCGTCGGCCGTCCTCGGGCCGTAGATGGACGCGCGCCGGATCACGCCGGCCATGGCGGGCGCCGTCGTCGCGGCGTTCGTGATCGGCGGGATCGTCGCCGTCGTCATGGAGCGTTTCATCGGGCAGGACACGGGAACCGTGCCGGGGGCCGAGACGGTGCTCGAAGCGCCGGTCGCGACCGTCGAGACCGTCCCGGACGGACCGCTCAACGTCGTTGCCAACACGATCCACCTTCCCGCCGGCTACTCCTCGACGACGCTGAACAACGGTCCAACCTTCACGTTCGTCGACGTCGGTCGGGTCGAGGTGACGACCGGCGAGCAGACGTCCGTGTACGCGACCGGGGCCTTCTTCTACCAGGAGGAGGGGCGCGTCTACACGCTCGAGGTCCTCAACGAGGCCCAGCTCTCGATCGTGCACCTCCTGCCTCCCGGCGAGCAGCCCACGACGACCGTCGGATAGGGTCTCATCGTGAGCGGCCGAGTTGCGATCCTGGGAGCCGGCAAGATGGGGGAGGCGCTCGTCGCCGGGCTGCTCTCCGCCGGTTGGCCTCCGGCCGAGATCGTCGCGAGTGACCGCCGTCCCGACCGGCTCGCGGAGCTCCGCGAGCGTTTCGAGATCGAGACGACCGGGAGCAACATCGATGCGATCGAGGGTGCCGAGATCGTCGTCGTGGCCGTCAAGCCGCAGGACATGGACGCCCTTCTCGCCGAGATCGGCGGCGTCCTGACCGCCCGCCAGACGGTGCTGTCGATCGCGGCGGCGATCACGACGGCGGCAATCGAGCGGCACCTGAGCGACGCCGTCCCCGTCGTGCGGGCGATGCCGAACACGCCTGCCACGGTGCACGAGGGGATGGCCGGTATCGCGCCCGGCTCACATGCGGGTGAGGAGCACCTCGCGAAAGCGGAACAGCTGCTCGGGAACGTCGGCCGGACCGTCCGGGTCGCCGAGCACTACCTGGATGCGGTCACGGCAGTCTCGGGCTCCGGGCCGGCGTACTTCGCGCTGCTCGCGGAGTCGATGATCGAGGCCGGCATCCTGCTCGGGCTATCGCGCGAGATCTCGACCGACCTCGTCGTCCAGACGATGCTCGGAACGGCGAAGCTGCTTCGGGACGAGAAGATGCATCCGGTCGAGCTCCGCGAGGCCGTGACCTCCCCGGGCGGAACGACCATCTCCGCGATCCGCGAGCTCGAGCAGGCCGGCGTGCGCGCCGCGTTCCTGAACGCGATCCAGGCGGCGATGCAACGGTCGAAGGAGCTCGCACAGGAAGGAGCGTAAGGCGCGCCCTTCGGCGCGCCGCACAGCGGACGGCGAAGCCGGCCGCGACGCCCCGCGGGCCCGAAGGGCCCGCACGTTCTCGTGCGCCTCCGGCGCGCCGCACAGCGGACAACGGAGCCGGCCGCGACGTTTCGCGGGTCCGAAGAGCCCGCAGCGCCCTTGTGCGCACGTAGTCTGCCCTGGCGAGCGCACCGGGTGGGATGAGATCCCGCCCCTACACCAAGGGCATCGTCGGGCAGGACCCCATCCGGCCCGGCGGGCGCGACGCACCCAGGCTCTCGTAGGGGCCGGATCTCATCCGGCCCGCGCTGCCGCCGGGTTCCGGACGAATATCCTTTCCTCGTGGCCACACGAACGGTCGCCCAGCCGCTTGCCCAGCTGCCGAATGCGCTGACCGTCATCCGGGTCGCGCTGATCCCGGTGTTCGTCGTGCTCGTGCTCGCTGCGGACGGCGGCCAGAGCGTCCCGGCCGCGATCGTGTTCGGGATCGCCGGGATCACCGACCAGGTGGACGGTTGGCTCGCCCGCCGCTGGCAGGTCGAGTCGGAGTTCGGCAAGTACGCCGACCCGCTGGCAGACCGGCTGATGATCGACGCAGCCGTCGTCCTCCTGTGGCTCGAGGGCCGGCTGCCCGTCGCCGCGCTCGCGATCATCCTGCTGCGCGACGTCGTTCTCGTCGGAGGCTCCCGTTTCGCCGTCAAGCGCGGCTACGAGTTCGAGGTCTCGCTGCTCGGCAAGGCCGCGACCTGGATCCTGTACGCGGCCATCGTCGCGGTCCTGATCACCGAGCCGGGCGCGACCTGGCCGCTCGTCCTCTTCTGGACCGGCCTTGGCTGTGCTGCCGTGGCCGGGCTCGACTACGTCGTCAAGGTCTGGAGGGCCGTGCGATGAAGGCCGTCGTGATGGCGGGCGGGGAGGGGACGCGGCTGCGACCCCTGACGTCCAATCAGCCGAAGCCGATGGTGCCGATCGTCGGGCGGCCGTGCATGGAGCATATCGTCGAGCTGCTGAGGCTCCACGGGCTCACGGACGTGATCGCGACCCTCGCGTTCATGCCGCAGGCGATCCGGAGCTACTTCGACACGGGGGAGAGCCTCGGCGTGCGGATGCAGTACTCGGTGGAGGAGGCACCGGCCGGTACGGCCGGCTCGGTCAGGCTCGCCTCCGACGAGCTCGACGAGACGTTCCTCGTCATCTCCGGTGACGCTCTCTGCGACGTCGACCTGTCGGCGCTCGTCCGTTTCCACAAGGAGAAGGGGGCGGCGGTCACGATCGGTCTCGTCAGCGTCGAGAACCCGCTCGAGTTCGGGATCGTCGTCACCGACACCGACGGCAGGATCGAGCGCTTCCTCGAGAAGCCGTCGTGGGGACAGGTGTTCTCCGACACGATCAACACGGGGATCTACGTGCTCGAGCCGGACGTGCTGCGCCACGTGCCTACCGACCGTCCCTTCGACTTCTCGAAGGAGCTGTTCCCGCTCCTGCTCGAGATGGGACGCCCGCTGTACGGATACGTCCTCGACGGCTACTGGCAGGACATCGGAACGATCGACCAGTACCGGCAGGCGAACTTCGACGCGCTCGACGAGAAGGTGAAGCTGTCGATCCCCGGACTTCGCCTGCGCGGCAACATCTGGCTCGGCGAGGGCGTGGAGATCGAGCACCTCGAGCAGGTCGAGGGGCCCGCGTTCATCGGCAACCACTGCCGGATCTCGCCGGCCGCGACGGTGGGGCCGTACGCGGTGCTGGCGAGCAGCGTCACGATTCGCGAGCACGCGCGCGTGACCAGGGCCGTGCTCGATGCCTCGACGTACGTGGGCGCCTCGGCGATCATCGAGGGCGCGACTCTCGGGCGCGGCTGCGACGTGCGGCCGCGGGCCCGCGTCAACGAGGGCGCGGCGATCGGAGACGAATGCACGCTCGGGCAGGAGAGCGTCGTCATGCCGGACGTGCGCGTCTACCCGTACAAGGAGGTCGAGTCCGGGACGATCGTCGATCGGAACGTGATCTGGGAGTCGCGGGCGGCGTCCCGCCTGGGCGGCGGCGTCCCGCACGAAGGCCTCATCAACGTCGACCTCACGCCGGAGGCGGCGATGCGCCTCGGCCTCTCGCTCGGGACCGCGCTCCCCCGGGGCGCCCGCGTCGTCGCGAGTCGCGCACCGTATCCGGCCTGTCGCCTGCTGAAGCAGGCGTTTCTCTCAGGGCTGCTCTCGACGGGAGCGCACGTCGACGACCTCCAGGTGATGCCGCCTGCGGTCAATCGCCACGCCCTCAAGTCGCAGGGGTACAGGGCCGGTGTCCACGTGCGCCTGGGCGAGACGGACGTCGAGGCGATCCGGATCGACCTGTTCGAGACACCCGGTATCCAGGCGAGCCCGGCACTCGAGAAGGAGGTCGCGAAGCAGTTCTCACGTCAGGAGTTCCGGCGGGTCGGCTCGGCCGAGGTCGGCAATCTCAGCTTCCCGACCCGGGAAGCGGAGAGCTACGTCGAGGACATCCTGCGCAGGCTGGACACCGAGTCGATCCGGCGGCGGAGCTTCCGCGCCGTCGTCGACTACAGCCATTCCACGGCGTCGCTGATCCTGCCGCTCGTGCTCGGTCCGCTCGACGTCACGAAGGTGGCCGTCAACGGCTACGTCACGGGCCGGCAGGCGGGTGCGGCCCCCGACGGCGAGAGTCACGAGCAGGCACGGCGGCTCGTGAGCGTCGTCGGTGCCGAGCTCGGGATCGTCATGGATACGGCCGGCGAGCGGATCCTCGTGATCGACGAGCGCGGCGAGCTCGTGCCGCCCGAGCAGACGCTCCTGCTCCTGATCTCCCTGCTCGCCAGGAGCGGCCGGGAAGGGTCGATCGTCCTCCCGGTCACCTCGACCTCTCTCGCCGAGCAGATCGTCGCCGGGAGCACGCTCGTCGTCAAGCGAACGCAGGCGTCACTCGCCGCGCTCACGAAGGCCGCCGCCGCCGAGGGGGCGGTGTTTGCGGGCGGGAGGCGGGGCGGGTTCGTCTTCCCCGCGTTCGTGCCGGCCTACGACGCGATCGCGAGCATCAGCAACCTGCTCGAGCTGCTCGCCCCGATCGAGCAGCCGCTGTCGTCGCTCGTCGCCGAGCTTCCGCGGTCGGCGATGCGCCACAGTGAGCTCCCGTGCCCCTGGGCGCTCAAGGGCACCGTCATGCGGGTGCTCACCGAGCGCATGAAGGGCCGTGACGTCGACCTGCTCGACGGGATCAAGGTGATCTCCGAGACCGGGTGGGCCCAGGTGCTGCCCGACCCGTCGGCGCCGGTCGTCCACGTCTACGCCGAGGCGGGTGCCGATGCCGAGGCGCAGCGGCTCGAGGAGGAGCTGACGGCGATCGTCGACGAGGTCATCGCCGGTGAGGGCGTCGTCGTGGCAGCCGGATAGCCGGCCGCGGGCAGCAAAACCCTCAACTGGAGGTTGAAGGCTTCCCGCCGTCCTGCTTTACTGGAGGAAGACGCGAACCTCAACCGAAACCAGGAGGCGTGGTGGAAGCCCTTCCTGATCTTGCGAGCCTGCCCGACGACGAGCTGAAAGCGCTGATCAAGAGCCTGCTCGAGGAGGAGCGGGAGATCTCCTACCGCCGGCGCCTTCTCCACGGCAAGATCGACATCCTCCGGGCCGAGCTCGTTGCACGGCGCCAGAAGCAGGTGGCGAGCGGCGAGACCTCGTTCGCCGACGGCGACCTGCTCGACAAGCTGACGGAGATCCTGGCGGTCAAGGCCGCGCCGAGAATCGACGACGAGGAGCTGGCATAGGGGCGGCGACCTGTCCGGCGCGGCCCTGCGAGGACCGGTAGCCCATGTACGTGCACTGCCCGGAATGCGGCTTTCAGAATCCCGAGGCGGCGAAGTACTGCGAGAAGTGCGGTGCGATGCTGCTCCCGGACGACGCCGCGGCCGAGACGACGATGACGTTCCGGGTCGGCGAGCCCGAGGAGGTGAAGGCCGCGCCGGCTCCGCCGCGCGAGGGCGTCTCGATCATCCTGCGGTCGGGGGGAGGAAGGGCGGGTGAGGCGTACGTCCTCGAGCGTGACACGCTCACGATCGGCCGCTCGCCCGAGTGCGACATCTTCCTCGACGACGTGACCGTCTCCCGCCGGCATGCCCTGCTCACGCGCCGGGAAGGCGGGTTCGTGGTCGAGGATCAGGGCAGCCTGAACGGCACGTTCGTCAACCGACGCCGCGTGGACGTCAAGGAGCTCGAGGACGGCGACGAGGTGCAGGTCGGGAAGTACAAGCTGACCTTCCTGGAGCGCTGAGATGGCAACGGCGTCCCGCGAGCGCAACGAGCGCCCGAAGCGGATCGGGGCCGTGTACCGGCTGCTCAAGGAGGAGTTCCCCGATATCTCGATCTCGAAGATCCGCTACCTGGAGGATCAGGGCCTGCTCGTGCTCCACCGGACGCACGGCGGCTACCGGCTGTTCACCGACGACGACATCGAGCGGCTACGGACGATCCTGCGGCTGCAGCGCGACGAGTTCCTGCCTCTGCGGGTGATCCGCGACGAGCTCACGAGCTCCGGGCGCGGCAAGCGCGACCGGAAGCGGACAGCTGCCGCCGGAGTGCGGTCGCGTATGGAGATCCGGCTCGTCGATCTCGACGAGCTGTGCGAGCGGTCGGGCGCCGATCCCGCGTTCGTGAAGGAGCTCGAGGAGTACGGAATCGTCGAGGAGGCGGGCGGCCGCGGAAGCGGCTACCCGGAAGGCGACGCCGACGTCGTCGCCACCTGCGCCCGCCTTGCCCGGTACGGGATCGAGCCTCGCAACCTGCGGGCGATCAGGACGGGCGTCGAGCGGGAGGCCGGGCTCGTCGAGGCGATCGTCGCGCCGGCGCTGCGCTCGAAGAGCGCCGAGAGCCGGAAGGGCGCCCTCGAGGACCTCGACGCTCTCGCGACGCTCACGCTCGAGCTCTCCCAGCAGCTGTTCTGGCGCTCGCTGCGGACGCTCGTGGCGCGCACCTAGAGTGGGCTCGCCGGCACCGGCCGGCCGGACGGCCCGGTACGGTGCGCGAATGGGTATCGACCTCGCCGCCTACATTCGCGACGTTCCCGACTTCCCGCGGCCGGGGGTCGTGTTCAAGGACATCATGCCGCTGCTCGCAGACGCGGAGGCGCTCCGCGAGGCAGTCGAACAGCTGGCCGCGTTCGCGGAGCCCAGGTCGCCGGAGCTCGTGCTCGGGGCCGAATCGCGCGGATTCATCCTCGGGGGCGCGCTCGCCTACCGGCTCGGCTGCGGATTTGCCGCCGCTCGCAAGCGGGGCAAGCTGCCCTGGCGGACGGTCGCGGTCGACTACGCGCTCGAGTACGGCACCGACTCGCTCGAGCTGCACGAGGACGTGATCGTCCCCGGGACCCGGGTGCTCGTCCACGACGACCTCCTCGCGACAGGCGGCACGGCGGCCGCGAAGGTCGAGCTCATCGAACGGAGCGGGGGGGTGGTGGCCGGGATCGTGTTCCTCGCCGAGCTCGGGTTTCTCGGAGGGCGCGACCGGCTCGGCGGCCACGACGTCCACTCCGTCATTCGGTTCCCCTAACCTGCGACGCTCATCGGGGTCTCAAGATTCGAGACGAAACGAACGATCACGAGAGGAGGAGCGTCATGTACGACGGACTCACCGCCTCCTACGCGCTCTCCTGCCCGACGGGCAGGGAGCAGGTGCGCGTGCGCCTCTCGGCGTTCAGGACGATCGAGCGGCTCCCGGGCGCCTCGCATCCGGCCGTCTACGACGTGAGCTTCTCGTGCCGCTGCGGGAGCTCGCACGAGAGCCTCCTGACCCACGACGACCTCGACTGGGCGCCGCTCGCACCTGTCCCGACGGCGTTCTACAACGTGATGACAGGACGGCTGGAGCCGGCCACGGAGGAGCTCGCCGAGCACGCCGTCGCGCAGCTCCGGCGCGGGCGCTGGCCGTGGTGCTTCTTCTGCTGCTCCGAGGAGCGCTGGCGACCGGTCTTCCCGTCGGCGTTCCGGCTCGTCGCTCCGGGACGAACGGCCGTCGCCGTCGCTGCCGAGTGCCCGTGGTGCGGCCACACGTCCGGGAACCTCGTCTCGGCCGAGCACCTGGACGTGCCGTTCTACAGCGACACCGAGATCGGCGTGATCGACGTACCGCTCCCCGACGGCCTCGGCCTCGCCCAGCTCGCCGATGCGATCGTCGCCGGGGCGCGGTCTGCCTCCGTGCGCCGGCTGGACGGCTAGCGACAGGGCATCCCCGAACCCCCCGGCAAGGGATCGAGCGGAACGGCATGTCCGGTCGATGCTCGAGTCGTGTCTCTCGACCTCGGTCACGCTGTCTGCCCGCCACGCGGGACGCGCCTGCTGCTCGCCCACTGCGCGATCCTCGACCGGCTCACCGACGGTACGGAGCACCCGGCGGATGAGCGTCTCGACCGTACCCTCGGCAGCGAGCTCGCACGGCAACTCGTGCGGGTGCTCGCCCGCGGTCAGGCGGTGGGGCCGTGCTCGCTCCGCGGGCGCTGACGCCGGCGCGGTGCGTTCACGCCGAAGTGGGCGACCGCCCAGAAGATGATCCCGGCCGAGATGATCGAGGTCACGATCGACGTGCCCATCGAGATCGCGATCGCCCGCATCCCGAGAAAGACGAAGGCCCCGAGCGAGAACGCCCAGACGGCGGCGATCGCGTTCTGGCTGTGTGCCGGCGTGCGAAGGTGCATCGCTCGGAACCATACTGCAACGCGAGGACGGGCGAGCGTGTGCCTGGCAGGCCTGCCCGGGTCACGTATGGGACCAAGAGAATTCGCCGAGCCGGTGGCGCTTTCGTCCGCCTCGCCGACCAGCTCTCCGCTTGCGCGTACCTGCTGCTCGGTGAGGCTTCGACCTACTCGCGCTCCGTGCTCGGCGCAGGTCGTACGGTAGGGGATCACACGGCAGAAATCAAGCGCTCATTTCACGAGATTGTCGCAATTTCCGTCGAATTGTTTTCCTTCGATTTATCCACAGCTTTTCCCCAGGGATTGTGGACATGGCCGGTCTGGACGTGGATAACCACGGGAGATCGGGGGACTGGCCTGCCGTCCGAGGCCCGAAGCGAGTCCTGCCGGGGTCCGGAAGCCTCCGGGCAGCGGCCTGCGGTCAAGCGTCAGGAGGACGGCCGCGCTAGCGGGGAGCGAGCGCCTCGGCCGTGTAGGCGCCGTAGGCGTTCCAGAGCAGGAAACCGCCCGTCCGGGCCCGGCGAGCGGCGGAGACCTGCTGCTCGACGAGCTCCGGCGTGTACTCGACGCCACGGCCCTGGCAGTCGTAGTCCTCGAGCCAGGGAACGAGGGTCGCGTCCGTCCCCGCGAGCTTCTCCGTGAAGTCCGACAGCGACCAGCTGACCGTCAGCCCGGGCTGCGCCCACGGCGCGTCGATCCCGTACCAGCCCGAGCCGTACAGGCACGGATACGTCATCGGAAAGATCGTGTCGAAGGACTGGGCAAGCAGCCGCGGGCGCTGGCCGATCCCGAGATCCTTCGTCGCGGCCAGGCCGAACAGCGCGGCTCCGACGCGCACGCCGGAAGGACTCAGGGCGCCGGTGGCGTATTCGGCGAAGTTGGCAATGGTGCGCCATCGTGGCTCACCGACGCGATCGGGGAAGCTCACACCGTCGACATCGTCCGACGGGAACCTCACGTAGTCGAACATGATCTCGTCGAACCCCGCCTTCACGGCGGCCCTCGCGAGGTCGACGTTGTAGTCCCAGACCTCGCGTGAGTACTGGCTGACCCAGCTCAACCCGGACGAGTCCGTCCACACGGAGCCGTCCGGCCGCGTCAGCGCCAGCTCGGGGCGGCCCGCGGCGAGCCGAGGGTCCTCGAAGACGACGATGCGGCCGATCAGGTAGAGGCCTGCGTCGTGGACCTTCCGGGCGACCTTGCGCGCGTCGAAGAAGCCCTGCGCGGCGCCGATCTTGCGGGCGAGCGCGGGGGCCGGGGTGAGCCCGACATCGCCGTTCTCGTCCTTGAGGTCGATCTGGATCGTGTTCAGCCCGGCGCTCGCGAGCGCGAGGTAGTCGTCGAGCTTCCCGACCGCGACGAGCGGCCCGGTGACGTGAACGCCGCGGATCTCCGTCGGGCGTTGCGGGCCCGTCGCGACCGAGGCAGCGTTCTCGGTCGCACCGGACGCCGCGGGGGTGGTGGCGGGCTTCGGGTCGTCCTCGCCGCCGATGAACCGTGCGTTCAGCGCGACCGCGACGATACCGGCGACGATCACCGAGAGGATCGCGAGCCGGCGGATCGCCCGCCGGCGCCGCGCGGTCCGCCGACGGTTGCGAAAGTGCCCGTTAGGGTCGAGACGCCCTGGATAGACCGGAGGTTCGTTGAACACCGCGAGCCATGCACGCTACGCCTTCGCCCTCCGTTTGGCAAGCGGGTGTGGAGAACCCCGACTTGTGGATATCCGCACCAGAGCGTCGTTGCAGCCGGGGCGCACGGGGTCTTACCTTGGACTTGACATAACGTATCTTATCGTGCGTTGAATGACGCAGCCAGGGGGTTGAGTTTCGCGAACAGGATGGTATGGTGAGTCCACGACTGGGGGTGCGACGGCTGCCGGGCCGGCGCCGGACTCGATGACGGCGCTCGCTCCAGGCTCCGCTCGCGTGAGCAAAGGGGACTGACGACCACTCATGGCTGAGGAAACGACCGTCCACATCCCGCACAGCGACGAGCTGCACGTGCTGATCGAGGCCGCCGAGACGGCCGGCTTCGTCGAGCACGCGGAGCTGCTCGAGGCGATCGAGCTCTCCGAGCTCGAGCCGCAGCACATCGAGCTCCTGATGCGGGATCTCGAGGAGCGCGGGATCGAGGTGGTCGATCGGCGCACCCCGGTCGAGGCCGCCGAGCCGACGTCGGTGACGAAGAACCACGATCCGTTCGAGGCCGGCGTCGAGACGACCACTGACGCGCTGCAGCTGTTCCTGCGCGAGATCGGCCGGCATCCGCTGCTCACCGCCGCAGACGAGGTCGAGCTCGCGAAGCGCATCGAGCGCGGTGACATGGCGGCGAAGCAGAAGATGATCGAGTCGAACCTCCGCCTCGTCGTCTCGATCGCGAAGAACTACCGTAACCAGGGTCTTCCGTTCCTCGACCTGATCCAGGAGGGCATGTTCGGCCTCATCCGCGCCGTCGAGAAGTTCGAGTGGCAGCGAGGGCTCAAGTTCTCCACCTACGCGACCTGGTGGATCCGTCAGGCCGTTCAGCGCGCCGTTGCCGACAAGGCGCGAACGATCCGGATGCCGGTTCACGTCGTCGAGCGCATGCAGAAGATGCACCAGGCCGAGCGCCGGCTCTGGATGCAGCTCGCCCGCGAGCCGAGCCTCGAGGAGATCGCCGAGGAGGCGGGCCTCCCGCTGCAGCAGGCCGCCGAGGTCCGGGCGGCAGCCCGCACGTCGACGAGCCTCGACCAGCCGATCGGCGAGGACGAGGATGCGGTGTTCGGTGACCTCGTCCCCGGCGACGGGCCGCTTCCCGAGGAGGAGGCCGAGCGCCGGCTTCGCAACGAGGCGCTCGAGCGGGCGCTCGACGCGCTCCCCGCCCGCGACCGGCGGGTTCTCGAGCTTCGCTACGGGCTGCGCGGCTCCGAACCCCACACGCTCGAGCAGATCGGCAAGCGGCTCGGGATGACGCGCGAGCGCGTCCGCCAGATCGAGGTCGAGTCCCTGAATCGGCTCGCCTCGCTGCGGGAGATCGAAGGCGTCGCGATGCGCTGAGCCGGCGGCCCGCGCTGCGGGCGCCGGAATCGCTCGAGAGCCGCCGGGCCGAACGGCCCGCCGATCGACCTCCCCACTCCTACCGACGTCGTCAGGCGACGGCCGGCTCGACGCTGCCGCCGAGCACGCTGCCGTCGAAGAGCGCCGTCGCCCGCGGCTCTCCGAGTCGGCGTACGACCTCCGCGTACGCACCGTCGAGGTACGGCGGCCGGTTTCTCCGGTGCCCGTCCGAGGCCACGAGCGCCGCGTGCCCGTCCATGACGAGCCACCAGCCGACCTCGGCAGGTCTCGGCCCGTGGCGACCGAGCAGGCTCGAGGCGTTCACCTGGATCGGCCAGCCGCGCTCGGCGAAGCGAAGGGCACGATCGGGCTGCGCGAGGACGGCCTCGACACGCTCCGGGTGTGCGAGCACGGGCCGCAGGCCACAGGCTTCGGCGTGATCGGCGACGGACGACAGGAGCTCGAGCTCGCCCCGGAAGGGGAACTCGATCAGCACTGAGGGGGTCTCGAGCCCCGAGAGTCGGTAGCGACCGAGATCCTCTGCGAGCAGCTCGACGGCCGGCGTGAGCTCGAAGCCGAGCCGCAGGTCGAGGCCGAACTCGACCGCCTCGGTCGCCATCAGCTCGTGGGCCGCCCGGACCCGCAGCTCACGCTCGCGGCGGAGCCCCTCGCCGGGCAGCACGTGCGGCGTGCCGTAGAGCACCCGCGTGCCATGCTCGGCGGCCTCCCGGCAGAGCGCGAGCCCCTCGTCGATCGACTGGGCGCCGTCATCGCCCGACGGGATCACGTGGCTGTGGACGTCGACGAAGCCGGGCACGGTTCCAACCGTACCGAACAGGGCCCTACTCGCTGCGGAGATAGAGCCGGAGCCCGGGTGCGTGTGCCTGCAGCTCGCGGAACGCGCTGGCCTCGAGCTGCCGAACGCGCTCCCGGGTCACACCGAGGATCGTCCCGACCTCCTCGAGCGATCGCGGGCGGTCTCCGGTCAGCCCGTAACGGAGCTCGAGCACGCTCCGCATCCTCTCGTTCAACTGCCCGAGCGCCGCGGAGATCTCCGCTTCCCGGAGCCGCTCGGCGGTCACGACCTCGGGCTGCTCCGCCCTCACGTCCTCGAGCAGGTCGCCGTAGATCGAGTCGCCGTCCCCGACGGGCGTCTCGAGGCTGACGGGATCCTCGACGAGCTCGAGCAGATCCGTGACCCGCTTCGGCTCGAGGCCCGCTGCGGCGGCGATCTCCTCTGCCGACGGATCTCGCCCGAGCTTCTGGACGAGCACGCGGCGCGTGCGCATCACACGCCGGACCTGGTCGACGACGTGGACGGGAAGCCGGATCGTCCGGCCCTGATCGGCGATCGCCCGCGTGATCGACTGGCGGATCCACCACGTCGCGTACGTCGAGAGCTTGAAGCCGCGGCTTCCATCGAACTTCTCCACCGCGCGGATCAACCCGAGATTGCCCTCCTGGATCAGATCGAGCAGCGGCACGCCCGCGTTGGAGTAGTTCCGTGCGATCGACATCACGAGCCGAAGGTTCGACTCGATCAGCTTCCGCTTCGCGGCGTCGTCGCCGGCATCCTTGCGCCGCGCGAGCTCCCGCTCCTCAGCGGCCGTGAGCAGGGGGCCACCGCCGATCTGACGCACGTAGAGCTTCAGGGGATCCTGTGTCTCGGGCGCAACCTGCTCCTCGGGGTCGGCCGTCTCCTCGGGGTCGTCCCCTCCGGCGGCATCGGCCGTGTCCCGGGGCGTCGCGGGTGCCTCCCCGGGGCGCAGCAGCTCGAGCGACGGCGGCTCGGCGGCATCCGGATCGTCGCCGTCGAACGGCGTCTCGGACAGGAGGCTGCGTCGTCCCACGCAACTCCCATCGGCAGCGGTGAAGACCGCCTTGAGGCGAGCTCAGTCCGCGTGCACGGTCCCGTCGGCGTCGACGCTCGCTCCCTCCTCGAGCAGGCGCTCGCGCACGAGGAACTGGAACGTCGGCCAGGCGCCCTTTCCCGCGTCGAGCATCCGGTACACCTGCCATTCCGTGAGCATGCCGGCGTCGCTCAGGCGAGCCTCCTTCCAGTCCTGGAATCGCGGCAACCGACCGAGCGTGCGCGCCAGGACCGCACCCTGCGCCAACGCCCGCTCGAAGCGCTCGTCGCCGACCGGCACGTCGAACCCGGCCTCGCGAAGGGCCTCGTCGAACGAGCCGAACGTGTGCCAGTAGAGGGACTTCGACGGCATGCGCTTGCGCCGCTCATCGAGGTCTCTCGTCGTCGGCGTCCGGCCGAGCTCCTCTCCCAGCTCGCGGAGCAGCCCGAGGAGATCCTCGCGGGTCGTGAACCGCCGCGGTACGAGCCCGGCGCGGCGCTTCGCCTCGTTCCACGTGCCAAACCGGTCGATCACGGTCTGCGGGTGGAGCCCGGTCTCGGGATCGGCGTCGAACTCGCGCATCGTCGGCGAGCGTCCCAGCCGCCGGGCGCTGCGACGGAGCTCGTCGAGGATCTGGTCGTCCGTGTAGCGGCGGCGTAGCCCCTGTCGAAAGGCCGCGAGCGCCTCCTGGTCGACGCGCTGGAGCGCCTCTGGCCGCCGCCGCCGGGACATACCAAAGATACTAGATCATCCTAGGAGTCTTGCAAACTCCCCCGAGCCGGGCCTGCTCGGGTCGGAGGCCTCGCGCTCTAGAATCGTCCGGGTGCATCTCACCGTCGGCCACCTGTACCCCGAGTACCTCAACATCTACGCCGACCGTGGCAACATCGCGGTCCTCGCGCAGCGGGCGGCCTGGCGCGGGATCGAGCTCACGGTCGAACCGATCGGGATGGCGGATTCGATCCCGGGTGAGATCGACCTCCTCTACGTCGGCGGAGGCCAGGATCGCGAGCAGGCGCTCGTCGCCGGCGACCTCGCGGCGAAGGGCCCCGCGCTCGTCGAGGCGGTCGATAACGGCGCCGCGCTGCTCGCGGTCTGCGGCGGGTACCAGCTGCTCGGGCGGTTCTACCGCGACCGCTCCGGCGCCGAGCTTCCCGGCGTCGGGCTGTTTCCCCTCTTCACCGTCGCCGGTGAGCGCCGGATGATCGGCGACATCCTCCTCTCGTCCGAACTCCGACCGGGCATAGCCCGGACGCTTGCCGGCTTCGAGAACCATGCCGGCAGAACGTATCTCGACGAGGGCGCGGGGGCGCTCGGTCGCGTCGTCCACGGCTTCGGGAACAACGGGCAGGACGGTCTCGAGGGCTGTCGCGTGGGGCGGGCAATCGGCACGTACCTCCACGGCCCCCTCCTCCCCCGAAACCCCTGGCTCGCCGACTGGCTGCTCGGGGAGGCGCTCGCGCGGGGGAGCGGCGAGGCGCCTGCCCTCGAGCCGCTCCGCGACGGGCTCGAGGACCGCGCCCACGCGGTGGCCTCCTCGCGTGCCCGTGCGCGCGGCGGCCGGCTCTAGGCCTCTCCGCCCGGCGTCACGGGGCCCAGAGCGCCCCGAGGTAGACCGTCGGGTCGCCGGGCCGCCAGCGCGTGAGGAACCGCTGGATCGGCGGGTGCAGCGGGATGTCCGCAAGCTCGTCGAGGACGAAGAGGCGATGGCCCCGGACGGCGACGTCGCTCGAGACGACGGCGGCGAGCGAGCGGCCGCTGAGGTCGCCGGCAAAGATGATGTGCACGACGTGCCGGGCCCGGATCACGCCCGAAGGGCTGATCGACTCCGCGACGGCGATCGGCCCCTCGAGAGGGAAGTCCTCCGCGAGGCCCACCTCCTCGGCGAGCTCCCGCCGGAGCGCCCTGATCAGCGTCTCACCGCCGTTCACCCCGCCACCGGGAAGCAGCCATGCCTCCCGCCCGCCCTTCTCGTGCCGGCAGAGCAGGAGCCGGTCGCCCTGATGCAGCAACGCCGAGACGCGGATTCGCGGCTCCATCAGCGGCGAGACGAGCCGAAGCCGCGTGCACCTCGTTCGCTCCCGGGAAGCACGTCCACCTCGACGACCTCGAGTGGTGGCACGGGCAGCACGACGAGCTGCGCGATCCGGTCACCGACCTCCGCGACGAACGGCTCATCGCGATCGGTGTTCAGCAGCACGACGCGGATCTCACCCCGGTAGCCGGCATCGATCAGCCCGGGGCTGTTCACGACCGTGACCCCGTGCCGGGCGGCGAGGCCCGACCGAGGCTGCACGAAGCCCGCGTACCCGTCGGGAATCGCGACCGCGATCCCGGTCGGGACGACGGCCCGCTCCCCCGGCCCGAGCTCGACGCGCTCGCACGCTGCCAGATCGAGCCCCCCGTCGTGGGCGTAGGCCCGATCGGGCAACGTCGCCCCGGCGTGCAGGCGGATGACGGGAAGCTCGATCACACGCGGGCGCTTGCAGACGACACCTCGGCCTCGGCAACGAGGTAGCGCGCGTATCGCGGAAGCTGGACCCGGGGCAGCCGGGCGATCACGAGCACGCCGTCGGGTCGGTCGACACGCTCCTCGATCGGCGCGCCGAGCCCGTAGAGCTCGGAGAGCACGGCACCGTCGGCGTGGGGAATCAGCAGGCGGACCGGCTCGAAACGGTCGACGAACACCTCCGCGACCCGCGCCCGGAGCGCGGCAAGCCCCTCCCCGGTTCGTGCCGAGATCTGCAGGGCGTCCGGAAAGCGATTGCGCAGGCGCCGCCGGGCGAGCAGGTCGAGCGCGTCGACCTTGTTCAGGACGAGCTCCACCGGCGCGTCGCGGACACCGATCCCGGCCAGCACCCCCTCGACCGCGCGGATCTGCCCGTCGAGGCGTGGCTCCGGCGCCGATGCGTCGGCGACGTGCAGGATCATGTCGGCGGCGAGCGTCTCCTCGAGCGTGGCCGCGAACCCCTCGACGAGATGGTGGGGCAGGCGCCGGATGAAGCCCACGGTGTCGGTGAGCAGGTAGCGACGGCCGTCCACCTCGAACGTCCTCGTTGTCGGATCGAGCGTGTGGAAGAGGCGGTTCTCGACCGAGACGTGGGCGTCCGTCAACGCGTTCAGGAGCGTCGACTTCCCGGCGTTCGTATAGCCGGCGAGCGCGATCAGCGGCGTCGCGGCACGCTTGCGGGCCGCCCGCTGTGTCTCCCGCTGACGCTCGAGGGTGCGTAGGCGCTCCTTCAGCAGGCCGATCCGGCGACGGGCGAGCCGGCGGTCGCTCTCGAGCTGGGACTCGCCGGGCCCTCGCGTGCCGATCCCGCCCCCGAGACGCTCGAGGTGCTGCCACATGCCGCGCATCCGCGGGAGGTTGTACTCGAGCTGTGCGAGCTCGACCTGGAGCTTGCCCTCGGCCGACGTCGCATGCTGGGCGAAGATGTCGAGGATCAGCTGCGTGCGGTCGACGACGCGCATCTTCAACGCGTCCTCCAGGCGGCGCTGCTGGCTCGGATCGAGATCGTCGTCGACGACGAGCGACTCCGCCTCCACCTCCTTCAGCCGTGCCTGCAGCTGCTCGAACTTCCCCTTCCCCAGGTACGTCCGGCGGTCGGGCGCGACCCGCCGCTGCACGATCTCGCCGATCGGCTCGACGCCGGCGGTGCGCATGAGCTCCCTGACCTCGCCGAGCTCCTCCTCCTCGTCCGTCTCCGGGCGCAGGACGACGGCAAGGAACGCGCGCTCCGGCGCTGCCCCCGGGAGCGGATCGGGCTGGTGCTGTGTCATGCGGCGCATTCTGCCACGCCGACCCGGCGGATCGTCCCCGCCCCGCAAGTAGCATTCTCCCTCGTGACCGTCGACGTGCAGGCTGCCCGGCGTCTTGCCGAACGAACGCTCGCGCTCGTGAACATTCCTTCCGTCAGCCGGGACGAGGCGAAGGTCGCCGAGGCCGTCGAGGCCGCTATCCCGCGAGGGACGTTTGCGGAGCGCTTCGCGAACGGCGAGGCGTTCTTCTACTCGACCGATCGGCGGCCCGGGCGGCCCTTCGCGCTGCTCGCCGGGCATCTCGACACGATCCCGGCCCAGGACAACCTTCCCGGCGCGATCGAGGACGGCTTCGTCGTCGGGCTCGGCGCGACCGACATGAAGGGTGGGCTCGCGGTCATGCTCGAGCTGGCCGCCTGGCTCGACGAGGTGCGGCCGGCCCGCGAGGTCGATCTCGGCCTCCTGTTCTTCACGCGCGAGGAGCTCCCGGTGGAGGAGAGCCCGCTCCCGGCCGTTTTCGCGACGTGCCCCGAGCTGCGGGAGGTCGATCTCGCCGTCGTGCTCGAGCCGACCGACAACACGATCCAGGCAGGCTGTCTCGGCAACCTGAATGCGACGCTCACCTTTCGGGGCGCGAGCGCTCACTCGGCACGGCCCTGGACGGGCCAGAATGCGATCGGGCTCGCGGTCGAGGGCCTGTACCAGCTGACCCGGATCCCCCCACTTCCGATCGGCGTCGACGGCCTCACCTTCATCGAGGTCGTGAGCGTCACCCGGATCGCGGGCGGGATAGCCGACAACGTGATCCCCGACCTCGTCACGGCCCGGCTGAACTACCGCTTCGCCCCTGTCCGCACGATCGAGGAGGCACGCCGGAACCTCGAAGACGTCGTCGGGGACGCGGGCGAGCTCGAGATCACGAGTGTCAGCGCGCCCGGCCGCGTCGCGGTCCGCTCTCCGCTCGTGCAGCGGCTTCGCCGGGCGGGCGAGCTCGCGATCGAGCCGAAGCAGGCGTGGACGCCGGTCGCCCAGTTCTCCGCGGAGGGCCTCGACGCGGTCAATCTCGGGCCCGGAGCCACCGCCTACGCGCACAAGCGCGACGAGCGGGTGGCGATCTCCGAGCTCGCCCGCACGTACACGGCCCTGCAGCGCTTTCTCACCGACCCGGGCCCGTGAGCGTCCATCTCTCCCCCGTCCTCACGGAGCTCGGCACCTATCCGTTCGTCCGCCTCGCAGAGGCTAGGAAGGTGGCGGAGCAGCGGGGGATTCCGATCATCGACTGCGGGATCGGCGATCCGAGCGAGCCCACGGCCGCATTCATCCGTCGGGCGCTCGTCGACGGTGTCCGCGAGACCATGGAGTACCCGAAGGCGGCGGGCCTTCCCGAGCTCCGGGAGGCGATCTGTGCCTGGGTCGAGCGGCGATTCGGCGTCGCGCTCGACCCTGACCGCCACGTCGTTCCCACCCTCGGCGCGAAGGAGGCCATCTACAGCTTCGCGCAGATCCTGATCGACCGCGCATCCGGACGCGACGTCGTGATCACGACCGAGCCCGGCTATCCGGTTGGCGCGCGCGGGGCGCGCTTCGTCGGCGCCGAGGTCGTGTCGCTGCCGCTTCACGAGCAGGCCGGGTTCCTGCCAGATCTCGACGCGGTGCCGGAAGCGACATGGCGACGGACCGCGGTCGTCTGGGTCAACTATCCGAACAACCCGACCGGAGCCCTCGCACCGTTTCGCTTCTACGCGCGGCTGGCAGCGCTCGCGGAACGACACGGCTTCGTGATCGCCTCCGACGAGGCCTACTCGGAGCTCTACTTCGGCGAGCCGCCCGTGTCGGCCCTCCAGCTCGAGGATCTCGGGCGAGTGGCCGTGTTCAACAGCCTCAGCAAGCGCTCGTCGATGACGGGCTACCGGTGCGGCTTCGTCGCCGGCTCGCCCGAGCTGATCGCCGCCCTGCGCCTGTTCCGCCCCACCGTCGGCACGGCGCCGCAGGAGTTCGTCCAGCGTGCGGCGGTTGCTGCCTGGGGCGACGAGGAACACGTTTGCGAGGCCCGCGAGCGCTACCGCCGCAAGCGTGACGTGCTGGTCACGGCGCTCGCCCGCAAGGGGCTCGCGGTCGCCGGTGGCGAGGCGACGATGTTCCTCTGGGTACCGACGCCGGGTGGAGCGCCCTCCGAGGCGGTCGCCACGCGGCTCCTGGAGCATGGCCTCGTCGTCACTCCGGGCTCGTACCTCGGCCCCTCCGGCGAGGGCTACTTCCGCATCGCGCTCGTTCCGACCGAGGAGGGCTGCCGCCGCGCAGCCGCGATCATCGAGGAGGTGCTGTGACCGAGAACGTCGACCTCGCGCACGAGATCGACCGCCTGTACGAGCTCCCCCCCCGCGAGGCAGCCGCCGGGGTCGCCGCCGTCGAGGAGGCGATCGGCCTGCTCGACGCCGGGCAGGTCAGGGTGGCCGAGAAGGAGGACGGCGCCTGGACGGTTCGCGAGTGGGTCAAGAAGGCGATCCTCCTCTACTTCCGCCTGCGCGTCTCCGAGCCGATCGAGGTGGGCCCGTACACGTACCTCGACAAGGTGCCGCTGAAGCGGATCGACGCCTCGCTCGGGGTCCGCGTCGTGCCGCCTGCCGTGGCTCGCTACGGCGCGTTCCTCGCCCCGGGCGCGGTCCTGATGCCCTCGTACGTCAACATCGGCGCCTGGGTCGGCCCGGGCACCATGGTCGACACCTGGGCAACCGTCGGCTCGTGCGCCCAGATCGGGGCCGACGTGCACCTCTCGGGCGGGGTCGGGATCGGAGGCGTGCTCGAGCCGCCGCAGGCGACGCCCGTGATCGTCGAGGACGGCGCCTTCATCGGTTCACGATGCATCGTGGTCGAGGGCGCGATCGTCGGCGAGCAGGCGGTGCTCGGGGCAAACGTCGTGATCACCGCGTCGACCCCCATCATCGACGTGACGCAGCCCGATCCGGTCGAGTACCGGGGCGTTGTGCCGCCGCGATCGGTGGTCGTCCCCGGGACGCGCGCGAAGCAGTTCTCGGCCGGCGAGTTCCAGCTTCCCGCCGCCCTGATCATCGGTAGGCGAACCGAGTCGACAGACCTCAAGACGAGCCTCAACGACGCGCTTCGCAGCTACGGCGTCGCCGTCTGACCGCGTCGGCGGGTCGTGCCGGCCGACTCGAGCTCGGCGAGCAGCTCGTCGCTGAGCTCACCCGTGCAGAGCTCCTGCGCCGGCCCGGTCAGCGTCGCGTTCCACGCGGCGTCGATCGCGACGAGCAGCTCGCCTCCGGCGAGCCGTACGGTGACGGGGCTCTCGCACAGGCCCCGGGCGATCGCCGCCGCCGCGGCGGCGCACGAGCTCGTACCGGAGGCGAGCGTCTCGCCTGCGCCCCGCTCCCAGACCCCCACGGAGAGCTCGTGCGGCCCCTCGACCCGCACGAGCTGGACGTTCGTTCGCTCCGGGAACCTCGGATGGCGCTCGACCAGCGGGCCGAGGCGTCGCAGCTCGGCCGGGTCGGGATCTCTCAGGATCACCGCGTGCGGGTTGCCCACCGACACGGGCGTCAGCTCGATCGGCTCTCCGGCGACGTCGATCACCTCGGGCGAGAAGACCTCGACGGCTCCGATCTCCGTCTCGACCTCGAGCCCTCCGACCATCCGGGCGACGACCTCCCGAGCGCCGACCGTGACCGCGACCTCGTCGGCACCCGACCTGCGCGCGAGCCACCGGGCCGCGATTCGCGTACCGTTGCCCGAGAGCTCGGCGGTGGAGCCGTCCGGGTTCCAGATCAGAAGCGCGGCCCGCGGTCCGTCGATCGAGACGATCTCGAGGATCCCGTCCGAGCCGATCCCGAAGTGGTAGTCGCAGAGCCGGCGGACCACGCCGGGCTCGAGCGCACGGCCCCAGTCAGCCCGCTCGACCAGCAGGTAGTCGTTGCCGAGCCCGTGCCACTTCGAGAACCTCATCCGCGATCTCCTCGGGCTCCCTGTCCGCGTCCACGCCGACGGCGCCGGGGATGCGGCGGAGCCACTTCCGTTGGTAGGCAGCGTACTGAAGCGTGCGTCGGACGATCGCAGCCTCGGCCTCGGGCCGCGCGAGCTCGGCGACCTCCTGCAGCCCGATCACGTGCCGCGCCGTCGATGAGATCGGCGAGGCGAGCGCCGCATCGACCTCAGCCTCCACACCGCGCTCGAACATCTCGCACGTCCGTTGCACGACCCGTGCCTCGAGCGTAACGCGAGGCAGCTCGAGCCCGACGATCACGGTCGGTCTGCGGCAGCGGTCGCTCCAGAGCCGGTCGTATGCGGGCCGGAGCGAGCTCCCTGCCTCGGAGAGCTCGAGCGCCCTGACGACGCGGCGCCGGTCGTTCGGGTGCACGCTTGCGGCGGCACCCGGGTCACGTTCGGCGAGCAGGGCATGCGCACCCTGCGGCCCGAGCTCCTCGTACAGGCGCTCGAGCCGCAGCCTGGCGTCCGGGGCAACGGGCGGCGGCACCTCGAGGTCGGCGAGCGCGGCCCGGAGGTAGAGCCCCGTGCCGCCGACCACGAGCGGTGTTCGACCGCCGGCAAGCACCTCGTCCACGGCTGCGTGCGCGAGCGGTGCGTAGGCGCCGACCGACGCCTCCTGCGATAGCGGCCAGATCGCCACGAGCCGCGTCGGCTCATCGGGCTGGTTCGTCAGGATCGGCAGACCGCGGTACACCTGCATCGCGTCCGCCGACACGATCTCGGCAGGGAGCCGCCGGACGATCGCCTCCGCCACCGCGCTCTTTCCCGAGGCGGTCGGCCCGAAGATCGCGACGACCACCCCGGGCCGGGCTCCGACCCCCGATGGGCCCGTCATCGGGCGGCGACGAGGGCGGCCTGGGTGCCGCGGAGCGTCGTCGACGTCGAGCCCTCGATCAGCACCTCGGTGAGCTCGCCGACGGTCGCGGAGCCGTGGAAGTTCACGGTCGTGTTCCGCCGCGTCCGGCCCCGCAGCAGAGCCGGGTCGGTGCGGCTCGTGCCCTCGACGAGGACCTCCTCCGTCCTCCCCACCCGGGCCGCGTTCCGCGTGGTGGCAACCCGCTGGACGACCTCGATCAGACGCTCGATCCGTTCTCGCTTCACGGCCTCGGGAACCTGGTCTGGCAGCGAGTCGGCCTCCGTACCGCGGCGGGGGCTGAACACGAAGGTATAGGCCCCGTCGAACCCGACCTGCTCGACGAGGGAGACCGTCTCCTCGAACTCCCGCTCCGTCTCCCCGGGAAAGCCGACGATCAGGTCCGTCGTGAGGGCGAGGTCGGGGATCCCATCCCGCATCCGCTCGACGAGCGCCAGGTAGCGGTCTCGGGTGTAGGTCCGCCTCATGGCGCGCAGCACGCGCGTCGAGCCCGACTGCACGGGCAGATGCGCGTGCTCGCACACTGCCGCCGCTTCGGCCATCGCCCGGATCACCGGCTCCCGGAAGTCCTTCGGGTGGGGGCTCGTGAATCGAATCCGCTCGATCCCGTCGACGGCGTCCACGGCGCGGAGCAACTCGCCGAACTCCGTCCGGAGCGCGGGCAGGAGATCGCGCCCGTACGAGTTGACGTTCTGCCCGAGCAGCGTCACCTCCCGTACGCCGTCGGCGGCGAGTTGCTCGACCTCGGCGACGATCTCTCCCGGCCGGCGGCTCTGCTCGCGGCCGCGCACCGAGGGCACGATGCAGTAGGAGCACACGGAGTTGCAGCCCATCGAGATCTGCACCCAGGCCTGGAACGGGCGCTCGCGCCTGGCCGGCAGCTCGCCCGCGAAGTGCTCCCACTCGCCGAACCGCCCGCGTGGCCCCTCGCCGCCTGCCCCGAGCCAGCTTGCGAGATGCGGGATCGACCCCGGCCCGAAGGCGACGTCGACGAACGGGTACAGCTCGAAGAGCCGCTCCCGCTGGGCTTCGGCGTAGCACCCGCCGACCGCGATCACGCGGTCGTGGCCGCGCTCCTTCAGCGCGCGTGCCTGGGCGAGGTGGGCTGCGAACTTCTGGTCGGGCTTCTCGCGGATCGTGCAGGTGTTGAACACGATCACGTCGGCGTCCTCCGGCGCGGCGGCCTCGCCGAGCCCGAGCTCCTCGAGCATGCCCTTGATCCGCTCCGAGTCGTGTGCGTTCATCTGGCACCCGAAGGTCGTGACGTGGTAGCGGCGCATGCTCAGACGAAGGGTACTCGGCGCTCGTGCCGTGCCGGGCGGCTCCGCGGGCGGACGGGCGAGCCGGGGAGCACCGTCCCCGGCTCGCTCACTTCGCGAACTCGACCGCCCTGCTCTCGCGGATCACCGTCACCTTGATCTGCCCCGGGTACTCGAGCTGCCCCTCGATCTCTCGGGCGATCTCGTGCGACAGGAGCACGGCCTCGTCGTCGTCGATCTCGTTCGGCTTGACCATGACCCGCACCTCGCGGCCGGCCTGGAGGGCGTAGACCTTCTCGACACCCTTGCGCTTCGCGGCGATCTCCTCGAGCGCTGCCAGCCGCTTGATGTAGCTCTCGAGGCTCTCGCCGCGCGCTCCGGGCCGCGAGGCCGAGATCGCGTCGGCCGAGATCACGAGGATCGCCTCGACCGAGTCGGGCTGCACCTCGTAGTGGTGCGCCTCGATCGCGTGGACGACCTGGGGGCTCTCGCCGTACTTCCGTGCGAGCTGGGCGGAGATCGCCGCGTGCGGGCCCTCGATCTCGTGTGTCATCGCCTTGCCGATGTCGTGAAGGAGCGCTGCCCGCTTCGCGGTCTTGACGCTGACGCCCAGTTCCGCGGCCATGATCCCGGCCAGGTGACAGACCTCGAGTGAGTGCTTGAGGACGTTCTGTCCATAGCTCGTCCGGTACCGGAGGCGGCCGAGAACCTTGATCAGCTCGTCGTGCAGCTTCCCGCAGTTCGCCTCGAACACCGCCTGCTCTCCCGCCTGCCGGACGTGCTCCTCGATCTCGGCCTTCGACTGGTAGTACATCTCCTCGATCCGGGACGGGTGGATGCGCCCGTCCTCGACGAGCTTCATCAATGTCAGCTTTCCGATCTCGCGCCGCATCCCGTCGAAGGACGACAGTACGACGGCCTGCGGCGTGTCGTCGATGATGAACTCGACGCCGGTGAGGTTCTCGAGCGCGCGGATGTTCCGCCCTTCGCGCCCGATGATCCGCCCCTTCATGTCGTCGGACGGCAGCTGGACGAGCGACACCGTCGTCTCGGCCGCATGGCTCGCGGCGACGCGCTGCAGGGCGTCGGAGACGAGATTGCGCGCGCGTTGCTTGGCATCGGACTGCGCCTCCTCCTCGATCTGCCGCACCATCCGGGCCATCTCGTGGCGCACGAGCTCCTCCGAGCGAAGCAGCAGCTCCGACTTCGCCTCGTTGACGGTCAGCCCGGAGATGCGCTCGAGCTCGCGCAGGTGCGTGGCCTGGGCCTGCTCCAGCTCGCTCTGAACCTGCGCAAGCCCTGATTCGCGGGTGCCGAGATCCTGCTCGCGCCGATCCAGGTCGGTCAGCTTGCGGTCGATCTCCTCCTCCTTCTCGAGGACCCGGGTCTCGATCCGGATGATCTCCGCGCGCTTCTCCTTCAGCTCCTGGTCGACGTCGGCACGGAGCCTCACCGCCTCCTCGCGCGCTGCGACCTGCGCCTCGCGCCGGATCGACTCGGCTGCGCGCTCGGCGTCGGCCTGGACGCGCCCGAGCTCCTCTTCCGCCGTCCGCAGGCGGCTCGCGCCGACCAGGCGAACGCCGAGGTACAGACCGGCTGCGCCAACGGCCAGCCCGACCAGGATGCCTACGACAAGTTGCATTGGGTTGCTCCTGCGTCAACGACGCGCAGGAACGGCTCAGCGACGACGATCGCGCAGGGGTGACTACGAGGGGCGTGCGATCGTCACACGCCCCGACCGGGAGACCTCCCTTCCGGCGGTGACGTCTGCGCGAGGCCTCGAGCTGCGAGGTCAGGTGCTCTGCTCATCGATTCTCGTCGTCGAAGTGCCGTGCCTGCACGGCGGGGAATGTGAACGGCTGTAACAAGTCCCTATCCTAGCCCCGCGGAGTCGGTCCCGTCCACGCCGGGGGCCGGCCACCGCTCCCTCACCTGTTCGACGGACTCGACCGAGAATCCTCGCCGGACGAGCATCGCCGCCGCGCGGCGAGGATCACGCTCACCGCCGACGAGCGAGCGGATGCGCTCGGATTCGGGCTCGAGCCCGGCGAGGGCCGCCCGGATCGCGTCAGGCTCGACTCCCTCGCGCTCGAGCCGGTCGCCGATCAACGCATCGCCGTAGCCACGGCCGGCCAGCTGCTCCGCGCGCGACGCGGCAAACCGCAGGTCGTCGACGTACCCGGCCTCGACGAGCGCCTCGACGGCACCATCGGTCGCTTCCTCACCGAGCCCGCTCCGCCGGAGCCGCTCCGTCAGCCGGAGCCGGGACAGATCACGCCGCGCGAGCTGTCCAGCCGCCAACCGGAGCGCCCGTGCCTCTTCACCGCCCGCGTCCACGGGGTCACGCGACCTCGGCGACCTCCGTCAGGCTCTCCTCCTCGTGCTCGACGGCCGCCAGCCCGGCCTCGACCTCACCTGCGGGCTCCTCGCCTGCGGGCTCCTCGCCGAGCTCGGCCCTGATGCGCCGGACGATCTCGGCCGTCGCGTCCGGATGCTCGCGCAGGAAGGCAATCGCGTTCTGCCGGCCCTGGCCGAGGCGCTCGTCGCCGAAGCTGAAGTAGGAGCCCGATTTCTGGACGATCTTGTGCGTGATCCCCACGTCGAGGACGGAGCCCTCCCAGGAGATGCCTTCGCCGTACATGATGTCGAACTCGGCCTGCTTGAACGGGGGCGCGACCTTGTTCTTGACGACCTTGACCCGCGTCCGGTTGCCGATCGCCTCGACGCCCTCCTTGAGCGTCTCGATTCGCCGGACGTCGAGTCGCACCGAGGAGTAGAACTTGAGCGCCCGGCCACCCGGGGTGGTCTCGGGGTTCCCGAACATGACGCCGATCTTCTCGCGTAGCTGGTTCGTGAAGATGCAGACGGTGCCGGTCTTGTTCAGGGTCCCGGTCAGCTTCCGCAGCGCCTGGCTCATCAGGCGAGCCTGGAGCCCGACGAAGCTGTCGCCCATCTCGCCCTCGATCTCGGCCTTCGGCGTCAGGGCCGCGACCGAGTCGATCGCGACCACGTCGAGCGCCCCGCTCCGCACGAGCAGCTCCGCGATCTCGAGCGCCTGCTCGCCGTGATCGGGCTGCGAGACGAGGAGGTCGTCGATGTCGACCCCGATCCGCCGCGCATAGGTCGGGTCCATCGCGTGCTCGGCATCGATGAAGGCGCAGATCCCTCCCAGCTTCTGGGCCTCGGCGATCATGTGGTAGACGAGGGTCGTCTTCCCCGACGACTCGGGGCCGAAGATCTCGACGATCCGGCCGCGCGGGACGCCGCCCACGCCGAGCGCGAGATCGAGCGAGAGACAGCCGGTCGAGATGGCCGGCACCGCGTCGAGCGCCTGGTCGCTCATCTTCATGACCGATCCCTTGCCGAACTGGCGCTCGATCTGGCCCAGTGCGGCAGTCAGCGCCTGGGTGCGCTGGGTAAGACCGTTGGTGTCGGGGGAGTCGGCCACGATGTCAACCTCCTAGGGCAGCCGCTGCGTGAATGGACTGTGTTACGGTGGCTCCGCCAGATGAGCGGACTGACAGGGTAGCCCCCGGGTCGGATGGGATCGAGGCTCCCGCGTGACGAAGGAGCGGCAGAAGTGAGCAGACTTCGTGTCGGCGCGACCGTCGGCGCCGGCGGTGCCGATCCACACTCCCGCCGCGGTGAACGGCGCTCCGTCCCCTGGCTCCACGAAACGGGCCCCTGAGCCAGGCGCGGCATGCGCACCGTCTTCGTCAGCTTCGACACGATGGGGCGAGACTGTCTCGAGGCGGCCGCCGGGGCCGGCGCGGACATCGTGGGCGTCGTCACGCTGCCGGGCCCCGTCGCCCCCGACCGCTCGGGGCAGTGCGCCTTCGACGAGGTCGCCTCGCGCCTCGACGCCCGCCTCGTGACGACCCGTGACGTCAACTCGGGCGACACGCTCGAGGCCGTGCGCAGCCTCGAGCCCGAGCTCGTCTTCGTCGCCGGCTGGTCGCAGCTCGTGCGGGAGCCGTTCATCGCGCTCGCCCGTGAGGGCGTCTTCGGCCTGCACCCCACCCTGCTGCCACGACATCGTGGGCGCGCCCCGATCCCGTGGGCGATCCTCTCCGGCCTCGCACGAACGGGCGTCACACTGTTTCAGATCGTCGACGCGACGGCGGACTCCGGCGCGATCGTGGGCCAGGCGATCGTCGAGATCGGCCCGGACGAGACGGCGACGACGCTCTACGACCGGATCGCGGCCGCGCAGGTCGAACTCGTCCGGGAGTACGTGCCGCAGCTGATCGCGAGGACCGCACCGCGACTACCCCAGGATCCCTCCCGCGCCAGCGCCTGGCCGCGGCGAACGCCGGCCGACGGTCTCATCGACTGGGAGACGCGTGCTCCCTACCTGTATGCCTGGGTGCGGGCGCAGACACGCCCGTACCCCGGCGCGTTCACGTACCTCGGCGACACGAAGGTCGTCGTCTGGCAGGCGCGGCCCGTGGAGCTGGCCGAGCCCGTGGCGCCGGGCACGATCGTCACGAGACGTCCGGAGGGGCCGGTCGTCGCCTGCGGGGAGGGAGCGCTCGTGCTCGAGGAGGTCGAGACCGGCGCCTGCGAGCTCGTTCCCGGAGCGAGGCTCGGATGACGCGCGTGCTCGTCGTCGCTGCGCACCCCGACGACGAGGTGCTCGGCATGGGCGGAACGATCGCGGTGCACACAGACCGCGGGGACCGCGTCCGGATCGTCGTCGTCACCGATGGGAGCTCCACCCAGTACCCGGGCGACGCGGCGGTGCGTGAGCGCAAGGAGGGAGAGGCGCTGCGCGCCGCGGCCGAGCTCGGCGTGGAGGACTACGTGCACCTCGATCTTCCGGACATGAGGCTCGACACGCTCCCCCACGTCGAGGTCAACCGCATCGTCGAGGAGCACGTACGCGACCACGCGCCGCAGGTCGTCTACACGGTGCAGCCGGACGTGAATCTCGACCACCGGACGTTGTTCGACGCCGTGGCCGTCGCGACGAGACCTGTTCCCGGCCAGCCCGTACGGCGCGTGCTCACGTACGCCCCGACCTCGAGCACCGAGTGGACCCCCGCCCCGCTCAACTGGTTCGTGCCCAACTGGTACGTGGACGTCTCCGCGACCCTCCAGCGCAAGGTCGCAGCGTTCGCGCACTACGAGACCGAGCGGCGTGACTACCCGCATCCCCGGAGCGAGCGCGCGATCCGGGCCGCCGCCGCATTCCACGGCTCGAGCTGCGGGTGCGAGTACGCTGAGCCCTTCGTCCTCGTACGCGGCCTCGAACCGCTCTGACGGCTTACCGGAGCGGCGGTTAGCCACCGCCGTCTGTCAGGCGGGCCGTCTCGAGGCGCTCGTACCTTGCTCCTCCCCGGTGAAGCAGCGACCGGTAGAGCACGGCCTCGGAGGGGCTGAAGGCCGGCAACACCGGCAGCAGCGGCCGGAGCCGCGGGCGCTCCCGGAGCCGTGCCACGGTGACGTGCGCGAACCACGGCCGGTGCTCTCGCTCGTGGACGCCGGCCTCCTCGAGGCGGTCGACGAGGTACTCCTGGAGCCTGCCCGCCCGGCCGTCCGTGTCGGTCAGAGCGAGCATGGCCACGCTTCGTGTCTCGCGATAGCGCTCGACGGTGAGCAACGGCCGTTCACGGCCGTCTGCGGCAGCGTGCAGCGCAGCGCGCAGAACGGGAAGCTCCTCGTACGGACGCTGGCCGAGGAACGCGAGCGTCACGTGGAGATCTTCGGGCGCGACGATCCGGACGGTGGGACGGCCGGCCAGCATCCCCGTCGCCCAGGTCGTGAGCGCCCGGGCGATCTCGAGCGGCAGGGGCAGCCCGAAGAAGAGGCGTAGCGATGCTTCCGGCCCGGAGGCGGCGCCGCCGCTCACGCCCGCGCAGCGCCCGGCCCCGAGAGGACCGTGCGCAGCTGATGCAGGACGAACGCGGTCGCACGCCCCCGGATCCTCGAGCGGTCGCCGGGCAGCTCGAAGCGCATGCTCTCGCTCGCGTTCGGCGTCTCGACATGGATATGGACGAGACCGACCGGCTTGTCCGGGCTGCCGCCCCCGGGCCCGGCGACACCGGTGACCGCGGCCCCGACGTCGGCTCCGAGCACCGCCCGCACGCCGGCCGCCATGGCCGCCGCCGTCTCTGACGAGACGGCGCCGTGTGCACCGAGCACGGCTCCGGGCACGCGAAGGACGCCCTCCTTCACGTCGTTCGCGTAGGCGACGACCCCGCCGAGGTACACGTCGCTCGCTCCGGGGACGTCCGTGAGGCGGGCCCCGACCATCCCGCCGGTGCACGACTCCGCCGTCGCGAGGGTCAGGCTGCGGGCGCGGCAGAGCTCGACCACGAGCTCCTCGACGGGCCGCTCGTCCCGCGAGAAGAGCTGCGCGCCGAACCCTTCCCGCAGCGCGAGCTCCATCGCATCCCCCAGGGCCTCGGCTCCCTGCTCGACGAACAGGTCGACGTGGATCTCGAAGTCGCGGGCGCACACCGTCACGTCGAGCCCCGGCGCCTCTCCCCCGGCCGCATCGATGACGGTCGCCACCGCAGACTCGCTGGGGCCGAAGAACCTGAGTGTCCGGTGGGCGCGCGGCGTGAGACGGGCGAGCACGGCTCGCAGCGCCGGATGCTCGGCCGCTGCGGGCCAGAGCCGCTGGAGCTCACCAGGGGGCCCGGGAAGCGCGATCGCGACCCTGCCGCCGTGCTCCACGAGCACCCCGGGAGCCGTGCCGGCAAGACCGAGATTGACCGCGCCGGCGGGCAGTGACGCCTGCTTGCGCACGCCGTGGACGAAGTCCGAGAACGGCCGCCCGAGCCGCTCGGCATACCCGCGCGACACGGCGCCGATCTCGCGCTCGAGGCCGGCGTCAACGTGCAGCTCGCGCCCGAGCGCGCGGGCGAGAAGCTCCACCGTGCGGTCGTCGTGGGTCGGCCCAAGCCCGCCGGAGAGAACGCAGACGTCCGACTCGACACCCTCCCGGATCGCGGCTTCGAGCTCGTCCGGGCGGTCGCCGACGATCACCACCCTGTCGGGCTCGAGCCCGAGGCGGAGCAGCTCCGAGGCGAGGAAGGGGCCGTTCAGGTCACGGCGGTCGCCCCGGACGAGCTCGGAGCCGGTGACCACGACGGTGGTGCGGGGCCTTCGGTCGACCACGCCGGAAGTCAGGGCGTCTCGGCTGCGCGCAGGCCGTCTGCTGAGGCGACGAGGGCCGAAGGCCCGGAGACGTCGGGCCGATCGACGGGGAAGCCGTCGATCGTGAAGGCGAGCTGCTGCGGGCGTGTGACCTCGATCCAGAGCTCCTCCGCCGTGAACGGCGAGCTCGTCTCGCCCTTGCGCAGCGTCCCCTCGAACAGGAGCTCGCCGGCACCGGAGCTCTTCCTGACCTCGAGCCGCGACGAGCCTCCGACTGCCGTGACCACGAGCGTCACCGCGCCGATCGGAGCCGTATCGGTCCCCTGCTCGACCGTCTGCGCGGAGGTGTCAGCGGGCGCCACGACCGGCGGGCCTCCCTCCTCGGCGGCCCCGGTACCGAATCGCCAGGCGGCGATCACGAGCGCCGTGACGACGACGATGCCCGCGAGCGCGACGAGCACCGCACGCGACTCGGTCCGGTGGGCCTGCGCGCGGCGGCGCGTTCGGGCCGCGAAGACCGGCTCGTCCGCACCGGAGAAGCGTGCGTTGTACTCGTCCACGTAGAGCTGACCGTCGAGCCCGAGTCGCTCGGCGTACAGGCGCAGGAACCCGCGGACGTACGACTCGCCCGGTAGCTGGTCGAACTCCTCGGCCTCGAGCGCCCGCAGGTACTTCGCTCGGATCTTCGTCTCGCCTTCGAGGTCGGTGATCTCGAGGCCCTGACGGGCTCGCGCGTCGTGGAGGCTCTTTCCGATCTCGAACACTGCCGGTTGATTGTAACGGCCGCGTCTTGTCCGCTCCGGACCCGTCTCGTCAGGACTGGACGAGCACGAGCACCCCGTAGACGCCGAGCGCAAGGCCGGCCGCGAGGCAGATGAGCAGCGCCGTCACGGCCAGCACCTTCGCGGCGAGTGCGACGCCGTTGCCACCGACCCGTCCGAGCGTCCGCTGGAAGTCGAAACGCGCACGCCTGGCCATCGCGACCGCAATCAGGGCGGCGACGACGGCCGCGGGCACGACCACGAGCGCCTCGAAGCTTCCGAGCTCCGGGCGGAACCTCGGGAGCGCCACGCCCGCCGCGAGGAAAGCCAGAGCGAGCAGGCTGAACAGGAGCGCGACGAACGCCTTCGGGTTGTGCACAGACGCCACTGTACTCAGCGCCGCAGGCGTTCCCGGCCGGTGCTCGCTCAGGCGCCCACCTCGTCCCGCGGACCCGTGAGTACCCGCTCGAGGTCTGCTTCGGAGACGAGCACGCGGCGCGGCTTCGACCCCTCGTACCCCGAGATCACCCCGCGACGCTCGAGCATGTCGATCAGCCGTCCGGCGCGCGTGTAGCCGACCCTGAGCCGGCGCTGGATGAGCGAGACGGATGCTGTCTGCGTCTGCACGACGATCTCCATCGCCCGGTCGAGCAGCGGATCCTCGTCCGGATCGAGCCCGTCCCCGTCGCCGTCCTCACCCGGCTCGGGCGCCGGTGCCTCGAGCAGAGACTCGTCGAGCTCCTGGGCGCGCTGAGCGCGGCACTGCTCGACGATGAGGGCCACCTCCTCCTCGCTCACGTATGCCCCCTGCACCCGCTGGAGGCGCGACGTGCCGAGCGGCTTGAACAGCATGTCGCCCTGCCCGAGCAGCGCCTCCGCACCCGAGGCGTCGAGGATGACGCGGCTGTCCGTCTGACTCGAGACCGCAAACGCGATCCTCGACGGGACGTTCGCCTTGATCATGCCCGTGATCACGTCGACGGACGGCCGCTGTGTCGCCAGGACGAGATGGATCCCGACTGCCCGCGACTTCTGGGCGAGCCGGATGATCGCCTCCTCGACGTCCTGGGGCGAGATCATCATCAGGTCTGCGAGCTCGTCGATGACGACGAGCAGGTACGGCAGCGTCTGCTCGCCGCGCCTGGCGAGCGTCCGGTTGAACTCGGACAGGTTGCGTGCCTTCGCGATGCTCATCCGCTCGTACCGGCGCTCCATCTCCTCGACCACGTTCCCCAGCACCGCCGCCGCCCGCTTGGGGCTCGAGACGACCGGTGTCAACAGGTGCGGGATCGACTCGTAGAACGAGAGCTCCACCCGCTTGGGGTCGATGAGGATCATGCGCACGTCGTCGGGGGACGCTCGCATCAGGATCGAGCAGAGCATGGTGTTGATGCAGCCCGACTTCCCCGAGCCCGTCGTGCCGGCGATCAGGATGTGGGGCATCCGCGCGAGGTCGGCCGAGACGGACTGGCCGGAGATGTCCTTCCCGAGCCACACGGACAGCGGGCTGGCGTTCGTGGGCACCTCCTCGAAGATGTCGCCGAGCGTCACGAGGTTCGGGGAGACGTTCGGCACCTCGACGCCGACCGCCTGCTTGCCCGGGATCGGAGCCAGGATCCGGATGTCGGTCGTCGCGAGCGCGTAGGCGAGGTCGTCCTTCAGGGCGGTGACGCGGGAGACCTTGGTTCCGGGTGCGAGCTGGAGCTCGTAGCGCGTGACCCGCGGGCCGGACACCTGCCCGATCACCGTCGCCTCGATTCCGAAGTGGGCGAGCGTCTCGACGAGCGTCTCCGCGGTTCGCTCCGATGCCCGCGCGGGCTGGCCGCCGCCCGGCCGGGAACGCCGCAGCAGGCTACGGTCGGGAAGCCGGTAGACGCCGGGCGCAGACAGCGAGCTAAACGGCGCCTCGTCCTCGTCTCCGCTCGTCGGCGGCTCGCCCGGCTCGAGGTCGAGCAGATCCTGGCCGGAGAGCCCGGACACGAGCGGCTCGAACTGGTCGACGAGGATCGCCGGGATCTCCGAGCTGTCGCCGCCGTTGTTCGTGTCTTCCTCGACGACGTCCGCGAAGTCCCGAACGGCGTCGACGGGAGGCCCGGAAGAGCGCTCCCGGAGCGATGAGCTGTCGACGGCCGGAGCGAGGGAGGCCGACGCCGTCCGGGCCACCCGTACCGAGTGTCGCGCCGCGCGGGCGGTGTGGCGCGCCGCATGACGCCCTGCCCGTGCCGAGTGTCGCATCAGCGCACCCGCCGAGGCACCGGTGACGAGGAGGAGGCCCGCGAGGACCCCGACGACCGCGAGGATGGTGACCCCGATGTCGCCGAGCAGCTTCTCGAGGACGACGTAGAGGAGACCGCCGAGCACGCCGCCGTGCTCCTGCATGTCGTCGAGGTCGAGCGAGAGCGGCGGATCACCGTCGCCGAGACCGAAGCGGTCGGCGCCGAACGAAAGGAGCAGGGCGAGCGAGAGCACGACGAGCCCGGCCCGGAACGGCCGGACGTCGACGAGGGTGCTCCGCGTGAGCATCAGCCCGCCGACGGCGCCGAGCACGACCGGGAGCAGGACGGCCGCGTTGCCGACGAGCGTCCGGGCGATCACGTCGACCTGGGATCCGACGATGCCGCCGTCCCACCCGAACCAGAATACGATCGCGAGGAAGACGGCGAGAGCGACGAGGCCGAGCCCGATCAGCTCGGAGTGCTGGTGCGGTCGCGACGACCCGGAGGCAGCGGGCTTCTGCGCACGCTTCGGGGCCGCCTGACGGCGTGAGCTGGCCTGGCGCTTGGTCGCCGCCATGCCCCTGCGTTTCGCGGGCGGCTGGCGGCTTCCTTCCTCAGGCGGCGAGCGCCCGCAGGTCCTCGGCGGCGCCGAAGAGGTTCTCGCGCAGGTCGAAGAGCCCCGCCCAGAGTGAGGCCCGGTCCGGCTCGACGCCGAGCTCGGCGGCCGCGCCGAGCCCCTGGAGCGCCCGGACGAGCACGGCCAGCTCGAGGTAGGCCTGGGCGACCCGGTGCGAGGCCACCCGGACGCCGGCCCGCCGGAGCACCGGCTCCCACTCCACGAGCTCGCCGGGCCCTGGCTGTCCGTACCACGGCCGGCCCTCGACGGAGTCGGGTCCGGCGAGCTCGACCAGGTACCGCTCGAGCGGCTCCTCGAGGTCGGCGAGGGCGGTCTCGACACGCTCGGCCGCACGTCGCAACGCCGCCTGCCGCCTCCCGGCCGTGCTCGGTCGCGGGTCGCCCCTGGCCCAGCGCTCGAGCAGGCGACAGAACGCGAGCGACGCGGTCTCGCAGGCCCGCAGCGAGCGGACGAGGCGCGCCGACGCCACGTCGGAGACCCCGCAGGACTGGAGGACGCCGGCCCACCCCACGGAGCCGCTCCTAGATCTCGAGGACGACCGGCAGGATCATCGGCCGCCGGCCGGTCCGGGCGTGGACGAGCTGCCCGATCGCGTCGTGGAGGTGCTCCTGGAGGAGCTTCATCTCGAAGATCCCCTCCGCCATGCACCAGCGCACGACGTGGGCCGCCTCGCTCCGGGCGTCGTCGAGGAGATCGCCGGTGTCGACGAAGCCGCGCGCGATCACCTCGGGCTCGGCGATCTCGCGACCGTTCTGGGTCGCCACCGAGGTCACGATGATCAGCACGCCGTCCTCGGCCAGGTGCTTCCGGTCGCGCAGCGAGGCGTCCTTCACGTCGCCGACGGCGAGGCCGTCGACGAACGCCACCCCGGCCGGGACGTGATCGACGATCCGCACGTCGTCGCCGTCGAGCTGGACGACCGTGCCGTTGTCGGCGATCAGCACGCGGTCGGCGGGCACGCCCGCGTCCCGGGCCAGCCGTCCGTGTGCGGCGAGCATCCGGAACTCACCGTGGACGGGCATGACGGCGCGCGGGCGCAGCAGCGCGAGCACGAGCCGGAGCTCCTCCGCGTTGCCGTGCCCGGAGGTGTGGACCGGGGCCGTCTCCTGGTGGAGCACCTCTGCCCCACCCCGCGCGAGCTGGTTCATCGTGTCGTGCACCTTCAGCTCGTTGCCGGGCACGGGCTTCGCCGAGATGATCACCGTGTCGCCCTCCTGCACGCGGATGCTCTGGTGATCGCCGTAGGCGATCCGGACGAGCGCCGACAGCGGCTCGCCCTGGCTGCCGGTGCACAGGATCATCGTCTCGGCCGGATCGAGCAGGTCGAGGTCGTCCTGCCGGACGAGGATCTCCTCGGGGACCTCGACGTAGCCGAGGTTCCGGGCGATGTTGATGTTCTTGCGGAGCGACCGGCCAATCAGGCACACCTTGCGGTCGGTCTCGACGGCGACGTCGATCGCCTGCTGCATGCGGTGGACGTTCGAGGCGAAGGAGGCGATCAGCACCCGCCCCTTGCAGAGGGGGATGATCTGGCGGAACGCCTCGCCGACGGTGCGCTCCGACGGCGTCACGCCGGGCCGCTCGGCGTTCGTGGAGTCGCCGAGGAGCAGGTCGACACCTTCGTTGCCGAGCTCCGCGAGCCGGCCGACATCGGTGCGAAACCCGTCGACGGGCGTGTGGTCGATCTTGTAGTCCCCCGTGTGCACGATGCGGCCGCCGGGCGTGTCGAGGACGACGGCGACCGCGTCCGGGATCGAGTGCGCCATGCGGACGAACTCCGCCCGGAACGGCCCGACCTGCACCGCGCCGCCCTCGGGGTCGGCCTCGACGAGCTCCGAGGCCCGCAGGAGGCCGTGCTCGTCGAGCTTCGACTTGACGAGCCCGAGCGTGAGCCTCGTCGCCCAGACCTCGGGTACGTGGAGCTCCCGGAGCAGGTAGGGGAGCGCTCCCACGTGATCCTCGTGCCCGTGGGTGAGGATCACGGCCCGGATCTCGTTCTCGCGCTCCCTCAGGTAGCCGAAGTCGGGCAGGAGCAGATCGACACCGAGGTGCTCGTCGCGCGGGAACGCGAGGCCGGCGTCGATCACGACGATCCCCTCGTCGGACTCGACGACGGTCATGTTCTTCCCGACCTCGCCGAGGCCGCCGAGCGGAATGATCCGGACCGATCCCGCGGGCATCGCAGCAGTGTAGCGCCGGGCCTCGAAGGGATCTGCCCGCGAGGCGGCCGTGCCTCGCTGCTCAGACGGTTGCGGAGGCGAGAACGCCGGCCCGCTCGAGCCCGGTGCGGATCGCTGCCCGCTCGTCCTCACTCGCCTCGACGAGCGGAAGGCGCAGGCCTCCGACCTCGTGCCCGAGCATGTTCAGCGCGGCCTTGACGGGGATCGGGTTCACGGCGACCGAGAGCGCGTCAATCACCTGGTCGAGCTTCGGCATCAGCGCCCGCGCACCGTCGACGTCCCCGGCCTTGAAGCGGACGATGAGGTCTTTGACCTGCGGGCCGACGAGGTGCGTGAACACGCAGACGCCGCCGACGCCGCCGAGCTCGAGGAACGGGAGGATCAGGTCGTCGTTACCGGCGTAGAGGTCGAGCCCGAGCTCGACGATCCGTCGCGCCTGGCCCGGATCGGTCGTCGCCTGCTTGACGGCCGTGACGTTCGGGATCTCCGCCAGCTCGGCCATCGTCTCGGGCTCGATGTTGACGACGACGCGCTGCGGGATGTTGTAGACGACGATCGGGCGGTCGCTCACGGCGGCGATGGCCGCGAAGTGGCCGACGATCCCGCGGGCGGGCGGCTTGTTGTAGTACGGGGTGACGACGAGGAAGGCATCGACCCCGATCGCATGAGCGGCCTCCGTGAGGTGAACGGAGTGCGCGGTGTCGTTCGAGCCGGTCCCCGCGACGATGGTCGCGCGGTCACCGACGGTCTCCACCGCGGCCCGGAACAGCTCGAGCCGCTCCTCGTCGGTCAGCGTCGGGCTCTCCCCGGTCGTTCCGGCGACGACGAGGCCGTCGGAGCCGCCGTGGTCGACGAGGTAGCTGCAGAGCCGCCGGAAGCTCCCGAGGTCGACGGATCCGTCCTCGTGGAACGGCGTCACGATCGCGGTCAGGACCTCGCCGAGCATCACCGTCATTGTAGGCGTCCCCGGCGGCCGGATCGAGCCGCCCGTCGCTCAGGGGGCTGCGCGCGCCTGCGCGATCGCGCGCCAGACCCGCTCCGGCGTCGCCGGCATGTCGAGGTGCGCGACGCCGAGGTGCGAGAGCGCATCGACGACCGCGTTCTGCACGGCGGGCGTCGAGCCGATCGTGCCCGACTCCCCGATGCCTTTGGCCCCGAGCGGATTGACCGGGGTCGGCGTCTCCATCTCCACGAGCTCGAAGCTCGGAAGCTCCGTCGCCGCGACCACCCCGTAGCTCACGAGCGACGCGTTCAGCGGGTTGCCGTCCTCGTCGTAGCACACCTCCTCGAAGAGCGCCTGCGCGACGCCCTGCGCGATCCCCCCGTGCACCTGCCCCTCGGCGAGCAACGGGTTGAGGATGCGGCCGGCGTCGTCGACCGCGACGAACCGGACGAGCCTCGCGTCGCCGGTCTCCGCATCGACCTCGACCACGGCGACGTGGGCCCCGAACGGGAACGTCGGCCCCGGCGGCACGTGGTGGGTCGCCGCAACGAGCCCTCCTGCGGCGGCGGCGGCCGGCGACGAGGCGAGCTCCGACCAGCCGACACCGCTGCCCGTCGCGCCCGCGACGTGGAACCGACCGGCCTCCCGGTCGAACACGACGTCCACCGGGTCGACCTCGAGCATCGGGCCGGCGAGCGTCCGTGCCGTCTCGACGACCTCGAGCGCGGCCTTCTGGGCCGCGACGCCTCCGACCTGCAGCGACCGCGACCCGTACGTGCCCGTGCCCTGCGGGATCGCATCGGTGTCGCCCGAGACGACCCGGATCCGCTCCATCGGGATTCCCAGCTCCGCCGAGAGGATCATCGACCACGAGGTCGCATGACCCTGGCCGTGGGCGGACGAGCCGGTGTACACGGTCGCGCTGCCGTCCCCGGCGACCTCGACGCGGGCGTACTCGCCGTGGGCCGCGTCGCCGGCCGTGATCTCGACGTAGGTCGAGAGGCCGATCCCGAGCAGCATCCGGTCGCCGGCCTCGCGACGTCGCCGCTGCTCATCGCGCAGCTCCGCATAGCCGGATGCCTCGAGCACCCGATCGAGCGCGCCCTCGTAGTCGCCGATGTCGTACGTCGCCCCGGTCGGGGTCGTGTACGGGAACGCATCCGATGCGATGAAGTTCCGGCGCCTCAGCTCGGCGGGATCGAGGCCGATCTCGTCCGCGAACAGGTCCATCGCCCGCTCGATCGCGGCCGCGGCCTCGGGCCGCCCCGCGCCCCGGTAGGCGGCGGTCGAGGTGGTGTTCGTCACGACCGTGACGGCACTCGTCTCGATCGCGGGGATCCGGTACACACCCGCTGCCAGCAGCTGCGTGAGCAGCGGGAGGAACGACCCGAACGCGGGGTAGGCGCCCACGTCCTGGACGAGCTCGAGGCGATAGGCGAGCACCGTGCCGTCCCGGAGCCCGCCGATCGTCACCGTCTGCACCTGGCCGCGGCCGTGTACGAGGGAGACCATGCTCTCCGAGCGCGTCTCCACCCAGCGCAGCGGGCGGTCGAGCCGGCGGGCCAGCCAGGCGAGCACGACGTCCTCGGCGTACGTCTCGACCTTCGCTCCGAAGCCGCCGCCCACGTCGGGCGCGATCACGCGGACGTCCTCCTCTTCGATGTCGAGCGAGAGCCGAAGCAGCAGGCGCCAGAGGTGCGGCGCCTGGGTCGCCCCCCAGTAGGTCAGCCGGCCGTCCTCCCCCCAGGCGCAGGCGGCGCCGCGGACCTCGAGCGGCACCGGGGCGAGTCGCTGGTTCACGATCCGCTGCGTCACGACGGCCTCGCAGCCGTCGAAGAGCGCGGCGTCGAGATCGCGCTCGTAGGAGATCGCCACGTTCGTTCCCGCCTCGGGGAAGAGCAGTGTCTCCCCGGTCAGGGCCGCTTCCGGATCGACGACGACCGGGAGCAGGTCGTAGTCGATCTCGACGAGCTCCGCCGCATCGGCGGCCTCCCTCGGGGTCTCCGCGACGACGACGGCCACCGGCTCGCCGACGTAGCGCACGACGTCGCGTGCGAGCAGCGGCCGCGCCATCGCCGCCTCGATCGATGGGAGGTCGGGCCCGAACGGCTGCGGCGGAGGGGGTCTGTCCGGCAGGTCGAGCTCGGCGGCGGTCACGACCGCGACGACGCCGGGCGCCGCGCGGGCCTCGCCCACGTCGACGCTCCGGACACGGGCATGCGCGACCGTCGAGCGGGCGAACGCGACGTGAGCGGCGCCCGCCAGGGCGGGAGCGTCGACGTCGCCGATGTAGGTGCCTCCGCTCGTCAGAAACGCCGGATCTTCGACACGGACGACGCGGTTCCCAAGGATGCTCATGGACTGGACGGCCTCCGAGATCGACGGTTGCCCGTACCCTACGTGCCCGTCGCGCCCGCGTGTCCGCGGGTCGGGCTCACGCAAGCAGCGCGTCGAGGCCGACGGTGAGGCCCGGGGGAAGCGCAGGGAGCCGCTCCAGCGCCAGCAGGACCCCGGGGACGAACGCCTCCCGCGACGTCGTGTCGTGCCTGATCGTGAGGTACTGACCCGGAGCGCCGAGGATCACCTCCTGGTGGGCGATCAGGCCGGGCAGCCGGACGGAATGGATCGGCACGTCGCCGCCCATCCGCGCCGCCGTCGCTCTCGCAGTGCCCGAGGGCGCATCGAGCTTCGTCGCATGGTGGAGCTCGATGATCTCCGCGTCCGGCAGGAAGCGGGCCGCCTCCTCGGCGAAGCGCATCATCAGCACCGCTCCGAGCGCGAAGTTCGGCGCCACGAAGCACGGGACGCCGTGGTCGACGGAAAGACGGTCGAGCCCGGCCAGCCCCTCGTCGGTCAGCCCCGTCGTTCCGATCACGCAGGGAACTCGCGCCGCGAGCGCGATCCGGGCATTCCCGAGCACGGCGTCCGGCATCGTGAAGTCGACCGCGGCCTCGCACCCGTCGAGGTCGGCTACCTCCCCCAGCTCGACGCCGGTCACCTCGTGGCCGGCCTCGCGCAGCGCGGGACCGAGCACCGAGCCGACCTTCCCGTCGCGGCCGAAGAGCAGGACCCTCACGCCGCCCGCTCCCGGCCGAGCGCCGGATTGACCCGCCGGGCGGCCGCCCGGATGACCCGCACGCTCGGCCCGATTCCCGCCACCGCGAGCCGCTCCGGAGCGAGCAGCTCGGCCGCGAGCGCCGCCACCTGGTCGGCCGAGACCGCGTCGACGCGGGCGATCACCTCCTCGGGTGTGAGGAGCTCCATGTCGGTGATGAGCGACTTCCCGAGCCGCGTCACCCGGTTCGACGTGGATTCGAGCGAGAGCATGATCCGGCCCTTCAGATTCTCCTTCGCGCGCCGGAGCTCGGCCTCTCCCACACCGCCCTGGGCGAGGTCGCCGATCTGCTCGGCGATGATCCCGAGGCACGTGCCGACGTGCTCCTCGCGGGTGCCGACGTACACCCCGACCTCGCCGGTCTCCTGGTACATGGAGGCGAAGGTGTAGACGCTGTAGGCGAGGCCCCGCCGCTCGCGGATCTCCTGGAAGAGCCGCGACGACGGCGAGCCGCCGAGGATCCCGTCGAGCACGGAGGCGGCGAACCGCCGCTCGTCCGCGCGGGCAAGGCCGGTGCCGCCGACGCAGACGTGGTACTGCTCGGTGCTCTTGCGGTTGAAGACGAGGGAGGGCTGCGGGGACGATGCGAGCAGCGCCCTGCCGTTGCGACTGCTCCCGGACGCCGTCTCGGCGATGCGCGACGCGACGAGGCCTGCGAAGCGGTCGTGATCCACGCTTCCGGCGGCCGCGACGACGATCCTCGGCGACGCGTAGCGGGAGCGGTGGTACGCGCGCAGGGAGCGGCGAGAGACGCTCGAGATCACGTCGGCGCTTCCGAGCACCGGGCGGCCGAGCTCGTGCTCGCCGAAGACGGCGACGCCGAAGAGGTCGTGCACCAGGTCGTGCGGCGCGTCCTCGACCATCGCGATCTCCTCCAGTACGACCTCACGCTCGGCGTCGAGCTCGGCCAGCGTCGGCGCGTAGACCATCTCCGCCATCACGTCGACCGCGGTCTCGAGGTGATCGTCCAGCACCCGGGCGACGACGACCGTGTACTCGCGTCCCGTCATCGCGTTCAGCTCGCCGCCGATCCCGTCGAACACCTCGGCGATCTCGAGCGCCGAGTAGGAGCGCGTCCCGCGGAAGAGCAGGTGCTCGAGGAAATGGGTCACGCCGGCGCGACCTGCCTGCTCGTCGCGCGATCCCGTCCCGATCCAGAAGCCGATCGCGACCGAGCGGACCCGATCGAGACGTTCGGTGATCACGCGCTCTCCCGAGGAGAACGTGGTCAGCTGCTCGCCCGTCTGCGTCATGCCGCTCCTGCCCGGTACAGCCGGCCGGGGCTCCCGGCGAGGCCGGCGAGCGCCTCGACGGCCTTCAGGGGGCCTCTCGCGGGGCCACCGGCCGCACCCGGGTGCGAGAGGTCGCCGCGCAGCAGGCCCTCGACCACGGGCCAGACGAACGGCGGGCGCGAGAGCGTGAACGCGAGCCTCGGGAACCGGTCGAAGGCGACCTTGGCCCCCCAGGAAGCAGCTGTCATCCGGCCGAGCGACCGCTGGATCGCCGCGTCGTAGGGGGTGAGGTCGGCGGCTGCGCCGGAGAGCAGCGCACCGATCGCCGTCGCCGCCTCACGGGCCGAGACGAAGCACTCGTACATGCCGTCGCCCGAGAGTGGGTCGACGAGCCCGGCAGCGTCCCCGACGACGAGCGCCCGTCCGCGGGCAAGCGGGGCATCCGGGCGGCGGAGGGGCAGCCGGTGGCCGCGGACGTGCTCCAGCTCCGCGTCCGATACGCCGTGCGCGGCGCAGAGGCGCCGGAGATGCTCGCGCAGCCTCGGGCCCTCGGCCTCCCACCCGCCGACGCCGAAGTTCAGGTGATCGCCCTTCGGGAACACCCAGCCGTACCCGCCGGGCACGGTGGCGAGCTCGAGCACGACCCGGCCCGCGTAGCGACCGGCATCGGCCTTCGCGTGCGGGAGGTTCCCTTCCAGCGCCACGCCGTAGGTCGGGCTCGACCCGAGCCCGAGCTGCCCTGCAGTCACGCCGTTCGCGCCGTCGGCACCGACGAGGCAGGCGCCGGAGAGCGTCTCGCCGTCGAGCTCGACCCGTACGTCCGAGGGCGTCGCGCAGACCGTGGCGACCTTCGCTCCCTCCCGGAGCTCCACACCGGCCGCGACCGCCTGTTCGACGAGGTACTGGTCGAGCCGGATCCGCTGGGTCATCGCGATCACGGGCTCCCGGCAGCGGCGCTCGTACGATGCGCCGTATCCGAGCCGCAGGACCATGCGGTCGACCACGTGCTCGACCACCGGGTCGACCCGGACAGGCAGCTGCCGGAGCGCCCTCCCCGTGAGCCCGCCGCCGCAGGGCTTGTCCCGCGGGAACCTGGCCCTGTCGAGGAGCAGGACGGAGGCCCCGTTCCCGGCGAGGCGCAGCGCCGTCACGGAGCCGGCGGGACCGGCCCCGACCACGATCACGTCGTATCGCCGCACGGGCCGATTATGCCCACCGCCCCACGTCCGGGGCCGGAGGCAGCACCGGGGGCGGCTCGCGCCGCCCCCGGACACCGCTGCTAGTGGTCTCGCCGCGGGCCGCGGTCGCGGCCCCGGTCACGCCCGCCGCGGCCGCCCTCGCGCGGCTCGCGAGGCTCGGGCGGAGGAACGTCCTTCGCCCGCTGCATCAGCTCCTCGGGGCTGATCAGGCCGTCGTCGTCGTGCTTGGCGACGAGCTTCAGGCTGATCCGCCCTCGGGCCTTGTCGACCTCCTGCACGAAGACGTCCACCGTGTCGCCCTTCTGGAGCGCCTGCTCGATGTGGACGAGGCGTCCGGGGCCGACGTTCGAGACGTGGAGGAGGCCGTCCGTGCCCTTCTTCAGCTCGACGAACGCACCGAAGTCGGTCGTGCGCACGACCTTGCCCGTGTAGGTGTCCCCCACCTCGGGCTCCTTCGTGAGCGCCTTGATCGCCGACACGGCACCGTCGGCCTTCGTGCCGTCCGTCGCGTAGACGAGGACGGTTCCGTCCTCCTCGATGTCGATCTGCACCTCGAAGTCGGACTCGAGCGAGCGGATCGTCTCGCCGCCCTTGCCGATCACGAGCCCGATGAACTCCGGATCGATCTGTACCGTGGAGATCCGCGGGGCGTGGTCTGGAAGCTCCTCGCGGGCCTCGGCGAGCGTCTCGGCCATCCGGTCGAGGATGAAGTCGCGCGCGCTTCGTGCCTGCGCGAGCGCCGAGCGGAGGATCTCCTGCGTCACGCCCGTGATCTTGATGTCCATCTGGAGCGCCGTGATCCCGAGCCGGGTCCCGGCGACCTTGAAGTCCATGTCCCCGAGGTGGTCCTCGGCGCCCTGGATGTCGGTGAGGATGACGTGGTCGTCGCCCTCCTTGATGAGGCCCATCGCGATCCCGGCCACGGGCCGCTTCATCCTCACGCCCGCGGCGAGCAGCGCGAGCGTCGACGCGCAGACCGAGCCCATCGAGGACGAGCCGTTCGACTCGAGCGTCTCCGAGACGAGGCGGATCGTGTACGGGAAGTCGGACTCGTCCGGGATCATCGGCTCGAGCGACCGCTGCGCGAGGAAGCCGTGCCCGATGTCGCGGCGCTTCGGGCCCCGCATGAAGCCCACCTCGCCGACCGAGAACGGCGGGAAGTTGTAGTGGTGCATGAACCGCCGCTCCTCCTCGAGCGACAGGTCGTCGATCCGCTGCCCCTCCTTCGCGGTTCCGAGCGTGAGGAGCGTCAGGATCTGCGTCTGGCCCCGGGTGAACAGCGCCGATCCGTGCGTGCGGGGCGCGATGTCGACCTCGCAGCTGATCGGGCGGATCTCCTCCGTGCCCCGGCCGTCCGGACGGCGCTTGTCGACGGCGATCTTCTTCCGGACGATGTCCTTGTAGATCGCGTCGGCCGCCTTCTTGACGTACTGCTTCGTGACCGCGTCCCGCGCGGGAGGCGCCGCCTCGGCAGCCGGCTCGGCAGCCGTTGCTCCGGCCGGGAACGGCAGCATCACGCCATCGACGATTCGCGAGTACAGGAGCTCGCGCTTGGCCGACTTCAGCTCCTTCGAGTCCTGCTCGGCGTCGGTCAGAGCCCGTAGCTCCCCACCGAACTGCTGCTCGACCGGCGCGGTGACGGCCGCGAGCTTCTCCCGCTCGGCAAGGGCAGCGAGCGCGGAGCGAACCTGGATCCTCCGCACGATGTCGCTCTCGGTGGAGCTCATCGTGATCGGCGGCGCGAGCTTCGCCTCGAGCTCCTCCACGGCCACGGCCGCGTCCTTCAGGCCGCCGGTCGCGATCCGCCCGCGGATCTGCGCGCAGGCCTCCGGCTCGAGCTCTGCGACCACCTGCGCCTCGAGGATCTTCGGCTTGCCGGCGAGTCGGCGCAGCTCCTCCTGCGCCTCGCAGAGGGTCTGGATCTCACGGTGGGCGAGCTCGAGTGCGGCGAGGATCGTCTCCTCGGGCACCTCCTGCGCCCCGCACTCGACCATCGTGATCGCCTCCTTCGTCCCGACGACGAGCAGGTCGAGCCCGGAGGTCTGGAGCTCGGGCAGCGTCGGGTCGACGATCAGGCGCCCATCGTCGTCGAGCCCGATCCGCACGGCCCCGACCGGGCCGAGGAACGGCAGCGACGAGATCGTCAGCGCGGCGGAGGCGCCGTTGATCGCGAGCACGTCATGGGCGACGATCTGGTCGGCGGACAGGATCGTCGCGACCACCTGCACCTCGTTCCTGAAGCCCTTGGGCCAGAGCGGCCGGATCGGCCTGTCGACCATGCGGGCGTTCAGGATCGCCTTCTCGGTCGGGCGCCCCTCGCGCTTGAAAAAGCCTCCGGGGATCTTTCCCGCCGCGTACATACGCTCCTCGACGTCCACGGTGAGCGGGAAGAAGTCCGCTCCCTCGCGGGCTTCGAGCTTTCCCATCGCGGTCGCGAGCACCATCGTGTCGCCGGAGCGACAGATGACGGCGCCGTCGGCCTGCTTGGCCAGGTGGCCCGTCTCGAACGTGAGCTCACGTCCGCCGATGCTCCGCGTCACCGCATGACGCGCGGATGCAACCATCGACATCTCCTCTTTCCCCCTTCGTTGGGGCAGAAGGTGAGGCGGAGGTTTGAGGCAACCACGCGCGCGGGATCAGGCGATTCGCGCCCGGGGCTCCCCCAAACTTCCGCCGCGCTCCTGCCGGCAGTTCGCTAGCGGCGTAGGCCGAGGTCCTTGATCAGCGTCCGGTAGCCCTCGAGATCCTTCTTCTGGAGATAGTTCAGGAGGCGCCGGCGCTGTCCGACCAGCTTGAGCAGCCCACGCCGCGAATGGTGATCCTTGTGGTTTTGCTGCATGTGCGCGGTCAGCTGGTTGATCCGCTTGGTGAGCAGTGCGATCTGGACCTCTGGCGAGCCCGTGTCGGCAGGGCTCTTCCCGTACTGCTCGACGATCTCCTTCTTCGCTTCGGTCGTGAGGCTCATCTGCGGCACAAGGGTACCAGAGCGGCTTTACCCCACGGCGCGGTGAAAAGAACGGCCGGCTCCCTCACGGACGCACGGCAGCGCGTGCCGAGGCGACGTCGAGCGCGATCTGCTCGATCAGGGCCTGCTCGCTCGCAAAGACCCGCTCCTCGCGCAGACGCTGCCACAGCTCGAGGCGCAGCTCGTCCCCGTAGAGATCTCCCTCGAAGTCGAGGAGGAATGCCTCGATCCGGCGCTCGTTGCCCCCGTAGTGCGGGTTGACGCCGATCGAGAGCGCGGTCCTGAACCGCTCCTCGCCGCTCACGGCCTCGCCGGCGTAGATGCCGTAGGCGGGGACGAGCAGGTTCGGCCGCACGGCGAGGTTCGCTGTCGGGAAGCCGAGGGTGCCCCCGCGCTGATCTCCCGGTACGACCGTTCCCTCGAGCTCGTGCGGGCGACCGAGCAGCGCGGCGGCCGTCGTCGCGTCTCCTTCTTCGAGCAGGTGACGGATGCGGCTCGAGGAGACCCCCTCGACGAGCGGCACCGACCGAACGTCGAATCCCATCTGGGCGAGCAGCGCCCCGTCGCCGCTGCGACCGTGGCCGAAGCGGAAGTTCGCACCGGCGAGGATCACGCGCGCCTGGAGCGGCTCGAGCACCTGGGAGACGAACCCGGCCGGTGTCAGGCGCGCGAGTTCGGGCGTGAACTCGACGACGACGAGCTCGTCGACGCCGACGGCCCGGATGTGCTCGATCTTGCGCTCGAGCGTCGTGAGCAGCCTGACGTCGTAGCCGAGCACCTCCCGGGGGTGGGGCCAGAACGTGATCACGGTGGAGCGGAGCCCGGTCTCGATCGCGGCCCGCATCACGGCCTGGTGGCCGAGGTGCACGCCGTCGAACGTCCCGAGCGCGACGGCCCGGTCGGCCCTCGGCAGGGCGGTGGGGTCGTGCGAGACGATCATCGCGCCGGCATCACGGTCTCGGGTCGTGCCAGGCCGCCGCCGAGGCGTGCCACGGCGAGCAGCCTCCCGCTGTAGCTGAGCCGCGCGCGCCCCTCGCCGGGACGCGGCACGGGCTGCCCACTCAGGATCTTTCCAACCTCGTCGTCCTCGAGAACGCGCTCGGGGAGAAACGAGACCGCTGCGAGCGGATCGAGTACCCGCTCGGGGTCGGCATCCTCGACGGGGAAAGGTCCGACGGCGGTGCGACGCAGGCTGCGGCAGTGACCGCCGAGCGCGTCGGCGAGCGAGCGCACGTACGTGCCGCTCGAGACATGGAGCGCGAGCGAGAGGATCGGCGCCTCGAAGCGGAGGAGCTCGAGCTCGTACACCGTCGAGCGGCGCACGGGCATCTCGACCTCGACGCCCTTCCGGTGCAGGCGGTAGGCCCGCTCACCCTCGATCTTCACGGCCGAGGCCGCCGGCACGCGCAGCTCGACCTCCCCGGTGAGCGCCGCCAGGGCGGCCGCGAGGTCGACCGGCACGGCAGTCTCCTCGAGCACGTCGCCCTCGGCGTCCCCGGTCGTCGTCCGGGCGCCGAGCTCGATCTCGGTCAGGTAGCGCTTGTCGAGCCCGACGAAGTAGCGCGCGAGGCGCGTCGACGGGCCGAGCAGGACGAGCAGCAGGCCGCTCGCCAGCGGGTCGAGCGTCCCGGCGTGCCCGGCCTTGGCCCCGAAGCGCTTTCTCACCGAGCGCACGACCGAGAACGACGACGGGCCGACGTGCTTGTCGACGAGCACGAGGCCGTTCACAGACCGAGCCTTCGTCCTGCGTCCCTCCACGAGGAGAGGTTACGCGCTTCCGACCTGGGTGAGGTACGCGCGGTGGATGAACTCGGCGACCTCGTCCGCGGAGCCCTCGCTCGAGAAGCCTGCGGCCTGCCGGTGCCCGCCGCCGTCCGCCAGGCGCGCGATCGCGGACACGTCGAGGTCGTCGGCGGTCGTGCGGAGGCTGACCCGTCGCTTCGGCCCGTCGACGGTCGGCGGCTCACGGACGAGCGCGACCAGCTCGGCGCCCTCCACCGAGCGGATGCTGTCGATGATCCCCTCGGCGAAGGGCTCGGTCGCTCCCGCGTCGGCGAAGTCGTCCCGGGCGAGGAACGCGATCACGAGCCGGCCGCCCTCGTAGGCGCGGGCCGAGTCGAGCGCCCGGCCGAGCAGCTTCAGCTTCGCGAACGGCACGCTCTCGTACACGCCCTGGAAGATCCGCTGCGTGTCCGCCCCGGCCTCCATCAGCTCGGCCGCGAGCCGGAGCGTCTGCGGGGTCGTGTTCGCGTACTGGAAGCGGCCCGTGTCGGTCACGACCGCGATGTAGATCGCCTCGGCGATCGCCGGCGTGAGCGGGACGCGAAGCTCCGTGAACAGCCCCCGCAGGACCTCGCCCGTCGACGACGCGTTGGCGACGACCAGGTTGACGCTCCCGAAGCGCGTGTTGTCGTGGTGATGGTCGATGTTCACGACGAGGGGCGCCCGCTCGAGCAGGGCGGGGTCGGGGCCCAGGCGGCGCTCGTTGGCGCAGTCGAGCGCGAGCACGACGCGCCCGTCGGCCTCGGCGGGCCTGCCGCCCCGGTGCAGGCCCTCCAGGGACATGAACGCGTACTCCCGCGGGAGCGGCACCTCCCCAGCGAGGTAGGTCAGCGAGTCGGCCCCGAGCTGCTCGAGCGCGAGCCGCATCGCGACGAGCGAGCCGAGAGCGTCCCCGTCAGGGTTCTCATGGGTCGTGACGAGGAAACGATCATGCGTCCTGATCGCCTCGACGACCTGCTTCGAGTCCTCCATCAGTGAGCTCATCGATCAGCTTGCCGAGGCGTACCCCGCGCTCGACCGTCGGATCGTACTGAAACGAGAGGCGCGGGGTCCGTCTGAAGTGAAGCTCACGGTTCACCCGCGCCTGCAGGACACCGTGGGCCGAGGCGAGCGCGTCGAGCGTCTGCCTGCGGGCGCGCTCCGAGCCGAGGACGCTCACGTAGACGACGGCCTCCGAGAGATCGTTCGTCGCCTTGACGCCGGTCACGGTCACGAAGCCGATCCGCGGGTCTTTCAGCTCCCGCAGACCCTCGGAGACCACCTCCTTCAGCGCCTCGTCGACCCGGCGCATCCGGCTGCGCTCACGCATCGAGCGTCACCACCTCCCGCTCGGCGCGAACGAGCTCGAACGCCTGTCCGGAGAGGTAGCGTTCGGCGCCGTCGAGCAGCGACTGGACGTCACGATGCTCGCGCCCGACGCAGGCGAGCGTCAGCCGGGCTCGCTGCCAGACGTCGTGATGGTCGACCTCGGCGACCGCGGCACCGAAGCGCCTCGCGAGCTGCGCCTTCACGGAGGAGAGGACGCGCCGCTTCTCCTTCAGCGAGTGGTTGTCGGGCAGGAACAGCTCGACGGAGAGGATGCCGACGTACCCGGAGCCCATGCGCCTTCTCAGCCTACCGAGCGACCGGGCCCGATCCGAGGCGGCGGGACAGGCGCCGGCTAGGACGCTTCGGCGGCGTCGGCCGCCACCGAGAGGTCCGTCCGCTCGACCTGCCGTGTCTCGTAGAACTCGAGCACGTCACCCTGCTTGACGTCGTTGAACCCCTCGAGCTGGATTCCGCACTCGAAGCCCGCCGCGACCTCCCGAACGTCGTCCTTGAAGCGCTTCAGGCTGGCGAGCGTCGTCTCGTAGACGACGACGCCGTCGCGCACGACCCTCACCTGGGCGTTGCGCCGGACGACGCCGCTCGTGACGTGGCAGCCCGCGATCACCCCGAGACGCGAGATCCGGAACAGCTCGCGGATCTCCGCCTCGCCGAGCGTCTCCTCGACCTGCTCGGGTGTCAGCATCCCCACGAGCGCCTGCTCGATGTCCTCGGTCAGCTTGTAGATCACCTGGTAGGTGCGGATCTGGACGCCCTCGCGCTCGGCGAGCGCCCTCGCCTCGGCGTTCGGGCGGACGTTGAAGCCGACGACGACCGCCTTGGACGCCGCCGCGAGCATGATGTCGCCCTCGGAGATCGCGCCGACTCCGGTGTGGATCACCGTGACCCGCACCTCGGGATGCTTCAGCTTGCCGAGCTCGCTCCCGACCGCCTCGACCGATCCCTGCACGTCGGCCTTGACGATCAGGTTCAGATCCTGCACCTCGCCCGCCTCGACACCGGCAAACAGCTCCTCGAGCGTCGTGCCCCGCTTTGCCTGCCGTGCGAGCTGCTCGGCGCGGAGCCGCTGCCCGCGCGCCTGCGCGAGCTGGCGGGCCTGCCGCTCGTTCTCGACGACCCGCGCCTGCTCGCCGGCCTGGGGCGGTTTGTCGAACCCGAGGATCTCGATCGGGGTTCCCGGCCTCGCGTCCTTGACGCGCTCGCCGTGGTGGTCGTGAAGGGCCCGCACCTTGCCCCAGGCGTCGCCCGCCACGATCGCGTCGCCGACGCGCACCGTGCCGCGCTGGACGAGCATCGTCGCGATCGGGCCGCGGCCGACGTCGAGCCGGCTCTCGATGATCGGGCCGGAGCCCGGCGCCGACGGGTTTGCGACGAGCTCGAGCTCGGCGTCGGCGACGAGGAGGATGCGCTCGAGCAGATCGTCGAGGTTCTGCTGGGTCTTCGCGGAGACATCCGAAAACTGGGTCGTCCCTCCCCACTCCTCCGGCTGGAGGCCGTGCGCCACGAGCTCCTGGCGCACCCGGGTCGGGTTGGCGTCGGGACGGTCGATCTTGTTCACCGCGACGACGACCGGGACGTTCGCCGCCCGTGCGTGGTTGATCGACTCCTCCGTCTGCGGCATGACGCCGTCGTCGGCGGCGACCACGAGCACGGCGATGTCGGTGACCTTCGCCCCGCGGGCCCGAAGCGCCGTGAACGCCTCGTGGCCGGGCGTGTCGAGGAACGTGATCCGGCGCCCGTTGTGGTCGACCTGGTAGGCGCCGATGTGCTGCGTGATCCCGCCGGCCTCCTGCTCGGCCACGGCACTCGATCGGATCGCGTCGAGCAGCGTGGTCTTGCCGTGGTCGACGTGGCCCATGATGGTCACGACCGGCGGGCGGGGCTCGAGGCTCGCGGGATCGTCCTCGTAGCTCTCGGGCTCGAGCTCCTCCTCGTCGGCGTGCTTGATCTGCACCTCGCGGCCGAGCTCGAGGGCGATCAGGTTGATCGCATCGTCGCCGAGCGACTGCGTGATGGTCACCATCTCGCCGGCCGTCATCATGATCTTGATGATCTGGGCCGCAGGGGTTCCGAGCGCAGACGAGAGGTCCTTGACGGTCGCGCCGGAGGCGACCGAGACGGGACCGGTCTCCTTCACAGGCGCCGGAGCGCCGTCCCGGCTCGCCTTGCCTGCTCCGCCGTCGCGGCCGCGCTGGCCGCCGACGGCGTCCGGACGCGGCCGCGGAGTGTCGATGACGACGCGCCGCTTGCGTCTCCCGGCGGGAGACCCACCGCGCGGCCTCAGCGGTCGCTGAGGCTTGTTGCCACCCTGGTCTGCCACCGCCTCAGCTTAGCCTTCCTGAAAGAGCCGGAGCAGCTCCGGCGGAGCCTGAACGGCGCCGCGCAGCGCCCGGGAGAAGGCCCGGCGCGAGAGCGCGCGCTCGAAGCACGGAGCGGAAGGGCACAGGTACGCACCCCGGCCCTCGGCGCGCGAGGACGGATCGTGGACGAGCGCTCCCGCACGGGCGACGAAGCGCAGCAGCTCGCGCTTGTCCGCACGCCTGCCGCACCCGACGCACGTCCGGACGGGCGTCATGCCCCAGAGAGCTCACCGCCCTCGGGCTCACCGCTCGCGGCAGCCTCGATCGGCGCCTCATCCGCGACGGGCGGCGGCGCCGCCGGAACGGTCGCGGGCGTCGCCTCTCCGTCCTTCTCGGCCAGCGCGCGGTGGGCCGGGATGCCGCAGTAGCGCGACCCCGGAAGCGAGGCGTTCGGGCAGCGCTTGCCGGTCGAGAGCACGGCCGAGCAGCGGCCCGAGTAGTCCTCTCCCTCCTCCCCGCCGCCGTAGGCGAGCTCGGCCTCGGCCTCCGCGTACTGGGTCTCCGAGTTGATGTCGACCTTCCACCCCGTGAGGCGCGCGGCGAGGCGGGCGTTCATGCCCTCCTTGCCGATCGCGAGCGAGAGCTGGTCGTCGGGGACGAGGACCGTCGCCTCCTTGCCCTCGTCGTCGATCAACACCTCCCGGACGCGGGCAGGCGAGAGCGCCTTTGCGATGAAGCGGGCCGGCTCCGGGTTCCACGGGATGATGTCGATCTTCTCGCCGCGCAGCTCCGACACGACCATGCGCACCCGCGACCCGCGCGGCCCGACGCAGGCGCCGACCGGGTCGACGCCCTGGGCGTGGGACTGGACTGCGATCTTCGAGCGGTACCCCGGCTCGCGGGCGACCGCCCGGATCTCGACGAGCCCGTCTGCGACCTCCGGCACCTCGAGCTCGAAGAGGGTCCGGATCAGCTCGGGGTCGCGGCGCGAGAGAATGACCTGCGGGCCCTTCGTGCCCGACCGGACCTCCGTGATCACGGCCTTGATCCGGCTGCCCTGCTCGTACCGCTCGCCGTCGACCTGCTCGGAGCGGGGCAGAAGGGCCTCGACCTTGCCGAGGTCGACCAGCACGTTGTTGCGGTCGCCGGCCTGCTGCACGATCCCGGTGACGACCTCGCCGACCCGGTCGACGTACTCCTCGTACATCATCGCGCGCTCGGCCTCGCGGATCCGCTGCAGGATCACCTGCTTCGCGGTCTGGGCCGCGATCCGACCGAAGTTGTCGGGCGTCACGTCGCGCTTGCTCACCTGCTCGGGCGGGACGGCCGACCAGTCGATGTCGAGATCGTCGTCCTGGATCAGCGTGTGCGACTTCTCGCCCGTCTCGGCCTCGGCCGCCTCGAGCTCGTCGAGCTTGCGCTCGCGAGCCTCGTCGAGGAGCACCGCCTCGATATCGGCGGGAAGCTCGATCGCGAACACCCGGAAGTCGCCCGTCTCGTGGTCGAGCGCGACCTGGGCGTGCCGTGCGGCGCCGGCCGTCTTCTTGTAGGCGGCGAGCAGCGCGTCTTCGAGGGCCTCGACGAGGGTGTCCTCCTCGATTCCCTTCTCCTTCTCGATCTGCTGGACAGCTTCGAGGATCTCTCTACTCATGCCAATGCCCCTCATCGATCAGGTTCGCCCGGACGATCTCCTCGTACGGGATCGAGACAGGTGTCTCACCGACGGTGAGCAGGACGGCGTCGGTACCGACCTCGGCCACCTCGCCCCGAAACCGCCGCTTGCCGCCGAGCTCGTGTGCCGTACGCACGCCGACCCGCTGGCCACGCGCGGCGGTGAAGTGCTCGCGTGTCCTCAGCGGGCGCTGGATGCCCGGGCTCGAGACGTCGACCGTGTACCGGTCGAGGTAGCTCCGCAGGGCGTCCGTCACGCGCTCGCAGAGCGCGTGGTCGACCCCGTCGGGATGGTCGATGTAGACGCAGAAGCGCTCCGGCCCCGCGAGCTCGACGGCGAGCACCTCGACCTCGGGCAGGCCGGCGCCCACCGTGCCGGCGACATCTCCGTACAGCTGCCGTTCTCGCTCGTAGACCTGCATCCGCTTCGTCGCTCCGTGTGACAGGAAATGTGCCCCCTCACGAAAAGCGGGCGCTGAGCGCCCACTTCCAAGTGCTGGATCGTGTGGTGGCAGCTCCCAGGATAGCAGGAGGCTCGCGGCGAATCACCGGATTCGTGCGTCATGTCTCGAGCATGATCGTGACCGGCCCCTCGTTCTCGATCTCGACCAGCATTCGCGCCCCGAACGTCCCGGTGGCAACGGTCGTCCCCGTCCGGCGCAGCTCGTCGCAGAACAGCTCGTAGAGCGCGGTCGCGAGTTCGGGTCGCGCCGCGCCGGAGAAGCTCGGCCGGTTCCCCTTGCGGGTATCGGCAACGAGCGTGAACTGGCTGACGACGAGGGCGGCGCCGCCCATGTCGACGAGGCTCCGATCGAGCTTTCCCGCCTCGTTCTCGAAGATCCGCAGCGCAGCGACGCGGCGGGCGAGCCCCGCGGCGCCTTCGGGCGTGTCGTCCGACGCAATCCCGAGCAGCACGCACAGGCCCGGGCCGATCTCGCCGACGGTCTCACGGTCGACGACGACACGTGCCCTCCGCACTCGCTGGATGAGCGCCTTCACGGCCGTTGCGCCCCTCCGGCCGGATATCCGGTTCCCCGGGACGGCATCTCTGCCGGGAGGATCGCAGGTCGGCGGCTGCCGTGTGCGATGTCACCCCGGGGCGGGGCGGCAGAAGGGCCGGTCAGTCCTTCTTGCGCCGGCCGAGCTGGCGGGCCCACCAGTCGTTGGCGGTCGCCTTCTCGTCAGGGTTCTCGGCTGCGACCGTCGACTGCGGGAGCGCCCCTACGGGCTCGGGCTCGGCGGTGCTCTCTGCACCGTTTGCCTGGAAGAACGAGCGGCTCTCGGCGAGCTCGTCGTGACCGTTGGACGCCGGGGCGCTCTTTGCGGGCTGGGCGGCACGGGCAGGCTTGCCGGAGGGGCCGCCCTCGCGCCCTTCCAGCTCGCGCTTCAGCATGCCGGCGAGCGACAGCGAGCTGACGAGATCGGTCTCGAGCTCGTTCAGGCGGTCGAAGGCTCCGTGGATGAGCCCGTCCCAGTCGCCCCGCTCCCGTTCGAGGCGCTCGGTCTCGGCCGCCAGCACCTGCTCGCGGGCTGCGAGGTCGGCATCGCGGCTGGCGAGCGCCTCCTCCCGGCCGGCGAGGTCTTCCTCGGTCCGGGCCTGATCTGCCGCCACGGCGTCGAGCCCGGCCTCGCGCTCCTGCGCGGCCGCCTCGCGCGCCTCGAGCCCGGCCTCGCTCTCGGCGAGGGCCCGGGTGCGCCCGTCCAGGTCCTGCTCGAGCGCCGCCAGCGCCGTCTCCCGAGCCTCGGCCGAGGCTTCCCGCTCGCGCAGATCGGCCTCGTCCCGAACGAGGCTCGCACCGCGCTCGTCGACCTCTGCACGGGCAGCGGCGAGCTCGTCGGCTCTCCGGGTGTGCTCCGCCTCGAGCTCGGTCAGGCGCGCCGCGTGAGTCGCCTCGAGCTCGGTCGCCTGCGAGGCCAGCGCCGCCTCGAGATCCGCAGCCTTCGTCTCGAGCGCGAGCTCGGCCTCGGACAGGACCTGTTCGCGCGCATCGAGTGCCTGGAGGCGGGTCTCGAGCTCCGTCTCGCGAGCCGACAGCCGGGTCTTCGATTCCTTTGCGGCCTCGCCCCAGATCGCCTGCTCCTCTTCGAGGCGCTCGGCTTCGGCCTCGAGCTCGGCGAGCTTGCCCACGAGCTCGGTCTCGCGGCTCTCCAGCGCCTGCTGGCGCTCCACCGCCGTCGACTCGAGCTCGTCGAGCGTCCGGATCTGCTCGGTCAGCGCCTCCTCACGCTCGGCGATCTCGCCCGCTCGCTGGCGTAGCGCGTCGGTCTTCTCGACCAGGGAGCGCTCGAGCGCTTCCAGCCGCGCCCGGGCCTCCTCGACGAAGCTCTGCCCTCGCCCGCGGGGCACCGACTCGACGGCAGCGGGAGCGGGATCCGGGCGCTCGGGCTCGCTGGCCTCGGTCGCGGCCGGCTCGTGGGCTGCGGGCTCGCCGCCGGCCGCGTCCACCGTCTCGGGCTCCGGGGCCGGCGGCTCGTCCACAGCCGGAGCCTCGTCCGCGGTGGACTCGCCCGCCTTGCGACGCTGGGCCTCGAGCTCGGCCCGCAGGCCGTAGGTGTCGGCCGCAGGGGTGTCGTCGTCGCCGGTTCCGTCCGCGACCGGCTCGGTCGCGAGCCTCAGCGCGGTCGGGAATCCCGCCTCGCGTCCGAGCTCGTCTCCACGCTGCGCCGTCTCTGCCATCTCGTCGCCATCCCCCATCGGCGTACCCGGATCGAGGGACGATCCCCCCTTCGAGGGAGCGACTTCCGAACGGCCCTTGCGCTTCAGCAGTCCCACCGCACGCTCCAGCGCCGCCCGCCCTAGAGCACGGCGTCGTCTGCCGGCCCGGAGTGCACGGAGCAGCCCAGGTATTCGAGCGCGAGCAGGGCCTCCTCGGTGAAGCGGACCGCTTCGTCGAACGAGGTGAAGCTGTACGGGCCGAGCGGCATGGGCTCGTGGTTGAGGCCGTTCGCCGGAAACACCTCGACCTCGACGACGCAGGCCTCGCCGCGATCGATGCCTCGCAGCGCGACGACCGTGCGCTCGTCCTTCCGGGCGTGGCGGCTGAAGAGCTCGCCTCCGAGATCCAGTTCGTTCAGATCCATCCCGACGGTGCATCGGCCGGCAGCCCGTCCCCGCTTAGGGACGCGCATCCCTGAGCCGAGTGACACCGTCCCGGGTGCGCTCGTTCGGAGCTCTTCTCGCGCCTCCGAGCAGGGCGACGGGATCGCCGACCACCACCTCCACGCCGTAGGCAGCGAGATCGCCGGCCACACGGTCGGCGAGGCGGCGGCGGCGACGGCCGCCGAGGCGCCCACCGGGCAGCGGCACGACGAGGCGTCGCGGGTAGGCGAGCTGGCCCCGCCAGCCGCGGTCGGCCTCGACGACACGCCCCCACACCATGACCGAGCCGACCACGCGGAGGCGGTCGGTGGGGTCCCGGCCCGGATCGCGACGCAGGTAGGCGAGTGCCCGCGCAGCCTCCCTCGCTGCGTGGACACCGCAGACGCAGTCGAAGCCGGGCGGATCGTGAAGAGACGGCCTGGCCCACGGAAGCGCCGCGAGCGTGCGCCTGCAGACCGACTCGAAGGGCTCCTCCGGCCTCCAGAGCACCGGGTAGACGAGCGAGCTCAGCCGGTAGCGCCCCTCCTCGTCTCTGGCCACGGCCCAGGCGCGCCAACCGACGAGCGGCTCGAGCGAGTCGGGGACGACCGGTACGGCTACGGCGCCACCTTCTCGGGCTCGGGTGCAGCCTTCACCGGAGGCTCGGGCTCCCGCGGCGGATCGGGATCCCGGCGCGGGATCGGGTCCTCGATGGGCTCGATCGTGATCACCCGCCGTGGCTCGCCGATCTCCATCACCCGATGAGACGCCCGCCGACCTGAAAAGGAAGGCGGCGACGGCAGGGAGCCTACAGCGTGCGGTGATCCGGCGCTAGGCGCCGCCGGGCTCGACGGGTGTCTCGATCTCGGGGTTCGCTGACCCGGGCGAGGCTGCGATCGCGCGCCTGCCCTCGCGCCAGGCATCGATCATGATCTGGATGCCCTTCGTCACGGGCACAGCGAGCAGCGCCCCCACGATCCCGAACAGGGCCGTGAAGGCGATCACGGTCACGACGGAGAGGAACGGGTGGATCTCGACCGTCTTCTTGAAGACCTTCGGCGTGATCAGGTTGTTCTCGAGCTGCTGGTAGACGATCAGGACCGCCCCGACGACGACGCCCTTCCACGGCTCCTCGAGCAGCCCGACGATCACGACGGGGATCGTTCCGAGCGTCGCACCGATGTTCGGGATCAGGTCGGTGATCCCCACGAACAGCGCGAGCGGTGCCGCGTACGGCAGCCCGAGCAGCTTCATGGTCACGAACGTCGTCAGACCGGCAATCAGCCCGATCAGGAACTTCCCGTACCAGTAGCCCGTGTTCATCTCGAAGATCTCGTGCGCCGAGCGGCTGAAGGCCGGGCGCCCGGGCTCCGGAACGCGGCGCATCACGCGGTCTTTCAGCTCGCGCCCGTACACGAGGAAGTAGAGCGTGAACGTGAAGATCATGAACGCCGCGAACCCTCCGCTCACGAGAGCGCCGACGAAGTCGAGTACCCTGCCGGAGCCCTCGAAGAAGCTCGCGACACCGGTGGCGGCGTTCCCGGCCGTCTCGATCGCCTCGTCGGCATTCAGGGAGTCGGCGGCGCCCGTGTCCTGAAGCTGCGCGACGTAGCCCGGAATCGCCTCCTTGAGCGCCTTCGCGCCGTCGATCACCGACGGGATGATCGCGATCGCGAAGACGAGGAGGCAGCCGCCGATCACGAGGAAGGCGAGCGTCGTGGACATCCCGCGGCCCATTCCCCGTCGCTGGAAGATCCGCACGAGCGGCTCGATCGAGAACGCCAGGAAGCCGGCGGCGACGAGCCAGGTGATCGTGTCCCGCACGAGCCAGATCGCCAGCAGCAGCGCCGCGACCCCGAGGATCACGGCGACGACGGTCGCCGTGCCCAGGGCGAAGAACCTGCGATTGGGGACCCCTGCCGGGATCTCGTGCTGGACGGGCGGCACGGACATCGCTTCCAGGGTTCTGGCAGCGCGGGAAGAATCCTCTCACGATCGTAATGAGCGATTCCGGCCAGGATCCCGACCTCCGAGACGCCGGCCCCGGGCCCGCGTCCGCGCCCGACCCGGCGGCTGAGCACGGCATGCGCGGGCGCGCCGCCGAGACGGTGGCCTGGGGGCAGGAGCTGTACCGTCGCCTCGAGGGCAGGCGTCCGACAAGCCAGGTGGTCGAGGTCGGCTTCCGCTGGCTCGAGCGCGACGTGCAGATCGCCGGCGGCGTCCTCGGCGGCGGGCTCGCCTACCGCTTCTTCTTCTGGATCCTCGCGCTCAGCGTTCTCGCGTCCGGCGTGCTCGGCTTTGCCTCGAGGGCCGGCGCCGACCTCCAGTCGACCGCCGACGATGCCGGGGTGGCCGAGACGGTCGCCGAATCCGTCGTCTCCGCAGCGCAGCAGTCCGAGAACGGCCGCTGGTGGCTCCTGTTCCTCGGCATCTGGCTGACGCTCTGGTTCAGCTGGGGGCTGCTCCGCGCGCTTCGCCTCGTGCATGCCGCCGCCTGGGGGATCGAGCTCCGTCCGATCCAGCGGCCGCTGCTCGGGCTCGCGGCCGTGATCGCAGCGCCGTTCGTCCTCGCGACGCTGATCGGGGGCTCGGGCTGGGTGCGCGTCAACGTCGGCGTGCTTCCGGGCGCCCTGGCGACGCTGGGAGTCGGCGCGATCTTCGCGGTCATCTGGCTGCGCGTCTCGATGCGGCTCCCGTCACCCGAGCTTCCGTGGAGGGCGTTCATTCCGGGAGCGGTGCTGTTCGGCCTCGGGATCGAGATCCTCCACGTGTTCACGGTCTACTTCCTCGAGGCAAAGCTCTCGTCCGCAGAGTCCCACTACGGCGCCCTCGGGCTCGCGGCGACCGTGCTCTTCTACCTCTGGATGATCGGCCGCGGCGTTGTCTGGGCGGCCGAGCTCAACGCGGTCGTCTGGGGGGTCAGGCACCCCGACGACGGCGAGGGCGAGGCCGCCGCTTCGGCCCCGCCCCGCTAGCCTGGCTACGCGCCGAGCGCCTTGCCCTTGAGCGCCTCGAACTCGGCCTGCGTGATGACGCCGGAGTCGAGCAGCGCCTTGGCCTTCTCGATCTCGGCGGCAGCGCCTCCGCCGGTGCTCGCCACCGAGCGGACGTAATCGTCCATCTGCGCCTGCTGGGCTTGCGCCTGCTGCATGTTGCGCTCGGCCATGCTGTCGTGGTTCGTGAGCAGGTACACGAAGACGCCAAGGAACGGAGCGAAGATCATGAACAACACCCAGAGCGTCTTCTTGCCTCCACCGATGTCCCGGCGGCGGAACACGTCGGCGAGGAACGAGAACAGGAGCCAGAACCACATGATCCAGACGAAGAAGAGGATCATCGTCCAGACGATGTCGAGGAACGGATAGTCGGCCGCAAGCGGCACCAAGCACCTCCAGGGCTCGGAGACATGAATCGAGCGCTCCCAGTCTCGACCCTCCGGAAGCCCGTGTCGTCATGCCATCGGGATGAACTCGCGTCCCGTTCTGATCGCGTGGACCGTGCGTCACCTGGGTACCCTGTTACCGGCGGCGGGCGGGCCTGCCCGGTTGGCCTCAGACGATGCGAGCACGCACGACTTCTCCAGTGACGACGCAGGCAGGTGCCGGCGCTGTCGCAGCTCCGGTGCCGGGGCTGATCGAGACGAAGCTGATCGCGCCCGGCATCCGTCCGGGCGTCGTACAGCGCGTCGGACCGCTCCGGCGGCTGCGCGAATCCACCGGGTCGGCCATCGTCAGCGTGGTCGCTCCAGCGGGCTACGGCAAGACGAGCGTTCTCGCACAGTGGGCGGCCGAGGATCCAAGACCGTTCGCGTGGCTGTCACTCGACGCGCGGGACAACGACCCGGTGCTGCTGCTGCACTACGTTCGGGCGTCGTTTCAGCGTGCGGGACTCGTCCGTCCGCCTGATCCGGCCGCTCGGCCGCCCGTCGAGGTCTCGAGCTGGCCGGCGATGATTCCGCCGCTCGCGACAGCGATTGCCGGAGAGCACGCCCCCTGCGTCCTCGTGCTCGACGACGTCGAATATCTCATCGGCGAGTCGATCGATGCTCTCGCCACCCTCGCCCGTGCGTACGCATCCGGCTGCCAGCTCGTGCTCAGCGGCCGCGCCGAGCTCACGACGATCGTCGCCCCTGCCAGGGCCTCCGGCGAGCTCGTCGAGCTTCGTACCGAGGATCTGGCGCTCACGGACGTCGAGGCACGCGAGCTGCTCGCGTCCGTCTCAGACGGCCTGGAGGAAGGCGTGGCCGACGAGGTGATCAGCCGGTCGGAGGGATGGGCGGCCGGCATCTACCTCGCGGGTCTCGCTGCCGCAGAGGCTCCGGCGTCCTCGCCGGGAACCACGTTCGGGTCTGTCGATCGCTCCATCGAGGACTATCTGCAGACCGAGCACCTGTCCCGCCTGCCCCGCAAGCAGCTGACCTTCCTCACCCGCACGTCCGTGCTCGACCGGCTCCACGCCGGCCTCTGCGACGCTGTCCTGGAACGGCGCGACTCGGCCAGGACGCTCGACGCGATCGAGCGCTCGAACCTCTTCCTCGTGCCCCTCGATCGGGAGCGTCGCTGGTTTCGCTACCACGAGCTCTTTCGCTCCGCGCTCCGGCGTGAGCTCGACCGCAGCGACGCCGAGGCAGTCCCGGAGCTCCGTCGCCGGGCCGCGGACTGGTGCGAGGCCAACGAGCTCCCCGAGGACGCGATTGCGTACGCGATCGCGTCGGCCGACCTCGACCGGGTGGCCCGCCTGTTCGTCTCGCTCGCCTTTCCCCTGTACCGATCAGGGCGGATCGCGACGCTCGAGCGGTGGCTCACGCACTTCGACAGCCCCGAGGTGATCGGCCGCTATCCGGCGGTCGCCGTCCTCGGGGCCTGGGCGTACGCTCTGCTCGGCAACGCAGCCCGGGCCGAGCGCTGGGCAGAGGCCGCCGAGCGGGGCAAGGACGATACCGATCCGCTTCCCGACGGCAGCCCGAGCGTTCGGCCGTGGGTGGCCCTCACGCAGGCCCTGCTCTGTCGTCAGGGCCCGGTGCAGATGCAGGTGGACGCCGAGCAGGCCCTGGCGGAGCTCGGGCCCTTCAGCCCGTTTCGCGCGCCCGCGATGTGGCTGGTCGCCAACGCGATCCTCCTCCAGGGGGACACGGCGGCTGCGGACGTCCACCTCGAGAAGGCAGCCGATGCCGCGGCCGCCTCCGGCGCGACGTTCATCGCGGTGAATGCGCCCGCGCAACGGGCCCTGCTCGCGCTCGAGCGAGAGGATCTTCCGGCGGCACGGGCGCTGATCGCCAGGGCCCGGAGCTTCGTTCCCGGCGAGGGGTCTGACGACTACCTCGCGTTGGCCATGCTGCTCGCCGCCGAGGCGCGGGTGGAGATCCTGGCCGGCCGCACCGAGTCGGCGCGCGGGACGCTCGCGGCGGCCGAGCGACTCCGCCCGCGTCTGAACCATTCGATGCCGTTCTACTCGGTGCAGGCGCTTCTTCAGCTGGCGCGTACGTACCTGTCGCTGGGCGATGTGAACGGGGCACGTACGGCGCTTTCCGACGCGGGCGAGGTGCTCCGGCGCCGGGGCGACCTCGGAGCCCTTACGCACGAGCTCGCGAAGGTGAGGGAGCTGCTCCGGTCGGACGGCCGGCCTCGCTTCGGCCGGGAGTCGAGCCTCACCTCGGCCGAGCTCCGGCTGCTGCCGCTGCTCACGACCCACCTCAGCTTCCGTGAGATCGGCGAGCGCCTGTTCGTCTCACGCAACACGGTGAAGACACAGGCGATCTCGATCTACCGGAAGCTCGGCGCCTCCTCGCGCAGCGAGGCCGTGGAGCGAGCGGCAGAGCTCGGGCTCGTGGGATCCGCCGCGCTCGACGTACGGGAGTTCACCCCGTCGGGGTGATGCCCCCGCGTCACGGATCGCGTCCAATACCTCAGACGTCGATGGACGAGTTTCGCGTCACGCTGCGCAGGCTGGCGATCTCCGACGATCGACTCGTCGCATCGCTCAGCGCAGGCGGGCCCGACAACGCGGACGCCTCGGGTCTCGATCCCAGGGCACATGCGCTCGTCCAGATCGGAGCGTTGATCGCCCTGGACGCCGGTCCGCAGAGCTACGCGACCGCCGTCGACGCGGCGCGGCAGGCGGGCGCGAGCTCCGAGGAGATCGTTGGGGTACTCGTCGCCGCGATCCCGGTCGTCGGAGCGCCGCGCGTCGTGTCGGCGGCACCGAAGCTCGGGCTGGCGCTCGGCTACGACCTCGACGCCGCCCTCGAGCTCGGCTCCACGCTGGCCGGTTGACACCCACCCGGGTGCTGGCCCGGATAGACGGGGAAAGCGGTCTCAGACCGAGACGCTGACCGGGAAGGTGGCGATCCAGGCCGCCGCTCCGAGGAAGACGACGAGGCCGACGATCGCCAGCGCGCGGCGCAACCCGAGCGTCCTCAACCGGGCGCTCATCCCTCCGAGGAAGAGCGCTGCGGCAAAGAACACGACGGCGAGCACGTAGTTCGTCGCCCGCTGCAGGCTCTCTCTCGCCGCGGCCGCGGCGACGTCGGAGGCCGCCTCGAGCCGGCCTGCCTCCTCGCGGGCCTCGAGCCGGTACTCGGGCATCGCGAACGGGGTCAGGGGAGCGTCGGGATTCTGGAGCGGCCTCGTCGCGATCCAGGCGTCGACCGCGGGCTTGAACTCCGCCCTGAACCGCTCCAGATAGAAGTCGGCCAGCTGCTTCTCACCGCGCGCGTAGGCGTCCACCCACTGCGTGAAGACGGCGACGTCGATCTGCGACTGGGCGTTGGCGAGGCCGTCGGCCTTCACGGATTCGATGCGCAGCGCGCTCGCCTTCGCCGCCGCCTTTGCCTGCTCGCCGTTCCAGCGGCTCGCCTGGTACCCGCTCCACGCGGTCGCCACGGTCGCGAGCGCCAGGAGGATCGTCGCGAGGATCTCGACCCGTTCGCTTCTCCGTGTCCCTTCGTCGGTCACGATGTCACCGGGAGCCCGTCGGGCGTGCACGGGATCGGGACCTGCACGCCGACGGCGGCGAGCGCCTCATCGATGAGGCGAAGCGTTCGTTCCATCGCGACCGGCTCGAGGCTGCCGACACCTCCCCCGAACGGGTCGTCGAGTGACTGGAGCAGGAGCAGCATGACCGTGATCGCAGCCACGACCGACCCGATCAGGACCGATTGCGTGACGGCTCGCTCACCGCGATCGGCGAAGAAGAGCATGAAGACGAAGATGACGGCCGCGATGAAGAACAGCACGATCCAGAGCGTCGTCGGGATCACCCCCACCGCGCCGTGGACGCGGTCGCGGCGCGCCTCCTCGCGCTCCGAGGTCTGGTCGAGCCACTTGTCGTAGGCAGACTGCTCCGCCGCCGTCTTCGGCTCGACGTCCTGGAGAGTCTCGAACAGGACGACGCTCCAGGGGTTGATGTGATCTCCGAGCGTGCCCGCGCGCATGCGCACCCACTCGTCGTGCACGACCGACCGCGCGTAGCACACGAGCTCGCCGGTGAGCTCTGCATCCGTCCCGCCGGGGAAGAACTGCGCGCTCTCGACCTGCTGGAAGACCATCAGCGCCTCCGTCTCGGCGCCCGTACGCGACTGGTCATAGCTCGAGAAAGCGAGGAAGATGATCAGGCCGAGCAGCACGGAGAATCCGGTTGCGAGCACGCCGAAGACGCCGGCCGCACGGTCACCGTCGGCGAAGTAGCCGCCCTCGGGAGCCCGCCGCCGGACGAGCAGCAGCGTCGTCACCGCGATCGCCGTCGCCGCGGCGGTGATCAGTGCCCCCCAGACGAGGTTCACGGCGCCACGAGCCTGCTGCCGGGCACGCCGGGGCGCACGACGACCGGCTCGGGGTAGGCGGCTGCCCTGGTCACCGGATCGCGCCTCCCCTGCCCGGCCTGAATCGTGCCCGACCGCGGGCGGGCTCGACGCCCGCCCGCGGCCCGACGGCTACGACTGGAGGATCTTCTCCTTCTGCACCTCGAACTCGGCGTCCGTCAAGACGCCGGCCGCCTTCAGCTCGCCGAGCTCCTTGAGCTGGGCGAGCTTGTCGTCGGTCGTCGCCCCGGCGGGTGCAGGCGGAGGCGCGTACTGCTCCTGCGGAGGCGGTGCGTACTGCTCCTGCTGCTGGTACTGCTGCGAGTCCTGCTGTGCCCAGCGATTCGCCTGCCGGCGGGAGACGCGGTTCGAGACGGCGGTCGCCGTCCCGGCGATCACCGCGGTGCGGGCAACTCCACGAATGAGTCCCATCGTTCTGCTCCTCTCGTCGATTCCGGTCTCAGGCCTCGGCCTGCTCGAGCTCGTCCAGCGCGGCGATGATCGCCGACGGCGCGATCCGACCGCTGGCCACGAGCTGCGCGCCGCTCTTGCGAAGCGCCGTGGAGAACGGCGCCGCGAACGTGTTCTCGTACACGAGCAGGGCCGCCGAGCAGCCGGGCTCGATCGCGGCCGCCGCCTCGGAGAGGTCCTCGTCGCCGAGCATGCCGCTCGAGGAGCCCTCGAACATCGCGAGGTGGGGATCCCCACCGAGGTCGCTGAAGTCGAGGGCGACGACGCTCCCGTCCTCCTCCTTGTGCACGAAGGCGAGATCGAGAACCCGCACGATGCCTCGATCGACGAGCTCGACGAGGTGCGGGAATGCCTCTCCGGTGGGCTTCCTGTCTGCCGGCCACTCGACGACGACGTAGTCGATCGGGCCGAGCTCGAGGTCGTTCGCGCTCATCATTCCTCCCAAAGGCGATTGATTCCGTGCAGATTCTTGCAGCTGCAACGCTCCCATGGCCACACCATTCCGGCATCGCCCCGATCGGATGATCCCGGCGGGCCTGATCAGTGACGGAAGCCCGAGCCGGCAGAGGCATCGTGCACCGGTGCCGGCTGTCTCGCCAGCCGGGGCAGCTGGTGGCGAAGGTCGTCGAGCAGGAGGCCCGCCATGTCGTGCGTGAAGCCCTGCCGAACGACGATCCGGAGCACCGCAAGGTCGGTTCGATTCTCCGGGAACGTGTACGCGGGCACGAGCCAGCCGCGCTCGCGCAACGCGCCCGAGACGTCGAACACCGTGAAGTTGTCCACCTCGTCCGAAACGGCAAAGGCGAAGACCGGCAGCTCGTCTCCACGTGTGATCAGCCGGAACGGGCCGAGCTCGCCGATCTCGGAGGAGAGCCTCATCGCCACGTCACGGGAGTAGCCCTGGACAGCCGCGTAACCGTCGAAGCCGAGCCGGAGGAAGTTGTAGTACTGGGCGACCACCTGCGCGCCGGGCCGCGAGAAGTTGAGCGCGAACGTGGGCATGTTGTCGCCGAGGTAGTTCACCCAGAAGATCAGATCCTCGGGGAGCGCCTCGGCATCGCGCCAGACGATCCACCCCACGCCCGGATACACGAGGCCGTACTTGTGCCCGGACGCGTTGATCGAGGCGACCCGCGCAAGGCGGAAGTCCCAGACGAGATCGGGGTCGGCGAACGGCGCAAAGAACGCACCCGAGGCGCCGTCGACATGCACCGGGACGTCGAGCCCCGTCCGGGCCTGGAGGTCATCGAGCGCCTGGCAGATCTCGGCCACCGGCTCGTAGGAGCCGTCGAAGGTCGAGCCGAGGACGGCGACGACGCCGATCGTGTTCTCGTCGCAGAGACCGACGGCCTCCTCGGCAGACAGGTGGAAGCGATCGTCCTCCATCGGCACGAGGCGCATCTCGACGTCCCAGTAGTTGGCGAACTTCTCCCAGCACACCTGCACGTTGATCCCCATGACGAGATTCGGCCGGTCGGCCGGCTCGCCCGCGGCGCGCCGGCGCTTCTGCCAGCGTCGTTTCAGCGCGAGCCCGCCGAGCATCGCAGCCTCGCTCGATCCGGTCGTCGAGCAGCCGATCCCGTCACCGCCCGGGGCGTTCCACAGGTTCGCGAGGGTGTTGACGCAGCGCATCTCGAGCTCGGCGGTCTGCGGGTACTCGTCCTTGTCGATCATGTTCTTGTCGAGGCACTCGGCCATCAACTGCTTGGCCTGGGGCTCCATCCAGGTGCTGACGAACGTGGCGAGGTTCAGGCGCGCGTTGCCGTCGAGCATCAGCTCGTCGTGGATCACCTGGTAGGCGATGTCCGGGGCGAGCCCGCTCTCGGGAAGCCGGTGCCGGGGAATCGTCGAGCCTTCGGTCGTGAACAGCGGGGCAATGCCGAGCGTCTCCCCGGCTCCGTCCGTGTGCTGTGTGTGCAGGTGTGCCATACCCTCCTCCTCGCCGTTTGCTCGCCTCGAGCGTCGATGATACGGCTGGAATCCGCATCGTCCACATCGCACGACCGTGTTGAATGGAGCCGTGCGGCCCGCCGGGCCGGATCGAGACGGGAGGATGCCATGTGTCGCTGGATCGCGTACTCGGGATCGCCGGTGCTGATCGAGGAGCTTCTGTTCAAACCGGCTCACTCACTCATCGACCAGAGCCTCCACTCGAGACTCGGTGCCGAGACGACGAACGGTGACGGGTTCGGGCTCGGCTGGTACGGCATCGGCGATACGCCCGGGGTCTTCCGCAGCGTCGAGCCCGCCTGGAACGACCGGAACCTCAGTCACCTCTCGCGCCACATCGTGTCGCCGCTCGTCTTCGCACACATCCGTGCCTCGAGCGGCGGCGCGATCCAGCAGACGAACTGCCACCCGTTCTCCCACGGGCGCTGGCTCTGGATGCACAACGGCCTGATCCGGGGCTTCCCGGTCGTGAAGCGCGACCTCGCGCTCGCCGTTGACCCCTCGCTCTACGCCGAGATCGAGGGCTCGACCGACTCCGAGCTCTTCTTCTATCTCGCGCTGACGTTCGGCCTCGAGGACGATCCGCCGGCTGCGGTCGAGCGCGCGGTCGGGCTCATCGAGGCGACGGGGCGCCGGCACGGCGTCGAGCACCCGATCCAGATGACCGTCGCGACGACCGACGGCGCAACCGTGTGGGCCTTCCGCTACTCGTCCGAGCGAAGCTCGCGATCGCTCTTCCACAGCACGGCCGTCGAGACTCTGCGGGCCCAGTACCCCGACAACGTCATGCTCCACGATCTCTCCGCCGAGACCCGGCTCGTCGTCTCGGAGCCGCTCGGCGACCTCGCCGGCGCATGGAACGAGGTGCCGGAGTCGACCGTCGGGATCATCCGGGAGGGCGAGGACGAGCTGCGGCCGTTCAGACCTCAGACCGCCTGACCGCCCGTCGCACCTACAGTGTGTTGCCGTGAGCGGCGGAGTCGAGCAGGCACAGCGCGGCCCGTTCGGCACGGCCGAGCTCCTCGCTGCCGTTGCGGGTGCCTCCCGCGTCCTCGACGCCGGGTGCGGCTCGGGCCGGCTGACGGTTGCCCTTGCCCGGGCGGGAGCGCACGTGACGGGCTTCGACACGAGCACCGAGCGCCTCGCCGAGGCCGGCCGCCGCGCTGTCGAGAGCGGGGTCGAGCTGACGCTCGTCGAAGCTGATCTGAACCGACCGCTGCCATTCGCAGACGCGGCCTTCGACGGGCTGACGAGCCGCCTCGCGCTCATGGTCGCCGACGACCCCGTCGCCACCGTCCACGAGCTCGTCCGCGTGCTCGAGCCGGGCGGACGGCTCGCCACCGTGATCTGGGCGTCCCTGCCGGAGAATCCGTGGTTCGACGCGCCGCGGGAAGCCGTCGCCACCGTGCTCGGCAAGGAGCGAGCCTCGTTCGCCCGCGTGTTCGGGAGGCTCGGCGATCCTGACGAGACGGCGGGCGTGCATCGCGCGGCGGGCCTCGAGGACGTCGAGGCGCACCGGCTCGTGGAGCAGATCAGGCGTACGGACGCCGGCGAGCACTGGGAGCTGCTCTGCCGCGAGAACGGTCACTTCAGGCGAATCGATGCCGACCTCGGCGAGGACGGGCGGCGAGCCGTCGTCGCCGAGCTCGAGGGGCGCCTCGCCGCCTACCGCGACGGCAATGCCCTGCACGTTCCCCGGACGCTCGTGCTCGTGACGGCCCGGCGCCCTGCGTGACTCAGCCGCACCCGCCGTCGTGGCCAACGTACGGGAGCCGTAGAGGCGGAGTCCCATCCCGCCCGCAACGTGCAAGGGCGCCGCGGGATGCGTGGGATCCCCGGATCCTGTAGGGGCGCGATCCCATCCCGCCCGTAACGTGCACGGGGCCGCGGGATGCGTGGGATCCCCGGGTCCTGTAGGGGCGGGATCTCATCCCGCCCGAACGGTGAACGGGCCCGGAGCTGGACGGTTGCGGGTCGGACACGTCCGCTCCCGACACCCGGCTTCGCTCGTTCGGGCCGCCCCGGCCGGCGGCCTGCGGCCCGGCAGCGGACGCCTACGAGCCGGTCGTCGACGTGCCGGCGTCGACGCAGCCGAGGCCGTTCCACATCTGCGCGTACGCCTGGTGAACCGCAGTCAGCTGGGGCTGGAGCTGCTGGAGCGCATCGCCGAACGTCGTGCCCTCCGGTAGGTCGTCGACGGCCTGCCCCAGATCGCTCGCGGCGCTCTCGAGCGCAGCCTCGTCGGCCTCCTGCAGGTCCGAGAAGTCGCGCTGCACGGTCTCCCAGTTGTTCTGCACGACGCCGACCTGGAACTGGACCTCGCTCTTCTCGCTCGTCGGTGGCATGCCCTGGAGCGCCGTGATCGAGGCCGAGAGCGTTCCGAGGGCCGAGCAGAGGTCTCCCTCCGCGGTCGCCTGGATGTCCTCGTCACCTCCACCGCAGGCCGCGAGGCCGAGCGCGAGCGCGACGCAGACAGCACCGAGGAGGGCAAGAAACGACTTCCGTGGCCCGGCCGGATTCACGCGCAGCACCATAGCAGCCGGGGCCGTCCGTGCCGAGAGCTATCGCGCATCCGGTGCGCTCCCTCCGGCAGTCCGGCGGCGTGCTGCCTGGAGTCGCTCCTGCAGCCAGCCGTCGAACGGCCACTGGCCGGTCGTATACCTCGGCGCCAGCTCCGAGATGCCCTCCCAGGCTCCACGAACGACGTCGGGCGGGTACCCCATCGTCTCTGCGTGGTGGTGGAAGACCGCCTCGTCCATCAGCTCGAGCTCGTCACCGTGGAGGCTGAGGTCGAGGTCGAGGTCGACCCAGCTGACCACCCCTGCAGCCGGCCGCTCGAACGGTGCGGCCGCATGGAGCTCGTACCCGGAGATCGACTCCCCCGCCCGTGCCTCCGCGCAGAGCACCCACCAGCCGCCGGGAACGGCGGTCCAGAGCTCGTCGCGGGCGACGAGCTCGGTCACCCCGCGCTCGGGCCGCTCGCGCCGCGTTCCCTCGGGAACGAACCAGACGACCGCCTCGCCGATCGCGTCGAGCACGGTTGCTCCGGCGACGGCGGACAGGGCCCCGTCCCACTTGCGCTTCTCGACGCGAGCCGGCTTCCCCATCGCTACCGGGCCGGCCTACCCGGCCGCAGCCGCGAGCTCGGCCGCGAAGAACTCGAGCGCGCGCCTGGTCTTCGTCTCCTGCTCGGCGCCCAGGTCGATCCCCTTCCCCTCGAGGAACAGCCGCGTCTTCAACGCGACCTCGAGCGACTCCGATGGCACACATTTCGTCGAGAGCTCGATGATCTGTGAGTTGTCGGGATACATCCAGAGCTCACCTACCAGCTTCCGGCCGAGCCCCTTGGGAACGACGTTCGCCTTCAGGACGAAGATGGGCCCGAGCACCGACAGGGTGTCGAGGTCGACCCCTTCCGGCGCGTGGTCGAGGTAGAAGCGTCGCTGCTCCTTCGAGAAGAGCTTGCGTAGACGCCCCTCCCCGCGGGTGACGGTCGCCCTGATCTGCTCGTTGTCGAGCCGTCCCTTGAGCGCTGCCGAGCAGACGTAGCCCCCGGGCATGGCGTCGACCTCGACGACCATGCTCCGCGAGCGTCGTAGGTAGTCCGGGAGGTCGGCCGGAACCACGGGTCGGAGCTTCACGACCGTGTCTCCCTCCCGGCCCTGCACGCGTCGAGCCCGGACGGCGAGACCCGCCTTCTGCAAGGCCAGCTCAGGCGTGTCGAAGAAGAACACCTGGCGGATCTGGCAGGCGATCGCGTCGAACCCGATCGCCTCCACGGTGGCCCGCCGTTCGGACGGCGGTACCGTCAGCTTCAGCTCGACGCTGTCCGACGCTCCTGCGAGCTCGAGCATCTTCCCGAGCTGCTCGTCGGTCAGCCTACTGGTCCGACCGGTTGTCGCTGCCATGTCGACTCCTCTCAGTTGGTGTCCCGGGGCACGGGATCGTGTCGGCGCTCCGCGGCGACGGGGGCCGGGCCCGTCACCCTATGCCTCCTGGGGAGCCGGCACCGGCTCCGGCTCGCCGGTGTGGCGGTCGACGAGCTTGATCAGCTCGATGACCGCGACGTAGACGACCGGCCCGAGCAGGCAGATCCCCCATTGCGAGCTCGTCAGCGACACGGTGTCGAAGATCCGCTGGAGCGCGGACAGCTCCGTGACGAGAAACGTGAGCCCGAGGGTGGCGAGAATCAGGAACACGAACCGCCGGTTCGCGATCGTGTACCGGGTGAAGATCGTCTCGGTCGGCTCTCTGGCCTCGAGCGCTGCCACGATGTGCATCAGCGAGAGGGCCGTCAGGCCCATGGTCGTCGCGGTGACGAGATCCCACCGGTCCTCACCGATTGCGACGGCCCCGAGAGCGAGACCGGCCATGACGATGCTGGCGGCCCCGAGCCTGAGCGCGAGGCCTCTCGAGACGATCGGTGCGCTCGCGTCGCGCGGCAGGCGCTGCATGAGCCCCGGAGCCGGAGCGTCGAACCCGAGCCCGATCGCGAGCAGCACGTCGATGGCGAAGTTGACCCAGAGGATCTGCAGCGGTGCCAGCGGCGCCCCTCCGGCGATGTCGAAGATCGCCGCACCGACGAACGTGAGGATGAACCCGCCCAGCATGATCAGCTGGACGCGCACGTACTTCATCAGGTTGTCGTAGATGCCACGGCCGCCCTCGACAGCGGCGACGATCGTCGCGAAGTTGTCGTCGGTGAGGATCATGTCGGCCGCTTCCTTCGTCACCTCTGTGCCGGTGATGCCCATCGCGACCCCGATGTCCGATCGCTTGAGCGCGGGCGCGTCGTTCACCCCGTCGCCCGTCATCGCAACGACGTTGTTCCCGTGCTTGAGAACATCGACGAGCCGCACCTTGTCCTCGGGGGCGACGCGCGCGACGACGCCGATCTCCTCGACCCGCCCGTCGAGCTCGGCATCGCCGAGGGCTGCGAACTCGGTCCCGGACAGCGCCTTGCCCTCGATCCCGAGCTGTGCGGCGATCGCCCCGGCGGTCGTCACGTGGTCGCCCGTGATCATACGGACGCGGATCCCCGCCTCCTTGCAGCGTGCAATCGCGTCTCTCGCCTCCTTCCGGGGTGGATCGACGATGCCGACGAGCGCGAGCAGGGTCAGCCCCTGAACCTCCTCGAGCAGGTTGCCGTCCGGTCGAAACGTCGCAGGATCGATGTCGCGCGAGGCCACGGCCAGCACGCGCAGGCCCTCGCCGGCCAGGCGGTCGTTCTCCTCGAGGGCACGGTCACGGCCGGTCTCGACCGGGACGGTCGATCCGTCCGCGTCACGGATCCCGGACGCGCGCGCGAGCAGCACATCCGGTGCGCCCTTGACGTAGCAGCGGATCACCTTGCGCCCGCCGTCCTCCACCTCGTGGAAGGTCGCCATGAACTTGTACTCGGAGTCGAACGGCACCTCGGCGACGCGGGGAAGGACCCGCCTCGTCTCGTCGACATCGAGGCCGCCCTTGGCCGCCAGCACGACGAGCGCCGCCTCGGTGGGGTCGCCAACGATCTCTCCCTCTCTGACCGCGGCGTCGTTTGCGAGCGCCATCGGCAACAGGTACGGCTCGAGCGACGTGTCGGTATCGCCCGCGACGCGCAGGATCTTTCCGTCGGTCGAGTACCCCTCCCCGTCGATCGAGTACCGGCGCCCGGCCACGACGAGCTGGCGGGCCGTCATCTGGTTGAGCGTCAGCGTGCCGGTCTTGTCCGAGCAGATCGCAGAGGTCGAGCCGAGCGTCTCGACCGACCGCAGTCGCTTGACGATCGCCCCCTTGGCGGCGAGCGCCTGGGTGCCCAGCGAGAGCATCGTCGTGACCACGGCCGGGAGACCGGTCGGGATCGCGGAGATCGCAAGGCTGATCCCGATCAGGAAGAGGTCGTCGAAGTCCTCTCCCCTCGCCAGCCCGATCGCGATGATGAGCGCCAGGGCGGCGCCCGCCATGATCGTGATCAGCACGGTGAGCTGGTCGAGCTGGCGCGTCAGCGGGGTCTTCTCCTCCTGGACCTGGCTCAGCATCCCGGAGATCTGTCCGACCTCGGTCGCCATGCCGGTCGCCGTCACCACCATCTCTCCGCGACCGCGCGTCACCGTCGAGTTCATGTACGCCATGTCGACCCGGTCGCCGAGCGGCACGTCCTCACCGGCCACGACGCCGATCTCCTTGGACACGGGCGTGCTCTCACCCGTGAGGGCAGCCTCCTCGATCTCGAGCGTTGCCGAGACGAGCAGGCGCCCGTCGGCCGGGATCTTGTCGCCCGCCTCGAAGCTGACGATGTCTCCCGGTACGAGCTCCTCGGCCGGGATGTCGACGAGCTCGCCTCCGCGGTGAGCGTGGGCCCTGATCACGAGCATCTTCTGGAGCGCGGCCACGCTCTCGGCCGCCTTCCCTTCCTGGTTGAGCCCGAGAATCGCGTTGAGCACGGTGAGGCCGATGATCACGATGCCCGTGCTGAACTCCTGGAGCGCGGCCATGCTGACGATCGCGGCGCCGAGCAGAACGAGCTGCATCAGGTCGCGGTACTGGCGCATGAACGCGTGCCAGCCGGGCTCCTTCTCGGCCTCGGCGAGCTTGTTGGGCCCGACCTGCGCCCGCCGGCGCTCGACCTCCGCAGGGTCGAGCCCCTTCCGCGGATCGACCTTCAGGGCGGCGCAGACGTCGTCGCCGGTGAGGCCGTGCCAGGCGGTGTCCCTGGAGGCGAGCTCCGTCATGGGATCACGTCGGCGTCGTGCGGTTTCCCCTCCACCAGCAATCCTCCCGTCGCAGAGCGTACGTGGATTTCACGTCACGGTCGAACGGTCAGCATCATCCCAACCGGGTGATCTGCCGATCCGTGTGACGGAGAGCATACGGCCAGAGCTCCTAACCGGCGCCCTCGGCGAGCTGGGCTCGCACGGCGCGCTGGACGTTTCCGTACACGCGGTCGGGACCGAGCCGCTCGAGGAAGCCATCGGCCCGGAGCACGGCAGCGACGGGCGGCTTCACCCGGGCGAGCCGCAGCGTCCAGCCGTCCACCAGCGAGAGCTCGTGGAGCTCGGTCAGCTTGGCGGCGCCCTGGGAGTCGATGAAGTCGACCCCCTCGAGATCGAGCACGAGCCCGCGCACCGGCGAGCCCGATGCCGTGACGGCGCGGATCCGCTCCTCGAGCGCCTCCGCGGTCGCGAAGAACAGCCCACCGTCGAGCCGGAGCACCACGATGCCCGGAAACGTCTCGTCGGCGGGGTTCTCGTCGAGATCCCGGAACACGTGCGTCCCGGGCTCCCTCCCGAGCAGCGGTATCGGCGGCGACGTCGCGACGTAGACGAGCCAGGCGAGCGAGAGCACGACACCGATCACGACGCCCGCGAGCACGCCGACCGAGAGCACGCCGACGACCGCGGCGGCTGCGATCCAGAAGTCGAACCGCGTGACGCGGTACAGGCGGCGAAGCTCGGCGACATCGATCATCCCGAACACGACGGCGTCGATGATCACGGCGGCGAGGACAGGCTTCGGCAGCCCGGAGAACAGCGGTGCCAGCGCGACCAGCGTCAGGAGGACGAAGGCGCCGGTCATCAGCGAGGCAACGGGTGTCCTCGCGCCGGCCGAATCGTTCAGCGAGCTGGCCGAGAGGCTCGTCGAGACGGGCATGCCCTGGAAGAAGCCGGCACCGACGTTCGCCATCCCCTGCGCGACCGACTCCTGGTCGACGTCGACGCGGTACCGGTGGCGGGTCGCAAAGGCGCGCGCGTCCCCGGCCGTCTGGGAGAAGCCGATCAGGAGCAGGGCCACGGCCGCCACGCCGATCTCGGCGATGTGGTCCCGTACGAGCGCGAGGTCGGGTAGCAGCGGCGCCGGCAGCCCGCGAGGCACCTCACCGACGAGCGCCACGCCGTGTGCGCCGAGGTCGAGCAGACCCGATGCCAGCAGACCGCCGACGACGAGCACGAGGGCGCCCGGAACGGCCGGCGCGGCGAAGCGCAGCCCGATGATCACGGCGAGGGCGACGACCCCGACGGCGACAGTCGCCCAGTGCAGAGCGTCGAGAGAGCCGATCCAGGAGGCGAGCTCGCGCCAGGCGCTCGTTCCCTCCGCCGAGGTGCCCGTCAGCTTGGAGAGCTCACCGATCACGACGTCGACCGCTGCTCCGGCCAGAAACCCGGTGACGACCGCCTTCGAGAGGAACCGGGCGATCCAGCCGAGCTTGAAGACGGCGAGCAGCAGGAACAGCGCCCCCGTGGCGAGCGTGATCGCGGCCACGAGCTGTGCGGCCTCCTCGCCTCCGAGACCGGTGAGCAGCACGGCGCCGCCCGCCACCGCGGCGAGCGACGAGCTCGGGCCCGTCGAGATCTGCCGCGAGGTGCAGAACAGCGCGTAGACGATCGCTCCGGCCGCGGCGGCGTAGAGCCCGTTCTGGACAGGTACCCCCGCGATCCCCGCGTAGCCGAGATCCTTGGGGACGATCATCGCCGTGACGGCGATACCGGCAGCCACGTCACCGCGAAGCCACCCGCGCTCGTACCGCGGCAGCCAGGTGAGGATCGGAACGAGGCGCTTCAGGCGCGTCGACGGAGCTTCGGAGACTCGATCTGCCACGGGCCCGGGCTCGCCGTCGGCTCGTCAGGCGGTCGCTGGCATGGCGCGCGACGACCGGTCTACGGTCCGAATCGCTCGACGAGCAGGCCGTGGCGCAGCCCGCGGTCGCTGACCGTCAGCGACCCGCAGCCGAGCTTTGTCATCACGGCCCGAACGACGCAGGCGCCCGCGAGGATCACCTCCGCACGCCCGGACTGGAGGCCTACGATCCGCCGGCGCTCCTCGGCCGTGCTCGTACGGTACAGCTCGATCTGCCGACCGACCTCCCCGAGCTCGAGCACGGTGCCCTGCACGATGTCGGGGTCGTACGTCGCGAGCCCGTGCTTGACCGCGGCGAGGTTGGTCGCCGCGCCGCCGAGCGCCACGAGCGCAGCCGGTGTCTCCCGCCCGTCGAGGCGACCGAGGTCGGCCGCGATCGCGTTCTGTGCCTCGCCGAGCACGTCCTCGGATACGACTCCGCCGAGACCGTACCGCTCCGTGTAGCGGACGGCGCCGACATTCACGCTAAAGCGCTCGTCGACCGTGTCCCCGTGCCCGAACGTGAACTGCGAGCTGCCGCCTCCGGTGTCGAACACGGCGAGCGATCCCCGCCGAAGCCCGAGCCCCGACCTCGCCGCGAGGAATGCGAGCCGTGCCTCCTCCTCGCCCGGGATGACCTCGACCTCCACACCGCAGCAACTCCGAACGGCGGCGACGAAGGTGTCGCTGTTGGAGGCGATTCGCAACCCTGCCGTACCGACCGCGGCGAGCGCCGAGGCCCCGTGCTGCCCGGCTTCTTCCACCATCCCGGCGATGGCTTCGACCGTGCGCGCCATCGGCTCGGAGCCGAGCACGCCCGTGTCCTCGAGAGCCTCGCCGAGCCGCGTGACCTCGGCCCTGTCGACGACCGCCTGCCAGGTGCCGTCCGCACGCAGCTCCGCGAGCTGGAACTTCACCGAGTTCGTGCCGACGTCGACGACTGCGTACGTGCGTGCCCCGAACCCGACGAGCGTCTTCAGCCCGCGCGGGAAGCTCACGTTCGGCCTCGCCTCGAGCGAGAGCTCGCGCACGGTCGCGATCACGAGCGCCGGATCTTCCGATTCGACCACGATCGTGCGCATCGAGCTCCGTTCCGTCCGGATCTCCGTCAGCTCGGTCATGCAGCCACCGATGTCGTAGTGCTTCCGAAGCTTCGATACGCGCACCGTATGCAGCAGCTCGCTCGGGGCGACCAGCTCGTCCATGAGCTCGGCCAGCGTGTAGCTCTCGCGCTCCAGAGGCGGCACCGGGGCACCGAGGGCCCGGAGCACCGAGCCGGCGACGTCCGCGGAGAGCGGGAAGCGCCCCTTCAGAACCGGCGTCCACTGCTCGAGCCCGTCGTCGTTCACCTGAACGAGGTGCTTGACGTCCATGAGCTCGTCGCGGATCTTGACGGACTCGTCGGCCTCCGACGAGAGCACGTAGACCTCGTCGCTCTCCTGCGCCCGAACGGGAACGAGCGACGCGAGCCTGGCCTCGGCTGCACCGAAGTCGTCCCCGAACGTGCGCCACTCCCAGCGAGGAACGATCACGCTCACCGCAAAACCCCCTCCCCTCGCGTCTCCGGCTGATCATACGAGACGCCCGAACCGGCGGGGTGTGCCCGGGCGCTCGCCGTCCGGGCCGAGGCCCGCCCGCGGCGGCCGCGTAGACTGCGTCACGGGGCGCCCCGCGACCCGGGTCGCCGCCGCCAGCCGTCGAAAGGAGCGCACGTGAGCGAACTGGTCGTGATCGGATACCCCGACAAGGACACGGCTCTCGCCGCCTCGGGCGACGTCGGGCAGATGTCCAAGGACTACCTGATCAAGCTCGAGAAGATCGCCGTGATCTGGCGCGAGCCGGACGGCAAGGTGAAGTCCGAGATCCCGCACGGAATCGTTGCCGCCGGCACCCTCGGCGGCATGTTCTGGGGCATGCTGATCGGCCTGCTCTTCCTCGTCCCGATCGGCGGCATGATCGTCGGTGGTGCGATGGGCGCCCTCATGGGCAAGGCGAGCGATCTCGGGATCAAGAAGGAGTTCCAGACCGACGTCCAGGAGCTCGTGAAGCCGGGCACGGCGGCCCTCATGATGGTCGTGTCCGAGTGGACGGAGGACCGGGTCCTGCCGCAACTCCAGACGCACGGCGGCACGGTGCTCCGCACGAGCCTCTCCGTTCACGACGAGGAGGAGCTCGCAAGCAAGCTCTCGGAGAGCTGAGGAGAGGTCGGTGGGGCCCCCAGCAGGGCCCCACCGACGGCGTTCACCGATCAGGCGAGGTCGAAGCGGTCGAGGCTCATGACCTTGTCCCAGACCGCAACGAAGTCCCGGACGAGCTTCTCGGCCGCATCGTCGCAGGCGTAGACCTCGGCAAGCGCCCGCAGCTGGGAGTTCGAGCCGAAGACGAGATCGACGCGGCTCGCGGTCCACCGCAGCTCGCCCGTCGCCCGATCCCGACCCTCGAAGGTCTCCTCGGTGGGAGAGGTCGGCTGCCAGACCGTGTCCATGTCGACGAGGTTCACGAAGAAGTCGTTCGTCAGCGCCTCGGGCCGATCGGTGAGGACGCCGAGCCCGGAGCGGCCGTGGTTCGCATTCAGGGCGCGCAGGCCGCCGACGAGCACGGCCGTCTCGGGCGCGCTCAGCGTCAGCAGCTCCGCGCGGTCGACGAGCAGCTGCTCCGCCGGCCGGCGGTGCCCGCTGCCGAGGTAGTTGCGAAACCCGTCCGCAGTCGGCTCGAGCACTGCGAAGGACTCGACGTCGGTCTGCTCCTGTGTCGCGTCGGTACGCCCCGGCACGAACGGGACCTCGACGTCGTGTCCGGCATTCCTCGCGGCCTGCTCGACGGCGGCACAGCCTCCGAGCACGATCAGGTCGGCGAGCGAGACCCGCTTGCTGCCACCGTTCTGGGCGCCGTTGAACGCTGTCTGGATTCCCTCGAGCGTGCGCAGCACCGTCGCGAGCTCGGCGGGCTCGTTGACCTCCCAGTCCTTCTGCGGTGCGAGGCGGATGCGTGCGCCGTTGGCCCCGCCGCGCTTGTCGGTGCCCCGGAACGTCGACGCCGAGGCCCAGGCGGTCGAGACGAGCCGGGAGACGGACAGCCCCGACGCGAGGATCGTGGCCTTGAGCGCCGCGACGTCCTCGACTCCGATCAGCTCATGGTCGACCGGAGGCACGTGGTCCTGCCAGAGCTGCGGCTCGGCCGGGACGAGCGAGCCGCGGTAGCGCGAGACCGGCCCCATGTCCCGGTGGGTGAGCTTGAACCAGGCCCGGGCGAACGCGTCGGCGAGCTCCTCGGGGTTCTCGTGGAAGCGGCGCGAGATCGGCTCGTAGACCGGATCCATCCGCAGCGCCAGGTCTGTCGTCAGCATCACCGGAGCGTGCCGCTTCGACGGGTCGTGGGGATCGGGCACGGTGTCCGAGGCGGCCGGATCGGTCGGCACCCACTGCCACGCGCCGGCGGGGCTCTTCACGAGATCCCAGTCGTAGCGAAACAAGGTCTCGAAGTAGCTGTTGTCCCACGTCACGGGGGTTGGCGTCCAGGCGCCCTCGAGCCCGCTCGTGATCGCATCGCCGCCCGCTCCGGTGCCGTAGCTGCTCTTCCAGCCGAGCCCCATCTCCTGGAGCGGTGCCGCCTCGGGCTCGGGGCCGACGTGGTCGGCAGTGGCCGCACCGTGGGTCTTGCCGAAGGTGTGACCACCGGCGATCAGCGCGATGGTCTCCTCGTCGTTCATCGCCATGCGGCGGAAGGTCTCGCGGATGTCCCTGGCTGCGGCGAGCGCGCTCGGGGTGCCGTTCGGCCCCTCCGGGTTCACGTAGATGAGGCCCATCTGGACAGCGGCGAGCGGGTTGGCGAGCTCGCGGTCACCGCTGTAGCGCTCGTCTGCGAGCCATGTGTCCTCGAGGCCCCAGTCGATCGGGTCGGGCTCCCAGACGTCCTCGCGCCCACCCGCGAACCCGAACGTCCTGAAGCCCATCGACTCGAGCGCGCAGTTCCCGGCGAAGACGATCAGGTCTGCCCACGACAGCTTGCGGCCGTACTTCTGCTTCACGGGCCAGAGGAGCCGGCGCGCCTTGTCGAGACTCGCGTTGTCCGGCCAGCTGTTGAGAGGCGCGAAGCGCTGCTCGCCCGACCCGGCGCCACCGCGGCCGTCGCTGATGCGATACGTGCCCGCGCTGTGCCACGCCATCCGGATGAAGAGCGGCCCGTAGTGACCGTAGTCGGCGGGCCACCAGCCCTGCGAGGTCGTCATCACGGCCTCGATGTCCCGCTTCACGGCGTCGAGATCGAGGCTCTCGAACTCCGCCCCGTAATCGAATCCTTCACCCATCGGATCCCCGGCGGGCGGGTTGCGGTGCAGGACGCTCAGGTCGAGCTGGTTCGGCCACCAGTCGCGGTTCGACCTGGTCTGCGTGCCCGCCCGGGCCGTGACCGCGCTGTTGCCGTTCTCGGGGCTATCGGACATGGGGCTCCCTCCGGATCAGATGGTGGTGGCAGACGATGAGGTGGCGGAGCAGTCGGGGCAGAGGCCGCGGTAGACGACCTCCGCCTCGTCGATCGCGTAGCCGCGGTCGTCGGACGCGGTCAGGCAGGGCGTCTCACCGACGGCGCAATCGACGTCGGCGATCGCACCGCACGACCGGCACACGACGTGATGATGGTTGTCCCCGACCCGGGACTCGTAGCGGGCCACCGAGCCGGGCGGCTGGATGCGCCGGACGAGACCTGCGGTCGTCAGCGCACGTAGCACGTCGTAGACCGCCTGATGGGACACGTCGCGGTCCTCCGCACGCACGACGCCGATGATCGACTCGGTGTCGGCATGGGGATGCCCGTAGACGGCGGTCAGCACCGCGACCCGCGGGCGCGTCACCCGCAGCGCGACCGAGCGCAGCAGACTCTCCGCCTGGACGGACGTGATCACCCCCGGACGGTACCAGTTTTCTTGAATGAATCAAGAATCGAGTCCGCGCCAGGTGTCACCGCGCCGGAGCCGGCGTCACCCGTGCGTACGGAGGTAGCGCTCTGCTACGACGCACGTCTCCTCCGCGAAGCCCGTGCCGAACTCGGCGGCCGTGTCCGTGTTCGGGTGCGAACCGAGCCAGGCGAGTAGCGTCATTCGACGGTAGAGGACGAAGGTCGGTATCTCGCCGACGTCGGTGTCGGGCAGATGGCGGACGCGCCGGTACCCACGCACCCATGACTCGACCATGGCGTTCATCGCGGGATGGTTCTCGAGGAAGCCGAGCGCGCCGCCGAGATCGTAGAGATACCACGAGAAGCCGGAGTCGTCGAAATCGATCACGGTCGTCGTACCGCCGTCGACGATCAGGTTCGCGAGCCGGAGATCGGTGTGGACGAGACCGTAGCGGTGCGGGCCTTTTCCGAATGCGGCGAGGCGCCGCCGGAGCGTGTCGTCGATGCGCTGCAGGATATTGCGTTCGGCGGCACCGACGCCCGGTGCATCCTGCCACCGGCCCCAGCGGGGCGTAGGCCCGAACGCGGCCTCGTAATCCCAGTGGTGCCGGGTGAACCCGGGCGGCAACGCCCACGCCCGGGTGTGGGCGTGCATCCGCGCTGTCATCTCACCGAGTGGCTCAAAGGATTCGACGAGATCATCCTCGCTCGGCTGCGTACCGGGGACGAACTCGAACATCACCGACTTGCGCGGTTCGGCACTCCCGGGCTCATCGGTGAAGACGATCCACCGGCCATCCGTCGTCGGAATGACCGCCGGGGCGTCGATCGCACCTGCCTCGCGGAGTGACGTCATCCACTGCAATTCCGACATCACCGCCTCCTGGCTGTGGTAGCCGAGCCGGTGGACGCGCATCACGGCCTTGCGACCGGTGGCCGGATCATCGACGAGGTACGTTGCGTTCTCGGAGATGTTGAGGATGCTCACGCCGGTATCCGGCGAGAAGTCGTAATGCGTCAGTGTGCTCTCCGCGACCTTCTGGAGTCGCTCGAGGACGGCCTCCCCACCGGAGAGATCATGCAGCTCCACTGGCGACCTTCGTGCGGCGTGCGTCTCGGGCAGATCGACCCACGGCCTCCCCCACGAGCTCGAGGAGCTCGTCGGCGAGCGGCTCGTCGAGGAGGACCCCGGGCTTGAACTGGAGAACGCGTGGGTCGAGGGTCGAGAAGATCGCCCAGACGCCAAGGTCGTAGAGGTGGCCCATGACGATCTTCGCGCCTTCCGGGTGGTCGAATTCGAGCCCGATCACGAGACCGTTCTGCCGAATACCGACGAACCAGTCGGGAAAGGCGTCCTGGATGGCTCGCAGGCCCTGGCCGAGCCGATCGGACATGTGCAGGACATGTGCACGTGTCTGCGGCCGGTTGCTCATCTCGAGCGCCTTGAGGGCTACGACACAGCCGAGCTCCGCGCCGCCAAACGTCGACATGTGCCCGAACCCGTCCTCTGTCAGCCAGCGGGCGCAGCGTTCCGATACGAGGACACAGGCGATCGGGTAGAGACCACCCGAGATGCCCTTTCCCGTGACGAGGATGTCCGGCGCGACGCCGTGTTTCGAGATGGCCCACAGCTCACCCGTCCGCATCAGACCGGTCTGAACCTCGTCCGCGACGTAGACCGTGCCGTGCTGCTCACAGAGCTCCTTGACGCCCTCCAGGTAGCCCGGCTCGGGAAGTGGGAAGCCGTACGTCGCGGGAATCGTCTCCATGATCACGGCCGCAACGTCACCGCTAGCGAGGACCGACTCCATCGCGGGCAGATCGTTGAACGGGATATGCCGGAACTCGTCCGGCTGATCGGTCAGGAAGAGCCGGGAGAAGCGCTCGTCACCGGTCGCTACCGCCAGCCCGGTGTGGCCGTGGTACGCCTTGTGGATGGAGACGATCGTTCGTCGCCCGGTGGCGTGACGCGCGGTCTTGAGCGCGATATCCACTGCCTCGCCCCCACCCGACCCGTAGATGACATTGGTCAGTCCTGGAGGCGCGGTGGCGATCAACGCCTCTGCGAGCGCTGTCCGCGCGAGCGAGGGGAAGTGGTGGTTGCCGATGTCGAAGCGGTCGAGCGCGTCGCGTAGAGTCGAAACGAGCTCGGGATTGCGGTGGCCGAGGTTGAACGTGCCGCCGTTGAGATGAACGTCGATCAGCCGCTTTCCCGACATGTCGTAGAGCAGGTAGCCCTCGCGCCGATCGATCACGAGCGGCACGCCGGCATCGATCCAGAAGCTCGTCTTCCCCGGATTCCAGAACCGCTGTGCCTTCTCGAGAACCTCGGCCTTCGACGCGAACGAGAACGACCCGTAGTCGAACATCACGCCCCCTGACGTCGTCCTGGAGCTTGCGAGCGTACAGCGCGCTGCATACCGGGGACTCTGCCATGAAAGCCTCGCGACCGGAGGCGGCCACCCGAACCCGGTCGACGGATCCGAGCCCGGCCTCCTCGAGAGCCTTGACGGGGGTCGTTGCCTCATGCTTCACGTTGATCCGCGTGGAGCCCCGCGCTCGCCTCTCTATCTCGCACGGCATACGTTTCGCAACTCGACCGGGGCGGAGCGATGCCGCGTCGCTCGGTACCAACCGAGCAATCGACCTGCGGCAGCGACCGAGTTGGCGGAGCCGAACTCGCGAGAGGTTCCTTCCGGACGCCCTCAGCGCGCGTCGGGTGCAGGGGACGCGAGTGTCGCGTACGCCTTCAGGACCCTGGTGTCGAAGCTCTCGATTCGCACGCCATGGCCTGGCCTATCCCGCGCGGCAAGCGCGGTCGCAAGCGCATAGGCATCGGGAAGCTTGAGACCCGTCTGCGCGCGAACCGCAGCAGCCATACCGGCGGTCGACCGGTCGATGGGAACGATCTCGATGCCGAGGTCGTCGAGCATCGAGTCAACGGTGGCAACTCCACGCACACCACCGCGTAGGAGCGGCCCGATCAGGATCTCGCTGTAGTTCACGACCGACACGAGACGGCGGGTTCCGGGCTCGAGCGCGCAGCTCATCCGCGCGACGGCCTCACCGTGGTTGGCGTCGTCTTTGCCGAGGTAGGCGATCAGGACGTCGGCATCAAAGACGGCTACGGCCACTCGCGCCGCAGCTCGTCGAGGTAGCCCTCCGGATAGACGGTGGAGTCGAACACACCGGCGTGCATGGCAACCAGGTCTTCCGCGCGAACCACCTCGAGCCGGCCCGGGCCGACGGCCTTGACCCGCACGTCGTCGCCCGGCTCGAGGCCCGCGGCGCGAAGAGCGTCGACCGGGAGCGTCACCTGGTTCTTCCGGGAGATCACACTCATCCCTTTACCATAGCACCGGTTGGTAAAGGAGCAGAGATCGGCACGGCCCGGAAGCCGCGCCCGCGCGGGTGGCGGCCAACTCACAGAAGCGGCACGCCGGGAGAACGATTCATCCTCCCGGGTCGTCGCGCCTTGCTCTGTGTCGGGGCCTCACGGCCCCGACAGCCCTTCGCGGCCGGCCTCGCCGCCCGCTGCGCCGCGCTTCGCGCTCTGTGTCGGGGCCTCACGGCCCCGACAGCCCTTCGCGGCCGGCTTCGCCGCCCGCTGCGTGGCAGGCCTTTCGGCCTGCCTTTGCATGGAGGCGGCGGGAATCGAACCCGCGCAAGGTTCCCGCCGGTTGCCATGCTGCGCCGACGCTCAGCTTCGCGTCCCGTCCGGCCGTTGCCGTAGCCTCGAACCTCGAGAGGCGAGGAGTCGAGGTGGCCGAGCATCAGGTTCCGTACGTCACTGCCTACGGCAGCATCACGAAGACGCTCCAGAAGATCCAGTCAGCGGCCACGCCTGACAGGTTCACGCAGGACTTCCTCGCCACAAGGCTGGGGCTCAAGGGCGGCTCGCCGAAGCCGGTCATACCGTTCCTTAAGAGGACAGGTTTTCTGGCCTCTGACGGAACCCCGACGTCCCTTTACAAGCGCTTCAGGAACTCGACCCAGCGAGGAGCAGCCGCCGCCGAGGCTCTTCGGCGAGGGTACGCCTCCCTCTATGAGATCAACGAGTACGTTCACGACGCCACCGACCAGGAGCTGCGAGGCATAGTCGTTCAGGCGACCGGACTCGAGGAGACGTCAAGTACGTTCAAGGCGATCATTGGTTCGTTTACGGCGTTGAAGGCGTTCGCGGACTTCGCTGCGCCGGAGGTCACGCCGGAGACGACCGACGCTACGGAGAATGGAGCCCCAGCGGGGGAGACAGTTCCGGAACGCCCAAGCGATGGTGAGCTTGCTGGCATCAATCTCGGCTACACCATCAATCTCCATCTCCCTGCGACATCGGACATTGCCGTCTTCAACGCGATCTTCAAGAGCCTCCGCGAGCACTTGCTCCACTAATCGCCAATGCCGCGGAAGACAGAAGAAGTAATCAAGCTGTTCGGAATGACAAACCAGCTCCTCGAGCACGACCTGGATCGGGTCGAGCAGGAGCATGCGATCGACCTTCAGCGCGGCCATCAATCGGCGTTAGTGCCCGACGAGTCCTACTACCCGCAGATCGAAAGCGACATCAGAGCAGAGGCCGCGGGCATGGCGCCTCATTACGAAGTCTTCTACTCGCTGGAAACCACTATTCGGACACTAATTGCGGACTCTCTCGAAGCCGCGGAAGGCGACCAGTGGTGGAACAGCGCACGCATCCCGCCTCAAGTCAAGACGGACGCCGAGAGTCGCCGCGAAAGAGAGATCGACACGGGGATGACGCCGAGGTCACAGGAGCCCCTGGACTTCACGACCTTCGGCGAACTGGGCGAGATCATCAAGAAGAACTGGGATGTGTTCGGAGCGATCTTCTCGAGCGTCAAGGCGGTTGAGCGGGTCATGGCTAGCCTCAACACGCTTCGGGGTCCGATCGCCCACTGCAGCCCACTCGCGGAGGACGAGGTGCTGCGTCTCCGGCTCAGTGTCCGTGACTGGTTTCGCTTGATGGAGTGAATCGGGGCCGGCACGTGGTCACGCGCGAGACGAGGAAGACTCGGCTGTCCATGGCTTGGTGCGAAGGAGGATGTTGAGCGAGGGCGAACCGCTGCGATGTGCCGTATGACCCCGAGGAGGCCCGTTACCTTCAGAGCCTTGAGCAGAAGCTCCGCCGAGTTGAAGAGTGGCCACTCGACTCACCCCTCGCGTTCGTGATCCATCTCGCGTCGCGGACCAAGGGCAAGCTGGGCGAGCTCTTCCTCGACGAGATCGCAACCGGGCTCGCGATAGAGACACAGCCGAGCGGCTCGGCCGACTTCGATCGAACGATTGTCGGCCCTGACGGACGGAGGATTCGCGTCGAGACGAAATTCTCGACAGAAGACCCGCCACGCTTTCAGCAGGTCCGTGACCCCCGACTTGCGGAGGGAAGGCTCAAGTACGACCAGCTCGTGTGCTTATCGGGCCGACCCGAAGGAATGGTCTACTGGGTGTTCTCCGCGGAGGAGCTCGGCGCTCTGATGGATGAGGAGGCCATAAGGATCCAACACGCCATGAGCGAAACGAAGTGGTTCTTCCCATCGCGAACCGCGATCGACGCTTTCACCCCGTATCGACGGGACTACGCCGGCTTCAAGGCTTGGCTAGCGTCGCTCTGATGGGTCAGAAGAGCCGGCCCAGGGCAGCTTCGGGCACCTTCTGATCAAACTCAACAGGCCGTCCGTCGGGTTGGGAGGCTGCTACGCCGAGGCGCTCACCCATCACACGAACTGCTTCTGGATTCGAATCAATGAGGACGTACCTTCTGTCCAACTGAGCAGCAGCGGCCCCGAGCGTGCCGCTCCCGGCGAAGAAGTCCAGACACCAGTCATTGGGGCGACTTGAGGCCTGCACGATTCGTCGAAGGACGCCGAGAGGCTTCTGGTTCGGGTAGCCCGTCTTCTCCTTGCCAGTGGGCGAGACAATGGTGTGCCACCAGACATCGGTGGGCAGCTTGCCCTTCGCGGCCTTCTCGGGCGTTACCAACCCTGGCGCCATGTAGGGCTCGCGATCTACGGCTTCGGAGTCGAAGTAGTAGCCATCGGGATCCTTGACGTAGACGAGGATCGTGTCGTGCTTGGCGGGCCATCGGCGACGCGAACGCGCTCCATAGTCGTAGGCCCAGATGATCTCGTTGAGGAAACACTCGCGCCCAAAAATCTCGTCCAAGAGGAGCTTGCAGTAGTGCGCCTCGCGGTAGTCGATGTGGAAGTAGAAGGTGCCGGTCGGCGTCAGCAGGCGACGCGCCTCCTGGAGACGGGACTCGATGAAGGCCAGGTAGTCATCGAACTGGTCGCGATACGAACTCCGATTGAGAAGCTCAGTGCGGTAGCGCTGCCCCTTGAAGCCGACACGGTCGCCTGAGACGTCCGGGACGGTCGCGAGGGTTAGTCGCGTCTGCGACTTGCCGGTGTTGAACGGTGGATCGACATAGATGAGCTGGAACGAGTCAGCAGGCAGCCAGGAGAGGATCTCGGCGTTGTCTCCGAGGTAAATCGTGTTCTCAGCGAGACAGAACCCGCCAGCTTGCAGCGGAGACGAATCCATGACCTCGACGAGTATAGGTTGGAGATCGGAGGTCGCTGGGCCACAGGTCTCGACATCTGCGGAGCTTGGTCACAAGAGTGCTCGCACTTGCCCAAGGGCGTCGTCAGCCGAGCGTCGGCACTCCGCGCGCACGCGCTCCATGGCCTCCCGCAAGTCCGGGCGAGCCTCGCTTCGCGCGATCGCGGAGAGTGTCGCCGCACGAAGGTCATCAGCCGGGACCTGAAACGCATTGAGACCGCGAACCGAAAGCGTCATGCACTCGAACGGGTTCTCCGTGTGCTGTCCCCTCGTCTTCGTCGAGGCGATCCGAACGATCTCATCGGCCGGAACGATGAGCCACGAGCCAGTCGGGGGCACGTAGACAGCGAGAGTGAGGTACTTCACCGCCCGCACCTGATTGACCGTGTTGCTCGATGCGGTCTTGATCTCCACCAAGTGCTCCCCGTCGAGAACCACGTCGCCCAGAGAGGCGCGCGCGCAGAGCTCGGCACCGGCCAACTCGCAGAAGAGCCGCTCGGCTTCTCGGCCCTCGCGCGAGATTCCTCGCGGCGCATCCATCGCACGCGATCGTATGGGGCCGCAACGATCGCTGCTACCGCGAGTACGAGCCGGCTACTCCGCTGCGTCGCCGAAGATGAGCCGGCCGCGACGTCTGCGGCCGGGATTCACGATCGGGCCCTCGGTCGCGGGTGCAAGCTGCGTGAGCATCTCCGTATTCACCCGCTCGTGCTTCGCGGAGAGGATGTCCGGATCGTCGTGGAACTTCGGCGACGGCCCTCGCTTGACGATCAGACAGTAACGAGTTCGGCGGTTTCCTCTCGGTTGAGCCGCGGCGGGGCGGCCTGCTGGGCGTGACGTTCGATCGCGACGACGAGGGTGGCGAGGTCGCGGTAGCCGATGATGCGGCGGAACTGCTGCTCGGCGACGAGCATGCCGGCGGCGGTCCAGCGCTTGCGCATGTCGCCGTCCTGCCAGCGCTTCACGTTGCGCTGCGTGTGACGGACGGTCTCGAGCATGCTCTCGCACGGGTTCGTCGAGCAGAGCGTCTTGGCGAGGTTGCCGGTGATCCCGAGCCGCATCAGCGTCAGCGTGTCGTCCATTCCCTCCCGC
>JAXLSU010000005.1:0-221679 GCA_046330455.1 Gaiellales bacterium
TCTCGCCGCCGAGGAAGCCGTAGAACCGCTCGAAGCCGCGACCGAGCGGCCACTGGCGCTTGGAGGAGGCGAGGTTCATCTCGTCCTCGGCGCACAGGTGCCACTTGCCCACGCAGTACGTGTTCCAACCGCGCTCGCCGAGCACCTCCGCAAGGTTTGCGCACTCGAACGGAATGTGTCCGTTCGCATTCGGGAACCCCGACGTCGCCTCGGTGATGCAGCCCATGCCGTTCGTCGTGTGGTTGCGACCCGTCAGCAGGCACGAGCGGGTCGGAGAGCACAACGCCGTCGTGTGGAAGTTCGTGTACGTCAGTCCCCGTTCGGCGATCCGCCTGATGTTCGGTGTCTCGATCAACCCGCCGTACGGCTCCATCGCCGAGAAGCCGACATCGTCGTAGACGAGATAGAGGACGTTCGGAGCGCCCTGCGGCGCGATCGGCTGCGTGAACGGCTCCCAGTCCGGCGTCGAGTCCTTGATGTCGATGTTGACGACGCCCTTGAACGGCTTGCCCACGGCGGCTCTCCCTCGGAGGTGGATGCGGGAACGCAGGAATAGTGCACGGAGCCCGACGTCGGTGTCCACTCGAGATCCGGGCAGCACCCGGCGAGGCGAGGTGATCCAGGCGACGGCGCGGCTTTCGGCTCGTAGGGATTCGAGGCCAGGAACGCCGGCTGTCGTCCCGGGCGGCGGTCAGGTCTCGAGCCTGGCGATCGCTTCGATCTCGATCATCATGTGCTCGTAGGCGAGGTAGGGGAGGCCGACCTGCGTGATCGCTGCCGGGCCGGGTAGCGACGGCCGGCCGCCGGTGTCGACGTAGAACACGTTCAGCTTCACGATCTCCTCCCACGAGCAACCGAGGCCGGCCAGCACGCGGCGGATGTTCTCCAGGGCGATCGCGGTCTGCGCCTCGAGATCATCGGGGGCGATCACGGCGGCCTCCGGCGTCAGGGCGACCTGGCCGCCCACGAACGCGAGCCCGCCCGTTGCGTTGCCGTGCTTGTACGGCAGGTGGATCGGCCAGTCCCAGTGACCCTCCGGCCACGACCAGTCGCGTTCGAGTGAGGATCCATCCTCGTCGAGGAGGGCCAGCACCTCCATCGAGATGAGGGCCTCGGCCGGATCGAGCACGGGCAGGGGGATCCCCGTGGCGGCCGGTCCCGGCTCCGCGAAGTACCGGGCACGGATCCGCGCTGCGACCTCCCAGTCCTCGGCGGTGCCGGTGCCCGCGTAGTAGATGTTGAACTTCGTGGCGTCGTCGAGCGAGGCGCCGAACCGCCCGACGAGCTCCCGGAGACACTCCATGACCTGCTCGCTCTGCCACACGATGTCGGTGGCCGGAGCCGCGACGGTCTGGGCCGAGGTGGCGATCAGCTCTCCGGCGCGGACGACGTCGGGAAACAGGCCGTCACCGAGGCGCTGCGCTGCCGCGCGACTCGCGATCGCGTCGACCTGGACGAGCGAGCCCGGCTCGGAGAGCGAGGGGACCGGGATCGCGCTCAGCGCGGGGCGTCCGGCCGGGAAGTGTCCGGCCAGAGCGGCGAGCAGGTGGTCGCGATCACCCACCGCGTCACCCCGGTAGAAGACGCCGAGCTTGACCACCTCGGCGAGCGACGATCCCTGCCCTGCCAGTGCGGTTGCGAGCGCGTCGAGCGCGGAGTCGACCTGCATCTCGAGCTCCGGGCCACCCCGGCCGAGCTGCCCACCGACGAACGAAAGGGAGTCCCGCGCCATCTCCGGGCGAGTGTAACCGGGGATCCGCCCGGGGTTCGAGCCCGGCTAGCCCGAGCTCATCCGTTCCGGACGTCGCCCGCGGCCGCCTCGACGACGCCGCGGTCGCGGTCGTAGCTGAGCATCGCCAGCGCGTCTGCGACGGGTAGCCAACGGGTCTCGTCGATCTCGTCGTGCGGCTCGAACGATCCCGAGAGGGGACGCATCGCGAAGTAGCGGACGAGCTTGTCGCGACCCTTCGCGTCGAGGTAGCGGGTCGACGGCAGCTCGCCCCCGAGCGCACAGCGAAGCCCGGTCTCCTCCTCGACCTCCCGGATCGCGCAGGCCTCGTCGGTCTCGCCGGGCTCCGCCTTGCCCTTCGGAAGCGTCCAGTCGTCGTAGGCCGGCCGGTGCACGAGCAGCACCTCGAGCGCACCTGCCTGCGAGCGGCGGGTGACGACGCCGCCCGCGGCCCGGACGGGGCGGCCGCTCAGCTCCACGCGGCCTTGCCGGCGCGCAGGAGAGCCTCGAGCGCATCCGGGTAGGCCTCGCGGGCGGCAGCGCGGCGCCCGCGCTCGCGCTCGACGAGACGCCCGGCGGCGAAGGAGACGCCCTTGCCGCCGAGTTGTCGCAGCGCGCCCCTGATCCGTGCCTCGGCAACGACCGAGTCCTGATGCTCGCCGAGGACGTCCTGGAGCTGCTTGGCCGCCTGGATGAAGCGCGTCGCGCCCTTGCCCGCGACGGGCTCGGCGAGCTCCGCCGAGTAGCGGGCGCGCTTGCCCCGGATCCTGAGCGCGTGCAGCTCCTCGTCGGCAGGGGGGTCGCCGAGCGCCTTCGCCGCCTTCCTGAAGCGGCGGAACTCGGCGGCCGCGATCTCCGCGACCGAGCCCACCTCCGTCGTGAGCCGCGGCTTCGCCACCGCCGCCTCGAGCCGGTCGAGAAGGGTCAGGTAGCGGTCGCTCCGCATCGCCTCGAGCATCAGGTCGCGATCGACCTCGCGCTCGGCCTCGAGGAGCCCGTAGAGCCGCTGCAGCGGCCGTTGATCCGCCGGATCGAGCGTGCGCGCGTCGTCGTGCAGGCGCTCGAGCAGCACGTCGAGGTCGCGGACGGGCCCGAGCACGCCGCCGACCCAGCCGAGCTCGGCGCGCAGCGACTCGGCCCACTCGAGCTCGAGCAGCGGCCGGGCCGCGCGCAGGAAGGCACGCAGGCGCCTGGTCGCCACCCGCAGCTGGTGGAGCTCCTCCGGATCGACGCCGTGCCGGGTGCCGGGATCGTGGGCGAGGATCGCGGCGAGCTGGGTCGCGAGCATCGTGTGCAGGTGCTCGCGAAGCGTGGCGTCGCGCGTCGGGACCGGAAGGGGCTCCGGCACCGGGAGGTGGAGCGCGCGGTAGAGCTTCTGCCTGCCGTCGCCCTCGATCGCCCCCGCCCGTTCGAGCATGCGCTCCAGACGCCGGAGCGACCTCGCCGTTCCCCCCGTGACCACGGCGTCGAGCTCGCGGAAGCTATCCGTCACGTGCCCGCCCTCGAGCCGCGCGACCGCGTCGACCGTCACGTCCGCGACCGATCCGTCGTTGCCCGTCAGGCGGACGCCCGAGTGGCGCGTCCGCAGGACCGCGACTTGCCGTAGCTCGGCCCCGCGCAGGAACGCGGTCACGAGCTCGTACAGCTCTGCAGGCGGTGCCCCCGGCCCGCCGGGCAGCACGATTCGCGACGCGCCGCCCGGGAGCTTCAGGTGCCAGGCACCGCGACGCGCCTCGACCCGCCGCCGCAGGATGACGCCTGCGCGCGCGAGGCGGTGATCGTCGCTGTCGAAGTAGGTCGAGGTGACGCTGCTCTCGGGGAGCGCCTCGCCGGGCAGGCTCGCGAGGCGAAACCGCGGGGTGAGGTCGAGCTCGAGCGTCAGGGTTGCGTCCGCGGCGGCCAGATTTCGAATACTACGGGAGCCGATCCGTGCCGCAGCCACCCGTCCCCGGCGTGGCCTTCGGCCGGCCCGTTAGTCTCTGAGCCGTGCGCGTGACCCTTCCCGACGGCAAGGAGCTCGAGCTTCCGGACGGCTCGACCGGCCTCGACGCGGCGCGCTCGATCGGCCCGAAGCTCGCCGAGCAGGCGGTGCTCGTGCGCCTCGGTGACGGCAGCACCCAGGATCTCCGGCTACCGCTTCCCGACGGGGCGCGAATCCAGCTCCTCACCACCCGCGACCGGACCGATCCCGATGCGCTCGCCGTCCTGCGCCACTCGACCGCGCACCTGCTCGCCGAGGCCGCGCGTCGCCTCTACCCGGGAACGAAGGTCGCGATCGGGCCGCCGATCGAGGACGGCTTCTACTACGACTTCGAGTTCCCCGAGCCGGTGAGCGAGGACGACCTTCCGCGCCTCGAGGAGGAGCTTCGCCGGGAGATCGCCGAGGGCCGCACGTTCGAGCGCGAGGAGGTCGAGCGCGACGAGGCCCGCCGGATCTTCGAGGGCGAGGGGGAGCCCTTCAAGGTCGAGCTCGTCGACTCGGCCGAGGGGCCGATCACCTTCTACCGTCAGGGCGACTTCACCGACCTCTGCCGCGGCCCGCACCTGCAGACGGCGGCGCCGATCGGAGCCGTGAAGCTCATGTCGCTCGCGGGGGCATACTGGCGCGGTGATTCGAGCCGGCAGCAGCTGACCCGGATCTACGGGACGGCCTTCTTCGACCAGAAGGATCTCGACGCCCACCTGCACCGGCTCGAGGAGGCCAGGCGGCGAGACCACCGGCGCCTGGGCCGCGAGCTGCAGCTCTTCGAGTTCTCGGAGCTCGCGCCCGCGATGCCCTTCTGGCATCCGAAGGGCGCCGCCGTGTGGGGAACGCTCGACGACCTGCGCCGGCGCGAGAACGAGCGGCGGGGCTACCGCGAGGTGCGGACGCCCCAGCTCTTCGACGCCGATCTCTGGAGGACGTCCGGCCACTGGGACAACTACCGCGAGAACATGTTCACGCTCGAGGTCGAGGAGCATGCCTACGGCCTCAAGCCGATGAACTGTCCGGGCCACTGCCTCCTCTACGCCCAGCATCGGCGGAGCTACCGTGACCTGCCGCTCCGCCTCGCCGAGGCCGGCGTCCTCCATCGCAACGAGCTCTCCGGCGTCATCCACGGGCTGCTGCGCGTCCGCCAGTTCGTCCAGGACGACGCGCACATCTTCTGCACGTACGGGCAGATCGACGCGGAGCTCGCCGGCTGCCTCGACTACTGCTTCTTCCTCTACGAGCTGTTCGCGCTCGAGATCCGGGTCGAGCTCTCGACGCGACCCGAGAAGCGCCTCGGCTCCGACGAGGAATGGGATCTCGCGGAGGAGGCGCTCGCGGCCGCGCTGCGCGGGCGCGGGCTCGCGTACGAGGTGAACGCGGGCGACGGTGCGTTCTACGGGCCGAAGATCGACATGCACATGACCGATGCGCTCGGGCGGAGCTGGCAGCTCGGCACCGTGCAGCTCGATCTCCAGATGCCCAAGCGGTTCGGCCTCGTGTACGCGGGGACCGACAACGCGGAGCACCATCCGGCCCTGATCCACCGCGCGCCGCTCGGCTCGCTCGAGCGCTTCATCGGCATCCTCCTCGAGCACACGGCGGGCGATCTGCCCGTCTGGCTCGCCCCCGTCCAGGCGCGCGTGATCCCGGTCTCCGACACCCATCGGGACGGAGCGGGCGCCGTGCTCGACGACCTGCGGGCGCGAGGCGTGCGCGCCGATCTCGATGACGCGGACGACACGATCGGCAAGCGGATCCGAAACGCCGAGCTCGACAAGATCCCCTTCGTCGTCGTGTTCGGCGAGCGCGAGGCGGCCGAGAGAACGCTGTCCGTCCGCGCCCGCGGCGACCGGTCGGTCGCGTCGGAGCCGCGCCAGGTCGTGCTCGATCGCATCTCGCAAGCTGCTACGCTGTGAAGCCTGCAAGCAGGAGCACGCATCTCCTCACCTCCGGGGCCAGAGGCCCGTCGGGGGTTCAACCGAGAACCGGCGAGGATTCGCGGCTGCTGCGTGCAGCCGTTTTCGCGTCCACGAAGGAGGATCAACACAACTTGGTGATGGTTCCTTGAGGGGCCGGCGCCCCTTCGAGCCCGTCCGGCCGTCGGTCAGCCAGCCTCGCGTGAACGAGCAGATCCGCGTTCCACGTGTCAGGCTCGTCGACAGCGACGGTGCGCAGATCGGGATCAAGCAGCGGGATGAGGCGCTCGAGTACGCGTACTCGAAGAACCTCGATCTCGTCGAGGTGGCCGCGCAGGCAGACCCGCCGGTGTGCCGGATCATGGATTTCGGCAAGTACCGGTACGAGCAGGAGCAGAAGGCGAAGCTCGCCCGCAAGCACCAGCTCCAGGTTCACGTCAAGGAGATCAAGTTCCGCCCGAAGATCTCGATTCACGACTACGAGACCAAGAAGGGTCACGTCGTGCGGTTCCTCGGGCAGCGGGCCAAGGTGAAGGTTACGATCATGTTCCGGGGGCGGGAGACGACGCATCCTGAGCGGGGCCACGACCTGCTCATGCGTCTCGCCGAGGACGTCTCCGAGCTCGGGCAGGTCGAGTCCGCGCCCGTGCTCGACGGACGCAACATGGTGATGGTGCTCGCCCCGAGAAAGACGACGACCAGCAGAGATCAGCCGGCAAAGGACGAGGCACCGAAAGAGACGGAGCCGGCAGAGGAGCAGGCACAGAGCGCCTGAAGGACGGAGAGATGCCGAAACAGAAGACGAACTCCTCCGCGAAGAAGCGGTTCAAGGTCACCGGTAGCGGCCGGATCTTTCGCCGCCACGCGATGAAGAGCCACAATCTCGAGAAGAAGAGCGCGAAGCGCCGCCGCGACTTCAAGCGCGACCACGAGCTCCACGAGTCGAACGAGCGCGCGCTGCGCAAGCTGCTCGCTCGCTAGCTGGGCACCGAGGAGGAATCACGATGCCGCGCGTCAAGCGATCCGTCCACGCACGCAAGAAGCGCAAGAAGGTCCTCTCCGAGGCCAAGGGGTACTGGGGGCAGAAGCACCTCTCCTACCGCAAGGCGAAGGAGCAGCTGCTCAAATCCGACGTCTACGCCTACCGGGATCGGCGCAACAAGAAGCGGACGTTCCGCCGGCTGTGGATCATGCGGATCAACGCCGCCGCCCGCCAGAACGGCCTCTCGTACAACCAGTTCGTGAACGGCCTGCACCGGGCGAACATCGAGCTCGACCGGAAGGTGCTCGCCGACCTCGCGGTGGAGGACCCCGCCGCGTTCGCGAAGCTCGCCGAGCAGGCGAAGGCCGCGCTCGGAGCCGAGCAGGCCGCCTGAGCGCCCGTCACGCCCGCGGCCGCGCGCCTTCAGGCCCGGGGGAGAGCTCGTAGACCATCTCGGTCGCCGCCGCGAACCCGAACGGCCGGCGCAGGTAGGGCGTGCGCTCGGTTCGCGTGGCGACGAACCCGAACCGCTCGTACAGCCGGCGGGCCGCGGGGTTCGTGTCGACGACGTCGAGCCGGATTCGCCCCAGGCCCTCCTCCCGGCAAAGCGCGGCGAGCTCGTCGAGCAGGCGGGTGCCGATGCCCTGACCGCGCCGGTCGGAACGCACGACGATCCCGTCCATCAGCAGCTCCCCGGGTCGGGGGCGTCGATCGAGCAACGCGAGCAGGGGCCCCCTCCAGAGTAGGCCGGCGAGGCCGAACTCCTGCCGGACCGTCCGCAGGCCGATCCCCACGAAGGCCCTGCCGTGCAGCTGGAAGCCGGCGAGCCCGACGAGGTCGTCGCCGTCCAGCGCAACAACCGCCCGGTCTGGCTGCAGCGTCCGCGCGAGCAGCTCGACTCCACGGGCCGGGGGACCGAGCGGCAGCCTCAGCTTGCGCTCGAAGGCCTGCCAGTAGAGCCCGGCAGCCTCCGCGCGCTGCGATTCGGCCAGCCCGCGCTCGATCCGCACCGGGCGGGATTCAATCAGAGAAGCGAGCGAGGCTCCAGGGCTCCCGACCGCAGGAGGCTGGCAGGATGTGCGCTCGTGATCAGCTCCTCCGGGAATCGACGCCTGACGCTCGTGCGGCGCCTTCAGGCACGCAGCGCCCGGGACCGGCTCGGCCTGTTCGCCTGCGAGGGCGAGGATCTCGTCGAGGCGGGGCTCGCGGCGGGGCTCGAGCCGGTCGAGGTGCTCGTCGATGCCGACCGGCCGCCGGCCGTCGCGGGGGAACCCGTCGAGCCGAAGCTGCTCGCGGAGGTCTGCCGGCTCGCCCACCCGCCCCGCGTCGTCGCCGTCTTCCGCCGGGGCGACCTGCCCCGGCTCGACGTCGCGGCGGCGCCGCCGGTCGGGCTCGCGCTCTGGCGGGTCGCCGACCCGGGGAACGTCGGAGCGCTCCTGCGTGCGGCCGATGCGCTCGGCCCGGCGTTCCTGTGCCTCTCCGCGGGTTGCGCCGATCCGACCGGGCCGAAGGCCGTCCGGGCCTCGATGGGTGCGATCTTCCGCGTTCCGGTCGGCTCGTTCGGCGACGCGCCCGGGCCGAGGGTCGCGCTGCTGCCGGCCGGCGGTGGGGCGCTCTGGCGCCTCGAGCTCGGCGAGCGGGTGACGTTCGTGCTCGGCGCCGAGCGTGAAGGCCTGCCGGCCGACGTGATCGCCGGCTGCGAGCTTGCGGCCACGATCCCGACGGGTGGGGGTGCCGACTCGCTGAACGTCGCGATGACGGGCTCGATCGCGCTGTACGAGCGCAGGCGGCGAGGCTGACGATCCTACCGGGCAGGACCCGTGCGCCCGGGCCGGCCTCTCAGCCGGGTCGGGAGGCGACCCAGACCGAGTCCTCACCGCCGAGGTAGGGGCGGCGGTCGAACCACCCGTAGCACCGCACGTCGACGTAGCCGGCCTGCTCGAGGAGGCGTTCCCAGTCCTCGGTCGGCAGCCACGCGAGCTGCATCGTCGTCTCGGCGGTGGGACCGCGGACCGAGAGGTCGAGCCGCCGCTCCTGCGGGCGCCAGTCTGCGTGCTCCATGATCCCGGGCTCGCGCTCGATCCAGCGACCGTGCGTCTCGGCGATGTCGTCGCCGCTCGGCGCGAACACGTCGAACACGAGCCGACCGCCCGGCAGGAGCAGCTGCGCGATCCGCACGAGCGTCGCGAGCCGCTCGGCGTCGGTGTGGAGGTGGAGGAACGCGCGGAACGGGCAGGTCACGAGGGGAACGCGCTCGACGACCGGCGGGTCGCGCAGGTCGCCGTGGCGGAGATCGAGCAGCCCCTCGACGCCGTACGCGGCCGCGGCGCGACGGCACACGTCGAGCATCCCGACCGAGGAGTCGACTCCGATCACGCGGATGCCCGCGATGGCCGTCGGTACCGCGATCCGTCCCGTTCCGACGCCGAGCTCGACGACGGGGCCCCCGGACGCGACGGCCTCGCCGACGTAGAAATCGACGTCTTCGGTGACCGCGCGCGACCAGTCGTCGTAGAGCCCGGCGATCGAGTCGTAGGCGCTTCCGGGAGGCGTCGGGTCGTCCACAGGGCCGATGGTAGTCTCCTCGCGATGGACTCCCGGGCACTCGAGGACGAGGCGCGCAGCGCGGTCGCGGCCGCCTCGACCGTCGCCGAGATCGAGGACGTCCGCGTCCGCTTCCTCGGGCGCAACGCCGAGCTTCCCCAGGCGCTGCGCCAGGTCAGAGACCGCGAGACCGGTCAGACCCTGAACGCGTTGCGCGGACGGCTCGAGCAGGCGATCGGCGACCGCAAGGCGGAGCTCGAGCGGGCCGAGCTCGACCGCCGGCTGACCGGCGAGGCGATCGACGTGACGCTCCCGGGCGAGGGGACGCGGCGCGGGCACCTGCACCTGATCACCCGGATTCGCCGCGAGATCGAGGACGTGTTCCTCGGGCTCGGTTACGAGGTGGTGGACGGTCGCGAGGTCGAGACCGTCCACTACAACTTCACGGCGCTCAACTTCCCCGAGTGGCATCCGGCCCGCTCGCCGCTCGCCTCGCTGTTCGTCGACGACGACACCCTGCTGCGAACCGAGACCTCGCCGGCGCAGATCCACACGATGGAGCAGCGCCGGCCGCCGGTGTACATGGTCTCGCTCGGGCGCGTCTACCGCCGGGACACCCCGGACGCGACGCACGTCCCGATCTTCCACCAGGTCGAGGGGCTCGCCGTCGACCGGGGGATCACGCTCGCCGACCTGAAGGGGACGCTGCTCCACCTGATGCGTGCCCTCTTCGGCGAGGAGCGGGAGGTTCGCTTCCGGACGCACTACTTCCCGTTCACCGAGCCGTCGATCGAGCCGGACGTCTCGTGCTTTCTCTGCGACGGGCAGGGCTGCGCCGTCTGCCGGTACTCCGGCTGGATCGAGATGGGCGGGGCCGGCATGGTCGACCCGAGCGTCTTCGGGCACGTCGGCTACGACCCGGAGGAGGTCACCGGCTTCGCGTTCGGGCTCGGGCTCGAGCGGATCGCGATGCTTCGCCACGGCCTTCCCGACCTGCGCCAGCTCTGGGAGAACGACCTCCGGCTGCTGCGGCAGTTCTAGAGGCACCGGTCAGCGATGAAGGTTCCCGTCTCCTGGCTCTCCGACCACGTGACGATCCCCGTGGCGCTCCCCGAGCTGGCCGAGCGGATCGCGGTCGCGAGCGCCGAGGTCGAGCGGATCACGCGCCGCGGGGTCCCGGACGAGGACGGGAACCTCGGCCGGTTCGTGGCCGGGAAGGTGCTCGAGGCCGGGAAGCATCCGAACGCCGACCGCCTCCAGCTCTGCCAGGTCGATACCGGCGGGCCCGGGCCGCGCCAGATCGTCTGTGGCGCCTGGAACTTCGGCGCCGGGGCCACGGTGTGCGTCGCCGTCCCAGGCGCCGTGCTCCCGAACGGGACGAGGCTCGAGCGGGCGAAGCTCCGCGGCGAGCTCTCCGACGGCATGATCCTCGCCGAGGACGAGCTCGACCTGGGGCCTGACCACTCGGGCATCATCGTCCTCCCCGACGGGCTCGAGCCCGGCACGCCGCTCGCCGACGTGATCCCGCTCCACGACGAGGTGCTCGAGATCGAGCTGACCGGGAACCGCTCGGATCTCCTCTCCGTGTACGGGCTCGCGCGGGAGATCGCCGCCCTCTACGACCTCGAGCTCGGGCCCCTGCCGGGGAGCGAGCCCGGGCTCGCACTGCCGGCCGATCCGGAGACGGTCGAGATCGACGTCGCCGACCTCGTCGGATGCCCTCGCTACCTCGGGCGCCTGTTCCGGGGCTGCTGGATCGGCGAGTCGCCGTGGTGGCTGAAGGCCCGCCTGCGGGCGGCGGGGATGCGGGCGATCTCGAACGTCGTCGACGTGACGAACTACGTCATGCTCGAGCTCGGCAGCCCCCTCCACGCGTTCGACCTCGAGCGCCTGGCCGGCGGCAGGATCGGCGTTCGCAGGGCCGGCCCCGGGGAGGAGCTCGTCACGCTCGACGGCGTCCGGCGACCGCTCGATCCCGCCGATCTCCTGATCACCGACGCGCTCCGGGCCGTCGCGATCGCGGGAATCATGGGCGGCCTCGAGACGGAGGTCGGGGAGACGACGACGGACATCCTGCTCGAGGCGGCGAACTTCGAGCCGGTCGGGATACTCCAGAGCTCGGAGCGGCTCGGGCTGCGAAGCGAGGCCTCGAATCGCTGGGAGAAGGGGGTCGACCCGGAGCTCGCCAGCCCCGCCGCGGAGCGGGCGAGCCGGCTGCTCGTCGAGCTCACCGGGGGGCGGTACGTGGGGCACGGGGACGTGTCGGCGCCGCTGCCGAAGCGCCCGGTCGTGACGTTCCGGCCCGGCCGCGCTCCGGCCGTGATCGGAGCGCAGGTGCCGGCCGCGGAGCAGGCCGGGATCCTGCGCCGGCTCGGATGCGAGGTCGAGGAGGCGACGGGGGCCTGGACGGTCACGATGCCGTCGTGGCGGGCGCGCGACGTGACACGCGAGATCGACCTCGTCGAGGAGGTCGCGCGCGTCCACGGGCTCGAGAAGGTGCCGTTCACGCTCCCGCTGCGCCGGGAGATGTTCGGCCGGCTGACGCTCGAGCAGCGGCTGCGACGGCTCGTCGAGGACGTGCTCGTCGGCTGCGGGCTCGCAGAGGCCTACACGTGGAGCCTCGTCGCCACTGACCTTGACCCGGCCGCGATCCGGTTGCCCGAGCCGCTGTCGGCCGAGCACGCGATCCTGCGAACCTCGCTCGTCGAGGGCCTCGTCGCCGCCGCCGGGCACAACCTCGATGCCGCGAACGACCGGATCGCCCTCTTCGAGGTCGCCCGCGTCTACCTGCCGTCCGGCGGCCGGCTCCCGGACGAGCGCTGGCGCGTCGGCGGGATCACCCACGGCGGCGAGCCGTTCACCGGCTACTACCGGGCGAAGGGCGCCGTCGAGGCGCTGCACGACGCGCTCGGGATCGCGCCGCTGTTCGAGCGTGAGCCGAGGCCGTTCCTTCACCCGGGTGCCGCGGCGTCCGTCTCGGCGCAGATCGGCGGGACGGCCGCTGCGGCCGGCTGGCTCGGCGAGCTGCACCCCGCGCTGCTCCCAGGGTCGTGGGGCATCTTCGAGCTCGACCTTGCGACCCTGTTCGCCGAGGTGCCCGAGCGGGTCCTCCACGAGGACGTCGTCACCTTTCCCGCCGTTCGCCAGGATCTCGCGTTCGTCGTCGCCGAGGAGGTGCTGGCCGGCGAGCTCGTCCAGGCCGCACACGACGCGGCCGGCCACGAGCTGCGCGAGGCGTCCGTGTTCGACGTCTACCGCGGCGGCCAGCTGCCTGCCGGGCGGAAGTCGATCGCGATCCGCGTCGCATTCCAGTCGTCGGAGCGAACGCTGTCGGATGACGACGCCCGCGTGCTGCGGGAGCGGATCGTGGAGGCGCTCGCGAAGCGGTTCGGCGCCGAGCTGCGGGCATGACCACCGGAGCTCCGGCGCTGCCCTGGTTCCGGGTCGCCGAGCTCGAGCCGGGGGTCCACCTCGTCGCCGAGCCGGGCCACATCTCGTGCTGGCTCGTGCGCGGAGCCGAGCGGAGCGTCCTGATCGACACGGGGCTCGGCGTGGCGAGCATCGCGGAGGCCGTTCGCACGGTGGAGCCCGGGCGGGTGACGGTGATCACCTCGCACGGTCATTTCGATCACGTCGGTGGCAACCACGAGTTTGCCGAGCGCCTGGTGCACGAGGCGGGCGCCGAGACCGTCCGGGAGCCGGTCCCGGCCGATCTGCTGCGCGCCTACTGGGAGGGCTGCCGCGAGCTCCGCCCCGGCTGGGAGAGCCTGCTCCGGGCCGACCGCGACTCCCATGCGTTCCTCATCGGCCCCAACGAGGAGGTGCGCCCGTGGCCTCCGCCCGGGCTCGACGAGGGCGACTGGCGCATCGAGCCGCCCGCTCCGACCGGGACGCTTCGCGACGGCGACGTCGTCGAGCTCGGCGACCGGTCGCTGCGGGTCATCCACACGCCCGGGCACGCTCACGACCACGTGTGTCTCCTCGACGAGCGCGCCGGGATCCTGTTCGCGCAGGACCAGGCTTACTACGGCCCGCATTTCCTCGACTTCGACGGCGCCGACGTCGAGGCCTGGGCCCGCTCGGCGCGGCGGCTCGCCGACGATGTCGCGCCGTCGATTCGGGTCGTCTACTGCGCGCACTGCCTGCGGCCCGCGGTTCCGCCGCGGCTGCTCGGCGAGCTTGCCGATGCGGGGGCCGAGGTCGCCGCCGGCGAGGCGCGACTCGTTCCGACCGTCGGCTTCTGGGGCGAGCCCCGGCTCGCGGCCGACTACGGCCACTTCTCGCTCGTCCTGCCCCTCTCCGCCAGGCGCTCCGGGAGCTGACCCGTTTCGGGCCGGATGAGATCCGGCCCCTACGGAAGGTCAGGTGTGGCGCGGGACGGGGGTCCGGCCCGTGCGGCGGGTCGGGTGTGGCGGTTGGTGCTTCAGGTGGGTTGTCTCGGGTCTGGGCGGGCGGGACGGGGTCCGGCCCCTGCGGCCGGTCGGGTACGGGAGTTGACTCTTCGCGGGGTTGTCCTCACTGCTTGCCGGTCGTCGGCGCTGGCGAACGGGCCCCTCCACGGGTGTCCTCATCGGGCCCGGTAGGGGCGGGATCTCATCCCGCCCGTCGCCCCGGCCTCAGAGCACCGGCGGGCCCATCCGCTCCTGCAGCAGCGGAATGACCTCTTCGGGCTCCGGGTAGCGGCCGAGCATCGACTTCGTGAACACGCGCTCACCGTCGAGGTCGACGTCGTAGACCCCGTCCGTGCCGGACACGAGGTCGAGGGAGCGGATCACCGGGGCCCAGCCCGCTAGCACCTGCGCCGCCAGACCGGTGGCGTTCGGCATCGCGCCTCAGGGGACGCAGTACTCGATCCGGATCGTGAACTGCGGGTTGATCACCACGGGCGCATTCTGTCAGCTCCGGCGGCGAGCGTGCTGCCGGAGCTAGACGGCGCGGCCGTGGTCGCGCCAGACGGGGCCCTGCGTGAGCAGCGGCGCCGTCTCCGACATGACCCGGAGCGGTTCGAGCCGGCCGCCGATCGCCTCGTCGTCGAGCCGCTCGAGCGCGCGCCGTACGATCGCGGGGGCGGCGCCGTAGCCGAACCGCCGGGCAGCGCGGAACCGGAATGCCGGGCGCCTGCCCTCGACGAGGAGCGGGTTGACGGGCCCGAGGAGCATCGCACCGTGCTCGACGTCGCTCGACGAGGCGAGCTCGAGCTCGAGGTAGAGGTCGGACCAGTCGGGAGGCAACTCGCCGACGAGCCCGTCCCAGGACTCGGCGAGAGGGTGATGCTCCTCGGCGACCTGGACGGCCGTCACGCCCGCGTCGATCCCGAGCCGGGTATCGATGCCCTGCGTCTCGAGCCGGTCGAGTATGCGCCGGACCGCATCCACGGCCGGTCCGCCGGAGCCCGACCGGGGCACGCGAACCGTGAAGGTCGCTCCCGAGCGTCCGGGAGCGAGCGGCCCGAGCGTCGCGGCGGCGCGATCGGCGTCCGCGGGGTCGGCCACAGCGACCTGTACGACGGCCTGCGTCCACCCCGTGGGGAGGCTTTCGAGGAGCTGATCGAAGCGTTCCGTGAGCCGCACGCGTGTGCTGATTCTACGCATCGGCTCTCTGGTAGCGTGAGTCGACGTGACCACCGTTTCCGAGCAGCACGGGCTGTCGACCGAGACCCTTCTCGACTTCCTGCGGGAGATGCTCCTGATCCGCCGGTTCGAGGAGAAGGTCGAGGAGCGGTTTCGCGCCGGAGACCTCTCCGGGTTCCTGCACGTCGCGATCGGCCAGGAGGCGATCGCCGTCGGGGTCTGCCGCGCGCTCGAGGCCGACGACGTGATCGCGTCCACGCACCGGGCGCACGCCCACACGCTCGCGAAGGGGACCCACCCGAATGCGGTGATGGCGGAGATGTACGGGAAGGTTGAGGGCTGCAGCGGCGGCTACGGCGGCTCGATGCACCTCTACGACGTCGCGAAGGGGAACCTCGGCGCGAACGCCGTCGTTGGCGGAGGGCTCCCGGCGATCACCGGCGCCGCCCTCTCGTTCAAGCTCCGGGGCGAGCCCCGGGTCGCGGTCGCGTTCTTCGGCGACGGCGCGACGAACATCGGCACCTTCCACGAGTCGCTGAACCTCGCCCAGCTCTGGCGGGTGCCGGCGCTCTACGTGTGCGAGAACAACGGGTACGCGGAATCGACGCCGGCCTGGCAGCAGCTTCCGATCCAGGATCTCGCGAAGCGAGCCGAGGCGTACGGCATGCACTCGCTGACGGTGGACGGGCAGGACGTCGAGGCGGTCCACCACGCCGCCCACGCTGCGCTTCGACACGTGCGCAGCGGCGCGGGCCCCGTGTTCCTGCTCGCGAACACCTACCGCCTCACGGGCCACTACGTGGGCGACCCGCAGGTCTACCGCTCCCGCGACGAGGTGCGCGAGGCGCGCGCGACGCAGGACCCGATCGACAAGCTCCGCGCGAGGCTCGGCATCTCCGACGACGAGTGGGACGCGCTCGATCGCGGGGTCGTCGAGATCGTCGACGGGTCGGTCGAGTTCGCGCGAAACGGCACCGATCCCCGTCCCGAGGACGCGCTGCGAAATGTCTACGCCTAGCGGGGGCCGATGCCTGAGCTGACCTACCGCGAGGCCGTTCGGGACGCGATGGTGCAGGCCATGCGCGCCGACCCGGACGTCTTCCTGATGGGCGAGGACATCGCCGAGATGGGCGGCTCGATGGGCGTCACCCAGGGGATGCTCGCCGAGTTCGGGCCCGAGCGGGTCCGGAACACGCCGATCTCCGAGATGGCGATCGTCGGGGCCGGGATCGGCGCCGCGATGCAGGGGATGCGCCCGATCATCGAGATCATGTACCAGGACTTCACGACGCTCGCCATGGAGCAGCTCGTGAACCAGGCCGCGAAGCATCGCTACATGTCGGGCGGGCAGCACCGCGTCCCGCTCACGGTGAGGACGCAGGGGGGCGCCGGCTGGTCGCCGGGCGCGCAGCACGCCCAGCAGCTCGAGGCCTGGTTCGTCCACGTCCCGGGCCTCAAGGTCGTGTTCCCGTCGGTGCCCGAGGACGCCCGCAACCTGCTCTACGCGTCGATCTACGACGACAACCCTGTCCTCTTCTTCGAGCACCGACTCCTCTACCCGGTGAAGGGTGAGGTCTCCGAGGAGATCGAGCCGCTCCCGTTCGGCAGGGCCCGCATCCATCGCGAGGGCGATGACGTCACCGTCGTCGCCACGGGCCGGCTCGTGCACGACGCCCTGGCGGCGGCGGCCGAGGTCGAGCGGGACGGGATCTCGGTCGAGGTCTTCGATCCGCGCACGCTGCTCCCGTTCGACGAGGACGCCCTCGTCGCGTCGGTGAAGAAGACGAACCGGTGCGTGGTCGCCCACGAGGCGATCGTCCGGATGGGGTGGGGCGCCGAGGTCGCGGCCATCGTCGGGGAGCGGGCGTTCGACTGGCTCGACGCACCGGTCGAGCGCGTCGGTGCGAAGTTCACGCCGCTGCCGTTCGCCCCGGTGATGGAGCAGTACGTCGTTCCGCAGGTCGCCGACGTCGTCGACGCGATCCGGCGGACGGTGGGGAGGACCTAGGATGGCAACGCAGGTGACGATGCCCCGGCTCGGTCAGGGCATGGAGGCCGGGACGATCACCCGGTGGCTGAAGGCCGAGGGCGACGTCGTCGCGAAGGGCGAGCCGCTGTACGAGGTCGACACGGACAAGGTGACCCAGGAGGTCGAGTCCGACGTCGCGGGCACGCTGCTTTCGATCGTCGCGCCCGAGGGTGCGGAGATCGCGGTCGGCCGACCGATCTGCGTGATCGGCGAGCCCGGCGAGGAGGTCGCGCCGCCCCCTACTCCCGAGCCTGCCCCAGCGGAGCAGGCGGCCGTCTCGCCTGTCGCCGACGCGCCTGTTGCCGCAGCGTCTGTCGCCGTCGCACCGCCGGCGCCCGAGCCGGCAGTCGCGGCTCCCGCAGTCGAGGCCGACGGTGGAAGGCTCAAGGCCTCCCCGCTCGCCCGCAGGATCGCCCGCGAGCGCGGGGTCGACCTCGCCGCCGTCGAGGGAACCGGCCCTGAGGGGCGCGTCGTCGCCGAGGACGTCGAGCGGGCGGGAGCAACCGCCACCGTGCCCGCGGCTGCGCCGGCTCTCGCGCCGCAGCCGGAGGCCGAGGTCGTGAAGCTCACCTCGGTCCGCAAGCTGATCGCGAAGCGACTCTCCGAGGCCTGGACGGCTCCGCACTTCTCGATCGCGGCCTCGGCCGACATGCGGCGGGTGATCGAGCTGCGGGAGCGGCTCGTGGCACAGGTGGCCGACGGGGGGATACGCCCCACGTACTCGGACGTGCTCACGAAGCTCTGCGCGCTCGCGCTGATCCGCCACCCCGACGCCAACGCCCATTTCGCACAGACGGAGGTGCGCCGGTTCCGCACCGCCAACATCGGGATCGCGGTGGCGATCCCGAACGGGCTCGTCGTACCGGTGATCCGCGGCTGCGAGGCGCTCACGATCCCCGAGCTCGCAGCGGCCCGCGCCGAGCTCGTGGCCCGCACGAGAGCGAACAAGCTCGCCCCGGCCGACATGGACGGCGGAACCTTCACGATCTCGAATCTCGGCATGTACGGCGTCGAGCGGTTCACGGCCGTGCTGAACCCGCCCCAGGTGGCGATTCTCGCCGTGGGCGCGATCGAGGAGCGGGCGGTGCCCGAGGACGGCCAGATCGTGATCCGGCCGAGGATGGATCTCTCCCTCTCCTGCGACCACCGTGCGCTCGACGGAGCGACGGCAGCCGAGTTCCTGCGCACGCTCCGGACGCTGATCGAGGAGCCCGGGCTCGCGCTCTGAGCCGACGGGAGAGCCGCCTGCCCGGCCGGCCGCGTCGCGCGCGGTACGATCGGCAGGAACGACAACCGCGACCGAGGAGACCCTGCATGGAGTGCGACGTCGCCGTTCTCGGCGGCGGGCCGGGCGGCTACAGCGCCGCGATCCGGGCCGCTCAGCTAGGCGCGAGGACCGTCTGCATCGAGAAGGAGCCGACGCTCGGAGGCACCTGCCTGAACGTCGGCTGCATCCCGACGAAGGCCTGGGTGCAGACGGCGTTCGCGCTCCGGGAGGCCGAGGAGTCGTTTCCGAAGTTCGGCGTTCGCGTGGGCTCCGCACAGCTCGACTTCGAGGCCGCGAACGCGTGGAAGGCCGCGGTCGTCAAGCAGATGACCGACGGCGTCGCGGGCCTGTTCAAGGGCAACGGCGTCGAGTGGGTGAAGGGCCGCGGTCGGTTCGCCGACGCCTCGACGATCGAGGTCGAGGGCGGCGAGAGCGTCCGCTTCCGTCACGCGATCGTCGCCACCGGCGCCTCGCCCATGAAGCCGCCGATCCCCGGCCTCGACTCGCCGCGATGCGTCGACTCCACCGGCCTCCTCGCGCAGGCCGAGGTCCCGAAGCGCCTCGTCGTGCTCGGCGGCGGCATCATCGGCTGTGAGTTCGCCTCGATCTTCTCGCGCTTCGGCTCCGAGGTCACGATCATCGAGATGCTGCCTCGCCTGATCCCGCAGGAGGATGCGGATGCGGCGAACGAGCTCCGCAAGCAGCTCACCCGGCGCGGGATCGCGGTCAACCTCGAGGCGCGCTGCGACCGCGTCGAGGAGAAGAAGTCCGGCCTCCGCGTGAGCTTCAACGGCGACCAGGTCGTGGACTGCGACCTGATGCTCGTCGCCACCGGACGTGCCCCCATCGTCGACGGGCTCGGCCTCGAGGCGATCGGGATCGAGCACGACCGCAGGACGGGGATCCGGGCCGACGACCACCGGCGTACGACCGTCCCGAACGTGTTTGCCGTCGGTGACGTGGCCGGCTACTGGCAGCTCGCGCACACGGCGTTCCGGGAGGGCGAGGTGGCCGCCGAGAACGCCTGCGGGCACGACGCGGTCGTCGACAACCGCGCGATCCCTCGCCCGATCTACACCGATCCCGAGATCGCCGGCGTCGGCCTGACCGAGGCCGAGGCTCGCGAGCAGTACGGCGACGCCGTGGCCGTGGGTCGCTTCCCCTTCGCCGCGAACGCGCGCGCGGCGATGCAGAACGAGGCGGCGGGCTGGGTGAAGTCGATCCACGAGACGAGGTACGGAGAGCTGCTCGGCATGGTCATGGTGGGACCGCACGTGACGGATCTGATCGAGGCTGCCGTCGTCGCGATCGACGCCGAGGCGACGGTGGAGACGGTTGCCGACGGCATGGCCCCCCACCCGACGCTCTCCGAGGCGATCAAGGAGGCGGGCCTCGTCGCGCTCGGTCGCGCGATCCACGTGTTGAACCGCAAGCGCGGCTGAGCGCCGCATAGACTTCCGGGGAGGGCCGGGACGATGAGGCTGAACACGCGGGAAGCGATCATCGGCATCATCACGTACCGCGTCCTCCGGTACTACATCAAACGACGCGTCTTCGGAAAAGGGGGCCTCATGGCGAGCAAGAAGAAGATCGGGTTCATTGCGGCGATCGGCGCCGCCGTCGCCGGGCTGATGTTCTGGCGCAAGAAGAAGTCCTCGCAGCCCAGCGAGTTCTAGACCGTATGCGGCGGACGGCGCGCCGGCGAGTGACGGCGCGCCGGCCCGCTCGGCGCACGATCGACCCATCGCCGGCGGGAGCCCGGCGCGATCCGGCATTCCCGCTACTGTCCCCGGCATGACAGCCGGGATCGTCGTCGCTGCCGTCGTCGTTGCGCTCGTCCTCGTCGTCGTCCTCCTCTACAACCGGCTCGTCCGGCTCCGGAACCGGACCGAGAACGCCTGGGCCCAGGTCGACGTGCAGCTCCGGCGCCGCTACGACCTCGTCCCGAACCTCGTCGAGACCGTGAAGGGGTACGCGGCGCACGAGCGGGAGACCTTCGAGGCGGTCACGGCAGCCCGCGCCGCAGCCCAGCAGGCGAGCACCGTCGAGGAGCAGGGGAAGGCCGAGAACCTGCTGACCGCGGCGCTCGGGAGGCTGTTCGCCCTCGCGGAGGCCTACCCGCAGCTGCGGGCGACCGAGAACTTCCAGGCCCTCCAGGCCCAGCTCACCGAGATCGAGCAGGCGATCGCGGTCTCGCGCCAGGTCTACAACGACACCGTGCTCACCTACGACACCGCGCTCGAGACGGTCCCGACGAACCTCGTCGCAAGCGCGTTCCGGTTCGAGGAGCGGGCGTACTTCGAGCTCGAGGAGCCGGCCCGCCAGCCGGTGCAGGTGCAGTTCTGAGATGAGAGCGCTCGCCGCGGCCTTCGCGGCGCTCTCGCTGCTGCTCGTCGCTGCCGGGCAGGCGTCCGCGAAGTCGTTCGCGCTCCCGGGCGCCGACGTCTCCGTCCAGATCGAGCCCGACGGCTCGCTGCGGGTCGAGGAGCACATCACCTTCGCGTTCTCCGGCGACTTCTCCGGCGCGTTCCGCGAGATCCCGCTCCGGGGCGGCGAGACGATCTCGGACGTCGGCGTCTCCGAGGGGGGCCACGCCTACGCGCCGGGCGCCTCGGCCGAGCTCGGCTCCGCCGGTGCTCCCGGCACGTTCGGGACGGCGACGACGGACGAGGGGCTGCGGATCGTCTGGCACTACTCCGCCTCCTTCGAGGAGCGGACGTTCACGGTCTCGTACCGCCTTGCCGGGCTCGCCGTCGCCTACGACGACGTGGTCGACGTCGACTTCCAGGTCTGGGGGGACGAGTGGGAGGTGCCGCTCGCGGCGCTCACGGCGTCGATGGCGCTCCCGGGGGAGGCGACCGGGGATGCCTACCGTGTCTACGGGCATCCGGCCTGGGTGTCGGGCGACGTGACGCGCGCTCCGACCGGGGCGAGCCTGCGCGCGTTCGACGTCCCGGCGGGCCAGTACGTCGAGCTTCGCGTCGTCTTCCCGCGCGGGCTGCTCTCGTCGACCGCGGGGGCGAGGGTCGTCGCCGGGGACGGCCTGGCGGAGATCGTCGCGGAGGAGCAGGCCGATGCGGCCGCCTACTCGGACGACCGCGCCCGGATCGACTCCGCCCTCGACCACATCGGCCGGACCGCCCTCTACCTCGTGCTGCTCGCCCTCGGGCCGGCGCTCGCCGTGCTCGCCGTGACCTGGACGAGCTTCGGCCGGGAGCGTCGTACGGGTTACGACCGGGAGTACGAGCAGGAGCCTCCGTCAGACCTCGCGCCGGCGCTCGTCCCGGCGCTGCTCTCGCAGGGCCGTGAGGCCGGGTCGAACGAGTTCACGGCGACGCTGTTCGACCTGATCCGGCGGGGTGTCTACGTTGCCGGCCCGGTGACGACGGAGCGGAGCGTGTGGGGCGGCCTGCGCCACGAGGAGATCGCCGACCTCGAGCTCGCGATCGGGGAGGCTCCGGCCGAGCCGGAACCGTGGGAGCGGCCGGTGATCGCCGTTGTCAACGAGGTGCTCGGACAGGGCGGCGAGCGCCTGTCGCGGTTCCGCGAGCGGATCGAGGCCGACCGGGCCGGGCAGGCGCCCCGGTTCACGTCGTTCAAGAAGGCCGTCGCGTCGGCCGGCAAGCGTCAGCGCTGGTTCGTCGAGAGCGGCCGGCGCGTGCTCGCGGCCGGCATCGTCGCGTTCGGCGTCTCCGGCGGAACGCTGCTTGCGATCGGCGTCCACGGGTTCCGTCCCACGGTTCCCCGCTGGGGCGACATCGTGCTGATCGCCGTCGGATCGTGCCTGATCGTCTCCGCGGTCGTGCTCCTCGTCGCGCTCGGCCGGGTGAGCCTCTGGCGTCGCCGGACGCCCGGTGCCCAGCTCGAGGCGGAGCGCTGGGAGGCCTTCCGCCGCTATCTCGTCGACTTCCCCCGCCTCGACCTCGCTCCGCCCTCGACCCTCGAGCTCTGGGAGCGCTACCTCGTCTACGGGATCGCGTTCGGGATCGCCGAGCGCGTCCTCCAGGGCGCGAACCTCCTGATGCCCGAGGAGCTCCACGACGCGAGCTCGATCTACTGGATCAGCCCGGGCGGCGATCTCGGGTCGGGCCCGTCGGCGCTCGGCATCTCGGACCTCTCGGCCGGCTTCGGCTCGGCCCTCGCGCCGCCGTCGAGCTCGGGTGGGGGCGGTGGCTTCTCCGGTGGCGGGGGTGGCGGCGGAGGCGGCGGCGGGGGAGGCGCCTGGTGAGCCGTCCCGGTTCCGGGCCCCTCGGGGTGCGACCCCGGGCTGCGGCGCCGCCCGCATCGCCGTGCTGCACCGGTAGCCGCGTCGTCCGAGTCGCGTCGCACCCGCGGCCGCGTCGCAACCCGTCGCGGATCGCCGCCGGCCGGTCGCGCGGCCGGTCACGACCCGTCGCGGCCCGTCGCGGATCCTCGCCGGCCGGTCGCGACGAATCGCGGATCGCCGTCAGCCGGTCGCCAGATCGCGCGGTGTGGACCTACCCCGGTGGGGTGCGGCGTTCCGGGGCCGCGAGCCGGTGCCCGCGGGTGCCTACTACAGCGCTAGCAGGATGCTCGCGAGCGTGAACGCGAGCAGGGACGCCAGGCATGCCGCCGTACACAGGATGAGGGGGCTGGCTCTTCTCGTCTTCGGTCCTCCTCTCGCGTGGGTGGGCTTTCGGCCCCGATCCGGGCCGTCGTACCCATGCTGCCTGTCGCTCGTGAAGGCCGTGTAGCAGCTTCGTGAAGGCTCCGTGAAGAGAGACGGGCAGACCCGCTGGAGCCGGAGGAACGGACCCCGCCCGCACCCCGCGCGCGCCGGTCTGCTCCTCCTCTTCCTGCTCGTGCTTTCCGGGTGTGCGCAGGACGCCGGGCCGGGTGAGGCACCCGGCAACGCCTCCGGCCGGGCCGGCAGCGGTGTGGTCGCCCGCGTCGGCGACGGTGACACGATCGAGTTGGAGGGGGACGACCGTGTCCGGCTGGTGCAGATCGACGCGCCCGAGCTCGGCGAGGGTGAGTGCTACGCGGAGCGCGCCCTCCGGGAGCTCGAGACCCTGACCCCGGCCGGCTCGCACGTGGAGCTCGAGGCCGATCCCGAGCTCGACGACGTCGACCGCTACGGCCGGCTGCTCCGGTACGTGATCGCTGACGGGGCGAAGGTGAACGTCGAGCTCGTGCGTCGCGGTGCGGCCGCTCCCTACTTCCACGACGGCGTTCGGGGCCGGTACGCCGACGACCTGCTCGCGGCCGTCGTCGAGGCCCGGGCCGCGCGCCGGGGCATGTGGGGTGCCTGCGCGGTGGACTGGGAGCCCGACCGCCAGGTCGACACGCTCGACCGGTGACCGCGGCGCGGGCCCGGCGGCTTCACCCGAGCTCGCGCGGGAGGACGACCTCCTCGAGCTCGGCGCCCGCGGAGGCGAGTTCCGACCACGGGCGGCTGACCCGGAAGCGAAGGAGCGCGCCCGTCGGCAGCTTCTCGCTGACCTCATCTACCCTCGGGCCCGGCGTGGACAGCAGGACGGCGAGATCCTGCATGGCGGGGTTGTGGCCGACGAGCAGGACCGACTCGACGTCGTCGGGCACGCGCCGGAGACGGTCGAGGAGCGCGTTCGCCGAAGCGCCGTACAGGCCTTCCTCGACCACGACCTCAGGCGCGCCGAGCGATCCGGCGATCAGGTCGAGCGTCTCGCGGGCCCGTGTCGCAGACGAGCAGAGAACGAGCTCCGGGCGCAGGCGCGCGTCCTCGGCGAACGCCGCGAGCCGGCGCGCCGCCTTGCGACCGCGCGGTGCGAGCGGGCGGTCGTGGTCGGGGAGCGACGGGTCGTCCCAGCTCGACTTCGCGTGTCGCAGGATGAAGAGCTGCCGCGCCATCGTCGCTCCCATTGTGCCGTTGCGCGAACCTCCGAGGAAGGATGTGTCGAGCGCCCTGGACATCGCGACGGCGGCGCGGTGGGCAGCCCTCACGCCGACCTGCGACTGTCGCGGCGCACTCGCCCGCAGCTCGCTCACCTCGACCACCGAGGACGATCCGACCACCTGTACGAGCCGAGGAGGACGCCGGCATCGCGGAGTGGCGTGCCGTCGCTGCGGCCCAACCCCGCCGACGCCGCCTCCTCCACCACGTCGTGCACATCCCGGCGAGACCGGAGCGAGGCCGGGGTGAACGACGATCGGGGAGGCCGACAGCCTGTTCGCTGCAGTCCGATCAACGGCTCGAACCTTGGTCTGTCGCAGCCCGCCAGGTGCTTGCCGACATCGAGCAGACACTCGACGGCATCGCCGCTCGCTGAGCCACGACCTGCGTGCCGCAAGCGCCCGGTGGTAGCTTCCGGTCAGCCGAGCCGTTGTCTTCGCAGGCGACGGATCTCCCTGTCCGGCAGGACCCGGCTCTACAATCGCCGTGGTCGATGAGTGCCCCCTTCGTTCACCTGCACGTCCACTCCGAGTACTCGATCCTCGACGGAGCCTGCCGGATCCCGGATCTGGTCGCCCGGGCCGCGGAGCTCGAGATGCCGGCCGTGGCCCTGACCGACCACGGCTCGCTCGCAGGCTCGGTCGAGCTGTTCCGTCACGCGCGGACGGCGGGCGTCAGGCCGGTGATCGGCTGCGAGCTGTACGTCGCCGACGACCGCAAGGCGCAGGCGAAGGGGTACGCGCACCTGACCGTGCTGGCCGAGACGAACGAGGGCTACGGCAACCTGATCAAGCTTGCCTCGCTCGGGTATCTCGAGGGTTACTACTACAAGCCCCGGGTCGACTGGGAGCTGCTCGCGCGCCATGCGAAAGGCCTCATCGTGCTCTCCGGGTGCCTCTCCGGCCGTGTGAGCAAGGCGCTCGAGCACGGGCAGGATCGCGAGGCGGAAGCGGAGCTCGTGCGGCTAGCGGACGTGTTCGGGCGGGACAACGTCTTCGTCGAGCTCCAGGACGGCGGCCTCCCGATCCAGGCAGAGCTGAACCCGAAGCTGCTCGCGCTCGCGGAGCGCACGGGGATCCCGCCCGTGACGACGGGGGACATCCACTACCTGCGCCACGAGGACGCGACCGCCCACGAGGCGCTGCTCTGCATCCAGTCCGGCGACACGCTCACGAACCCGAACCACTGGCGCTTCGAGACCGACCAGTTCTACTTCAAGACCCCCGAGGAGATGGCCGCCCTCTTCGGCGACCTCCCGGATGCGATGCGCCGCACGCTCGAGATCGCCGAGCGCTGCAACGTCGAGCTCGATCTCGGCCAGATCCTGCTGCCCACGTTCCCCACGAAGGACGGCCGCGACGCCTTCGAGGAGCTCGTCGAGCTCTGCGAGCAGGGGCTCCTGCGCCGGTACGGGAAGGAGACGCCGGAGCTCGCCGACCGCCTCGCCTTCGAGCTGAAGACGATCCGCGAGATGGGCTTCGCGGACTACTTCCTGATCGTGTCGGACTTCGTCGGCTTCGCACGGCACAACGGGATCGGGGTCGGGCCCGGTCGCGGCTCCGCGGCGGGGTCGCTCGTCGCCTACTGCCTCGAGATCACGGACATCGACCCGATCCAGTACGACCTCCTGTTCGAGCGGTTCCTGAATCCGGGCCGGAAGTCGATGCCGGACATCGACATCGACTTCTCGGTGCACGGGCGCGACCAGGTCATCAACTACGTCGCCGACAAGTACGGCCGCGACCGGGTCGCCCAGATCATCACGTTCGGCACGATGGCCGCCCGGGCGGCGGTGCGTGACGCAGGCCGCGTCCTCGACATCCCCTACGGAGTCGTCGACAAGGTCGCGAAGCTGATCCCGGAAGGCCCGAAGGTCTTCCTCGAGGAGAGCCTCAAGCCGGGCACGGAGCTGCGCCAGGCCTACGACGGGGACGAGGTGACGAGGCAGATCGTCGACCTCGCGAAGCCGCTCGAGGGACTCGTGCGCCAGGACTCGATCCACGCCGCGGGGGTCGTGATCGCCGACCGGCCGCTCGTCGAGATCGTGCCGCTCCAGCAGAAGGGCAAAGACCAGGAGGTCGTGACCCAGCTCGCGATGCAGGACGTGGAGGAGCTCGGGCTCCTGAAGATGGACTTCCTCGGCCTGCGCAACCTCGACGTCCTCGACGAGGCGCTCGCACTCATCGACGTGCCGATCGACATCGGCGCGCTCCCGCTCGACGACGAGCGCACGTACGAGATGCTCCGTCGCGGTGAGTCGACCGGCGTGTTCCAGTTCGAGTCGTCCGGGATGCGCGACGCCCTGCGCCAGGTCAAGCCGACCGAGTTCCAGGACCTGATCGCGCTCGTCGCCCTCTACCGCCCGGGCCCGATGGGCTACATCCCCGTGTACGCACGGCGCAAGGCCGGGCAGGAGCCCGTGTCGTTCGCGGACGAGCGACTCCGGCCGATCACGGCCGCCACGTACGGCATCTGCATCTACCAGGAGCAGTACATGGAGATCGCCAAGCGCCTCGCCGGCTTCTCGCCGGCCGAGGCGGACGATCTCCGCAAGGCGATCGGCAAGAAGAAGCACGACCTGATGGCGTCGCTGAAGGACAAGTTCATCGCAGGGTGCAGTGAGAGCGGCGTCGAGCGCAAGGTCGCAGACCAGCTCTGGAAGGACATGGAGCAGGCCCAGGACTACTCGTTCAACAAGTCGCATGCGGCCTGCTACGCGCTGATCGCCTACCAGACCGCCTACCTGAAGGCGAACCACCCGGCCGAGTACATGGCCGCGCTGATCTCGTCCGTCATGAACACGAAAGACCGCGTCCCGTTCTACGTGGCCGCGTGCGAGGAGATGGGGATCGAGGTGCTGCCCCCGGACGTGAACACCTCGTCGTCGGGCTTCGCGGTCGTCGACGGGAAGATCCGGTTCGGGCTGAACGCCGTCAAGAACGTGGGCGAGAACGCGGTCGCCGCGATCGTGGCCGCCCGCGAGAGCGGAGGCCCGTTCGAGTCGCTCTGGGACTTCTGCGACCGTGTCGACCCGCAGCTCGTCAACAAGCGCGCCCTCGAGAGCCTCGTCAAGGCCGGGGCGCTGGACTCGGCCGGCCACCCGCGCAAGGGCATGCTGGACGTGCTCGAGCAGGCCCTCTCCTGGGGCGGCAAGCAGCACTCAGACCGCCTGCTCGGGCAGGGCTCGATCTTCGATCTCGGCGCCGAGGAGCCCGAGCTCGAGCGGAGCGTCCAGCACCCCTCGATCTCGCCCGTCGAGTTCGAGAAGCAGGAGCTGCTCGCCTACGAGAAGGAGGCGCTCGGCCTCTTCGTCTCCGAGCACCCGCTGCACGCCATCCGCGATCAGATCCGCCGGAAGGCCGACGTGCCGATCAGCGACGTCTCCGGACGCCGCGATGGGGACATCGTCACCGTCGGCGGGATCGTGGGCTCTGTCCGCTCGATCACGACGCGTCGCGGCGACCCGATGGCCTTCGTCCGTCTCGACGATCTCACGGGCTCGGTGGAGGTGATCGCGTTCAACTCCGCCTACGCGGCGGCCCGGGAGCTGCTCGAGACCGACCGGATCCTGCTCGTGAAGGGGCGGGTCGACCACAAGGACGGCGAGACGAAGCTCGTCGCGCTCGAGGTCACGCCGTTCGAGGCCGCTCCGGAGCGCCGCGAGGTGCGGCTAAGACTCGACGCGCGGCGAGCCCATGCGGGCGTCGTCCGCGAGCTGGCCGAGGTCGTCCGGGGCTTTCCCGGGGAGTCGCCCGTCATCGTCACGCTCGAGACCTCGGGCGGGTCGCGGCTGCTCGCGCTCGGCCCCGGGTACCGGGTTCGTCCCGACTCCGACTTCTACGCCGAGGTCAAGGCGCTCCTCGGCGAGGCTGCCTTCAGCAGCTGACGGCGCGGCTTGGCCGCGCCGTTCCCGCGAAGGAGCCCGCGGAGCGGACGGTCACGAGCTTGGCCGTGCCGGACCCGCCTGGGGCCGGGCGGGACGGCTCCGGCCCTGCCGGAATGTAGGGGCGGGATCTCATCCCGCCCTGATCTTCGGCAAGGCACGACCGGCTTGCCATCGCCCGCAGCCGCGAGGCTGAAGATCCTCTAAACGAGTGACCCGTTCGAGCCGATAGAGGCATGGCAGGCGTTCCCAGGACGGCAAGGAGGCGCAGCGATGAGCGCCACGGAGTTCGAGGTACCGCACGAGACAGAGGAAGACCGCGTCATCAACTGGCGGGTCGAGGAGCTCCTGCGTGCCGGCTACGACGAGGTGGCCGCGCTCGAGCTCGCGCTCACGCCGGAGGTCGACCTCCACCGGGCCGTCGATCTCGTCCGCTGCGGATGCCCTCGTGACACGGCCGTCCGGATCCTCCTCTAAGGTCTCCCCGACGTCGGCCAGCAGTTAAGTCGGCGTTAAGTTGCGCGGTTCTCCCGAACCGGCAGGACGCGTAGCTGCGACACTGACGGTGGGAAGACCGGAAACGGAGGGGGCATGAGCACGACGGAAGCCGAGGTTCTCTACGACTCCGAGCTCGCCCGCGTCATCGACTGGCGGGCGAAGGAGCTGCGCCGCGCCGGCTACGGCGAGGAGGTCGCGCGCCAGATCGCCGAGCGCCTGGAGATCGACCTCCATCGCGCGATCGACCTGCTGAAGAGCGGCTGCCCGCAGGACACGGCGGCCCGGATCCTCCTCTAGGCACGCCCCCGTCAGGGCGCTCGCCACAATACGCCGTGGTGCACGCCCTGCTCGCCTCCATCCCGAGCCCGTCCCGGAACACGTTCGAGCTCGGGCCGCTCACGATCCGGTTCTACGGGCTCATGCTCGTGCTCGGGATCCTGGCCGCGGTCTTCATCGCGGCCAGACGCTGGGAGGCCAAGGGCGGCGACCGGGACCTCGCCTACCGCGTCTCGATGTGGGGAGTCATCTGGGGCATCGTCGGCGCCCGCCTCTACCACGTGATCACGAGCTGGAACGAGGTGCCGGACGAGTGGTGGGGAGTGTTCGCCGTCTGGAAGGGCGGCCTCGGGATCTGGGGCGGGGTCGCGCTGGGCGCGCTCGCCGGTGCGATCGTCACGAGGCGCCACGGCGCCAACGTCTCGCTGCTCGCCGACGCGTTCGCGCCCGCGATCATGGTCGCGCAGGTGATCGGGCGGCTCGGGAACTACTTCAACCAGGAGCTGTTCGGCCGGCCGACCGACCTTCCGTGGGGGCTCGAGATCGACCCGGACAACCGGCCGAACGAGTACGCGACCGACGAGACCTTCCACCCCATGTTCCTGTACGAGATGCTCTGGAACGCGATCGGGGCCGGCTTCCTCGTCTGGCTCGACCGGAAGCGGTGGCTGCGGCCCGGGGGCATTTTCTGGATCTACGTGATGTGGTACGCGCTCGGGCGGGCCGCCTGGGCGGAGCCGCTTCGGATCGACCCGTCGCACCATTTCGGCGGCATGCGGCTGAACGGCTGGATCGCGATCGGCGTGTTCCTGGCGGGCCTCGCGGGCCTGCTCTACAGCCAGCGCCGGCGTGCGGCGCCGCCCGGCGCGGACGGGACCGGCGTCCGGGTCTCGGGCTAGCATCGGCCGGCCATGGCGACCACGGCCGTCCGGGACCTCGACCTCGATCTCGACGCCTTCGAGGGCCCGTTCGACCTGTTGTTGACGCTCGTCCTGAAGGACGAGCTGGCGCTCTCGGAGGTGGCGATCGCCGAGATCGTCCTCGCGTTCATCGGGTCGCTCGCGGGCGGCGACGAGGCAGCCCCGGAGGACCGACCGGAGCTCGATCCCGTGACCATCGAGCTGTGCGGCGAGTTCCTCGTGCTCGTCGCGGCGCTCCTCGAGCTGAAGGCTCGTGAGCTGTTCGCAGGGGACGAGGAGGTCGATCTCGACGACCTCGATCCCGACGAGGCCGCGGCCGAGCTCGCCGAGCGGCTCGCCGAGTACCGGCGGATCAAGGCCGGGGCGGCCTGGCTCTCCGAGAAGCTCGACGTCGAGTCCGACCGGTACTTCCGCCACGGCCCGGCGCCGCTCACGCCCGTGCCGGAGCGCCGGCTCGCGCCCCAGGACCCGCAGCGGCTGGCGGCTGCGATCCGGGCTCTCGCCGCCGAGCCCCCGGTCCCGTCGCTCGCGCATCTCGCGCTGCGCCTGCCGCCACTCGAGCGGTTTCTCGAGCGCTTCCGCGCCCTCGTCCGGGCCCGCCGTCGCTTCGTGTTCGACGAGGAGATCGACGGGCTCTCGCGGGTCGAGGTGGCGGTGGCGTTCCTCGCGCTGCTCGAGCTGCGCCGGGAGGGCGAGGTCAGCCTGTCCCAGGCCGCCCCGTTCGAGCCGATCGAGGTGGGCCTCCGCGGCTGAGCGGCGCCCTCCGACGGTCCCGGTAGGGTGCTGGCGCGGAGGAGAGGGGGACTGATGAGCGAATCCGAGGACATGGCAGCCTTCGGCGAGGCGCCGGCCGGTGGGCAGCGAGCGCTCTATCTGGTCGAGAGCCCGGTCGACCGGGTCGCACGGGTGCTCGAGGGACTGTTCGTCGTGGCCCCGCGACCGCTGTCGCTCGACGAGCTCGCCGGGCTCTGCGGCGAGGATCCGGAGCGGGTTCAGACGGCGCTCGGCCTGCTCGCGTCGCGCCATCGCGAGGGAAGGAGCGGGATCGTCCTCGAGCACGTTGCCGGTGGCTACGCGTTTCGCGCCGCCCGCGATGCGGCAGACGCGTGCGCCCGCCTCGTCGAGCGCCCCGTCCAGCGCGGCCTCTCCCAGGCGGCGCTCGAGACGCTTGCGATCGTCGCCTACCTCGGCCCGGTCTCCCGGCCCGAGATCGCACGAATCCGCGGCGTAGCAGCCGACTCTGCGGTCGCGAACCTCGTCGAGCGGGGGCTCGTCACCGAGGCCGATCGCGAGGACGAGGGCGGCGCGATCCGGTACCGTACGACGCCCCTGTTCGAGCGGGTGTTCGGGCTCGCGAGCCTCGACGAGCTGCCTGCGCTCGACGATCTCGCCGGCGATGCCGAGGGCCTGCGGAAGCGCCTCGAGGCCGTCGCCGGCCACCGTTAGCAAGGCGCCTCCGGCGCCGCGCAGCGGCCGCGCGAAGCGCCAGGCCGCGAAGCTGCATCGAGCCCGGAGGGCTCGATACCGGGCAAGGCGCCGTCAGGCGCCGCGCAGCGGCCTCCGCGGCTGAGCGGCCTCCGCGGCTGAGCGGCCGGCTCGGCCGGCCGCGACCCGCGTAGGAGCGGCCCGGAGGGCCGCGGTCACGGTCTGGGGCTCGGCCGGCCGCGATCCGCGTAGGAGCGGCCCGGAGGGCCGCGGTTACGTCCGTCGCGCGAGGTGCCCGGCCGCGAAGCTTCATCGAGCCCGATGGGCTCGATGCCGGGCAAGGCGCCGGGCGCCGCGGCTGAGCGGCCGGCTGCGATCCGCGTAGGAGCCGGGCGGAGCCCGGCGGTTACGTCCGTCGCGCCGACCGTGGTCACGATGCCCGTGCCGGGGTGCAAGATGTGCACGATGCGGATCAACGCGTTCCTCGCCCGGGCCGGGATCGCCTCGCGCCGCGGTTCCGAGGAGCTCGTCCGCGCCGGCCGCGTCCGCGTGAACGGCGCCGTCGCCGAGCTCTCGACGGTCGTCAACCCCCGGGATCGCGTCGAGCTCGACGGTCGCGGGGTCGGCCCGGAGCCGCTCGCCTACGTCCTGCTCTACAAGCCGGCAGGGGTCGTCACGACGGCGCGCGATCCCCACGGCAGGCCAACCGTGGTCGGCCTCGTCGATCACCCTTGCCGCGTCGTGCCGGTGGGACGGCTCGACGCCGACACGACCGGGGCTCTCCTGCTCACGAACGACGGGCAGCTCGCGCACCGCCTCGCCCACCCGCGCTACGGCGTCGAGAAGGTCTACGAGGTCGAGGTCGACGGTGCTCCGGACGACGAGGGCCTACGGCGGCTGCGCGAGGGCGTGCTGCTCGAGGACGGACTCACGGCACCGGCGGAGGCCAGGTTGCTGCGCCGACGCGGGAGGCGGGCGACGCTCGAGCTGACCCTGCACGAGGGGCGCAAGCACCAGGTCAAGCGGATGTGCGAGGCGATCGGCCATCCGGCGGTGCGCCTCCACCGCCCGCGCTATGCGGGATTGACGCTCGAGGGCCTGCCGCCCGGAGCCTGGAGGGAGCTGTCTGCCGCGGAGGTGAAGGCGTTGAGGTCGGAAGCCGAGACATCTCGACGGCCGCGTACGCCGGGAGCCGCCGAGAGGTCGGGCTGACCGTGCGGTCTTCGTGGCGGCGCGGCCGTCCCCTCGGCCGCGCAGGAGCCAGGCGGCGCCTCGCCGGGCCGTCTCAGGACCGGGCAGACCCTGGCGGGCCCGCGGTCAGGGGTCGCGGCCGGCCGCTCGGTTCTCAGGGCGCGACGAAGCCCACGTTCTCGTAGGCGAGCGCCAGCGTCCTCGAGGCCTCCTCGTGCGCCTTCGCCGCGCCGTGGGCGAGCAGGGCGCGGAGCTCGGTCGGGTCTGCCCGGAGCTCCGCGTACCGCGCCTGGATGGGCCGCAGCAGCTCGACGACGGCCTCGGCGACCGCTGCCTTGAACGGCCCGTAGCCCTGACCGTCGAAGCTCGCCTCGATCTGCTCGGGCGTCTGGCCGCTCGAGGCCGCGAGTAGCTCGATCAGGTTCGTGACCCCGGGCTTGTCGGGAGCGCGCACGACCTCCCGGCCGGAGTCGGTGACGGCGGAGCGGATCTTCTTCACGGCCACGTCGGGCGGGTCGAGGAGCCGCACGACGCCCGCGTCGGACGCCGCCGACGTCGACATCTTCCAGGTCGGGTCCTGGAGGTCCATGAGCATCGCTCCGAGCGTCGGGTACGTGCCCTCGGGGACGACGAAGGTCTCGCCGAAGCGGTTGTTGAACCGCTGCGCGATGTCCCGGGCGAGCTCGAGATGCTGGCGCTGGTCCTCGCCGACGGGGACTGCATCCGCCTGGTAGAGCAGGATGTCGGCGGCCTGGAGCACCGGGTAGGTGAGCAGCGCGACGCCGAAGCCATGGTGTTTCGCGGACTTGTCCCGGTACTGGGGCATTCGCCGCAGATCGCCGTACGCGGTCATGCACTCGAGCACCCAGGAGAGCTGGGCGTGCTCGGGAACGTGGCTCTGGACGAACAGCGTCGCGCGCTGCGGATCGATCCCGCAGGCGATCAGGACCGCGGCGGTGTCGAGCGTCGACTCGCGCAGGGCCTCGGGCTCCTGGGGCAGCGTGATCGCGTGGAGGTCGACGATCACGTAGAAGCAGTCGGCCTCGTGCTGCTCCTCCGTCCAGCGCCGGATCGCACCGAAGTAGTTCCCGAGGTGCTTGTCGCCCGTCGGTTGGATGCCCGAGAGGATGCGCATGGTCGAACGGAGTATCGCAGCTTCCCCGGCCGCGCCCGCGCCTGCCGGACGGGCCCCCGGGGCCGCGGCCGTCACTACACTGAGCCGGCGATGGCAACCGTCGAAGAGCGCTGGTCGCCCGCGTCCTGGCAGGGCGCAACCGCACTGCACCAGCCGGCCTGGCCTGACCGCGCACGCCTCGAGGCGGTCAAGCAGGAGCTTCGCCAGGTGCCCCCGCTCGTCTTTGCCGGCGAGGCGCGGAAGCTGCGCGAGGGGCTCGCCGAGGTCTGCGCGGGCCGCGCGTTCCTGCTCCAGGCGGGCGACTGCGCAGAGTCGTTCCACGACCAGTCCGCACCGACGATCCGCGAGAAGCTGAAGATCCTCCTGCAGATGGCAGTCGTCCTCACCTACGGCTCGACGCTGCCGGTCGTGAAGTCGATGCGCGTGGCCGGCCAGTTCGCAAAGCCGAGGTCCTCGCCGACGGAGAAGGTCGGCGATCTCGAGCTTCCGTCCTTCTTCGGGCACATGGTGAACGGCGAGGAGCCGACCGCGGAGGCGCGCACGCCCGACCCCGGCCGGATGATCCGCGGCTACCACCAGTCGGCGGCGACGCTCAACCTCCTGCGGGCCTTCACGAAGGGCGGCTTCGCGGACATCAACCGGGTACACGAGTGGAATCAGGCATTCGTGTCCGACTCGCTCGAGGGACAGCGCTACGAGCGGCTCGCGACGCAGATCGAGCAGGCGCTGCGGTTCATGGCCGCCTGCGGGATCGATCTCGAGCACGAGCGCCAGCTGCACGAGACCGACGTCTGGACGAGTCACGAGGGGCTGCTCCTCGACTACGAGGAGCCGCTGTGCCGCGTCGACTCGACGACGGGCGACTGGTACGACTGCTCGGCGCACATGCTCTGGATCGGCGAGCGCACCCGCCGGCCCGACGGAGCGCACGCGGAGTTCTTCTCGGGCGTCCACAACCCGGTCGGTGCCAAGCTCGGCCCGGCGGCGACCGGCGAGGACGCCGTCGCGCTCTGCGAGCGGCTGAACCCGGGACGGATCCCGGGCCGGGTCACCCTGATCGTCCGGATGGGGGCGGGCAGGGTGGAGGAGCTCCTGCCTCCGATCCTCCAGGCGGTCGAGGCGGCCGGTCACCCCGTCGTCTGGGTCTGCGACCCGATGCACGCGAACGTGTTCACGACCGCGGCGGGCTTCAAGACCCGGCACTTCGACGCGATCCTCGCCGAGATCGAGGGGTTCTTCAGGGCGTGCCGCGGCGCCGGAGCCTGGCCGGGCGGTGTCCACCTCGAGTACACGGGCGAGGACGTCACCGAGTGCCTCGGGGGCCCGTCGGGCGAGGTCCTCGAGGAGCAGCTCTCGCACCGCTACGAGACGCTGTGCGACCCGCGGCTCAACGCCCACCAGTCGCTCGATCTCGCCTTCCGCGTCGCCGAGCTCATGCAACGCAACCTCGGGCTCCTCGGCGAGGGCTAGATGATCGAGCTCGTCATCCGCTCCGCCCGGATCGCCGGACGCACGGGTACGGCCGACATCGGGATCGAGCGCGGGCGGATCGTCGCGATCGAGGGCTCGCTCGCCGCGACCGCCGCCGAGGAGGTCGACGCCGGCGGACGTCTCGTCGCCCCCGGCTTCATCGAGACCCACATCCACCTCGACAAGTCCTGCATCCTCGACCGCTGCCGGGCAGAGGAGGGCACGCTCGAGGAGGCGATCGCCGAGGTCGCGGCGGCAAAGCGCGACTTCACCCCCGAGGACGTTCACGCGCGCGGCGTGAGAACCCTCGAGAAGTGCATCTCGAACGGGACGACCCACATGCGAACGCACCTCGAGGTCGATCCGGGCATCGGGCTGCGCGGGCTCGAGGGGATCCTGCCGCTGCGGGACGAGTACCGCTTCGCGCTCGATCTCGAGCTCTGCGTGTTCCCACAGGAGGGCCTGCTGAACAACCCGGGCACGGACGAGCTGATGGTCGAGGCGCTCAGGGGCGGCTGCGAGGTCGTCGGCGCCGCCCCGTACACCGACAGCGACCCGCACGGCCAGATCGACCGCGTGTTCGAGCTGGCCCGCGAGTTCGACGTCGACATCGACATGCACCTCGACTTCGGAGCGACCGCGGACGAGCTCGACGTCGAGTACGTGGCCCGGCGCACCGAGGCGACCGGCTGGGGCGGGCGCGTCACGGTCGGCCATGTCACGAAGCTCTCGCTCGTCCCGCCGGCCCGCCTTACGGAGGTCGGGCGGCGGCTCGCCGACGTCGGCGTCAACGTCACGGTGCTGCCGTCGACCGACCTGTACCTGATGGGACGTCACGAGGACCACGCCGTCCTGCGCGGGGTCACGCCCGTCCACCGGCTGCTCGAGCTCGGGGTCAACTGCTCGCTCTCGACGAACAACGTGCTCAACCCGTTCACGCCGTTCGGGGACTGCTCGCTCGTCCGGATGGCCAACCTCTACGCGAACATCGCGCAGGTCGGGCGGGCCGGCGATGTCGTCGAGTGCTTCGAGATGGTGACGAGCCGGTCTGCGCGGATCCTCCGCCTTCCCGACTACGGCGTTGCCGTCGGCTGCCAGGCCGACCTCGTGATCCTCGACTGTGCCGACCCCGCGGAGGCGGTCGCGGAGGTCGTGCCCGCGCTCGCGGGCTTCAAGCGCGGTCGCCGCACGTTCACGCGCGAGCCGGTCGTGCTGCACCGGCCGTGGTGACGGTGCCGACCGACCCGCTCGGCGCCCTCTGTCGCGCGAACCACGTCGAGCTGGAGCCGGAGCGTGACGGACCGCTCGGCGGTCTGACGTTCACCGCGAAGGACGTGTTCGACGTGGCGGGCACGACCACCGGCTTCGGGCAGCCGGACTGGCTCGCGACGCACGGGCCGGCCGGTGCGACCGCTCCCGCGGTCGGGCGGCTCCTCGCCGCGGGCGCCCGGCTCGTCGGGCGGACGATCTGCGACGAGCTCACGTACAGCCTCACCGGCGAGAACGTCCACTACGGGACGCCGACGAACCCACGCTGCCCGGACCGGGTTCCGGGCGGCTCGTCCAGCGGCTCGGCGTCGTCGGTTGCCGGGGCGCTCGCCGACCTCTCGCTCGGAACCGACTGCGCGGGCTCGGTGCGGATCCCGGCGAGCTACTGCGGTATCTACGGAATGCGCCCGACGCACGGTCGCGTACCGCTCGACGGCGTGCCGCCGTTCGCACCGAGCTTCGACACCGTGGGCTGGTTCGCCCGCGATCCCGACGTGCTGGAGCGGGTCGGGCGCGTCCTCGTCGCCGACGACTCCGAGCCGGCGCCGCCGGCGCGCGTGCTCGTTGCGAGCGAGGCGTTCGAGATGCTCGGCACGGACGCCGCGGCGGCCCTCGAGCCCACGCTTCGCCGGCTCGGCCGGGCCGTTCCCGCGCTCGAGCGGGTCGAGGTCGCGCCCGAAGGGCTCGTCCGCTGGCTCGAGTGCTTCCGGACGATCCAGGGGTTCGAGATCTGGGCGAGCCTCGGAGCCTGGGTCGAGCGCGTGCGGCCGGAGCTCGGGCCCGGGATCCGCGAGCGGTTCGCCTGGGCGGCGACCGTCCCGGCATCCTCCGTCGAGATGGAGCGCGCCTTCCGGCGATCCGTCCGGGAGCGCCTCGCGGCCCTGCTCGGTCCGGCGGACGTGCTCGTCGTCCCGACCTCGCCGCGCGTGGCTCCGCTTCGCGGGGCGCCCATCGACGACGTGGAGATCGACGTCCGCCACCAGGCGATCAGCCTGCTCAGCATCGCGGGCCTGGGCGGGCTGCCGCAGCTGAGCATGCCGCTCGCAGAGCTCGACGGCCGCCCGCTCGGCCTGTCGGTCGTCGGGCCGCGGGGCGCCGATCTCTCGCTCCTGCGACTCGCCCGGCGGCTCGTCTGATCCGGGCTCGGGCCGGGATCTACGATTCCCCCTGCCATGCCCTGCGAAGACGTCGCCATCGTCGGTACCGGCCTGATCGGCGCCTCGGTCGGGCTCGCTGCCCGGCGGGCGGGCGTCCGCCGCGTCCGCGGCTTCGATCCCGACCCAGCCGCGCTCGCCGTCGCCGTCGAGCGCGGCGCCGTCGACCTGGCCGCGGCGAGCCTCGAGGAGGCGCTCGACGGCGCCGACCTCGCGCTCGTCGCCGTACCGGTCGCGACGCTCGCCGACCAGGTCTCTGCAACGCTTGCCGCCGGCCCGGGCACCTGCACCGTGACCGACGTCGGCTCGACCAAAGGGCAGCTCTGCGCCGGCGTGGCCGACCCCTCTCGCTTCATCGGCGGGCACCCGATTGCGGGCTCGGAGCTGCGAGGGCCCGAGCACGCGAGCGCGGAGCTGTTCGCCGGTGCGACCTGGTTCCTGACGCCGCTCACCGAGACCGAGCCGGCCCGGTACCGTGACCTCCACGCGTTCGTCGCCTCGCTCGGCGCGGTGCCCGTCGCGATCGACCCGCAGGCCCACGACCGGCTGCTCGCGCTGACGAGCCACCTGCCGCACGCGCTCGCGAACCTGCTCCTCAACCAGGCGGGCTCGACGCGCGTGAACGGCCACGAGGCGCTCGCGACCGCGGGCGGCTCGCTGCGCGACATGACGCGGGTCGCCGGAGCGAATCCCCGGATCTGGGTGGACATCTTCCTCGACAACGCCGACGCCCTGCTCGCATCCATCGAGGAGTACCGGCGCCGCCTCGACGATCTCGAGCGGGCGCTCGCCGGGCGCGACGCGGGCTTTCTCACCCGCTGGATCGGCGAGGCCGCGGTGAACCGCCGCCGGCTGCTCGAGCAGGCCTACCCCGATGCGGGGGAGCTGCAGCGCCTCCAGGTACACGTCCCCGACCGCCCGGGAGTCCTCTCCGCGATCACCCAGGCGCTCGGGGCCGACCGGATCAACATCGAGGCGTTCGACCTCGCGCACATGACGCCCGAGCGCGGGGGCACGCTCGTGATCCTCGTCGCCGGTGAGCAGCCGGCTGCCCGGGCCGCCGAGCTGCTCGAGGCGCAGGGCTACTCGGTGATCGTCTCGCCCGAGTTCGCGGAGCAATCGTGAGATTCGAGCCGGCGATCAGCCTGCGGGGCGACCTCGCCGTGCCCGGCGACAAGTCCGTCTCGCACCGGGCGCTGCTGCTCGGGACGATCGCCGACGGCGACAGCGAGGCGCGAGGCTTCGGGCGCTCGGCCGACACGCTCTCGACCGCGGCGGCGGTCAGGGCCCTCGGTGCGACGGTCGACGAGGACGGTGACACGATGCGCGTGCGCGGCGTCGGGCTGCGGGGCCTACGAAGCCCCGGTGAGCCGATCGACTGCGGGAATGCCGGGACGCTCGTCAGGCTGCTCTCGGGGCTGCTCGTGGGTCAGGCAGGGAGCTTCGAGCTCGTCGGTGACGAGTCGCTGTCGAGCCGCCCACAGGAGCGGATCGCCGGGCCGCTGCGCGAGATGGGCGCGAGGATCGAGACGACGGACGGCCATGCGCCGCTGCGGATCGAGGGTGGGCCCCTGCATCCGATCGCCTACGACCTGCCGGTCGCGAGCGCCCAGGTGAAGTCGTGCATCCTGCTCGCGGGCCTGTACGCGGAGGGCGGCCCGACGACCGTGAGGGAGCCCGCGCCGACCCGTGACCACACGGAGCGCATGCTCGCGGCAGCGGGCGCGCACGTCGAGCGCCGCGCGGGCGCCGTCTCGATCCGACCCGCAGACCGGCTCCGACCCCTCTCGCTCGACGTGCCCGGTGACTTCTCGTCGGCGGCGCCGTTCCTCGCCGTCGCGACCCTGCTTCCCGGCTCGGAGCTTCGGCTCCACGGGATCGGCGTGAACCCGACCCGGACCGGCTTCCTGCACGTCCTCGAGCGGATGGGGGCGAGGATCAGCGTCTACCATCGACGCGAGGCCGGAGGCGAGCCCGTCGCCGACCTCGAGGTGGCCGCGTCCGAGCTCGTCGCGACGGAGGTACGCCCGGAGGAGGTCCCGCTGCTGATCGACGAGCTACCGCTGTTCGCCCTCGTCGCTGCGCACGCCCACGGCGAGAGCTCCGTCCGCGGGGCGCAGGAGCTCCGCGTGAAGGAGACCGACCGGATCGAGACGGTCACGAGCGCGCTCCGGTCGATCGGGGTGCACATCCAGAGCCGGCCCGACGGCTTCACGGTCAGAGGCGTCCCGACGCGCCCCGCCGGCGGGGTCGTGGTCGAGAGCGGTGGCGACCACCGCATCGCGATGCTCGGGGCGCTCGCGGGCCTCGTCTCACGCGAGGCGGTCGAGGTCGACGACGCCGAGTGCGTGCGCGTCAGCTTTCCCGAGTTCTTCGACGTCCTCGACAGCCTCGTCCTACGATGATCGTCGCGATCGACGGGCCGGCCGGCGCGGGAAAGAGCACTGCCGCCCGCCTGCTCGCCGAGCGGCTTCGCTTCACGTACCTCGACACGGGGGCGATGTACCGGGCGCTCACGTGGCTTGCGCTCGAGCGGGGCCTCGAGCTCGACGACGAGCCGGCGCTCGTCGCGCTCGCGGCGGCCAGCCCCGTCGCCCTCGTCGGCTGCCGGGTGGAGATCGACGGCCGCGACGTGACCGCCGAGATCCGCACGGCGCGGGTCGAGGAGTCCGTCTCGGCGGTCTCCCGGCTGCCCGGAGTCCGTGCCGCGATGCGCCTCCGCCAGCGCGCACTCGCGGAGTCGGGCGATTCCGTCGTCGAGGGGCGCGACATCGGTACGCACGTCTGCCCTGCCGCCGAGGTGAAGATCTACCTCGTCGCCGACCCGGGCGAGCGGGCCCGGCGCCGCGGCGCCGAGCGACCCGACGACGACGCCGCGGCTCTTGCCGAGCAGCTGCATCGCCGCGACGAGCGTGACGCCGGCCAGATGCTGCGGGCCGCCGACGCCGTGGAGATCGACACGACGGCGCTCACGATCGACGAGGTCGTCGAGCGGATGGCGACCCTCGTGCGAGAGCGGAGCCCGGCGTGAGCGGGAGCTCCAACACCGACGGGCCGATCCGCGACGCGCTCGTCCCGCTCGTCTGGTGGAGCTTCGGCAAGGGCCTGCTCGGGGCGGCCACGCACCTGCTCACCGACCTGAAGACCTACGGGGCCGAGCGCATCCCTCGCGAGGGCGGCGCGGTGCTCGCCATGAACCACTTCTCGATTCTCGATCCCGCGGTCTTCGGCACCGCCTGCCCCCGCCGGATCGTGTACGTCGCCAAGGTCGAGGCACACCTGGCGCCGGGGCTTGGCGAGCTGATCCGCGCCCACGGCACGCTCGCCGTCAAGCGAGGAGAGTCGGATCGGGACGCCCTGCGCCGGATGCGCGAGACGGTACGCCACAACCACCTGCTCGGGATGTTCGTCGAGGGCACGCGGCAGCGCTCCGGCGTTCCCGGCGAAGCCCGGCCCGGGGCGGCCATGGTCGCGATCCAGGAGGGCGTGCCGGTCGTTCCGGCTGCGATCTACGGCTCGTTCGGATGGCAGTTCCGGCATCCGACTCCCGTGTCCGTGGCCTTCGGAGAGCCGCTGCGCTTCCACACGTACCCGCGCAACTCGCGGGGGTACCGGCGGGCGAGCGAGGAGACGATGGCAGACATCGGGCGGCTCTGGGAGTTCCTCGCCGAGCTGCATCGGCTCGGCCGACCGGACGCCACGCCGCCGCGGTCGGGCACGCGATGAGCCGCGAGAACGACCCGGCGAGCCTGCCGCTCGAGGGCGTCGTTGCCGTCGTCGGCTTCCCGAATGCGGGCAAGTCGACGCTCGTGAACCGGCTAACCGCGACCCGTGAGGCGGTTGTCTTCGAGACGCCCGGAGTCACCCGTGACCGCAAGGAGGTGGAGTGCGAGTGGGCGGGCCGCCGCTTCCTGCTCGTGGACACCGGCGGCGTCGACGTCGCGGACGCCTCGCCGCTCACCCGCGACGTGGCCGGCCAGGCGCGTCAGGCGGTGGGCGAGGCCGACCTCGTGCTCTTCGTGGTCGACGCGCGGGCCGGGATCACGCCCGGGGACGAGGAGGTCGCGCAGATCCTGCGGGCCGCCCGCAGGCCCGTGATCGTCGTTGCGAACAAGCTCGACGACCCCCGGCACGACGTCGACGCGCTCGAGCTCCACCGGCTCGGGCTCGGCGATCCGTTCCCGCTCTCCGCCCTCCACGGCTACGGGACCGGCGATCTCCTCGACCTCGTCGTCGAGGAGCTTCGCCGCAGCGGCGCGCGCCGACGGGCCGACGTAGGCGAGGAGGCGATCCGGGTCGCGATCCTCGGGCGCCCGAACGTCGGCAAGTCGAGCCTGCTGAACGCCCTGCTCGGCGAGGAGCGCGTCGTCGTCTCACCCGTTCCCGGTACGACGCGGGACGCGATCGACGTCGTACTCATGCGCGTGCCGAGCCCGCGCAACGGCGAGGAGGCGCCGGAGGCGACGACCTTCGTGCTCGTCGACACGGCGGGCCTTCGTCGCAAGCGCAGGCACCGCCAGGAGATCGAGTACTACTCGGAGCTTCGCGCGCTCGCGGCGGCCGACCGTGCCGACGTGGCGCTCGTGCTCGTGGACGCGGCCGAGGGCCTCGTCGACCAGGATCTCGCCGTCGCCGATCTCGCCCGCCGGGCGTCCTGCTCGACGCTCGTCGTGCTCTCCAAGTGGGACATCGCGACGGTCGGGATCGAGGACGTCAGACCGCGGCTCGAGGAGCGTCTCCGTCAGCGGCCGCCCATCGTCGCGGTCTCGGCCGAGACGGGGCGCGGCCTGGGCCGCCTTCTCGACCGCGTCGAGGAGCTCTTCGCCCGCCACACGAGCCGCATCGCGACGGCCGAGCTCAACCGGTTCGTCCAGGAGCTGCGGGCCGCTCGGCCCGGCCCCGCGCAGAAGGGCCGGCGGCTGAACCTCCTGTACGGGACGCAGTACGCGACGCGCCCGCCGAGGTTTCGGATCGTCGTCAACGACCCGGGCCTGCTCACCCGTGACTACGCCTACTGGCTCGAGAACCGGCTTCGCGACCGGTACGGGCTCGCGGGCGTTCCCGTCGTGATCGACTTCGTCCGGAGGGTGTAGCGGCATGCGTACAGTCGTCATCGGGGGCGGGTCCTGGGGCTCGGTGTTCGCAACCGTCCTGCGGGGCCGCGGCCACGAGGTGACGCTCGCCTGCCGGGACCCGGAGCAGGCGCGGGCGATCGAGGCGACCGGTCACAACCCGCGGTACCTGCGCGACGTGGACCTCTCCGGGATCCGGGCGGCGGCGCTTCGCGACGTCTCCCTCGACGGCGCGGAGCTGGCCGTCCTCGCGGTCCCGAGCCGGGCGTTCGCGGAGATCGCCGCGAGTCTCGGAGGGCGCTGTCCGGTCCTGATCCTGACGAAGGGCCTCGATCCGGCGAGCGGCAACCGTCTCTCGCTGCTCGTCCGCGATCGGCCGCTCGCCGTGCTCTCGGGCCCGAACCACGCCGAGGAGATCGCCCAGGGGCTTCCCGCAGCGACCGTCGTCGCGAGCGAGGACGCGGGGCTGGCGACGGAGCTCCAGGCGGCTCTCCACTCGCCGGCGCTCCGCGTCTACGTGAACGACGACGTGATCGGGGTCGAGCTCTGCGGCGCCGCGAAGAACGTGATCGCGATCGCGGCCGGCGCCGTCGACGGGCTGCGGCTCGGCGACAACGCGAAGGCGGGGCTGATCGCGCGGGGCCTCGCCGAGCTGGCACGCCTCGGAGCAGCCTGCGGCGCCCGCTCCGAGACGTTCGCCGGCCTCGCCGGCATGGGCGACCTGATCGTCACGTGCTGGAGCCGGCACAGCCGCAACCGCCGGGCGGGTGAGCTGATCGCCCAGTCGCGCACACCGGCAGAGGCCGAGCGGGAGATCGGGATGGTGGCGGAGGGCCTGACGACGGCGCCGGCTCTCCGGAGCCTTGCGCACCGGCTGGGGATCGAGCTGCCGATCACCGAGGCGGTCTGCGCGGTGCTCGACGGCGCCGATCCGTTCGGGCTCGCCTCAACTCTGATGGCGCGGGAGCCGACAACCGAGTAGTACCGTGGTGACGATGCGTCTCCTCCACCCCCGGAAGCTGGCCGCGCTCGGCGTGAGCACCGGCGTGCTCGCCCTCGCCGCGTGCGGCGGCGGCGCCGGTGCAGGAGCGGATGCCGGGCTCCCGGAGGGAGCGGCGTACGTCCCTGCCGACACGGTCGTGTTCGTCTCCCTGCGCACCGACTTCGCCTCGGAGCAGTGGCAAACCGTCGAGGAGCTCGTCGCCCGCTTCCCGTCGGGCCAGGAGGCCGTCGCCTCGCTGCTCGACGAGATCGAGCAGGACGGGGTCGACCTGGAGCAGGACGTGAAGCCGGCGCTCGGACCCGAGGTCGACATCGCGGTGCTCGACCTGCCCGTCGGGGAGGACACCCCACCGATGGTGCTGCTCACGAAGCCGACCGATCCCGGCAAGCTCGAGGCGCTCCTCACGCGCTCCGGCGAGGCTCCCGCCTGGGTCGTGAACGACGGCTGGTACTTCATCGCCGAGAGCCAGGAGATCCTCGACCGTGCCCGTTCCTTCGAGTCGCCGCTCGCCGACGAGCCCGTGTTCGCCGACACGCTCGAGCGCCTCGAGGGTGATCCGCTCGCCCGCGTGTTCGTGAACGGCGACGGGCTGCTCGCGGCCGTCGCCGACGCGGCGGCGGGGAAGGCGCCCGGCCTCGATCTCGGCGCATTCGGCGTCGGCGCCTTCGACGGTGCGGCGGCCGGCATCACCGCCGAGGGTCAGGGCGTGCGCATCCAGGGGGTCGCTCTGTCCGAGGAGGGGCCGGAGCCCGAGCCCTTCGACGACACGCTGGCGCAGCTCGCGCCGGCGGATGCGCTCGCCTACGCGGCGTTCGGCGGCGCCGACGAGAGCCTGCGAGAGCTGATGGACATGGTTGGCTCCCAGACGCCGGACTTCGACACGGCGCTCGCACAGGCACAGCTCGCGCTCGGGATCTCGGTCGAGGACGACCTCCTGCCGATCTTCTCCGGCCCGAGTGCCGTCTGGGTACGTCCGGGTGCGACGATACCGGAGCTCACGCTCGTCCTCTCTCCGGACGATCCGGACAAGGCCCTCGTGACCCTCGACAAGCTGACCGCGGGCCTCGGGTTCCTCGCGACCATGTCGGAGGACGAGGAGGCGCCGGTCACGGGCACCGAGTCGATCGCCGGGATCGAGGCGACGACGCTCGCGTTCGGCGATGTGACGCTCTACTACGCCGCCGTCGACGATCACGTGGTGGTGACGACCGCGGCGAGCGCCATCGAGAGCCTCGTCGCTGACGGCGCGTCGCTCGCCGACAGCCCGGCGTTTCAGGAGGCCGCTCAGGCTGCTGGCCTGCCGGACGAGACGACGGCGATCCTCTACGTGGACATCGAGAACGCGTTCGGAGCGCTCGAGGACGCCGGGGCGCTCGACGGCTCGCCGGCCGAGAACGCCGATGTGCTCGCGAACGCCGGCTCGCTCGACTACCTGCTCCTCTACGGCACCGGTACGGCCGGAGAGGCGCGGGTCGACGGCTTCCTCGGGATCGGCTGACCGCCGCCCGCCGGCTCAGTCGGGCCGGCGTACGAACAGCCCGGCCGCAGCGGGCTCACCGATCGCCCGCTCCTCGCCGCCGACCGCGATCAGGACCTGGCCCGCGGCGGGCTGGGACGCCCTGACCTCGATGTCGACGCCGGGGACGAGCCCCTCGTCGTAGAACCAGTGCAGCAGGTCACCGTCGTGCTCGGCGAGCCGGACGATCGTCGTGCTGTTCCCGGCTGCGAGGTCGCTGAGCGGCATCAGCTCGCGGTTCTCGGCCTGCTCGACCGCCGGGTCGACGGGCCAGCCGTGCGGGCAGCGGCTGGGATCGTCGAGGCGCGCGGCCATCCGCTCGATCATGTCGTCGCTGAACGTGTCGGCGAGCCTGTCCGCGTGGACGTGCGCCTCCGCGCCCGTGTAGCCGAGGAAGTCCGTGAGGAAGCACTCGATCAGCCGGTGCTTGCGGATCACGCGCTCGGCGGCGACCCGACCGGCGGGCGTGAGGATGACCTCCTTGCGGTCGCCCCGCTCGACGAGGCCGTCCGCCTCGAGGCGCTTCAGCATCTCACCGGCCGACGCGCGCGTGACGCCGAGCATCTCGGCGACGCGCGCCGCGAGGGCGGGGGAGTCCTTGACGACGGGCCCGTACTCCCCGATCGGAAAGGCCAGGAAGTAGATCGTCTCGAGGTACGTGTCGAGCGAGTGGCCCTGAGACATGCGACCGATTGTATCGCCGGGCGCCGTCGCTAGATTGGCCGGATGGCCCGCTACGCCGCCGTGGTTCCGCTGCTGTCGACCCGGGCCGTCGATCGTCCGTTCACCTACCGCGGCGACGGCCTCGCGAGGGGCGACGTCGTCTCGGTCTCGTTCGGCCGGGCCCGTCGCCGCGGCGTCGTCGTCGCTCTGGCCGACGAGCCGCCCGAGGGCGTCGAGGCGAACGAGGTCGACGCGGTCATCGACCGGGTGCCCTCGGCGCTCGTCGACCTGGCGCTCTGGCTCGCCGACATGTACGGCTCGACGGCCGCCCGGGCGCTCGCGCTCGTCGCGCCGGCGTCGCGAAAGCGGCGGGGCGAGAGGCGCCGGCCGGCCGGGGCAGAGCTCCCGGCGGAGCCTCCACCCGAGCGGCTGACACCGCCCCAGGAGGCCGTTCTCGCCCGCATCGTCGCGGAGATCGGGCAGGGCGGGAGCTTCCTGCTCCACGGCGAGACCGGAAGCGGCAAGACCGAGGTCTACCTCCAGGCCTGCGCGGCTGCGCTCGAGCGGGGCCTCGGGGCGATCGTGCTCGTTCCCGAGATCGCGCTCGCTCCCCAGGCGCTCGCACGCTTCCGGCGGCGGTTCGGCGACCGCGTCGCCGTGCTGCACTCCGGCCTCACCGAGGCCGAGCGACGGGACGAGCGCGAGCGGATCGCCTGCGGCGAGGCTCCCGTCGTCGTCGGAGCTCGCTCGGCGGTGTTCGCGCCGCTCCCACGGCTCGGCGTGATCTGCGTCGACGAGGAGCACGACCCGTCGTACAAGCAGGACGCCGACCCGCGCTACGACGCGCGAACGGTCGCCGCGAAGCGGGCCTCGCTCGAGGGCGCGGTCGCCGTCTTCGGCACGGCGACGCCGAGGCCGGAGAGCTGGGCGCGCCTTCCCCGCCTCGAGCTCGGGCGAAGGCTCGGTGGGCGGCTTCCCCCCGTCACGGTGGTCGACCTGCGACGCGAGAGCGGCTACCCGCTCTCCGGCCCGCTGCTTCGCGCGCTGTCCTTGGTTGCCGAGCGCGGGCAGAAGGCGATCCTGCTGATCAACCGGCGCGGTCTCGCACCGGCGCTCCACTGCCGCGCGTGCGGCAGGACGGCGCGGTGTGTCTCCTGCGACGTGGCGCTCGTCCTCCATGCCGACCGGCGCCTTCACTGCCACCACTGCGGGTACGCCGAGCCCGCTCCGTCGCTCTGCCCGGGGTGCGGCTCGGCCGAGGTCGCCCGTCTCGGCGCGGGCACGGAGCGGCTCGAGCGCGAGCTCGCGGCACGGTTTCCGGAGCTCCCCCTGCTCAGGCTCGACGCTGACACCGCGGCAGCGGAGGAGGGGCGTCACGGACGGATCCTCGAGCGGTTCGCAGCCGCCCCGAGCGCCGTGCTGCTCGGAACGCAGATGGTCGCCAAGGGCCACCATTTCGGCGGGGTGGCGCTCGCGGCGGTCGTCGATGCAGACCTCGGCCTCGCGCTCCCGGACTTCCGGGCCGAGGAGCGCACGTTCCAGCTCCTCACCCAGCTCGCCGGGCGAAGCGGGCGCGACGGGCACGGGCGGGTGATCGTCCAGACGTTCGTCCCGGACGCCCGCCCGATCGCACTGGCCGCACGCCACGCCGTCGACGAGTTCCTCGCCGGCGAGCTCGAGCGCCGGCGCGAGCTCGGGTATCCGCCCTACCGGCGCCTGATCCGCATCCTCGCGACAGGTACGAGCGGAGCGGTACCGCTTCGCCTGCTGCGAGAGCTCCGGGACGTGCTGGCGGCCGTGCCCGGCGACCACGACGTGCTCGGGCCGGCCCCGCTCCTGCGGATCCGGGGTCGCCACCGCGCCCAGCTACTCGTGAAGGTGGACGATCCGCGGCCGGTCGCGGCGCGGGCCGCGAGGATGCTCGCTGCCGCAGCGGCGGCAATGCGTCGCGACGACCTGACCGCCGTCGTCGACGTCGATCCCCAGAGCTGGTAGCGGGCCCGGTCTGCCCGGCTCGCGGGGACCGGCGGGCTAGACTTCGGCCGTGGCGAGCGAGGACGAGCAGGTCGAGGACGGAAACGAGGTCGACCGGGCGACCCGGACGCGCTACATCCTCATGAACGTCCGCCAGTTCCCGGACCCCGTGCTGAAGATGCAGACGAACGAGGTGGCCGTCTACGACGAGGTGCTCCGTTCGCTGTCGGAGCGGATGCTGCGGATCATGGAGTCGGCCCACGGGGTCGGGCTCGCCGCGCCCCAGATCGGTGTCCTGCAGCGGGTGCTCGTGTACCAGGCAGACGAAGGTCGCGACCCGGTCGTGCTCGTGAACGCCCGGGTGGTCGAGCGGGGCGACGAGCTCGACACCTTCGAGGAGGGCTGCCTGTCCCTCGGGGCGGCGATGGTGACGATGGACATCGAGCGCCCGACGAGAATCACGGTGGAGGCGAACACGGTCGACGGCCAGCCGCTGCGGTTCGAGGCCGAGAGCTTCGAGGCCCGGGTGATCCAGCACGAGATCGATCATCTCGACGGGATCCTGATTCTCGATCGAGCGGCCGCCGGTCAGCGGCGTGCGGCGCTCGGGAAGCTCCGCCCGGAGCCGGTGCTCGGCCCGCTGTACTAGATGACCGGCCGGGCTGCGACCGCGAGCCCTGGCAGCATCCGCCTGCCGGTGAGACGGGCGTCCCGGTCGACGCTCGTTCACTGCCCGTTGCGCCGGGCCCTGCGACGGGTCGAGCGCGGCCGCATGCCCGGTCTCGCCCGTGCCGGGCGACACGACGATCCCCGATCGACCGGCTAGTGCGACTCGCGGTCGCCGCCACCGCGACGTTCGGAGCCGCCGTCCTCGAGCGGCTTGCGGCCCGGCACGAGATCGAGGTCGTCCTCACGCGGCCCGACCGTCCGCGAGGGCGGGGACGCCGGTCCGGGGCTCCCCCGGTCAAGGAGGCCGCGCTGCGGCTCGGCCTCCCGGTCGTGCAGCCCGAGTCCCTGAGCGAGGCGCCGGGAACCGCCGGCATCGTGGTCGTCTGCGCGTACGGGGTGCTCGTCCCGGCGGGTCTGCTGGAGGAACGACTCTGGCTCAACGTCCACCCTTCGCTGCTACCCCGCTGGCGCGGCGCCGCGCCGGTCGAGCGCGCGCTGATGGCCGGCGATGCCGAGACCGGGGTCACGATCCACCGCACGACGGCCGAGCTCGACGCGGGGCCGATCGCCGCCAAGCAGGCCTTTCCGATCGGACCGGAGGACGATGCCGGCGTCGTGTACGAGCGCTGTGCCGGCCTTGCCGTCGAGTTGCTCGACGCGGTCCTGCCCGCGCCCACGTTCACGCCCCAGTCACAGCACGGTGTCACGTACGCGGAGAAGATCGGCCCGGAGGATCGGATGCTCGACTGGAGCGCCCCGACCCCCGAGATCCTCGATCGGGTCCGCGCCCTCTCACCGCACATCGGCGCCCGCGGCGAGGTCGGCGGCCGGATGCTGACCGTGTGGAAGGCCCGCCGCGCGGGCTCGGACGCCGGGCTCCTCGTCGGCGACGTCGAGCTCCTCGAGGTTCAGCCCGAGAGCGGGCGGCGCATGACCGCCGCGGCGTATCTCCGCGGCCTTCGCCCGTGAACGGCGCCGCTAGCCGCTGATGCGCCCGGGGCGCAGGGGCCGCACGTGGTCTCGGACGCTCTCGAGCGCCCGCGCAAGCCCGGCGAGCTCGGCTTCCTCGAGGTGCTGGACGAAGTGCTCCTGGATGCCGCGGCGGTGGACGGCACGCGCGGCCTGGAGCGCCTCGAGCCCAGCGGGCGTGACGAAGACCTCGACGACCCGCCGGTCGTCGGGGGGGCGCTCGCGCCGGACGAAGCCGGCCTCTTCCATGCGATCGATCATGCGCGTCAGGCCGCTCTTGCTGAACAGGATCCTGCCGGCGAGCTCGCTCATCGACAGCCCGCGCTCGGCCTCCTCGAGCTGGACGAGCACGTCGTACCAGCGCAGCGTCAGGTCACGCTCGGCCTGCAGCTCGGCGTCGAGGATGTCGATCAGCGCGTAGGCGGCCTCGAGAAAGACGCGCCACTGGACGAGCTGTTCGTGGGTGAGGCTTGACAAGGGTATTTCTCTTTGCAAATATTCTCGATGCATTCTTTGCTTCGGCGACTAATGCAGATCGTATCAGTCGAAGAGGAGGAGACGATGGTGCGGATGTTCGTTCGGCATCGGGTGAACGACTACACGGCCTGGAGAGCGGCCTACGACGGGTTCGACCCGGAGCGGCAGAAGCTGGGCGTGGTGGGGCACGCGGTCTACCAGGCCCTCGGCGATCCGAACGAGGTCACGATCTGGCACGACTTCGGGAGCCGGGAAGCGGCCGAGTCGTTCGCCGTCTCGCCCGAGCTTCGCGAGGCGATGCAGCGGGCCGGTGTCCAGGGTCAGCCCGAGGTGTGGCTCACGACCGTCGCGTGAGACCGGCGAGCGACTCGAGCAACGGAAGGAGCGATTCAATGTCTGACATGACGATCAAGCGCGTCGACGAGATGGAGTCGATCTGGGACGGACGGTTCGTGCGCGCGCGGGCCTCGCTCGGTGCCCGCTCATTCGGGATGAACATCTGGAACCTGCCGCCGAACTGGGATCAGAACTGGGAGCACGACCATGCCAGCCCACCCGTGGCAGACAACGAGGAAGAGGTCTACACCGTCCTGCACGGCAAGGCGATCCTGCGCGTGGCCGGGCAGGAGCACACACTCGAGCCCGGGGTCTTCGTCCGTGTCGGCGCCGCGGAGAAGCGCAGAGTCGAGACCGCCGGCGAGAGCGCACAGGTCCTGTGCATCGGCGGCGTTCCCGGCCAGGCGTACAGCCCCCTCCCGCTCGTCGAGCTCGGCGGTCCCACGAGCCTTTAGCTACGGTGAGGGCACGGTGGGTGGTGGCCCCCCATCCTGGTGGGGAGCTGGCCGTTGAGCCGTCGCGAACGTCCGGTCGGCCGAAGCGGAGGTGAGGGTGCCGTGTCGGCGCGTGGGGTCGCTCTCCGCGTGCTGCTGCGTGTCTTCGAGGAGGGCGCCTACGCCGACCGGGCGTTCAGGGCCGAGGCCGACGCGGCCCGGCTCGACGGGCGCGACCGTGCCTTCGCGATGCAGCTCGCCTACGGCACCGTTCAGCGGGCCCGCACCCTCGACCACGCACTCGAGGCGTTCGCGCGCCGGCCGGTCCGCCGCCTCGATCCTCCGGTCAGGGCCGCGCTGCGGCTCGGCGCCTACCAGCTCGGCTATCTGAGCTCGGTCCCGATCCATGCGGCCGTCAGCGAGACGGTGGAGCTCGTGCGAGGCGCGCGGCTCGAGCGGGCCGTGCCGTTCGCGAACGCCGTGATGCGGCGCCTGACGCTCGGCCTGCGCGAGCTGCTTGCCGGCCTGCCCGAGTCGACGCCGCAGGAGGCGGGGCTCCGCCACTCGTACCCGGACTGGATCGCTGAGACGTGGTGGCGTGAGCTCGGCCCGGAGGCGGCGCTCGCGCTGATGCGCACCTCCAACGAGGCGGCAGAGCGGGCCGTTCGCCTGAACCGGCGGCGAGGCGAGGCCGTGCTCGGGCTGCCGGGACGGCACGATCCGGATCTTCCGGATGCGCTCGTCGTCGACGCGATCCCGCCCGACTGGCTCGAGCAGGGGCTCGTCTGGCCGCAGAGCCGCGGCTCGCAGCTCGCCGGCCTCGCGGTCGGGGCCCGGCCCGGAGAGCGGACGCTCGACCTGTGTGCCGCGCCGGGCGGCAAGGCGACCTCCCTGGAGGGTGACGTCGTCGCGGTCGAGCTCCACGAGGGGCGGGCACGGGAGCTCGAGGAGACCGTCTCGCGCCTCGGCGCGACGAACGTCCGCGTCGTCCGTGCCGACGGGACCGACCTGCCTGCCGGGCTCGCGGGCTTCGATCGAGCGCTCGTGGACGCTCCGTGCTCGGGGCTCGGAACTCTCGCCTCGCGACCGGACCAGCGCTGGCGGGCGGCCCCGCTGCCCGAGCTGCAGCTCGCGCTCCTGCGCTCGGCGATCGAGCGCGTCCGCCCGGGCGGAACGGTGACGTACGCCGTGTGCACCGTCAACGCGGCCGAGAACGAGGCGGTCGTCGACGCGGTCGGCCTCCCGCTCGAGGACCTCGGTGTCGAGTGGCCCCGCTTCCGGCATCCCCGGCGGTCCGAGTGCCTCCTGACGCTGCCCCACACCCACGGTACGTCGGGGTTCTTCGTCGCCAGGCTGCGCCGTCCCTAAGATGGCCTCGATGGGCTGGGGAGGGTGGATCGAGCGGGTCGAGGTCGAGCCGTCCCTGTACGCGGCCGACTTCCTGCGCCTCGGGGAGCAGCTCGACTCCCTCCTCGACGCGGGAGCGAGGGTCTTCCACGTCGACGTCGGAGACGGTCACTTCATCCCGCCGGTCACGATCGGGCCGGTCGTCGTCCGCTCGGTCGCGCCCCCCGTTCACGCGGCCGGAGGGCGGCTCGACTGCCACCTGATGGTCGATGCCCCGACCGCCCACTTCGGGCAGATCCGGGAGGCGGGCGGGGACAGCGTGACGTTCCACCTCGAGGTCGCCGCCGACGTGCGGGCTGCGATCGCGCTGGCCCGTGAGCACGATCTCGCCGTCGGAGTCGCATGCAATCCCGACACTCCCATCGAGCAGCTTGCGGCGGCCGCCGGGCACGGGGTCGACCTTCTCCTCGTGATGAGCGTGCATCCGGGTTACTCGGGCCAGGCGTTCATCCCGGGCTCGCTCGACCGCGTCCGCCGGCTGCGCGAGCTGGTGGGTCCCGACGTCCTGATCCAGGTCGACGGGGGTGTGACGGCCGACAACGCCCGCGCCGTGCGCGACGCGGGTGCGAGCCTGATCGTCGCCGGCAGCTCCGTCTTCTACCAGGACGACATCGGCCGGGCGTTCCGCGGCCTCGCCGCCGCCGTTGGCTGAGCTGCGCCATCTGGAGCGCGCGCTCGACCTCGCCGAGCGCGGCCGCGGCACGACCGCGCCGAATCCGACCGTCGGGTGCGTCGTCGTCCGTGACGGCGAGGTCGTGGGAGAGGGCTGGCACGAGCGGAAGGGGCTTCCGCACGCGGAGGCCGTCGCCCTCGCGCAGGCGGGCGAGCGGGCGCGCGGAGCGACGATGTACGTGACGCTCGAGCCCTGCGCCCACCACGGGGTCACGCCTCCGTGCGCGGACGCGGTCGTCGAGGCCGGGATCGTCCGGGTCGTCTGCGCCGTGGGCGATCCGAACCCGAGGACGAACGGCCGGGGGCTCGAGCGCCTGCGCGACGCCGGAATCGAGGTGGAGCTCGTAGGCGGCGAGCTCGAGTGGCGCGCGAGAGCCCAGAACGAGGGCTTCCGGACCTGGGTCTCGCTCGGCCGTCCGTTCGTCACGTACAAGGCCGCCGTCACGCTCGACGGCAGGGTGGCCGCCGCCGGCGGCGACTCGCGCTGGGTTTCGGGGGAGGCGAGCCGCCGGCTCGTTCACGAGCTCCGGGCGGCAGCGCACGCGGTCGCCGTGGGGATGGGCACCGTACGCCGCGAGAGCCCGGAGCTGACCGCCAGGGATGTCGGCGCCGTCACGCAGCCTCGCCGCCTGGCCTTCGGCCGCGGCCCGCTCCCGGACGGCTCCACGCTCGAGCTGCGTTCGGGCCCGCTCGAGGAGGAGCTGCGGCTCCTGGCCGGAGACGGCGTGCAGACGCTGCTGCTCGAGGGGGGCCCGACCCTTGCCGGTGCGTTCCTCCGGGCGGGGTCGATCGACAGGCTGCTCGTCTTCGTGGCGCCGAAGCTCGCCGGCGGCGACGATGCGCCGGGCCTCTTCGGCGGCCCGGCCGTGCGCACGATCGCCGACATGCCGGCAATCTGCCGGCTCGAGACGAGGGCAGTCGGAGAGGACGTGCTGCTCGACGGCTACCTGCGCGAGCCCTGACGGCTGCCCAGCAGCCGCCGGGGTATGCTCGGACCCGTGTTCACGGGAATCGTCCGCGAGCTCGGCACCGTCGAGTTGGCCACCGGGGACGCAGGCGGCACGCGCATCGTGCTGCGAGCGCCCGAGACGGCTGCGCAGGCAAGCCTCGGAGCCTCGGTCGCGCTCGACGGCGTCTGCCTGACCGTCACCGCCCTCGACGCCGGCACGCTGTCCTTCGACGCCGTGCCCGAGACGCTCTCGAGAACGACGCTCGGCGAGCTTCGTGCCGGCGACCGCGTGAACGTCGAGCCGGCCCTGCGGGCCGGCGAGCCGCTCGGGGGTCACATCGTGCAGGGTCACGTCGACGGCGTCGGGCGCGTTCGTGCCGTCACTCCCGAGGGCGAAGGGGTGCGGATCGAGCTCGAGCTACCCGCCGGCCTGCTGCGCTACTGCGTCGAGAAGGGGTCGATCGCGGTGCAGGGCACGAGCCTGACGATCGCGGCGCTCGCCGAGACCGGGATCAGCGTCGCGCTGATCCCCCACACGCTCGAGGTCACGAACCTCGGCCTGCTCGCTGCCGGTGACGCGGTGAACGTCGAGGTCGACGTGCTCGCAAAGCACGTCGAGCGCCTGCTCTCCGCACGAGATCGGGCCTGAGGAAGGGTACGATTCGCCCACATGGCAACGCTCAGGCTCGAGGAGCCGTCGCCGTTCGCGACGATCGAGGATGCGATCGAGGACTTCCGCAACGGGAAGTTCGTCGTCGTCTGCGATGCGCCCGACCGCGAGAACGAGGGTGATCTGACGATCGCGGCCCAGTTCGCGACGCCCGAGGCGATCAACTTCATGGCGAAGGAAGGTCGGGGGCTGATCTGCCTCTGCCTCACGGGCGAGCGATGCGACGAGCTCGGCCTGCGGCCGATGACCTACAACAACGAGACGCCGAACGAGACGGCGTTCACGGTCGCGATCGAGGCCCGGGAGGGCGTCACGACCGGCATCTCCGCGGCCGATCGGGCACGGACGATCCAGGTCGCGATCGACGCGACGAAGGGCCCGCGCGACATCGTCCAGCCGGGGCACGTCTTCCCGCTCAGGGCGAAGCTCGGCGGCGTGCTCGAGCGGGCAGGCCAGACCGAGGCGGCGGTCGACCTGGCGCGGCTTGCCGGGCTGAGCCCCGCCGGTGTGATCTGCGAGATCATGAAGGACGACGGCACGATGGCCCGGGTCCCCGACCTGATCCCCTACTGCCGTGAGCACGGGATCAAGCTGGTCACGATCAGCGACCTGATCGAGTACCGGCGGCGGATCGAGAAGCTGATCGAGCGGGTGATCACCGTCCGGCTCCCGACCGAGTTCGGCGAGTTCAGCGCCGTCGCGTTCAGGGAGACCCTGACCGGCAAGACGCACCTCGCGCTCGTCAAGGGCGAGGTGGGCGGGGCAGAGGACGTGCTCGTCCGCGTGCACTCCGAGTGCCTCACCGGCGACGTCTTCCACTCGATGCGCTGCGACTGCGGTGAGCAGCTCGATCTCGCGATGGCCCAGATCGGGTCGAGCGACCGCGGCGTGCTCCTCTACATGGCGCAGGAAGGCCGGGGGATCGGCCTCCTCAACAAGCTGAAGGCCTACGAGCTCCAGGAGAGCGGCCTCGACACCGTCGAGGCGAACCTCGCGCTCGGGTTCCCGGCCGACGCCCGCGACTGGGGGATCGGGTCGCAGATCCTCGCCGACCTCGGCCTGACCTCCATCCGGCTGCTCACGAACAATCCGAGGAAGCTGACGGGGCTCGAGGGCTACGGGCTCCGGGTCACCGAGCAGGTGCCGATCGAGGTGTCACCGAACGAGGAGAACATGCGCTACCTGAGCGCGAAGCGCGCGAAGCTCGGCCACCGCCTCCACCATCAGGGCCTCAAGGATCTCGAGCTCTCCCAGGAGGACGATCGGTGAGCGACGTCGAGATCCCCGACTTCCTCCGCTCGCGGGAGAACGCACGACCTGCGGAGCCCGCCCCCGCTGCCCCGCCCGTCGCGGCGCAGCCCGAGGCGCCCCGGGCCGCGCCCGAGACCGCGTCCGGAGAGTCGCAGCACGCTGGGGGAGAGCTGCGGCTTCCCGACGGGATCCGCGTGTTCGGCGGCAGGCCGAACGGAGCCCGCCGGGCCGTCGGCATCGTCGTCAGCCGGTTCAACGGAGAGATCACCCAGCGGCTGCTCGATGCCGCGCTCGAGCAGCTCGAGGAGCTCGGCGCCCTGCCCGAGACGATCGAGGTGATGCCCGTCCCCGGCGCGTTCGAGCTCCCGCTCGGCGCAATGGCGCTCGCCCGCTCTCGCCGCTACTCCTGCGTGCTCGCGCTCGGCTGCGTGATTCGCGGCGACACCCCGCACTTCGACTTCGTCTCGGCCGAGGCGGCGAGCGGCGTGCAGCTCGCTGCGCTCGAGACCGGCGTGCCGGTCGCGTTCGGAGTCCTCACCTGCGACACCGTCGAGCAGGCCCGGGCGCGCGCGGGCGGCGCGCACGGGAACAAGGGCGCCGAGGCCGCCCGTTCCGCGCTCGAGATGGTCGAGTCGCTGGCACAGCTCCGCGCGAGCCTCTCGAGCTAGCGCGGTTTCCGGCGCCATCGAGAGACACGGAAGGCGCGCTGCCCGGGCGGGCGCGGCAGCTATACTCCGGCGGTCATGTCGAAGGTCTGCAGCGTCTGCGGCAAGGGTCCCTCGTTCGGGCACAGCCGGAGCCACTCGATGGTGGCTACGAAGCGCCGCTTCGATCCGAACCTCCAGCGCGTCCGCGTGCTCGTGAACGGCGCCGCCAGGCGCGTCTACGTGTGCACGCGCTGCCTCAAGGCCGGCAAGGTCGAGAAGGCAACGGGCGGCTAGGGCGTCCGGTTCGGGCGGGATGAGATCCCGCCCCTACAGACCGACGCCACGCTGGGTGAGGTCAGCTCCCGCCCCGGTGCGGCTGGGGTGAGACCGAAGGTCGCCGGCGGCGAGGACCGTCCGGGTCGGGCGGGGTGAGCTCCTGTGTGGATGACATGACACGGACCCTGTAGGGGCCGGATCTCACCGGGCCCGCCCTGTCCTGCTCCGCCCGGTCGAGGGGTGGGCCTTCCGGCCGCGCGGCCTACACTCCCTGCGTGATCAGGGTCGTGGTCGTCGAGGACAACGACGTCTTCCGGGACGCGCTCGGGATCGTGCTCGACCTCGCACCGGACCTCGACGTCGTCGGTACGGCACCCGACGGGACGACGGCGCTCGCGCTCTGCGCGCATGCCTGCCCGGACGTGGTCGTCGTCGACTACCGGCTTCCCGACCTCGACGGGGTCGAGGTGACGGGCGGGGTCCTGAGCACGTGCCCCGATGCCGCCGTGCTGGCGTTGACCGCCGCCGCCGATGCACCGGAGAAGGAGGCGCTCCTCGCGGCGGGAGCGGTCGGATGCCTGACCAAGAGCCAGGAGCTCGACGAGATCGTCGCCGCGATCCGCGATGCCGGGCAGCGTGCCGGCGACCGCTGAGGCCGATCGGCTCGCGCCGTTCGCCGGGCTTCCGACGGTAGGCGCCGGGCCACACCTCCCGCGACCCGACCGGCTCGAGCGATCCGTCCAGACGCTCCCGGGCGTCGGCCCGAAACTGAAGGCGAGCCTCGAGGCCCTCGGCGTCGTGACCGTGCGCGACCTCCTCACCGACCGGCCGCGGCGGTACGAGGAGCCGGCGCCGCGGAGGCCGATCGCCGACGTCCTCGCCGGCCAGGAGGTCGTGATCGAGGGTGTCGTCGAGTCGGTGACGACGCGCTCCGCGCGGCGGCGGCGGCTCACGATCGTGGAGGCGAGGATTCGCGACGGCAGCGGCTCGCTCGTCGCGATCTGGTTCAACCAGGTCTGGCTGGTCGAGCGCCTGCGCCCCGGCGTGCGGATTGCGCTCCGCGGCAGCGTCGAGCGCGGTGAGCTCGCCGTGCGCGACTACGACCTCGCCGGAGGAGCAGCGCTCTCACAGGTTGCGCCCGTCTACCCCGGCAGCGAGGCGCTTCCGTCCAGGCGGATCAGAGCGCTCGTCGAGCAGGTGCTCCCGGAGGCCCGCGACCTCGGAGACCCGCTGCCCGCGCCGCTTCGCCAGCGGCTGGCGCTGCCGCTCCGACCCGATGCGATCGCGGCCCTGCACCGGCCAGTCTCGACCGCGGAGGCGGAGACGTGCCGCCGGCGGCTCGCGTTCGAGGAGCTGCTCGCCCTCCAGCTCGGGCTGGCCCGGCGGCGGGAAGCCCCGGCGGGGGCGCCGGCTCTCGCGCTCGGGGCCCCGGGCGAGCTGCTCGACCGCTACCGCCAGGTGCTGCCGTTCACGCTCACCGGCGCACAGGAGCGTTCGATCGGCGAGCTCGACCGCGACCTCGCGGGCACGGCGCCCATGGAGCGGCTTCTCCAGGGAGACGTCGGGTCGGGTAAGACGGTGGTCGCGCTGTACGCCCTGCTCCGGGCGGTGGAGCGCGGGCACCAGGGCGCCCTGATGGCTCCCACCGAGACGCTCGCCGAGCAGCACTTCCTCACACTCGACGCCCTCTGCGCCGCGCTCTCGGTTCGCTGCGTCCTCGTCACGAGCTCGCTGCCGGCGAAAGAGCACGCCGCTGCGCAGGCCGCGATCGCAAGCGGCGAGGCGGGCATCGCGGTCGGAACGCACGCGCTGATCCAGGAACGTGTCGAGTTCCGCTCGCTCGCGGTCGCCGTCGTCGACGAGCAGCACAGGTTCGGAGTCGAGCAGCGCGCCGCGCTCTCACGGGTCGACGGCGGCGCCGCGCACACGCCCCACCGGCTCCACATGACGGCGACTCCGATTCCCCGCACGCTGGCGCTGACGGTGTGGGGAGACCTGTCGGTGAGCGAGATCGACCGCCCGCCGGAGGGTCGCAGGCCGATCGTGACCCGCTGGGTGACACACGAGCGGGCGAGCGAGGCGTACCTGCGGTTGCGCCGCCATCTCGCGGCGGGGCGTCAGGCCTACGTCGTGTGCCCGCTCGTCTCGCCGTCGGAGGCCGTCGAGGCACGGGCCGCAGAGGCCGAGGCCGAGCGTCTGCAACACGGTGAGCTCGCCGAGTTCCGGGTCGGATGCCTCCATGGCCAGCTACGCGCTGCGGAGCGACGGCGGATCATGGACGCCTTCGCCGGTCGCGAGCTGGACGTGCTCGTCGCGACCACGGTGATCGAGGTCGGGATCGACGTTCCGAACGCGACGATCATGATCGTGCAGGAGGCCGACCGGTTCGGGCTCGCCCAGCTCCACCAGCTCCGGGGGCGGGTCGGGCGGGGATCGGAGCAGTCCTACTGCCTGCTCGTCTCCCGTCCGAGGCAGGAGCTCACGGACGTCGCCTGCGAGCGGCTGCAGGCGCTCGTCGACACGAACGACGGCTTCGAGCTCGCCGAGGTCGACCTCGAGCTTCGTGGGGCCGGCCAGTTCCTCGGGACGCGACAGGCCGGCCTCTCCGACCTGCGCTTCGCACGGCTGCGCTCCGACCGGCGGCTGCTCGAGGAGGCGCGCGACGTCGCCCGCGACCTCGTGGACGTCCACGGGCCGTTCGACGACGAGGTCGCGCGCCTCTTCGGAGCCGCCCCCGGCGAGCTGTCGTGACTCAGGTGAGCGCCGGTACGGCCGCCGGGAGCTCGCGCCCGAACAGCATGCCCGCGTAGGCGAACGCCCGCTCGCGCAGCGCCGCGTTGTACGGTCTGACGGAATCGCCCGTGAGGGTGCCGCCGTGCATCGCATGCACCCAGGCGGGGTCGAGCGCCTCGAGCCGGTCGACCGTGCGTCGCACGGGGTCCTCGTGGGCGAAGATGCCGATCGCCCGGTAGACGTCGACCATCGCGTCGCCGAGGTTCTCGGTCACGACGGGCGGCTGGTCTCCCGGCTGCAGGTACAGGTCGGCGGGGAAGAGGCTGCGGGTCGACTCCTCGACGACCATCATCGAGTCCCAGTGGTGCACGTGCGGTGTCTCGAGGAAACGCAGCGTGTGCCGGCCGAGCTCGAGCCGGTCGCCGTCTCTCACGCCGAGTACGCGACCCTCCGACGTGAAGCCGAAGCCCTTCAGGCTCAGCGTCGCGGACAGGTCCGAGCCGACGAGCTCCGCACCGGGCGCGTCGGCCATGAACCGTTCCATGCCGCCGCACTCGTCCCCCTCGAAGTGGAGGAGCGTCACGTACGCGAGGGTCGCAGGGTCGAGGACCTCGGCGATCGCGCGGCGGATCGGCTCGTACGCGCGGTACTCGCCGGTGTGGACGAGCGCCGGGCGCTCGTCGTCGATGAGGAACTGGTTGAAGGTGATCCCGTAGGGCTCCGCCCAGGTCGAGATCCGGTAGATGCCGCCCACGACGTGATCGATTCTCGTCTCCACGGTGCGCTCCTTTCAGTGCACGATAGTGTACAATGAAAATAGCAGATCAGAGCACGCGGCTGTGCAATAATCTGCTCGTGGCACGGAAGTACGAGCTGAAGGCACGGGCGAGGCGTCAGGAGCAGACTCGCCGCCGCATCGTCGAGGCGGCGATCGAGCTGCACGGGACGAAGGGGCCGGCGCGCACGACCCTGTCGGATGTCGCGCGGCTCGCGGGCGTCCAGCGGCACACGCTGTACCGCCACTTCCCCGACGAGCGCGACCTCGCGCTCGCGTGCTCGGGCCTGCACATGGAGCAGCACCCGCCGCCCGCAGCCGGGCCGCTACGGGGGCTGGCCTCACCGGACGAGCGCCTGCGCCGGGGCCTGACCGAGCTCTACAGCTGGTATGCGACGAACGAGGACATGTTCGCGAACGTGCTCCGCGATGCCGAGGTCGATCCGCTGATCGGGGAGACGTTCGAGCTGCGCGCCGGCCCGGCTCTCGGTGAGCTCCGCGCGGCGCTCGCGGAGACGGTCTCAGACGGCGCGGCCGTCCGGGCGCTGCTCGACCTCGCCCTCGACTTCCACGCCTGGCGGCGCCTGTCCCGTAGCGGGCTCTCCCCGGGCGAGGCCGCCGAGGCGATGGCCCGCGTTCTCCACTGCCCGTGAGGATCATCGCCGGCTCGAGGAAGGGGGCGCGGATCTTCGCGCCGCGCGGGCGGGAGACACGGCCGACGGCCGACCGGGTTCGCGAGGCCGCCTTCAACCTGATCGGCCCCGTCGACGGGGCCCGGGTGCTCGACCTCTACGCGGGCTCGGGCGCGATGGGGCTCGAGGCGCTCTCCCGCGGCGCGGGGCACGTCGTCTTCGTCGACGACGACCGCGCCGCCGTCGCAGCCGTCCGCCGGAACCTCGACCGGCTCGGTCTCCACGGCTCCGAGCTCGTCCGCGCCGACGCGGTCGGACGCCTCGCCGCCGAGGCGCGTGCGGGCAGGCGGTACGATCTCGTGCTGATCGATCCGCCCTACCGCATGGTCAACCAGTCCCTTCTCGCCCTCGCCCCGTACCTGGCCTCCGTGCTCGCTCCCGACGGGCTCGTCGTCGTCGAGTCGGGCGCGTCGGAGCAGCCCGAGCTGCCCCTGCCGCTTCGCACGAGCCGGGGCTACGGCTCGACGCGACTGACGGTGTTCGAGGCTGCCGAATGAGCGCGGGCTCGCCGGTCACGGCGATCTGCCCCGGCACCTACGACCCGGTGACGAACGGCCATGTCGACATCATCAGGCGTGCGGCGGCGATCTTCGATCGCGTCGTCGTCGGCGTTGTTCGGGAGCCGTCCCACAAGGAGCCGATGTTCAGCGTCGAGGAGCGGGTCGCGTTTCTCGGGGAGGCGCTTGCGGGGGTCGAGAACGTCGAGATCGAGGAGTTCGCCGAGCTCGTCGTCGACTTCGCGCGGCGCTGGGGCGCCCACACCATGGTCAAGGGGCTGCGGGCGATCTCGGACTTCGAATGGGAGTTCCAGATGCACCATCTCAACCGGACGCTCGCCCCCGAGGTCGAGACGATGTACCTGATCGCCGACTCGCAGTACAGCTTCGTGTCGTCGAGCAGCGTGAAGGAGATCGCGTCCTTCGGTGGAAACGTTGACGGTCTGGTCCCCGACGCCGTGGCGCGCCGGTTCCAGCAGCTGTTCCCGAGCCCGAAGCCCGGCGCTCCGGTGAGCCCGCAGGAGTAGACTGAGAGCCAATGGACGTACTCGTTCTCATCGACAAGCTCGACGATCTCGTGCACAACGCGAAGGCCGTGCCGTTGACGGATCAGGTCCGGATCGACCGCGAGGAGATCTACGACATCCTCGACCAGATGCGGGCGACGATTCCCGAGGAGATCAAGCAGGCCCGCTGGATCGTCAAGGAGCGCCAGGAGATGCTCGCCGAGGCGAAGCGCGAGGCCGACCGGATCCTCGGCGAGGCCCGCGAGCAGGCGGCGCGCGAGGCCTCCCAGACCGAGATCGTCAAGCTCGCCGAGCGGCAGGCTCAGGACATCGTCGAGGACGCGCGCCGACAGGCACGCGAGACGCGGCTCGAGATGGAGGACTGGGCCGACCAGATCCTCTCCACGCTCGAGAACAACCTCGACAAGTTCCTCGGTGCCGTCCGGCGGGGCCGCGAGCGACTCCACGAGCGCTCGCAGGAGTCGGTCATGGTCGGCTTCACCGACGACTCGAACCACTGACGCGGCTGACGGCCCGGCTCGGCCGGGCCGGACCCGCTGTGGAGCCGGGCGGAGCCCGGCGGTCACGGGTCTTTCGCGGCTGACGGTCATCCTTCCCCGCTACCCTCGACTGGATGACGACGTTCAACCTCCGCACGGCGAGGCTGCGCCCGGGCGAGGAGCGGCGCTACCGGGTCGCCGTCGAGCTCGAGCCGTTCGGCCTGGGTGGTGAGCGCTACGCGCCGGAGCCGTCCGCGCCCGAGGCGGAGCTCGGCCTGACGCGGGTGGCGTCCGGGACGATGTTCGAGCTCGCGTTCACCGCCCGGCTGCACGGCCCCTGCGTTCGGTGCCTCGCCCCCGCCGAGCTCTCCGTGCGCGTGCGGGATCGCCAGTACCAGGCGGCGAGCCCGGAGGGGGATGAGACCGTCGTCCCGTATCTCGAGGACGACCGGCTCGACCTGTCCCGGTGGGCGCATGACGCGGTCGCGCTCGAGGTCCCCGAGAAGATCCTCTGCCGCAGTGACTGCGCCGGGCTCTGCCCCGGGTGCGGCGCCAACCTGAATGTCGAGGCCTGCCGGTGCGAGCCGGCCGGGGCCGATCCCCGCTGGGACAAGCTTGCCGAGCTCAGGGAGCGGCTCGCGTAGGGGCCGGATCTCATCCGGCCCGACCCGTGACCGCCCGCTTCGCGGGTTCCTGCGCGGGTCCGGCCCGGCCGAGGCGTCCGCTCAGCCGCGAGGGCCGCGGAGCCTGCACGCCGGTGCGCCTTCGCGTGCAGGTATACTCGTCCCTTCGTATGGCCGTTCCGAAGCGAAAGACCTCGAAGGCACGGCGGGACAAGCGCCGGACGCACGTCAAGCTGAAGCTCGCGTCCGTCGTAGAGTGCCCGCAGTGCCACAAGCCGAAGCGCCCGCACCACGTCTGCCCGACCTGCGGCACCTACAAGGGCCGTGAGGTCGAGCCACTCGAGACGCCGGCTCCCTAGGCGATGCCAACCGTCCGAGTCGCCGTCGACGCGATGGGCGGTGACCGCGCGCCGGATGAGATCGTCGCCGGTGCCCGGGAGGCTCGGATCCCCGGCATCGAGCCGGTGCTGTTCGGCCCCCGCGAGCTGATCCAGCCCCTGGCGCCCGATCTCGAGGTCGTCCACGCCCCGACGGTCGTCCGGATGCACGAGAACCCGGCCGACGCGGCCCGGGAGAAGCGCGACAGCTCCCTGTTCGCGGCGTGTCGCGCCGTGGGGCAAGGAGACGCCGACGTCGTCGTGTCCGCGGGAAACACCGGGGGCATGCTCGCCGCCGGCCTGCTCGAGATCGGCCGGCTTCCGGAGGTGAGCCGGCCGGCGATCGCGGCTCCGATCCCGGCGCGGCGCGGGCCCTCCGTCCTCATCGACGCCGGCGCGAACGCCGATGCCCGGGCCGAGCATCTGCTCCAGTTCGCCCACATGGGGGCGATCTTCGTCGAGGAGATCCTCGGCACGCGCGACCCGACGGTGGCGCTGCTCTCGATCGGGGAGGAGCCCGGCAAGGGGAACCGGCTCGCCCGGGACTCCTTCCGGCTGCTCGCCGCCGACGAGCGCCTGCGCTTCATCGGGAACATGGAGGGCCGGCTCCTCCTCGAGGGCGGTGCGGACGTCGTCGTCTGCGACGGCTTCACAGGCAACGTCTCGCTGAAGGTGCTCGAGGGGACGATCCGGACCGTGCTCGACGAGTTCCGCGAGGAGGTCGTCCGTACCAAGCGCGGGAAGGTGGGCGGCCTGCTGATCAGGCCGGCCGGGCGTGGCCTTCGCCGCCGGCTCGATCCCGACACGTACGGCGGCGGCTACCTGCTCGGTCTCAAGGGGCTCGGAGTCGTCGCGCACGGCAACTCGGGGCGGAGAGCGATCGTGAGCGCCATCCAGCTCGGGGCCCGGGGCGTCCAGGCCGGCGTCGTCCAGCGCCTCGCCGACCGCCTCGCGACCCAGGTCGGCGCCACCCAGGGGTAGGGTGCTCTACCCGCCCGCGCCGCCGTGGTACCATCCGGCGTCCGCCGTCGGCGGGGCCTGGTCATCGAGACGAAAGGGAGACGGGGGGCATGGCAGCTTCGCGCGAGGAGATCTTCGAGCAGGTCAAGGAGGTGCTCGTCGAGAAGCTCGGCGTCGACGAGAGCGAGATCGTCGAGGCGGCCTCCTTCCAGGCGGATCTCGACGCCGATTCCCTCGACCTCGTGGAGCTGATCATGGAGCTCGAGGACAGGTTCGGCGTCAAGATCCCGAACGAGGACGCCGAGAAGATCCAGACCGTCGGACAGGCCGTCGACTACGTCTCCGAGCGAAGCTAGCCCTGGCGACGAGACCGAGCTCGCCGAGCTCGTCGAGCTGATCGAGACGCTCGCGCCGCCGCTGCGCGAGCGGGCGTTTACCCACCCGTCGTTCGTCGACGACCGCTGGCAGTCGTACGAGCGCCTCGAGTTCCTGGGCGACAGCGTCCTCGACCTCGCGATCGCACAGGCCCTCTACGACCGGTTCCCGGAGTTCTCGGAGGGTCGGCTGACCAAGGCGTGGGCCTACGTCGTCAGCCGGGCGAGCTGCGCGGAGGTCGGCCGCGCGCTCGGGCTCGGCCAGCGGCTGCGGGAGGGAGCCAGCGCACCGAGCGAGGCGGAGCTCGAGCGGCTCGGGCGCAACCGCAACGTCCTCGCCGCTCTCGTCGAGGCGGTGCTCGGCGCTCTCTACCTCGAGCACGGCTTCGAGCCGATCAGGCCGGCGATCGTCGCCGCGTTCGCCGAGCAGCTCGAGTACGCGGTGACGAGTCACGTCGACTACAAGACCGAGCTCCAGGAGGAGCTTGCCCGCAGCTCGCGCCAGGTGAGCTACTCGGTGGTCGAGATCGGTGGCCCACCGCACGAGCGGACGTTCACCTGCGCCGCGACGATCGGCGGCGAGCGGTTCGGGACCGGCACCGGCCCGTCGAAGAAGGCCGCCGAGCAGGATGCCGCCCGTCAGGCGCTCGAGCGGGCAAGGCTCCGCGGCTGAGCAGGCGGCTTGGCCGCCTGCGACCCGCGTAGGAGCGGCCCGGAGGGCCGCGTTTACGGTCTCCGCGGCTGACGGCCCGGCTCGGCCGGGCCGGACCCGCGTAGGAGCGGCCCGGAGGGCCGCGTTTACGGTCTCCGCGGCCCACTCCGCAGCGGACGGCGAAGCCAGGATCTCCGCGGCTGAGAGGCGGCTCGCCGCGACCGCGTAGGAGGGGCCGCGTTTGTCTCCGCGGCTGACGGCGGCTCGGCGCCGGACCGCGTAGGAGCGGCCCGGAGGGCCCGTTCGGTCTCCGCGGCTGACGGCCCGGCTCGGCCGCCGTCGGCGCGGTGTCGGACTGGCGGTGTGCATCTGCGGTCGATCAAGATCGGCTTCAATCGTTCCCGGACCCCGTCGAGGTTCGCCTCGAGCCGGGGGTGGCCGTCGTCGTCGGGCCGAACGGCTCGGGCAAGTCGAACGTGGCCGACGCGATCGTCTGGGCCGCCGGGAGCCTCGCTCCGAGCGCGCTGCGCGCCGAGAAGGCCGACGACGTCCTCTTTGCGGGGGCGGCTGGGCGGACCGGCGCCGACCATTGCGAGGTCGAGCTGGTCTTCGACAACGAGGACGGCACCGGGCCGCTCCCGTACTCCGAGCTCTCCGTGATCCGGAGGCTCCAGCGGGGAGGGGAAGGCCACTACCTCGTGAATCGTGCCGTGGTCAGGCGGACCGACGTGCTCGAGCTGCTCGCCGACGCGGGCCTGGGCCACGAGATGCATGCGATCATCGGCCAGGGCCGGGTGGAGCGCGTCCTCTCGTCGAAGCCGGCCGAACGGCGCGCGCTGATCGAGGAGGCCGCGGGCCTCGGGAGCTTCAAGGCCCGGCGCCACCGGGCCGAGCTGAAGCTGGAACGCGTCGGCCACCAGGTCGAGCGGGCGCGCTCGCTCGAGGACGAGGCCCGAAAGCGGATCCGGCCGCTCGCGCTCCAGGCGACCGCGGCCGAGCGGGCGCAGAAGCTCGGGGAGGAGCTCGAGCAGCTACGGGTGAGACTCGGTGCTGCCCGGCTGTTCGGGCTCGAGGCGCGGCTCGCCGGTCTCGAGGAGCAGCGGGCGACCGCCCAGGCGGCACGGCGACGCGAGGACGAGCGCCTAGAGGGGCTGCTCGGGGAGCGCCGCAATGCGGAGGAGGAGCTCGAGCGCGCCGCCAGGCGCCACGAGCAGGCGACGGCCGGGCTCTACCGGTTGCGGAGCGGTGTCGAACGGCTCGGGCTGCGGCGTGAGAACGCCGAGGGGCTCGTGGCGGGGCTCCGCCCGGAGGCCGAGCGGGCACGCCGGCTTGCGGACGCGCCGCGTGACGAATCCCCACTCGAGGAGCTCGTCGCCGCCGAGCACGAGCTCGCGGAGGCCGGGAAGCGTTCCCGGGCGGCGCTCGAGGAGCGCGAGCGGCTCGAGACCACGGCCCGGCTCGCCGAGGAGCGCCTGAGAGCGCTCGAGCGGAGCCTCGCCGAGCGTGAGGGGCTGCCCCCGGCCGCCAGGGCGCTCGCCGACGCGGGCGAGCGGCTCGCGCTCGCTGCGCTCGACGTCGACCCGGGCTTCGAGCGTGCGGTCGCGGCTGCCCTGTTCGTCCGCGCCGCGGCCGTGATGGCGGACGACCCGCCGAGTGCGTTCCGGCTCGCGGAACGGGCCCGGAGCGAGGGGCTCGGCTCGCTCGTCGTGCTCCTGCCCGGGCGGAGCGAGAGCCCGTCGGGATCGGAGCCCGCCGTCCCCGGGGCCGAGCGCCTCTCGGGTCACGTCCGCGCGCTTGCGGGCGGGGAGAGGGTCGTACGCGCGCTCGAGAACGTCTGGGTCGTCGAGCCCGACGAGCTGGCCCGCGTCGAGACGGGGATCGCGGTGACCCGCGAGGGGCACGGCTTCGATCCGGCCCGCGGCGAGCTGTGGTTCGCCGGCGTGGCCGCCGAGACGGTGATGCTCGAGCTGCAGGCGAGGCAGCGGGCGCTCGCCGCCGAGGTCGTGGAGCTGCGTGCCCAGGCCGCCGCTGCGGCCACGACCGCCGGCGAGGTCTTCGGGCGCGAGCGGGCCGCGCGCGAGCGGGTCACGAGCGCGAGAGCGTCCGTGGCCCTGATGCCGCCGCGGGTCGATCCGGCCGAGGCCGAGCAGCTCGAGCTGCTGGCCGGCGCGGCCGAGCGTCTGCTCGCGATCCTGTCTGCGTGTGCCGAGACCGGGACCCGGTTCGAAGCGCCCCTGCAGGCGAGGGTCGACGCGGGCGCGGAGACGGCCGCGGCCGCGGGCGAGGCGCTGCGCCGGCTCGGCGCCCAGGAGTCCGAGCTGCGACGGGCGGCCTCCGAGGCCGCTCAGCGCGTCTCCGAGGTCGAGATCGAGGCGGCCAGGGCGGGTGCCGAGCGCGACGACGTGCTCGGGCGGCTTCCGGAGGGCACGGTGGCCGAGGAGCTTCCCGACGAGGCCCGCGAGGAGCTGGCAACGCGGCGGGAGCGGCTCGAGAAGCGCCGGGAGGCGCTCGGGCAGGTCAACCCGCTCGCGGCCGAGGAGCTCGAGCGCGAGCGGGCCCGGCTCGCCGAGCTCGCCGAGCAGCGCGAGGATCTGGAGCGCTCCCTCGCCGAGCTGGAGCAGCTGCGCGCCGAGTTGACGGAGACCGTGGAGCGGCGCTTCGAGGAGACGTATGCAGCCGTGGAAGAGCACTTCGCCGAGGTGGCCTCCGCGCTCTTCCCGGGCGGTGAAGGGCGGCTGCGGCTGACGATCCCGGAGGACGAGGGGGAGGAGCCCGGGGTGGAGGTCGAGCTGCGACCGGCCGGCAAGCGCATCACGCGGCTCTCGCTGCTCTCGGGGGGCGAGAAGGCCCTCGGCGCGCTCTCGTTCCTGTTTGCGCTGTTCCTCGCGCGACCGTGCCCCTTCTACCTGCTCGACGAGGTCGAGGCCGCGCTCGACGACACGAACATCGGCCGCTTCGTCGAGCTGCTGCGCCGCTATGCAGACCGGGCGCAGTTCATCGTCATCACCCATCAGAAACGGACGATGGAGGCCGCCGATATCCTCTACGGGGTCACGATGGCCTCCGACGGTGTCTCGCAGATCGTCTCGAAGCGGCTCCGCACGGGCCAGGCGGAGGCGGTCTCCGCGTGACGCGTACGTGGGCCGAGCTCCTCGGCGACGAGGAGCCGCAGGCCGAGGACGAGGAGGGTGGCCGGCGCCGGTTCGCCCGCCTTCGCAACGGTCTCTCGAAGAGCCGCCGGACGATCACGGGCGGGCTCACCGGCTGGCGATACGACCCGTCCGATCTCGAGTCGTGGGAGCAGCTCGAGGAGGTGCTGATCGGGGCCGACGTCGGCGTCTCGACGACGCAGGAGATCCTCGAGCTGCTCGAGAAGCGCCGCCCGAAGTCGAACGAGGAGGTGATGGAGGGCCTCGAGATCGTGCTCTCCGAGCTCTCCGCGCCCGAGGAGGCGCCGCGGCTGCACCTCGACGCCCGGCCGTCCGTGATCCTCGTCGTCGGCGTGAACGGCGCCGGCAAGACGACGACGATCGGCAAGCTCGCCCGCCGGCTCGCCGACAGCGGCCGTTCGGTGCTCGTCGCGGCGGCCGACACCTATCGCGCCGCCGCCGACGAGCAGCTCGAGATCTGGGCACAGCGCGCGGGGGCCGACTACGTCGGCTCCACCCGGGGCGGCGACCCGGCCGCGGTCGCCTTCGACGCGATCGCGGCTGCGGAGGCGCGCGGGCGGGACGTCGTGATCGTCGACACCGCGGGCCGGCTGCACACCCAGACGAACCTCATGGACGAGCTCGCGAAGGTCCGTCGCGTGATCGAGCAGCGCCTGGACGGCGCCCCGCACGAGACGCTGCTCGTCCTCGATGCGACGACGGGCCAGAACGGCCTGCGTCAGGCACAGCTGTTCGGCGAGGCGGTCGGAGTCACGGGCGTCGCGCTGACGAAGCTCGACGGCACCGCACGCGGGGGCATCGTCGTCGCGATCGGCCACGAGCTCGGTTTGCCGGTGAAGCTCGTCGGCGTCGGCGAGGGGCTCGACGACCTCCAGCCGTTCGACGCCGCGGAGTTCGCGAGGGCGCTCGTCACGGACTGAGGGCCGGATGATATCGGGCCCCTACGGGGATCCGTGGAATCTGGGCCGCGTCGTGTAGGGGCGGGATCTCATCGCGGCCGCCTCGCGCATGAGATCGGCGCCTTCCAGGTGGGGTTGTAGGGGCGGGATCTCATCCCGCCCGCCTTGCCAGCAGCCGGGCGCGGAGCCGGTGCAGGTAAGGCATCAGACCGTAGATCACGATCGGCACCGCGATCGTCGCCAGGACGAAGGTGCGGAGGACCGGCGACATCGATCGCAGCCAGTCTCCGCACACGACATTGATGGCCGTCAGGGTGGGAAAGACGCAGAGCCAGATCATCAGGGCGAGCTGGTGCTTGCTCGGCGGCGGGATCCGTGCAGACTGGTTGTCATCGGCGCCTGTCATGCACGTCCTTTCGGCGTCTTCTGGATGGTCGCTGTGTGCTCCCTTGCGGTCGGGCGCAGCAGGGCGTGGCGGACGTCTTCCTCGACGAGGTCGGCATTCATCGCGATTGCGGCCGCGGAGCCTTCACCCGCGGCGGTGATCACCTGTGCGCGCGGGTTGGCGGCATTGCCGGCTGCCCACACACCGGGCACGCTCGTTCGGCCTGTCGCATCGACTTCGAGAAGCCCGGCCTCGTCGACCCTGCAACCGAGTGATTCGCCGAGGCCGTCTGTCCGTGCGCGGACCGCCGGCCGGATGAAGACTGCGGCACGCCGAACGGCGCGCCCGTCCGTGAGCACGACAGCATCCAGGCGGTCGTCGACGACCGAGAGCCGGGCCACGCGGCCCTCGATGACGCGAATCCCTCGCGCCTGCAGCTCCGTCCGCTCCGTGTCCGTGATCGCGGAGTCGTGCACGAAGAAGGCAACATCGTCCGACCACTGGCGCAGTAGCTGTGCGTGGTCGACAGAGCCGGGGCCGACTCCGATCACGCCGACCGGCTGGTCGCGAACCTCCCAGCCGTGGCAGTAGGGGCAATGGAGGAAGTCGCGTCCCCAGCGCTCCTGGGCGCCGGGCATGTCGGGCAGCGCGTCGACCGCGCCCATCGCGAGGAGCAGCCGCCGCGCAGTCAGGGTGCCTCCGCAGGCGAGCTGGAGCGTGAACCCGGCTGTGACTCCGACCACCCGGTCGTCGAGGAGCTCGACGCCGTAGCGGCGGACTTCCGCTCGCCCGGCTGCGAGGAGGTCGGCGGGCGGCATCCCGTCGCGCGAGAGAAAGCCGTGCATGTGCGCTGCAGGGGCGTTTCGGGGCGTGCCGTCATCGACGACAGCGACCCGGCGCCTCGCCCGGCCGAGAACGAGCGCCGCGCTCAACCCGGCGGCGCCGCCGCCGACCACCACCACGTCGTACGTCTCGGGCTCCATGGAGCGAGGGTGCACGAGCACCGCCGCGCCGGCCAGTTTCGTTGCCGGTTCCGGGAAGCGGTAGTAGCGTGGTCAGCGTGGCGGACTCGCCCTCCATCCCGGACGTGCTGGCCGACGTCGGCCCCCGGCTGAGGCGGCTTCGTCTGGGAAAGGGCGTCACGCTGACGGCGCTCGCCGCGACGACGGGGATCTCGAAGAGCACGCTGTCCCGGCTGGAGAGCGGCCAGCGGAGGCCGAGCCTCGAGCTGCTCCTACCGCTGGCCGAAGCCCACCAGGTGCCGCTCGACGAGCTCGTCGGCGCCCCTGAGGTCGGGGATCCCCGCATCCGGTTCAAGCCGCGCTTCCGCAACGGCCGCCTCGTGTTCCCGCTGACCCAGCAGGCGAGCGGCCTCGCAGTGTGGAAGGTCGTGATCCCGCCCGAGCGGAGCCGCGAGCTGCGCACGCACGAGGGCTACGAATGGCTGTACGTGCTCTCCGGACAGATGCGCCTGATCCTCGGCGAGCACGACATCACGATGGGCCCCGGCGAGGTCGCCGAGTTCGACACCCGGCTCCCGCACTGGTTCGGACCTGCAGGGAACGAGCCGGTCGAGATCCTGAGCGTGCACGGCAGCCGAGGACAGCGGATGCACGTTCGCGCCGCGCCGCGCCGCAAGGCCGAGACGGCCTGACGTCCCTCCCCGGCAGAACAGGCAGTCGAGGCGGTTGAGCCGCCTCGACTCCGGGGAGCACCCGACCTTCGCCGCGTACAATCGGTTCGATGTTCGATTCCCTCTCCGACCGGCTCCAGAGCGTTCTCGGCGGGCTGCGCAACCGCGGCGTCCTCAGCGAGGAGGACCTCGAGCAGGCGCTGCGCGAGATCCGGCTCGCGCTGCTCGAGGCCGACGTCAACTTCAGGGTCGTCAAGGACTTCCTGGCCAGAGTGAAGGCGAGGGCGCTCGGGGTCGAGGTCACGAAGTCGCTCACGCCCGGCCAGCAGGTCGTGAAGATCGTGAACGAGGAGCTGACCGCGCTGATGGGGCAGGGGAGCTCGAAGCTCGCGTTCTCGGGCCGCCCGCCGACCGTCATCCTGCTCTGCGGTCTGCAGGGCTCCGGCAAGACGACGGCGACCGCGAAGCTCGCGCTGCTGCTGCGCAAGAAGGAGGGCAAGGCGCCTGCCGTGGCTGCCTGCGACCTCCAGCGCCCGGCGGCGATCGAGCAGCTGTCCGAGCTGGGCCGGCAGATCCAGGTACCGGTCTACCGGCGTGACGACACGAAGGACGCGGTCGAGGTCGCCCGCTGGGCGCTCGAGCAGGCGAAGGCGCAGGGGCGCGACGTCCTGATCGTCGACACGGCGGGGCGGCTGCACGTCGACGAGGAGCTCATGGACGAGCTCGTGCAGGTGCGCGGTGCGGTCAAGCCGCACAACATCCTGCTCGTGCTCGATTCGATGACGGGCCAGGACGCCGTGAACGTCGCCGAGGCGTTCGCCGAGCGGATCGAGTTCGACGGCGTCGTGCTGACGAAGCTCGACGGCGACGCCAGGGGAGGCGCAGCGCTGTCGGTGAAGGCCGTCACCGGCAAGCCGATCAAGTTCGCCTCGACCGGGGAGAAGCTCCACGAGCTCGACGAGTTCCATCCCGACCGGATGGCGTCGCGGATCCTCGGGATGGGTGACGTGCTGACGCTGATCGAGCGGGCCGAGGAGGCCGCCGACGTCGACGAGCAGGCCGAGCTCGAGGCGCGGATGCGGGCCGGCGTCTTCACGTTCGAGGACTTCTTGAAGTCCTACGACATGATGAAGAAGATGGGCCCGCTGACGAGCGTGCTCAACCTCGTCCCGGGCATGCGCAAGCAGATGCAGGGGATGGACGTGAACGACCACGCGGTCGAGTGGGCCCGGGCGATCGTGCTCTCGATGACGCCCGAGGAGCGCCGCCGGCCCGAGCTCATCAACGGCTCGCGCCGGGGCCGGATCGCGCGGGGGAGCGGCACCTCCGTCCAGCAGGTGAACCAGCTCCTCAACGGGCGCAAGCAGATGGAGAAGATGATGAAGCAGCTGGGCAAGGGCAAGATGCCCAACCTGCAGTCGATGGTCTCCCAGATGCGGCCGCGCGGCTGACGGGCCTCCGCGGCTGAGCGGACGGCTCGGCCGGCCGCGACCCGCGCTGGAGCCGGGCGGAGCCCGGCGGTCACGTTCTTCCGCGGCTGACGGGCCGGCTTGGCCGGCCCGTCAGCCGCTGAGCGTCCCGATCCCCCGTCCCGTGCCGCTACGCTTCGGACGTCACGAAGCCTGAAGGAGAGGAATGGCAGCGAAGATCCGCCTGGCCCGCGTGGGCAGCAAGAAGAACCCGATCTACCGCGTCGTCGTCGCCGACTCCCGGTCGCCGCGCGACGGTCGCTTCATCGAGATCGTCGGCCGCTACAACCCGCAGACCGATCCGTCCATCATCGAGCTCGACGAGGCGAAGATCCGCGACTGGGTCGCGAAGGGCGCCCAGCCCTCCGACGCGGTCAGCCGGCTGATGAAGGTCAAGGGCGTCTAGTGGGCCGTCCCGGCCGGGTGCACCCGGGACCCCGCGAGGGGCGTAGGGGCTGGATCTCATCCCGCCCGCGCGTGCACCTCGAGCTGGCAGCCGGATGAGAGCCGGCCCCTGCAGGATGCAGTGCTGATGCCCGAGGAGCTCGTCGCCTACCTCGTTCGTCTCCTCGTCGACCATCCCGACGACGTCCGCGTCGAGCGGGCCGAGCGGGACGGGGCCGTCGTGCTCGAGCTCCACGTCGCCCCGGACGACCGCGGCCAGGTGATCGGTCGTCAGGGCAGGCTGATCCGGTCGCTGCGAACCGTCGTGCGCGCCACCGGGACGAAGAGCGGCGAACGGCGGCTGCTCGAGCTCGCCGAGTGACGTCCTCCACCGAGCGCCGGATCGCCGTGGGGCGGGCGGGCAGGCCGCACGGTCTGCACGGCGCCTTCGCCGTCGAGAACGCCAGCGCCGACCCCGAGCGGCTCGCGGTCGGCGCCCGCATCCTCGTCGGAGACGAGCGGGTGACCGTGGTCGAGCGCAAGCACGCCGGAGGCCGGCTCGTGATCAGGCTCGACCGTGAGGTCCCGCGCGGCGTGGAGCTCGAGATCTACGAGTCGGAGCTCTCGCCCACCGGCGAGGGCGAGTACTACGCGTTCCAGCTCGAGGGCCTTGCCGTCGTCGGCGATGACGGCCGCCCGATCGGGTGCGTCACGGCCGTCGAGCCCGGCGTCGCGAACGACGTGCTCGAGCTCGACTCGGGGCTGGGGCTGCCGCTCGTCGAGGACTGCGTGCTCGAGATCGACCTCGAGAGACGCCGGATCGTGGTGGCGCGGAGCTTCGCCGGGTACGAGTAACGTCTTTGCGGCCGTGAGAATCGACGTCTTCACCCTCGTGCCCTCGGCGTTCGCGTGGCTGACCGGGCAGCGTCCGGTGGCCGCCGTCCTCGGTGACGAGCTCGACCTGCGGCTGTACGGCTATCGCGATTCGACCCCGCTGAGCGGCGGCCAGGTCGACGATGCGCCGTACGGCGGTGGAGCCGGGATGGTGCTGCGGGTGGACGTGGTCGACGCCGCTCTGGAGGCGGCCTACGGAGAGGAGCGCCCGTCGCGGATCGTCGCGCTCTCGCCGGCCGGGAGGCCGCTCGACCAGGAGCTGGTCGAGGAGCTCGCCGGCGAGCAGCACCTGACCCTGCTGTCCGCGCGCTTCGAGGGCTTTGACGAGCGGGTCGTCGAGCATCTCGCGACCGAGGCGATCTCGATCGGGCCGTACGTTCTCTCCGGGGGCGAGCTCGCGGCGATGGTGATCGTCGACGCGGTCGCACGCCTGCTTCCGGGGGCTCTCGGAAGCGAGGAGAGCGGCGTCTTCGAGACGTTCTCGACGGAGCTCGAGCGAGGGGTCGAGTACCCGCACTACACACGGCCGGCGGAGTACCGGGGGTGGCGCGTTCCCGACGTCCTGCTCTCGGGCCACCACGCCGAGATCGACGCCTGGCGGCGCGGGCAGAGCCGCGAGCGGAGCCTGCGATGAGCCGCAAGCACGGCGACGACGCCGCCGAGGAGACCGGTAAGAAGCACGGGCGCTGGTTTCACAACCCGATCGACCGTCTGACGAGCCGGCTGCCGGATCCGTGGCGCGGGGTCGCCGACTGGGCGATCACGATCGCGATCGCGGTCATCGCGGTCTTCCTGCTCAAGGGGTACGTCGTCAACCCGTACCGGATCCCGTCGTCGTCGATGGAGCCCGAGCTCCACTGCGCCGAGCCGGGCTTTGGCTGCGAGGCGAAGTACAACGACCGGGTGCTGGCCAACCGCTTCATCCTCCACTTCCGTGACCCCCACCGGGGCGACATCATCGTCTTCGATCCGCCGTCAGACGTCGTCCAGGCCTGCGGCGCCGGCGGCACGTACGTGAAGCGCCTCGTCGGCCTTCCCGGCGAGACGCTCTCGGTTCGCGACGGCTACGTCTACATCGACGGAAAGAAGCTCGACGAGCCCTACATCGAGGACGTGCGCCGCGGCACGGACAACTCCGGCCCGTGGAAGCTCGGCGACGACGAGTACTTCATGATGGGAGACAACAGGAGCGCCTCCTGCGACAGCAGGCGTTGGGGGCCGATCAGCCGCGAGCAGATGATCGGGCCCGTGCTCATGGTGTACTGGCCGCCGAACCGGATCGGCTTCCGGTAGCATCTTCTTTCGGCCCGCGCGGCCGCCCCTTGCGATGAGCAACCTGATCGAGAGCATCGAGCGCAGCCAGCTGCGCGCGGACGTTCCGGGCTTCAAGGCCGGGGACACCGTGCGCGTCCACTTCCAGGTGATCGAGGGCCAGCGGCGCCGCATCCAGGTCTTCGAGGGCATCGTGATCAAGCGCCAGGGTGCGGGCGTCCGCGAGACGTTCACCGTGCGCAAGCAGTCGTTCGGGATCGGAGTCGAGCGCACGTTTCCGCTCCACTCGCCGAAGATCGACAGGCTCGAGGTCGGAGCGATCGGTGACGTGAACCGCGCCAAGCTGTACTACCTTCGTGGCAAGGTGGGAAAGAAGGCGCGCGTCCGCGAGAAGCGACAGGCGTAGGGGCTATCCTCGCTCCCGTGGCCGGGAGTGGGCAGAAGCTGATCGCGCACGACCGGCGCCTCGGGGCCCGGCATGTCGCGGGTGCCGACGAAGCGGGACGCGGCAGCCTCGCGGGCCCGCTCGTGGCCGCCGCGGTGCTGCTCGATCTCGACACGCTACGCGGACGCCGCGCGGCTGCGTTCGCCCACCTGAACGACTCGAAGCAGCTCGAGCCCGACGCGCGCGAGCGGCTCTTCCACGAGGTGATCCGGATCGCAGCCGGGGTCGCGATCGAGGTCGTCGCGCCCGGCGAGATCGACCGCAGCGGCCTGCACCGGTCCAACCTCCGGGCGCTCGCGACGGCGCTGTCGCGGTTCGAGGCCCGAGCCGACGTGTTCCTCGTCGACGGCTTCCGGCTCGGCCAGGCGGCGCCGCCGCACTCGGCGATCGTCGACGGGGACACGAAGAGCGCCGCGATCGCCGCCGCCTCGATCGTCGCGAAGGTGACCCGGGACCGGGCGATGCGCAGGCTCGACGCCGTCTACCCGACGTTCGGCTTCGCGAGCCACGTGGGCTACCTCACGCCCGCCCACTCCGCCGCCGTGCGCGACCGTGGGCCGTGCGAGCTGCACCGCCGCTCGTTCAACGCGCTCTGCTATGCGGAGCAGGATGCGGCCGGCGTCGGCCCGTAGGGCCGCCAGGAGGTACGGCCTGCGGGCCGAGCGGCTCGTCCGCCTGCACTTCCGCCTGCGCGGGTACCGGATCCTCGCCGCGAACCTCCACGCCGGCGGCAATGAGCTCGACCTGGTTGCCCGCCGGGGCGGCCTGCTCGTCGTCTGCGAGGTGAAGGCGAGAGGGGCCGGCGCGTGGGGCGATCCGCTCGATGCGGTCGGCCCCGAGAAGCTCCGCCGCGTCCGCCGCGCCGCCGAGGCGCTGATCGCCCGAAGGCCCGAGCTCGCCGGGCTCGAGGTCGCGCTCGAGGTGGCGGCGGTCAGGGGCTGGCGCGTCGAGCGCGTGCGGGCGCCCTGAGGGCGTTCCGGGCGATCCGTTGACTTCCGTCTCACAGTGTCCGAAGCTTCCAATCGTCAACGAGCGAACGGAGGGTGAGATGGGGCGGTGGCGGATCGGGGCGTGCGTGCTCGCGCTGTGCGTGACGGGGCTCATCGGGAGTGTCCCCGCGCTCGGAGCATCCACGGCGAGCCTCCAGCGACAGATCAACCAGCTCAAGGCCCGGGTGAGCCACCTCGAGCGGGACATCGAGGACCTCTACGCCTGCCAGACGGTGATCCCGGTCTCGGTGTACGGGGACTCCGATGGGCATTTCGGTTACTGGTGGTCGCCGGACGGCGGCATCAGCGAGTACCTGACGACCGCGCTCGATCTCGTGCCCGACACGAGCGGCTGGTCTCCGGACGAGTTCTGGTGGGTCACGGTGGTCGACGACAGCTGCGTGAGCTCGGCCCGGGCCGCCTGGAAGCCCGCCCCTCGTCTCGCCATGGCGGGAAAGGCGGCCTCGCTGCAGCGGGTTCTCAGGTAGCGACTCTCGGGCAGGGCCGGGTCCGGCGCCCGGCCCTGCCCGCCGTTCCCCGTTGATCCGTCCGGACCGATCCCGTAGGCTCGGGGCCTCGATCACGGCGAAGTGAACGGAGGAGTGTCTTGCGTCGACTGCTGCTTGCTGCCCTCGCGGTCGCGGCCCTTGCTGCACCCGCACCGGCGGCCGCCTCTGCCCACCTCCCGGCTCTCACTCCGGGGCCGAACGACGCCCTCTCGCGCGCCCTCGAGCGCGGCGCGCTGTCCGAGGCGCAGTACGCCCTCGCCCGGGCCGAGGCGCTCTTCCGTCCGCTCGCCGCCCACGCACGCTACGGCGACGTCGAGGCGATGCCGCCCCGCGCCGCGACGCTCGTGCTTCGCGACCTCGCCCTTCGCAAGAGCGGCCTTCAGGGCGCCGAACGCGCGCGGGCCGAGGGGATCCTTGCCCGTCCGTTCTCGGCGGAGTCGAGGATCTTCCCGCGGCCGGACGACACCGTGCTCGGCTTCCCGATCGATGCCGCCGACGACGCCCAGTACTCGCTGGCCGCCGCCGGCAGCCTCGCGTGGGCCTGCTTCGACACCCTGCCGATCTGCATCACCTTCGTGACGACCACGGACGATGCGATCCCGCTCGCGGACAGTGGCGGCCTCGCCGGGTGGCCCGACTACCTCGAGAGCGTGATCGCAGCGGTGGGGGAGGTCTGGGACGAGGAGATCGTGCGGATGGGCTATCGACAGCCGAGGCCCGATCTGGCGTCGCCAAACAACGGGGGCAGCCCTGACCTCGACATCTACCTCGCCGATCTGCCGGGAGGGCTCTACGGGTACTGCGTCCCGGACGACCCGAAGCTCGACGAGCCGAGCCCGCCTTCCTGGGACTCGTCCGCCTACTGCGTCTTCGACAACGACTACCTCGCATCGGAGTACGGGCCGGAGTACACGCCCGAGCAGAACCTCCAGGTGACGGCCGCCCACGAGCTCTTCCACGCCGTGCAGTTCGCCTACGACGCCAGCGAGGACGACTGGTTCGCGGAGGGCTCGGCGACCTGGATGGAAGACGAGGTGTTCGACGACGTCGATCAGAACCGCTCGTATCTGTTCGACAGCCCGCTCGTGCAGCCGGGCGAGCCGCTCGACTACGACAATCCGAACACCGGGTCGGTGTACGGGGCCTGGATCTTCTTTCGCTACCTCAGCGAGCACGGCGACGAGAGCCTCATCAGGTCCTTCTGGGAACGGGCCGGCGGGGCTGCCGGTGACCCCGACGACTACTCGCTCGAGGCGATCGACAACGTGCTCGCGGACGGCCTCGGCCCCGTGTTCGCCGACTTCGCCGCGGCCAACTTCTTCCCGGCGCTCGCCTACGAGGAAGGGGACGCCTACCCGGCGCCCCGCGTCTCGTCCGCAATGACGATCTCGAAGGGCCGCCCCTCTGCCTCGAAGGTCCGGCGGCTCGACCACATGGCGTCCGCCTACATCTCGGTCAAGCCCGGTGCAGGGGTCAAGGGCAACGCCAGGGTCAGGCTCGCCCTCGACTTCCCGGCCCGGTCACACGCCCCCCAGGCACGCGTCGTCTCGATCTCGAAGAGCGGTGTCGTGCAGACGCGCGAGGTTCGCCTGAGCGGGGCGGGCGACGCACAGCTCACCCTCCCGTTCGGGAGCCTCAGGCAGCTGATCGTCGTCGCCGTCAACGCGGGAGCGCGGTACGACTGCTGGCAGGGCATGCCGCTTGCGTGCAGCGGGATCCCCCTGGACGACGGCCTCCCGTTCCGGGCCGGGGCGACGCTCGTCCAGCGCCGCTGACCGCGCACCGGCCGCTTGTGCCGTCCGCCCTGATGCAATAGGCTCTCGCTCCCGATCCCCAGCGAAGCTAAGGAGGAGAGCTTTGCGACGATTGCTATTTGCCGCGCTTGCGGTGGTGGTCCTTGCCGTGGCCGCACCGGCCTCGGCTGCTACGTACACGGTGTGGGCCGACGCGAAGGCGTTCCCGCTCCCGGCGCCGGCCCCGGAGTCGACCGGGCTGGACGACTTCTTCCCCCGTACGATCACGATCCACAAGGGGGACAGGGTCACGGTCAAGAACTTCGCGTTCCACACGGCGACGTTCCCGGGAACCCAGAGCCCGGCCGATCTGTTCATCCTCGGGCCTGACACGACGGGCGGCACCTACGCCGACACGCCGAACGACTTCGCCGGTCAGCCCTGGTACTTCGAGGCGCTTCCGAAGTTCGTCTACCGCCTCGCGGGCTTCGTCCCGACGGGCACGCACGACGTGAGGAGCGCGCGATCGTTCGTGAACTCGGGCCTGCTCCAGGGGCCCGACGAGAACACGCCCGGGTCGTTCACGTTCGGCTTCCCGAAGACCGGCACCTTCACGGCGATCTGCGTCATCCACCCGGACATGACGCTGCGGGTGACGGTCAAGCCGAAGCTCGCGAAGGTCCCGACACCCGCGCAGACGCGGGCCAAGGCAAACCGCCAGTACCGGGCGAGCTACGCCGAGGCGGCGGCGCTCGCAAAGACGGTGGTGCCGGCGAGCACCGTCTATGCCGGCGTCGGCGACCGGACGACGCTGCTCTCGTTCCTGCCGGCCTCGCTCACGGTGCCGGCCGGCACGACGGTGACGTTCGAGAGCCAGACGGCGGCCGAGCCACACAATCCGCTGTTCGCGCCGGAGAGCGAGCTCACCGATCCGAGCTCCTGGCTGAGCCAGTTCCTCGCCGCGACCGAGCTGATGCCCCAGGCGCCGGGTGACCCGAACCAGCTCCAGCCGTTCTTCATCTACGGATCGGACGCGCCCGACGGCAACGGCGTCTACACGTTCACGGGCTCGAATCACGGGAACGGGGTGTTCGCGACCCCGCTCATCCTCGACAACCCGAGCGCACCGATGCCGAAGTCGGTGAAGGTGAAGTTCACGACCCCGGGGACATACCACTACATCTGCCAGCTCCACCCGTTCATGACGGGCCAGGTGACCGTCACGCCATAGGCCTGTGGCTCGGCGATCGATCACGCGAGGGCCGGGGGCGCTGCTCCCGGCCCTCGCAATCCTTCTCGCCCTCTGGCTCGCTCCCGTGGCGGGAGCGAAGACGGTCACGTACTGGATCGCCGCCGTCCCGGTGACCTGGAACGTCGTGCCGACCGGGCACGACGCGATCATGGACGAGGAGTATCCACCCGAGGAGACGACGCTCGAGACGGTCGTCTTCAAGGCGTTCACGCCCGGCTGGAAGAAGCCCCTCGGCGACCTCCCGTGGGTCGCGGGGGACAACGACGGCATCCCGGGGCCGCTGATCCGGGCGCGGGTCGGCGACCGGATCGTCGTCCGCTTCAAGAACCTCGACTTCGCGTTCGGGCGTTCGCACTCGATGCACTTCCACGGGGTCGAGTACGAGTTCGGCTCGGACGGCTCGTTCATCCCGGGGTTCTCGGGGCCCGGCGGGGACGTGCGCCCGGGGAAGACCTTCACGTACGTCCTCACCGCCGGCCCCGAGTCCGCCGGGGTCTGGCCCTACCACGACCACTCGCCCTCGATGATGGACTCGATCGCCGGCGGCCTGTACGGCGCGCTCTCCATCCTCGGTCCGAAGGAGAAGCGCGCGGACAGGGAGTTCGTGGTCTTCTTCTCCGAGCTGAACGGCTTCGCGACGATCAACGGCAGGGCCTTCGTCGGGAACACGCCGGTGCTGCACGCGCGCGTCGGGGACCTCGTCCAGTGGGACGTGCTGGCGATCGGGAACGAGTTCCACACGTTCCACGTGCACGGCCACCGGTGGGTGGACGGCGCGGGGCACGGCGTCGACACCCGCCAGCTCGGGCCGGCCGAGAGCTTCAGGGTGCAGTGGAGGGAGGACCGCCCCGGCGCGTGGCTCTACCACTGCCACGTCGAGGGCCACATGGAGCACGGGATGATCGGCCTCTACCGCGTGCGGCCGTGAGGCGTCGGGTCCTTCTCTGCGTGGTGCTCGTCCTGCTCACGGCCGGACACGCCGCGGCGGCGACCGATGACGTCTCGATTCACAACCGGGTGTTCTCCCCCGGCCGGCTGACGGTGCTGCTCGGTGACACGGTGATCTGGACGAACCACGATCCGGTCGCCCACAACGTGGTCGCGGGATCGTTCAGCTCGGCGCTTCTCGCTCCCGACGACCGCTTCACGCATACGTTCACGACCCAGGGGAGCTTCCCGTACGTCTGCACGATCCACCGCCAGATGCGTGGCGAGATCGACGTGTTCGCGCTCCTCCTGTCCGGGCCCGGTGCCTCGATCCGGCCGGGAGAGCAGGCGATGCTGACGGGGCTCGCGCCCGCCGGGACAGGGCCCGTCGAGATCCAGGCGAAGCGATCCGACGGAGGCTACGGGCCCGTGGTGACCGTCGTACCCGGCGCGGACGGCGCGTTCTCCGCCGCGGTCGCGCCCGAGCTGCCCACCGAGTACCGGGCCGTCGCTGGTGAGCTCGTGAGCCCGACGGTGCTCGTCTCCGTGAGCGCGCGCGTCCGCTTCCGGGTCGCGGGCATCCGCGGCGCCACGCTCCTGCTCCGCGTCGAGGCCGTTCCGGCCCAGCCCGGGGCGAGGGTCGCCCTCGAACGCTACGTCCGCGAGCGCTTCATGTGGGAACGGGTGGTCGGAACGCGGCTCGGGGACGACTCGCGGGTCGTGCTCCGCCTGACGCCGCGCCGCCGGGTGCTCGTTCGCGCTTCCCTCGTCGAGGGCGTCGGAGGCTACGGGCCTGCGGTCAGCCCGGCCCGCTGGGTCGGGCCGCCGCGTTGACGGTAGGCGCCCGCGGGGCGCGCTCGCTCCGCTAGCTTTGGCTCGGGGCTGCTCTCCATCGACGCCGACCTGTGAGAACGACCAGCGAGGATCTCGGGGCGACTGCGCTCGCCCGCTGGACGCGGGCGATGATCCGCTACCGCTGGGCGGTCATCGCCGCGTGGATCGCGATCCTCGTCGGGTCGGCCCTCGCGATGCAGGACCTCGGCGACCTGCTCACGAACCGCTTCACGCTGCCCGGAACCGACACCCGGCGCGCCGAGCAGATCCTGCAGGACCACTTCGCCCAGCGATCGGCGGGCTCGTTCATCGTCGTCGCGGAGGCTCCCGACGGCGGGATCGCCGCGCTCGTGCCCGAGCTCGAGGCAGCCGGGAAGGCCGCGGCCGGGGCGATCCCGACGGGCACCTTCGTCGCGGTGACGCCTGTCTCGTCGGAGGTGGCGTCGATCACGATCGCGTCGAACCTCGAGCCGGCGGACGCGAAGGGCTGGACCGACGACATGCGGGCGGCGCTGCCCGCGATCGACGGGGTGACACTGAGCGTGACCGGCCAGGCCGCGGTCGAGCACGACCTGGCGCCGATCCAGGAGGAGGACCTGCAGCGGGGCGAGTTCTTCATCGCGGTCCCGATCGCGCTCCTGATCCTCGTCGCCGTGTTCGGGACCCTCGCGTTCCTGCTCCCGTTCATGTTCGCGATCTCGGCGATTCCGGCCACCCTCGGGGTCGTCTGGGTGTTCGCGAGCTTCATGGAGCTCTCGACATACGTGACCCAGCTCGTCTCGCTGATCGGGCTCGGGATCGCGATCGACTACTCGCTGCTCATCGTGTACCGGTACCGCGAGGAGCGCCGTGCGGGCCGCGACAAGACCGACGCGATCGTGGCGACGATGGAGACCGCGGGACGTGCGGTCGTGTTCAGCGGCACCGCCGTTGCGATCGGGCTCGCGATGCTGCTCGCGATGCCGCTCCCGTTCATGCGCGGGTTCGGTCTCGCCGGGCTCACGATCCCGATCGTCTCGGTCGTGTGCGCGCTCACGCTGATGCCGGCGCTGCTCTACTTCACCGCCGACGGCCTCGATCGCGTCCGACTCGTCCCGAAGCGGATGATCGAGGCGCGCGACGAGGGACGGTTCTGGGTCGGGCTCGCCCGGCGGATCATGCGCCGTCCCGCGCTCTACGCCACGCTGGCCGTCGGGCTCCTGGTCGCGGCCGCGATCCCGGCCTTCTGGATCGAGGTGGGCCCGGGCACGAACCAGGGCATCCCCCAGAACCTCGAGTCGACGAGGGCGCTCGCGGTGCTCGGCGACGCGGCGGGCCAGGGAGCGACCGCCCCGACCGAGCTGATCGTCGACACCGGGCGGAAGGGAGGCGCCGACGACCCGGCCGTTTCCGAGGCGGTGCAGCGGCTCGAGCAGGGCCTACGCCGGGATCCTGAGACGGTGCTCGTCGTCAACGGGGAAGGCGCACAGTTCGTCGACGCGACCGGCCGCTACCTGCGGCTCCAGGCGATCGGCGAGAGCGAGTACGGCACGCGCGAGGCCATGGACTTCGTCGACCGCCTGCGCGGTGAGATCGTGCCCGCGGCGGCGTTTCCGTCGGGGGTCTCCGTGTACGCGGGCGGTGGGCCACCGTCGAGCGTCGACTTCCTCGACCTCACCTACGGCACGTTCCCGTGGCTCGTGCTCGCGGTGCTCGCGCTCACGTACGTGCTCCTCCTGCGGGCCTTCCGCTCGGTGCTGCTGCCCCTGAAGGCGATCCTCCTCAACCTGCTCTCGATCGGCGCCGCCTACGGCCTGCTCGTGATCGTCTTCAAGTGGGGCGCCGGCGAGCCCTTCGGCCTCCAGAGCTACGACCAGATCGAGGGCTGGATCCCCGTCTTCCTGTTCGCGATGCTGTTCGGGCTCTCGATGGACTACGAGGTGTTCCTCGTGACGCGGATGCGCGAGGAGTGGGACAAGGGCAGACCGAATGCGGATGCCGTCGCGATCGGGCTCGCGAGGACCGGGAGGATCGTGACCGCGGCCGGCCTGATCATGATCGCTGCCTTCTCGGGCTTCATGGCCGGACGCATTCTCGGGCTCCAGCAGTTCGGGTTCGGGCTCGCCGTCGCGATCGCCGTGGACGTGACGATCGTCAGGGCGCTGCTGCTCCCGAGCGCGATGGCCCTGTTCGGACGGTGGAACTGGTGGCTGCCCGAGCGCGTCGCGAAGCTCGCGCGGGTCAAGGCCTCTCCGCTCGCCGGGAGCGGCGGCGCGGCGGTGAGCCCGACCGGGCGCTGAGGCGTCGGCCCTCCGTCGCCTACCCCGGGGTGAGAGCGGGATGAGATCCCGCCCCTACAGGCCCCGGGACGGGCTGTGCAGCCCGGTCTGCGCCCGGTCCCTTCACCGCGGAGCCTTCGCCGTCGAGCAAGCGGCTTTCCGCTGCGCGGCTCGCTTCGCTCGCCGTTTTGCGGGTGCGGGCCTCGGCTTGCGGGTCTGGTCCGGCGGAGCTTCGCGTTCGGCTTTCGCCGCCTGCTGCGCGGCTCGCTCTGCGCCGCTCTCGCTTCGCTCGCCTTGCGGTGCGGATGACCCAGCAGCCCGGCTCCGCCGTTCCTGTACGCGGGTCACGGCCTGGCCGGGCTGGCCCCCTCGCCGCGGAGCTCGCGGCCGAGTTGCGCGGCGAGCCGGGTGCGGCCCGTCTTGCGTTTGGGTCCGCGGGAGCTTCGCGGCGCTCTGCGGCGCTCAGTTGCCGCTTCGGCTCACGCCGTGCCTTGGCTGCGGCGCGGCCGGGCTTGCGCCGGCCCGCGGAGCTTCGCGCGCCTGGGCGCCTGCTGCGCGCGGCCTGCCGGCTCGCCTTGCGGGTGCGGCCGGCTTGCGCGGGTCCGCGGAGCTTCTGCGCGCCTCCTCGGCGCCCGCTGCGCGGCTCGCTGCGCTCGCCTTGGCTGTGCGCCGGCTTGCCGGCCCGGTCCGGGGAGCTTCGCGTTCGGCTTCGCCGCCCGCTGCGCGGCTCGCTTCGCTCGCCTTGCTCAGCCGCTCGTGGACTCGACCACGTAGGCGGCCACGTCGGCGATCTCCTGCTCGCTGAGCTGGCCGGAGAACGCGGGCATGACACCGCCACCGTTCGTGACCTGGTTGACGACCGTCTCGAACGTGGGTGCAAGGTCGTCGAGGTTCGGCCCGGTCGTGCCGGTCGAGCCGGCGGCCGAGAGCGTGTGGCAGCCGCTACAACCAGCGCTCTCGAAGATCGTTGCTCCCTTGGCGGCGTCGCCCTCGGGAGCCGCCGGTTCCGTGGTCGGCGCCTCCGTCGTTGCAGGGGCCTCCGTCGTCACCGGCTCCGTGCTGTCGCCGCCCCCGCCGCAGCCTGCGAGGACGACCACGACGCTGGCCCCCGCGATCGCCGCGGCGAGCCTCCTCCTCCTGGATCGCGCGATGCGTCTTGGCATGGCGTGAGTGTGGCACATTGGAGAAGCCGCCGTCCACACGGATTCAAGGTCGTGCGAGGTGTTCCGATATGAACCGTGAGCCGGAAAACACCCTGGAGAGCCATGACGGCACGTGAGATCGACGATGCTGCGGAGCGGATCCGCACCCTACGCCGCAGGACGCTCGAGGCGCTTGCCCTAACGGCTGCGTGCCTCGGCCTCGCGGGCGTGGCGCTCGCCTTCGCCCCCTCGCTCACACTCGCCCTGGCGGCGGGAACGGCGTTCGAGCTGCTCGTCGCGGCGACGTCGTTCGTCTCCAGGCGTGCCACGCTGGGACGTCTCGCGCTCGACCCCGCCGCCTACGAGATCGAGGAGGTGCGGTGCTACGGGGCACGCCTCGCGCGGCCCCACGAACGCGAGATCCTCGCCCGGGGGATCCAGTCGATGCTGAAGGACGCGCTCGCCCCGGGCAGCCTGTATCTCGGCGACCGCGTCGTCTACTACGCACGTGAGCTGGACGCGCTTGCGCGCGATCTGCTCTCCCCGGCCGTCCGCATCCATCCCGTGAGCGTCGCGCGGTGTCGGGCGCTCCTCACCGAGGCCGCCGAGAGCCCGCTCTACAACCCGCGCCTCCCGGCCGAGGACCTTGCCGCCGTGCTCCGGCGCATCCGGGCCGGCATGGAGCCGGTCGGGCCGCCGGACCCCACCGCGGGACGCGAGACGACACCGCCGCCTCCGTCGCGTTAGCCTCGTCTCAGGATGCTCTCTCGCTGCCCGCATGGGATGGGCAGGGGCGATGCCGGGACGCAGGGAGTCCCACTGCGACACCTGTTGGGGCGACCGACAACGCTCGGCGTGAAGGCACGGCGCGTTCCGGCGGCCAGAGCTCATCCTTGACCCCGGTGCTCAGAGCGTCTTCGCGACCTCGTCGAGCGGTAGCCGGTTCGCGCGCGCGCTCCATTCCTCGGGCGTGCGGCTTTCCGGGTCGACGGGCCGGGCCGGAAACCCGAAGGTGAGCACCACCTGCGTGACCCACTCGCCGTCGAGCCCGAGCAGCCCGCCCGCCCGCGCCTGATCGTGAACGCCGTTCGGTGACGAGGCGATGCCCTCGTTCCAGGCCGCGAGCAGCATGCTCTGGGTCGCCCGACCGCAGTCGAACGTGCCGCCTCCGCCCGCCGGTGCCGTGACCGCGACGACGAGGCCCGCGCCGAGGACGTTCTCGGGGACGTAGACGGTCTCGGCGAGCGCGCTGCGCAGCTCCCCGTCCTGCACGACGAGGAACCGCCACGGCTGGCGGTTGCGGGCGCTCCCGGCGAGCCGGCCGGCGTCGAGGATGCGCCGGGCGAGCTCGTCGGGCACGGGCCTCGACTCATAGCTCTTTACGTCTCTTCTGCTGGTGATCGCAAGGTAGGTGTCCATGGCTGCCAGCCTATCCGGCGGCGCGAGCTGGCCGATCGGCGCCTGCGTGCCGGAGGCCGTGGGGACACCGGTTGCCTTCCCGGTCGGCGGTCGTCACGCTTACGACTCCGGTCGTCACGCTTTCGACACGAAGGCGTTACCCATCCGTGCGCCCGACACGGCTACGTTCGTTCCATGCTCGCGCGAGCGTTGACGCACACGGTGATCGGGCTCTCGGCGCGGCCGGTCGAGGCGGAGGCGCACCTGCAGCGCGGTCTGCCCGCCTTCACGATCGTCGGTCTGCCGGACAAGGCATGCCAGGAGGCGAAGGAGCGCGTACGGAGCGGGATCGCGAGCGCGGAGCTCGAGTGGCCTCTGCGACGCATCACCGTCAACCTGGCCCCGGCCGACGTGCGAAAAGAAGGCTCGGGCTTCGACCTCCCGATCGCCCTGGCCGTGCTCGCCGCATCGCGCCAGATCTCCCCGGCACGCCTCGAGGGGCACGCTGCGGTCGGCGAGCTCGCGCTCGACGGCCGCCTCCGGCCCGTCCCGGGCGTGCTCGCGTGCGCGGAGGCCGCGAGGCGTTCCGGCGTGGCCCGGCTGATCTGTCCAGCCGAGTCGGCTCCCGAGGCGGCGCTGTCGGGAATCGAGGCGGTGGCGGTCCGTCACCTGGCCGAGGCGGGCGCCTACCTGCGAGGCGAGGCCCGGCCCGAACCGGTCGCGCCGCCGCCCCCGGCGCCCCGCCCGAGCTACCCCGACCTCGCCGACGTTCGGGGTCAGGAGCGCGCCAGGAGGGCGCTCGAGCTCGCGGCTGCGGGGCGCCACAATCTCCTGCTCGCGGGGCCGCCCGGAACCGGCAAGACCATGCTCGCGCGGCGGCTTCCCGGCCTGCTCCCGCCGCTCACGCGCGAGGAGGCGCTCGAGGTCACGCGGATCCACTCGATCGCGGGCACACTCCCCGCGGGACGACCGTTCCTCGATCACCCGCCGTTCCGGGCTCCGCACCACTCGGCCTCGACGCCGGCGATCGTCGGTGGTGGCGCGGGGCCCCGGCCTGGTGAGGCGAGTCTCGCGCACCGGGGCGTCCTTCTACTCGACGAGCTCGCCGAGTTCCAGCGTCCCGTCCTCGAGGCACTCCGTCAACCGCTCGAAGACGGAACGATCAGCATCGCGCGCGTCATGGGCAGGGCCGTCTTTCCGGCCCGGTTCCTGCTCGTCGCGACGATGAACCTCTGCCCGTGCGGGGCGCGTGGTGATCCCGCTGCAGAGTGCTCCTGCACGCCCGCGCGAGTTGCCGCGTACCGGGCGCGTCTCTCCCATGCGCTCCTCGACCGGTTCGACCTGGTCGTGGCGGTCCCACGGGCACCGGCCCGGGAGCTCGGAGCGGCGCCCGGAGAGTCGTCCGAGGTCGTTCGCCATCGGGTGGAGACAGCGCGCGCGCTGCTCGGCTCCGGGGTTCCTCCGTTCAGTGAGGGCGCGACCGAGCTGCTCCAACGGGCGGTCGACCGCTTGCCCCTTTCCGGACGCGGCCGAGCCCGCGTTGCCCGTACCGCGACGACGGTCGCAGGCCTGGCGGGAACCGCGAGGGTCGAGAGCGAGCACGTGGCCGAGGCGCTCTCCTACCGGATGCCGAGGGAGCTGGCCTCGTGAGCACGGGGAAGGAGTCGGGGCCTGCAGGGAGCCCTTGCCTCGAGCGCGGCTCGAGCGGATATCCGGAGCTGCTCGCCTCGATCTACGATCCCCCCTCTCGTCTCTACCTGCGTGGGGCGGGGCGTGCACTGCTCCATGGCCCGTGCGTGGCGCTCGTCGGAGCTCGCGCCTGCTCGCCGTACGGCCGGCAAGTTGCCCGACTGCTCGGTCGCGAGCTTGCCGCAGCCGGGGTCGTGGTCGTGAGCGGCCTCGCCCGGGGAGTCGACGCTGAGGCTCATCGAGGCGCCCTCGAGGCGGGTGGATCGACCCTCGCTGTGCTCGGCTGCGGCATCGACCGCGACTACCCGGCGAGTCACGCCGACCTCGCGCGGCGGATCGCCGAGACGGGGCTGATCGTCTCTGAGTACCCGCCCGGAGTCCCTCCGGCCCCCTGGCAGTTCCCGGCGCGGAACCGCATCATCGCCGGCCTCTCGCGCGTCGTCGTCGTGGTCGAGGCGCGCGACCGCTCCGGCGCTCTCATCACGGCGGACTTCGCGCTCGAGGAAGGCCGCGACGTGCTCGCGGTTCCCGGGCCGATCACCTCCTCGCTCTCGAACGGCACGAACGAGCTCCTCAGGATAGGTGCGGCGCCGCTTCTCTCTGCCGAGGACGCGCTCGAGGCGCTCGGAATCGAGAAGCGGGTCCCGGGACGCACGCTGGACCCCGGGTACGTCCGGATCCTCGACGCGCTCGCCGACGGGGCGTTCGATGTCGACGGTCTCGTCGAACGAACCGGGCTCTCGGCAGGCGAGATCGGCGGCGCTCTCGTCGAGCTCGAGCTTGCCGGGCATGTCGTCAGCGACGACGGGATCGTGCGTGCGATCGCCGGGTCTCGGGGGCCGTCGCCGGGTGCGGCTCCGACCGGGCGGGAGCACGGCGGCCTCGCCGGTGCCAGGCCGCCGCCTGGTTGACGAGGCCCATGCGAACGAACGTGTCGCCGGGGTGCGTCAGTGACCCGCCCGCTTGTCTAGGATCGGGAGGACACCGGACGATGGGAGGTCGCATGGGTTTTCTCGACAAGCTGAAGGAGGGTGCCGACCAGGCTAAGGAGCTCGCCGGTCAGGCCGTCGACCGGGCGCGAGACGAGGCGAAGGAGCTCAACCTGAAGCGTCAGATCGCCGGGGCCGAGGGCGATCTGGGCAGGGCGACGTTCGAGCTCCTCGAGCAGGGAGCCGTCTCGCACGCGGCGCTCTCCGAGCCTGCCGAGCGGGTGCGCACACTGAGGGCGGAGCTCACCGCGATCCAGGAAGCTCAGGAATCGGACGGCGAAACCGGCGAGAGCGCCGACAGCGCCGGCGAGGAGCAGGCACGAACGGACGACGCGGCGACGCAGGCGGGGGCCGGCGACACGGCGTCCGGGCCCGGCTCCGGCACCCCGTCCTGATCCGGGCTCGCGACCGTTCGGGCTCGAAGCGACCGGATCCCAGGAGTGGCGCCTTCCCACGTCGGTCGCGACGGAGGGTGACCGCGCCGTGTGGTGCGCGTGCTAGGGTCTGAATCGAGGCAAGAGCGAGGCGGCGAAGAGACGTTGGGAAAGACGGTCGAGGAGCGAGACCGCGTCGTAGTGCGGTTCGCAGGCGATTCCGGTGACGGCATGCAGGTCGCCGGAGACCGGTTCACCAGCGCAACCGCTGTCCTCGGCAACGACCTGGCGACGCTTCCGGACTTCCCCGCCGAGATCCGTGCGCCCCGCGGCACGCTCCACGGCGTCTCGGCGTTCCAGATCCAGTTCGCCTCGCGTGACATCCTGACGCCCGGCGACGTCCCGAACGTGCTCGTGGCCATGAACCCGGCCGCCCTCAGGACGAACATCGGCGTGCTCGAGAAGGGCGGCACGGTGATCGCGAACGACGACGAGTTCACCGCCCGGAACCTCGACAAGGCCGGCTACGCGTCGAACCCGCTCGAGGACACGAGCCTGGACGCCTACCACGTGTTCCGCGTCCCGATGGCGAAGCTGACTCTCAAGGCGACCGAGGGAATCGCCGGTCTCACCAAGCGCGAGGCCGAGCGCGCGAAGAACTTCTTCGCGCTCGGGCTGGTCTCGTGGATGTACGGCCGGCCGACCGAGGTGACCGAGCAGTGGCTCGAGAAGCGCTTCGGAGCGAGGCCCGAGATCCGTGATGCGAACGTCGCCGCCTTCCGCGCCGGATGGAACTTCGGTGAGACGACCGAGGTGTTCGCGGTGCAGTACGAGGTCAAGCGAGCTCCCGTCGCGCCGGGTGTCTACCGGAACATCAGCGGCACGGCGGCGCTCGCCTGGGGCCTGCTCGCCGCGAGCGCGAAGAGCGGGTTGCCGCTCGTCTACGCGAGCTATCCGATCACGCCCGCGTCCGAGCTCCTGCACGAGCTCTCCCGACGGAAGAACTTCGGCGTTCGCACGATCCAGGCCGAGGACGAGATCGCCGCGGCGAACATCGCGCTCGGAGCCGCCTTCGCCGGAAATCTCGGCGTCACCGGCACGAGCGGCCCGGGGCTCGACCTCAAGGCGGAGACGGTCGGCCTCGCGGTCGCCCTCGAGCTCCCGATGCTGATCGTCGACGTCCAGCGCGCCGGACCCTCCACCGGGATGCCGACGAAGACCGAGGCGGCCGACCTCATGCTTGCGATGTACGGCCGCCACGGCGAGTCGCCGATCCCGATCCTCGCTCCGTACACGCCGGCTCGGAGCTTCGAGACCGCGCTCGAGGCGGCACGGATCGCGATCACCTACCGCACGCCGGTGATCATCCTGAGCGACACGTTCCTCGTGAACTCCTCGGAGCCGTGGCGGATCCCGGACATCGACGCGATCCCGGAGATCGACCCGGCCTTCGCGACAGAGCCGAACCACCCGGACGGCTTCATGCCCTATCTCCGGGACGAGAATCTCGCCCGTCCGTGGGCGATCCCGGGCACGCCGGGCCTCGAGCACCGGATCGGTGGGCTCGAGAAGCAGGACGGCACCGGCAACATCTCCTACGACCCCGCGAACCACGAGCTGATGACCCGCGTCAGGGCCGCGAAGATCCAGAAGATCGCGGACGGGTTGCCGCCGATCCGGGTCGACGATCCCGACGGCGACGCGGAGCTGCTCGTTCTCGGCTGGGGCTCGACGTACGGTGCGATTCGCGCTGCCGCGAAGCGTGTCCGTGCCCGCGGCAACCCGGTGGCGACTGCACATCTCGTGCATCTCAACCCGTTCCCGAACGATCTCGGAGAGATCCTCTCGCGCTACTCGAAGGTGCTCGTGCCCGAGCTGAACGCCGGGCAGCTCGTCCGGCTGATCCGGGCCGAGTATCTCGTGCCGGCCGAGGGCGTCGCGAAGCTGCAGGGGACGCCGTTTGCGATCACGGAGCTCGAGCAGGCCATCGAGGTGCGGCTCTAGGACATGGCAGTCGCGGCGCAGTCGAAGAAGGAGTGGGAGTCCAACCAGGAGCCCCGCTGGTGCCCTGGTTGCGGCGACTACGCGATCCTGAACGCGGTCGCCGGCTTCATGCCGGAGCTCGAAATCCCGCCCGAGCGTGTCGTCTTCATCGCGGGCATCGGCTGCTCGGGCCGCTTCGCCTACTACATGAACACGTACGGGATGCACGCCATCCACGGCCGTGCGCTCCCGCTCGCGACGGGGATCGCCGTCACGCGACCCGACCTCTCGGTGTGGGTCGTCACGGGCGACGGCGATTCGCTGTCGATCGGTGGTAACCACCTCATCCACGCCCTCCGTCGAAACGTCCCGCTCAAGATCCTGCTCTTCAACAACCAGATCTACGGGCTTACGAAGGGCCAGTACTCCCCGACCAGCGAGGTGGGGAAGGTGACGAAGTCGACGCCCTTCGGCGCGCTCGACCATCCCTTCAATCCGCTGGCACTCGCGCTGGGCGCCGAGGCGTCGTTCGCGGCGCGCACGCTGGACGTCGACCGTAACCACCTCACCGACGTGCTGCGGCAGGCGGCCGCCCATCGGGGGACCGCGTTCATCGAGATCTACCAGAACTGCCCTGTCTTCAACGATCACGCGTTCGACGCGCTGACCGACAAGGAGACGAGGGCGCACAACCAGATCAGGCTCGTGCACGGAGAGCCGATCAGGTTCGGCCCGGACGGCGAGCACGGTGTCGTACAACGGCCGGATGGGGGCCTCGAGCTCGTGGAGGTGGCAGACGTGGGCGCCGACGCGCTCCTCGTCCACGACGCCCACCGGGCGGATCCGAGCCTCGCGTTCTCGCTCGCGCACCTGACCGAGCGTCCGACCTCACCGACGCCTCTCGGGGTCTTCCGTGCGGTCGAGCGCCCCGTTTACGGCGATGCGCTGGACGCCCAGGTCGAGGACGCGAAGGCAAAGCTCGGGCCGGGCGACCTGTCGACCCTGCTCCACTCGGGCGACACCTGGGTCGTCGGCGACTAGCCCCCGCGCCCGGGCCGGACGGGCGGTCGCGCTTCAGGCTGGAAACGACTCCGGCGCCTCGCAGGCACGTTGCCACAGCTCGTCGTCGATGTTCCGGCCCGTGACGATCAGGACGATCGGCCCGTCGACGTCGGGAACCTGTGGGAGCGCGGCGAGCGCCGCTGCCGCAGCACCTTCGACCCTGATTCCTGCCCGCGCATAGGCCCCAACCGCGGTGGCCATCGCCCGCTCCGAGACGAGGAGCATCGAGCTCGCGACCTCGCCGAGCACCTCGACGGCGAACGGGATCGCGACGCGAATCGCGAGCCCGTCGGCGAAGGTCGCGCACTGCCGGCTCTCGACGACCTCGCCGGCTTCCCAGCACTCGACCATGACCGGTGCGTCCTTTGCCTGCACGCCGACGCGAAGCGTCGCCGGGGCGTGCTCGGCGAGCTCGAGCCCGATCCCGCCGAGCAGGGCGCCGTTGCCGAGCGGCACGACCATCGCGGCCGGGGCGGCAGGAAGCTGAGCGAGCACCTCCCGGGCGATCGACCGGTAGCCCTCGTACTGGGCCCGCTCGTTACCGTCCTCGAAGAAGGGCAACCGTGTCTCCGCCGAGAACGCGCGGGCGGCGTCCTTCGCATCGTCCATGTCCCGACCTGCGCGGCGGACCTCCGCGCCCAGGGACTCGATCAGCTCGACCTTCGCCCGGGCAGCCTCCTCGGGAACGAAGACGAGCGCCTCGAGCCCGAGACGGTCGGCCGCCCAGGCCGTTGCGGCGCCGTGGTTGCCGGTCGACGCGGTGACGACCGCGGTCGCGCCGCCTCGCTGCCAGCCCCGGAGCGTCGGAAGCGCGCCGCGCCACTTGAACGCTCCCAGCTCGTGGACGTCCTCGCGTTTGAGGTACACGTCCGATCGCGCGGTCAGCCCGGCCGGAACCGGTTCGAGCGGCGTCGCCTGGCTCACGAGCGCAGCGCGTCAGCGAGCCCGCTCGGGCGCTCCCACATCTCGTCCGCATACGTGACGGCCGAGCGGCAGAAGTTGCCGTGCTCGTCGAAGCTGTAGTAGCCCATGCGCCACAGCGCCGGCGAGTAGCAGTGGATCGAGACAGCGGGCACGCCGCCTGGGTGCCTCATGCAGTGGATGCGCGCCGCGTCGAAGTCGAACACGCTGCGCGCGCGACGCAGCGTCGCCTGCGACTCGATCCGTCCTTCGGCGGTGACGAGCCGGTCCTCGACGAGCTCGCCGTCGCTGACGTACACGGCCCCGGAGGAGAGGTCGTGGTCGTGGTAGCCGGTGTCCTGGTGGGCATCCCAGCAGCACAGCCAGACGTCGAGGTGGAGGTCTCGGTAGAACTCGGCGTAGACGCGCTGACCCGGGTCGTGGCGCACGAGGCTCTGCCACAGGTCACGGTGCTCCCCGATCGCCGTCGCGATCTCGACGAGCTCGCCCAGGGTGAGATCCCGCTCGGGCGGGATTCGCGCCTGGATCCAGGTAGCCGCCGCCGTCATGTGCGCAGCGTACTCCCCTCATCGGGTCTGTGTCCAAGCACCCGCGCCGGGTTGTCGCACAGCACGAGCTCGGCCAGCGTGTCGCCGAACGCGCGCACCGACGAGAGGGTACGACGGGGGTCGATGACGGGAGCGTCGCTCCCGTAGAGCAGCTGTGTGACCCCGAATGTCGAGAGGCACAGCTCGAGGGCGCGGCGGCCGTACGACGAGGCGTCGAAGTAGACGTTGTCGAGCATCGCGGCACGCAGATCGAAGCCGCGGGCAGCGAGGCGTTCCAGCTGAAACGGCGCGCCGCCGGCCAGCATCGCGAAGACGACCGGGAGCGCCCGATGATGCGGTGCATCCCGGTGGAGCCAGGCCAGGTAGGCGGTCTGCATCTGCCCGGTGTAGTCGGCGAGCGCGGGCCACCACCCCGGGGCGCCCGCGGGCGAGGGGCGCGGGACGCCCGGGTGCACGAACAGGAAGCCCCCCTCCTCCTCGAGCGTTCCCGGCAACGACCCGAGGCCTTCGACGAGCGCGGGAGCCGAGACGCAGACCCCGGCGAACCCGGGCATCCGCACGCCGAGGGAGAGCGGCGCGAGGCGCCCGCCCGAGCTCCGGCCGAGCTCCGAGGCGCCGGCGTGCCAGGCGTCACGAAGGTCGGGACACGACTCGAGCTCCATGGCCGGAGACGGCGAAACGACGGCGAGGTCGATCCCGTCCCGGTCGAGCAGCTCGAGCCGCCGTTCCACGGCATGGCGGTCGAGATCGACGTCGGCGGCCGGCTCGACGGTCAGCTCGAGACGTTGTCCCCGGAGCCGCGGTGGTGCAGAACGACGCTCCAGAGCCCGGATCAGCTCGTCCGGCCAGAGGTGCTGGTGGACGTCGACCGAGGGGAGGCTCATCGGTCTCAGCCGGCGGCCCGCACCCGTGCCGCTTCGATGATCTCCAGCGCCTCGGCCCGGTTGCCGAAGCCGCGGGTCGCGACCTTCCGCTTCTCGAGATCCTTGTAGACCTGGAAGAAGTGCTCGATCTCGTCGCGGAACTCGGGCTGGAGGTCGTGGATGTCGTGAACGCGAAGCCAGGCAGGATCGCGGAGCGACACGCAGATGACCTTCTCGTCGGAGCCCTTCTCGTCGGTCATGTAGAAGACTCCGATCGGCCTGACGCGGATCCGGCAGCCGGGAAAGGTGGGATCGCCGACGAGAACGAGCGCGTCGAGCGGATCGCCGTCGTCGCCGAGCGTGCCCTCGATGAAGCCGTAGTCGGCCGGGTAGCTCATCGACGTGAACAGCCGGCGGTCGAGAACGATCCCGCCGAGCCCCGGATCGTACTCGTACTTATTGCGCGATCCGGCCGGGATCTCGACGTAGACGACGACAGGAGCCGGGTCCATGTGCTTCAGGCTAGCGACGAAGGGAGCGGGCCGACGAGGTCCTCGTCGAGCACGAGGACGGTACGGGCCCCCTCGCCGCGCCGGAGACGCCCGAAGGCGTCCTCGACGCCGTCGAGGTCGGTCGCGTGCGAGATCGTGCCGGCCACGTCGAACCGGTCCTCCGCGACGAGCAGGGCGAGCTCCGCGATCTCGGCGGCGGGGTTGCCCGAGCCGTAGAAGCAGCCCTTCAGGCTCTTCTCGGACAGGAAGTCGATCGCGGGCACCGAGGCGTCCACGCCGCGCGGAGCGAGGCCGACGACGACGGCGGTCGCTCCCGGGCGCAGGCAGTCCCAGGCGAGCCGGATCGTCTCCGGGCGGCCCACCACCTCGAAGGCGTGATCGACGCCCCCGGCGGCGAGCTGCAGCACCGTCGACGGGACCTCCTGCGTGTCGGCGTTCACGATGTGGGTCGCGCCGCGGGCGCGGGCTCGCTCGAGCTTCTCGGGAGCCCGGTCGACCGCGATGATCGGATCTGCACCGGCGATCCTCGCGGCCGCGATCACCTGCAGGCCGACCCCGCCGCAACCCACGACACAGACGCTCTCGCCGGGCCGGACGCGGGCAGCGTTGCGAACCGCTCCGACGCCTGTCACGACCGCACATCCGACGAGAGCGGCCTGCCAGAGGGGCAGGGCATGCGGGATCGGAACGGCGCAGGCGGCGGGCACGACGCATCGTTTCGCAAAGCACCCGACGGCAAGGAACTGGCGCAGGCGGGTACCGTCGGCGCCCGCCAGGCGGAGGGTCCCGTCGAGCAGCCGATCCCTGAACGAGCTGTCGGCGCTCGCCTCGCACAGGTTCGCTCTCCCGGCCTTGCAGTATCGGCACGTGCCGCAGGCCGGAACGAATGAGAACGCGACGCGATCGCCCGGAAGCAGGTGATGGACGCCGTCACCGACGGTCTCGACCACGCCCGCTCCCTCGTGGCCGAGTACGATCGGAAACCGGTCTCCGAGATGGCCGTCGGCGAGGTGCAGATCGGAGTGGCACACGCCCGCCGCACCGACCCGGACGAGCACCTCGCCGGGCCGCGGCGGGTCGAGCAGGACGTCCTCGACGGATGCAGGATCCCCCGGGCGTCGCCACACGGCGGCCCGGACGGGTACGGCCTCACTCATGCAAGTCTTTCCAATCCGGTCGCAAACCCGACACGTTTCGTGCGCACCGTGTGCGATTTCTCCCGGTAGGGTAGGCAGCGGGTGGTGGGTGGTCCCCACCCAGGGTGGGGGAATGGGGCCGGGCAGCGCGATCGAGGAGCCCGGCCGCGCACGGATCGGGCTGCAGGGCTTCGGCGAGCGCGGCGCTCCGGCGCGGCTCCGGGGAGTCGGTGTCGGGGTAGCGGCGTTCCGCCCGTCCCGGCGCCGGGTCGGTCGCCGATTCCGCGAGCCGTCGGCGCGCCGGACCGCGCGGGCGATCGCCCGCGGCGGCAGCGTGGCGGCCCTCAGTCGTGGGCACGGAAGGCCTCCAGTGCCTCGAGGTCGGGGGTCACGCCGAGCCCGGGCCCCGGGGGCGGGGCGAGCGTGCCGTCCGGAGCGATCTCGAGCGGCCCGGGGAGCAACCAGTCGCGGCGGTCGGGCGTCCAGGCCGGAGGGTCGAAGGGAACCTCGAGAAACGGGCAGGTCGAGACCGCGAGGGCGGCGTGCAGGTTGGCGAGCAACCCGTAGCCGTTCGTCCAGGTGTGGGGTGACCAGGAGCGCGCGAAGAGGTCGGCGAGGGCGGCGAGCCGCCGGCAGCCGCCGATCCCGCCGGCGAGGACGACGTCCGCCTGCAGGACGTCGATCCCGCCGCGCACGAGCAGCTCGCGCGCCTCGTGGGCTCCTCGTACCATCTCGCCCGCCGCCAGCCGGATCGAGGTCAGCCGCCGAAGGGCCGCGTAGCCGTCGACGTCGTCGCTTCGCAGCGGCTCCTCGAGCCAGTAGACACCGAGCCGCTCGAGCTCGCGGGCACACTGCGCCGCGGTCGCGACATCCCAGCGGGGCGCACGGTCGCCCGGCATCCGCCAGCCCTGGTTCGCGTCGACCATCAGCTCGACTCCGGTCCCGACGGCCTCTCGCACACGCTCGACGACCTCGACGTCGCGGCGCCAGTCAGCGAGGTGGAAGCGCAGCTTGACCGCCTTCACTCCCCGGTCGCGCAGGGCCACGACCCGCCGGGCGCGCTCGTCCGCCGAGACGAGCTCGCCGCTCGATGCGTACGCGAGGATCCGGTCCGAACCGCCCCCGAGGAGACGCCAGAGCGGCTGGTCGAGCGCTCGCCCGACGAGATCCCACACGGCGACCTCGACGGCCCACGGGCGACCGCCGTGGAAGTCGACCGTCTCGCAGACCTCGCGTACGGCCTCCGTGCGCAACGGATCGACGCCCGAGAGCAGACGCGAGAGAGCGGTCGCGTCCGGGAGCCCGTCGCCCCCGCTCGCAAACCCGGTCAGGCCCTCGTCCGAATGGACGAGCACGAGCGTCGCCTCGACCCGTTCCCGCGGCACGGGGTCCCAGGCGGCGTGGAAGGGCGGGTCGAGGGGAAACACGTACCGGCGGGTCTCGACGGAGGTGATCCTCATCGAGCTCTCCGCTCCGGACAGCGTGTGCGGCCCGGACGGCTGCACGGCTGCGCCGCGGGATGCGCCCGGTCGCCTCGAGCCCCCGCGGCATCCGGGCTGACGGCGCACCGGCGCGGCCGGCCCCTCCCGTGCCGGGGCGAGCGAGGCCCTTCCGGACCGGCGCACACGAGCTCCGTCTTGTGGCTTGCGGGCATCGTGGGCGGCTGCAGGGCTGCGCCGCGCGGCGCGCCCGGCCGCGTTGCTGCCTCCAGCTGCCCGGGGCCGCTGCGCGCCTGCGCGGTCTGCTCGCCGCGCGCGAGGATCACCGAGCGGCCCCCGGGACGGAGCGCTCGCGCTCTCCTTCGCCAGATGCGACCCGGCGGCAGGCGGACAGAGAGCGGTCGCCCTGCGGGGCGTGCATCACTCCCCCCGGTAGTAGACGTTCGTTGCCTCCTCCCGGCGCGCGGCGAGCGCGCGTACGGTCCTTGGCTTCGGCGGCGACACGGCGTCGGCGATCGCCGCCCGCACGGCCTCGCGATTCGCGAGCCGCAGGGCCGTCTCGTCCGAGGCTCCCGGATCGACCCAGACGGGCACGAGGAGCATGAGCTCAGGTACCTCCTTCGGGTCGAGCAGGCCCTCGGCGACCGCGTCGAGGACACCCTGGGCGATTCCGAGCTGGGCGGCTCCCCACGTCAGCCGCGAGTGCTGATCGCTCGCGAACGTGGCCTTGTTGACGATCACCGTCGTCGGCCGTACGACCTGCCCGAGCTCGAGGCAGGCGAGGAAGGGCAGATGACCGGGCCTTGCGTCGGCGAGCGCGCCCGCGATCGCGGCCGCAGTCGGCGAGCCGCGCCGGCCGATCACGACGTTCACGTGCGCGCCGTTCGGAACCTCGCCCGCCCACGCCTCACCGATCCGCCCGTCGAGTGGATCCATGTCAGCTCCCTCCGTTCAGGTCGGCCACCACGCGAAGCGCGGAGCCGGATGCCGTGTGCTCGAACGCCTCGCCGGCCGGCCCGAGCGCAAGCCGACGCGAGGCGACCCGGCGCGAGCGTCGGCGGGCGCTGTTCGCCCGTGCGCGAACGAGCACCTCGTTCCGTCCCGGCAAGGCCGCCTTGATCCGGGCCACCTCGGGAAGTGCACCGGTCTGCGGGAGAACGGCTGCGCGGGTCGTGGTCATCCGCTCACCCGCGTGCCTGTGGGCGGTGTCGCCTGGAGGCGCCGGAGCTCGTCGAGCGGGATGTGGCAGCGCAGGAAGTGGCCGGGCACGGCCTCCGCGAGCGGCGGCTCCTCCGTCTCACAGATCGCGCCGAGCCTGCGCGGGCAGCGCGTGTGGAAGACGCAGCCGGACGGCGGGCTCGCATGGCTCGGGATCTCGCCCTCGAGCCTGATTCGCACCCGCTCCGTCCCCTCGATCGTCGGCACGGCCGAGAGCAGCGCTTCGGTGTACGGATGGTGCGGGGCGTTGAAGACGGCCTCGGCGTCCCCGAGCTCGAGCACGCGGCCGAGATAGAGGACCGCGATGCGGTCTGCGAGATACCGGACGACGCCGAGATCGTGGGAGATGAACAGATAGGTGACGCCCTGTTCGGCCTGGAGGTCGGCGAGCAGATTGAGGATCGCCGCCTGCACGGACACGTCGAGCGCGCTCGTCGGCTCGTCACAGACGACGACCCGCGGCTCGCCGGCAAACGCCCTCGCGATCGCCACCCGCTGCTTCAGCCCGCCGGAGAGCTGGGCCGGACGGGTGTTGAGGAGGCGCACGTCGAAGCGTACGGAATGGGCGAGCTCGCGCAGCCGCGTGTCTCGCTCGGCGCCTGACACGCCCATGAGCTTCGTGAGCGCGCGATTGATGATCCGCCGGACGGAGAAGCGCCGGTTGAGGGCAGCGTCTGGGTTCTGGAACACGATCTGGAGCGCCCGCACCTGCTCTGCCTCCCGCTTGCCGATCCTCGGGGAGAGCGGCCGGCCGTCGAGCTCTACCACCGACCCCGGGTCAGGGGCCGTGAGCCCGAGGAGGAGCCGGGCGAACGTCGTCTTGCCGCTTCCCGACTCACCGACGAGACCGAGGGTCTCGCCCGGGCGGATCGCGATCGAGACGTCGGCGAGCGCGCGGACGTCGTGCCCGTCCTGGCGGAACGTCTTCGTCATCCCCTCGGCCCGCACCACCGGCGTTCCGTTCGTCTCACGGCTTCGCGGCGTGACCTGCGACGGCGTCGACCGCGGCAGGGTCGCCGCCTGCTCGTGGAAGTGGCAGCGACTCATGTGCCCGGGGCCGACCGGCCGGGGCTCGGGCTCCTGTTCGGTACAGACGGGCTGGGCCAGCGCGCACCGGTCGGCGAACACACACCCCGGCAGGTCTGCGCCGAGCTGCGGCAGGAAGCCCGGGATCGTGTCGAGCCGGTCGTGATCCTTTCGCAACCCGCCGCGGGGAATGCAGCGGACGAGCCCGACCGTGTAGGGATGGCGCGGGCGCTCGAGCACCTCGCGTGTCGCTCCCTCCTCGACGAGCCGGCCCGCGTAGAGGACGCCGACCCGGTCGCACATCGTGCGGATCACGCCGAGGTTGTGGCTGATGAAGAGAACGCTCGTCGCGAGCTCGGCGCGGAGCCCGGCCACGAGGTCGAGCACCTCCGCCTCGACGGTCGCGTCGAGCCCCGTCGTCGGCTCGTCGAGGATGAGCAGCGCCGGGTCGGTGGCGAGCGCCATTGCGATCACGACCCGCTGCTGCATCCCGCCGGAGAGCTGGTGTGGATACCGGCGCATGACGGCGTCCGGATCGGAGATCTGCACCTTGACGAGCATCGCCCGGGAGCGCTCGCGTGCCTCTGCACCCGCCAGCCCGGCCAGCTCGTAGACCTCGGCGATCTGGTCGCCGACGCGGATCGACGGGTTCAGGGCCGTTCCCGGGCTCTGGTACACCATCGACACCTGCTTCTGCCGTAGCGTCCGCACGTCTGCCTCGGACATGGCGCCGACCTCGCGACCGCTCACCCGGATCGAGCCGCCGGTCACCTTTCCGTTGCGCGGCAGGTAGCGCATCGCCGCGAACGCCGCGGTCGTCTTCCCGCAGCCGGACTCCCCGACGAGCCCGTACGCCTCCCCGGCGCCGATCGAGAACGTGACCCCGCGCAGCACGGGGCGGTCGATCCCGCGCACCGTGTAGGCGACGGCGAGATCGTCGAGCTCGAGGGCGGGCACGTCCGTCATCGCTCGAACACCCGGGAGATCCCGTCGGTGACGAGGTTGACCGAGATCACGAGGAGCGCGATCGCGAGCGCGGGGAAGAGGGTCGGCCACCAGTAGCCGCCGTTCACGATGACGTAGTTCTCCTTGATCTGGAGGCCCCAGTCCGGCGCGGGAGGCTGGACGCCGAAGCCGAGGAACGCGAGCGTCGCGCTCGCGAAGATCGCGTAGCCGAGCCGCACCGTGAACTCGACGAGGATCGGCGCGGTCACGTTCGGGAGGATCTCGGCGAACATGATGTACGGCGCGCGCTCGTTGCGCAGCCGTGCCGCCTGGACGTACTCGAGCTCGCGCTCGGCCAGCACCGCAGCGCGCACGGTCCGGGCGATGATCGGCGCGAAGACGATCCCGATCACGACGATCACGGCACCCTTCGAGGGTCCGAGCGCGACGAGCGCGACGAGCGCGAGGATGATCAGTGGGATCGCGAGGAATGCATCGACGATCCGCATGAGCACGTCGTCGACGAGCCCTCTGAAGTAGCCGGTCACGAGCCCGATCGCGGCGCCGAGGACGGTCGCAAGCACCGTCGCGAGCGACGCCACGAGGAGGATGTCCCGGGAGCCGACGATCACCCGCGAGAACACGTCCCGTCCGAGCTGGTCGGTTCCGAACAGGTGTGACCCCGAGGGGGACTGGAGCTTGTTCGCGAGATCGGAGGCAGACCCGAGCGGATCGTAGGGCGCGATGACGTTTCCGAAGATCGCACAGAACAGGAACACCGCGAACAGCGCCGCACCGGCGAGGAACGTCTTCGAGCGCAGCAGGAGCCGGATCCGCTCCCGGCGGGCCGTTCGCGCCTCGTCGCGCTCGTAGGCCGGCCCCTCGGGCAGGGGGTGCTCGGCGAGCACGAGCTCTTCCTCGGGCCTGCTCATGACTCCGACGAGGCGAGGCGGATCCGCGGGTTGAGCAGCGAGTAGAGGACGTCCGCGATCAGCGTCGAGACGAGATAGACGATCCCGACGACGAGCACGGAGCTGAGCAGCAGCGGGAAATCCTTCTGCTGGGCGGCGCGGAAGATGAGCTGCCCGATCCCGTTGTAGTTGAAGATCAGCTCGATCGCGACGAGGCCGCCGATCAGGTAGCCGACCTGGGTGGCGACGACCGCGATCGTCGGGAGCAGCGAGTTGCGCAGCACATGGCGGCGGATCACGGTGCGGCGCGGCAGCCCCTTGAGGTAGGCCGTCCGCGTGTAGTCGGAGTCGAGCGACTCGATGGTTCCCGCCCGGGCCATCCGCGAGATGTAGCCGAAGAGCACGAACACGAGACAGAGCGACGGGAGCAGCAGGTACTCGACCTGGGTGAAGAACCCTGCCCCGCGCGGCGCCTGGGCCGTCACCGGGAGCACGTCGAGCCAGACCCCGAACACCATGATCACGAGCACGGCCCACACGAACTCGGGGATCGCGGTTGCCGATAGTCCCCCGATCGAGATCACGCGGTCGCGGAGCCGCCCCTCCCGGAGCGCCGCGGCGATGCCGCCGATGATCCCGAGCGGCACGACGATCAGGAAGGCGAGCAGGGCGAGCTTCGCCGAGTTCTTGAGGGCCGGCCAGAGGAGCTCCTCGACGGGCCGGTTGAACGCGTACGAGGTCCCGAGATCCCCGGTGAGCAGGCCGCCGATCCAGTCGCCGTACTGCACGACGACCGAGCGGTTCGTGCCGAGCTCCTCGTTCAGCTGGTCGACGGCGCGCTGATCGGCGAACGGCCCGAGGATCACCCGACCCACGTCTCCGGGCAGTGCCTGCGCGGCCACGAAGATCACGATGCTGAGCAGCAGCAGCGTGACGAGCGCGAGGCCGAGCCGTGTGAGCAGGAACCGCGCCATCGCAGGCGGGGAGAGGGGCCGGGATCCCCCGGCCCCTCGCCTCGGGTCTACGCGACGAAGCCCGCCTGCGTGAGGTCGATGTGTCCCATGCCGGTCGGCTGGATCCCCGTGACGTTGCTCCGCTCCGCGGAGAGGTGGTAGTAGAAGTACGGGAAGATCACCGGCGTCTCGTCGAGGAGGAGCGTCTCGATCTTGCCGGCGGCGGCCTTCTGCGCGTCGATGTCGAGCGCGGCCACGAAGTCGAGGATCAGCTGGTCGAGCTCGGGGCTGTTGAAGTGCGCCGCGTTCCACGTGCCCTTCGACCCGAGCGCAGCGGTCAGGTAGACGTTCGGCACCCCGCGATGCCCGTAGTCCGTGATCCCGAACGGGGAGCTCAGCCAGAAGTCGCTGTAGTACGTGCCGGCGTCGGTGATGTTCAGGGACACGTTGATCCCGACCTCCTTCGCCGCGCTCTGGATCAGCTGGGCGAGCTGGGGGATCTCGTAGTTGTCCCACGTCGAGAGCTGCACGTCGAAGCCGGTGACGCCGGCCTCGGCGAGCAGCGCCTTCGCGGCCTCGACATCGACTGCACGCTGGGGCACGGACATGTCCGTGTAGGGATAGACGGGCGCGAACGGATGATCGTTGCCGAGGTCGGCCTTGCCGGAGAAGAGCCCCTCGACGAGCGCGGGCCGGTCGAGCAGGAGGGCCATGGCCTGGCGGACGCGCTTGTCCTTGAACGGCCCCTCGTCCGTCCGCATGTGGACCTGGCGGTGCTGGGCCGCTTTCAGCTCGAGCACGGTGATGTTCGGGTCGTTCAGCAGCGCCTCGGCGCCGACGACCGCGAACGCGCTGAGGACGTCGACCTCGCCGCCCTGGATCGCGAGCACGCGCGCCTGGTCCTCCGCGTAGAAGCGCAGCTCGCTCGTGTCGGCGAGCGGCTGCCGGGTCGTGTCCCAGTAGCTCGGGTTCTTCGTGTAGGTGACGCCCTGCTGCGGCGTGAACGTGTCGAGCACCCACGGGCCGGTGCCGATGAACGACTTCTCCCACGTCGTCGTGTCGAAGCCGTCGGGCACGATGATCAGGTTGTAGTTGTCGGCCGAGACGATGTACGGGAAGCCGCCGTTGGGCCCGTTCAGCGTCACGACGACGGTCGCGTCGTCGGTCGCCTCGGCTCCTCCGGGCGAGAGGCCGCCCGGGTCGCCGAACGCAGACAGCGCGTTGCCCTTGTTCGCGGGATCGGCGTTCAGGTTGAGCGTGTAGGCGACGTCCTTCGCCGTGAGCGGCGTGCCGTCGTGGAAGGTGACGCCCTGGCGGATCGCGAACGTCCAGACCGAGCCGTCCTCGTTCGGCGTCCAGCTCTCGGCGAGCCTCGGGAGGACGTCGAGGTTCTCGTTCGTCCAGGTCAGGTACTCGCCCGACTGGCCGAGGACGACGAGACCGCCCTCGTCGTAGACGACGAGCGGGTCGAGCGCGGTCGCGGGTGCGATCACCCCGGTGCGGAGGTTGCCCCCGGCCTGCGGGCCGGCCGCCTCCGTCGTCGCCGGTGCTGTCTCGGCGGGGCCGCTCTCGGCGGGTGGGGCGGCGGTCGTCCCGGCCGCGGTCGTCTCGCCGCCACCGTCTCCGCCGCCGCCGCAGGCGGTCGCGAGGAAGCCGAGCAGCGGGATCGACATGCCGACGACGGTGCCCCTGCGGATGAACTCGCGGCGGCTGATCCTTCCCGCTCTGAGGTTGTCGATCAGGTTGTTCTCGATCTCGGTCGAGCCCTTGCGGATCTCGTCGACCTTGCGCTGGATCTCGTCCATGTCACGCTCCTTTCGTGGGGCGGCGGCGTCTGGCGGGCGGAGGGATGGCAGGCACCGACGGGTCCGGCAGGACGACGGGCAGCTGCCCTTTCCTCCGTGAACGTGCGTCTGTCTCGGAGACCATCGGGAGGGTTGAGAGTCTATCGGCAGAACGCAGGCCGCAAGGCGTTCGCGCCCGGATCCCGGGCGAGCCGCGAACCGGGGCCGGCAGCCGGCTCGGGCTCACGATCGGTGCCCGGGCGTCTCGCCGGGGACCGCGTCGCACAGCGGGTAATCTCAGCCGGGTAGATGGCGGGTTACCTTCCGATCGGCGACCACGGCGTGATCGGTGATCTGCACACGGTCGCTCTGGTCGGCACGAACGGCTCGATCGACTGGTACTGCCCGCTGCGCTTCGACGCCCCGAGCGTCTTCGCCTCCATTCTCGACGACGAGCGCGGCGGGTCGTTCCAGCTCGAGCCGGCCCGTGCGGGCTACCGGACGAAGCAGCTCTACATCCCCGACACGAACGTCCTCGTCACCCGCTTCCTCTCGGAGGAGGGCGTCGTCGAGATCCACGACTTCATGCCCGTCCAGCCCGGCGGGGCCACGCCCGCGCGTCAGCGAGTCGTCCGGCGTGTCTTCGCCGTCCGGGGTCGGATGCGCTGCCGGCTCCTCGTCGCGCCGCGCTTCGACTACGGACGGGCCGACCACGAGCTCGTCCTCCACGAGCAGGGAGCGGTCTTCCGCTCGCGCGACCTCACGCTCGCGCTGGCGAGCAGCGTTCCCCTGGGACGAACGGGGTCAGACGCAGGATGTGAGTTCGAGCTCGAGGCCGGGCATATCCAGACATTCGTGCTCGAGGCCGCCCCGGAGCTGTCCGACCTCCGACCCGTTCGCGAGGAGGAGGCCCGTGAGCTGTTCGAGGCGACCGTCCGGTTCTGGCGCCGCTGGCTCGCCCAGTCCCGGTACTCGGGCCGCTGGCGGGAGATGGTCGGCCGCTCGGCGCTCACGCTCAAGCTGCTCACGTACCGGCCTACCGGCGCGTTCGTGGCGGCTCCGACGACGAGCCTTCCGGAGCGGATCGGCGGCCCGCGCAACTGGGACTACCGCTACACGTGGATCCGTGACGCGGCCTTCTCGTCCTACGCGCTGCTGCGACTCGGGTTCGTCGAGGAGGCCCAGGCCTTCAACGGCTGGCTGAACGGCGTCTGTCGGAGGCCGAGAGGCGGAGGGCCGGCCGAAAGCCCGCTGCAGGTCGTGTACGGGATCGACGGGCAGACCGATCTGACCGAGGAGGTCCTCGACCACCTCGAGGGCTACCGTGGCTCCGCGCCCGTACGCGTCGGCAACGCCGCCGCGCACCAGCTCCAGCTCGACATCTACGGCGAGCTGCTCGACTCCGTGTACCTGTTCGAGCAGCATGGCCGTCGCAGCTTCGGGCCGTTCGTCCCGTACGACGGCTGGCGAGAGCTCGCCGGGATCGTCGACTGGGTCTGCGAGCACTGGGATCAGGCCGACGAGGGGATCTGGGAGGTCCGGAGCGGACGGAAGCGCTACACGCACTCGCGCCTCATGTGCTGGGTCGCTCTCGACCGGGCGATGCGCATCGCGGGCGCACGCGCCCTCCCGGCCGACCTCACCCGGTGGGCGCGGGCACGGGACGCGATCTTCACGCGCCTGATGGAGCACAGCTGGAACGACGAGCGGGGGATGTTCACGCAGTCGGAGGGCTCGAGCGTGCTCGATGCATCGGTGCTCCTCATGCCGCTCGTCCACTTCATCGCGCCGACGGATCCTCGCTGGCTCGGCACCCTCGAGGCGGTCTCGGCGGAGCTCGTCTCCGACAGCCTCGTCTACCGCTACGACCCGCAGCTGGCAGCGGACGGGCTGAGCGGCAGCGAGGGCACGTTCTCGATGTGCAGCTTCTGGTACGTCGAATGCCTCGCCCGTGCCGGGCGTCTCGAGGAGGCACAGCTCGCGTTCGAGAAGATGCACACCTACGCGAATCACCTCGGTCTCTACTCCGAGCAGATCGGCCCGACGGGCGAGCTGCTCGGCAACTTCCCGCAGGCGTTCACCCATCTCGCGCTGATCAGCGCCGCGGTGAACCTCGACCGGCAGCTCGGCTGAGGACAGGAGGAAGGCCCCGACGACCGGAGCGGAGGCGTCCGGCCATCGGGGCCTGGGGCGGGGAGGGGAGGCGGAGGGATGTGAGCTTCCTCCGGCCCGTCAAGCATCACCGATCGGGATCCCAGCCGTGATCCTCCAGACAGATGATCTCGCGGAGGATCCTGCATTCCTCCCGTCCGGCCCGAGCTCCACCGTGCTCGGCGTGGGCGGAGGTTCCCCGCCGCTCACCCGGACATGATCGATATTGTCTATATGATGCCGGGTGCAGCGATCGCGTTCTTCGGGGCGCCTCGGGTCTCGAGTCACCGGGGAAGGCTGACTGCCCCCCGGATCGCCGCAGTCGCGCGACTGGCGGGCGCGGTCGCCCGGCCCCTCCCTTCGGGCGGCCCGGCCGCCAGGAGCTGAGGTGGCCTCGGCGTTCGAGACACCTCGCTTCTTCCGCAGGGAAGCGCGCTCGGAAGAGGGCTGGAGCGGGCTCAGCGCCCGGGGGCGCGACTGGGAGCGGGTGTACCGCGACCGCTGGCAGCACACGCGTGTCGTCCGCTCGACGCACGGCGTCAACTGCACGGGCTCCTGCTCCTGGCGGGTGCACGTCAAGGACGGGATCGTCGCCTGGGAGACACAGGACGTCGACTACCCGTCGAACGGCCCCGAGATGCCCGAGTACGAGCCGCGAGGCTGCCCGCGGGGCGCCTCCTTCTCGTGGTACCTGTACTCGCCGCTGCGGGTGAAGTACCCGTACGTGCGCGGTGCCCTGCTCGAGCTGTTCCGCCGCGAGCGGGAGCGAACGGGCGACCCCGTCGACGCCTGGGCCGCGATCGTCGAGGATCCCGCCAAGGCACACGCCTACAAGTCGCAGCGCGGCCGCGGCGGCTTCGTGCGGGCGACCTGGGACGAGGCGGCCGAGCTGATCGCCGCCGCCCACGTGTACACGACGAAGCGCTACGGCCCCGACCGGATCGCCGGCTTCTCGCCGATCCCGGCGATGTCGATGGTCTCCCACGCGGCGGGAACGCGTTTCCTCTCGCTGATCGGCGGGGTCATGCTCTCGTTCTACGACTGGTACGCAGACCTGCCGGCGGCCTCGCCGCAGATCTGGGGCGACCAGACCGACGTGCCCGAGTCGGCCGACTGGTGGAATGCGAGCTACGTGATCATCTGGGGGACGAACATCCCGCAGACGCGGACGCCGGACGCGCACTTCATGGTCGAGGCGCGCTACCGCGGGCAGAAGGTCGTCGTCGTCTCGCCGGACTATGCGGGGCACACGAAGTTCGCCGACCACTGGCTCCCGGCGCAGCCCGGCTCCGACGGCGCGCTCGCGCTCGCAATGGCACACGTCGTGTTCCGTGAGTTCCACGTCGAGCGGCAGGTGCCGTACTTCGACGACTACGTCCGCCGCTTCACCGACCTCCCCTGCCTCGTCACGCTCGAGCCGCGAGGCGATGCGTACGTCGCCGATCGCATGCTCCGCGCCTCCGACCTCGGTGAGGGCGGGGAGCACCCGGAGTGGAAGACCGTCGTCTGGGACGAGGAACGTGGCGAGGCCGCGGTGCCGAACGGCTCGATCGGCTTCCGCTGGGGCGAAGAGGGTGCCGGCAGCTGGAACCTCGACCTCGGCGAGCTGCGCCCCGCGCTGTCGCTGCTCGATCTCGCCGAGGAGCTCGTCGAGCTCGACGTCGCGCGGTTCGACGTCGGCGAGGGCGAGTCGGGCTCGTCCCTGCGTCGGGGCGTCCCGGCGATCCGGATCGGCGACCGGCTCGTCACGACCGTGTTCGACCTGCTCGCTGCCCAGCTCGGCGTGCACCGCGGCAGCCTCCCGGGCGACTGGCCCGACGGCTACGACGACCCGCAGCCGTACACGCCGGCCTGGCAGGAGGCCTACACGGGGGTCGACGCCTCGCTCGTCGTCCGTGTCGCCCGAGAGTTCGCGCGGAACGCCGAACGGTCGCATGGCCGATCCATGATCATGATGGGCGGCGGCACGAACCACTGGTACCACTCAGACCAGATCTACCGGTCGATGCTCACCCTCGTCCTGCTCTGCGGCTGCCAGGGCGTCAACGGCGGCGGCTGGGCCCACTACGTCGGCCAGGAGAAGGTGCGGCCGCTCACGGGCTGGTCGACGCTCGCGTTCGCCGGCGACTGGGTCCGCTCGCCGCGCTGGCAGCCGACGACGCCGTACTGGTTCCTGATGAGCGACCAGTGGCGCTACCAGCGAACGAAGGCCGGCGAGTTCGCCTCGGCGATCGGGAAAGGAACCCTGAAGGACCTGCACCTCGCCGACTGCGTCGCGCTCTCGGCCCGGCTCGGCTGGATGCCGATGTCACCCGGCTTCGATCGCAACCCGCTCGAGATCCCCGACGCCGCCGAGGCCGAGGGGCTCGATCCCGTCGAGTACACCGTTCGCGAGTTGCGGGAACGCCGCCTGCGGTTTGCCTATGAGGACCCGGACGCCCCGCAGAACCACCCGCGCGTGCTCACGCTCTGGCGCGCGAACCTGCTCGGCTCCTCGAGCAAGGGCCACGAGTACTTCCTGCGCCACGTGCTCGGCGTCGAGAACGACGCGATCCGCAACGAGGAGGCGCCCCCGGAGCTGCGCGCGAAGGACGTCGTCTGGCGTGAGGAGGCGCCGGTCGGGAAGTTCGACCTGTTCACGACGATCGACTTCCGGATGAACGGCTCGGCGCTCTACTCGGACGTCGTGCTACCGGCAGCCACCTGGTACGAGAAGTACGACCTCTCGTCGACCGACCTCCACCCGTTCGTGCACTCGTTCAACGAGGCGGTGCCGCCCCCCTGGGAGGCAAAGACCGACCACGAGACGTTCAGGCGGATCGCGCAGGCGTTCTCACGCCTCGCCGAGAAGCACCTCGGCACCCGGCGCGACCTCGTCGCAGCGTCGCTCCTGCACGACACGCCGGACGAGCTGGCCCAGCCCTACGGCGAGGTGCGCGACTGGCGCGCCGGCGAGTGCGAGCCGATCCCGGGCAAGACGATGCCGAAGCTCGTCGTCGTCGAACGCGACTACACCGCCGTGGCCGAGAAGTGGGCCGCGCTCGGCCCGCTCGTCGAGGAGCTCGGGATCCAGACGAAGGGGGTGACGTGGAAACCGCTGCCCGAGGTCGAGGAGCTGCGCGCCCGCAACGGCGCCGTCCGGGCCGGGCTCGCGGCGGGGCGGCCCTCGCTCGACCGTGACACCGGCTGGTGCGAGGCGATCCTCGCGCTCTCGGCCGTGACGAACGGGCGGCTCTCGGTCGAGGGGTTCCACCAGCTCGAGCAGCGCGTCGGGCTGCCGCTCGCGGATCTCGTCGAGGACCGGGCCGACGAGCGGATCACGTTCGCCGACACGCAGGTGCAGCCGCGGAAGGTGCTCGCCTCGCCCGAGTGGTCGGGCACCGAGTCGCGTACGCGACGCTACTCGCCGTTCACGATCAACGTCGACCGGCTCGTGCCCTGGCGCACGCTCTCCGGCCGCCAGCACTTCTACGTCGATCACGCGTGGATGCTCGAGTTCGGGGAGGCGCTGCCGATCTTCCGGCCGCCGATGGACGTGCTGCACCACGTGGGCGAGCAGCGGTCCGGTGCCGACCGGCCGGAGATCCACCTGCGCTTCCTCACCCCGCACTCGAAGTGGTCGATCCACTCGGAGTACCAGGACAACCTCACGATGCTGACCCTGTTTCGCGGCGGGCCGACGCTCTGGCTATCGGTCGAGGACGCCCGTGCGGCAGAGGTCGTCGACAACGACTGGGTCGAGGTCTTCAACCGCAACGGCGTGATCGCCGCCAGGGCGGTCGTCTCCCACCGGATTCCGAAGGGGGTCTCGCTCATGTACCACTCCCAGGACCGCCACGTGAACGTCCCGCGCACGGAGCTCTCCGGCACCCGGGGCGGCACTGACAACTCGGTGACGCGCATCTCGATCAAGCCGACCCTCCTGATCGGCGGATATGCCCAGCTCTCGTACGGGTTCAACTACTTCGGTCCCACGGGCTCCCAACGCGACGAGGTCGTGCTCGTCCGCAAGCTCGAGGGCGAGGTCGTCTACTGATGCGCGTCCGGGCTCAGATCTCGATGGTGATGAACCTCGACAAGTGCATCGGCTGTCACACGTGCTCCGTCACCTGCAAGAACGTGTGGACGAACCGCCGCGGGGCCGAGTACATGTGGTTCAACGACGTCGAGACGAAGCCCGGCGTCGGGTACCCGAAGCGCTGGGAGGACCAGGAGCGCTGGCGCGGGGGATGGGAGCTCGACCGCCGCGGCAAGCTCCGGCTGAAGGGCGGCGGCAAGCTGCGCAAGCTCGCGAACCTGTTCTACAACCCCGACCTGCCCCTGCTCGACGACTACTACGAGCCCTGGACGTACGACTACGAGCACCTGACGAGCGCGCCGCCCTCCGAGCACCAGCCCGTGGCGCAGCCGGTCTCGCAGGTGACCGGCGAGCCGCTCGCTCTCCGGTGGGGGCCGAACTGGGAGGACGATCTGGCCGGCGCGCCCGAGCATGCCCTCGCCGACCCGAACCTGCGCGGCGCCGCCGAGGAGCAGGTGCGGCTCGAGTACGAGCAGGCGTTCATGTTCTATCTCCCCCGGATCTGCGAGCACTGCCTGAACCCGAGCTGTGTTGCGAGCTGCCCCTCGGGGGCCATGTACAAGCGCGAGGAGGACGGGATCGTCCTCGTCGACCAGGAGGCCTGCCGAAGCTGGCGCTTCTGCGTGAGCGGCTGCCCGTACAAGAAGGTGTACTTCAACTGGGGAACCGGCAAGGCCGAGAAGTGCACGCTCTGCTACCCGCGGCTCGAGGCCGGGCAGCCGACCGTCTGCTCGGAGACCTGCGTCGGGCGGATCCGCTACCTCGGCGTCGTCCTCTACGATGCCGACCGCGTAGAGGCGGCCGCGTCCGTGCCCGACGAGAAGGATCTGCTTCCGGCCCAGCTCGGGATCTTTCTCGACCCGAGCGATCCGGCCGTCGCCGAGCAGGCCCGCCGTGACGGGATCACCGACGACTGGCTCGATGCGGCGCGTCGCTCACCCGTCTTCGCGCTCGCCGTCGAGCACCGCGTCGCGCTGCCGCTGCACCCCGAGTACCGGACCCTGCCGATGGTCTGGTACGTGCCGCCGCTCTCGCCGGTGATGGGCATGATCGAGGGCAAGGGGTCGGAGGCCGACCCGGACGATGTGTTTCCGGCGATCGACGAGCTGCGGATACCGATCGCGTATCTCGCGAACCTGCTCTCGGCCGGGGACGAAGCCCCGGTTCGGCTCGCGCTGAAACGGCTGGCCGCGATGCGCGCGATCATGCGCGAGCGCAACCTCGGCGACGAGCCCGACGCGGCGGTCGCCGAGGCGGTCGGACTCGATCTGGCCGGGCTCGAGCGCCTCTACCGCCTGCTCGCGATCGCGCACTCGAGCGAGCGCTACGTGATCCCCAAGGGTCATGCCGAGACCGCCGGCATCGCGATCGACCGCCAGGGCGCCGGAGGCTTCCCGCAGGCGCTTCGCCGGAACGAGCCCTCGAACGGCAGCAGCGCGTTCGTTCCGCTCTCGAAGGTGAGCAAGGCGCCCCGGTGAACGTCTTCCAGCTGCTCTCGCTCCTGCTCGAGTATCCGGACGAGCGGCTCGTCGATGGACGCGACGAGCTCGCGCAGGCGGCCGCGGAGCTGGCGGACGACCGCCCTGCGGCATTCGTCGCCACGCTCGGCACGGTGGCGCTCGCCGACCTGCAGGACGAGTACGTCGCGACGTTCGACTTCGACCGGCGCGCGAGCCTCCACCTCACCTACCACACCCACGGCGACCGCCGGCAGCGAGGGCTCGAGCTCGCCCGCCTGAAGCGCCGCTTCGCCGACGCCGGGCTCGAGCTCGAAGGCAGCGAGCTTCCCGACTACCTCCCGGTCCTGCTCGAGTTCGCCGCGCTCGCACCGTCCAGGGAGAGAACCGAGCCGCTCGCGCAGCTCCGCCCGTCGCTCGAGCTCGTCCGCGGGCGCCTGCACGAGTCCGGCAGCCGCTACGCGCCGCTCCTCGACACCCTCGTCGCGGCGCTGCCGCCGCTGACGCGCGAGCAGGAGGAGCGTGCCCGGCGCCTCGCCGAGGAGGGCCCGCCGGGCGAGCTCGTCGGGCTCGACCCGGTCGTCACAGTCCCGGAGGGTGTCTCGTGAGCAGCGTCGATACCTTCCTCTGGGTCGGGCTTCCCTACCTCTGCCTGACGATCTTCGTCGTCGGCCACGTCTGGCGCTACCGGCGCGATCAGCTCACGTGGACGGCCCGCTCCACCCAGCTGCTCGAGCAGCGGCTGCTGCGGGTCGGGAGCCTCCTCTTCCACTTCGGCGTGCTGGCTGTGATCGGCGGGCACGTGCTCGGCATCCTGATCCCGTCCGGCGCCACGAGCGCGATCGGGATCGACGAGCACGCCTACCACCTGATCGCGATCTCGGCCGGCGGTGCCGCGGGCGTGGCGATGACGCTCGGCTTCGCGATTCTCGTCTACCGCCGGGCGTCCGTCCGGCGCGTACGCGCGACGACGAGTCGCGCCGACCTCGTCATGTACCCGCTGCTCGCGATCGCCCTCGTCACGGGGATGATCGCGACGTTCGGTGAGAACCTCGTCGGCCCGTACGACTACCGCGAGACCGTCAGTCCCTGGTTCCGGGGCATCTTTGCGTTCCAGCCCCACACCGAGACGATGGCGACCGCACCGTTCCTCTTCCAGCTGCACGTCACCGCGGTCTGGCTGCTGTACGCCGTGTGGCCGTTCAGCCGGCTCGTGCATGCCTGGAGCCTGCCGATCTCCTACCTCCGGCGGACCTGGATCGTCTACCGCAGCCGTAATCCGCGGGCGGCGCTGGCCTTCGAGCGCGCCCGCCCCGCGCCCGGACGGTCCCGGGGCAAGGAGCCTGCCGAGAGCTGACTCGCCGCTGCCGTGGCCCGGCAGCGCTACATGACGGCGATCGCCTCGACCTCGATCATCATGCCGGAGATCACGAGCGCCCGACCTGAACCGCCGTGGACGCGGGCGGCGGTCCGGGGATCAGCACGTCCCGCACCCGGCCGTAGTCGCGAAGCATGGCGATGTCGGTGAGGTAGACGGTCAGCTTGACAACCGATGCGAGCGACGCTCCGGCCTGCTCGAGCACGATCGTGAGGTTGTCGAAGGTCTGCCGGACCTGGGCCTCGAAGTCGCCTTCGCCGACGAGATCCCCGTCAGCCGAGACGGGCCCCTGCCCGGCGACGAACACGACGGTCTCGGCGCCGTCCACCCGCCACGCCTGGGAGAAGCCGAGCCGGTCCTGCCAGCTCCAGGGGTTGACCTGGCGCTTCTCCATCACCGCTCCTCCGGTGTCGAGGGCGCGAGGGGCGGGCCGACGATCTCCGATCCGTACCGCGCGGAGACACGCTTCAGGCTCTCGATGTCGACCGGCCCGGGAGGCGGAAGGCCCGGCCCCTCGGGCGTCCGGCCGCCGTCGATGAAGAACCGCTCGCCGCCGCCGGGCGAGAGCATGGTGAGCAGGTGGGCGGTCTCATCGCCCTCGACGACGAACGTGTGCGGCACGTCGCGCGGGAGGAAGACGTACGACCCGGGGGCGGCGTGGAGGTCGTGCTCGCCGCAGCGGAACCGCACGTGCCCCTCGATCACGAAGAACGCCTCGTCCTCACGGTGGTGGACGTGGAGCGGCGGCGACGAGCCCGCGGGAATCCACGACTCGAGGAGCCCGTACGCCCCTCCCGTCGTGTCCGCCGTTGCCTTGAGCGTCATGCGGTTCGGCCCGAACCAGGTCGACTCGCCCTCGTCCCCTGTCGCTGCGAACAGTCCTGGCATCTCGATGATCTCCATCATGCCCGCCTTCCGTAATTGCACATATGTGAAATGAGTTCACTAGTGTATACTCAACGTGCGATGCCGATGTCAAGTCGAAAGACCCCAGCGGCGGGGCCGGAAGCGACCGCGGGGCGCGAACGGCAGCGTAGGCGGACGCGGAAGGCGATCATCGACGCCGCGGTCGTGCTACTCGGCGAGGGCGGGACTCCCTCCGTGGCCGAGATCGCAGCGGCCGCCGACGTGTCGCGCCGCACCGTGTACCTGTACTTCCCGACCCTCGAGCATCTGCTCGCAGACGCAGCTCTCGAGGCGGCGCGCGGGACGGTGGAGCCCCGGTTCGAGGCGACGGGCGACGTCGAGGTACGACTCGAGGGCCTCGTGCGCGCGGTTCAGCAGGGGTTCGCCGAGACGGAGGAGCTCGGGCGGACGATCATCCGGCACACGGTCGGTGCCGTGGCGAGTGGCGCGCCGAGCACGCCGCGCCGCGGTTACCGGCGCGTCGAGTGGATCGAGCGCGCCCTCGACCCACTCCGCGACACCGTGCCGCTCGAGCGCTTCGAGCGGCTCGTCTCCGCGCTGACGGTGCTGATCGGCTGGGAGGCGATGATCGTGCTCGAGGACACCCGCGGGCTCAGCCACGTGGAGGCGGAGGAGGTGTGCGTCTGGGCGGCGCGGGCGCTTCTTGCGGCCGAGCGATCCGGCGAGCCCTGACGGTCGCGAGACTTTCCGGTTGCGCGGCCACTGGATAGGCTCCGCCGCCGGCCGGCGGGGTGGCGGCTCCGGGCGTCAGGGATTCGGGCCCGCGGTGAGCCAGAACTCGTAGACGCGCTCACGTGCGCTCTCGTCGAGCCCGTTCGTCGCGGCGATGGAGCCGATCTCGAGGGCGTCGTGCGTCCATGCGATCGCACGGAGGTTGCGGTCGGTGACAGGGGCGCAGAGCACCCGGCCGGCCGTGCTCCCGTCGGACGTCCAGCGCTCCTCGGCGAGCTCGTCGTCGACGCAATCGCCCGTGTCGGGCACCGCGCCCACGGCGGTGAGGTAGCCGGTGTACCAGCGCTTCAGCGAGCGGGCGTCGTCGAATTGCCAGTAGACGACTCTCGCTTCCCCGTCGGGAGCGCTGCAGACGACGCTCGCGACGGCACCTTCGGGCTCGAGGTCTGTCTGCGTCTGGCACGATCCCCGCAGGTCAGCGGGGACGTGGCTGAGAAGCTCCGCCTCCGGATCGGCGCCGCCTCCCTCGTCGCCGTCGTCTCCGTCGTCGTCGGTCGTCGTCGGCTCCTCGGTGGTTGCCGGCTCGGTCGGGACCTCCGTCGTGGCCGGCTCGGTCGGCTCCTCGGTGGTTGCCGGATCGGTCGGGGCCTCCGTCGTCGCGGGCTCCGTCTCGGTCGTGGCCGGATCCGACGGGACGGTCTCCGTGATCGTCACCGTCTCGGTGAGCGCGGGAGGAACGGTGAGCTCACCCGTGGCTGTGGCGACCTCCGTACCGGTCGGCTCCACGATCTCCTTGTCGGCCGACGGCTCGTCGCCGCCGATGAAGAGAACGGCGAGCGCCGCACCCACTGCCGCGACGGCGATCGCGCCCACGGCGATCGCGAGCCACTTCCACGTCTGCCGCGGCGGCGGAGCGTCCTCGCCCGTCGCGGCGACGCGGAGCACCGTGTCGCCGATGCGAAGCTCCTCACCGCCGTGCAGCGTGGTCGGCTCCGTGATCCGGACGCCGTCGACGAACGTCCCGCTGACCGAGCCGAGATCCCGCACGGCGTAGCTCCCGTCGGGCTGGGGCCCGATCGCCGCGTGCTGTGCCTCGACCTGCTCGTCGTCGAGCACGAGATTGCAGCCGGGGTCACGGCCCACGAGCAGCCATTCGCTCCCGAGGTCGACGACCTGGCCTGCGAGGTTTCCGGTCTGGACGAAGAGCTGCATCGGCGGGAAGCCGGGAAGGCGCCGGGAGCATAGAGGCCGCATCGGCTGCCACCCGGAGCCGTGCGGGTGCAAGCGATCGGCCCCGGGGAGGTGGGGCGCCCCGGGGCGGCAGTGCGGTCAGCTACATGCGGGCCCGCTGCCTGGCCCGACGTCGATCACGACGGTCTGCTCCTCGACGCCGCTCGGGAGGAGCGGGCTCTCGACGGTCACGACGACCTCGTAGCGCCCGTAGCGGTTGATGGCGATGTCGATCGCGGCGTTCTCGGTGCCGAGGACGGCACTGCCGGGACTGCCCGAGACGACACCGACCGCTCCCGCTGCGACGCGCCAGCGAAGCGTCGCTCCCGGAAGCGGTGGGACGGCGGTCACGACGACGCGTAGGTCGGTGTCGCCCGGCCCGTTGTGGCGCCAGGTGCCACACGTCTGGATGCGCGCCCCGTCGACGAGGTTGTCGTGGACGCTCGGGTCGGTCTCGCCCGCGAGCGCTCCCCGGTCGTTCGGCTGTTCCTTCTCGAACGAGGCTTTGAGCAGTCGGGCGAGGAGCGAGTCGCCCTGCCGGATCAGCGAGTCGACCTCCGTGTTGTCGAGGATCGTCCGGGCGAACCCCTCGGTCATGCCGTGCGTGAACTCCGGCTGGGACGGGTTCGGCTCGGTGGGGACGTAGTGCGCGTAGGCGGGGTTCTTGCTGAGGTTCATCTTCGACGTCTTGTCCGGCGAGGACGAGCCGACGACGATCTTCACGCGGGGCTCGAGGATCAGCTCGTCGAAGCGCTCGGCGAAGCAGCTCTCGATCACGAACTTGAACGTCGCCTTCGCCTTGTGGGCATCGACTGCCTCGGCGAGGCCTTTCGGGGTCAGCGTCTTGACCAGCGGCTTTCCCGCACCGGACGTCTTCGCGCCGGTGAGGATCGTGGCGGGGCCGCCCTTCACTGCGTGCCCCTTCGGATCGATCCATCCCGGCGGCGGTGCGCCGTGCCCGAGGACGTAGACGAGGATGTCGGTGCAGCCTTCCCGGTCGGTGAGGCGCCCGAAGTCGCGGCCGATCGTGCGGTCGTCCACCTGGTTCGCGAACCCGGGCGGGGCGAGCGTCGCGGGGCCGTCGATCCTGACCGGGCCGTCATCGGTAGCGAGGTAGGCGGGCATGCCGACGCTGCCGGCGAGATGGTTCCAGGCCTTCAGGGCGGCGACGAGCTCGCTGCGTTCCCGGCCGTTGTTCGGCGTCGCTCCCACGAGGAGCACGCAGTCGCCCGTGAGCGAGCCGGCCGGAACGCCCGCCGGCACCCGAACGGGGCGCGGGGCGGGGGTCGGTGGCGGGACAGGCCTGGGCACGACGACGGGGGCGAGGTTCGAGTAGAGCTGGTACGTCTCGCCCCAGTAGCTCGTCTCGGACTGAAGGAAAGCCGGCGCCTTCCCGTTCACGAGCGGGTAGTACCCGAGCCGCCTGTCGAGGACGACCTTGCCCGTTCGGTCGTCGACGAGGACGAGCCGGCTCGCGTGCTGGAAGAACGCGCCGGGCTCCAGGTCCTCCCAGAACAGCCACACCGCCTTGCCCGGCCGCTTGAGCTGTCCCTTCGTGGCGAGCTCGGTGATCACCGCCCTCGCGCCGAGCGCGCTCGGGAGCGCGAACACGACCGCGGGGCCGGTCTCGGCCTCCGGTGCGAGCACACCCAGCGCAATCGTCCCGGCCTGGTCCCGCGTGATCGCATCGGCCGCGCCGGCCGACCCGAGCCCCGCCATGAAGACGGCCACTACGACCAGCGCAAGGCGCAGGCGCATGCGGCCCCATATCACACCGCGGGCGAGTAGTCAACCCTCCCGGGCCGAACGGGCGCAACCCGCCCCGCCGCGGCCCGCGTCGGGCGAGACCCGTACGAGCCCGGCTAGCCTCCAGCTTCCGATGCGACGAGCGGCAGCCGACAACGCAAGGCACACGGCCCGCTTCCCCTGGCGCGCCGTTGCCGTGGGGCTCGTGAGCGTGGCCGCGGCGATCGCGGTGCTCGTCGGGACCGAGGCGCGGGTCGCGGGGGAGGTGCTGCTGCTCGCAGCCGTCGTCGCCGCCGGCCGGATCCTGTACGCGCTGCGGAGCGCAGCCGCGGTCGAGCTCACCGCGACGGAGCTCGTCGCCCGGCCCTGGCTCGGGCGCGTACGCACCGTCCCCTGGCGAAGCATCAGCGAGCTGCTGCACACGCCGTCCCCGACAGCGCCGAGGCGGGTGCGGGTGCTTGCGAAGGAGCGCGATGTCGTGCTCACACGGGGTCTGAGCGGCTTCGACGGGCTGTGCGAGGAGCTGCGTGCCAGGGCTCCGCACGCAGCGGTCACGACGAGCACGCTGCTGCGCCGGTAGCCGGCTGACTACCCACCTGCGCGACGGTTGCTCGTGCTGCCCGGAGCCTGCCCCTACCTCACCTTGCCGCGCAACGAGTCGCGCGTCAGGGAGCGAGGTCGCGGGGCCGCTGCTGGCGCTTTGCCACCCTCTCACCTACGCTGTTGTGCGTGCGGGTGCCGGCCCGACGTCTCTGGCTCCTGCTGGCGGCATGCCTGGTCGCAGCGTCCGTCGCCACCGGGACGGTTCAGGCTGCGGCGGGCTTCGCCGGCCCGGTGACGAGCGGCGCCGGCACCGATCCATCCGGATCGAAGCCCGAGAGCAAGCTGTGGTGGAACGACGGCTTCTGGTGGGGGAGCCTCTGGGACACCGCGAGCGCCCGGTTCGAGATCTTCAAGCTCGACACGTCGACCCAGGCGTGGACGAGTACGGACGTTGCGATCGACACGCGCTCGGGGTCGCGCGCCGATGCGCTCTGGGACGGCACGACCGGCAAGCTCTACGTCGCCTCGCACATCTACACGCAGAGCCCGTCCTCGGGCAACCCGTCGAACCTGTACCGCTACACGTACAACGCCGGCACGGATACGTACACACTCGACGCCGGCTTCCCGGTTGCGATCAACGACCTGTCTCTCGAAACCCTCGTCATCGACAGGGACTCGACGGGGAAGGTCTGGGCGACCTGGGTGCAGGGAGGCGACGTCTGGGTCAACCGCACGCTCTGTGCCCCGACCTGTGACGACGCCGCATGGGGGACGCCGTTCGCGCTGCCCGTCGCGGGCGCCGGGAACGTGAAGAGCGACGACATCTCCTCGGTGATCGCCTTCGCCGGCACGAGCGTCGGCGTCATGTGGAGCAACCAGAGCGACAAGGCGATGTACTTCTCGCGGCACCTCGACGCGGATCCGGACACGACCTGGGCGGCGACCGAGACCGCTTACTACAGCCCGGGCCAGAGCCTCGCCGACGACCACATCAACCTCAAGATGCTGTCCGGCGTGGGCGGCCGCGTCTTCGCCGCGACGAAGACCTCGAACAGCTCGGGCGGCCAGCCGCTCACGGCGCTGCTGACCCGGGACCCGGTCACGGGGACGTGGACGAACGCGACCTTCGGAACCACCACCGACAAGCACACGCGGCCGATCGTGCTGCTCGACGACGAGCACGGCGTCGTGCACGTGTTCGCGACGAGCGGAAGCGACGACATCGTCGAGAAGACCTCGGACATCGACTCGATCTCGTTCCCGTCCGGCACGGGAACCGTCGTGATCGACCAGGGAAGCGGCATCAACAACGCCACCTCGACGAAGCAGAACGTCAACTCGACCACCGGTCTCGTCGTCGTCGCGTCCGGCGGGGGACGCTACTGGCACCACTGGGACGCGCTCGGCGCGCCGCCGCCGCCGACCGGGCCGGACGCGCAGTTCAGCGGCACGCCGACGGCCGGGGAGGCTCCGCTGCTCGTCCAGTTCACAGACGAGTCGACCGGCAGCCCGACGAGCTGGGAGTGGGACTTCCAGGACGACGGCATCGTGGACTCGACAGACCAGAACCCGTCGTTCACCTACACGAGCCCGGGAACGTATGCGGTCGAGCTCACGGTGCGTGACGCGCAGAGCAGAAGCGACACCTTGACGAAGACGAGCTACGTCACCGTGATCGAGCCCGGCTCGGCCCTCACCTTCGCACCTGACGCCGACAGCTACGTCCGCGCGAGCTCCGTGAGCGAGAACAACGGCACGAAGACGACGCTCCGCGTGCGGGGCGGCTCGAAGCTGATCAACACCTACCTCAAGTTCACCGTCTCGGGTGTGAGCGGGCCCGTCACCTCGGCGAAGCTCCGGCTCGTCGTCACCGATCCGAGCTCCTCGGGCGGGATCATCTACCCGACGAGCAACGGCTACGCGGGCAGCGGCACGCCCTGGACGGAGACGGGGCTCACGTGGAGCAACGCACCGGCCGAGACCGGAGCGGCGCTCGCCTCGGCGGGGGCCGTGGCGACCGGGGCCGTGGTCGAGCTCGATCTCGGGTCGGCGGTCACCGGCAACGGGACGTACAGCTTCCTCCTGAAGAGCTCCGTCAGCGACCTCGTCGACTACTCGAGCCGGCAGGGAGCGAACCCGCCCCAGCTGGTCGTCACGCAGCAGACGGGGCCCGATGAGACGCCGCCGACCGTGACCCTGCGCACACCGGGAGTCGACGCGACCGGCGTCTCGATGTCGGCCAGCGTGACGGCGACGTTCAGCGAGGAGGTCCTCGGCGTCGACGGCACGACCTTCACGCTCACCGGGCCGGGAGGCCCGATCGCGGCCACCGTCGGCTACAACCCGTCGACCGACACGGCCACCCTCGATCCGGACGCCGACCTCCTGCCGCTGACGACGTACACGGCCACGCTGACGGGTGGCCCGGTCGCGATCCGCGACCCGGCCGGGAATCCGCTCGCGACCACGAGTTGGAGCTTCACGACGGCCGACACCCCACCGCCGCCCTCCGGATCGATCGAGCTCTCCGGTGCGCCGGTCTCGGCCACGATCGCCACGGGCGCGTCGCTCGTCCTGCCGTCGTGGACACCGTCTCCGGACGACCTCGTTCTCGTCGCGGTCTCCCAGCGCGACGAGAGCCGCGCCGTCTCGGTCGCGGGCAACGGCCTCGCCTGGACGGAGATCGCGAACGTCGACAACGCGCAGGGCCAGGGAGGAGTCTCGCTCTGGCTCGGCCAGGGACCGAGCCCGACAGCCGGCTCGGTTACCGTCACGGTGACCGGCAACACGAAGCCGGTCGCCGTCGTCGCTCAGCGGTTCTCGGGCGTCTCGCCCTCGACCCCGGTCGAGGCGCTCGCCACCGCACCCGGGCCGGGCGTCGACGACAACGACCTGCTCGCGAGCGTCAGCACCGCGACGCCCGGTGCCCTTGCCGTCGCCGCGGCCTGGCATCGCGGGCAGACCCTCTCGATACCCGCCGGCGAGACGTCGATTCTCGGCAACGTGCTCGCAGGGTCGGGTGGAGACTCGACTCGGGCCTCCCTCTGGTACGAGGGGCCCGTCGCCTCGCCCGGCCCGACCCAGCTCGGAGCCGCCGACGACCTCAGCGCCGCGGGAGACTGGGCGGCGATCGTGGTCGCGCTCAGGCCGGCCTGAGCCTGCGCGCCGGCCCTGCGCCCCTGCTCCGCCCGATCAGGAAGCGCTCTGCAGCGCGTCTGCGATCTCCGTGGCCCAGGTGCGGATCTCATCCCAGTCGCGGAAGTCGCCCTCGAGGCCCCGGAACACCGTCAGGGCGGCGCGCTGGGCGAACGGGAGATCCTGCTTCTCGAGCTTCCCGGCGAGCATCCGATGCCCACGGGCTCCCGTGGCGCGCATGAGCTCGGGGAGATCGACGGGGTCTGCGCCCATCGCCCTGACCAGCTTCCGTGAAGGGTCACCGACCGGCCCGCTCGAGAACAGCCATACAGGCCGGCCGGCGAGCGCAGCACCCGAACGCTCGACCAGGGCCTTCGCCGGCTCGAGCCAGTGACCACCGTAGACAGCGCTGCCGAGCACGACGGCGTCGTAGCCGTCGACGCCGGTGACGTCCTCGGGCGCTGTCATGTCCACGTCGATGCCCTGCCCGGCAAGGACGTCGGCGATCGCCCGGGCGATCTCGTCCGTCGCTCCGTGGGTGGTCGCCGCGGTCACGAGAACCCTCGTCATGTGCGCTCTGCGAGGAGGCTACTCGCTCTCGAGGGTACGCTCGGGACCGTGGCCACGACGTCGCACTCCAGCTCGCGGCCCGCGGCCGGGCGTCCTCGGTGGTCGCGCTCGCCCCGGCGGGCGGCTGGGCCGTCGGCGATGAGTCCTACCGCGACACGCTGCGCCTCCAGCTGGAGCTGCTCGAGCTCGTGGCCGCGGCGGCGCGTCATGCGGAGGCGATCCTCGCCGCTCCTGAAGGCCGCCGCCGCGCGACGCAGTACACGGTGACGAGCGTCGAGCACATCCCGGTCGACCTGCTCGCCCACCAGCTCGCGGGCGTGGCCTCGTGTGTGACAGGCGGCGCGTTGATCGACCATGCGCCGGTCGCGGGCTGGAGCCTCGATGCGGAGCGGATCACCTGCCCTGTACGCGTCGTCTGGAGAACCGCCGACCGGCTCCTGCCGTGGCCGGCCGCCGCCGCCCGCTTCCATGACGAGTGGCTGCCGGCCGCCGAGTGGGTCGAGCTTGAGGGTGTGGGGCACCGCCCCCAGCTGGACGCGCCCCTCGAGACAGCCCAGCTGATCCTCGGCTTCACCTCCGGCTGACGGGCGTTATCGTTTCGCCGACCCGACCGGAGGAGGCGACGTGGAGACCGATCAGCTGGAGGGCGAGGCCCGGGCTCTCGGCGTGACGAGCGCGAACTGGCTCGACGCGCCGTACAACCGTCTCGGCTTTCGCCGGGTTGCGAACCTCGTCCGCACGGCGACGATCTCGCGCGGCCCCGGGCCGGCGCACGAGCTGCCTCGTGCCGAGCACGACCTCGGCGGCCTGCGATTCGAGCACGACGGCCGGTCGCGCGACCTCACGACGATGCTCGAGGAGACGTACACGGACGGGTTCGTCGTCATCCAGGACGGGAGCATCGTCTACGAGCGGTACTTCAACGGGATGCAGCCGTCGGAGACGCACCTGCTCATGTCCGTCTCGAAGTCGGTGAACGCGACCCTCTGCGGTGTGCTCACCGGCCAGGGCGCGCTGACGCCGGACGACCTCGTTCCCGACCACGTCGCCGAGCTGCGCGGAACGGCCTGGGACGGCTGTACGGTCCAGCACCTGCTCGACATGCGCGCCGGCGTCGCCTGGGACTTCGAGCTCGACGAGTACACGATCCTCGACGTCTCCGCCTACCGCGAGCACGAGCGGACGGACATTCCGGCGGACACGGCGACGTGGATTCGGACGATCGGCGCGAGCCCCCCGCACGGGGGCTCGTTCGTCTACAACTCGCTCGCCCACGACGTGCTCGGCTGGGTGCTCGAGCGCGCCGGCGGTGCGCCGCTCCCCGAGCTGTTCTCGAGCTGCCTCTGGGTCCCGCTCGGCGCCGAGCACGATGCGCAGATCATGCTCGATCGGAGCGGGTTCCCGATCGTCGAGGGCGGGATCTGCGCGACGTTGCGCGACCTCGCCCGGTTCGGGCTCATGTGGCTCCAGGGTGGATCGCTCGGCGGCAGGCAGATCGTGCCGGCGGCGTGGACCGGCCGGCTGCTCGCACGCGACCAGGAGCTGATCGACGCCTACGGCGGCGAGAACGAGCTCGGAGGCCCGACGGCCGAGGCCTTCTACCACGACAACTGGTGGGTCTGGGACGCAGAGCGTGGCATCCATGCCGCCGTCGGCATGAACGGCCAGAGCGTCTTCGTGCATCACCCGTCGAACACGGTCATCGCGAAGCTCTCGACCTTCCCGGACGCGCTCGACACCGACCGCTTCGCGCTGCACCACGCAGGCATGGCGGCGCTCTGCGAGTCGCTCTCGGCCGGCCGGAGCTGATGACCGGCCGAACAGCGGTGATGGCGATGCTCGCCGGCCTGCTCGCCGCCTGCGGCGGATCAGCGGCCGGAGCACCGGAGCTCGACGGGGCCTGGCGGCTCGAGGCCGGCAGCCACGGGGATCGTACGGTGCCGATCGTCGAGGGAAGTCCGATCACGCTGACCGTGGCCGGGAAGACGATCGAGGGCACGGCCGCCTGCAACGGCTACGGGGGAACGATCGAACAGGATGGGACGAGCGTCCGCGTGGTGGTTGCGTCGATGACGGAGATGGCGTGCGCGGAGCCGGTGATGGCGTCCGAGGCCGCGTACGTGGACGCGCTGGCGGACGTCACGACGGCGGCCCGGGACGGCGGCCGGCTCGTCCTGAGCGGCGCCGGTGTCGAGCTCGAGCTCACCCTGCTACCGCCGGTCCCGACCGCGGAGCTGGTCGGCACCACCTGGACGCTCGCCTCGCTGATCGAGGGCGAGACGGTGTCGTCTGTGACGGGTGAGCCGGCAACGCTCCGGCTCGACGACGACGGCACGATCACGGGGTCGACCGGCTGTCGCTCGTTCTCGGGCACCTACCGGGTGAGCGGCGACGAGGTGCAGATCACCGCCCTCTCGACCGGTCCGGAGACGTGCCCCGACGAGCTGGCCGCCCAGGACACCCACGTGCTCGACGTCCTCGGTGACGGGTTCACCGCGCAGATCGACGGCAACCGCTTGACGGTGTCGCACGGCCCGTCGGGCCTCGGCTATCTCGGCGACGACGGTCAGTAACGGGGTAGCGCGGGCCCGGCGTAGAAGTCGTACGCGCCCTCGCGTGCGAAGCGCTCCGTGCAGCGGGCGAGCGCCGCCTCGTCGAGCTCGACCCCGAGCCCCGGCCCGTCCGGAACCGCCACGACGCCGCGCCCGGGCCGGAACGGGCCGCCGGCGATGACGTCGTCCGCGGTCCAGCGCAGCAGCGACTGGCTGGGCCTGGCGAGGTAGGGCGTCGCTGCGACGACGTGCAGGTAGGCGGCCGTCGCGATCCCGAGATCGCCGCTGTAGAACCAGAAGCCGACGCCCGCCGCCTCGCAGTCGCCGATGAGCCTGCGCGTGCCCGTGATCCCGCCGCAGAAGCCGAGGCCGATGACGATCGTGTCGGGAGCACCGAGCCTCGCCGCCGACTCCACGTCGGGCGTGTGGGCCGAGAACGGGATCGCGGTCGAGCGCCGGAGCTCGGCCATCTCGCCGAACGAGCCGACCGGCTCCTCGACGTTCTCGATCCCGAAGGGCTCGAGGAGCGAGAGGGCCGATCGTGCGGTGTCGAGCCGCCAGCCCATGTTGGCGTCGAGGCGGAGTGTCAGGTCGGGACCGATCGCGGCCCTGATCTCGCGGGCGAGCACGACGTCCTCCTCGACCGGCCGCACGGCGACCTTTCCCTCGAAGGCCGGCGAACCGTGCTCCTCGACCATGCGGGCGCAGTACGCGGCGACCTCCGCGGGCGTCTGCTCCCGGCCGTCCCGGTAGGCGAAGTACTCCGTGAACGGGGCCTCGGTCCGGCACTGTGGCCCGAGCAGCGCGTGGAGCGGGACGCCCGCCTCGCGGGACGCGATATCCCAGAGCGCGATCTCGACACCCGACAGAGGACGCCGGATCAGCACCTTCCCGTCGCGCCGCTGCTCCACCGGGGGACGCTCGCCGCTGCCCAGCTCGTCGAGCAGCTCGGATACCTCCCGTCCCGTGAGCAGCCCGCCGAGCTCGCCACGCAGAGCCTCGGCGTCGTCGGGGTCGGGCGACTCGCCGAGCCCGACGACCCCGTCGTCGGTCGTGACGCGAACGATCGTCCGGTGGATTCCCGCAACGCGTCCCGGAGCCATCTCGTAGGGCGCCACGAGCGGGACGTTCACGGGCCAGGCCTCGATGCGGGCGATGCGGCTCATCGCCTGATTCTGCCCCAGCAGCTACGGCGGTCGCGGCAGGTCGGTACGATCGCTGCGTGTCCGGGTGGCCGCAGGAGTTCGCGGAGTGCCTGGCCGTCGTCCTCGGCGGTCCCGACGATGTCGTGGCCGGGCCCGACCCCGACGAGGATCCTGCGTCCTTCTGGCGTCAGTGGTTGGCGACACGGAACCTCGGGCTCGTACCGATCGCAGATCCGACCGGCTTCTCGTGGGCGGGCTACTGGCTCGCGTTCGTCCGCGGTGGCTCGGGCGGGACCCATGCCGTGCTCATGTTCGGCGTGCCGTCCGGGCCCGTGCTCGATCCGTCGGGCATCCTCGCTGAGGACCCCGGTGCGAGGATCGAGCAGGGCCTGCTCGTCGCGCCGCTCGAGCTCCACTTCCCGCCCGGGGACCCGTACCGAAACGACGGCCGCGGAACCGGCACGGTCGAGGCCGTGATGATCTCGCCCGAGGCGACCGCGCCGTTGAGGAAGGTCGCGGAGGCGCGTGCCGTCCCAGGACGCGGGCTCGAGGGCGACCGGTACTGGGACGGGCGCGGGACGTTCGCCGGCCGGCGGGGCTTCGACCTGACGCTGATCGAGGCCGAGGCGCTCGAGGCGCTCGCCGCAGACGGGAACGTCGAGCTCGCCTGGGAGGAAGCGCGGCGAAACCTGGTCACCCGGGGCATCGACCTGAACTCGCTCGTGGGCAGGAGCTTCCGGGTCGGCGAGGTCGAGTGCGTCGGCCGGCGGCTCGCCGAGCCCTGCGCGCATCTCGAGCGCCTGAGCCGGCCGGGCGTCATCCGGGGCCTCGTGCACCGGGCCGGCCTGCGTGCGGACATCCTCACGGACGGGGTGATCAGGCCGGGCGACGCGGTCGCCGCGCAGCGCCTGCCGGGCTGAGGCACGCAGTCGTGGGCAGCGCTCCCTGGGACGCCGGCCCCGGCGTCGTCGAGTCGATCCTCGACCGGCATGCCCGGCACCTCGTCGGTGTTGCCGTTGGCGTCGGGCGCGGCGGAGGCACCTGGACGTTCGGACGCGGCCGCGTGGGCGCGGGCAGGCCGGGGAGCCCCGGCCCCGACACGCTCTTCGAGCTCGGGTCGATCACGAAGGTGTTCACGGCGACCCTGCTGGCGTCGATGGCCGGGGAGGGCATCGTCGCCCTCGACGACCCCGCCAATCGCTACCTACCTCCGGGCGGCCGGCTGCCCGTTCGTGGGCGTCCGATCACCCTGCTCGACCTCGCCACGCATTCGAGCGGTCTGCCGCGGCTGCCGAAGGGGATCCTGCGGATGTCCCTGTTTCGCCACCGCGACAACCCGTACGCGCCGTTCACGGTCGCCCAGCTCGAGCGCGCCGCCGCGGAGGCGCGGCTGAAGCGCGAGCCGGGCACGAGGCCCCGGTACTCGAACTTCGGCATGGGCCTGCTCGGGCACGTCCTCGGGCTCGCCGCCGACCTGCCGTACGGGACGCTCGTGCGTGACCGGATCTGTGACCCGCTCGGGCTCGTCGATACCCGGGTCGAGGTGCCGGCGGGTGACCTTGGACGCTTCGCCGACGGCCACGACCGCCGCGGCCGTCCGGTCCCCCACTGGGAGCTCCCGTCGCTTGCGGGCGCGGGCGCGCTGCGCTCGACCGTCCACGACATGCTTCGATTCCTCGAGCTCCAGCACGGAGACGGGCCCTCGGCGCTCGCGCGGGCCGCCCGGGCAACCCACGGCGCACGGCTTCGCCGGGGCCGGATCGCCCAGTGCCTCGGGTGGATGAGTCTCGAGTCGCGCGACGGCGCGCGGCTCCTCTGGCACGACGGCGGGACCGGCGGCTTTCGGTCGTTCTGCGCCTTTGCCCCCGAGACCGGTGCTCACGTCGTCGTGCTCTCGAACGGCACGCGCAGGGTCGACCGGATCGGGTTCCGGATCATGGAGGCGCTGCGCCGGGAGGCAAAGATCAGCCGCGCGTGAGCTCGACCAGCCTGACCACCGTGCTCCAGTTGCGCATCGTGGCCCGGACGTCGAGATTGCGCTCGAAGTAGTCGAGCGTCAGCTTCGACCGGCCCGATCCGTTCGGGAAGCACACGTAGATCTCGCTGCCCCGCACCGTGAACGAGTCCGGGGGAGACCGCTCCGGGTCGAGGCGTGCCACGTCCTCGGCGCCCGGCGCTCCGCCGAGGAAGACGACGTGGAGCGTCCGCGGCTCGGTGCCCCGCGCCGCGTAGGGGTTGTCGCCGGCGATCGAGGCCAGCTCGGCGGCGGTGCGGAGCACGACCGTGGTCTCGAGGGAGAAGGCCTCGGCGATGCGCTGCTCCAGGTCGCGCGCGATCTCGGTCGGTGTCGCAGCGCTGCGGAAGACGACGTTGCCGCTCTGGATGTAGGTGACCACGTCCTCGAGGCCGAGCGAGGCGAGCGCCTCACGCAGCTCGGACATCGAGAGCCTCGCCCGCCCGCCGACGTTGATTCCGCGGAGGAGGGCCGCGTATCTCGTCACGACGCGTCCCGTGGCCGCCGACGACTCTCCTGCGTCGAGGGCCCCTACATCCGGTCGATCATCGCCTGCCCGAAGGCCGAGCAGGAGACCTCGGTCGCCCCGTCCATGAGCCGGGCGAAGTCGTAGGTGACCTGGCCGTCGCCGATCGCCGCCTCCATCGAGGCCACGATCAGATCGGCCGCCTCCTTCCAGCCCAGGTGGCGCAGCATCATCTCGGCCGACAGGATCAGCGAGCCCGGGTTCACCTTGTCCTGACCCGCGTACTTGGGCGCGGTGCCGTGGGTGGCCTCGAACATCGCGACCTCGTCGGACATGTTCGCGCCGGGTGCGATCCCGATCCCTCCGACCTGTGCGGCGAGCGCGTCCGAGATGTAGTCGCCGTTCAGGTTCAGCGTCGCGATCACGTCGTACTCGGCAGGGCGCAGGAGGATCTGCTGGAGGAAGGCGTCGGCGATCACGTCCTTGAGCGTGATCCGGCCGCCCGTCTCCGGGTTCGGAAACGTCATCCAGGGCCCGCCGTCGAGGGGCTGCGCACCGAACTCCCGGGCGGCGAGACCGTAGCCCCAGTCCCGGAACGCGCCCTCCGTGAACTTCATGATGTTGCCCTTGTGGACGAGCGTCACCGACCGGCGGTCGTTCTCGATCGCGTAGCGCAGCGCCTGGCGGACGAGCCGCTCGGTCCCCTCGCGCGAGACCGGCTTGATCCCGATCCCCGACGTGTCCGGGAAGCGGATCTTCCGGACGCCGAGCTCGTCCTGGAGGAACGAGATGACCCTGCGCGCTCCCTCCGACTCCGCCTCCCACTCGATCCCCGCGTAGATGTCCTCGGTGTTCTCGCGAAAGATCACCATGTCGACCTTCGACGGGTCCTTGAGCGGGCTGGGGACGCCGCGGAACCAGCGTACGGGCCGCAGGCAGACGTACAGGTCGAGCTCCTGTCGGAGCGCGACGTTCAGCGAGCGGATCCCGCCGCCCACGGGCGTCGTCATCGGGCCCTTGATCGCGACGACGAACTCCTTCACGGCCTCGAGCGTCTCGCCCGGGAGCCAGACGTCGGGCCCGTACATGCGGGTCGATTTCTCGCCCGCGAAGATCTCCATCCAGTGGATCTCGCGCCCGCCGCCGTACGCCTTCTCGACGGCGGCGTCGACGACGGCCTTCATGACCGGAGTGATGTCGGCGCCGATGCCGTCGCCCTCGATGAACGGGATGATCGGGTTGTCGGGGACCGGCTCGCCGGGAACGATCTTCGTGCCGCCCTCGGGGACGGTGATGAAGGAAACGGTGCTCATGCAGCTCCCTTGCTCGCGTGATCGCGTCGCTGTACCCGCAACGCTACGTGACGCAGCCCGCGTCCGGTAGCGGCAACGGAGTCGTCTACCCTCCCGGGAGCGATGGACGGCGCGGGGAGGAACGGAACGGAGCTCGTGCGGAAGATCGCGGTCGCGATCGTCGAGGGGTTCGACCGTCACTACCGGCTCTTCCGGGGGACGAGCGCGGAGGCGAAACGCCGCTTCGAGCGCGCCGAATGGGCGGAGGTCCAGCGAGCGGTGAGCAGCCGGATCCCGTTCTACAACGCGAGGGTCGGCGAGTGCGTCGAGCGCCTCCATGACGAGTTCGCGGCCGAGACGCTCGACGACGCGACCTGGCAGCAGGTCAAGCTCGACTACATCGGCCTGCTCGTCGACCACAAGCAGCCCGAGCTCGCCGAGACGTTCTTCAACTCCGTGATCACGCGGATCCTGCATCGCACGTACGTGCACAACGACTTCATCTTCGTGCGGGCCGCCGTCTCGACCGAGTACATCGAATCCGACCCGCCGAACTACCGCAGCTACTACCCGTCCGGGCCCGGCCTGCGCTTCACGCTCATCCGGCTCTTCACCGACTTCGGCTGGAGCAGGCCGTTCACCGACCTCCCGCGCGACGTCGACAACGTGATGCGCGCACTCCTCGAGCACCTCGGAGGCGAGTGGCCGGAGGCCGAGCCAAACCTCCAGATCCAGGTGCTGAGCTCGCCGTTCTACCGCAACAAGGCCGCCTACGTGGTCGGCAAGGTCGTGAACGGCAACCGCGAGACGCCGTTCATCGTCTGCGTGCTCCACGACGGCGAGGACGGGCTCCTCCTCGACGCGATCCTGCTCGATCCCGATGCGATCAGCCTGCTCTTCTCGCTCTCGAGGGCCTACTTCATGGTCGACATGGACGTCCCCTCGGGCTACGTCCACTTCCTGCAGTCGCTCATGCCCGCGAAGCCGCGCTCCGAGCTCTACACGGCGCTCGGGCTCGGGGGGCAGGGCAAGACCCTCTTCTACCGCGACCTCCTCCACCATCTCCACCATTCGCAGGACAGCTTCGTCGAGGCGCCCGGGACGCGCGGGCTCGTCATGCACGTCTTCAACCTGCCCTCGTACCCGTACGTGTTCAAGGTGATCAAGGACGAGTTCGGGCCGTCGAAGCACACAGACCGCGAGACGGTGATGCGGAAGTTCAAGCTCGTCCAGGGGGTCGACAGGGTCGGGCGCATGGTCGATGCGCTCGAGTTCACCCACCTCGCCCTGCCGCTCGCCCGGTTCGCCCCCGAGCTGCTCGACCAGCTGGGGCAGCTCGCGCCGTCCACGATCGAGGTCGACGGCGACGACCTGATCGTCGGGCACTGCTACGTGGAGCGGCGCCTGACCCCGCTCAACATCTTCCTCGACGGTGCGACGCCCGGCCAGGTCGAGCGGGCGGTTCGGGACTACGGCGAGGCGATCCGCGAGCTCGCGATCGCGAATGTCTTTCCGGGTGACATGCTGTGGCGCAACTTCGGGGTGAACCGTCACGGTCGCGTCGTCTTCTACGACTACGACGAGATCGAGTACCTGACGGACTGCAACTTCCGCGCGATCCCACCCCCGCCGAACCCGGAAGCGGAGATGGCCGACGAGCCCTGGTATCCGGTCGGCCCCTTCGACGTCTTTCCGGAGGAGTTCGAGGCGTTCCTGCTCGGTGACCCGCGGGTCCGGGAGGTGTTCCTCCGCCACCACGCCGAGCTGCTCCAGCCGGCGTTCTGGCAGGAATGCCAGCGCCGGCTCGCCGACGGAGAGATCGTGGACTTCTTTCCGTACCCGGAGGCGGCGAGGTTCTGCAACCGCTTCCCGGACGCGCAGCTCCCGGCAGCGGCCGCACGATAGGGGAGCGGCGGGCCGGGTGCGGCGCCCGGCCCGCCGCGATCGCAGTCCCGACGTGCGTCGGGTTGCGGCACGCTGGACGGAAGCGCGCTAGCCCTGGCCGCCGAGCTCGGGCTCGTCGGCGCGACAGTCCGGGCAGAGGACCAGGTGAAGGACGAGCCGGGTGGGCTCGCCGGCCAGCAGGAGCGACTCCGGAGCATCGGTGCTCTCACCGCATGCGGCGCAGTCGTGCTCGGGTACGACCTCGGGAACACGGTACAGGGAGACGACCATCTCGACCTCCTTTCGCCGTTACGTGTCCGAGTGGGGCGGGCGCCGTTTTCCAGCGCTCACGGCCGCTGTCACCGCTGCGGGTCAGGAGCCTGCGACCCGGGTCGCCTGGACGACCTGCTCCTGGAGCCACCCGAGGTACGCATACACGGCGAGCGTCTGGGCGTCGGGATCTCGCCGGTCGATCGGCTCGACGAACGTGTCCTCGGTCACGTCGAGACGGGTCCCGAGCACGAGCCGCAGGTCGTTCAACACGCGCATCCAGACGTCGAGCTCGTCCTCGGAGAGCCGGCTCCGGTCGATCGTCGTCTCGAAGGCCCGGAGCGCCTCCCGCCTGCCCTCGAGCAGCTCCTCCCGCACGAGGTCGCGGTACTCGGCCTCGTCCTGCTCGCTGTCGGCGTAGGCGGGAGGGAAGAGCCGGCGCACGTCGTCGTGCTCCGACCCGGAGCGCAGCAGCTCGTCGAGCTCTCCCGCCAGCTCCCGGAGCAGCTCCTGCTCCGGAAACGGCAGCCGCACGCGGATCTCGCCGCCCCGCCGGCGCTCGACGCGGCGCCGGACGATCACGCGTCCTTGCGCATCGTCGCCCAGAGGCCGTGCGCGTGCAGGCGGGAGACGTCGTGCTCGGCCTTCTCCCGCGTGCCGCTCGCGACGATCGCCTTCCCGTCGTGGTGCACCTGGAGCATGAGCTCGGTCGCCTTCGCCCGGCTGTAGCCGAACAGCTTCTGGAAGACGAGAGTCACGTAGGACATCAGGTTGATCGGGTCGTTCCAGACGATCACGATCCACGGGACATCCCGCTCGGCCGTGTCGTGCCCCTCCGGCTCCTCGACCTCGATCTCCGCGGGGGCGGCCGTCAGCGAGCTCATGGGCTGATTGTGGCGTCCGGACGGCCGGCGTGTCGAGCGCGAACGTCGTCGCCGACCGGCCGGAGGCCCGGCTCAGCCGCGGGGTGGGTCGAGCAGGACGCCCGGGTTCATGATCCCGGCCGGATCGAGCTCTGCCTTCGCGGCCGTGAGCGCGGCGGCGAACAGCTCGGGCCGCTGGCGGTCGTACCAGGGGCGGTGGTCACGGCCGACCGCGTGGTGGTGGGTGATCGTACCGCCGAGCGAGAGAATCGCCTCGGCTGCCGCGGCCTTGATCTCGTCCCACTGCTCGAGCTCGGAGCCCGGCCTGCCGGGGGCATAGACGGAGTAGTAGGGCGCCGGCCCGTCCGGGTAGACGTACGTGAAGCGGCAGGAGACCACTCCGCCGCCGCAGACCTCTGTCAGCGCGGCCCGCGTCGCCTCGAGCACACCGGCGTGAAAGGCCGGGAAGCGATCCCAGGTGATCGCCGTCTCGAACGTCTCGTGAACGAGTCCGAGCATCGCCATCGCGTCACGAACGTGCGGGCCCCGGATGAACGCCGTCCGCCAGGCAGCGGCCGGATCGGCTGCCCCGCTCTCCGGAACCCGGCCGTGGTGCTCCCGGCAGAGCTCGAGCGCCCGGTCGAGCCACGGGCCGGTCTCGTGATCGGCCGACTCGAACCCGAGGACGAGGATCGACACAGACCCGTCCCCGCTGCCCGAGAGCAGGGCCTCGTCGTGGTCGAGCAGCCGGCAGTTGCTCGGCCAGAGCCCGGACTGGGCGACCGCGCGGGCGCAGGCCGCCGCGTCCTCGAAGGAGGCGAACGTGACGGACGCCCCTGCCCGGAACGAGGGCCGGTCCTGGAGCCGCATCCAGGCCTCGGTGACGATGCCGAGGCTCCCCTCGGAGCCGCAGAACAGGCGATCCGGCGAGGGCCCGGCACCCGAGCCGGGCAGGCGCCTCGTCTCGACGAGACCGCGCGGGGTGACCACCCGGAGCCCCTCGACGAACTCGTCGATGTGCGTGAACAGCGTCGCGAAATGCCCACCCGAGCGCGTGACGATCCAGCCCCCGAGGCTCGAGTACTCGAATCCCTGGGGAAAGTGGCGGAGCGTGTACCCGTGGGGCTTCAACTGCGCCTCGAGCGAGGGGCCGAGCACGCCTCCCTGGATCCGGGCCGACCGGGAGGAACGGTCGACCTCGAGGACCTGGTCGAGCTCGCGCAGGTCGACGCTGACGGTGCCGCGGTAGCCGTCGCCGACGGCCGGCTCGACCCCGCCGACCACGCTGGAGCCGCCGCCGAACGGGATCGCCGCCACGTCCGAGGCGCTGCACCAGTCGAGCACCGCGGTGACGTCCTGCTCGGAGCGCGGGAAGCAGACGAGGTCGGGTGGGTTCGAGTAGTCGCGCCGCATCGCGCGCACGAGGTCACGGAACGAGCGCCCGTAGCTGTGCAGTGCACGCTCGTGGGCATCGCTCGTGAACAGGGCGGCGAGCGATCCGGGCGCGTCGACTCTCGGCGGCCGGAGGTCGAGCTCCGCGAGCTGCGGCGGCTCGACGATCCTGACGCCGTCGAGCCCGAAGCGGCCGGCGAACGCTGCGCCGAGCTCTTCGACCTCCGGGCGGGAGAGGCCCTCGCCCTCGAGCCCCCATCCCCAGAACTTCCGCCGGGGTGCTGCCTGCCTACCGGTCACGCCGGGAGGGAGTCTCGTCGTGCCGTGCCCGGCCTGTCAAGCCGCCACGGCCGGAAAGGGCGGTGGGTGTGCTCAGGCAGCGATGCGCTCGTCGTCCCGAGCGCGCCGGATCCGGCGCTGCTCGTGGCGGCGGAGCCGCTCGTGCGCCGCGAGCGACCGTTCCGTGGCACGGCGCTCGAGTGCCCTGCCGCGCGCTCGCTCCCGGCCCGGGGCCAGACGGTACGCAGCCGAGCCGAAGAGCTCGCACAGGAGCAGCGCGACGATCGCCGCAGCGACTGCTCCGACGAACGTGAGCACGGGGTCGCCGGTCAGGGTTCCCACCACGACCGCCGTCTCGGTCGCCGAGCCGCCGATGAGGAGGGCCGGCCGCGCCGTGCCGGGCAGCACGGCAACGGCGAGAACGCTCAACCCGAGGGCGAGCAGGAGGGCCATGCAGAGAAGGTAGGACCTCGATCGGACGGACCCCCGGGTAGCAGGGCGCCGGGTGGCGCGATCGCTTCACGCCGCGGCGGTTGACGGCCCGGCTCGGCCCGGCCGGATCCGCCGGGGAGCCGTCCGGAGGACGGCGGTCACAGGTCGGGAGACGTCCGGGCGCGGACGGTGCGGTGTCGTCAGGCCGCGGCGGTTGACGGCCCGGCTCGGCCCGGCCGGATCACGCTGCCAGACGGTCGCGACGCCGGCGCTCCTCCCGGGTGCGGCGACGGAGCTCGCGCTCCTCCGCGGTCGGCTCGCGCTGCTCTCGCCCGGCGTGCCGCACCGGTTTCGAGCGGGCATCTGGGCTCGGTTGTGCGAGCAGCCGGAACGTCCCGGCGATCTCCCGGACGAGCACCGCCGTGAGCGCACCGACAACCGCTCCCCCGAGCACCAGGGCGGTGTCATCGGTCAGGGCCCGGATGACGAGCGCCGTCCCCGCGGCCGCCAGAACGACGACGATTGCAGGGCGGGCCCTTCGCGGCAACGCGACGAGAGCGAGCACGCCAAGGGCGAGCACGGCGATCGGGGCCATGCGCCTGAAGGTAGGACCCCGATCGGACGGAACGGGCGGATGGGCGCCCCGCCGTCCGCCGGCGGCTGACGGCCGGGCTTGGCCGGGCCGGACCCGCCGATCCGTGCGGGCCCGGTAGGGCCTGGCGGCTGACGGCCGGGTTTGGCCGGGCCGGACCCGCCGATTGCGGGCCCGGTAGGGCCACGGATCGGACCGCCGGGCTCCGCCCGGCTTCTACGCAGGTCGCGGCCGGCCGAGCCGGCAGCTCAGCCGCGGCGGCGCCTTCGGCGCGGGCTTGTGACCGCCGGGCTCCGCCCGGCTTCACGCGGGTCGCGGCCGGCCGAGCCGGCCGCTCAGCCGCGGCGGCGCCTTCGGCGCGGGCTTGTGATCGCCGGGCTCCGCCCGGCTTCTACGCGGGTCGCGGGCCGGCCGAGCCGGCCGCTCAGCGCGGCGGCGCCTTCGGCGCCTTGCGTTTGTGTCGAGCCCTGCGGCTCGACGGCGCTTCGCGGCCTGGCGCCTGCGGCTGGCCGCTGCGCGGCGCCTTCGGCGCCTTGCGTTGTGTCGAGCCCTGCGGCTCGACGGCGCTTCGCGGCCTGGCGCCTGCGGCGCGGCCGCTGCGCGGCGCCTTCGGCGCCTTGCGAGATAGCGTCCGGACGTGCTCACCCGGGATCCGCTGCTGACGACACGCGACGGCCGGCTGCTGCTTGGAAGCCAGGCGCTCAGCTTCGCCGGACACGGGATCTCCGCGGTCGCGCTGCCCTGGCTCGTGCTCGACACCGGGGGCTCGAGCACCTCGGCCGGGCTCGTCTTCACGTTCACGGTCCTGCCGTACGTCGTCTTCGGCCTGCCGGCCGGGGTCGTGGGCGACCGGCGGCCACCGCGTCAGGTGATATGGACTACGCACCTGCTCCAGGCGCTCGTCGCGATCGCCGTCCCGCTCTGGTCGCTCGGCGGGGTGCCGCCGCTCGCGCTCGTGCTCGCCGCCGGCTTCGTGATCGGCGCCGGCCGGGTCTTCTCCGACGCCGCCGTCTTCGGGCTGCTGCCTCCGATCGCCGGGATGGAGCGGATCATGCACGCGCAGGCGACCCTCGGAGCGGCGTGGAGCGTGGGGGTGCTCTCGGGCCCCGCGATCGGCGGCGTGCTCGTCGCCGCGATCGGGCCGGCGAGAGCCCTGGCCGTCGAGGCCGGCTGCCTCCTCGTTGCCGCCGTCGTCATCCGCCTGCTGCGTGTCGGCACGACGAGAGCAGCGGGTGGACGGGCCCGGTCGCCAGGGGAGGTCGTGCGGGCGGGGCTCGGGACCATCTTCGGCGATCCGTTCCTGCGCCGGCTCACGGTCTTCGGCGCGATCTGGGTCGGCGTGGCCGCGGGAGCGTGGGGGCTGCTCGTGCCGCTGCTCCGCGAGCAGATCGGTCTCGGCTCCGGTCAGACGGGAGTCGTTCTCGCGGTGGCCGGCATCGCCGGCGTCGTCGCCTCCCCGCTCGTCGGGCTCCTCTCGGTTCGACTCAGCGGAGTCAGCATCATCATGAGGGCTCTACCCGTCCTGGCGGCCTCGATCGCCGCCTGCGGCCTGGCGCCCGGCTTCGCCCTCGCCGCAGTGTCGGTGTTCGTGTTCCACCTCGTCGACGCCATGATCACGGCTGCCTACATCGGCGAGCGCCAGCGCCGGGCCTCGCTCGAGCTCCAGGCCACGGTCGGGATCTTCGGCCGGATGCTGATCATGAGCGCGCTCACGATCGGTTCCGCGGCGGCGAGCGCGCTCGCCGGCCCGATCGACCTTCCCGTGCTCTACGTCGGGATGGCCGTCGCGGTGGTCGCGATCGCGGCGCTCGGGGGTCCCGCCGTGGTCAGGAGCGCCCGCGAGCCGGCGCCCGAGGCCCTCTAGCAGAGTTGTGCCCCACCCCGCCGTCACGCCCCACGCCCGAGGAACCTGGCGAACCAGGTGGGTGCCCTGCCGATCGCGATCGGCGACCGCGGCCGGACGCAGGCTCCCTCTCGATGTCGTGTTGGTTCAACATTGTGCGCAGAGCCGCGCACGGGGTCGAGCACCCGTGAACCCTAGCGTGGGCGCCCTCGGCGCGGCGGACGCGCGGTATAGTTGCCGCCTCTCGAGAGGAGGCTCCGCCGATGACGTACTCTCCCGCCATCGCCACCGCGAACCAGGCGATCGCCAACGGGAAGTCCCGGGATGCACGGCTGTGGGCCAACGTGCTCGCGGATGTCCCGCTCTTCTCGGGCATGTCGAAGCGGCATATCAGGCATGTGGCCGGCCTTGCCCGTGAGGCCCGGTATCAGCCGGGATCGGCGATCGTCGTCCAGGGCGCACCGGGCAACGACTTCTTCATCGTCATCGACGGCGAGGCCTCGGTGCTGCGGGGAAGCACCCTGCCGCGGATCCCGGTCGGCCCGGGGGCGTACTTCGGCGAGATGTCGCTGATCGACGGCTCCGACCGCTCGGCGACGGTCGTCGCCGACACCGAGATGCTCTGCCTACGCATCTCGCGAAACCCGTTTCTGAAGCTCCTGCGAAGCGAGCCGGAGCTTGCGATCGCGATGCTGAAGGAGTTCGCAGGCCGGATCCGGCGTCTCCAGGAGGAGCGCGCGGCCGTCGCGTAGCTCCTGATGGCCTGTCTTGCCCAGGACGACGCCGGCACCGTCCGGACGCTCCGTCTGAACCGGCCCGAGGTCCGGAACGCTCTCAACCTCGAGCTGCTCCGGGCGCTGCGAGCGGCCCTCGCCGAGGCGGTCTCCGATCCGGCCGTCCGGTGCCTCCTGCTCACCGGCGAGGGGAAGGGCTTCTGCGCGGGCGCCGACGTGAAGGACTGGGCCGAGCAGGGGCCGCAGGGAGGGGACGACCCGTGGGTCGCCGAGGCCCACGCGCTCGCCGTCGAGCTCGCGGAGGCACCCCTACCCACGGTCGCGCTCCTGAACGGCGCTGCCGTCGGCGCCGGTCTCGACCTCGCGCTCGCGTGTGACTTCAGGGTCGCCGCCGACAGCGCGCGGTTTGCCTGCGCGTACACGTGGATGGCGTATCCGCCGGACGTGGGCGGCACCTGGCTGCTACCGCGCCTGATCGGGGTGGAGCAGGCGAAGCGGTTCGTGTTCACCGGCGAGCTCTGGGACGCGGCCACCGCCCTCGAGCGGGGCCTCGTCGGGGAGGTGGTACCGCTCGAACGGCTCGCCGAGCGCGGGCTCGAGCTGGGAACCGAGCTCGCGACCGGGCCGACCGTCGCGATCGGTCACGCGAAGCGGCTCCTCGACACCTCGCACCGGCGCTCGCTTGCCGAGCAGCTCGAGGCCGAGCGGATCGCCGGCGAGGCCTGCGCGCTCACGGACGATCACCGCGAGGCGCTCGCGGCCGCGACGGAGCGGCGCGAGCCGGCGTTCAGAGGACGGTGACACCCGCTCCGTCCCGGCTCGGGCGCCTGCTGCGCCCGCAGACCGTTGCCTTCATCGGCGGCGCCATGGCACGCGGCGCACGTGAGGTGTGCGAGCAGGCGGGCTTCGAGGGGCCGATCTGGGAGGTGCATCCGACGCGGTCCGGTGCGTACCGGCAGATCGCCGACCTCCCGGCCGCCCCGGACGCCGCGTTCGTCGCGGTCAACGCCAGGGCGACCGTGGACGTCGTCGGGGAGCTCGCCGCGGCCGGAGCCGGGGGTGCCGCGTGCTACGCGGCCGGCTTCTCGGAGGCGGGCACCCCCGAGGGTGCCGCGCTCGAGGACGAGTTGCGCCGGGCGGCGGGAGAGATGCCGGTCCTCGGCCCGAACTGCTACGGGGTCATCGATGCGCTCGCCGGCGTGAGCGTGTGGCCCGTCCCCTGGCCGCGGGAGCAGCTCGACCGGGGCGTGGCGATGATCCTCCAGAGCGGCAACCTCGGGATCAACGTGACGATGAGCCAGCGGTCGGTCCCGCTCGCGTTCGTCGCGAGCGTGGGGAACCAGGCCGTGCTCGAGATCGCCGAGCTCGTCGACGCCTATGCGGGATTGGACGAGGTCACGGCGATCGGGATCTACCTCGAGGGGCTGCGCGACGTGCCCCGGTTCGCCGAGGCGGCCGGGCGGGCGCTCGAGCGCGGCGTGCCCCTCGCGGTCTGCAAGGCGGGGACCTCGGAGCTCGGGCGCGAGCTCGCATACACGCACACGGCCTCGCTCGCCGGTTCCGACGAGCTGTACGAGGCCCTGTTCGCGCGCTACGGCATCGCGCGGGCGCGAACGGTGCCCGAGCTGCTCGAGACCGTGAAGGCGCTCACGGTGACCGGTCCTCTCGCCGGCAGGCAGTGCTTCGTGTTCACCTGCTCCGGGGCCGAGTCTGCGCTCGCGGCCGACGCGGCGTCGGCCGCCAGGCTCGAGCTTCCCCAGCCCGGCGAGCCCACGCGCACGGCGCTCGTCGAGGTGCTGCCGGAGTTCGCTCTCGTCGGGAACCCCCTCGACTACAACTCGGCGCTGTGGGGTCAGGAGGAGCCGCTTCGCCGCGTCTTCGAGACGGCGCTGCGTGACCCGGTGGACGCGGCTCTGCTCGTCATCGACTACCCGCGCCCCGGCGTTCCGTACGCCGTCGACGTCGACAACGCGATCGGGGCCCTCTGCGCGGCGACCGCCGGAGCGGGTGTTCCCGGCGCGGTCGCGAGCGTGCTGCCGGAGTCGTTCCAGGAGCACGGGCGTCTGGCGGTCACGGCCCGCGGCGTGAGCCCACTCCAGGGGCTCGACGAGGCGTTCGCCGCGCTCGGGGCCTGCGCGCGGTTCGGCGAGCGGCTCCGGGCCGGGACCCCGCCGCCCTACCCGGCGCTCCGGAGCGCTCCCGACGGCCCGAGGCCTCTGGACGAGGGGGCGGCCAAGGAGCTGCTTGCGACGGTTGGGATCGAGACGCCCCGCGGCACGCTCGTCCCCGCGGCCGGCACGGCGAGGACGGGCTCCGAAGACGTCCGGCTTACCGCGGCTGCCGCGGCGGCGGCGCAGGAGGTCGGCTTTCCGGCCGTCGCGAAGCTCGCGAGCCCCGAGCTGCCTCACAAGGCGGACGCAGGGGCCGTGGCGCTCGGGCTCGACGATGCGGGGGCGGTCGCGGAGGCGGTGCGAGCGATGCTCGCCCGCAACCCGGTCACGGCGATCAGCGGTGTGCTGGTCGAGCGCATGGTCGACGGCGCGGTCTGCGAGCTGCTCGTGGGGATCCGGTACGACCGGTCGTTCGGGCACGTACTCGTGGTCGGGAGCGGGGGAGGTCTCGTCGAGCTGATCGGCGACGTTGCTCCCGTGCTGTTCCCGGTGACGAGGGAGGACGCGGAGGCGGCGCTCCGGCGCCTTCGCCTGTGGCCGAGGCTCGCCCTCGGGGACGTCGACGCCGCGATCGGCGTGGTGCTCGCGCTCGCCCGGCTCGTCGAGCAGCGAGGGCACGAGCTGGCCGAGCTCGAGGTGAACCCCCTGCTCGTCCTCGAGCGGGGCGCCGTCGCGGTCGACGCGCTCTGTCGCATCCGCACCTGACCCTTCCCGAAACCCGCACGGGCCGCCCTGTGTGGGGCGGCCCGTGGGTGGTTGTGTGTCCGGGTCTGTCCCTGCCCGGGTTGGTGGGGTGGGCGGGGGGTGTTAGCGCAGGAGGGAGAGGACGGCCTGGGGGGCGGCGTTTGCCTGGGCGAGCATCGAGGTGCCGGCCTGCTGGAGGATCTGGAGCTTGGTGAAGCTGACCATTTCGGCGGCCATGTCGACGTCGCGGATGCGGGATTCGCTGGCGGAGAGGTTTTCCTGGTAGATGGCGAGGTTGTTGATTGTGTGTTCGAGGCGGTTCTGGACGGCGCCGAAGTCGCTGCGGGCAGTCGAGACGTTCTGGATCGCTGTGTCGATCGAGGCCAGAACGACGGTGCCGGTGAAGGTGAACACGGCCGAGTCGACCTTGAAGCTGCTGCCCGAGCCAAAGAGCTGGACGCCGGAGACGGCGATCGTCTGGCCGTCGTCGGCGCCGACCTGGAAGGTGAGGCTGGCGGTGCCGGTCAAGAGGGCGGTGCCGTTGAACTTGGTGTCGGAGCCGATCCGGGAGATCTGGGCGCAGAGCTGGGCGACTTCGGCGGTGATCGCTGCTTTGTCGGCGCTGGAGAGGGTGCCGTTGTTGAACTGGACGGCGAGGTCGCGGACGCGCTGGAGCATCGAGTGGACTTCCTGGAGCGCGCCTTCTGCGGTCTGGACGAGCGAGATCGCGTCGAAGGCGTTGCGCTGGGCCTGGGCGAGCCCGCCGATCTGGGAGCGCAGCTTCTCGCTGATCGCGAGCCCGGCGGCGTCGTCGCCGGCGCGGTTGATCCGGTAGCCCGAGGAGAGCCGTTCCATCGAGCGGGCAAGCCGGTCAGAGGTGCCGACGAGGTTGCGGTGGGCGTTGAAGGCCTCGACGTTGTTCTGGACACGAAGGGACATGAGCCTTTCCTCCTTGAAAAGCCAAACGAGCCTGATCCCACGGCCCGAGATCCATTCGAGCCGACACCGCACGAGCGATGCACAGGGAGTATCGGCGCCGCGGCACGTCGCTTGAGCACCAAATGGGGGATCCGCGCAAGCGGGCCGGTCGCCGTCCGATAACCACGGGCAGATGAGCGTCTCGACCGCCCTCGCGCGCGTAGCCGAGCTGCAGCAGCTGCTCGCCGCCCCGGCCCGTGCAGCCGGCGAGGCTCCGGCCGGGTCGACGGCCTTCGCCCAGGTGCTGACCGGCCTCGAGACGGAGCTCCCGGCGGCGCTGAGCGGATCGATCTCGACGCTGCTTCCGGAGCTCGGCGTGCAGGCGATGCCGGGCACCCTGTTCCCACCCGGGACGGCGGGTCGGCGAGCGCTCGCGCTCGCCCAGGCCGAGGTCGGGCAGGCGGAGGACCCGCCGGGCGCAAACGACGGCCTCCGGATCGCCGCCTACCGGACGGCAACGTCGGGGGCGTACGCGGGGGCGCCGTGGTGTGCCTACTTCGTCTCGTGGTGTGCGGCCCAGGCGGGGCTGCCGCTCGGCGAGAGCGGGCAGGGGTTCGGAGCGGTCGAGCAGGTTCAGGACTGGGCCGCCCGCACCGGGCGCCTGCTCCCCCCAACCACCGTCCCCCAGCCCGGCGACATCATCCTGTTCGGTGGCCGGCACATCGGGTTCGTCGAGTCGGTGAACCCCGACGGATCGCTCACGACGGTCGAGGGCAACTACCGCAACGCGGTCAGTCGCGTGCAGCGCTCGCCCGCGGAGGCGACCGGTTTCGTACGCCTGTAGGGCGCAAGACGGGCCGCGCCCGGTCGATAACGCGAGAGGAAGGGTTTCCCCGTCGGAGAAAGAGGTCGCCGGGTTGTCTCGCCACGGTCATTCCGTCCACCGAAACGGTGACAGCGCCGGCTCCACGCTGCTCGACGTCCTCGCGGCGCAGGAGCGCGTCTCGCGCGTCGCCGGAGCCCAGCCGGGGCTCGTGGACGCTGTTGCCGCCGCCGAGCAGGTTCGCCTGGGGGCCGAGGCGGAGGCCGAGCGGATCCGTGCCGCGGCCCTCGCCGACGCCGAGCGCGTGCGCTCGACGCTCGACGGGGAGGTCGAGAAGATTCGCCAGGAGGCCGAGGACTACGCGAGCGATGTCCGGCTCGCGGTCGACGCGTACGCGGCGCGCTGCCGGCGCGACGCCGAGGCCGAGGGTCGCCGGCTGATCGACGAGGCGCGCAACGAGGCCCGGGAGGTCATCGAGACCGCGCAGGCGACCGCCCGGATGTCCGAGGACGATGCGAGGCACGCCCAGGAGCAGATCGCGATCGAGACGGGGGCGCTCGAGGCCCGCCGCTCGCGGGCGGTCCGCCACCTCCAGGAGATCGCGGTTGCGGTCGCCAACCTCGAGGCCGCAACCGCCGGCCTCGGCCCGGCCTCGACGGTCGGCCCGGACTGACTCCGGGCCGGATGAGATCCGGCCCCTACAGGGACGATGGCGCCCTGGGACGATGGCGCCCTGGAAACGGTCCGGTTCGCGCGCCCACGGCCTCGGCATGGCGGGCTGTAGGGGCGCGATCTCATCGCGCCCACCACGTCCCCAGAACGAGAGTGGGGCGGGCCACCCGGCCCGCCCCGCCCAACACACCGATCTCGCTAACGGCTAGCTCTCACAACCAACCGCGACATCGCCGCGTGCGAACCCGGGCGTGCCCGGATTACAGCGGTCGCTGCCAGGGCCGCCCCGCATGAAGTCCTTCTGGGCATTCCCAGAGATCACATCATCGCCACCGCCACCGTTCAAGGTGTCAGCGCCAGGGCCACCAGCGAGATTGTCATCACCAGCATTGCCGCTGATCGCATCCGCGCCACCAGCACCCGAAACACGGTCGTTGCCGGCGCCGCCGCCGAGCTCGTCCGTACCGTCGCCACCGTTGATCGTGTCGTCACCAGCAGCACCCTGGATCGCATCAGCACCACCACGACCGTTCAAGGTGTTGTTGCCGGCATCGCCACGAAGCGCATCCGCAAACGAGGAGCCGTTCGCGTTCTCGACCCCGGAAAGGGTGTCGTTACCCTCACCCGAGGCCTGGCCCGTGGTCAGGTTCACGTTCACACCAACACCACCAGAACCGGCGTTGGAGTAGTCACCCGTATCGGTGCCGTTACCGCCGGCCAGCGCGTCGTTGCCCGCACCGCCCGACATCCAATCGTCACCGTCACCGCCGTTCAAGGTGTCCGTCGAGCCGCCACCCGTCAACGCGTCATTGCCCGCGTTGCCGTTCAACACGTTCCCGGCATCCGAACCGACCAGCTGGTCGTTGCCGGAACCGCCGTTTGCGTTCTCGACATCCTGGCCCGAGAGCGGATTGCCCTCATCGCCGCCAGGGTAGCCGTAGCCGCTCTCGCGGGTCTCGCCCCAGTAGGGCACCCAGGCCGGGTCGACGCCGCCGCAGTTGTCGCCCTCGCCGGCCTCACCGTCGTTGTCGACACCATCCAGCGACACACTCACGCTGTTGGAACGGGCAGCGTAATCACACGTGTCGGTGCCCGTGCCGCCGTCCATGTCGTCGGCCCCGTTCGCTGCCGCACCCTCATGGAAGACGTCGTTGCCGGCACCGGCGATCTCGACATCGTTACCGGCCCCACCCGTGAACTCGTTGTCGGCCCGGTTGTTCGTGTAGGCCGCAAACAACACATCGTTACCCGAACCCGTGACCGCGTTCTCCGTATCCAGGAACACACAGTCACCCTCATCCGGGGCATCCCACGCGTCACCATCACCGTTCAGGTCGGCACCGTCATAGACGAGCCCGTAGTTGTTCTGGCTCTCGTCTTCATGGCAGCCTGGAGCGTCGTTGTGGAGCTCGTTTTGCAGCGGCTCCAGGTAGACGACCACCCGGGTCGAGCGCTCCGAATAGGTGATCGTGTCATCCAGACCCGCCCCGCCGACCATCAGATCGGAACCGTTGCCCGTGCCGGTGCCGCCCTGTGCCTGCGGGGTGCCCTCGTTCTCGTTGAAGGTGTCGTTACCGTCGTTACCCCACTCACAATCGTTCCCGGCATCACCGGCGATCGTGTCATCACCGGCACCACCGGCAAGCAGGTTGTTCGCGTTGTCACCAGAAAGCGAATCGTTGCCCGGCGAGCCGAGCACGTTCTCGATGTTCTGGAGCACATCCGTACCCACATCCGGGCCACTACCAGAGCCAAGACCCTGCACCTCACCCGGATCCAGATCAACCGTCACCGGCCCAGTCGAGCCGGAATAGTCGACCCAGTCACCGGTCGCCCAGAACTCGTCCAGCCACTCCAGCTCACCCGTGGAGATATCGATATGGACATCGCACTCAGCACCATCCAACGGGCTCTCATCGGAGCCGTTGCCGTCGATCACATCGTCACCGGCACCACCGATCAGCCAGTCGTCGTTCTCGCCACCCTGCAGATGGTCGTTCCCGGCCCCACCCGAAAGCACCAGGCCGGCCGAGCCGAACCCGTCGGGCCCGAACCAGTAGGCCCCATCGACGCCGTGTGCGATCCCGGTCCCGTGGCTCCCCTTACCCGAGATCACATCGTCACCACCACGACCGTCGACCGAGATCGCCGGATACGGGGGAGTGGCCAGCCAGACATCGGCGTCCTCGTCATCGTTCAGGTTCACGATCCCCCAGAAGTTCGAGTCGACCGTGTTGTCGTAGCCGATCGTGATCTTGTCGGCGGCCGCGTTCCCGAGAATCGACAGCGCCTCGACACCCCAGAGCTCGAACTCGACGTCGTTCTTGCCCTCGATCCCCGCCGGCAGCGCGTCGTCGTAGAAGTCCGGAATGATCCCCGGCTCGAACATGCCGCCGGACTCGTCGATCACCAGCGTATCCGTGGTGCCGTTCCCGAACACCAGAATATTCCAGACGCCGTTGTTGGCCGCATCGCCGTTGACGAGCGCCGGAGCACACCACACACCGTTCACGTTCAGGTGGTTCAACGAACCCTTCGAAACCACGGCAGTGTCGTTCTGCAACGTGATCGTCGCCGTGTTCCCGGCGAAGGAGCAGGTCGCCGCCGCGCTCGCGCCCCCCACCCCCAGACTCAGAAACACCCCGGCCACACCGACAAACGCTGCCAACAACGCCGCCCGGCGTCTACCTCGCAATCGACCTCTCATCACTCCTCCCCGATCGTGAACAAGCACACCTTTCCACTCAGCATGGAGCGTACCACCCCGTTCTTGCTGCCGAACTGCAACGGTCGGTGTCTCGTTCCATGCAAAGGGCGCCGTTCCTCGTGTCGCGCCGGGCGGCCCGGAGGGACGATGCCGTCCCCGGGCCGCTCGGCGCGCGGGGACGGGCTACTGCAGCAGCGTGAGGACGGACTGCGGGCTCACGTTGGCCTTGCGCGAGCATCGAGGTGCCGGCCTTGCTGGAGGATCTGGAGCTTCGTGAAGGTCACCATCTCCGCGGCCATGTCGACGTCGCGGATCCGCGACTCGGACGCCTGGATGTTCTCCTGGTAGACGGCGAGGTCGGCGATCGCGGTGGTCGATCCGGTTCTGCACCGCCCGAACGTGCCGCGCACCGTGGAGACGTTCTGATCGCCGCGTCGATCGAGGCGATCGTGACCGTCGTGCCGAAGCTGAAGATCGCCGGGTCGATCTGGAGGCCGGTGCCGAACAGGGCGACGCCGGACACCGAGACCGTCTGACCGTCGTCCGGGCCGATCTGGAACGTGATCGTCGAGACCCCGGTCAAGAGCGGCGTGCCGTTGAACTTCGTGTCGCGGCCGATCTCGGCGATCTGGGCCGAGAGCTGGGCGACCTCGGCGTTGATCGACGACTTGTCGATCGTCGAGAGCGTGCCGTTGTTGTACTGCACCGCGAGGTCGCGCACGCGCTGGAGCATCGCGTGGACCTCCTGAAGTGCCCCCTCGGCGGTCTGGACGAGCGAGATCGCGTCGAACGCGTTGCGCTGTGCCTGCTTGAGGCCGCCGATCTGGGCGCGCAGCTTCTCGGAGATGGCCAGGCCGGCGGCATCGTCCGCGGCGCGGTTGATCCGGTAGCCGGAGCTGAGCCGCTCCATCGACTTCGACAGCTTCTCGGACGTGCCCACGAGGTTGCGGTGGGCGTTGAAGGCTTCGATGTTGTTCTGGATACGCAGGGCCATCGTGAGCTTCGCTTCCTTTCGGATCGGGACAGGCGCAGGGCCTGCCCTACACCTTCTTCCGTGTGGTGTTGCGCGACCCCGGCAGGTCGCTGACCGCGGCGCTCGCGGCCGCCTCGTTCTCGGCCTTGATCGCGAGCCAGAGCTCGTGTCGGTAGATCTGCACCTCGGCCGGTGCGTCGATGCCGAGCCGCACGCTCGAGCCGCTGACCTCGAGCACCGTGACGGTGATGTCGTCCCCCAGGCAGATCCGCTCGCCTGGCTTCCGTGCGATGACGAGCATGTCGGTTTCCCCCAGTCCCTTGGTTGGCGACGGCGAAGGTCGACCGCTAGGCGACCTTCGAGACGACCGGCGCCTGCGGCTCCGCCGTCCCCGCCTCGCCCAGCTCCACCTCGGAGAAGAGCGGCTCGCGGACGCCGTAGCCGGACGCCTCGTTGATGACCTGCCGTGCCAGTCGCCGTTCCCCGTTGACGACGACCGGGCTGAGCAGGTTCACGGTGAAGCCGGCGAGATCCTCCGCGGCACACACGATGCAGAGGATGTCGGCCTGTTCCGGTCCCTCGAGCTCGAGTTGCGCCGCGTCGTCGTCCGAGAGACGCACCTCGTACTCGGGAAAGAAGAGCCACGGGTTCGTGACCGGGACCGCGAGCCCGCCGTCGTCGACCGAGTGCAGCCAGAGAAACGGCGAGCCCTCGCTCTGCGCGATCAGCGCATAGCGGGTCCCCGCGAGGCCGATCAGCCCCTGCGGCAACGCGATCACGTTGTCGTCCGGGATCTCGATCGACCCGAAGCGCGAGCTGTCGATCTTCACTCTCTCCTCCTTCGGGATTGCTAACGCAGGAAGTCCATCAGCGAGGGCTGGATGATCTCCGAGCCGGCCTTGAGCGCCGACTCGTAGACCGCCCTCTGCATCGAGAAGTGCACGAGCGTCTCCGCCATGTCCGCGTCCTCGGTCTCGGAGAGGAGGCCGGCGGCGTTCTCCTCGAGCTCGGCCAGCCGCTCGTTCGCCGACTCGAGGCGGTTCTGGCGGGCGCCGACGACGGCCTGCGAGGTGGTGACCGTGTCGAGCGCCGTGTCGAGCGCCTGGATGTCCGTCGTGCCGAGCGCGTTCGTGTCGCCGGCCTGGAGGTCGGTGACGATCTGGCGGAGCGTCGAGAGCAGGCCGGACGTGTCGTCGCCGATCACCTGCTGGCCGACGACGTTCAGGTCGATCTGCACGCCCGGCCCGATCTCGCGGCGCACGATCTCGGCGTTGCCCGCGTAGCCGTCGTTCGCGCCGAGCTGATAAGGCGAGGTCAGGGTGGCGGAGCCCGCGAACACGAATCGGTCGCCCAGGCGGGCGTTGCCCTCGGTCTTGATCGCGTCGATCAGCTGGGTGATCTCGGTCGCGATCGCCTGCCTCGCCTCCGGGCTCGCGGTGTCGGTGGCACCCTGGACGAGCAGCTCGCGTGCACGCAGGACGTGGTCGGCGACCTGACGGAGCGCGGTGTCGGCGACCGTCTGCCACGAGTTCACCTCGGCCGCGTTTCGCCGGTACTGGCGGGTCTGCCCGAGCTCGTCCCGAAGCTGAAGCGCGCGGCTCACGCCGTAGGGGTTATCCGACGGGCGCTCCAACTCCTTCCCGGAGGACAGCTTTCGCTGCGTCCGTGCGAGCCGATCGGCGACGTCGTGGAGGTCGGCGAGCAGCGTCCTCGAGATCATCGACTGGGTGACGCGGGTCACAGGCCGACCCTCCCCGTCCTGGTGACGAGCAGCTCGATCATCTCGTCCATGGCGGACAGCGCCCGGGCCGACGCCTGGTAGGCGCGCTGGAACTTGACGAGGCTCACCATCTCCTCGTCGAGCGAGACGCCCGAGATCGACTGCCGGCGGTTCTCGAGCGAGTCGGCGAGCACCGTGGCGTTCGCGAGGTTCGTCTGCGCCTCGCGGGCGTCGGAGCCGACCGTCGTCACGAGCTGCGCATAGGCGGTCGGGAGCGAGCTCGGGCCGATCACGGCGGTCGTGCGGAGCGCCGCCTGCGCCAGGGCCGCGTCGGCGTTGCCCGGCTGGCCGTTCCCCGAGGCGGCGATCAGGCCCGGGTCGGCCTGCACGGCCGGGTTCCAGCCGATCGTCGCCGCGCTCGTACCGGTGAACAGCTGCCCGCCCGAGCCATTCGCTGCGCCCGACGTGCCCGTGAGGTCGAAGCCGGCCGCCTGGATCGCGTTCGTCGAGGCGACGAGCGCGGCGGCGATCGTGTCGAGCGTCGCCTGGTAGCCGGGCAGCGTCGTGTCGCGCAGCTCGACGAGCCCGGCGAGCTTCCCGGGCCGGCCGGCGAGCGCCTGCGTCTGGCCGAGAGTGGCGTTGACGAGGCTGCCGGACGATTCGGAGAGGGTGTAGGCGGTGTCCTCGTCGACGAGCGTGACCCCGTTCACCGAGATCGTGAGGGAGCCGTCCCCGTCGGCATCCGCGAGGGACACCGACCCGAGCTCGGCGAGCTGGTCGATCAGCGCGTCGCGCTGGTCCATCAGGTCGTTCGGCGTGTCGCCGTGGACGAGACGCTCCCAGATCGAGCGGTTGAGACTCGCGAGATTCGTTCCGAGGTCGTTCAGCTCGGCCGTCGTGATCGTGACGTTCTGGCCGGTCTGGGCGGTGATCGTGGCGAGCTGGCCGCTGAGGTTCCGGAAGCCGTCGGCGAGCACAGCGCCGCTCTCGGCGAGGGCCTGGCGGGCCGACATGCTCTCGGGGTTGACCGAGACGTCGTGCCAGGCCGACCAGTACCGGTCGAGCAGGGTCGAGAGACCGGTGTCGGACGGCTCGCGCAGCGCCAGCTCGACCTGACCCAGACCGTCGCGACGGGCGTCCGCGTAGCCGTGGCGGGCCAGCTGCGTTCGGAGCTGGAGATCCACGAACTCGTCGCGGATCCGAACGTACTCCGCGACCTCGACGCCGGTGCCGATCTGGCCCGCCTGGGGCGGCCTCGACACGGAGGGGTAGGTGAAGGCAGGTGTCGCGACCAGCTCGGCGCGCTGGCGCGTGTAGCCGGTCGTGTTCGCGTTCGCGACGTTGTGGGAGGTGACGTCGAGGCCCCGCTGCTGGGCGAGGATGCCCCGCAGCGCGGTCTCGAGACCCATGAAGGTCGAGATCGGCATCAGGCCCTCGCGTCCAGCACGGTGACGGCCGGCGGCGCCTGCTGGGCGCTGCCAAACGGGGAGTACCCGGCCTGCGGTGCGCCCGAGAGCATCCGGATCAGGTGATCGAGGAACGAGAGCTCCTGGCGGATCAGGACGCGGTTCTGGCCGTGCACGAGGGCGATCTCGGCGAACAGCCCCCGGAGCTCGGCGCTCCGCTCGCGGAGCAGGTCTGCCTCCTCCTGCGGGACGAGCGTGAAGAGCAGCTCGAGCTCGACTGTCTCCGGTGCGAGGCCGAGGCGCCGCCCGGCGTCCTCGAGCAGCCTGTCGCGCTCGAGCTCGAGGCGGCCGCGCTCGGTCATCTCGGTCTGGACCTCCGTCAGCTGCAGGAGGACGGTCTCGACGTCCTGGCGGCGGATCGCGTCGCGCTGTGCGAGCACGATCCGCAGCAGGCGCCGGGCCGAGGCGAGCTGGCGCTCGACATGGTCGAGCAGCTCGCCGGTCACGCAGCCTCCTCCGGTGGGGCGCTCGTCCCCGCCGTCTCCGTGACGGGGCCCTTCAGGGCCCGGTAGAGCTCGGGAGCAAGGCCGATCCCGCCCGACGCGGTGAGGCCGTCGGCGAGGATCGACGGAAGCTGGTCGCGCAGCACGCCGAGGGAGGCACCCGCGCCCTCCTCGTCCTCGTCGCCTCCGAACGCGGTCGAGCTTGCGGCGAGCTGCTCGGTCAGCTGCTGGACGAGCAGGCGCTCGAAGCCGAGAGCCACCGAGTAGAGCTTCCGGTCTTCCGGCGTGCCGTTGCGGACCTCGGCGGGAAGCGACGCGGCACTGAGCGGGGGAAGCCCGTCGAGCCCGAGGCTGTCGAGTCGAGCCGTCACCGCTAGCGCCGGATCCCGTTGACGATCTCCATGAGCTGGTCCTGCGTTCGCAGGGCGCGAGCAGAGAGCTCGAAGCCGCGCTGTGCCTGGATCACCGCGACCATCGACTCGGCGAGGTCGACGTTCGACCCCTCCAGCACGCCGGACTCGATCCGGCTCGACGAGGTGATCAGCGCGCCGCTTGCAGAGGTGGGAACGAAGAAGCCGTCTCCCGCGGCGAGCAGGCCGCTAGGCGCCGGGACGTCGACCGCGGTGATCTTCCCGACCGTCTCGCCGTTCACGGTGACCGTGCCGTCGGGCCCGACGGCAACCGCCGAGGGGCTCGTGCCGGCGGGAACGGTGATCGGCGGCTCGAGGCGCTCGCCCGAGGCGAGCACGATCGCTCCCTGCCCGTCGAGGCGGAAGTCGCCGTTGCGGGTGAGGCCGATCGATCCGTCCGAGAGGCGCACGGGGAAGTAGCCGGGCCCCGAGATCGCGAGCGAGAGCGGGCCCGTGCCGGGGAGCAACGCGCCCTGGCTCTGGGTGGCGCCGACCTGATGGAGCGCCGCGCCGGTCCCGACCTGGCGTCCGGCGGTCGTCGTGTACTCGAGGTCGCGCATGTCGACGCGCTGCCGGTGGTAGCCGGTCGTGCTCACATTTGCGATGTCGTTCGAGAGCGCGTCGAGCCAGGCCTGGTGTGCGGCCAGCCCGGCGGCGGCGGCATGCATCCCGTTCACCACGAAGTCAGCCTCCGTTCACCTGGCCGGCGGAGTTGACCGCCCGACCGAGCGTGTCGTCGATCGTCCGGATCACCCGCTGGCTCGCCTCGAACGCGCGCAGGGACACGAGCATGTCGACCATCGCACGGGCCGCGTCGACGCCGGAGCCCTCGAGCATCCCCTGGCGGACAGCGACCGGGCCGGTGGGGAGGGTGGGGCTGCCGATGAACAGCGAGTCGCCGAGCTTGGAGGCCCCGGTCAGGCTCACGATCGCAAGCTGGCCCACGGAGCGCCCGTCGACGCTGACGGTCCCGTCGGCCGCGATCGAGACGCCCGACTCCTTGCCGACCGGAATCGGCCCGCTCGCGGTGGAGAGGAGCGGGAGCCCCTCCGCCGTGGCGAGCTGCCCGGCCCCGTCGACGACGAGCCGGCCGCCGCGCGAGAAGCGGATCCCCTCGGGGGTCTGGACGGCCAGGAAGCCGTCGCCCTCGAGCGCGACGTCCAGCGGCTCGCCGGTCTCGCGAAGCGGTCCCTGGGTGAAGTCGGTCACCACCGCGTCGATCTCGGCCCCGAGGCTCAGCGGGCCCACGGCGGCGCCGGTGGCCGTGTTGGCGAGCAGGATCTCGCCGAAGCTCGCCTGCGACGCGCGATCGGGCTTGTACCCTACCGTCGAGACGTTGGCGAGGTCGTTCGCGAGCAGATCCTGACGGACCTGCTCTGCAAGCATCCCCGAAGCTGCGATGTAGAGACCTCGATCCATGAGCCGATTACGTCGAGACGACGATCCCGTAGTCGGCTCGCCAGGAGGGCACTTGAGCGGCACCCATGTGGAGGTCACCCGGACGGGGGCCGGGCACCTCACCCGGTTCGCGGCCGTGGACACGCTCGTGCTCCGGGACGGGGCGCAGGTCGTGCTGCGCGTGCTCGCTGCGCCGCAGGGAGGCGGGCAGGGTCTCGTCGCCCTGGCCGGGCGGCGTCTGGCCGCGGAGCTGCCGGCGGGGCTCGTCCCCGGCCAGCGGCTCACCGTCACGGTCGAGGGGCAGGACGGTGGCCGCGTGCTCCTGCGGATCCTCGGCGAGCGAGGCGCGGGAGCTACGACCGACACGCGAAGCTGCCGGACGGCTCGGGCGGTCAGCGGCGACGCCGAGCCTCCTGCGCGTCGCGCTCGCACTCGCCGGCAACGCGCTGCCACCCTGACCGCGGGGCGGCCGGTTCTCGAGTACCGACCCGGACGACGGGGTGGGGGGCGAGCGTGACGAGGTTCGCGTGGCGAGGGTCGTCGTCCACTCCTTGAGCCTTCGAAGCCGGTCGAGATCGTGCTCACGCTCACTAATGCCGGGATCGCAGCGTCCGTCGAGGCCGGCCGCAGGCCGGGCGGCGACGCTCGCCGCCGAGGCGCATGGCGAGCCCGCGACCGCCCTCTGCGCGGCGGCCGGCCGCCCGGCGATGGTCTCCGTGCGCCCGCGACCGGTGGAGGCAGGGCGGCCCGTGCCCCTGCTCGCTCGACTGGCTCGACGAGAGGGCCTGAGTGAGCGAGCCTGACCGGCGCAGGCGCGCCGCCGCACTCCGCTACGACGGCGGGGACGCGCCGACCCTCGTTGCCTCGGGGCGCGGACCGGTCGCCGACCGGATCGTCGAGGTCGCGCGGGAGCACGGCATCCCGCTGCGCGAGGACCCGGTGCTGGCCGAGGCCCTCGCCGTCCTCGAGCTCGAGACGACCGTCCCGCCCGAGCTGTACCGCGCCGTCGCCGAGGCGCTGCTGTGGGCCTACCGGCTGCAGAGCAGGTCAATTCCCGCCCGGGAAGGCCGATAACGGCGGCGTCCCGGCCCCCGTCGTCAGAGGAAGGGAGCACCTGAGCACCGTGGCCGAGAACGGCGTCCCCGGAGGCCGGATCCTCGTGATCGACGACGACCCCACCGTGCGCGGGACCGTCGCCGAGATGCTGCGCCGCAGCGGCTACGAGCCGCTCGAGGCAGCGACGCACGAGCAGGCGCTCGCGCTGCTCGACGATCTCGAGGTCGTCCTCGTCGTCTCCGACATCGTGATGCCGGGCCTCGACGGCTTCGAGCTGACCGAGCTCGTGCGCCAGCGTCGCCCCAGCCTGCCCGTGCTCCTGATCACCGGGGCCGGAACCGATCAGAACCTCCAGCAGGCGCTTGCCCGCGGAGCGGCCGGCCTGATCGCGAAGCCGTTCTCGCTCGCGGAGCTTGCCGGGACGGTCGCAGCCGTCCTGCAGCGGGCCCGCGATCGCGAGGACGACGTGCGCCGACGGGTCGTGTCCGGTGCCCTCGCGGGCGTGCTCGCCAGCGTGCTCGAGGCCCGCGACGGCTCGGTCCGCGGTCACTGCGACCGGATCACCGACCTTGCCGGCCGGATCGGGGAGGGGCTCGGGCTCGGGCCCGCTGAGCTCGAGACCCTGAGCCTCGGCGCGCTCCTGCACGACATCGGCAAGGTCGGGATCCCCGACTCGATCCTGCTCAAGCCGGGCCCGCTCGACTCCCACGAGTGGATTCTCATGAGAACGCATCCCGAGGTCGGTGAGCGTCTGCTCGCCCCCTTCGACGAGCTGAGCGAGGTACGGGCGATCGTGCGGCACCACCACGAGCACTGGGACGGCAGCGGCTACCCCGACTCGCTGGCTGGCGGGCGAATCCCGCTGAACGCGCGGATCATCGCGGTGGCGGACGCGATCGAGGCGATGTCCGTGAGGCGGCCGTACCGGGATGCCGTGCCCGCCGAGGAGATCGTCGAGCAGCTGTGTCACGGGCGCGGGGCTCAGTGGGACCCGGCAGTCGTCGACTGCGCGCTCGAGCTGATCCGCTCGGGCGGCCTCGAGCTGTCGGCGCGCGGCCCGAAGGTGCTCCCGGGCGAGGCGCCCCGGCTCTGGAGCGAGGACGAGCTCGGCCGCTTCGCCGAGACCCGGCTCGCAGACCTCGTGCGGATGGTCGTGCGCCTCGGCGACGAGCTCAGCGAGACGAGCATCGGTCACGACGAGCCCGCCGGCGCCCAGATCCTGCCCGGACGCCGGCGTGAGGCGCTCTCGGTGCTCGTTGCCCTGAAGGACGCAATCCGCGCGAGTCGCGAGGCGGCGGCGAGCGTGGCCTCGTCCGGTCGGGCGAGCTAGCCGGTCGCGCTCGGAAGGCTCAGGTTGACGGGCTCCCGGTCGATCACGTCCGTGAGATGACCGCCCGTCCTGTCGACGGAGCCGTCGCCCGCACGTGGGCGGAGGCGGATGCCGCCGCGGCTCTCCAGCCGGCCGTCGTCGTGCTCGACCTCGACGGGACAGTGGCGTTGCTCGACGTCCCCTGGGAGGACGTCAAGCGCTCGCTCGTCGGGATCGCCGCCGGGTACGGCATCGACACGAGCGGGCACCGCCGCGTGCTCTCTCTCCTGGCCGCGGCGCTCGGAGAGCGCTGGCGCAGGACTACCCGGCCGAGCGGCTCGAGGTCGTCGTCGTCGACGACGGATCGACCGACGACACGGACGTGGCGATCTGTCCCTTCCTCGACCGCGTCCGGCACGTCCGCAAGGCGCACGGGGAGCGAACAGCGCCATCAACCGGGCGCTCGCGGAGGCCTGCGGCGACCTGATCGCGCTCCTCTCTGCCGACGACGAGTGGCCGCCCGACCGCGTCTCCCGGACAGGTCGAGCTGCTGCTCGCGCGCCCGGAGGTCGGGCTCGTGTACGGCGACCTCGAGGTCATCGACGCGGCCGGTCAGGTCGTCCAGCCGTCGTTCTTGAAGGCGGAAGGGATCGCCCGCGTCGCGGCCGCGTCCTCGGTGAGATCCTGAAGCACAACTTCGTCTCCGGCGGCGGGCTCAAGGTCAGGGCTTCGCTCGCGGAGGCGTTCGCCCCGATCCCGCCCGAGATCCCCCGCAATGACTGCGGATCGCGGCCCGGGTCGCCGAGGTGAAGCCGGAGATCGATTACCTCGAAGGCGCGCCCGTCCACCGCCTGCGCGGCTCGAGCATGAAGCTCGGCGTGCCCGCCGAGCGGCGGGGCGCTCTCTACCGGGCCGAGCTGCCGCTGCGGCGCCACCTGCTGCGCCACTCCCTCGATACGGTCGATCCCGTCGACGCGCTCGAGGCGCTGCGGCTGTTCGAGCAGGGGGTCGGTCTGGCAGCTCAGGCCTTCGACGGGGCGCCCGAGGAGCTCGTGCCGGTGACGGACGAGGATCGAGCCTGCGCCGCCGACGCGCACGACGCCGGCCTGTCGGCCTGGCGTGACGGCGACGGGAACACGGCCGCCCAGCGGCTCGTGCAGGCGCTTGCCTGCGATCCGCGGGACGACGTCGCACGCTCGCTGCTCGGGGCTCTGATGCGCGGCTTCGAATGGCCGCAGACCCCGGCTTCGACGGCGGTCGTGGAGCGGCCGGCGGTCTCGATCGTGATTCCCGTCCACGGGAAGCTCCAGCTGACGAGGCAGTGCCTGCGCGCGCTCGCCCTGACGGCTCCGTCCGCACCCTACGAGGTGATCGTCGTCGACGACGCTTCCCCGGACGGCACGGCTGACTTCCTCCGAGCCGAGGAGGCTGCGGGGCATCTGCGGGCGATCGTGAACGCCGAGAACGCCGGCTTCGCCCGGGCCCGCAACCAGGGCCTCGCGCTCGCGGCCGGTGAACACGTCCTGTTCCTGGACAACGACACGATCGCGCTGCCCGGCTGGCTCGACGCGATGCTCGCGTCGCTCGACGCCGCGGCAGACGTGGGGGTCGTGGGCAGCCGTCTCCTCTACCCGGACTGGACGATCCAGCACGCGGGAATCCTGTTCAGCGAGCGGAGCGAGCCCTACCACGTGAGCCGTGGAGCGCCCTTCGACCATCCTGCCGTCTCGGCCTCGGCCGACTTCCCTGCGGTCACCGGAGCCTGCATGCTCGTCCGGGGATCGCTCGCACGCGAGCTCGGCGGCTTCTCGGAGGCCTACCGGATGTACGTCGAGGACATCGATCTCTGCTTCGCGGCCTGGCACGCGGGCTACCGCGTCTGCTACTGCGCCGGGAGCGTGCTGTTGCACCTCGAGAGCGCATCCGCGCCGGGCACGACTGGACGCGACGAGCAAGTGCGCGAGGGCTGGGCGACCCTGCACGAGCGCTGGGCGGGCCGGCTCCCGCTGAGAGTGGCGGGCCTGTGCGGTTCCGCGTTCGGTCCGGTTCGCCTGCGCCGGCGCCTGAACGGCGCCCGGCGGCTCGTCGGGCTCGCATTCGCCGAGGAGCTCGTCGAGCACCCCGAGCTGCTCGTCGCGTACGCCGGGGTGGTCTCCGGGGCCGAGGACGTGACGCTCGTCGTCTCGACCGCAGGGTCGGTCGACCGGCTCGCGGCGCTCGTCGAGGAGCTCGGGCTCGGTGGGGACGAGGCCGCAGACCTGCTCGCGGTGGGGCCGGAGACGGCCGTCGAGGAGCTCGCGCTGCTCGTCGATTTCGTGCTCTCGACCGCGAGGCCGGAGGGGCCGCTCGAGGCGCTTCCATCCTATGACGGGAGCACGGTCGGCGAGCTCCGGCTGCTGCTCGTCGTGCGCGGCCTGACCGCCTCAGCGCTCGGCTCTAAATCGGGATCCCACGCGGACGACTATCCGGACGTGGGGCGACCGAGCGGCACGACGGCGCCCGCCGACGGGGCGGCCGTACCCGATCCGCGCGCACGGCTCGCCCGCACCGGGTCGGTGCAGACGCAGGCTGAGCCGGCGGCATGAGACCGGGCCTTGCGAGGGTCTCCCTGCGGCTTGTCCACGGTGGCCGCGGCCACGGGGTCGCTCGTGCGGGGGAGCCGGCGATGGCTAAATCACCGGACGGAGACGCCGATTATCTGATCAGTTCGATCCATGGATGGACCCAGAGCTCCATGGAAGGAGCAGAGATGGCATTCGGGCCACAGCGCCTCGGAGTGGATCCCGTCGCAGGCCGGCGCGACGTCCAGCGCGGACGCAGCCAGAGCACCGCTGCACGTACCGACTCGGTGCCGACTCCGATCTCCGCCACACCGCCTCCCGAGGTGCTCGAAGCGCTCGACACGGCGGCGCGCGTGCTCGAGGAGCTTGCAGCGAAGCGGATCAGACTCCGCTTCCAGTACGGCGACCAGGCCAACCAGGTGCGCGTGCAGGTGATCAGCGGGGACGGGAAGCTCGTCCGCGAGATCCCGCCGTCGGTGCTCGCCAGCATCGCGTCCGGCACGCCCGTCACGGCGCCCGTGTAGGGCGGATGACCGACCTCACGCCCAGGTTCCGGGCGCCGCGGAGGGCCTACCCCGCGAGCCGGTGACCCCGGGCGATCGTCACCGACGAGCTGACCAGGCCTGCACCCGAGGAGCTCACCGACCGCGCGCTGACCCTGACGTGCTACCAGTCATCGTCACCGTAGAAGGCGGGAGAGACGTCGGCTACTGCCTCCCGCACACGCGCGACCTCGGCGTCGCTCAGGACCCGGCTCCAGTTCCGCAGGCTCTCGCTGCTCGCGAGCTTCACGGAGTGGGCCTGCTCGAGCTCGGCGGGATTCGAGGCGGCGCTGTGGGCCTCGATCCCCCTGCGTGCCTCCAGGGTGAGCTCGAGGCCGAGCCGGGCGTAGAGCTGCTCGAACTCGCCGAGCGGGTCGCGGGAGAGATCCTCGTGGCGACGGAACAGCCAGTCCGGGTGCCGGTCGCGGTAGCCCATGATCGTCTGGTGGACGAGCCGCCAGAGGAGCGTGGCCTCTGCGACGGCGTCCAGGTCGCCTGCGGCGGCCGCGCGGATCTCCGCCTCGTACGGGCGCAGGCAGGCATTCATCAGTAGCGGCTGGTCGAGGAACGAACGGAAGTCGTGGCGCCAGCCGAGCCGCTTGAAGCTCGCAACGACGGCGGCCGGGTGGCGGACGAGCACGACGACGTCCATGCCGAAGGCAGCCGCCAGCCACTCGGCCGAGAAGACGGCGATCGGATCCTTCACGAGCGGGCGGAGGCGGCGGGCCCGCTCACCGGCCAGGCGTCCCTCGTCGCGCACGATCCTGGCGACGTCGCGCGGGCCCCGTACGGCCCGGAGCGCCGCCGGCAGGTCGTAGCGAAAGGCGAGTGCCCGGGCGAGGGCAGGGCGGAACGCGGCCTCGTTCTCGGCGCACACGTACTGGAGGTGACGGGTGAAGACACCGCCCGCGATGCCGGCCGGGATGTCGGGGTTGAACGGCTCGTGGACGTACCCGACGCCCGGTGCGAGCGCAAGCATCCTGCCGACCCAGGTCGTCCCCGAGCGCGGGGCCCCCGTGACGAGGATCGGCCGTCCTGCCCCGGCCGTCGCGGCCGGCTCGGCGTCGGGGCGGGGCGCGGGCATCGCGAGCGAGAGGATAGCCGCCGGCCTCGCCGCGCCAGGCGGAGTACGCTGGCGCGATGCAGGTGCCGCTCTCGCGCGTGGAGCTCACTCCGGTCGCCTTCCTGGGACGCAGCGCAGCCCTGTTCCCCGATCGCGTAGCGGTCGTCGCCGGGGAGCGGCGGCTCACCTACGCGGAGCTCGAGACCCGCGCGCGCCGGCTCGCGTCCGCCCTGTGCAGGCAGGGGCTCGAACCCGGTGACAGGGTCGCGATCGTCGCGCCGAACAGCCCGGCCCTGCTCGAGGCGCACTTCGGCGTGCCCGGATCGCGGTGCGTGCTCGTTGCGATCAACGTCCGCCTGACGGGCGAGGAGATCGGCACGATCGTCGCCGACGCCGGAGCGCGGATCCTGCTCCTCGACCGGGAGCTCGAGCACGTGGCTTCCCACGTCGATCCGTCGGCGACGGTCGTGATCGTCGACGACACCGGCGCCGCCGACGACCCGTACGAGCAGCTGCTCGCGACCGGATCGCCCGACCAGCCCCTGGAAGCACCGGCGTCGGAGGAAGACCCGATCGCACTCTCGTACACCTCCGGCACGACCGGACGCCCGAAGGGTGCGATCTACACGCACCGCGGCGGGTACCTGATGGCGATGGCGAACGTCGTCGACGCCGGCCTCGGGTACGAGAGCTCGTACCTCTGGACGCTGCCGATGTTCCATTGCGACGGCTGGTGCTACCCCTGGGCGGTCACCGCCGTCGGGGGGCGCCACGTGTGCATTCGCCGGCCCGACCCGGAGCAGGTCTGGAAGCTGCTCGAGGCCGAGGGCGTGACCCACTACTGCTGCGCGCCGACCGTGCAGATCGCGATCGTCAACCATCCCGCGGCCCGCCCTCTCGCGAGACCGATCAGGGTGGTGATGGGCGGCGCACCGCCCTCGCCGACGCTCATCGAGCGAATGCGAGAGCTCGGTTTCGCGCCCCACCACGCCTACGGCCTGACCGAGACCTACGGGCCGCACTCCTCCTGCGTGTGGCACGAGGAGTGGGACGCGCTGCCGCTGGCCGAGCAGGCGAGGCTCCGGTCGCGTCAGGGGCAGGTGTCGGTCGTGCCGGACGAGCTACGCGTCGTCGACGACCGGCTGCAGGACGTACCCGCGGACGGCGTGACGATGGGTGAGGTCGTGATGCGCGGGAACACGGTGATGCAGGGCTACTTCGGCCAGCCCGACCGGACCGCGGAGGCGTTCGAGGGCGGCTGGTTCCGCTCCGGGGATCTCGCGGTCGTGCATCCCGACGGGTACATGGAGCTCCGCGACCGGGCCAAGGACATCATCATCTCCGGAGGCGAGAACGTCTCGACGATCGAGATCGAGCAGGCGATCGTCCGCCATCCCGCCGTCCTCGAGTGCGCGGTCGTGGCGGTGCCCCACCCGACCTGGGGAGAGCGGCCGAAGGCGTTCGTGACGCTGCGCCCCGGGGCCGAGCTCTCCGAGCGTGAGCTCGTCGATTTCCTCCGCGAGCGGCTCGCCCACTTCAAGTGCCCCGACGAGGTGCAGTTCGGCGAGCTGCCGAAGACCTCGACCGGGAAGGTGCAGAAGTTCGTGCTGCGCGAGCGCGAGTGGTCGGGCCTCGACCGCCGCGTGAACTGAGGGGGCGGGCCGGATGAGATCCGGCCCCTACGGGCTGGAGCTCGCGAGCCGTTCGGGGCCGGGCCTGGTCGTGCCCGCCATCGGCGACGCTCACGAGGTGTAGGGGCCGTGCCTGGTTCCGCCCGCGATCGGCGACGCTCACGGGCTGTAGGGGCGGATCTCATCCCGCCCGGGTTCGGTAGAGCTCAGAGGCTGGCGGGGCCGCTCTCGAGGCCGTCGCCGGGCCTCTCGACCTCGGGCTCCGTGTCGCTCATGCCGCCGTGTCGAGACCGACGCCGTCGTAGTCGTCGAGCTGCGCCCTGAGCTTCTGACGGATCGCCGTGAGCATCTGGGAGACACGCGACTCGCTGACGCCGACGATTCGGCCGATCTCCGCGCCCTGTAGATGGTGGACGTGGAGCAGGGTCAGGATGGTGCGCTCGCGCTCCGTCAGCGACTCGACGGCCTCGCGCAGCACGGCGGCCTTCTTCCCGCGACAGTGCCGCCAACTCGGGGCTGCCACGCTCCTCGGGTGCCTCGATCGTGTCACCGATCTCGACCGGAGAGGACTCGTCGCTGCCGCGGGCGGGAGCGCTCAGCGGTACGAGCTTCGCGTGCTCGAGCTCGATCAGGCGGCTCCGCAGCTCCTTGACGCTGATCTCGAGCGCCGCTGCGAGCTCGTCGTCGGACGGCAGCCGGCCGGTCCTGGCCAGGTGCGTGTCGCGTATCCGGTCGATCTGGCGTCCGAGTTTCCGCGCCGACCGGGACGTCCGATTCTGCCGCCGGAGCTCGTCCACGATCGCACCGGAGACGCGCGTCCACGCGTACTGCTCGAACGTCGCGCCCTTCACCGGGTCGAACCGGTCGATCGCGCCGATCAGGGCGATCAACCCGCACGAGACGAGATCCTCGAGCTCGAGGTGGGTGGGGAGCTCGTAGAGCTTGCGGTTCGCGAGGTAGCGAACCATGGGCGTGTACAGAAACACGAGCTTGTCGCGGGCCGCAACGTCGTCACGCCCGGTCCAGGCGCGCCACAGCGTCTCAGCCTCATCCGGGCTGAGACGTCGGGCAGTCGCTCCTTGAGCCTCAGTCAACTCGGCCTCCGCTCGGGGTCGTGTCCGGGTGACGACATGTCGAACCCTGTCAGAGCCCGGGCCGGCTGGCACTCCCCGGGACGGGCCTGCCGCCATCCCCTTCCCGAGGCGGGGCCAATCGTACGTTCCGGGGACGGTCACTCACCCTTCCGGGGGGTGTACCTCAATACGGGGGCGTAGCCGTCCGATTACGGGGTCGCCATGCATTCAGGCTGGTCTGTCCCCCTGTCCGCGACGCTCCGCGCACGCCTGGCCTCGCCCGTCGCGGCAGTGCTCGCCGCGCCGGTGCCGCCCGCGACCGGCGCTCGTCCTCTCGCCGGCTCTGACCCCGCTCGCACGTGAGGAGGACAGCGCTTCCCGAGCTGAACCAGCACGTCGCCGTCGCGATCGAGGGCCCGCCGGACTTCCTCGACTCCAGAGTGGTGGAGGTGGGGGAGAGCTGGCTCGCGCTCGCTCTGCCGGCTCCGGACGGACGAGTCGAGGAGCTTGCCGACGGCGCGACCGTCCACCTGCAGTGGATCACCGCGCGCGGGCTCGGAGTCGCGACCGGGGTGGTTCGCGGTCTCGCCCACCTCGGCGTCGAGGTCGCGATCGTCGACCTCATCGGCGAGCCGGAGATCGTCCAGCGGCGACACCACGTTCGGGCCGACGCGTCCGTGCGTATCGTGATCATGTCGGAGACCCGCGCGGGCGGCCATCAGCCGGCGATCGGCTCGACGCTCGACCTCGCGGGCGGAGGCATCAGGGCCCGCGTGCCGCACTGGTGCACGCCCGGCGACCGGGTGAGGATCAGGATCCTCCTCACGGACGACGAGGAGGTCGTTGCCGTCGCCCGCGTGGTGCGGCGGGTCGACGACAAGACCGTCGCGTTCGAGTTCGAGGAGCTTCCGGTAACCGAGCGCGAACGGATCGTCCGCAACGTCTTCCGCCAGCTCCGTGCCGCTCTTGCTACCCGCGAGCGGTGAGCGACGAGACGAGCGCGCAGGCGGCCTGACCGACGCTCACGCAGCCGTGCGCTCGAGCGTCCGTCTGACGACCTGCGCCAGCGTGGAGGGCGTGAACGGCTTCTGGAGGAACGGAGCCGTCGGATCGAGCGCTCCGCGTCTCGAGATCCCCTCCGCGTAGCCCGACATGAAGATCACCTCGAGCTCGGGCCGGATCGCGCGCACGTGCTCGACGAGCTCGACGCCGCCCATCCCGGGCATCACGACGTCGGTGAAGACGAGGTCGATCTCGTCGCCCCGCTCGACGGCGATCTCGAGGGCTTCCTCGCCGGTCGCCGCCTCGAGCACCGAGTACCCCTGCTGCTCGAGGACACGGCACACCATCGTCCGCACGGACTCGTCGTCCTCGACGAGGAGCACCGTCTCTGCTGCCTCGGGAAGCGGCTCGGGGCGAGGCGGCTCGATCCTCTCCATCGGCTCACCGCCGACCGGGAGCCAGATCCGGAAGGTCGAGCCCTTTCCGGGAGCGCTCTCGACCGCGATATGGCCACCGCTCTGGCGGACGATGCCGTAGACGGTCGCGAGCCCGAGCCCGGTTCCCTCGCCGGCCCCCTTCGTCGTGAAGAAGGGCTCGAAGATTCGCTCCTGGACCTCCGGCGCCATGCCGCGCCCGGTGTCCGACACGGCCAGGACGACGTACGGCCCGGGCGGCAGGTCGAGCTCCCGGGCGATCCCCTTCGGCGCCCGGTCGATCGACCGTGTCGTGATCTCGAGTCGACCGCCGTCCCGCATCGCGTCGCGCGCGTTCACGGCCAGGTTCATCAGCACCTGCTCGACGTGGCCGGCGTCCGCTCGCACCGTTCCGAGCTCCGGGTCGAGATCGGTCACGAGCTCGACGTCCTCCCCGATCAGCCGTCGCAGCATCATCTCGATGTCGGACACGACGGCGTTCACGTCGATGGCCTGGGGCTGCAGGAGCCGGCGGCGGCCGAAGGCGAGCAGCTGGCGCGTGAGCGCGGCCGCGCGTTCGGCGGCGCGCTGGATCTCCTCGAGGTCTCGCCGCTGCGGGTCGTCCGGCTCGAGCCGGGACAGGGCCAGCTCGCCGTAGCCCTGGATCGCCGTGAGCAGGTTGTTGAAGTCGTGCGCGATCCCTCCCGCGAGGCGCCCGACCGCCTCCATCTTGGTCGTCTGGCGCATCTGCTCCTCGAGACGGCTTCGTTCCAGCTCGCCTTCCTTCTGCTCGCTGATGTCGAGCAGGTAGCCCTGGAGGAGGCACGGGTTGCCGGCCTCGTCGCGCAGTACGGTGCCGCCGTCGCGCAGCCAGACGATCCGGCCGTCGGCGGCGACGACCCGGTACTCGATCACCTGGTCCTGGCCCGACGAGCGGATCTGCTCCATCGCCCGCACGACCCCCGCCCGATCGTCGGGATGGAGGATCTCGAGGAACAGGTCAGGGTTCCCGGCCCACTCTTCGGGCAGATACCCGAGCAGCTCGGCCGTCTGGGGGCTCGTGTAGACGTTCGTCGCCCGGTCGTCGAGCCGGTCGACGTAGACGATCAGCGGCAGGCGCTCGACGAGCGCCTGGAACCGGAGGTCAGGAGCGGCGAGCGCCTCGCCCGCTGCGGCGGGCACCGGCAGCGCATGATCGTGCGAGCCTGCCCCGACCGTCGGGGTCGGCGTGTCTCCCGTTCCGGTCGCCGTGCGCACGGCCCTCTGTTCTGCGCGAACGCCGCCAGACCTCCCGGGCCGCTACTGGCGGCGGACCCGTTCAGCCGGCCTTGTTGTAGTCCCAGGTGAGCCAGGCCTGCGGGGTGATCGTGACGATCGTCCTCCCCTCGGCCATGATCGGCTCGGTGTACTGCTCGGCGTCGGCCTCCCCGAGGGCCTTGAGGAGCGTCGCGTGGGTGACCTCGCGAATCAGCCCGGGATCCCGCGAGAGCTCGGCGGTCCCGCGGCACATGATCGCCCAGGCGCCCGCTGCGAGCCCCTGCTCGAGACGGGGGTCCTGGTCGACGAGGATGGAGATGCGGGGGTCGCGCGCGAGGTTCTCGAGGTGAACCCGACCCGCCCCGAGGGTGAGCCGGAACCGCTCGCCGTCCCAGACGAACCAGATCGGCGTGAGATGGATCATCCCGTCCGCGCGGTAGGTCGCGAGGCGGGCGAGCGCGGTGGACGCGAGGCGCTCGTCGATCTCTTCCTTGCTGAGCGCGTTCTCGGGCGTGGCGGTCGACTTCGAGCTCATGACTCCCCTCCAGCTTGCCGGTGTACCCGCGATTGTACGAGGCGTCGGCCGGAGCCCGGTCCGTACACTCGTCGCCGATGGGTGACGCCCTGTCCGTCCTGCGGCTCGAGAAGCGCTACGGCGCCACGGTCGCGCTCGCCGGCGTCGACCTCGACGTCGCACCCGGCGAGCTCGTCGGCCTGCTCGGCCCGAACGGGGCCGGGAAGTCGACGCTCGTCAAGATCCTGTGCGGGCTCGTGCGCGCGAGCGCCGGCAGCGCCTCGGTCTGCGGCGCCCCGGCGGGCTCTCGCGAGGCCCGCGCGGCGCTCGGCTACCTCGCCGAGCTGTTCCGGTTTCCCGGCTGGTACTCGGCCGACGAGGTCCTCGGTCTGCACCAGCGCCTCGCGAGCTCGCAGGGCGGTCCGGCCGAGCGGGCCGAGCTGCTCGACCTCGTGGGCCTCGCGGATGCGGCCTCGCGGCCGGTCGAGTCGATGTCGAAGGGGATGCAGCAGCGTCTCGGCATCGCACAGGCGCTCGTCGGCTCGCCTCGCGTGCTCCTGCTCGACGAGCCCACGAGCGCGCTCGACCCCGCCGGACGGCGGCTCGTCCGGGAGATCCTCGAGGGGCTTCGCGAGCGCGGAGTCGCCGTGCTCCTCAACTCGCACCTGCTCTCGGAGGTCGAGCTCGTGTGCGACCGCGTCGTGATCCTGTCGCGCGGCACGGTCGTAGCGGCGGGTCGCCCCGAGGAGCTGACCCGTCCGCGCGGGGTCGAGATCGAGACGGCTTCCGGGGTGCAGTGCCACGACGTCGGTCGCGACGGGGTGCCCGATCTCGTCGCGTCGCTCGTCGCCCGGGGCGAGCGGGTGTACGGCGTCCGGGTCGTGCGCAGCGACCTCGAGGACGTGTATCTGGACGTCGTCCGGCAGGCCGGCCCGTGAGCGGGCTTGCGATCGTCGGCGGCTACGCCCTGCGCGAGGCGGTACGCCGCCGGGCGCTCGTCGTCGTCCTGCTGCTGACCGCCGGCTTCCTGGCCCTGTACGCGCTCGCGGTCGACCGGGCCTTTCGCGAGGCCACGGTCGGCGGGCTCGCAGCGGCCGCCGCGGACGTGGGAACGGAGGTGGAGCGGGTCACGGGGCCCTTCATGTTCGGCCTCGCGATGTTCGCGACCCTGTTTCTCGGCGTGATCCTCGTCGTCTTCCTGACCCTCGGCGCCGTCCGTGGGGACGCCGAGCGGGGGCTGCTCCAGCCCCTCGTCGTCAGGCCGATCGGACGCGCGGCGTTCTTCGCCGGACGCTTCGCCGGAGCCCTCGTCGCGTCCGGGACGTACGTGCTGATCGTGTACGCCGCGACCCTCGGGATCACGAGAGCGATCGGCGGCTGGTGGCCGGATCGGCTCCTGACGCCCGTCGTCGAGCTCGTCGGTGCCGTCGGGATCATCGCGGCGCTCGCCCTGCTCGGGTCGGTGTTCCTCTCGAGCACCGCGAACGGCATCGCGGTCTTCATGGTGTTCGGCGCCGGCCTGACCGCCGGCCTGCTCGGCCAGGTCGGCGAGGCGATCGGCTCCGAGACGCTCGTGGACGTCTCCCGCATCACGTCGTGGGTGCTTCCGTTCGAGGCGCTGTACCAGGATGCGCTGTCGGCGATCACGGCCGATACAGGGGGCGTGACGCGGCTCCTGATCGACCTGGGGCCGTTCGGGGGCGCCCAGTCCGCAGGCGCCGCTCTCTGGGTCTGGTCGGGCGTCTACACGGCATCCGTGCTGCTCGTCGGGCTCTGGGCCTTCTCCCGTAGAGACCTGTAGACGACGGCGCAGTCGAGGTCGCCGTCGCCCTGTGCGACGAGCCCGTCGAAGATCGCGTGCGCGCTCCTTGCGTGAGGAAGGTCGAGCCCGAGCCGAGCCGCGAGCTCGAGCGCCAGGTCGAGGTCCTTGCGGAGCGTCCGCACCTTGCCGCCGGGGACGAAGTCGCGCTCGAGCATGCGCGCGCCCTGCTCCTGGAGGATCCGTGAGTCGGCCCAGCCGCCGCGAAGCGCCTGCTGGACGAGCCGCGGGTCGAGCCCGGACGCCTCGGCGATCGCGAGCCCCTCGGCGACCGCCACGAGGGCGAGCGCGACGATGACCTGGTTCACGACCTTCGCCGTGTGACCGGCACCGGGGCCGCCGACGTGGACGACGCTCTCGCCGAGGACTTCGAGCACCGGGCGGGCGCGCTCGAAATCGGCTGCGGAGGCCCCTGCCATGATCGCCAGCCGGCCGCTCTCGGCCCCGAGCATGCCGCCGGAGACGGGTGCGTCGACCCAGCCGATCCCGCGGTCGGCGAGCGCAGCCGCACGCTCGGTCGTCTCGAGCGGGTTCGAGCTCCCCAGGTCGACGACGAGCTGCCCGGCGCGCAGCCGCTGCCCGATACGCTCGAGCACCTCGCCGACTGCCGGCGAGCCGGCCAGGACGAGCAGCACGATCTCCGCGCCGGCAGCCGACTCGAGATCGGACGTGAGCGGGATGCCGTCGGTCAGCTCCGGGGCCAGGGGCGTCCGGTTCCAGCCGGTCACCGCGAACCCGGCATCGACGAGCCTCCGTGCCATGGGTCGCCCCATCAGGCCGAGGCCGATCACCGAGACGCCCGCACCGCCGCTCACGACGGGGCGACTCTAACTAAGGTTCCGCGCGTCAACGATCAGGGAGGAGACCGTACCGATGGAACGACAGGCGATCCAGCCGCAGGGTCTTGCCGTCCCGAAGGCCCCGTACTCCCCCGTCGTCGTCTCGGGCGATCTCGTCTACACGGCGGGCCAGGTCGGGATGGACGAGAGCGGGGCCCCTGTCTCGGACGACGTCGCCGAGCAGACACACCAGACGCTGAGAAACCTCGGCAAGTGCCTCGAGGCCGCCGGCTGCACCTATGCCGACGTGATCAAGGTGAACGCCTACCTCGCCGATCTCGCAGACGTCGCCGTCTACAACGAGATCTACCAGGAGTACTTCCGCCCACCGTTCCCGGCGCGGTCGACCGTCCAGGCGGGCCTGATCGGCTTCAAGGTCGAGATCGAGGCGGTTGCCCGCAAGCCCTGACGCCGGCGCTCAGTCGAGCTCGTCGGCAAGCTCGGCAAGGCGCGGAAAGGTCTCCCAGTCCCCGGTTCCCCGCAGGGCGTGCGCTGCGATCAGGTTGCCGAGACGCGCGCAGTCTCGCGGGGGCCTGCCGCCGAGCAGCCCGAACGCGAAGCCGGCTGCGAAGCCGTCTCCGGCGCCGATCTCGTCGATGACGGTCTCGAGCCGCGCCGGCGGGACCTCGACGGCGCCTTCGTGCTCCCAGACGACGGCGCCGCGCGCGCCGATCCGCACGACCGTCTCCGCCGCACCCGCGCCCCGGATCGCTGCCCGTAGCTCGTCGAGGCCACGCGTCCCGAAGAGCACGTGACCCTCCTGCTCGCCGCAGAGGTACCAGTCGACGAGGGGGAGCACGTCGCGCTGCCGCGCCTGCGCCTCTCGCGGCGACGGCCAGAGCGCGGGGCGGTAGTTCGGATCGAAGCTGACGATCGCGCCTCGCCGCCGGGCCTCCGCGGCGGTGGCGAGCACCGTCTCGCGGGCGCTCGCGGAGAGCGCCATCGTGATCCCGGTCAGATGCACGAGGCGCACGCCCTCGAAGGCGTCGTCCGGCACGTGCCCGGGCGCCAGGAAGCTCGCTGCCGACCCGGCGCGGCGGTAGAGGACACGGCCCGTGTCACCCTCGTGCCACTTGAAGAACACCCCGGTCGGGGCGGCCGGGTCTCGCTCGACGAAGCGGAGGTCGACGCCCTCGGGCTCGAGCTGGTCGAGCAGGAAGCTGCCGAGCGGGTCGGCGCCGACGCGGGACACCCAGGTGACGCTCACCCCGAGGCGCGCCAGCGCGATCGCGAAGTTCGACTCCGCGCCGCCGATCCGCAGGCGAAACGGAGCTCCGAGCGTCAGCCCTCCCTCGACCCCGTCGAGGAGGACCATCGTCTCGCCGGCCGTCAGCACGTCCACGGCCGTACTGTAGGAGCCGATGCGGGACGTGGCGCTTCCGACGCCGGACGACGTGCTCGCCGCCCGCGAGCGTCTCGACCCCTATCTCGAGGCGACGCCGCTCGTGGAGAGCCCCGCCCTGGGAGCGCTGCTGAAGCTCGAGACAGTGCAGCCGACTGGGTCGTTCAAGGTTCGCGGCGCCTTCTCCGCGCTCACGTTGCTGTCCGGGGGAGCTCCGGTCGTGGCCGCCTCGGCGGGAAACCACGGGCTCGGCGTTGCCTATGCGGCCGAGACGCTCGAGCTGCCCGCAACCGTCGTCTGCCCGTGGACGGCGTCGCCGGCCAAGCTCGCGAAGCTGCGCCGACTCCCGATCGAGCCTCCGGCTGGAGGGCGAGATGTACGACGGCGCGGAGGCGGCCGCGCTCGAGCTCGCGCGGCAGGGTCTTCGCTACGTCTCGGCGTACAACGACCCGGCCGTGATCGCGGGCCAGGGAACGATCGCGAGCGAGCTCCTCGAGGCGCTCGAGGGCCCGCTCACGATCGTCGTGCCCGCCGGAGGCGGCGGGCTCCTCTCGGGTGTCGCGCTCTGGGCGACGCAGCGGCCGGGTGTCCGGGTCGTCGGGGTGGAGAGCTCCGCATCGCCCGCGATCCGCGCGGCGCTCACTGCCGGCGAGATCGTGCCGATCGAGGTGCTCCCCTCGCTGGCCGACGGGCTCGCCGGCAACCTCGAGCCCGGGTCGCTGACCCTCGAGCTCGTGCGTCGCCACGCGGACGACGTCGTGGTCGTCGCAGAGGAGGACGTCGCCGCGGGAATGCGGTTTCTCTGGCGTGAGCACGGCATCGTCGCCGAGGGATCCGGGGCGATCGCAGCCGGGGCGTTGCTCGCGGGCCGGATCGAGCGCACGGGCACGACGGTGTGTCTCGTCACCGGGCGCAACGTCGCCGAGGATCTGTTCGCACGTGTCGTTGCGAGCACCTAGGCTTCTCGCATGGCAACCGTCCTGAACCTCTCGGAGCAGGGACCGTACGACCTGGCTCCCGGCGTCAGGATGTTCCCGCTCTTCGGCGACAACGCGATGCTGAACGTCGTTGATCTCGACCCGGGTGCCGTCGTGCCGCTGCACCGACACCCTCACGAGCAGCTCGGCATGGTGCTCTCCGGTGAGATCACGATGACGATCGACGGCGTCGACCACCGGCTCGGCCCGGACGAGGCGTACGCGATCCCTGGGGGGGTCGAGCACGGCGCCGTCGGCGGCCCCGACGGCTGCCGGGTGATCGACGTGTTCCAGCCTGTCCGCGAGGACTACCGGCGGCTCGTCGCCGGAGCCTGACAGTGGGCGCGGACGCCTTCCGCGAGCTCACCGTGCGCCTCGGGAGCTCGACCGAGGCGATGGCGGCGCTCGGCGCTGCGCTACGCCTCCGGGTGAGCGGGGAGGACGCCCCGACCGAGGTGCAGGCCGCCCTCGACGAGGTCGTGGCCGCGCTCGGGCTCGAGGAGCTGCTCGCCGGAGCGAGCCCCGAGCAGCTCGCCGCCATGCTCGCACCGATCCGCGCGCTGCTCCTGCAGTCGCTCGACCTGCTGACCGACCCGGCGCGGGCCCCGGGCTGGACGTACACTGACGCCGAGCTGCTCGAGAGCCAGGGACGGAGCTCGGCGGGCTTCGCCCGGGTCATCCGCGACGTCCTGGCGCCGACGCTGCCCGGGCTCGAGGCCACGCTTGGCCGGCCGGGCGCGACCTTCGTCGACGTGGGCGTCGGGGTGGGCGGGCTCGCGATCGAGATGTGCCGTGTCTGGCCGTCGCTCCGCGTCATCGGCATCGACCCCTGGGACTACGTGCTCGCGATCGCGCGCCGCAACGTCGCGGCCGCCGGCCTCGCCGACCGGATCGAGCTCCGTCAGCTCGGGGCGGAGCAGCTCGACGACGAGTCGAGCGCCGACCTCCTCTTTCTCCCCGGCCCGTTCCTACCCCCGGCCGTGCTCGAGGCGGCGGTCGAGCGCGCATTCGCGGCGATCCGTCCCGGCGGGTGGGTGATCCTCGGCCTGTACGGCGGTGGTGGGCGCCTGGAGGACGGGCTCGCCCGGCTCCGCACGGCCCGCTCCGGAGGAGCGCTGTTCAGGGCCGACCAGGCGGAGGCGCTGCTCGCGCGGTCGGGGTTTGTCGACGTGCGCACCATGCCCGGCGGGATCGCGATTCCGGGCCTGCTCGTGGTCGGTCGCCGCTCCACCTGAGCCGGTCGTTAGGCTGTCGGCGTGCCGGCTCGCGTCCAGCTGTTCACGACCTGCCTCGGCGACCTGATCTTCCCGCAGGCGGTCTCGGACGCCGACCTCCTGCTGCGCGAGGCAGGCTTCGAGGTCGAGATTCCCCGGCGTCAGGTCTGCTGTGGCCAGCCGGCGTTCAACGCCGGTCATCGCAAGGCCGCGCGCAGGGTTGCGAGGACGTTCGTGAAGGCGTTCTCGCGGGACGCTCCGATCGTCACGCCGTCGGGCTCCTGCGCGACGATGGTCGCCCACTACCTCCCCGAGCTCGTCGGGGTCGAGCCGTACGACATCTGGGAGCTCTCGGCATTCCTCGACGACCGCGGCGCCCGGATCCCGAGACGGAACGAGGGGCGGCGAATCGCCTACCACGACTCGTGTCACATGCTCCGCGAGCTGCACGTCCACGACCAGCCGCGCCGCCTGCTCGAGCGCTCGGGCGCCGAGGTGCTGATGCTGCCCCGCCCCGACCTGTGCTGTGGCTTCGGCGGGACGTTCTCTGTGCGCCAGCCCGAGGTGTCGGTCGCGATGGCAGACGACAAGCTGCGTGGCGCGGGCGCGATCGGCACGGACGTCCTCGTGACCGCCGACCCCGGGTGCCTCATGCAGCTCCGGGGGCGGGCGGAGCGGGCCGGAGGGCCCCGGCTCGTCCATCTCGCCACGGCGCTTGCGCGCGGCATCGACGCGGAGTGAGGTCGTGGCGGACCTGACCCAGCCCGCCGGGCGGTTCCGCGAGGTCGCCCGCAGGAAGCTCGACGACCCGAGGCTCCAGATCGCGATCGAGAGCTCGGTCGGGCGGTTGCGCTCGCACCGCCTCGAGGCGTGGGGCGACCTCCCGGACGTGGAAGCGGTCCGCGAGCAGGCACACGAGGTCCGCATGAAGGCGGTGCGGAACATCGACGGCTACCTCGGGCAGTTCACGGAGGCGCTCGAGGCGAGAGGCGGGCACGTGACGGTGTGTGCGACGGCCGAGGAGGCCTGCGCCTACGTCGTCGAGGTGTGCCGCCGGCACGATGCGAAGCTCGTCGCGAAGTCGAAGTCGATGGTCTCCGAGGAGATCGGGCTCAACGGCGCGCTCGAGGCGGCAGGCGTGAGACCGGTGGAGACCGACCTCGGCGAGTACATCCTCCAGCTCGGCAACGAGCATCCCGTGCACATCGTGGCCCCGGCGATCGAGAAGACGAAGGAGCAGGTCGCCGAGCTCTTCTCGGAGGTCGAGGGCCGGGCGGTGCCGGCGGAGCTCGAGGAGCTGACGCAGTCGGCACGTCGCCAGCTTCGCAAGGTGTTCCTCGAGGCCGATGTCGGGATCACGGGTGCGAACTTCGCCGTCGCCGAGACGGGCTCGATCGTGACCGTGACGAACGAGGGCAACGGCCGGCTCGTCGCGTCGCTCCCGCGCGTCCAGATCGCGATCACGGGCATCGAGCGCCTCGTTCCGACCCTCGGCGAGCTGACGCCCCTGCTGACGCTGCTCGGGCGGAGCGGCACCGGGCAGCGCCTCACGAGCTACACCCACATCGTGACCGGCCCGCGGCGCGAGGGGGAGGAGGACGGTCCCGAGGAGCTGCACGTCGTGTTCCTCGAGAACGGGCGGCGCAACCTCATGGGCACGAAGTACGAGGAGATGCTCGCGTGCATCCGCTGCGGGGCCTGTCTCAACGTGTGCCCCGTGTACCGCAAGACGGCCGGCGAGGCGTACGGCCCGGTCTACTCCGGGCCGATGGGCGCCGTGCTCGTGCCGCTGCTCGTGCAGCTCGGGAATGCCCCGGCGCTTCCGCACGCCTCGTCGCTGTGCGGCGCTTGTACCGAGGCCTGCCCGGTGAAGATCCCGCTCCACGGGCTGTTGCTCGAGCTGCGCCGCGACCTCGCCGAGCAGGGGATCGCGTCGCGACGCGAGCGGCTCGCCTTCTCGCTCTGGTCGCTCGCCTGGTCGCGGCCGGCGACCTACCGGCTCTCTACCTGGGCCGCGCGGCTCGGCCAGCGCTTCGCGGGCTCGGCCGGGCCCGGCAAGACCTGGGCGGCGGGCCGCGCGGTGCCGCCGCTCGCAAAGCGCCGGTTCAGGGACTGGAGATGACCCACCGGCCCGCGCTCGTCGAGAAGCTCGCCGCGAACCTGAAGCAGAACGGGTTCCGGGTGCACTACCGCGTCGTGCCCGATCTCGAGAGCGCGACGGTCTCAACCGCCCTGTACGCGCTCGCCGATCCGGGCAGCGTCGTGATCGCCGCGTCCTCCGAGGAGCCCCGCTCGCGCTCGCTGCTCCCCGACGTGCACCTCACGATCGTGAGCGAGGATCGCGTGCTGGCCGACCTCGCCGAGCTGTTCGACGCGGTTGCGGGACAGCTCCCGAGCAGCCTGGCGATCGTCTCGGGCCCGAGCCGTTCCGCCGACATCGAGCAGGTGCTCGCCCTCGGCGTCCACGGCCCGGGCGAGGAGCACGTCGTGATCGTTCCCGCGGGCGACGAGGAGCGCGCGTAACGGCGGGATCTCATGCGCCCGCGCCCGCGAGTCGATCCTCGGAGGTGCAGGGCGGGTTCATCTGCCCGGAAGAGCGTGAGGGATGTCTGTCCGGGGTTCATCCGCGCAGGGGCGCGTGCGGCGATCCCCGGGTGTACCGGGGCGGGTTCATCCGCCTGGAGACACGTGAGACGATCCCGGGGCTGTGGGGCGGAATCTCATCCCGCCCGCTCTCTCTCCGTGCGGGCCCGGCCGGGCCGTCAGCCGCGGAGAGCCCGGATCCGCCGAGCGAGCCCCCCGAGCCCCCAGCCCTCGGCGAGGACGGCGCCCGCCTCCCAGTCGGGGTCGGCGTCCGGGACCGGCGGGAGCGGGGCGTCTGCCTGGAGCGAGGCGATCTGCCTGTAGGTGCGCAGCGCCGCCGCCTCGGCAGCGAACCGGCCGGCGGCGAGCGCGCCCTCGAGCGACCCGAACTCCCTGAGCACGGCGGCGGCCTTCACCGGGCCGACTCCGGAAGCACCGGGGATCCGGTCGGACGGATCGCCGCGGAGCGCGATGAAGTCGGCCACCTGGGACGGCTCGACGCCGTACCGCTCCCGAACCTCGGCCGGCCCGATCCGCTCGAGCCCGGAGCCGCCGCGGCCCGGGCGGACGATCGTCGTGCGGTCGCTCGCGAGCTGGAACAGATCCCGGTCGTTCGAGTAGACGAGCGTCGTGCCGCCCTCCGCCTCCTCGGCGCACACGGCAGCCGCGAGGAAGTCGTCGGCCTCGTAGCCCTCCTGCTTCGCCACGGGAAAGCCGAGCGTCCCGACCAGCTCCGGCAGGCGGTCGAGCTGGGACATGAACTCGTCGTCGCTCACGAAGTCGCGCCCGCTCTGGTAGGCCGGGAGCAGCCCCGAGCGGTAGGTCGGAAGCCGGGGGGTGTCGAACGCGACGAAGAGCGTTCGCGGCGAGAGCAGCTCCCAGAGCCGGAGCAGGATGTCGGTCGCCCCGACGACGAGGTTCGCAGGCTTCCCGTCCGCGTCCCGGATGGAGGCGGGGAGCGCATGGAAGGCCCGGTGGGCGGCATTGTCGCCATCGACGGCGAGCAGCGGTCTCGGGGCGGTGCTCATGTCAGGCCCTGGCCGCCGCGAGCGCCGACTCGAGCCGCACGATCTCGGTCCATAGCCGCTCCGTCGCGATGCTCGCGGTCTCCGACGTTCGCCTGCCGGCGAGATCCTCGACCTCGATCGCCGGCCCGAACGCGACGGCGAGCGGCTGCAGGCGCGCGAGCCGGTCAGTACCGGCGATCGCCGCCGGGAGGAGCGGCACTCCGGCCGAGATCGCGATCCGCGCCGTTCCGGCATGCGGTGTCGCAACGTGCTTCTTGCGCAGCCCCTTGGCCCGCCGGGTCCCCTCCGGAAACATCGCCAGGACGCGGCCCGCGCGACAGAGCCCGATCGCGGTCCGCATCGCCTCGACGTCCGCCTCGCCGCGCCGGACCGGGAAGGCGCCCCCGGCCCGCAGCGCCGTTCGCAAGCCGGGCCACCACAGCTCCGACTTCGCCATGAAGTGGAGCTGGCGGGGCCAGAGGGCGATTCCGAGCGGCCACGGATCGACGTTCGAGATGTGATTCGCGGCGACGACGAAGCCGCCTGTCTCCGGGACGTGCTCGAGTCCGGTGACGTCGAGCCGATACACCCCGGTGACGATGGGGCGGGATACGCACACGGCGAAGCGGTAGAACGGTGTGACGCTTTCGTCCCGGGACATCGGCAGGAGTATTGCGGCTCCGGGTGGATCGCTAAGGTAAACGCGACGTGAGCAAGACACTGGTCATCGCCGAGAAGCCGTCCGTCGGTCGCGACATCACGGCTGCGCTCCCGGGGAAGTTCGTGAAGGAGGACGGCTACCTCGAGTCCGAGACGCACGTGGTCACGTGGGCGGTCGGTCACCTCGTCACGCTCGCGGAGCCCGAGGAGTACGACGACCGGTTCAAGCGGTGGCGGATGGCCGATCTGCCGATCGTCCCGGAGCCGTTCAAGCTCAGGCCGCGAGACGAGAAGTCGCGGAAGCAGCTACGGGTGATCCAGCAGCAGCTCGCCCGCAAGGACGTCGACCGGGTGATCAACGCGTGCGACTCCGGTCGCGAGGGCGAGCTGATCTTCGCCTACGTGTACGAGCTGTCGCGCTCCAAGCTTCCCGTCGACCGGCTCTGGATCTCGAGCATGACGAAGAAGGCGATCCAGGAGGGGTTCGATCGTCTACGGCCCGGCGAGCAGATGGCCGCGCTCGAGCGGGCGGCGCGCTCTCGCTCCGAGGCCGACTGGCTCGTGGGGATGAACGCTACGCGGGCGGCGACGATCCGCCTCCGGATGGCATTCGACGGTGCCGTCTCGCTCGGGCGCGTCCAGACGCCGACGCTCGCGATCGTCGCCCGACGCGAGCTCGAGATCAGGCGCTTCGTCCCGGAGCCCTACTGGCTCGTCGAGGGAGCGTTCGAGGCGAGCGGCGAGCGGAGCTACGTCGGCCGCTACCTCGGCGGCAAGCGGATCGGCCTCGACGAGGCGACCGCGATCGTCCGCAGCTGCGAGGGACGGTCGGGGGAGATCACGAAGCTCGAGAAGAAGGAGGAGCGCGAGATCCCGCAGCTCCTCTACGACCTCACCTCGCTCCAGCGCCACGCCAACACGCTGTACGGGTTCTCCGCCCGCCGGACGCTGGCCGCCGCGCAGCGCCTCTACGAGGAGCACAAGGCGATCACCTACCCACGCACGAACTCGCGGTTCCTGACGACAGAGCTCGTGCCGGAGCTTCGACCGACGGTCGAGCTCGTGGGCGAGAACGCCGCCTACGCGAAGGGCGCACGCTACGTGCTGGGGCTTTCCGAGCTCCCGCTCGGCCGCGTCGTCGACGACACGAAGGTCGAGGATCACCACGCGATCGTCCCGACACGCTCCGAGCACAGGCTCGAGAAGATGAAGGAGGACGAGCTCCGGATCTTCGATCTCGTCGTCAAGCGGTTCCTCGCGATCTTCCACCCTGATGCGGTGTTCGAGCGCACCCGGATCGAGACGACCGTCGAGAGCTACGTGTTCCGGACGAGCGGGAAGGTCATGCTCGAGGCCGGGTGGAAGGCGCTGTACGGCCACGAGCCGGCGTCCGCGGCCGACGACGACGACTCGGGCGGTGACCAGTCGCTTCCGGCCCTGAGCGCGGGCGAGCAGGTCGAGGCACGCCGGATCCAGGCGCTCCGCAAGGAGACGCAGCCGCCCCGCCGCTTCTCCGACGCGTCGTTGCTGTCGGCGATGGAGACGGCCGGCAAGAGCATCGAGGACGAGAAGCTCCGCGAGGCGATGAAGGATTCGGGGATCGGGACGCCCGCCACCCGCGCGGCGATCATCGAGCGCCTGATCGACGTCGGCTACCTCGAGCGTGACGGGCGGTCGCTCGTTGCCACGGAGAAGGGGATCCAGGTCATCTCCCTGCTCGGGGAGCATCCGCTCACCTCGCCGGAGCTGACCGGGGACTGGGAGCACCGGTTGTCGCTGATCGAGCACGACCAGGAGACCCCGGATGCGTTCATGACCGACATCAGGCGCTTCACGACCGAGACCGTCGCCGAGCTCGACAAGCTGAAGGACGTCCGGATCGAACGCGCCAACCTCGGGCCGTGCCCGGTCTGCGGGCGCGATGTGATCGAGAACCGCAAGGGCTACTCGTGCTGGACGAAGGACGATCCGGGTTGCGGATTCGTGATCTGGAAGAAGAAGGCGGGGAAGATCCTCCCGGTCGCCGTCGTCAAGGAGCTGATGAAGAGCGGGAAGACGGAGAAGCAGGTCACCGGCTTCCGGGGGCGGTCCGGCCGTACGTTCAGGGCGAAGCTGCGCCTCGAGCAGAACGACGAGGGCAAGTGGCGGGTCGAGTTCGACGAGGAGTGGGCAACGCAGACCGGAACGGCGCCGCCGGCCGACGAGCAGCCGGAGGCGCCCGAGCCGGTGGGCGCCACGGCGACCCGAGACGAGTGATCACGGGCTGCGCCGACGCCCGTTCGTGACGTTTCCCGCCGCAGCCGTCTGACGGGTCGAGTACACTCTTGCGCGCCATTCCGTGCGCGCACGTGACGCCTGCGCCGACACGGGAATAGCGTCGGGTCGCCCCTCGTTCGAGGGAGTAAGACAAGGAATGCCCCGGAACTGCACTCGTTCAGGGGAAGGATTGCCCCCGCAATCCGGTGAACCAGTGGCCCGCGGACGGCGATAAGTACGAGAAGAGCCGCGACGGATACGAGGTAAGGAGAGTCTTGCAGGAACTGCTTGAGATCGATCAGGTTCGCTCTCTGCTCGAGAGCGCCGAGGAACGTGGGTTCGTCGAGCCGGTTGAGCTCGAGGCGCTGGTCACCGAGCTCGAGATGAACGAGGACGAGCTGGCGCTGCTCGCGGGGGAGATCGAGGCGCTCGGCCTCGAGCTGCCCGCCATCCTGACCGTGGGCGACGAGGCCGACGAGGTTCCCGTGAGCGTCGAGCCCGTGCTCGGCGGCGGGGACTCGCTGCAGCTGTTCCTCGCCGACGTGGGCCGCCACAAGCTGCTCACCGCGGCCGAGGAGATCACGCTCGCGAAGCGCATCGAGACCGGCGACCGCCTTGCGAAGCGGCGGATGATCGAGTCGAACCTGCGGCTCGTCGTCTCGATCGCGAAGGGTTATCGCGGCCTCGGGGTGCCGTTCCTCGACCTGATCCAGGAGGGAACGCTCGGCCTGAACCGTGCCGTCGAGAAGTTCGACTGGCGTCGTGGGTTCAAGTTCTCGACCTACGCGACCTGGTGGATCCGGCAGTCGGTTCAGCGAGCGGTGGCAAACCATGCGCGCACGATTCGCGTCCCCGTACACGTCGTCGAGCGCCAGCAGAAGCTCTTCCGGGCTGCGCGCCGCCTCGAGGCGGAGCTCGGCCGCGAGCCGACCCGGGAGGAGCTCGCCACGGCGACCGGCATTCCGATGCAGCACATCGAGGAGGCTCTCGGCGCCGCTCAGGCATCCGTGTCGCTGAATCAGTCCGTCGGTACCGACGACGAGGGCGAGCTGGGAGACCTGTTCGCCGACCGCGAGGCAGCCGATCCGTTCGAGGAGGCCGAGGAGTCGCTGCGCAAGCAGGGCGTGCGCAAGGCGCTGGACGCGCTGCCCGAGCGGGAGCGACGGATCATCGAGCTGCGGTTCGGCTTCGAGGGCGACCCGTGGACGCTCGAGGCCATCGGCGCCGAGCTCGGGCTCACGCGTGAGCGCGTTCGCCAGCTCGAGGGCCAGGCTCTCGCGAGGCTGTCGGCGATCCGGGACCTCGTCTCGGTCGCTGCCGCGTAACGTCCCGCTCGGTCACGGTTGACCAGGGGTCGGTAGCTCCGACCCCTAGAATGCCGCCGTGGAGCGGATCATCGATCTCCTGCGGGCCCGGCCCTCGCTGGCGCTCGCCGCCGTGCTCGTGCCGACCGTGGTCGTCACGGCCTTGTTTGCCTGGCAGGCGGTCGAGACGCAGTACGCGAAGAACTCACTCCAGGGTGGGTTGGACGGGGGAACGCTCGCGATCCAGGGCGACGTCGGCTCGGTCGTCGCCTTCGGAACGACGTTCGTCAACGAGGGGGACATGACCCTGACGCTCGAGTCGGTGGGCCTCATCACCCCGACCGACGGGATCGAGCTCGCGGAGGCACGGGCGGGTGGCTCCGAGCCCGGCGCGACGTTCGTGAGCGCGGACGGGGTTCCTCCCGAGACGGCCGAGCTCGAGGGTTCCGAGGTCGCCCCGGGCGAGGCAGTCGGCGTCGTCGTCGGGGTCACGATCTCGCAGGAGGGCGACTCGCTCGGCTTCGACGGGCTGCGCATTCACTTCCGCGCGGGCGGCCGGGCCGGCGAGACGGTCGACTGGGGGCGTTTCGGCACGTGCGCACCGGCGCCGGGGTGCGACCCCGAGCCGAGCTAGTGGATCATCAAGGCTCGCAAGCGGCCTGACGGCAACGCCCGGACGGGGGATTCGGTTGTCCCCCGCCGGGAACGGAAGGGGGATGACCGCGTCACCCGGAGACGGGGCAGGACGTTCCCCCGGAGTGGGGTACGCGGCCTACCGGATTCGCACCGATCACCTTCACGATGGATGCAGCAGAGCGCAGAGAGATCCTGGCCCGGTATCTGGATCACGCCCGCAGATTCGACGAGGCGGCGGCGCGCAGGAGCCGCGGGGTGGAGCAACCCACTCCCGGCGAGGTCGTCCCGTTCAGGGCTCCGACCAGGCGACACGAGCAGGAGCCGACGGCCCGCGAGAAGCAGGTGCTCCAGCTCATCTCCGACGGTCTCGTGAACCGCGAGATCGGAGAGGCGCTCTATCTCTCCGAGGAGACCGTCAAGTCGCACGTGCGCCACCTGCTCGCGAAGCTGCAGGCACGCAGCCGGGCCCACGCGGTCGCCGTCGGCTTCCGCCGCGGCTTGATCCAGTAGGTGGTTCGAGGGACGACATGGGGGCGGCCCGTCATGCCGCCCCCATACGTCTCTTGAGTCCCGCATCCGGGCGACGTATCCCCCCGTCGGGTGATGCCGCGCTAGCCGGATGACCGCATGCTTCGAGCGGGCCCTACCAGCCCCTGAGCATCTTACGCATGTGAGGGACTCCTCTCCCCCGAGAGATGACGGCATGGCGAGTATACCCCTGTCCCCGGTGACGGGTCAACCGGCGCTCGCGGCGCTGCCCGGCGAAGGGTGCCCGGTCGACGCCGGGCAGCCCGCGGCGGACGCGCCCAATGGAGCACACATGTGGCTGTACCTCGCGGGCCTGCTGGCCGTCTGCGGGGCGATGGGTGCCGGCCTAGCGTCGGCCGGCCATGCGGCCGAGCCCCTCTGGCTGGTTCTCGGGCTCGGCGGCCTGGCGGCGCTCGCAGAACGAAGCGGGATCCGGCTGAGCCGCAACCTGCAGGTGTCGATCTCGCTGCTGCCCACCCTGTTTGCGGCCGTCGTGTTCGGGCCGGTCGCCGGGATGGTCGTCGGGGCCATGTCGATGCTGGGCGCCCTCGGTCGCCCGTACATGCGCTGGGCCGTCTACACCTGCACCGGCGGCCTCATCGGCGGCGGAGCAGGGCTCGCGGCCGCGGCCGCGGCCACCCTCGCCGATCCGGGCCTCGGCGGGCTGGCGCTGGCGACCGTGGCGGGCGTCGTCACGGCGCAGGCGCTCGATCTCGTGTTCTGCTCCTTCACGCTCCGGCTGCGGGGCACGCAGCCCGTCGGCGAGATGCTGCGAACGGTGATTCCTGTCCTGCCGACGGCGGCCCTGCTCTACACGGCGGTCGTGGGGCCGCTCGCGTTCGCCTATCTCGAGATCTCGCCCTGGAGCGTCGGCTTCTTCCTCCTCCCGGCCCTGGCGGCCCAGCGGCTGTTCGCGATGTACCAGGCCCAGCGAGAGCTCGCCGACGATCTCGCCGTCGTCAACGACAAGCTCGAACGGGCCAACCTGTCGTTTGCGAGCGCGCTCGTGACCACCCTCGATGCCCGGGATCGATACACGGCCGGTCACTCGGCCGCGGTCGCCGTCTACTCGCGGGACATCGCGGCCGAGCTCGGCATGACGCCGGAGGAGCAGCAGACGATCCATCTCGCCGGGCTCCTGCACGACATCGGCAAGATCGGCGTGACGCCCGGGATCCTCGAGAAGCCGGGCCCGCTCACCCTGGCCGAGCGCCGCAAGATGGAGGAGCACTCGGCGATCGGCGAGCGGATCCTCGCCAACGTGGAGGCCTACGCGGAGATCGCGCGCATCGTCCGTCATCACCACGAGCGAATCGATGGGCGAGGCTACCCCGACGGGATCACGGCCGACGAGATCCCGCTCGTCTCCCGGATCATCTGCGTCGCCGATGCCTACAACGCGATGACGTCGGACCGGCCGTACCGGGACGCCATGCCGAGTCACGTGGCGCGCGAGCGCCTTCTCCAGGCTGCAGGGTCGCAGTTCGACGCCGCGGTCGTCGAGGCGTTCGTCGCCGTGCTCCTCCGCGCGCCGGAGAGCTACTCGACGGGCGCCACCGCGGACTTCGCGGTCGAGGCCCAGGCTCATCCGGAGCTGCGGGCGATCGCGGCCTAGCTAGCGCTCCGGGCCGCGTCGACCGTCCCAGAGCGCCGCCTGGAGGCGTGTCCTGACGCCGAGCTTGCGCAGGATGTGCCGGACGTGCACCTTCGCGGTCGCGGGGCTGATGACGAGGCGGCCGGCGATCTCGCCGTTCGACAGCCCGAGGCGCACGAGCGCGAGCACTTCGGCCTCGCGCGGAGTCAGGCTCGCCGTGACGTCCGGCTCGTAGGAGGAGAGCGGGCCGAGCAGCCCGATCTCCCGGGCGAGCGCCTGGTCTCCGGAGCGGCGCAGGAGCAGGTCGAGTCGGTACTGCAGACTGCCCGTGCGGGAGCAGGACCGGAGGATCGCGGGGAACGCCCGGTAGGCGACGACCAGGGGATCGAGGAACTCCGACTCGAGGAGCTGCTCGATGAGCTCGCCGGGGTCGCTCGTGGTCGCGTCGCCGGCTCGACACGCGAGAACGAGCCGGGCGAGGGCAGCGAATGCGTGCGCATAGGCGTCATGGGTCGCCCCGACGGCCTGCCCGGCCAGGGCGTGCGCATCGTCGCCGTGCCCCAGCGCCGCGGCGACGACCGCCCCCATGCCCATGAGCTCACCGCGAATGGCGGGCTGCCCGTGACTCGGGATCTCGTAGCGAACGAGGGCGAGAGCGGTCTCGAGCCTTCGCTCGGTGATCGCCAGCCGGACGCGGAGGCAGCGCTGGAGCGTCTCGACGTATGCGTCGTCGGCAGACGCTGCGAGGTCGTGGAGCGACGCGATCGCGGCCCGTGCCGACCCGAGGTCGCGACGCCCGAGGGCGGCGAGCGCGACGCCGTAAATGCAGAATGGCTCGGCGAACTCGAGCCGATATGTCCTGCAGAGCTCGAGCGCCTCGCGTGCAAGCTCGAAGCTCGCCTCGAACTCACACCTTGCATGCTCGACGTATGCCCACTGCGCCAGACCGACGCTCCTGACTGTGGGATCCGGCAGGTGGGGGAGAAGCCCGGAGATCCGCGTGATGCACTCGTGCGCCTGCCGGGCCTTGCCTTCGGCCATGGCCTTCATCGCCCGTGCCGTCCCGATCCTGACGCGCAGGAGATCGGTCGTGGGCTCGAGCTCGAGGAGGCGCCCGAGGTAGTCGTCGGCTCCGGCCTCGAGCTCGAGCGAGGCGAGGATCGACCCCCAGAGCGCATTCGAACGGTCAGCCGGAGTCCGGGCGGTCGCCTCGGCCTGCCGGTGGAGCTCGAGCGCCTCGTGCGGTCGCGATCGCAGATGAGCCGAGCGGCCGGCCAGGCACCAGGCACGGGAGGTCGTCGACGGGTCGTCGGTGCTGCCGTCCGCGATGTCTCTCGCGAGCGCCTCGGCCTCGCCCAGCCGTCGGCGCCGGTACAGCGTCTCGGCCCTCGCGAGACGCGTCGCGGCCTGCCGCTCCGCCTCCGGGCCGCATTCGAGCAGCCAGCTCTCCAGGGTCTCGATCTGGCCTGCGCTCAGCAGGTCGTCTGCGGCCTCGGCGACGATCGCGGCCATGGTCACCGGGCCGTCGCCGCTGCGAGCGAGCTCGAAGGCCTCCACCCAGCGACGCTCGCTCCGTGCGCGCTCGAGCGCGTGAAGCCGCACCGAGACGACCGAAGCCCGGTCGGAGCCTTCGAGCCGCCGGACGAGGAAGTCCCGCAGGAGCGGGTGGAAAGCGACCCTGCCAGGCTCGATCTCTGCGGCGAGCCCTGACTCGACGAGGTGGCCGAGAAAGGCGGAGGGATCGTCGATCCCGAGTACGCCGGCGCAGAAGGCGTGGTCGATCGTCGGCGGGACCGCGGCCCTGAGGAGCAGCGCCTGGAGATCGGGCTCCTCGTGCCGGAGGACCTCCTCGGCGAAGTAGCGATACAGCTCCGACGCCACATCCGAGGAGGGAATGCTCTCCGATGCCGTGATGGCCGCGAGACCGATCACCGCCGGCCAGCCGTCGGCGAGCGCAACGAGGCGCTCGATCGCCTCGGACGAGCGGCCTTCGAGCGCTTCGGCTGCCTCGTCGTCCGTCATCGCGAGCGAGTCGGAGGTGAGCTCGAGCACCTCCCCCTGCAGCCGTCTGCGTGCCGTCGCCCAGTGCGGCCGGCGTCGCGAGGTCGCGATCACCTTCAGCGGCGCCGCTTCGAGGAGCGTGTCCATGAAGTCGTCGACCGTCGCCGCCCCCATCGCGAGGTGGTAGTCGTCGATCGCCAGCCAGGCGTCGTCCGGCCACCCGGCGAGCGCCTCGGCGAGCATCTCGGCCAGCGGGCGGACCGCGGCCTCCGGGGAGTCGGGCACCGTGAGACGCTGGCGCAGCCGGTCGGCCGCGCCCGGGGCGATGTGGGAGACGGCGCCCGCGACCGCCACCGAGAACGCCGCCACATCGGCATGGGCCGCGGTACAGCGCAGCCAGCCCGCGTCGGGGCGATCCTCGAGCCACTCGCAGGCCAGCGACGTCTTCCCGTATCCAGGCGGCGCGACGAAGAGGATCAGCCTGGCCCGGCTACCGTCGAGCCGGCGCGTGAGTCTCGGCCGTCTCACGTGACGGCGGTGAAGAGGCGGGACTCTGGCTGGCCGACCTGCCACGGCGTCTCCCCGGAAGGAAGGCCCGGAGGTTAGCGCAGTAGCCCGGCCCGGGGAGCGGGAGGAGGATGACCCCGCGCCCGCGAGGCAACCGTCGCGGGCACGGGGTGCCGTCATCCCCGGGGCGGTCAGCGGCGCAGAGCCGATCGTTCCGGCTCGCAGGCAGGCCGACCCAGGTCGAGCGGATCGTCACCCGTTCGCGCACGGTACGCCTGGGGGATGTACCGACGCCGCGTGACGCCCAGCTTGGAGCGGAGGGTGTCGCAGTGCGCCTTCGCGGTCCGGGACGTGACACCGAGCCTGTGCGCGATCTCCTCGTTCGAGCATCCCTCCGCCAGGAGCCTGACCACCTCTCGCTGGCGCTCCGTGAACCTGATGCGCGTCGCGTTGCTCATGGGCGCGATCTTGTCACCGTCTCGCGCGCCTGTGAATTCGTCGGCGGAGGTATCTTCGCTTCTACGCCCTCCGGCGTAGGAACGTGGCCTCGTGCCCGAGCGCGTTCGCCCGGACGAGCTCGGTCTCGGTGAGGGCGCCGATCCGGTGGAGCAGCCCGAGCTCGTCGACGAGATGCGTCCGCATCATCTCGGGCCCGTCCGTTGCGATCGTGAACCTGACCCCCCGGTCTGCGAGCGTCCGCAGCGTGTCGTACAGCGCCTCCTCGTCGGGGAGCGCCTTCGTGAGCAGGTTCGACGACGGGCAGATCTCGAGGACGATCCCGAGCTCACGGAGCGCGCGCATCGTCTCCCCGTCCTTCGCGGCGAGGATCCCGTGACCGATCCGGTCGGGGCGCAGGTGCTCCACGACCTCACCGATCTCGGCGAGCCCGTGCTCGCCGCCCTCCTCGCCCACGTGGATCGTGATCCCGAGCCCGGCCTCGCGCGCCGTGGCGACGAGCGGGCCGAGGTCGCGGTACGGGTAGCGCCCCGGCCCTGGTCGAGGCCCCGCGATGTCGATCCCCACGATTCCGCGCGGCGCCCAGTGGATCGCCTTGTCGACGATCACCTCGTTCTGGCGCATCGAGAAGGTTCTGTCCATCATCAGGAGCAGGCCGCACCGCACCTGCGGATACTCGATCCCGGCCCGGTCGAGCCCGCGGATCGCCGCCAGGATGATGTGATCGAGGTCGCGCTCTCCGCCGCGATTTCGCTTCATCGGGTTGAAGCGGAGCTCGAGGGTCGTGATGTTCTGGCGGCGGTAGGCACCCCCGATCGCCCCGTGAACGGAGCGCTCGATCGCGAGCGGGCTCGACTGGATCAGCTCCGTCCACCGGTAGATCGAGTCGAGCTCCGGGAGCCCGTCGACGCCGCGCGGGTCGGCGATCGTGATCAGGTTCTCGAAGTCCCAGTAATCCTTGACCGGGAGCGCGATCCCCTGCTCGTGGGCGAGCGTCCACATGACGGCCGGCTGCACCGAGCCGCCGAGGTGCGTGTGCAGCTCGGCGAGACCCGACCGGCGAAGCTCGACGAGAAACGGCGCGGTCACGGAGGCGAGTCTACGGACATGCGCAGTAGCGAGCGGCCGGACGGCGAGAATGATCGCCGCCCGACCGCTCCGGCCGCAGTGATTGCCGTCATCTCCGGCCGTGAGGAGGGAGTCCTCGCTCTCAGCATCGGCACGCGCTCGTGAGAGCATGAGCAGCGGTCCGTAGGATGTGACGGTGGCCGAGCTGGCTCACGCCGACAACCGACCGGGCGAAGACCGCTGGCACGTCGACCGGATCGCCGACGAGTTCTTCGACGGGTTCGATGCCGTCGCCGACGTCGCGCATCCGGCCGTCTCCGTGTTCGGATCGGCGCGGACGGGCGACGGGACACCTCACTACGAGGCAGCCCGCGAGATCGGGCGCCGTTTCGCGGAGGCGGGCTTCGCCGTCGTCACGGGAGGCGGGCCCGGGCTGATGGAGGCGGCGAACCGGGGGGCGAGAGAGGGTGGCGGGATGTCCGTCGGGTTCAACATCCTGCTGCCGAGCGAGCAGCGCCCGAACCCGTATCTCGACCTCTGCCTGACCTTCCGGCACTTCTACGTCCGCAAGACGATGTTCGTCAAGGCCGCCGACGGCTTCGTGATCATGCCGGGCGGCTTCGGGACGCTCGACGAGCTGTTCGAGTCGCTGACGCTCATCCAGACCGGGAAGGCGCGCCGGTTCCCCGTCGTGCTCTTCGACTCGCGACACTGGTGCGGCCTCACCGAGTGGCTGCGTGAGCGGGTGCTCGACGAGGGCATGATCTCCCCCGAGGACGAGTCGCTCCTGACCGTCACCGACGATCCGGCCGAGGTCGTCCGCGCGATCGTCGACGACCACCGGCTGCGGGTGGAGAACGGCCTGGTCCCCGGATGAAGGTCGGGATCGTCGTTCCCTTCTCCTGGTCGTACTGGGGCGGCGTCGTCGAGCACGCCGAGAACCAGGCGCAGACGCTCATGCGGCTCGGCCACGACGTGCGGATCATCATCGGCAACGACCCACCGGGACGCCTCACCCGTTCGCTGCACCCGCGCGAAGGGCGGCACGGCGAGCTACCCGCGCACGTGATCCCGGTCGGGCGAACCGTCATCATCCCCGCGAACGGCTCGCTCTCGAACATCTGCCTGACGCCCGCCGCGATGGGCCGGATGAAGCGCGCGTTCGCGCGGGAGCGCTTCGACATCCTGCACGTGCACGAGCCGCTCGCTCCGATCCTCAGCCAGTACGCCCTCGCTGCCAAGCCCTGCCCGATTGTGACGACCTCACACTCTTCGGGCGGTCGCTGGTGGGCCTGGGGCCGCCGGTTCTGGCCCGTGCTGCCGGAACGGATCGACTACCGGATCGCGGTGTCACGGGAGGCGTCCCGGGCTGCGGAGCCGAACATCGGAGGGCCGTTCGAGATCCTTCCGAACGGGGTACCGATCCCGGACGCTGTCGAGCTGAACGGCCGTCCCCGGCACGTCGCGTTCATCGGCCGCCACGAGCAGCGCAAGGGATTGCCGGTGCTGCTCCAGGCCTGGCCGGAGGTCCATCGGCGGACCGGCGCGCGGCTCCGGCTGATGGGTGCCGACCCGCTCGCGGTGCGATTCCTGCTGCGGCGACTTGGCGTACCGGAGTCCGGTGTCGATATCCTCGGAATCGTGACCGCGGAGACGCGCACGCTGGAGGTGCTCCGGTCCCGGGTACTGGCAGCCCCTGCGATCGGAGCCGAGACGTTCGGGATGGTGCTCGCCGAGGCGTTCGCGTGCGGGACGCCCGCCGTCGCCTCCGACATCCCGGGCTACCGGGAGGTCGCGACCGCCGAGACGGCCATTCTCACGCCGCCGGGCGACGTCCGGGCGCTGACGGCAGGGCTCGTCGAGTTGCTCGAGAACGACGCCCGGCGGACGACTCTCGCCTCCCGGGCGCGGGAGACCGCGCTCGAGCGCTACGGGTGGGAGGGCATCACCGAGCGACTCGTCGAGATCTATGCCGCGCTGACGGGGCTTCCGGCCCGGGGCGCACACGAGCTCGTGAGCGCATGAGGCACGCCGTTCTCCACACCCGGCGAGGCCGGACGCTGCTGCTCCTCGGTATCGCGGGCCTTCTCGCCGGCCTGCTCGTGTGGCGCGCTCCCGACCTCCACTACGTCGGCCGGGCCTTCCGGGCGGTCAGCTGGGAGTGGGTCGCCGTCGCGATCGGGTTCAACCTCGTCTCGGTGATCGTGCGGGCGGCGGCCTGGCACATCGTCCTGAATCAGGCGCTTCCCGACTCGCCGGTTCGCCACCGCCACGTCTTCTCCGCCTTCTCGGTCGGCCTGCTCGGAAATGCGGTCGTGCCCGGGCGCGTGGGCGAGGTCGCCCGCGTCGCCGTGCTCGGGCGCCACCTTCCCGACGGGGCCGGCGCGTGGCCGTCCGTCGGGGGCTCGGTGCTCGCCCACCGGGTGTTCGACGTGATCCCGGCCGTGGGCCTCGTCGCCTTCGTCGTTGCCACCGCACGGATTCCCGACTGGGCGCTCCCCGGGATCGGCGTCATGCTCGCGATCGGCGGCGTGGTGCTCGTCGGGGGGCTCGTGGTCGCGCTGCGGCGCCGCCGTCGCGGCAGTGTCTCGACCGCCGGTGCCGGCCGGGTCCGCCGGCTCTACGAGCAGGGCGTCGACGGGCTCCGCGTCCTCCACTCGCCGGGCCCTGCTCTGCTCGCGATGGCGCTTCAGATCCTCGGCTGGACAACGCAGCTCCTCGCCGTCTACTTCGCGTTCAAGGCGTTCCAGATCGACGAGCCGATCGCCGCGGCAGCCGTCGTGCTGCTCGCGATCAACGTCGCGATCGCCTTTCCGCTCTGGCCGGGAAGCGTGGGCCTGTTCCAGGCCGCGGCGGCGCTCGCGCTCCTCCCGTACGGGATCGCCTACCAGCACGGCTTCGCCTACGGGATCGGCCTCCAGGCGATCGAGATGTCGGTCGGCATCGGTCTCGGCGCGCTGTTCCTGGCGCGTGAGGGGATCTCCTTCGCGATGCTGAAGCAGATCCCGACCGGGGACCGCCTCGAGGGCGAGCGCGACCCGAGACCCGTCGCCGGCGAGCAGCAGGAGCCTGCGTACCGCGTGCCTCGTCACGGAGCTTCGGTCGGGGTCCGGGAGCCCGAGCGCGTCGGCTGAGCGTTCGTGCGAATCGTCTGCTGTCCCGACTCGCTGAAGGGCGTGCTGCCGGCCCACCGTGCCGCCGCGGCCCTCGCGCGGGGCGCCCGGCGCGTGCCGGGCGTCGAGGCGGACGAGCTCCCGCTCGCCGACGGGGGGGAGGGGACGGCAGACGCGCTCGTCGGCAGCCTGGACGGCGAGTGGCGTACCGTCACCGTCGCCGATCCGCTCGGGCGTCCCGTCGACGCTCGCTTTCTCGTCACTCCGAGCGGCGTGGCCGTCGTCGAGTCGGCCGAGGCGATCGGGCTCGCACGCCTGTCACGCGAGGAGCGAAACCCCCTGCTCGCGACGTCCTACGGTCTCGGTGAGCTACTGCTCGCCGCTGCCCGCGCCGGGGCAACCGAGATCATCGTCACGCTCGGCGGCAGCGCCACGGTCGACGGCGGTGCCGGGATGCGCGAGGCCCTGGCCGGCCACCACCTCGACGGGATCCGGCTGCGTGCGGCGTGTGACGTCAAGAACCCGCTCCTCGGCGAGCGTGGCGCCGCCCGGGTGTTTGGTCCCCAGAAGGGTGCGACGCGCGACCAGGTGGTCGAGCTCGAGACGCGGCTGTCGTCGATGTCCGAGCTCGCCCCGTTCGCAGACCTTCCGGGCGCAGGCGCCGCGGGCGGTCTCGGGGCGGCGCTCGCCGCGCTCGGGGCGAGCCTCGAGCCGGGGGGCCGGCTCGTGCTCGAGACCGTTCGCTTCGCGGAGCGGCTCGCGGGCGCCGCGCTCGCCGTCACCGGGGAAGGCGGCGTCGACGTCACCTCGACCGAGGGCAAGATCACCGGCGCCGTCGCCGAGGCGTGCGCGGCCGGCAACGTCCCGTGCGTCGTCTTCGGCGGCACGGTTCGGGGAGGCGTCCGGGCGCTGCACGCAGCCGGGGCCACGGCCGTGCTGCCGCTCGGCGGCCGGCCCGAGCGGGCCGAGGCAGACCTGGAAGGGCTCGGCGAGTCGCTCGCCCGGCTGCTCGCCCGGCTCTCCCGCTGACCGGGTGTCTACAGCGCTCCGCCGGCCGCAGCCGGGGCGGAGGTGTCGGCCTGGCCGGCGTCCCCGATCTGCATCGTGGCGAGCTGCTGCTCGGCGAGCAGGATGTTCAGCGCTGCGGCCCGCTCCACGGTCGCGAGGAGTGCCGTCATGCTCGCGACCTCCTCGAGCTGCTCCTTCAGGAACCACTGGAGGAAGTTCTCGGCGACGAGATCGCCTTCCTTGCGGGCGAGCGCGGCGAGCGCCGAGATCTGCGCGGTGACGCGCTTCTCCTGCTCGAGTGCGAGCGTCACCGGCGTGACGGGGTCGGAGAACGCCGTCGTCGGCGCGTCCACCCCGGGAATCGAGACCTTCTCGTCGGCGTCGAGGAGGTACTGCACCATCATCATCGCGTGGTTGCGCTCCTCCACTGCCTGGCGGTAGAAGTGCGCGGCCAGGTTCGGAAGCGTCTCGTCGTCGTAGTAGACGGCGATCGCGATGTACTGCTGCGAGGCCGCGAACTCCCGGCCGATGTGCTCATTGAGAGCCGCGGGAAAGGTCTTCTTCGCCATCGCGGCCACTCTACCAGCAGGCTCACGGGCGCCTGACGGCGATGCCGACCATGGCCGGGTGCGTCCAGGGCGCCGACCCGGCAAGCTCGAAGGGCGTCGCGGTGAGGTCGAATCCCGCGCTCCTCACCGCCTCGACGGTTCTCCGGTTCGGCGAACACGAAAGCAGGAGGCGACTGGCCGGGGCGACGACCTCCTGGAGGACGGCCGTCCTTCCGCTGCCGCGAACGTGCTCGATCAGCGCCAGCCGTCCACCGGGCCGGAGCACGCGCCGGATCTCGCCGAGAGCTCCGGGGAGGCTGCGAACGCTGCACAGGACGAGCGTCGAGACGACGGCGTCGAAGGAGCCGTCGGCGAACGGCAGCGCCTCCGCGCTGGCCTCCACGAGCGTCGCCTCGCGGTTCGAGCTCGCCAGCCGGTCGGTTAGGCGGGCCGCCATGGCCGGCTCCGGCTCGACGAGCACGAGCCGCACATCGTGCGGGTAGTGTTCGAGGTTGAGGCCGGTCCCGGCTCCGACCTCGAGCACATCGCCGTGGAGTGTCGCGAGCAGCGCCGCGCGCCGCTCGCGGAGGCCGCGATCCTCCATGCGCCTTGCTCCACGCTCGTAGCACGCAGCGAGGAGGCGGGCGCAACGCATCAGCCGCCGCCGGGCGCCTCGGGCTCGGAGCCGGTCGGGGGGTCGGGCGCCGATCCCTGCCCGGGCCCGTCGGCCGGCGGCCCGGGGGCGACCGTTCGAACCCCGCCGTCGCGGCCGAGCTCCTCGACGAGCCCGGTCGCCGCGTCGAGCTTGGCGAGGCAGAGGCGGTAGAGCTCCTCGCCTCGCTCCCAGAGGACGACCGCCTCCTCGAGCTCGGCCTCGCCGCGCTCGAGCCGCCCGACGATCGCCTCCAGCTCGGCCCGAGCCTCGGCGAAGGTCGGCTCGCCTGCCGACACTACGTCCGGCTCTCTGGGGCCACCCCGGTCCACCACCCGCTTTCAGCCTATCGCCAGATGTGTGACGGGTGGGTGACGCACTGCGCCGGATGCGACACGACTTCGTCGCGAGAGCGTGCGGCCTGCCCTGACCGGGGCGGGCGAGGCGGCACCGTGGCTCACGGGCGCACGTCCTCGACCCGGGCGCCGAGCTCGCCGGCGGCGAGGCGAACCTCGATCCGCTCGCCTTCGCGGACATCCCGGGCGTCCCGCAGGATCTCACCGTCGCGGGCGACGATCGCGTAGCCGCGCGCAAGCGTGGCCCCGGGCGCGAGGGCGCGAAGCCGGCCGGCGAGGACGTCGACCTCGTGTGTCCGGCGCTCGAGGAGCACGGCCGGCGCGCGGAGGAGCCGGTCTCCGGCCGCGAGGATGGAGGCACGTGCGCGTTCGAGCAGGACGGTCGGTGCGCGGAGCAGTCTCAGCCGGTCTCGCTCGAGCGCGTTCCCGGCCTCCGCGAGCCGGCGCGCGAGCGCCCCGCCGAGACGATCGCGGGCGCGGTCGAGGCGCTCGGCCAGCTCGTGCCGGTCGGGCACGACGAGCCGGGCCGCCGCCGTCGGGGTGGAGGCCCGGGCGTCGGCCGCCAGATCACAGAGCGGGGTGTCCTGCTCGTGCCCGACGGCGGACACGATCGGGACGGGGCAGGCCGCGACGGCCCTGACCACGCGCTCGTCGCTGAACGGCAGCAGATCCCTGAAGCTGCCGCCACCTCTGGCGAGGATCACGACGTCGACGATCGGGGAGATCGCCTCGATCGCGGCGACGATCGACGCGGGAGCCCGCGGGCCCTGCACGTAGGTCTCCGTGACGAGGATGCGGGCAGGCGGGAAGCGGTTACTGATCGCCGTGATCACGTCCTGCTTCGCGGCCGCCTCGCTCCCCGTGACGAGCCCGATCCGCGCGGGCAGCTCCGGGAGGGGACGCTTGCGCTCGGCCGCGAACAGCCCTTCGGCGGCGAGGGCGCGGCGCAGTCGCTCGAGCCGTGCGAGGAGGGCGCCCTCGCCGACCGGCTCGATCGTGACCGCCTTCAACCGCAGCTCGCCGCGCGAGACCCAGACCTCGGCGCGGCCGTGAACGTGCACGTGCGTGCCGTCCTCGATCGGGTGCTCGAGCGCGTCGAAGGCACCGCGGGGAATGCACGCCTCGAGCGTGCAGGGTCGCTCCGGGTCACGAAGGGTGAAGAACACCATGCTCCAGCCCGGCTGGCGCCGGAGACCGGTGACCTCGCCCTCGACCCAGAGCAGCGGAAGGCGGCCGATCCAGGACGCGACGCCGTCGTTGAACGCGGCAACCGTGTAGACCTTGCGGTCGCCGTAGACGATCGGCTCCGGGCCCACGTCCCGGAGCCTAGATGATCGATTCCACGAGGTCGCCGGCGCTGGGGCACCAGACGGTGCGCGAGATCATGGAATCAGTCATCCAGCACGGCGTCTCGCAACCTTGCACCGGAAACCAGCAAAGGCATGTGGGCAGGGCACGCTCCGCGCCGCACGGGCCGGAACGGAACAGGTTGCTGGCCGGCCGCGTCAGGCCCTCCCTACGACCGCTCGCCGCGGCCGATCCGGGCAAGGCTTCCGGCCGAACCCAACGAGAGGCGGGACGGGTTGGTCTGGACGCGGGGCGTGCCGGCTGACGATCAGAGCAGGATGCGTGCCGCGATCGCGGGCGCGCAGCCGCGCTCTACCAGCCCGACCGCGTCGTGCAGGTCGGCGTCGCTGCCGGCGACCTCCTCGGCGAGGCCGATCGGATAGCCGGCCTCGAGGAGAACGTGGAGCCGCCAGGTCTGGACCTTCGCCTGCTCGTCGTACCGTGGCTCGAGAGTCTGCGTCGATTCCTCCATGGGGCACCCCGTTCGCGGTATCGGCCGCATTCCCTCCACAGGACACGCGGGAGATCAGGTCCGCGTCTGGGCCCGTTCGGCCGCCTGGCCGGCGGCCCGGAGGGTACGCTCGATCTCGCCGAGCTTCGCGGACAGCTCGAGCTCCACGTGCGCTTCGAAGGCATTGAGACGCTCGTGCGCTGCCTCGAGTGACTTCTCGAGCCGGTCGGTGAGGGCCGTGATCCGCTCGTTCGAGATCCCCGTCTGCACCTCCGCGGCGCGCACGAGATCGTCGATCTGGCGCTCGAAGCGCGACGCGGAGACCTGCGCCGCCTCGGCGATCCGGTTGACGACCTCGTTCTCGGCCGCCTTCATGAAGTGCTCCATCGACAGCTCGAGCTCGCGTGAGAGCCGCTCCGCCGTCCGTTCGCGTGAGTCGCGAAGCTGGCGGTCGAACTGGCGCTCGGCGTCCTCGCTGAGCCGGACGACCGCCCGGTCTAGCCCGCGAGACAGCTGCTCGACCGTCCGCCGCTCGGCCTCCGCGATCGCCGTGGCGAGCTGAACCTTGACCTCGCCCTCCTCGCGTTCGATCTGCTCGCGCATCGTGCGCTCACGCGTGCGGAGCCGGTCACCGACCTCGTGGAGCGCCCGCCGGCGCTCGACGGCGTGGATCTCGATGTCAGACCTCGCGCTCTGGAGCGACTCCGTGACCAGCTGCTCGAGCTCGGTCCGCAGGCGTGCGACCGTCGCCGCCTGATGCTCCTCGAGCCCGCCCAGCTCCACCGCATGCCCCGCGAGCCGCTGCTCGTGCATCTTCAGGGCGTCAGCCTGCCTGCGGATCAGCTCCTCGAGCCGGGCCTTCAGCTGCTGCTGGGCGCGTTCGAGATCCGAGCTCCACGCGGCCAGCCGCTCCTCGAGCCGTCTCTGCGCCTGGCTGACGGTCTCGGTGAGGGAGAGCTGGGCCGACTCGAGCTCACCCGCCAGATCCGTCCGCCGCTGCTCCCGAAGCGCTCGTTCCTGCTCGCCGAGGAGATGGATCGTCTCGGCCCGCTCCCTCGCCAGGGTCTGCTCGAGCTCCCGCACACGGGCATCGGCGTGTACGTCCACCGCCGTGTCGAGGCGCGCGAGCATCTGCGCCTCCAGCTCGTCCACGTCGCGCGTGCGGGCCAGGCCGCGGGCAACCCCGAGTGCCCCCAGTTGTGCGAGCGCGAGCACGAGGAACGCGACGCCCGTGATCGCGAGCTCGCGCCAGTCCCACCGATCGACGGCGAGCCCGACAGCCATGAGCACGAGGCAGGCGGCGCCGAGCAGGCCGAGGGCGGCTGCGACTCCGATCGCAACGCGTCGGCCGAGCCGACCGTCGGCGGCGAGCCAGTAGGAACCGGCAACCCACACGACACCGACGGCGAGCACGATCTCGAGCGCCGACACCATGCCGGCATGGTACGTGCCGCCTGCGCCGGCGCGTCCGTGCCGGTCAGCCCTGCCCGACCGCCCGGAAGCGGGCGAGCGCGGCCTGGGCCACGCGGCCGGCGAGGACGTCCGCTCCGGTGCCGACACCGCCCGGCGAGTAGGTCATCACGGTGGCGACGAGAGCGCCTCCAGGCCAGAAGACGATGCCGTTGTCCGAACGGGAGGTCGTGACCCAGCCCGCCTTGTGTGCGAGCGCCGTCCCCAGCGGGAGGTAGCGACCGAGCTTGCCGCGGTCGGGCACGTGCAGGAGCAGGTAGAGGAGGTACCGGGCCTCGGACGGGCTGAAGCCGGTGACCCGGGTGAGCAGCGGGCCGCGCCCCCCGGCAGCGAGGTAGACGGCCCGTGAGAGGCGCGCGAGGTCCCAGGCTGTCGAGTGCTTCGTGTTCCCGATCCCGGGCTGGGTCACGATCGTGATCGGGATCGCCCGCGCCGCCCGATCGAGCTCGTAGCCGCCGTACATGTCGGTATCGCTCAGCCCGATCGCCCGCAGCATCCCGTTGATCCGCGCCGACCCGCCGCTCGTCGAGCCGCCGATTGCGACCTCGAGCTGGTTGGCGGCGGCGTTGTCCGAGTAGTGCAGCATCGAACGGAGCAGGTTGTCGATGCCGCTGCCCCGGGCGGGTGGGGCGGGCAGGGAGCGGAGCATCTCGACCGCGATGGCGAGCTTCAACGTCGAGGCCCCGGGGAACCGGGCCCGGGCATTCCAGGCTGCACCGAGCCCGGACCGAAGATCCTGCACGTACACGCCGGCGCTGCCTGCGAAGGAGCGGGCGAGGGCCCGCACGCGGGCGGCGAGCTTTGGATCCTCTCTCGACCCCGTGGGCTGCGGCGCGGCTGCCGAGGGCAGGCCGAAGACTGGCCCGACGGCCGCAGACCGTCGGCGGTCGCCCTCGCCGTCGACCGCGATCACGCGAAGGGTCGAGTCCCGCATCGGCAGGGTGGCCCGGATCATGACCCGGCGGCCGTCGGCGACGGCGCTCGCGAACGGCTTGCCGTTGACGAGGAGGATCACGGTGCGGGTTCCCGACGGGACCTCACGATCACGTTCCCGAACGACGCCTGGTTGGGCGCCGGCTGGACGATCGCGGGAGGTGAGACGGCAGGCTTCGCCGGAACGGTGCGGGCGTCATCCGAGACGCATGATGACCAGAGCGACCGCCAGCGCGCACACGGCAACCGTCATCGCCAGGAGCGCGGCCTCGAGCGGAGCGAGCAGCGACCGGCGGTCGATCGGCTCGCTCGTGCCGTCCTCGCGCTCGATCCGGCCCTCGACGAGGACGGCCGTCCGCCGCAGCCGGCGCGCCGACGCGGAGAGGCGGCGCTGCGCATAGCTCAGCGCGAACGCGAAGGCAGCGGCAGCGGCAGCCTCGAGGCGGAGCGTTCCGGCCATCGTGAAGTAGGCGGTCAGGACCGGGAACGCACCCCAGGCGGCGGCGAACCACCAGTCGGAGTGGAATCGCCCGCCGGCGAGCTCGAGGTTGTAGGCGCACACGAGGAACACGCCGGCGACGATGAAGGCGGCCAGCCAGGGCTCGAACCGCACGGCGACGAGGATCCCGATCCCGGCCGCACCGGCGATCGAGACCAGTGCAGCTGCGGCCACGGTTAGCGCTCGTCCGGGAGAGATGCCGGTCCCGAGCGGCCGGCCGGCCAGCTCGTCCAGTGCGTGGGCGCCGATTCCGACGGCGAGGAAGAAGGCGAGCAGGGCGAGCACGAGCCGCCCGCCGGAGAGGGCCGGCGCGAGTGCGGCGCCGATCACGACGTAGCTCAGGTGCCAGGCCGTGTAGGGAGGGTGGAGGATCGTGAGCCAGTCCCGCCAGCCCCCTCCGCCGAGGGCGTAGAAGGCCGGACGCGGGAGGTCAGTCGCCACGGGCGCCCCAGATCACGATTCCGCCGCCGAGGCTGAGCGGGCGATGAGCGACGTCCCGGATCCCCGCGGCGCGCCACAGCTCGAGCTGCCGCTCGAGCGGCAGGCGGCGGTAGAGGTCGCGGATGCTCGGGCCGAGGAAACCTGCCGACCTCGCGCCAGCGCCGGCGAGATCAGCCGCCCGGCGGCCGGCAGCCCGACGCCGACGTGCAGATCCCAGAGCGGTCCGGTCAGGCCCGTCCGGGACGAAGAACTCGAGGCTCGCGACGGTCCCGCCCGGCCGGACGACCCGCGCCAGCTCGGCGAGCGTGGCGGCCGGATCGTCGACGTAGCGCAGCAGGTACGTGACGGTCAGAGCGTCGAAGCTCCCGTCGGCGAAGGGAAGCGCCTCGGCTCGACCCAGCTCCAGGCTGATCCGGTCGCGAAGCCCGGCCCGGGCCACGCGGCGTTCGGCCTCCGCGAGCATCGCCTCGCTCTGGTCGATGCCGGTGACGGAGCATCCGGAGCGGCGCGCGAGCTCGATCGCGACCGCGCCGGTGCCCGTCGCGACGTCGAGCACGGAGGACTCCGGGCCGGCCCTGAGCCGGGAGACGAGAAACCGGCGCCACCGTGGATCCTGCCCGAAGGAGAGCAGTGAGGCATACCGGTCGTAGGTCGGCCCGAGCGGCGCGAACAGGCCGAGGGCCAGCCGGTTCCGCTCGCTCCCGGTCGCCGACACGGGGGTATTGTTGCGGCGATGGCGCTCGAGGACGAGCTCGGCACCGTTGCGGGGGTCGCACAGGCACACGCCGGGCCCGGTGAGACGCTCGTCGGCGTCGTCGCCGCCGAGCCGTCGGCAGGCCGGCGCCTCTACCTGTGCGCGTACACGCGGGGAGAGAGCCTCGGCTGGCTCGTCGTCGACCACGCGGGCTCTCCGCTTCAGGATCGCACCCTGGTGCGCGACACCGTCTCGATCACCGCCCTGTGCGAGCTCGCGGAGGAGACTGCCGGGGGCGGCGACCTCCCGGCGCTGCGGGCAGAGCTCGCCACGCTCCGCGCGACGGAGGCACCCGACGGGATCGAGGCGGCCGAGGAGGCTGCAATGGCGCTCGAGGCGACGCTCCGGGTGCCCCCGCGCGTGGCGAGCCCTGCCTATCTCGACGAGATCGGGTCGGCCGCTCAGCGGCTCGAGCGTGCGCTCGGGGAGGTCGGCGGCTCACCGTTCGCCGAGGCGATGAGGGTGGGCGCCGGAGCGATCGAGGAGCTGACCCGAGACGTCGAGCACGGCTACAAGCGTCCGCTCGGCTGACGGGCGGCCAGTGAACCGGAAGGAGAGTCATGGAGGGCTTCGGATTCCCGTTCGGCGGTGACCCGGACGAGCTCATGCGCGGGCTCCGCGAGTTCGCCGAGCGCCAGACCGAGGCGGTGCAGGAGTCGCAGCGCGAGCAGTTCGCGACGCTAACCCTCAACACCGCCGTCGAGCTGACCGGCGCCGCATTGCAGCGCCTGCAGGTGGCGGGGACACCCGACGAGCAGGCGATCGCGCTCCGCGACGCGATGCGCGTGCTCTTCCCCGAGGCCGTCGCCCTCGTCTCGGCGGCCCGCCAGGGGTTCATGCGCGAACGGAGCTAGCGGTCGCGGGCCGTGGGTCTCAGTGGCCCGTGGCGGCAAGCACGAGTGAGGCGATCGCGGCGACGACCCCGCCCGCGATCGTGCCGACGGCGAGCGCCTGCCCGGAGTCGGTGAGAACTCGCCGCCGGCCCACGACCCCGCCGGCGATGAACAGCGCGCTGACGATCGGGCTCGACAGCTGCGACACGCTGTGGATGAACAGCGAGAAGCTGACCGCGATCGCGAAGGCGCCCGCAGCCAGGCCAAGACGGGAGAGGAGCGAGAGCCGGTCCGCCTGCGCGTTCTCTGTCATCCCGTCCATCGTAGGGCGCCGATCCCGGGCCCGGCGCGGGTCAGCGGGCCGTCGCCGGCGATGCGAGCTCTGCACGCTCGTCGAACCGTTCGCGCAGCACGACGCGGGGGAGGAAGAGGACGCCGACGAGGGCGAGCGCGGCCATGCCGAGACCGGCGAGGAAGGCTCCATGCAGCGCGGAGGCGATCTCGACCGGCGTGGCGCCCCCGGGCCCGGCGCCGGCGACGTGCGTGGCCGCAACGGCTCCCATGACGGTCACGCCGGCCGTCGCGCCGACCCAGCGTGAGAACTGCGCCGAGGCCGTGGCGACCCCGACGAGCTCCCGCGGCGCTGCGTTCTGGACGACGATCACGAGTGTCTGCATCATCAGCCCGGCGCCGGCGCCGAGCACGACGACGGCGACCGTCACATCGGCCAGCGAGGACGCGGCGTCGAGGGCCGCGAGCAGGACGAACCCCGCGGCGAGCAGCGGCGGACCGCCGAGCAGCACGGGCCTGGGGCGACCGGTTCGAGAGACGATCTGACCCGCGACGACGCCCGTGACGATCCAGGCGAGCAGGAGCGGTGTCAGGGCGGCTCCGGCGCGGGTCGCGCTCTCGCCGAGCGCGCCCTGGACGAACAGCGGCAGCAGCGCCACCGTGCCGACAGCCGCCGCTCCGAGCCCGAGCAGCGCGAGCTGGGCGCCGGCCACCGCCCGGTTCGTGTACAGGCCAAGCGGCAGGAACGGCTCCGCGATCCGCCGTTCCCAGAGCGCGAACGCGGCGAGCAGCGCGACCGCGACCGCGAGCAGCGCGATCACGGGAGCCGAGCTCCACGGCCATTCGACCCCTGCGGTCGAGAGAGCGAACAGGCCCGCGCAGGAACCTGCGACGAGGAGCGTCGCGCCCACGACGTCGATCCGCTGCCGGCGCCGCTCGCCCGAGCTGCCGAACCCCTTCCAGATGACGACGAGCGCGACGGCTGCGAGAGGTACCGTGAGCGCGAAGGCGAGGCGCCACGAGGCACGGTCGGCGATGAGCCCTCCGAGCAGCGGGCCCGCCACCGCCGCCGTGGCGAAGACGAACCCGTTCAGCGCGAGCCAGCGCCCGCGGGCACGCGGCGCGATGATGTCGCCGATGACGGCGATCCCGAGCGGGATCAACCCGCCCGCGCCGATGCCCTGGACGGCCCGTCCGGCGACGAGCATCGGCATCGACACGGCGAGGGCGGCGACGATCGATCCGGCGCCGAACAGGAGGATCGCCGCCGCGAACAGCGGACCTCGGCCGTGGACGTCCGACAGCTTCCCGTAGAGCGGGATCGTGAGCGTCACGCCGAGCACGTACGCGGAGAACACCCACGAGTAGCTCTCGACGCCCCCGAGCTCGCCGACGATCCTGGGCAGCACCGTCGCCGCAAGCGACTGGCTGACCGACGCGAGGAACATCCCGAGCAGGGTTCCCGCGAGGACGACGAGCGTCCGGCGCCGGCCGAGCGGGTAGACGGCCCGGTCGTTCATCTGCCCGAGCCCGACGGCCAGGGAGCGTGCGAGGCGTTCCGGGCCGCGCCTCACGTGACGAGGCTGTAGCCGCCGTCGAGGATCAGCGTGTGGCCGCGGATCATCTCGGCCGCCGGCGACGCGAGGTAGCAGACGGCCTCGGCGATGTCGGCGGGCTCGACGAGGCGCCCGGCGGGTGTCCGCTCCCGGTAGTGGGCGAGCATCGCGTCCCGGTCGGGGAAATGATCGAGGGCGCCCGTGTCGACGAGCCCGGCCGAGACCGCATTGGCGCGGATCCCGAGCGGGGCGAGCTCGACTGCCAGGTAGCGGACGAGCGCCTCGATCGCCGCCTTGGAGACGCCGACGAGCACGTAGTCGTCGAGCACGCGCATCGAGCCGAGGCTCGAGAGGGCGACGATCGACGACCCGGGCGCCATCCGGGGCGCGGCCAGGCGTGCGAGCGTGAACAGCGACCGGGCGTTGGCGTTCAGCGTCCAGTCCCAGTGCTTCTCCTCGAGCTCGAGCGTCTTGCGGATCACCCCGGTCGCGGCATTCGCGACGAGGACATCCGGCGTGCCGAGGGTGTCGAGCATCGCGCGCAGCCGCTGTGGATCGCCGACGTTGCCGCGCAGGAGGACGGGCTCTGCCCCCAGAGCCTCGAGCTCGCGGGCGGTCTGCTCGGCATCGCGATCGCTGCGCAGGTAGCCGATCCCGACGCGAGAGGCGCCGAGCCCGGCGAAGCGCAGCGCGATCGTCTTCCCTATCCCGCGCGAGCCTCCGGTGACGAGGACCGTCTTCCCCGCGAAGGTCATCTAGCCGCCGGCGCGGGCAGACCGGTGGCTTCTCAGCGTCTCCCAGCCGATACGGTCGGGAGAGGCCGGCGGGCCCTCGGCGGCGAGCGAGCTCGAGAAGCCGAGCCGCTCGAGCAGCTCGGCCTGCCGCTCCCCGTAGCGCCGGACCGGGTCGTCTGCCGGCAGATCGGCGATCAGGGCCCGCACCCGGGCGCGAAGCTGGAACGCGAACTGCGGCGTGGCAGCGCAGGTGAGCGCCTCGACGTCCTCGATCCTCGGTCGCCGGTCGCCTGTCATCCGGACGAAGGGTACCACCGGGGTATGCTCGCAGCCGTGCGGACACGGCTCGGCTCGGCGGACGCGATGTTGCTCGTGACCGTGCTGATCTGGAGCCTCAACTTCACGGTCATGAAGTACGCGCTCTCGCACGGGTTCGAGCCGCTCGCGTACGCGGCGATGCGCTTCGGGGTGGGATCGCTCGTCTTTGCCGGGATCACGCTGGCGCGGGAGGGGTCGGTCCGGGTCGGCCGGCGTGAGGCCGTGCTCCTCCTGGGTGCGATCGGCGTGTGCCTCTACCTGAACCAGATCGCCTTTGCGTCGGCGCTGCGGCTCACCACCGCCTCGACGGTGGCGCTCCTGTTCGGAACGCTGCCGGTCTTCGTCGGGATCCTCGGTCTCGCGCTGCGGGTCGAGCGGGCCAGGGCGCGGCACTGGACGGCGGCGGCAGTGTCCTTCGCAGGCGTCGCGCTCGTCGCGGCCGGCGCCGGCGGCGGGCTCTCGGGCGACCTGGGCGGGATCCTCGTCGGGCTCGTCGCGCCGCTCACCTGGGCGTTCTACTCCGTGGCCGTCACGCCCCTCATGCACCGTTACAGCCTGTACCGGATCAGCGCGGTGGCAGGCCTCGGCGCGATCGTCCCGCTCCTCGTGACGGCGGGCCCGCAGCTTGTCGCCGAGGACTGGAGCGAGATCTCGACGCTCGCCTGGACCGCGCTCGCCTACAGCACGGTCGCATCGTTCGTGCTCACGAACGTGCTCTGGTTTCGCGCGATCCACCGCATCGGTGCGAACCGCGCATCGCTGTACGCGAACCTCCAGCCGTTCGTCGGCGCGCTCTTCGCCGTGATCCTGCTCTCCGAGTCGCTGGGCCCGCTCCAGATCGCGGGCGGCGTCGTGATCGGCGCCGGGATCCTGCTCGCGCGACCGCGACAGCCGCCGGTCGAGATCGTCGACTGACGTCGTTGCGGCCGGCGCCCCGTGCGCCTCGCGGGCTACGGCGTGCGCACCTCGAGCGTGAACACGTCCGGGCGGTTGTAGTGCCCGACGGGGTCGAACCGCTGTCGCTCCTCGAGGAGCCGCGCAGGATCGAGCTCCGCGTAGAGGATTCCCTCCTCGTCCCAGAGCGGCTCGACGAGGTACCTGCCGTCGGGCCCGATGATGGCGCTCCCGCCCCGGCCGAGCAGGCCCTTGTGGGCGAACTCCTCGCGCAGCGGAAAGTCGTCGGGGTAGTGGGCAGCGTCCTGGAAGTGGCAGCAGCTGATCACGTAGGAGCGCGACTCGAGCGCGATGTGCACCATGCTCTGCTGCCACAGCTCGCTGTCGTCGGCGGTCGAGGCGACGTAGATCTCGACCCCTGACTGGTAGAGGGCGAAGCGGGCGAGCGGCATGTAGTTCTCCCAGCAGATGAGCCCGCCGACGCGCCCGAAGGGCGTCTCGACCGCAGCGATCCCGCTGCCGTCGCCCATGCCCCAGACCATCCGCTCGTGGTTCGTCGGCATCAGCTTGCGGTGCTTCTGCGCCAACGTGCCGTCGGGAGCGAGCAGGAGCAGCGTGTTGTAGAGCGTGCCGGGCCGGTCGTGGTCGATCTCGTTGACGCCGACGACGAGCCAGACGCCGCTCGCGCTCGCCGCGGCTGCGAGCCGCTCGAACGCGGGGCCGGGGATCTCGACCGCCTGCTCTGCGAGCCTTGCGAACGCGGCCTTCGCGCGCGGGTCGGCCCAGCCGCCGAGGTACTTCGCCCAGGACTGGGACGGGTAGGCGGGAACGAACGCCTCGGGGAAGACGACGAGCTGCGCCCCGGCGGCGGCCGCCTCCGTCGTGAGCGCTCCGAGCTTCTCGATCGACGCCTCGCGGTCGAGGATGACCGGCTCGGCCTGGACGCAGGCAACGGTGACGGGAGCGCGCACGACCCTCATTCTGAGCCATCTATGCTGATCGTGCGATGGCTACGATCTTCGTCGACTTCGACGGCACGATCACCGAGCACGACCTGCTCGACACGATCGCGCAGACCTTCGGTGATCCCGAGGTGTACGCGGAGGTAGACCGCGGGCTGGACGAGCGGACGCTGACGCTGCACGAGGTGCTGCGCCTCGAGTTCGAGCCCGTGCGGGCACCCCTCGACGAGGTCGTGACCTGGGTGCTCGAGCACGCAGCGATCCGACCCGGGTTCCACGAGTTCGCGGCCCTCGCGCGCGAGCGCGGAGACCGTCTCGTCGTCCTCTCGAGCGGGTTTCGTGAGCTGATCGCGCCCGTCCTCGCCCACGAGCGACTCGACGAGCTCGAGCTGCTATCGAACTGGATCGAGCCGAGCCCCGAGGGTTGGACGGCACATTTCCGGGACGTCAGCGAGTGCCCGGTGTGCGGGGAGCCCTGCAAGCGGGCCGCGGTCGTCGGCGAGTCGAACGGCGGACAGACCGTGTACGTGGGCGACGGGATCTCCGACCGCTGCGGGGCGGCGGCGTCCGATCTCGTGTTCGCGCGGCGCGGGCTCGCGCGCTGGCTGGACGAGCAGGCTGCGCCCTACGAGCCGTTCGAGAGCTTCCACGACGTGATCGCCGGGATGCGGCGACGAGCGGGCTGGTGAGCACGGGGCTGCCCACGGTCAGGCGTGCGACCGGGCCCGACCTCGCCGTGCTTCGCGAGCTGTGGGAGGCGTTCGAGGCGGAGGTACCCGAGCCGCCTCACCGGTTCGAGCCGCTCGACGAGGAGTGGCCCGAGATCGTCGGGTACGTGTCGGATCACCTGGCGCTGCTCGCCGAGCTCGACGGGCGCCCGGTGGGATATGCGCTCGCCCGTCTCGACGGGCCGGGGCTCTGCTACCTCAGCGACATGTACGTCCGTCCGGAGACACGCCGTTTCGGGGTTGCGAAGGCGCTGCTCGCCGGGGTCGCCGGCTGGGGCGTGGAGAACGGTGCGAGCACGATGACTCTCGAGGTCCTCAGCTCGAACGTCGACGCGCGCCTCGTGTACGAACGCCTCGGGTTCGCCGAGGAGTCGCGGAACCTCTTCGCGCCGCTCGCCGCGCTCACCGAAAGGGTCGCGTCCGACGAGCTCGCGCCGTCCTTCGGGTCGATCCACGTCCAGACCGACGACGTCGACGCGGTCGTCCGGGCCGTCCAGCAGTTCGTCCCGCGGCTCCCCGGCAACTCGCGGGGCAGCGTCGTCACGCGGCCGCAGAACGGCTGGACGGCCGTCTACGACGAGCTGTGCGACCGGGAGCCCGAGATGCTCCGCCGGTTCGGGCTCGAGCTCTCCGACCGCATGGGCGCCGTCGTGCTCACGCTCGGGATCGAAGCGGGCGCCGTCGTTCGCTACGTCCTGTTCGAGCGGGGGCTGCTCGTCGACGAGTACGCCTCCGTCCCGGAGTACGACGGGCCGCTCCCACCGGGCGACGTGATCGCGCTGGGCGCCAACCCGACCGTGCTCGCACGTCTCACGGGCGCCGACCCGCGGCTCGCGCGCGAGGTCGCCCGCACGGCCGCTTCGCCTGCGGAGCTGCCACCACCACAGGAGCTGCTCGCAGACCTCGCCCGCGTGATCGGGGTCGCGGGCGCGACCCACGGGCTCGCCGGCGCCCGCGGGCTCGCAGGCGCCACCGTGCTCGAGCGCTAGAAGCCGGCCGCGAGGCCGTCCTTGCGCGGATCCGATCCCGCGACGAGCCCGTCGCCGTGCAGCTGGATGATCTGGCCCCCGCCGAAGCCGTAGACGTCGTCGTCCGGTCGCGGGCGGAATCCGGCCTGCTCGAGCTCCGCGGCTCGCGGCCAGAGGCCCTCCTCGAGGAGCACCTCGTCGTCCTCGACGCGGAATCGAGGCCGGTCGAGCGCCGCCTGGGGATCGAGCCCGTCGTCGACGAGTCCGGAGACGAGCTGCATGTGGGCCTGTGCCTGGATGAAGCCGCCCATGTTGCCGAACGGGCCGAGCAGCTTCCCGTCTCGCAGCAGCATTCCCGGGATGATCGTGTGGTACGGTCGCCGGCCGGGCTCGACCTGCCCGGACACCGAGAAGCAGTACCCGCGATTCTGGAGGACGACCCCTGTCCCCGGCGCGACGACGAGCGAGCCGAACGAGTAGAAGACGCTCTGGATGAAGGAGACGGCCATCCGGTCGCCGTCGACGGCGCACAGGTAGACGGTGCCTCCCGGGAGCTCCCGGGCCGGGCCGGGGGCCTCGCCCCGCCGCCGCTCGAGGAAGGCGGGATCGAGCAGGTCGCGAACGTCGGCTCCGTCGCGCACCCGGGCGAAGGCGTCCTCCAGCGCGAGCTTCGCGCAGGCGACCTGGTTTGCGAGCGTCGGCTCGAGCCCCCGCAGCAGCCCGAGCGCCTCGAGCGCGGCGACGCCCTGGCCCGGCGGCGGCAGCTCGAGCACCTCGGTTCCCCGGTAGTCCAGGCGCAGCGGCTCGACCCAGCGTGGACGGAACGTTCCGAGGTCGGTCTCGTCGAGCCAGCTCACCGAGCTGATCGCCCGGGCCACCTGGCCGTCGTAGAAGCCGTTCGGGCCCTGCTCGGCGATTGCGCGCAGCGTCGCCGCGAGCTCCGGGAGGACGACACGCTCGCCCACCCTCGGGACGCGTCCCAGCTCGGCCGGCGCCTCGTTTCGCTGCCACATGTCCGCGGTGTGCCAGCCGGCCGCGTAGCCGCGCTCGGCGACGTCGATCGCGTCGGCGAGGCAAGCATCGAGGCCCAGACGCCCGTGCCGTGCGGCGAGCTCGGCCCAGCCGCCCACGGCGCCGGGGACGGTGACCGAGAGCGGGCCCTGCTCGGCGACCGGCTCGAGCTGCTCGGCCCGGGCCGGTGCGGGCCCGGCGGCGTCGAGCCCGTCCACCTTGCCGTCACGCCAGACGATCGCGAAGCAGTCGCCGCCGATCCCCGTCGACATCGGCTCCGTGACGCAGAGCATCGCGGCCGCCGCGATCGCCGCGTCGGCGGCGTTGCCCCCCTGCTCGAGCGCCCGAAGCCCCGCCCTCGTCGCGAGCACCTGGCTCGTCGCTACCATGGCGTTCAGGGCGACCGCAGGACGTCGCCCGTACGAGAAGCGAAACGGCACGGCCACAATCCTACGAGCAGGGTCGGGTCGGAGCGAGGGAGAACGCCATGCTGACGATCTACGACGCCCCCAGGTGCCCGTACTGCGCGCGGGTGCGAATCCAGCTCGCCGAGAAGGACATCGAGCACGAGCTCGTCCCGCTCGATCTCGACGAGCGCCCCGACTTCATCAAGGCGCTCAACCCGCCCTCGGGACGGGTGCCCGTGCTCGTCGAGGAGGGCTTCGTCCTCCCGGAGTCACCGGTGATCATGGAGTACCTCGAGGAGCGGTTCCCGGAGCCCTCGCTCCTGCCCGCCGACCCGGAGTCGCGCGCGCTCGCGCGCCTGCTCGTCTTTCGCTTCGCGGACTATCTCGGAGACCCGTACTACGACCTCTACTTCGACCGCCCCACCGGCTCGGCCGATCAGCTGAGTCGCGCCCTCACCGGACTCGAAGCGCGCCTCTCCACCGCGCCGTACCTCGCGGGAGCGGAGTACAGCCTCGCGGACATCGCCTACGTGCCGTGGATCTACCGCATCGAGTCGCGGCTGCGCTTCGATCTCTCGCCCTACCCGGCGATCCGGGAGTGGGCCGAGCGGGTCGCGGAGCGACCGGCGGTCGCCGCCGAGCGGGACGTCGTCGCCGCGCTGTTTCGGCGCTAGCCGGCCCGGCGTCCTCCGGGGCGACGGAGGTCGGCCCGGCCGGGCCTCGGGGTGCCCCGTGACTCAGCCGTGCGAGGGCCGCCCGCGGCGCTCGGCGAGCTCGAGGAACCTGGTCGCGAGCTCGTAGCCGATCTCGTTCCAGCGGCCGATGTAGAAGTCGGTCTCGGCCCGCAGGCGCTCGGGCTCGAAGCCAGTGCGGTCGGCGTTCGGGATCGCCTCCCACTCCGCGATCCAGCGTAGCCAGTCGGCCCGCGTCGTCTCGGCGTGGAACTGCAGGCCCCATGCCGCCTCACCCAGCCGGTAGGCCTGCCAGCAGAGGGCGTTGCGGGCGAGCGGGACCGCGCCGGCCGGCAGCTCGAAGCGGTAGTAGTGCCACTCGAGCGCCATCATTCGCTCGGGCAGCGCGGAGAAGAGCGGGTCGGCCTTCGCGGCCGGCAGCAGCTCGACGTCGTAGAAACCGATCTCGGGCCACTCGGCGCGCGGGACGGGCGTGCCGGTCGCCTTCGCGAGCAGCTGACCGCCCAGGCAGACGCCGAGGAGCGGGGTGCCGCGAGCGAGGAAGCCCCGGATCAGGACGTCCTCGTCGCGCAGCCACGGGTAGTCGTCCTCCTCGTGGGTGTTCATGACGCCGCCGAAGATCATCACCGCGTCGTACTCCTCGAACGGGTGGGACGGCGGCTCCTCCCAGGCGGGGCTCCACTCCTCGAGACGGTCACCACGGGCCTCTACCGCCTGCGCGAACACGCCCGCGTTCGGCGGCGGCTCGTGGATGAGGGCGAGCACGTCCACGGGCCGGAGTCTAGGCCCTGCGCGCCGCGGCCCGGAGCGCCGCCTGAAACGTGCCGGCGGCCGGACCGGGCTCTCCGTCACCGATCGGCCGGCCGTCGAGCGAGACGATCGGCATGATCTCCCGGACGGACGACGAGCTGAACGCCTCCTCGGCCGCCGCGAGGTCGGCGACCCCGTAGCGTCCCTCCTCCACCTCGTACCCGAGCTCCGAGGCAGCGGCGAGCACGTGGCCCCGCGTCACCCCGGCGAGGATCCCCAGCTCGAGCGTCGGCGTGAACAGCACCGTGCTCCTGCGCCACCACACGTTCGTCACGGGCCCCTCGAGCACCCAGCCGTCGGTCGACACGAACACGGCGTCGTCGCCGCCCTGGCGTCTCGCCTCGGTCTCGGCCGCCATGTTGAGCGCGTAGCTCGTCGATTTCACGCCCGCCAGCATCCAGGGTTCCGACCGTTGCCGCGTGTCGAGCGGCAGCGTCAGGGCGACGGCCCGCAGGCCCCTGGCCCGTCGCTCCTCGAGACCGGGCGGGAGCGCGCTCACGAGGGCCAGCGCGGTCGGCGTTCCCGTCCCCTCACGACCTCCCGTCCAGTAGAGGCGGAGCGCGCAGTCGTCGACCCCTGCGGCCGCGAGCGCGTCTGTCGCGAGCCCCGACAGGGCCTCCGGGTCGACGGTGGGAATCCCGATCCGTTCGGCCGACGCGGAGAGCCGGGCGAGATGCTCGTCCATCCGAAAGGGCCTGCCGTCGTAGACACGAAGCGTCTCGAACGCGGCGAGCCCGCGCAGCAGCCCGAGATCGTCCGCGTACAGGACTGGCTCGTCCGGCGAGATCGCCCCGCGGCCCGAGACGGCGAGCCCGAGCAGCGTCATACGGACACCGGCTCTCGTACGGAGGCGCCGATCGCGGCGAGCAGCGGCCTCGCCTTCACCCACGACTCCTCGATCTCCTCGTGCGGATCGGAGTCCCAGACGATGCCGCCGCCGACCCACAGGTGGATCCGGTCGCCGGCGATCGCGAACGTCCTGATCGTCAGCGCGAGGTCGAAGTCGCCGTTTGCGTACACGGTGCCGAGCGCGCCCATCGACGCACCGCGGCCGACGGGCTCGAGCGCGGCGATGTGGTCGACGGCGGAGATCTTCGGCGCGCCGGTCACCGAGCCGCCCGGGAACGTGGCCGCGAGGATCCCGGCGAGGCCCGTGCCGGGGCGGAGCAGGCCTTCGACCGTCGAGACGAGGTGGACGACGCCGGCCATCGCACGCTCGGCCATGAGCTCCGGCCACCGGACGGAGCCGGCGAGGCAGAGCCGGGAGAGGTCGTTCCGCTCGAGGTCGACGATCATCACGTGCTCCGCGGCGTCCTTGGGCGAGCTCCGCAGCTCGTCGGCCGCCGTGACCGGCCTCGTCCCCTTGATCGGCATCGTCCAGACCCGGTCGCCCCGGCGCGCGAGGAACAGCTCTGGAGACGCCGACACGATCGCCCACCCGTCGCCGACGAGAGGGCGGGGATGGAGCGGGGCGAGCGGGGCGAGCGTCGCGGCGAGGCCGTGGACATCGCCGCGAAACGGTGCCGAGAGGTGCTGGACGAGATTCACCTGGTAGACGTCGCCACGGGCGATCGCGCCATGGACGGCGTCGATCGCGGCCGCGTAGGCGCGCTCGTCCCAGGAAGGTTCGAAACGGCCCGCGACGAAGGCGCCGGGGGTGGGGCAGGCGGCGGTCACGCGGCGGACCGAGCAGGCCGCGAGCGGCAGCGGGCAGGGCTCCGGCGGGTCGGGCGCGGAGGAGCGCCGGATCGTCCGCGAGAGCCCGTAGCCGAGGTACACGTCCGCACACAGCGACGGGCCGGCGGCAGGGAAGCCGGCCTGCGCGAGGTAGGCCTCGATCTGCTCGAACGCGCCGTCGGCCTCGTGGATCTCGATCATTCGCCCTGAGTGTAAGCCCCGGAGCCTTCTGACCTCTTCCCTACAATCCGGCCGTGAACGAGCGGCCGATCGGGATCTTCGACTCGGGAGCCGGCGGTCTGACCGTCCTCCACGAGTGCCTCGTGACGATGCCCCACGAGGACTTCGTCTACCTGGGCGACGGGGCGCGGTGCCCGTACGGGCCGAGAGCGGCCGGCGAGATCGCCCGGTTCGCGCTCGAGATCGCGTCCTTCCTCGAGGCCGAGGGGGTGAAGCTGATCCTGGCCGCCTGCAACTCGGCGACCGCGGCCGCGCTGCCGCTGCTCCAGGAGCGCCTGTCCGTCACCGTCCTCGGCGTCCTGACGCCGGAGGCCCGGGCCGCCGTACAGGCGACGCGCAACAGGCGGATCGGCGTGCTCGCGACCGAGGCCACCGTGGCGAGCGGGCGCTACACCGGAGCGATCCACGGGCTCGACGCCGGCGCGCACGTGGTCGAGGTCGCCTGCCCGAAGCTCGTCCCGCTGATCGAGGAGCCGGCCTCCGTCGAGGTGATCGCAGGGGCCGTCCGCGAGTACGCGGCGCCGCTCAAGGCCGCCGACGTCGACACGGTGATCCTCGGCTGCACGCACTACCCGCTGATCCGGCCGGTCTTCGAGCGCGAGCTCGGCCGCCGCATCCGCCTCGTCTTCTCGGCAGAGGAGACGGCACGCGAGATCGCCGAGACCCTTGCGCGCAAGGGGATCGCGAACGACCAGGATCGGGAGGGGCACAGCCGCTTCCTGACCACCGGCGCTCCCGGCGAGTTTCGGGCGCTCGGCGAGCGGTTCCTCCAGCTCCCGCTCGGCGAGGTCGAGCGTGTCCGGCTCGAAGACCTCCGGCGGTCGGCGGCGTGATCAGGCAGGGTGAGCACGATGCGTGAGACACGCCGCGCCGACGAGATGCGGACGCTGACGATCGTCCCCGGCTACCTCGAGCAGGCCCACGGGTCGGCCCTGATCTCGTTCGGTCGCACCCGTGTGCTCTGCACGGCGACGATCGAGGACGGGGTCCCCCGCTGGCTCGCCGGCAGCGGCAAGGGGTGGCTGACGGCCGAATACGGAATGCTCCCGGCCTCGACCTCGAGCCGCACCACCCGCGAGGCGAGCGTCGGTCGGCAGAAGGGGAGGACCGTCGAGATCCAGCGCCTGATCGGGCGCTCGCTGCGGGCCGCCTACGAGCTGGAGCGCCTCGGCGAGCGTACGGTCTGGCTCGACTGCGACGTGCTCGAGGCGGACGGCGGGACGAGGACGGCGGCGATCTCCGGCGTCTGGGTCGCGCTCGCGCTCGCGGCACGACACCGCGGGCTGCCCGAGCCTGCCGACCACGTGGCGGCCGTCTCGGTCGGCATCGTCGAGGGGCGCTGCCTGCTCGACCTCGACTACGCGGAGGACGCGGGCGCGGAGGTCGACATGAACGTCGTGATGACGGGCGGCGGGCGGCTCATCGAGGTGCAGGCGACGGCCGAGAAGACGCCGTTCGAGCGGGCCCATCTCGACGAGCTCCTGCGGCTGGCGGCGATCGGGACGGAGCGGATCGTCGAGGCACAGCGGCTCGCGCTGTCGTGAGGGTCGCGCTCGTCTCCCGGAACCGCGACAAACTGCGCGAGCTTCGGGAGCTCGTGCCCGGCTGGGAGCTCGAGCTGCTCGACACGACCGGGATTCCCGACGAGACCGGTACGACGTTCGAGGAGAACGCGCGCGAGAAGGCGCGATGGGGCCGCCGGTCGGCCCCGCCCGACGCCTGGGTGCTGGGCGAGGACTCGGGGCTGTGCGTCGACGGGCTCGACGGCGGCCCTGGGATCAGGTCGGCGCGCTACGCGGGCGAGCACGCGACCGACCGGGAGAATCTCGAGCGGCTGCTGGCCGCGCTCGAAGGGGTCGAGGGCCCGGGGCGGCGGGCTCGCTACGTCTGCGAGCTCGTGCTGCTCGCTCCGGACGGCCGCGAGGCCCGGGGCAGCGGCACGTTCCAGGGGTCGATCGCCCGTGGTCCCCGCGGTGAGGAGGGATTCGGCTACGACCCCGTCTTCGTGCCGGAGGGGCAGTCGCAGACCGTCGCGGAGCTCGGTGATCGGTGGAAGGCGAGCCACAGCCACCGGGCGCAGGCAGCCCGTTTGCTCGCCCGGGCCGTGCGAGGCTCCCTCGCCTGACCCTGTGGTAGCGTGCGAGCGATGGAGCCGTCGGAAGCGCTCGCCGATCTGATCGAGATCTCGACGCAGATCAGGGCCGCCGTCATCGTGGCCCCCGGCGGGGACGTGATCTCGGCGGCGGGTGCAGACGGAGACCAGGCGCGAGACCTGGCGCGGGGGGCCCGTGAGCTCGTGGCTGCCGCCGCCGATGCGATGGGAGGGAGCGAGAGCCGCGAGCGGCTCGCCCAGATCCAGGCGGCGATGCCGCAGGGCTCCGTGTTCGTCGTCCAGGACGAGGAGCGCCTCGTGGCCGCGGTCACCGTTGCCGAGCCGACGGTCGGACTCGTGTTCTACGACCTGAAGACGTGCCTGCGCCACGTCGCCGGCGAGTCGCTGGCCCCGAAGCCGCGCCCGCGCGCGGCCGGGACGGTCGAGCCGACCCCGGGTACGACCGACGAGGCTCCCGCGGGCGAGCAGGCGCAAGCGAACGAGGAGGAAGATGGCACGCCCTAGGACGATCGCAGCGCTCGCCGCCGCCGCCGGAGTCGCAGGGGTCGTGTTGTGGCGGCGGCGCTCGCGAAGGAGGGAGCACGTCGACCTCTACTTCGCCGACGGATCCATGGTCTCGTTCCAGCCCGGGTCGCTCGAGGCAGGGCGGCTCCTGCCGATCGCGGAGGGGATGCTCGCCGCGGTGAACGGCTCCGCCGCGCGGTGAGCCCTGCCGAGCTGGCGCGGGCGTTGCGCGAGCACGCCTACCTCGAGGGCGATTTCCTGCTCCGCTCGGGCCGCCGGTCGCGCTACTATCTCGACAAGTACCGCTTCGAGACGCGGCCCGAGCTCCTGCGGCCGCTCGGAGACCTGATCGCGCAGACCGCCGCGCGCGAGGAGCCGGAGGCGACCCTGCTCGCGGGCCCCGAGCTCGGAGCGGTGGCGCTCGCGGCCTCGGCGTCGCTCGCATCGGGGCTCCCGTTCCTGATCGTTCGCAAGGCCGGCAAGGAGTACGGGACCGCGAAGCGACTGGAGGGCGTTCATGCCGACGGCGAGCTCGTCTGCCTCGTCGAGGACGTCGTCACGACCGGCGGCGCCGCCGTCGAGGCCGTCGAGGCGCTCCGCGAGGCAGGGCTCGTCTGTCGTACTGCGATCTGCGTCGTCGACCGGGAGGAGGGAGGCGTCGAGGGAATGGCTGCGGCCGGGGTCCGCCTCGTGCCGCTCTTCCGAGCCGGAGAGGTGCTGGCGGCGGGCGAAAACCCGCATGGCTAGTGGAGATACGTGGCCGGGGAGCGTTGAGGACAGCAGGTGTGCCTGCTAGGCTCCGGCGTTTGAGCACACCATCAGGCAAGCGAGACGAGGGGAGTGGAGAACGGTGACAAAGGCTGAGTTCGTCGACAAGGTCGCAGATGCGGCCGGCCTGTCCAAGAAGGACGCTGCCGCGGCGGTGGACGCGTTTCTCTCGACCGTGACGGAGACGCTGAGGAAGGGCGATTCGGTGAGCTTCACGGGCTTTGGCAAGTTCTCGACCGCGCACCGTGCCGCCCGCACGGGCGTCAACCCGCGGAACCCCGGCGAGAAGGTCAACATCCCGGCCGCGACCGTCCCGAAGTTCACGGCGGGAAGCCAGCTCAAGGCTTCCGTCAACCGCTAGCCACCTCCTCGTTCCCGATCTCCGTCGCGAGGGCCGGAATCCGGCCCTCGCGCGTTTCTCGGGGCTTGTCTGTGGCGCCAGGGCTGGGAGTTCATACGAACAGGTGTTCGTCTACACTCCTGATCGATGTCCGTCACGCTCGAGGTTGCCGACACTCTCGTCGCCGCGCTCGAGCGGAACGGGTCGCTTGCGCCGGCAGTGGCCGCGCAGCGCCTCCTGGCGCTCGCCTCGGGCCCTGCCTCCGTCGCCCGCTCGCTGCTCGAGGCCGTCGTCGAGGAGGATGCGCGGCTCGCGTGGCGTGACGGCCGGATCGCGCTGGCGGCCGAGCCGTCGGCGTCGCTCGCGCTCGCTCTCGGGCGCTATGCCGTGATCGATCTCGAGACGACGGGCCTCGCGCCCGGTCGGGACGAGATCACCGAGGCGGCGGTCGTGATCGTCGAGCGCGGTCGGATCGTGAGACAGCTCGAGCTCCTCGCGACCGCGCGCCGCACGCCGGAGGCGATCGCACACCGGGTCGTGGAGCTCGCGGGCGCATCCGTGCTCGCGGGCCACAACGTCGCATTCGACGTGCGCTTCCTCGACCAGGCGCTCGTGCGGAGGCGGGGCGTGCGCGTCGGCCTGGCCGTGGTCGACACGCTCGCTCTCGCCCGCCGGCTCCTCGCAGGGCGTACCGACGGGCACTCGCTCGCGGCGCTCGCCGCCTTCTTCGGAACGCCGACGGAGCCGTGTCATCGCGCGCTGCCCGACGCCCTGGCGACGGGCGAGATCCTCCTCCGCCTGCTCGAGCTGGCCGCCGAGCGCGGCCTCACGACGGTCGGGGATCTCTGTGCATGGAGCCGTCCGGCGGCGCCGGACAGCAGGGGCCGTAGGGGCCGGTCGATCATCTAGCCTTCGCCTCGTGGCCACGGGGATGGAGCAGGCACGCACCGCGGTGGCCGCGGCGTTTCCCGACCGGCTCGCCGAGCTCGTCGACCGCAAGCGGAGCCAGCTCGTGGTCGGCCTCGATCCGCGTCCCGAGCTGCTTCCCGTCGAGCTGCGCGGGGCGGCGCACGCGAGCAGGGCGGCCGCGGCCGAGGCGTGCGAGCGCTTCTGCCGGGGCATCGTCGACGCGGTCGCGCAGTACGTCGTCGCGGTGAAGCCGCAGCTCGCGTTCTTCGAGGCGCTCGGCAGCGACGGGATCGGCGCGTTCGAGGAGGTGTGCCGCTACGCGCGCGCCGCCGGCCTGCTCGTGATCGCCGACGGCAAGCGGGGAGACATCGGCTCGACCGCCCGGGCGTACGCCGAGGCCTATCTGGAGCCCGGCGAGCGCGAGCCCGCGAGCGCGGACGCGCTGACCGTGAACCCGTACCTCGGGCGAGACTCGCTCGAGCCCTTCCTCGCTGCCTGCCGGCGCCACGGCTCGGGGCTGTTCTGCCTCGTCAAGACCTCGAACGCTGGGAGCGCCGACCTCCAGGACGTGGCGCTCTCCGACGGTCGCCCGCTGTGGCACCACGTCGCCGAGCTCGTCGACGACTGGGGCGAGGAGCTCGTCGGCGAGCGCGGGCTCTCGTGCGTCGGCGCGGTCGTCGGGGCGACGTACCCGAGGGCCGTCGGCGAGGCGCGACGCCTGCTTCCGAGGGCAGTCCTCCTGCTGCCGGGGATCGGGGCGCAGGGCGCCTCGGCCGGCGACGTCGCGCGGGCCTTCACGAGCGGCCCGGCGAGCGCGCTCGTCCCCGTCTCGAGAGGGATCATCTACGCCTTTCGCTCCGATTCGGACGACTGGCGGGCCGCGGCCGCGCAGGCTGCAGCCCACTTCCGGAGCGAGGTCTGGGCGGCCTCCGGCTGGTGAGCATGGACCGGGTCAGGGTCTGGATCGTGCGGATCGTCGCGCCGCTCGCGTTCATCGCCGCCGCGGTGGCGCTCGTCGTCCTCATCCAGCGGGGCCTCGAGGACGGGTCCGCCGACGGTGCGACGCCGCAGGCGACGCTGCCCGACACGGTCGACGTGACGACGGTCGACACCGGCGGGGCCGTCGACACGACCGAGGCCGAGTACTACCGGATCAAGGAGGGCGACACGCTCGACCAGATCGCGGTGGAGTTCGGAACGACGGTCGACGACCTCCTCTTCCTGAACCCCGAGATCACCGATCCGCTCTCGATCCAGCCCGGCCAGCGGATTCGCGTGGCCTGACCGCCGAGGCCGGCCGCAAGCCGGGTGGGATCCGGCAGGGCCGGATGAGCTCCGGCCCCTACTGGGGACGTTGGGGCGGCTCGCCGAGCCTGCGCAGGGCGATCGCGCCGGCCATCGCGAGCGTCATGAGCGGGTTGCCCCGCGTGCGGAGCTCGAGCTGTCCGACCCGGATCGTGCTCTCCTGCCGCTCGTGCTCGAGCCCGACCGGCCGGTCGGCCAGGGACACGAGCCGCTCGCTCTCGCACCGGTCGCCGCCCTTCCAGAGGAACACGCGCGTCGGGCGCACCTCGACGCCTCCGAGCGCTCCGAGCTTCACCTCGAACGCCCGTTCCGCTCCGGTGACGGGTTGCGGGCTCACGCTGCGCTCGAGCGGCGCCATGGCCTGAGTATAGGCTTGGCTACGTGCTACGCCGCCTCGTCGCGCTCGCCGGGATCGGCGCCGCGTTCCTCGTCGCGTCCGCAGCGGCGACGAGCGCTCCCGCGCCGTCCGTGCGGGCGAGCGCCGTCCTCGTCGGCAACGGTGTCGACGGCGAGCTGCTCCACGGAGTCAGGCAGGCCCAGCCGCTGGCGATCGCGAGCATCACGAAGCTGATGACGGCGCTCGTCGTGCTCGAGCACGCCCGGCCCGGGGAGGTGGTCCGGGTCGGAGGGCCGGCGCCGACGATCGGCGGCTCGACGATCGGGCTGCGGGCCGGTGAGCGCCTGAGCGTCGGCGACCTGCTGACCGCGCTGCTCGTCGAGAGCGCGAACGACGCCGCCTACGCGCTCGCCTACCACGTCGGCGACGGGAGCGTCGCGCGGTTCGTCGCGATGATGAACGAGAAGGCCGCCGAGCTCGGGCTTCGCGACACCCACTTCACACGGCCGGACGGGCTCGACGCACCGGGCCATCGTTCCTCTGCCCGCGACATCTTCAAGCTCGCACGCGCTGCGATGCACAAGCCGTTCATCCGCAAGACGGTCAGGACCAGGACGGCGACGATCGCGGGTGGCAGGACGGTGAGCACGTGGAACGACCTCCTCTACCAGTACCCGGGCACGATCGGGGTCAAGACCGGCCACACCGACGACGCCGGCTGGAGCCAGGTCGCCGCGGCGCGGCGCAACGGGGTCACCGTGTACGCGGTGATCCTCGGGAGCGCCTCCCGGGAGCGCCGGAATGCCGACCTGATCAGGCTGCTCGACTGGGGCTTCAGCCGGTACCGGGACGTCGCCGCCGTGAAGACGGGGCGCACGTACGCGGAGGTCGGGGTGCCTTACTCGGATGCGAGGCTGCGCCTCGTCGCCCCGAACGACGTCACCGCGACCGTGATGATCGGGCATCGGCTGGTCGAGCGGATCGTCGTCCCCGAGACGGTGGCGTTGCCCGTCGCGAAGGGTCAGCCGCTCGGCAAGCTGGAGGTCTACGAGGGCAAGCGGCTGATCGCCACGAGCCCGCTCGTGGCTGCCGAGGCGGTCGAGGGTGCCGGGCTGGGCGCGAGGGTCGGCTGGTACGCTGGCCGTGCCCTCGACCACGTGGGCAACGTGTTCGGCGGCTTCATCGGGCTGTTCTCATGATCGTCACCGTCACGCTCAACGCCGCGATCGACCGCACGCTCCTCGTCCCGAACTTCCAGCTCGGACAGCGCCACCGCGCCAGCACGAGCCTCTCGAGCGCGGGCGGCAAGGGGATCAACGTCGCCCGTGCCCTGAAGCGGCTCGGGATCCCGGTCGTCAGTACCGGGCTCGCGGGCGGGCGCACCGGGTTGCAGATCGTCGACCGCCTGACGAGCGAGGGCCTGCTGAACGACTTCGTCCGGATCCGGGGCGAGTCGCGGACGTCGACGGCGGTGATCGACCCGACCTCGAACGTCCACACGGAGATCAACGAGTGGGGGCCGGAGGTCGAGGAGCACGAGCTCGCGATCCTGCGGGACAAGCTCGCCTACCTCTCGCGCGGCGCCGAGTTCGTCGTGTTCGCCGGGTCGCTGCCCCGGGGGGTCGACGAGGCCGTCTACCTGGACGCGATCCGGGAGGCGAACCGCCGCGGCGTGCCCACCGTCCTCGACGCCGAGGGCGAGCCGCTCCGGCTCGGGCTCGAGGGCGAGCCCTGGCTCGTGACGCCGAACGTCCGCGAGGCCGAGTCGCTCGTCGGCCACGAGTTCGGCAGCGACGAGGACCTCGGGGCGGCGCTCGACGAGATCGCCGCCCTCGGCGCCCGCAACGTGATGATCACGAGCGAGGCAGGCTGCGTCGCGCTGCTGCACGAGGATCGCACGGAGCTTCGCCTGGAGGCGCGGGCCCCGCGCCTCGAGCCGATCTCGAAGGTCGGCTCGGGTGATGCCCTCGTGGCCGGCTTTCTGTCGGCCCGCGTGTCCGGCAAGTCGCTCGAGGAGTCGGTGCGGGTCGGCGTGGCGACGGGCGCCGCGTCCGTCCTCGAGGCCGGCGCCGGCCGGTTCGACGTGCGCGAGGTCAGCCGCGTCACGGCGCTCGTCGAGGTCAGGCAGCTCGAGCCGGTCGCCGGCGACTAGCCCGTTTGCAGTGGCCCGTTCCCGGCGCCGTGAACGGGGACCCGGCCGCGGCATTCACGTCGGGCACCGCTGGTAGGATTCATGCACGTTGAGAGTTCCGGCGAGAGCCAGATCGCAGAAGCCCAGGAAGCCCGCCGGCGCCTGGGCTTCGTGCTTTGAAAGAGGGGTTTCCGCATGAGCGTCGAGCTCGACCGCGAGGAGATCGAGCGCCTGCTCGCGCTCGAGCGCAAGTTCGCCAAGGAGGGCATCACCTTCGACGACGTGCTGCTCGTGCCGGCGGAGTCACAGGTGCTGCCGGACGAGGTGTCGACACGCACCCGCTTCACGCGCGGGATCGATCTGGCGCTTCCGATCAGCTCGGCCGCGATGGACACGGTCACGGAGGCGAGGCTCGCGGTCGCGCTCGCTCGCGAGGGGGGCATCGGGGTCGTCCATCGCAACCTCTCGATCGACGACCAGGTCGCCGAGGTCGACAAGGTGAAGCGCTCGGAGGCCGGCATGATCGTCGAGCCCGTCACCCTGCACGCCCACGACCAGGTCTCGGACGCGCTCGCGCTGATGGAGACCTACCGGGTCTCGGGCGTCCCGATCGTCGACGACGAGGGCAAGCTGGTCGGGATCCTCACGAATCGCGACCTCCGCTTCGAGGTGAACGTCGAGCAGCCGATCTCGAACCTGATGACGAGCCGTGACCTCGTGACGGTCCCGGTCGGCACGACGCTCGACGAGGCCAAGGACGTGCTCCGCCACCACAGGATCGAGAAGCTGCCCGTGGTGGACGAGGGCGGCTACCTCAAGGGCCTGATCACGGTCAAGGACATCCAGAAGAAGATCCAGTACCCGCTCGCGACGAAGGACGAGAAGGGACGCCTCTGCGTTGCGGCGGCGGTCGGCACGGGGCAGGATGCGCTCGAGCGTGCGGCGGCGCTCGTCGAGGAGGAGGTCGACGCGCTCGTCGTCGATACCTCCCACGGCCACTCCCAGGCCGTCGTCGACACGGTCCGCGAGCTGCGGCGCCGCCACGACACGCAGATCATCGCCGGCAACATCGCGACGGCCGAGGCCGCAGAGGCGCTCATCGACGCGGGGGTCGACGCCCTGAAGATCGGGATCGGGCCGGGGTCGATCTGCACGACGAGGATCGTTGCCGGGGTCGGCGTCCCGCAGATCACGGCGATCTGGGACTGCTCGAAGGTGGCCTCTCGCTTCGACGTGCCGATCATCGCCGACGGCGGGGTCCAGTTCTCCGGAGACGTCGCGAAGGCGATTGCCGCGGGCGCCGACTCGGTGATGCTCGGCAGCCTGCTCGCCGGCACCGACGAGAGCCCGGGCGATGTCGTCCTCTACCAGGGCGAGCGCTTCAAGGAGTACCGTGGGATGGGCTCGATCGGTGCGATGAAAGCGCGCTCGTTCTCGAAGGACCGCTACTTCCAGGAGCAGCGCGACGACGTCGCGAAGCTCGTTCCCGAGGGCGTCGAGGGCAGGGTGCCGTACAAGGGCCCCGTCAGACACGTGATCTACCAGCTCGTCGGCGGGCTCCGGCAGGCCATGGGGTACTGCGGCGCCACGACGATCGAGGAGATGCGAACGGGCACGCGCTTCGTCCGCATCACGGCCGCAGGCCTGCGTGAGAGCCATGCCCACGACGTGGCGATCACGAAGGAGTCCCCGAACTACCGGCTCGGCTAGCGGATGGGCGACGTCGTCCCGCTCCCCCTTCCGGGCCCGCTCCCGGAGGAGCGTCCCGTTCTCGTCGTCGACCTCGGCGGCCAGTACGCCCAGCTGATCGCCCGCCGCGTGCGCGAGTGCCGGGTCTACTCCGAGCTCGTGCCCGCATCGCTGCGGGCCGACGAGGTGAGGCGACGCAACGCCCGGGCCGTGATCCTCTCCGGCGGCCCGGCCTCGGTCTACGCGACGGACGCGCCCAGGGTCGACACCGGGATCTTCGAAGCGGGCGTCCCGGTGCTCGGCATCTGCTACGGCATGCAGCTCATGGCGCAGGAGCTCGGCGGCCGTGTCGACCGCACCGACGCGGCGGAGTTCGGGCGCGCCGAGCTGGAGGTCACCGACGGGTCGAGTGGGCTCCTGGCCGACCTGCCGCGCGGGCAGGTGGTCTGGATGAGCCACCGCGACTCCGTGGTCGCCCCGCCCGCCGGGTCGCGCGTCGTCGCGTCGAGCCCGTCGACGCCGATCGCCGCCTTCGAGGACGACGCGCGCGGACTCTACGGCGTGCAGTTCCACCCCGAGGTCGTCCATACGACGCACGGCATGGAGATGCTGAAGCACTTCCTGTACGACGCGGCGGGCGCGCCGCCCCTCTGGACGCCGGCCGCCGTGATCGAGGAGGAGGTCGCCCGGATCCGGGCGCAGGTCGGGCGCGAGCGCGTGCTGTGCGCGCTCTCCGGCGGCGTCGACTCCGCGGTCGCTGCTCTGCTCGTCCACAAGGCCGTGGGCGACCAGCTCACGTGCGTGTTCGTCGACCATGGCCTGCTGCGCAAGAACGAGGCCGAGCAGGTGGTCGAGACGTTCTCGCGTCACTTCCACGTACCGCTCGTGCACGTCGACGCGGCCGACCGGTTCCTCGTACGTCTCGCCGGGGTCGACGAGCCGGAGCAGAAGCGGAAGATCGTCGGTGAGGAGTTCATCAGGGTCTTCGAGGAGGAGGCCCGCAGGCTCGGCGGCTTCCGCCGGCTCGTGCAGGGCACCCTCTACTCCGACGTGATCGAGTCGGGCGGCCACAGCGGCGTCGCCGCGAAGATCAAGTCCCACCACAACGTCGGCGGCCTGCCCGAGGAGATGGACTTCGAGCTGCTCGAGCCGCTCCGGATGCTGTTCAAGGACGAGGTGCGCCGGGTCGGCGAGGAGCTCGGACTGCCGGAGGCCATGGTCTGGCGGCATCCGTTCCCCGGCCCGGGGCTCTCGATCAGGATCATCGGCGAGGTCACGCGCGAGCGGCTCGAGATCCTCCGGGAGGCCGACGCGATCCTGCTCGAGGAGATCCGCCGTGCGGGGCTCTACCGCGAGCTCTGGCAGTGCTTCGCCGTGCTGCCGGCGATCCGCTCGGTGGGCGTTCAGGGAGACGAGCGCACGTACGCCTACCCGATCGTGATCAGGGCCGTCACCTCGGAGGATGCGATGACAGCCGACTGGGCGCGGCTCCCCTGGGACGTGCTCCAGACGATCTCGACGCGGATCATCAACGAGGTTCCGGGCGTCAACCGGGTCGCGCTAGACATCTCGTCGAAGCCGCCCGCGACGATCGAGTGGGAGTAGCGGCTGACGGCCCGGCTCGGCCGGGTCGGACCCGCGTAGGAGCCCGCGAAGCGGGCGGTCACGGTCTTTGGGCTCGCGGCTGACGGCCCGGCTCGGCCGGGCCGGACCCGCGTAGGAGCCCGCGAAGCGGGCGGTCACGGTCTTTGGGGGATGACGGCTCGCTGCGGCCGGGTAGGGGCGGGATGAGTGTTATGAAGGGGGGCCTCCCGCGGAGTCATGCTCCGTGGCGTCCTGTTCGAGACGAGGGGAGGCCCCTGGGATGTTGTACGTGGGATTGGATCTGTCTCGCAAGCGGAT
>JAXLSU010000006.1:0-219076 GCA_046330455.1 Gaiellales bacterium
CCTCCCGACGAGTTCACCCTCGAGGGGGGAGACACCGTGCAGATCACGATCGACGGCGTCGGGCGGCTCCGTCACGGCGTCTACCGGTCGGGGGACGCTGAAGAAGCGTAGGGCGGGCGCGAAGATCGACGGGGGGCCGGATCGCTCCGGCCCCCCGCAGGATCCGTCAGATCCCGACGCCCGCGACGAGGACGTACTTCGTCTCGAGATACTCGTCGATTCCGAAGGCGCCTCCTTCGCGGCCGTAGCCCGACTCCTTGACACCGCCGAACGGGGTGTTCGCGGCCGAGATGATCCCGGCGTTCGCGCCGACGATCCCGTACTCGAGCTTCTCGGCAACCCGCAGGAGCCGCGCGTAGTCGCGCGTGTGGAAGTAGGCGCAGAGGCCGTAGATCGAATCGTTCGCCGCCTCGATCACCTGCTCCTCGGTCTCGAACTGCGTCACGCCGCAGACCGGGCCGAACGTCTCCTCGTAGGAGATCAGCATCTCGGGCGTGACGCCCTCGAGCAGGGTCGGCGCGAAGAACGAGCCTCGCCCGTACTCGCCCTCGGTGAGCCGCTCGCCGCCGGTCACGAGCCGCGCGCCGCGCTCGATCGCGTCCTTCACGTGCTCCTCGGCCTTGTCGACGCCGCGATCGTCGATGAGCGGGCCGATCTGGACGCCCGGCTGATCTCCCGGGCCCACGGTCATCGTTGCGACCTTCTCGGCGAGAGCGGCGACGAACTCCTTGTAGATCCCCTTCTGGACATACGTCCGGTTCGCGCAGACGCACGTCTGCCCGGCGTTGCGGAACTTCGAGGCGATCAGCTGGTCGACGGCCTCGTCGAGATCCGCGTCGTCGAAGATGATGTAGGGGGCGTGCCCACCGAGCTCGAGGGAGAGGCGCTTGACCTGCCCCGCCGAGAGCCGGATCAGCTCCTTGCCGACCTCGGTCGAGCCCGTGAACGAGATCTTGCGCACGCGCTGGTCCCCGAAGATCGTGTCGGCGACCATGCCGGAGGAACGCGACGTCGCGAGGTTGACGACACCGGGAGGCGCGCCCGCGTCCTCGATCGCGCGGAGGACGAGCGCGGCCGTGAGCGGCGTCGCGCTCGCGGGCTTGACGACGCTCGTGCAGCCGGCAGCCATGGCCGGGCCGAGCTTCCGGGTCATCATCGCGGCGGGAAAGTTCCACGGCGTGATCGCGGCGGCGACGCCGACGGGCTGGCGCAGCACGAGCACGCGGTTGGCGGGGTTCATGGGAGGAACGACCTGGCCGTAGACGCGCTCCGCCTCGCCGCCGAACCACTCGAGGAAGCTCGCCGCGTAGTCGGTCTCGCCCCGGGCCTCCGCGAGCGGCTTGCCCTGCTCCGCCGTCATCACCGAGGCGATCTCGTCGGCACGCTCGCGGATCAGCTCCGCAGCGCGGCGCAGGATCCGGGCCCGCGCGATCGCGGCCGTGGCCCGCCACTCGGGCAGCGCCTCGGCCGCGGCGTTGATCGCCGCCTGCACGTCCTCGGCCGAGCCGTTCGGCACGGAGCCGACGACCTCGCCTGTCGCGGGGTTCGTCACGTCGAAGCGGTCGCCGCCGGCCGCATCGCGCCACTCACCGCCGATCAGGAGCTGCTCGTCCTTGCCAACCACGACCGCCATGGGAGTCCTCCCGTTCGTTTGCTCCCTGGAATGGTAGTCCCAGCCGTATCGGCGAGGCGCTGCCCGTGCGGGATGGCCGGGCAGTAGTGCCTGAATGCATCTTGGGTGCGCCGCGCTGTCCCGCCGATCTCGCCACTCGAGCCGAGCTCCGGCGGCACCGTTGCGAGCAATCACCGGTCTTTGACGAGCGGAGAGGGGAGCGGTACGCTGGGAAGGCTGCGGCGAGCACCCGTTCGAAGAACCAGGTTGGGGTGATTCTGTGCGGGTGTCAGCAGTAGCGATAGGCCCGATTGCTGTGGCACTGGCGCTAGTGGCAGCGGCGCATGCCACGAGTTCCAACTTAGCGTCGAATGCCACGAGTTCCAACTACTTCGGGAGCCGCTACCTCAACTCGTCGTGTTGCACGCTCTACGGCGGAAGGGCGAACATCGACCAGGCGACGCTCTCGCCCGGCACGAGCATCTCGCTGGCCCGCGTCGAGGCCGACAACAACGGTCCGTATCTGGTTCAGTCCGGCCTGATCAAGGCTGTCGGACCAACGTCGTGGTTGAACTGCCCCGATGTCTCGAGCCGGTCGCGGTTCTATGAGGCCCTCACTCCGTCTGGGACCTTCTGCGACAAGTACGCGAACCAATCACTCACGCGGGCGACCGTGCTCTGGAGCACGCAAGGATCCACTCAATGGTCTGCGTGGCTTGACGGATCGATGGTCTTCCTCGGCAACGTCGGGTTTGGAGCAGCCAGCGGATTCCTCGCGGGAGGCGAGATTGGGCCTCCTTCGGGAAGCAACACGGCGCGTTACGGGGCGGGGACTACACCCTGGCAGCGTGCGACCCAACGCGGTGGAGGCGCGTACTTCACGATCCAGCAGTCGTTCGCCAACAGCAAGCCAGCGGGCGGTTGGGTCATCGGATCGCTTCCGTCACCGTTCACCATCCACCGGCCATGAGGAGCTGGGTATGAAACCGCTGCTTGGGCGCGCGACCGGGTTCATGACAGTGGTCGGCGCGGTCGTCGTTCTATCCGCCGGCTGTGGTGGCGGTATCGGCGTCACCGAGAGCGGCGGCACTGGCGCTGCCGCACTGCAGGATTTGGTCACGCTGACAATTGACCCCGGCGTTCCGCCCGCCGAAGCGGCGGTCATCCAGGCGGCGGCGGAAGGTGTTGGCGCCGACCAGGTGACACATGTCGCGCTGGGCGACCCGCCGGATCCAGGATTCAAGCCGCTGGAGGGCCTACCCGGGACATCCTGGCTCTCCATCGAGGTGCCGGTGGCCGGCGAGCAGCAGAGTCAGGTTCTCCAGGATTGGCAGGCTGCACGCCTGGCGGGGGCAGTCAGAAACGAGACGATCGCGACTGGCCTATCCGTCCCGTTCGGCTATTCGATCGTCCCCCGATTGCCGGATGGAAGCACGCTCGAGCCGATCTCCATCCAGATCGGATCCGCGCCCGGTACAGGCTCAGTCTCAACGGACCCGAGCAAGGAGACCGAGAGGTTGGAGGACGTCGCGGGCCGGCTCGGGCTCGAAATCGACGGCCTCGCATTCCATGGCGAAGACAATGCTGTGGTTCTCTCGCTGAGGACGTCCGATGATCCCAAGGTCTTCCTGAAGCGATGGGTCGACGAGGTCCTGCCGGCGCTCTTCGGTGAGAGGATGGCGAGCGCGTGGTACGTCGAGATCGCCGACGCGGACGGCGAGCTCGTCGAAGCAGTCGGGAACTCCCCCGAGACGGGTGGTTCCACGTACTGGATCCGGCCGAGCCTGCGAGACTACTGGCTCGAGCTCTCGGCTGAGCGAGGAAATGCAGCGGGCGTTGGCGAAGGGCACGGAGGGGCGAGGTCGTCGGCGCTCGGCGACTCGGTGCCCGCAGCCGAGGAGCTCTCCGTGTTCGACCAGCCTCGTATGCCAGCGGACGACCTTCCGGCTGATGCTCGGTCCGAGGTCGAGGCAGTGCTCGCTGCGTCTGAGAGTGTCGATGCCTCTCTCCAGCCCGGTGCAGCGAATGGCGGGAGTCGCCTCCTGCTCGCAGACCTCGGCGAGGCTCACGCAAGCCTGTTCGCGTTCAGGACGACGAAGGGCAACGTGTGCATGGTGTTTACGGCTGGCTACGGCTCCGGAGGCTGTTTCGCCAGGTTCAGTCATGACGTACCGGTCGCATGGGACGTGCGGGATGTGGACGAGGTCGGTGGTGGGCTGCCCGCGATCGTCAGCGGAATTGCGCCGGATGATGTGTCGTCCGTTGGGGTCCGTGTTGGCGATCGGTTGATTCCGGCGCTGTTGAAGAACAACGGCTTCTTCCTCGAGCTGCCCGATGGCAGCCCCTGGCCGAGCGAGCTCTCGGTCGGGTTCGACGGAGGAGAGGAGGCACGGGTCCAGATTGCCCCGCTCCCGGCTACCGTGACGGCTGGGTAGATCGATCTCGCGCGAATGTACAGTCCCGGCCCTCGCCGGCCCCGGCGCCTGGCGAGGGCCTTCGGTGGCGATCGGCAGGCGTCAGGCATCGCCGGCCCCGGGTCGATCCGGCGAGGATTCGTCACGTCGTGGCGATCCCGGCCGCACGTTCGCGGCCTCGATCGCTCCCCAGTGGGTAGGCTCTTCGGAGCCTCGATCCGACGAACCGGGAGACTCCATGACCGCCACCGCCACCGAGCCCACCCTCGTCCGCCACCTGATCGGCGGGGAGTGGAGGGGAGAGCCCGCCGGCGAGCGTCGCAACCCCGCGCGGCCCGATGAGGTGGTCGCCATGATCGCGGGTGGCTCGGCCGAGGATGCCCTCGCCGCCATCGAGGCCGCTGAGCAGGCCTTCCCGGCCTGGCGCGCGACCGCTCCCATGGCCCGTGGCGCGATCCTGGCCCGGACCTCGGCGCTGCTCGAGGAGCGGAAGGCTCGGATCGCCCGCGACCTGTGCGCAGAGGAGGGCAAGACGCTGACCGAGGCGACCGGCGAGGTGCAGCGCGCGGCCGACATCATGCGCTTCTTCTCGGGCGAGGGCTGGCGCCTCAAGGGAGACAGCCTGCCCTCGGCGGTCGCAGACACGCACCTCTACACGGTCAAGGAGCCGCTCGGCGTCGTCGGTCTGATCACGCCGTGGAACTTCCCGATCGCGATCCCGACCTGGAAGCTCGCGCCCGCGCTCGTCTCGGGCAACTCCGTCGTCATCAAGCCCGCCTCGCTCGTGCCGCTCTCGGTGCAGCATCTCGCGCAGGCGCTCCTCGACGCCGGGCTACCGGCCGGCGTGCTGAACGTCGTCCAGGGCAGCGGCGGGGTCGTCGGCGAGGCGCTCCTCCACGACGAGCGTATCCAGGCCGTCAGCTTCACCGGCTCGGTCGGCACAGGGCTCCACATCAACGAGGTGGTGTCACGCCGGCTTGCCCGCGTCCAGCTCGAGATGGGCGGAAAGAACGCGCTCGTCGTGCTCGAGGACGCCGACCCGGTCTTTGCCGCCCAGGTCGCAGCCCAGGGTGGTTTCGGGCTCACGGGCCAGGCCTGCACCGCGACGAGCCGCGTGATCGCGACGAGAGCTGCCCACGACCGGTTCGTCGAGGCGCTCGTCGCCGAGGCCGACAGCTACCGCCCGGCCGACGGCCAGGCCGAGGGAGCGAAGATGGGGCCCGTCGTCGACCGCTCACAGCTCGAGACCGACCTCTCCTACCTCGAGCTCGGGCAGCAGGAGGGCGCCGAGCTCGTGACCGGAGGCGAATCCGACGACCTGTTCCTGCGCCCGGCCGTGTTCACCGGCGTCACCTCGCAGATGCGGATCGCGACCGAGGAGATCTTCGGGCCCGTGATCGGCGTGCTCGAGGTGAGCGACCTCGACGAGGCGATCGCGCTCGCGAATGACTCGAGCTACGGTCTCTCGGGCGGGATCGTCACGAACGACCTGCGGGCCGCGATGCGGTTTGCCGACGAGGCCGAGGTCGGGGTCGTCCGGGTCAACCGACCCACGTCCGGCGTCGACCTGAACGCGCCCTTCGGCGGCGTCAAGAGCTCCTCGAGCGCCACCTTCCGCGAGCAAGGGCTCGTCGCAGTCGACTTCTACACGCGCCTGAAGACCGTGTACCTCGGGTATTAGGCGAGGTCGGGCGGGATGAGATCCCGCCCCTACAAGACCTGTGCGGTGAGGTTGGGTGGCGGGACGGTCTCGCCCCCCGGGGCCGGCGGGCTCAGCCCGCGGGCGAGACCTGGAACACGTCTTCGCCGGCGGCGGAGAGCAGCGCGCTCCCGTCCTCCGCGAAGACATGCAGGCGCCTGGCCTCGAACGAGAGGCGCACCGGCTGATCCGACCGGAGCTGCAGCGTTGGCGGCGTCGTCGCCTTGACGACCCGGTCACCGAGCGTGAGGTCGACGACGGTCTCACCGCCGAGCGGCTCGGTCACGTAGACGCTCGCCGGGATCCCCTCGCCCTCGGCCTGCACGTGGACGTCCTCGGGCCGGACGCCGACGAAGCACGATGCACCCTCCGCCGCTGCCTCCCGTAGCTGCGGCGCCTGGGCGGACACCGAGAACAGCTCGTGGCGGGCTGTCAGGGTTCCGTCCGACCACGCGACGGTCGCGGGGATGAAGTTCATCGGCGGCGAGCCGACGACGGTCGCGACGAAGCGGTTCGCGGGCCGGTGGTAGATGTTCGTCGGCGAGTCGATCTGCTGAACGACGCCCTCGCGGAGAATCATGATCCGGTCGGCCATCGTCATCGCCTCGACCTGGTCATGGGTCACGTAGACGAGCGTTCGTCCGAGGTCTCGCTGCATGCGCTTGAGCTCGGTGCGCATCTCGAGCCGCAGGAGCGCGTCGAGGGCCGAGATCGGCTCGTCGAGCAGGTAGGCCTTCGGGTCGCGGATGATCGCCCGCCCGAGCGCAACGCGCTGGCGCTCGCCGCCCGAGAGCTTGCCGGGCTTGCGCTTCAGGAGGTGCGGGATCCGCAGCGTCTCCGCCACCGCCTGCACCCGGCGCTCGATCTCGTCCTTCGGGAGCTTGCGCTGCTTGAGCGGGAACGCGAGGTTGTTGTAGACCGTCTTGTCGGGGTAGAGCGCGAGGTTCTGGAACATGATCGAGATGTCCCGGTCGCCCGGGAACACGTCCGTCACCGCGGTATCGTCGACGTACACATCGCCCTCGTCTGGCGTCTCGAGCCCGACGATCGTGCGGAGCGTCGTCGTCTTCCCGGCGCCAGGCGGGCCGAGGATCGCGAAGAACTCCCCGTCGTTCACCTCGAACGAGACACCGTCGAGTGCGGTCGTTCCGCCGAACCGCTTGGTGATGTTCTCGAGCCGGATGCTGGCCATTAGCGGAGGACGAGCCCGGTCTCGTCGTCGAAGAGGTGGGCTCGCGCCGCCTCGAAGGCGAGCCCCACGTTGTCGCCCACGGTCGGGCGGCGGTCGGGCGCCGCCACCGCGCGGACGTCGTAGCCGTCCATGGTCATGTGCACGATGTCCTTCGGTCCGAGCGGCTCGATGATCGCGACCGAGGCCCTGACGACCGCCTCGGGCGCGTCGGGCGCGACGAGCGTCACGAGCTCCGGCCGGATCGAGAGTGTGAGCGTCCCGCCGGCCTGCACCGTCGACTCGATCCCGGCGCGCCGATCGGCGACATCGAGCGGGCGCCCGTCGCCGGCCGTGATGCGGACCGTGGCGGCACCCCCGGTCGTCTCGAACACGGCGGGCAGGAAGTTGTTGAGCACCGAGCCGATGAAGTTCGCCACGAACCGGTTCTCCGGCAGGTTGTAGAGCTCGTGCGGCGTCCCGAACTGCTGGAGGACGCCGAGGTTCATCACGGCGATCCGGTCGGCCATGCCCATCGCCTCGACCTGGTCGTGGGTGACGTAGACCATCGTCTGGCCGACCTCGTGCTGGATTCGCTTCAGCTCGGCCCGCATGTAGGCCCGGAAGGCGGCATCGAGGTTCGAGAAGGGCTCGTCGAGCAGGAAGATCGCCGGCCGCATGATCATCGAGCGCCCGAGGGCGACCTTCTGGAGGTCGTTGACCGAAAGGCGTGCGGTGCTGCGCTGGAGCTGCTCGGCGAGACCGACGGTCTCCGCGACGCGCTTCACCTCGCCGTCGATCTCCTCGCTCGACGGGCGGGGCTTCTTCGCCCGCAGCCCGAACGCGAGGTTCTCGTACACGGTCATGTGCGTGAAGATCGCGTAGTTCTGGAAGACGAAGCCGACGTTTCGCTTGCCGGGATCGATCTTCGTGATCGGGTAGCCGTCGAAGTAGATCTCGCCGCCCGTGGGCTTCTCGAGGCCCGAGAGCATGTTCATCGTCGTCGTCTTGCCGCAGCCCGAGGGGCCGAGCAGGGCGATGAACGACCCGTGCTCGGCGACGAGGTTCAGGTCCTCGACGGCGTGCACGTCGCCGAAGTGCTTCGTCAGGTTCTCGATCCGGATCTCCGCCATGCCGATACCGCCTACCGCTTGATCGCGCCGAAGGTGAGGCCGCGGACGAGGTACCGCTGGATGGACAGCCCGAAGATCGCGGGCGGAAGCACGAGCAGCACGGCGAGCGCAGCCTGGAGCCCGTACTCGTTGCCGGCGGCGCCGCCCTGGAGCGACTGGAGGTACACCGGCGCGGTGTTCCCCGTGTCCTGGGTCATCACCTTCGCGATCAGGAAGTCAGACCAGTTGAGGATGAACACGAACAGCGCCGTCGCCGCGAGGCCGCCCTTGACCTGGGGGAGCACCGCCTTGAAGAAGGCTCCCCACTGCGTGCAGCCGTCGACGATCGCCGCCTCCGAGATCTCGCGCGGTACCTCCTGGAAGAAGCTGCGCATCAGCCAGACGACGAACGGGAACGTGACCGCGCCGTACAGGATGATCAGGCCGCCCCACGTGTTCCAGATCCCGATCTCGACGAACATGAACAGGAGCGGGATGATGATCGCGATCGGCGGGAACATCCGTAGCTGGAGGATCTGGAACGGCAGCATCTTCCCGCCCGCGCGGAACCTCGCGATCCCGTAGGCGGTGAAGATCCCGATCACGAGCGCGAGCAGCGTGCCGCCGACCGAGACGACCGCGGAGTTCTTCAGGTAGCCGATTGCCGAGCGGGAACGTTCCGTTGCGAACGGGCTGCGCTTGCCGCCGCCGACCCCGAGCACCTTCTGGTAGTTCTCGAGCGTCGGGTTCTCGGGGAACCAGTACACCTTGCCCGGCGGGTTCCACTCGGCGAGCGGCTTGAACGACATCGTCACGGTCCAGTAGAGCGGGAACGCGAAGAGCAGCCCGATGACGACGATCGCGGAGATCCTGGCCGTCGTCTTCAGCCAGGGAGCGCGGGGCGGTTTGACGCTCGCGTACCCCGCCTGCGTCGCGGCGGCCTCTGCGGTTGCCGTGCTCATCAGACTCGCGACTCCGCCTCGATCGCCTCCTCGACGCTCGGCTGGGCCGCGTCGAGATCGATGTCCGCACCGGTCAGCTCCTCCATCGTCTCCTCCTGTGCCTTCTCGATCGGCCGGATCGCCCAGAAGCCGACGACGCTGACGAAGATCAGCACGAGGATCGCGACGGAGCTCGCGTAGCCCCAGCGCGTGTTCGCGGCCGTCTCGTCGAACAGGTAGATCGAGATGTTCGTCGTCGCCTCACCCGGCCCGCCCTGCGTGAGCAGGTAGATCGGGTCGAACATCTTGAAAGCTTCGACCGCGCGGATGATCAGCGCGATCAGGATGATGGGCTTCATCATCGGCAGGATCAGGTAGCGCAGCTGATGGCGGAAGCCGGCACCGAGGATCCGCGCCGCGTTCATCTGATCCTCCGGCAGCGCCGCCAGCCCCGAGAGGAAGATCAGGAACATGAGCGGCGTCCACTGCCAGATGTCGACCACCATCACCGACCAGATCGCGATGTTGGCGTCCTGGAGGAACTTGATCGGGCTATCGAGCCCGAAGATGAGCTCGAGCGCCTCGTTGATCGGCCCGTCCTGCTGGAAGAGCATGAAGAAGATGAAGCCCGAGACGGCCGGCACGACCATCATCGGCAGCAGGAAGAACACGGTGACGAGGCCGCGGCCGCGGAACTCCTTCAGAAGCAGCAGCGCGAGCAGGAAGCCGAGCACGAACTCGACGAGCACGCAGACGACCGTGATCAGCACCGTCCGCCACATCGCGTTCCAGAACTCCTGGGAGGTCAGCGCCTCCCAGTAGCCGTCGAACCAGTGCCAGTACTCGTACGCGTGCCAGAAGTCGACGCCGGTCGTCGGCCCCCAGGCCGTGAAGCCGATGTAGATCGCGATCGCGGCCGGGAAGATGACGATGAACGCCATCAGGATCTGGCCGGGCGTGATCAGGCTCTGCGCGACCCGCTTGTCAGATCGGCCGCCGAAGTCCGGCCGGCGCGGAGGCGCCGGCCGGACTTCGAGCTGTTCGCTGTGTGCTTCCATGTCCTCCGCTGGAGAAGCGCTCTCGCTAGCCGCCGAGGCCGGCGAGCAGCTCCTCCAGGCTGAAGGCCGCACCCTCGGTCGAGACCTCCGTCACCTCGAGCTGCGTGCCCGGGGTGTCGACGACCGTCGGGAACGCCGTCGCGAAGCTGGGCAGGGCGGCAACGAGCGTGTCGACGCCGTTGTCGTCCGTGATCTTGTCCCAGCGATCCTGGAGCGACTTCGCCGCCTGCTCCGGGCTCTGCTGCTTCGTGAGCAGCTTCTGGAGCTCCTCCGACAGCGTGTCGCGGTAGGCACCGCCGCCCTTGATCGTGATCGGCGGGGCCGAGCGCGGGACGATGTTCGCCAGGCTGCCGAGCGGCTGCGGCTTGTACGAGACGGCCATGTTCGGGTCGTTGAGCGTGTAGATGTGGTGCGGATCCTGGTAGCCGCCGAGGTTGAAGCACAGCCACGTGTAGATCCGCGCCCCGCCCGCCCACTGGAGGAACAGGTACGCAGCCTCGTGGTGGGCAGGATCCGAGAACGCGTTCACGCCGTAGCAGATGTTGTAGAAGATCACCGGCCGGCGAATGAGCGCGCCGTCGATGTCCCGCCCCGGTGTGACGTCGGACTTGATGTACTGGCCGACGTTCGCCGTGTCGTAGGCGGGGTTTCCGGGCACCAGCTTCGTCATGTTCGCAAACGAGCCGCCCATGAAGCCGTTGCCGCCGCCCATCACCTGGTACTGGCCGATCCAGTCCTTCTCGAGCATGCCTCCGGGCGGCTTGTTCTTCAGCGAGTCGAGCAGCTCCTGGAACGCGCGGACGCCGGCGTCCGTGTTGACGTTCGCGGAGCCGTCGTCGTTGAAGTAGCTGTTGTTCGGGTTCGCGGCCGAGATGAAGCGCTCGTTCCACTTCACGGCGCCCCAGAACGGTGCGAGCGTGTTGGCGTCACCGAACAGGGGTACCTCGGCGTCAGGCCGGGTGAAGAACGCGGCCACCTCGTCGTGGTGCTCCCAGGTCAGCGGGAACTCGAGCGGCCGCCCGTACTGATCCTCGAACGCCGCCTGCTCGTCGGGGTTCTCGAGCAGGTCGGAGCGGTAGTAGTACGGCTGCGTGTCGTTGTCGAACGCAACCATGTAGTAGGTGTCCTTGTACTTCGAGAACAGGTTCACGGTCGTCTCGCCGCCTGCAAACCCCCACTCCGGGTCGGTCCACTGCGGCTGGTACTTCTCGACGAACTCGTCGATCGGGCGGATCAGGCCGGCCTCGGCGAAGTCGCCGATCTCCTCGATCGCGCTCGTGACGATGTCGAAGCTGCCGTTCTTCGTCGAGGCGTTCTTCAGGTTGTCCTGGTACTCCGAGGCCGGATCGGTCTCGATGAACTCGATCTTGATCCCCGTCTCCTCCTCGAACAGCTGCACGTGCGAGATCGCGCCCTCGGGCCACGGGTTCTCGAACTGCGGGCGGGAGAAGTTCAGTGTCTGCACGATGAGCGTGTCGGGTGCTGTCCCGTCCTGGCGCATCTGGCGCAGGGCGCTGATCGCGCGACCCTCCTCGGAATCGAGGGGGTACTGGTAGCGCTCGGCGCCCGTCCAGCCGGTGGGGCCGCCGTACATGCCCTCGGCCAGGCCCTCGTGGAGCGGAGCCTCGCCGGGCGTCGTCGTAACGACCTGGCTCGTGTCCGCACCGCCGGTCTCGGGCGGTGGCTCTGCCTCGGTCGTCGGGGCGGCCGTGGTCTCGTCACTGCCCCCGCCGCCGCACGCCGCGAGAAGAAGGGCGAAGCTCGTCGCGCCGGCGCCGGCCAGGAAGCCGCGCCGCGTGAGGGGCTTCTTCAGCACTCCCTCCTCGGGAAGTGCGTCCTTCATCCTCTTCAACTTGCCGTTCTCCATCGCCTCCTCCTCACTGTGTGAGTCGACTCCGGCCCCGTGCCGGCCCGTCCCGCTTCGCCTCGGGTTGAAAACGTTTTCTAACGCGTGTCGCAGCCGAAGTCAACCGCCTTCGGTCACCCTGGCCTTCGGGACGAGATGCCAGGGAAGCCGCGCTGCGGTCTGCGGACACGGGTGCTCACGAGAGATGTGACGACTCCCGGCGGGGGTTGTTAGCGACGCGGCACCGACCGGAGCCGCAAGCCGGTTCGAGTACGCGGTGAGCAGGGCGTCCGCGGGGGTGGGGCCTGGTTGCCACACGGGCGACACGGTAGAGGATCGAATCCCGGTCTGTCGGGTGCTGGCAGCCACGTCGCCGGAGAACAAGATCCTGTAGGATGTTTGATCCGTGTCGATCTGGTCGCCATGAGCGAGCGGCGCGCGATCGTTCGCAGCGGTCTTGCCGACCAGATCTACGAGAGCCTGGTCGACCGGGTCCTCGAGCTGTCGGATGCACCGGGCGAGCGGCTCGTGATCGACCAGATCGCCCGTGAGCTGGGGGTCAGCCCGACGCCCGTGCGCGATGCGCTGACGCGAATGGCAGGCGAGGGGTTCATCGAGTCGACGCCGTTTCGAGGCTTCACCCTCCTGCCCGTCCCCTCGCTCGCGGAGATCGCGCAATCCTTCGAGGCCCGTGCGGTGATCGAGGTCGCCGCGATCCGGCTCGGCTGCGAGCGACGGACGCAGCAGCAGCTCGGCGAGTTGCGTGACCTACAGGTCAGGATCGCATCCAGGCTTCCGGCGGCGCGGGCGAGGACCTACGCGCCGTTCGGGCGGCTCAACCGCCGGTTCCATCTCCTGCTCGTCTCGACGAGCGGGAACAGGTACCTGGAGGGGGCGCTGCGGAGCCTCGAACACGATGCCCTGATGGCGCGTACGATGCATGGTCGCGGCGTGCCCGACCTCTCGAACATCGTCGACGAGCACCAGGCCATCCTCGACGCCGTCGAGGCCCGTGACCCCGATCGGGCGGCGACCGCGGCGGCACGCCACATTGCAGACGGGCGCGAGCGCGTGCTCGCCCTGCGTCGGGCCCGGGACGAGGAGCGCTAGCGATTCCCTGGGACAGCGTCCACCTGTTCGAGTGCCCGACCAGGATCTTCTACGGCTGGGGCGGCAGCTCCCAGTCCGGCGAGCGCCTGCGCGAGCTCGGCGTCACGCGCGCGCTCCTGGTCACGGATCCCGGTCTCCGCTCGGCAGGAGCCGTCGACCGGGTTGCCGAGCACATCCATGCTGCCGGGGTCGACGTCGTCGTCTACGACCGTACGGAGCCCAACCCGACGACGACGAACCTCGAGGAGATCGCGGAGCTGTACCGGAGCGAGGGCTGCGACGGGCTCGTCGGGCTCGGCGGCGGCTCGTCGATGGACGCCGCCAAGTGCGCCTCGGCCCTGATCGAGAACGGCGGCTCGGTGTGGGACTACCGTGGCCGCGACCTCGTGCCGCGTCATGGACCGCCGGTTCTGTGCATGCCGACGACGTGCGGGACCGGGGCCGAGGTGACGTTCGTGGTCGTGATCACCGACCCGTCCGAGCACTTCAAGGTCGTGTGCGCGGCGCGCAACCTCGCGGCGAACGTCGCGATCGTCGACCCGGAGCTCGTGCTCTCGGCGCCCCCGCCGGTGATCGCCGCCACCGGAGCCGACGCCCTGGCGCACGCGACCGAGTCGTACGTGAACGTCGGCTCGGACCCGTTGCTCGACTCGATCAACATCCGCGTGATCCGCATGATCGGGGCGAGCCTGCGGCCGGCCGTCCTCGAGCGGGACCGCGATGCCGTCGGCCAGATGTCGCTCGCCAGCACGATGACGGGTATCGCGTTCAACATGAACGCAAACGCGATCGTCCATGCGGCATCGACGCCGGTGACCGCGCACCACGGGGTCCCGCACGGTGTCGCCAACGCGATCTTCCTCGCCGACGGCCTCGACATCCTCCGCCCCGCGTGCGAGGAGCAGCTTGCCGAAATCGCTGCGGCGCTCGGCGAGGACATCTCGGGGCTCGGCGCGGGCGACGGCGCACGTCGGGGCATCGAGGCGATCCGGCGCCTCTGCGCCGACATCGGGCTGCCCGCGACGCTCAGGGAATGGGGCCTCGACCCGGCCGAGCTCGATATCGACCGTCTCGTCGAGGACGCGATGAAGAGCCGGAACATCACGACGAACCCCTGCCCGATCGGCCCGGCCGAGCTCGAGGAGCTGTACCGCCGGGTGGCCGGGTGATCGGGCTCGCAAAGCTCGCGCCTGGCCCGGGTCACGTCGGGCTCGCCGAGCGACCCGAACGGGATCCCGGTCCGGGCGAGGCCCTGCTCGAGGTGCTCGGCGCCGGGGTCTGCGGCACCGATCTGCACATCGAGGCCGACGAGTTCGGAAGTGCCCCGCCGGTGACGATGGGACACGAGGTGTGCGGGGTCGTGAAGGTGATCGGCGCCGGTGTCGATCCCGGCTGGCTCGATGCGCGTGTCGTCTCCGAGACGTTCTTCTCGACCTGCGAGGTGTGCGAGTGGTGTCGCGACGGACGGCCCAACCTGTGTCCGCGGCGACGGTCGATCGGCTCGTTCGTCGACGGCGCGTTCGCTCCGCGGCTCATCGTTCCCGTCCGGAACCTCCATCGCATTCCCGACTGGCTCGACTCCCACGCCGCGGCGATGACCGAGCCGCTCGCCTGCGTCTGCCACTGCCTGCTCGACCCGCCTCTCGTGACCGAGGGCGACGACGTGCTCGTCGCGGGGCCGGGGCCCGTCGGGCTGCTCGCAGCGCAGGTGGCGCGGGCGCTCGGGGGCGAGGTGCTCGTCGCCGGGCTGCCGAGCGACGGGCGCCGGCTCGAGACGGCCGGGCGCCTGGGCTTCGCGACGGCCGTCGTGGACGCGCCCGGCGCGTTCGACCGCTATGCGGACAGGCTCGGCGCCGACGTCGTGATCGAGTGCTCGGGGTCGGGGGGAGGTGCCACGACCTGTCTCGAGCAGGTGCGTCGCGGCGGGCGCTACGTCCAGGTCGGGGTGTTCGGGAAGCCCGTCACCGTTCCCCTCGACCGCGTGTTCCAGACGGAGTGTGCCCTCACGTCCGGCTTTGCCTCGACACCACGTTCGTGGCGCCGCGCCCTGGCGCTGCTCGACCGCCGGGTCGTCGACCTCGCCCCGCTCGTGTCGGAGATCGCGCCGCTCGCATCCTGGGAGCGCGTCTTTGCAGACCTTCGCGCCGGTCGGGGCATCAAGGTGATCTTCGACCCTGCGCTGCTCTGAGCGCAGGAGCCTGCGCTACTCGTCTATCAATGGCAGTCCCCCAGGTTCAGGAGGTCAAGGCATGAAGATCGGGCTCCTCACGGTGCTGTTCAACAACAAGCCACTCGAGGAGGTGGCCGAATACGCGTCCGGTCTCGGCTACGAGGCCTTCGAGCTAGCCGCCTGGCGGGGCTCGAACCACTTCGACACCGATCGGGCGCACGAGGATCCCGCCTACGCGAAGGGCATCAAGAAGATGCTCGAGGGCTACGGGATCGAGATCTCGACGCTCTCGAACCATCTCTCCTCGCAGATGGTGCTCCCCTTCAAGGACGCCTCCCTCGACGAGTGGGCAGGCACCTCCGACAAGGAGGAGATGATCCGGTTCGGGACGGAGCACATCATCAAGACGGCCGAGGTCGCGAGCGAGCTCGAGATCAAGACCGTGTGCGGCTTCTTCGGCTCGACGGTCTGGGAGAGCTGGTACATCTGGCCCCCGCAGCGGCTGAAGATCTACGAAGAGGGCTGGGATCTCTTCGTCGAGCGCTGGAGCCCGATCCTCGACCGCTTCAAGGAGCTCGGCGTCCGGTTCGCGCACGAGGTGCATCCGACGGAGATCGCCTACAACGTCTACACCGCCCGCGAGGCGATCAAGCGCCTCGATCGCGACGACTGGGGCTTCAACTTCGACCCGAGCCACCTCGTGTGGCAGATGATCGACCCGGTCGTCTTCATCAAGGAGTTCGGCGACCGGATCCTCCACGTCCACGCGAAGGACTGGGAGCTCCAGAAGGACATCCTCCACATCGACGGCGTTACCGCCACCGGATCCTGGCAGCGCAAGGACCGCGCCGCCCGCTACCGCGTCCCGGGGTGGGGCGATGTCGAGTGGAAGCGGATCATCACGGCGCTGCTCGAGGTGGGGTACGACTTCGTCCTCTCGTTCGAGCATGAGGATCCGGTCATGTCCGAAGAGGACGGCTGCGAGCAGGCGATCAAGTTCCTGAAGCCGCTGATCATCAAGAAGCCGCTCGTCCCGGGTCAGGCCTGGTGGCTCGCCTAGGGGCGAAGCAGCCGGCTCGGCCGGCCGGGATTCCCGCCGGGAAAGGAGGACACGATGGCTGACGAGCCGGAGGTCGGATTCGTCACGATGGGCCAGGCGGCCGGGGCACAGGAGATCCCCGAGATCGGGATCGGGATGCTCGGCTACGCGTTCATGGGGAAGGCGCACACGAATGCGCTGAAGAAGATCGCGTACATGACCTGGCCGCCGCCGTACCGCCCGCGCCTCGTCGCGGTGGCGGGACGGAACGCCGAGGCGGTCTCGGAGGCGGCCCGGCGCTACGGCTGGGAGCGATGGACGACGAGCTGGGAGGACGTGGTCAACGACCCGAACGTCCAGGTCTTCGACAACGGCGGTCCGAACGACGTCCATCTCGAGCCGACGGTTGCCGCGGCGAAGGCGGGCAAGCACCTCATCTGCGAGAAGCCGCTCGGCCGGACGGCCGACGAGGCGTACGAGATCTGGAAGGGCGTCGCCGCACACCCCGTGAAGGCGATGACGGCCTTCAACTACCGCTTCTATCCCGCGATCGTGCTCGCGAAGCAGATGATCGACACCGGCGAGCTCGGGGAGATCTACCACTTCCGCGGCCGCTACCACCAGGAATGGATCATGGATCCGCAGTTCCCGAAGGTCTGGCGGCTCGACAAGGCGGTGGCCGGCTCCGGGGCGCTCGGCGATCTCGGTGCGCACGTGATCGACCAGTCGCGGTATCTCTGCGGCGAGGTGTCGGCGGTCACGGGCGTACTGCGGACGTTCATCAGCGAGCGGCCCGGAGGCGTCGTGGACGTCGACGACGCATTCGAGTCGACGGTCGAGTTCGAGAACGGGGCGATCGGCACCTACGAGGCGACGCGGTTCGCGGCCGGTCGCAAGAACCAGATGCGCTGGGAGATCAACGGGTCGAAGGGCACGCTGCTCTTCGACTCCGAGCGTCAGAACGAGCTGCTCGTCAACCTGGTCGGCTCGCAGCCCGGCGACCACGCGCAGGGGTTCCGAAACGTGCTCGTCTCCGAGGCCTACCACCCGTACTGGGAGCACTGGTGGCCGCACGGGCACATGATCGGCTGGGAGGACAACTTCGTCCACGAGCTGCTCCACCTGCTCACCTGCATCAGGGAGGACGCAGCCGTGGGGCCGAGGGCGGCGACGATGGAGGACGGCTACCGCTGTGCCGAGATCTGCGACGCGATCGTGCGCGCGCACGAGACGGGGCAGCGGCAGCGACTGGAGTACCGAACGCTCTGATGCCCTCCCCGTACGACCTCACCGGCAAACGGGCCGTCGTGACCGGCGCCTCGCAGGGGATCGGGGCGGCGGCAGCCGTCGCCCTGGCCCGTGCCGGCGCGAACGTCGCGTTCGACTACCGCAGCGCGACCGCCGGGGCGGAGAGGACCGCGGCCGCGATCGAGGCGGAGGGGCGCGAGGCGCTCGTGCTCCAGGGCGATACGGGCGACCCCGGGCACGTGGAGGAGCTCGCCGAGGCGGCGGTCGAGGCCTGGGGTGGGATCGACATCTGGGTGAACAACGCAGCGGCGCTCATGGTCAAGCCGTTTCTCGAGCTGACCGACGAGGACTGGCACGGTCTGCTCCGGGCGAACCTCCACGGCTACTACCACGGCTGCCGTGCCGCGATCCGCCGCATGGTTGCCCAGGGCGACGGTGGGCGGATCATCAACGTGACCTCGATCGTCGACATCCAGCCGATCGCCGAGCTGTCCGCCTACGTGACCGCGAAGGGCGGGATCCTCGGGCTGACGAAGACGCTCGCGGTCGAGTTCGGCCCGCACGGGATCACCGTCAACGCCCTCTCGCCGGGCGCGACCGACACGCCGCTGAACCAGGTTGCGTACACCCCGGAGGTGCGAAGGACGTACAACGAGCGAATCCCGCTGGGGCGGATCGCATCGGCCGGGGAGGTCGCCGACCCGTTCGTCTTCCTCGCCTCCGAGGCGTCGCGCTACGTGACCGGCCTCGAGCTCGTCGTCGACGGGGGCTTCATCCTGAACGGGAACGTGGGGCATGCGCGAACGCACGACTGAGGTGCGCGTCGGCACTCCGCGCGTCCGACGGGGTGCGACTCCGGCCGGCCCTGGGGCGGCCGCGGTCGGCGCTGCGGTTGTGGCCCGGCCGCCCGCGGCGTCCCGGTCGCCCGAGGCGGCCCGCCCGGTGGCGGGGGCTGCCCGGGTGGACCCACCCCCCGCCCACCACCCGGGGGAGGGTAGCGGCCCTTCGCGCGCACCTGTGTGCCGCCGTGTGCCGAAACTGCAACAACGGAGGGCTGGATGGAGGTAGCGCCGGGAATCCATCGAATCGAGTCGGTCCTCGGGCCGCGCCCGTTCTCCCAGTACCTGCTGCGGGGCGAGCGCTCGCTCCTCGTCGACACCGGCGTGAAGGAGACGCCCGGCGAGGTCGTGCTGCCGTACTTCCGGGAGCTCGGCTTCGATCCGGCGACGCTCGACTTCGTCCTGAACTCCCACGCCGACGTCGACCACTTCGGCGGGAACGCCGCGGTCAGGGCAGCCTGCCCGGACGCGCTCTTCTGTGCGCACGTCGCCGACAGCCCGTGGATCGAGAGTCGCGAGCGGATCATGCTGGAGCGCTACGGGTGGTACGAGGAGTTCGGGCTCGGCTACCCGGACGAGGTGTTCGCCTGGCTTCGGGACGCGATGGGCCCCGAGGTACCCGTCGACGTCGCGCTCACGGGGGACGAGGAGGTCAGGCTCGGGCCCGAGCTCACCGTCCGGATCCTGCACCTGCCGGGCCACACGGCCGGCCATCTCGGGGTCTGGGAGCCCCGGTCGCGGACGGCGATCGTGCTCGACGCGGTGATGGCGCTCGGCCTGCTCGACACCGAGGGCAATGTGATCCACCCGCCGCCCGTCCCGCACGTGAGCGAGTACGAGCAGACGGTGAAGCTGCTCCAGGGCCTCGAGCCGGCCCGTCTCCTGACTGCCCACTACGCGGTCATGGAGGGTGAGGAGGTCGACCGCTTCCTCGCCGACAGCCTCGCCTTCATCGAATCCGCCCGCGCCGCGGTCTCGCGGGCGCTCGCCGACGATCCCGAGCTCACGCTCGCAGGGCTTCTCGCCCGCACCGATCCCGAGCTCGGGCCGTTCACCTCGATGCCGAACGAGCTCGCCGCGACCCTTCGCGGCGTGCTTCGTGAGCGCGGCCTGGAGGCCCGGTGACCCCGATCAGGCCCGCCCTCGACGCAGCTCGACGAGGTTCGCCACCGGCCGACCGTGCATGGCTGCACGCGTTGACCCACGAGACCGTGCATGGATGCACGCGTTGACCCCGACCTGACACACGAAGGAGGACGTTCATGGCACTCGAGCTCGGGATGATCAGCTCGACCTGGTTCGACACCAAGGTGGGCCGGCTCGACGGGATCCGTACCGCGAAGCAGATCGGCTTCGACACCTACGACATCTTCGAGGATCCCCTCGATCTGACCGACGCCGAGCGCGCCGAGATCAAGCAGACCTGCGAGGAGGTCGGGCTGCCGATCCGCTCCGTCGTCTGCGTCGGGTTCGGCCTCGTCGACTTCAACCCGTCGGTACGGCGGTTCACGATCGACCGGATCAAGGCCTACGTCGACCAGGGCGCGTACCTCGGGGCCCGCAACGTGCTCCTCGTGGTCGGGGAGTACTTCTGGGACGGCGAGGTGTTTCCCCGCGAGGCGATCTGGGGGCTCGCCAAGGACGCCGTCAAGGAGTGCGGCGAGTACGCGCAGTCGAAGGGCCTCGAGGTCGTCCTCGAGCTCGAGCCGTTCACGGAGGCGCTGCTGAAGGACGTCCACGAGCTCGCCCGCTTCGTTCGCGAGATCGGGCACCCGGCCGTCCGGGCCAACGCCGACATCTCGCACCTCCACCTCTCCGACTGCTCGTTCGAGGACGTCGCCGTCCTGACCGGCATGATCGGGCACATCCACCTCTCGGACTGCGACGGCAAGGTGCATGGTGACCTGCCCGCCGGGATGGGCGTGACGCCGATCAAGGAGTACCTGCAGGCGATCGTCGACACGGGCTTCGAGGGCACCGTCTCGATCGAGCTCGAGTACTCCCCAGACCCCGACAAGATCGTCGAGTGGGCCCAGCAGGCATACGACGGCACCGCCGCGATCATGCGCGACCTCGGCGTCCGTTCGTAGGTGACGGCGATGGGAGAGATCGAGCTCGCGACCGGGCCTCTGCTCGGCACGAAGACCGACTACGGGATCGGCGCGATCGGTGCCGGGTTCATCATGCGCGACATCCACCTCGTCGCCTACAACGAGGCGGGCTTCAACACCGTCGCGATCGCGTCGCGGACGCCCGAGCACGCACGGGCCGCGGCCGAGCAGAACGACATCGCCACCGTGTACGACACGTGGCAGGAGTTGCTCGACGACCCACGCGTCGAGATCGTCGACATCGCCTACCCGCCCGACCAGCAGCTCGGGATCGTGCGGGAGGCCTGCAAGCGGCCGCACGTGAAGGGGATCCTCGCTCAGAAGCCGATCGCGTTCACGCTCGAGGAGGCGAAGGAGATCGTCCACGTCTGCCGCGAGTCGGGAAAGACGCTCGGCGTCAACCAGAACATGCGCTACGACCAGTCGATGCGGGCGCTGAAGACGCTGCTCGCCGGCGGGCACATGGGGACGCCCGTCGTGGGGCAGATCGTCATGAACGCGCGGCCGCACTGGCAGGAGTTCGTGCGGGCGTTCAACCGAACGGCGATCCTGAACATGTCGATCCACCACCTGGACGCGTTCCGGTTCCTGTTCGGCGATCCGGAGGCGATCATGGTGTCCGTCCGGCCCGATCCCAGCCACGACTTCGAGCACGGGGACGGCATGGCCTTCTACGTGCTCGAGTACGCGGACGGCCTGCGCTGCCTCGGCTCGGACGACTGCTACTCGTGGGCGGATGGGCGGATCGAGTGGCGCGTCGAGGGGACCGAAGGCATCGCCAAGGGAACGATCGGCTGGCCCGACTACCCGGCCGGCTCGCCGTCGACCATCGACTACCACCTCCGTTCGGAGGAGGGCGTCTGGCACCGGCCGCGCTGGCAGGAGCGCTGGTTCCCGCAGGCGTTCATCGGGACGATGGGGCAGCTGATGAAGGCGATCGAGGCCGGAGCCGAGCCCGAGCTGAACGGGCCCGACAACCTCCACACGATGGCGCTCGTCGAGGCCGCGTACCGCTCGGCGGCCGAGAAGCGCACCGTGACGCTCGCCGAGGTGCTCGAGGAAGCCGGGCTCGCGTGAACGGACTCGCCGCCTTCTCGCTCGAGGGGCGCGTCGCGATCGTGACAGGCGCCGGCGGCGGTCTGGGCGAGGGCATCTGCCGCTCGCTCGCCGCGGCCGGCGCCACGGTCGTCTGTGTCGACCTGACGGCCGAGAAGGCCGAGTCGCGCGCGGCCGGCGTCCGGGAGCTCGGAGGGACGGCGATCGGGCTCGCTGCCGACGTTTCCGACCGGGCCTCGATCCAGGCGATGGTCGACACCGTGACCGGCGAGCTCGGCGGGATCGACGTCCTCGTCAACAACGCGGCGATCTACCCGCGCCGGGCCTGGACCGAGATCGGCGAGGACGAGTGGGACGCCGTCCTCGCCACGAACCTGAAGGGGTACTTCCTCTGTGCCCGAGCCTGCCACCCGTCGATGGTGGAGCGCGGTCACGGCCGGATCGTCAACGTCTCCTCGATCACGTTCTTCATCGGGATGGGGATGCTGCTCGACTACGTCTCGTCGAAGGGCGGCGTGATCGGGTTCACGCGCGCGCTCGCGCGCGAGCTCGGGGCCGAGGGCGTGAACGTGAACGCGATCGCGCCCGGTGCGTTCCCCACCGACGCCGAGAAGATCCATCCGGATCCCGAGGGCTACACGGCGTGGATCCTCGACCAGCAGAGCCTGAAGCGTCGCGGCACGCCCGAGGACATCGGCAACCTCGTCGTGTTCCTCGCCGGCGATGCCTCGTCGTTCATCACCGGCCAGACCGTGATGATCGACGGTGGCTGGGCAATGCACTGAGAGGGCCGGATCAGATCCGGCCCCTACACCTACCGATGAGCCCCGGCCCCGACGCCGGTTCACGACGCGAGGAGGATCGATGGCACAGCTCGAGCTCGGGATGATCAGCTCCACGTGGCTCGACACGAAGGTGGGCCGGCTCGAGGGTATCCGCCGGGCGAAGGAGATCGGCTTCGACACCTACGACGTGTTCGAGGACGCGCTCGATCTCACCGACGCCGAGCGCCGGGAGATCCGCGCCGCGTGCGACGAGGCCGGCCTTCCGGTGCGCTCACAGCTGTGCGTCGCGTTCGGTGCCGTCGACTTCAATCCCTCGGTGCGCCGGTTCACCCTCGACCGCCTGAAGGCGAACATCGACCAGGGCGCGTTTCTCGGGGCGCGGAACCTCGTGGTCGTGATCGGTGAGTACTACTGGGACAGCGAGGTCTTTCCCGGCGACGCGATCTGGGGGCTGGCCGTCGAGATGGTCAGGGAGGCAGGGTTCCACGCGGCGAAGCGGGGGCTCGAGGTCGTCGTCGAGCTCGAGCCGTTCGAGCAGTCGCTCGCAAAGGACGTCCACGAGCTCGTTCGCTTCGTCCGCGACGTCGATCACCCCGCGGTCCGCGCGAACGCGGACATCTCGCACCTCCATCTCTCGGGCGCTTCCTTCGACGAGGTCGCCGAGCTTACCGGGCTGATCGGGCACATCCACCTCTCGGACTGCGATGGCAAGGTGCACGGTGACCTACCGGCCGGCCGGGGGGTCACGCCGATCAGGGAGTACCTGCAGGCGATCGTCGACACCGGGTACGAGGGGACGGTCTCGATCGAGCTCGAGTACTCGCCCGACCCCGACAGGATCGTCGAGTGGGTGGCGGAGGCCTACGAGGCGACGGCGGCGATCATGCGTGAGGTCGGCGTCCGCGGCGGCGGCTGAGCAGGCGGCTCGGCCGCCTGCGACCCGCCCAGGAGCCGGGCGGAGCCCGGCGGTCACGGGGTGAGGCGGGCCGGCCGAGTCATCGCGAAGCGTCGATCGGCCGGCGCCCGGCAGGGGTCGGCCGGTCGTCGGGGATCGGTGGGTGGCTGGCCTCGTACGGGCGGGATCTCATCCCGCCCGTCAGGCGGGAACCGCGTACGCCCGTGCCGTCTCGACCATGGCCCGGATGTTCTCGAGCGGCGTGATCCGCGGCACGACGCAGCCCGAGCCGAGCACGTAGCCCCCGCCCGGGGCGGCAGCGTCGAGACAGGCGTTCGAGGCGGCACGCACCCGCTCGGGCGTGCCCTGGAGCAGCACCGTGACCGGGTCGACGTTGCCGATCAGGCAGGCGCGATCCCCCACGATCTCCTTGGCGCGGGCGAGATCGACCTTGTGGTCGATCTCGATGATGTCGGCTCCGGTCTGTGCGTAGAGATCGAGCACCTTCGTCGAGTCGCCGCAGATGTGCAGGAGCGTCTTCGCACCGTGGTCTTTCCACGCCTGGATCACCTTCCGCTGGTACGGGAAGGCCCAGCGCTCGTAGTCGGCCGGGGAGATCACGTCGCAGGAGGCGAGCGAGTCGCCGCAGTGCAGAAGGTCGGAGCCAGCATCGAAGCAGGCCTTCCCGAACGCGATCAGCCCGTCGGCGGCGAGATCGAGCGCATGGTGGATCGCCTCGGGATCGCTGCCCGGCAGCCCCCCGTCCGCCATCCCGACCTGGATCAGGAACTCCTGCGTCCCGATGAAGTAGGAGGCGAGCGCGAACGGCCCCGTCCCGGACGTGCGGATCGCGACCTCGTCACCGACCGCGGCCCGCACCATTCGTGCCGCCTCGATGATCACCGGCATGCGGCCGTCCGTGAGCGGGTCGGGCACCTCGAGCTCGTAGACGCGATCGAGGCTGTCGACCGCCGGCCGCTTCAGATGAGGGGTCTCGTCCTCGGGGAGCTCGGCGACGCAGCCGTAGCCCTCGGCGAGGTAGTAGTTGTCGCACGAGAGGAAGATGACGTCCTGGCCGAGCGCCTCGTGCAGGTTGAGCTGGCCCCTCGCCATCACCTCGGCGTCGCAGGCGTATTCCCGTACCGAGGCTCCGGCCAGCGGGGCGCCGAGGTCTGCCATCATCGGCCCGACCGGCACGCCGTCCGCAGGGCGACGCTCGAGCGTCGCGAGCACGCGCTCGCGCGAAGTCACGATTGGGAACGTTACCGGACCGGCCGCCGCGGCTATCGTTGCGACGGTGAGCGTTCGCATCGACGGCGAGATCGCGGTCGTCACCGGGGTCTCCGAGGGGATCGGCCGGGCGATCGCGGGGACGCTCGCCAGGGCCGGTGCACGTGTCGCGACGACGCATCACGACCCGATGGTCTGCGCCCGCGTTGCCTCCGAGCTGGGCGAGGGACACGCCGGCGTGGCCATGGACGTCTCGAAGCGAGCGTCGATCGAGGCGGCCGCCGCTGAGATCGCGGCCACGCTCGGCATACCGACGCTGCTCGTCAACAACGCCGGGATCAACCGGATTGCCCCTGCCGAGTCCCTGTCCGAGCTCGACTGGCGCGCCGTGCTCGAAGTGAACCTCACGGGTGCGTTCCTCACGTGCCAGGTCTTCGGGGCCTCGATGCTCGCCGCCGGCCGCGGCTGCATCGTCAACATCGCCTCGATCACGGGGGCCGAGATGGGCACGCCTGGCCGGGCCGCGTACGCCGCGAGCAAGGCGGGCCTCGTCGGGTTGACGCGGGTGCTCGGGATCGAGTGGGCGGGGCGCGGCGTGCGGGTGAACGCGATCGAGCCGGGGCCCGTGCGGACACCGATGGTCGAGCGCGCGATCGCCGACGGGATTCTCGACGAGGGAGAGATCGTCGACCGGATCCCCGCAGGCAGGCTTGCAGAGCCGGACGACATCGCCCGGGCGGTGCTGCTGCTCGCCTCTGACGAGGCCTCGTTCGTCAACGGGCAGACGCTCGTCGTCGACGGCGGCTATCTCGCCTACGGCGCCTCGCGTCCTGCGTCGCGCCCGCTATCGGGATAGCCGGTCGCCTCAGGGGCGGCGCGTCAGCCTGATCGTCGCGCTCGAGGTCGCTGCGGTGCCGAGGTCGTCCTGGGCCGTGACCACCGCGTCCGTCCGCAGGGTCTTGCCGGTCCCGAGCAGCTTCAACGCCTTCGCCGAGATCCGGACGTCGATGAGCGCCGTCGTCCCGGCGTCGATCCTGAAGTCGCCCCGGCCGGCCCGGAACGCCTTGCCGGCAGAGCGTCCCGTCAGCACGAGCGACCCCTCGCAGCGCGACATCGTCTCGGCCGGGCAGCCGATCCTGATCGGTGCGAATCTCCCCTTCACGCGCGCGGTCTGGTTGGCCAGCGTGACGCCGGGGAAGGGCGGGATCCACTCGTCGGCGCCGATGTCCGTCGAGCTCCCGACGGTCCGTGGCTCACCATCCACGTCAGCGGCTCCGTTCGCGGGATCGGTCACACCCGCATCGATCGTCGGCGAGCCGGGCAGCTGATGGAAGTTGCCGGCCGTGGCGTCGACGAAGAGCGGCGCGGCGGTCTGGTTCGTCGCGTCCCCGTCGATCACGACCCTCGAGGCGTCGCCCCGCGTCTGCGTCGTGGCGTAGCTCGAATGCGTGATGTCGATCGTCAGCCTCACCCCGTCCTGGGATTCCCCGATCAGGTCCTTCCCGGTCGCCGAGGCCCGCGCGATCACGTTGACGAACGTGTCCGTCACCGCGACACAGCCGCAGCGATCACGCCCGAGGGCGAGGATCGCCGTGACCGTCCCGCCGACGGCCGTCACGTTGCGAAGCGTGCTCGAGCCGTCGAGCTCGATGCCGTAGTCACCCGTGCTGCCTGCCCAGCAGATGGTGTTGACGAGCGTCGCGTCCTTCACGTAGCAGGCGTGCCCGGTGAACCCGCTCCTGGCGATGATCCCGGTCGCCGTCGCCGCGGCCCTGTCGAGGGCGAAGGCCGTGTCGTCCGAGTCCGACTGGACGTAGAGATTCTCGGCGCTCCCGGCGACGAGTCGCAGGCCCCCGCTCGAGAAGATCAGGCGAGCCCTTCCGTTCACGCTGTGGATGGGGACCGTCCCCTGGATCCCGGAGCCGAGCCGGTAGTCACCCTGGTCGGCCAGCGCGAACACCTCGTCCCCTGCCACGGCGCTTCCGATCGCGGTCGCAAGGGGGCAGGGCGCCTCCTGCGTGCAGGCGGTACCCGAGCCGGTCGGGCTCGCATACCGGTCGGCTCCGAGGGCAGACCCGGCGAAGACCACGAAGCCGGCCAGAGCAAGGGAGAGGACGAGAATGCGCCGCGAGAACATGTCGCCCCTTTCTTGAGGAGTGCCGCATGCTAGCCGCGGGCCCGGAGCACGCAAGCCTCGCGCCGAGCCCGCGGATCGCCCTGACCTGAAGAGACCATCGCTCGTACCCGTGGCTACGGTAGGCTCGGCCCGCGGCGCCCCGACGGCGTTGCCTCGGGAAGGGAGGTCGGAGTGGGATCGAATCCGGATGTCCTCGTCGTCGGTGCCGGCATTGCCGGAGCCTCGACCGCTTTCCATCTCGCCGAGCGCGGAGTGGCGGTCACGCTGCTCGAGCGCTCGACGCCTGCCTCCGGCCCGACGGGTCGCTCCGGTGCGCTCTCGCACTCGTTCTACTTCATGCCCGAGCTCTCCCAGCTCGCCCGCAACGGGACGAACTTCCTGCGGACGATGCCGGAGCGGCTCGGTCATCCCTCCGGATTCTGTGAGGTCGGCCTGCTCTGGGGCTTCGGCGAAGGGCTCGTCGACGAGGTGACCGGAGCCGTGGAGCGCGTGGCGCAGGAGGGAACTCCGATCGAGGTCCTGACGCCGGAGCAGATGCTCGAGCACGCCCCCGGGTTTACGACCGACGGTCTTGCGATCGCGTTGTGGGAGCCGTCCGCGGGCTATCCGGATCCGGCGACCGCGACGGCGGGCATCGTCGCCGCGGCGAGACACCGCGGTGCGACCGTCCGGCTGAACACGCCGATCTCGCGCCTCTCGACGGACGGCTCGCGGGTCACGGGTGTCGAGACCCGCGACGGCGAGCGCATCGAGGCGGGAACGACGGTGCTGGCGACCGGCCCCTGGACGAAGCCGATCCTGGACGAGATCGGGGTCTCGTTGCCGCTCACGATGGAGCGCCACTCGATCATGGCGCTCGACGTGCCCGACCGCGCGCGCGAAATCCTGCCGTTCCTGTGGTGCGACGACACGCTCGTGCACTACGCCCGCCCGGACGGTGACCATCGGGTGCTGATCGGCAGCTGGGCGGGAGGCGGCACCGGGTACCGTCACCCGGACGTCCCGCGGGCGGAGGTGTCGAATCCTGACGTCTACCAGCAGACCGTCAGCGACCGCGAGGCGGCCTGGAACCTCGAGCTGATGCTGCCCCGCCTTCCCGCCCTGGCCGACCTGCCGTTCGGCAAGGGCTGGGCCTGCGTCTACGACATGAGCCCCGACGACGGCCCGGTGATCGGGCCCGTCGCCGGCATGGACGGGCTGGTGGTCGTCGCAGGCTCGAGCGGCCACGGGCTCAAGCTCGGCCCCGCTGTCGGCGAGGAGGTGGCCCGTCTCGTCACGACCGGCGAGGCCCCGCTGCTCGCACCGTTCTCACCGGACCGCTTCGGCCAGGCGTAGAGTCCCGGCGCCCGATTACCGCGGCGGCGGGGTGGAGGCGACGCCCGCGGCACCGTGGTAGCGCGGCAGCACCTCCTCGATCAGGCGCCGCGTCTGGTCGATCACCCCGCGGTCCGTCGCCGCGAGGGGTCGTAGCGCGAACGTGCGCACTCCGACCGCCCTGAACGCCTCGATCCGCGCCACGATGTCCTCGACCGAGCCGACGGCGACGAGCTCGCGCGGATCGAGCTCCGTGAAGGCCCGGACGGCCGCAAGCGAATGCTGCACCGCCGGATCGTCCGTCGTGCCGACGTGGAAGGCGAACTCGGCGCCGAGGTTCTGCGGCGGCACCGGCCGGCCGTGCTCGGCCGAGACGCGTCGGATCGCCTCGATCACGGGCACGATCTGGGCGGCCGTCGCAAGGCCTGCGAACCAGCCCGACCCGACCCGGGCGAGGCGGCGCACGGCGGCGTCGCTCCGCCCTCCGATCCAGATCGGCAGCGGCGCCTGGACCGGCGCGGGGGTGATCACCGCGTCGGCGTACTGGAAGAACTCGCCCGCGAACGTGACCGGCTCGCCGGTCCACAGCTGCTGCATGATCGCGATCGCCTCGTCGGTACGCGCCCCTCGTCGTTCGAGTGTCCGTCCGGTCGCAGCCCACTCCGGCGCACCCGGCGGGCCGACGCCGAAACCCGCCTGGAAGCGGCCGCCGCTGAGCACGTCGAGCGTCGCGCACTGCTTGGCGAGCACGAGCGGGTCGCGAAACGGGACGACGACGACGTCGGTGCCGACCCGAAGGCGCTGGGTCCGGCCGGCAACCGCGGCGAGAAGGGTCAGGCACTCCATGTACGGGTCGCGCGCGATCAGGCGGTCGCAGTGCCAGATCCCGTCGATGCCGCCGCCCTCGCACAGGTCGACCCACTCCCAGAGGCTCCGTACCTCCCGGAACGGCAGCTCGACGAGGCCGACTCCGATCCTGGTTGGAGTCTCCGGCTCGCTCACGGCTCGAGCGCCGGGGGCCGGCTCGTGTTGTAGACCGCCGCGGGCTCCACCCCGAGGTCGTACCAGCGACGATAGAAGTCGATCGCGGTCGGCATGACGAGATCCCCGAGCTCCCAAAGCCGCTGCCCGGCTGCAGACTTCGCGTACAGCCTCGTGGTCGCATCGCGGAGCTGCTCGGCCAGCCGGGCCTCGTCGACGGTCGTGAGCACGCCGTCGTCGAGCACGATCCGGCCGGCGATCAGCACCGACTCGAGGTCGCTCGCGTTCGCGCGGTCGAGGATCACGTCGAGCGGGCGGGCGTTCGCGTACCGGCCTTCCGGGCCGAACACGCGCTCACGCCGCAGCACGAGCATGTCGGCGAGCATGCCGGGCCGCAGCGCGCCGACCTGTCCCTCGAAGCCGATCGCACGCGCGCCGTTCTCGCCCGCGGCCCGCAGGACCTCGACGCTGTCCAGGCGTCCGACGTCGATCTGCATCGGCGACCGTTGCAGGAGGCAGGCCAGCCGCAGCTCCTGGAAGAAGTCGTCGTCGTCGGAGAAGGAGATGTTGTCGGTGCCGAATGCCTGCCGGCCGCCGCGGGCCATCAGGTCGCGAACGCGGGCGATTCCCGCGCACAGGCGGAGGTTCGAGCCGGGGCACGTGGCGGCAACGGAGCCGGATTCGGCGAACACGTCGAGGTCGTCGTCTGTCGCCCACACGAAATGCGCGGCGCAGAAGTCGTCCCCGAGCACGCCGAGTCGGTCGAGCCGGCGGACGGCCGTCTCGCCGTGTGCCTCGAGGCTGTGCACCATCTCGGCGCGCGTCTCGAGCACGTGTGAGGTGAGGCCGGTCGCATACGCGTCGGCAAGGCCCCGGCAGCGACGGTAGAGGTCGTCCGAGCACGAGGGCGTCCAGTCGGCGCCGACCTGTACCCGCAGGCGCCCGTGGCGGTCCTGCCAGCGCTCGGCAACCCGCTCGAAGGTGGTGAGAACGTCGTCGACGGGCCAGGCGTAGCCCATGCCCGAGGCCGAGACCTCGGCGGCGAGCTCGCTCGGAAGCCGGGCGAGGAAGCACTCGTCCGGTTCGTGGATGTAGCGGTTCTGGTCGCGGCAGGTCAGCGCGACGGCGCCGCGGAAGCCGATGTCGGCGTAGGCGCGCAGCGCGGCGTCAGCGCCGAGCAGCTCGTGACCCGGCGTGCCGTAGAACATGTCGAGCGCGCCCGTCTGGCCGCCCTTGATCGCCATCGCGAGCGCGTACTGGGTGACGACGTAGACGTCCTGCTCGGTCGGCGTACCCGAGCCGGCGTTCATCTGGAGGTTGTTGAGCTCGAAGATCGTGTCGAACAGCCCGGGCCCCGCGGCGGACTGTGAGTGGAAGTGGGCGTTCACGAAGCCCGGCATCACGATGTGCTGCGGTGAGCCGAGCACGCGTTCGAACTCGCCTGCCTGGGCGAGCTCCTCGCGCGGGCCCGTGGCGACGATCCGCTCGTTCTCGACGATCACCGCCCCGTCCTCGAGGTACGGCTCGTCGCCGAGCGTGACGACGGGGTTGCCGACGATCAGGTACCGGGACACGCTCAGCTGGATGTTCCGGGGGTGGTTGCGACGGCGGCTGCGGCCTCCTCGTGGAGCTCGCTCACGAGGCGCTGCTCGATGGCGACGAACCGTTCCGTGGCGAAGAGCTCGAGCGTGCGCGGGCGCGGCAGGTCGATCGGCACCGCCGACCGCACGGTCGCCGGGCGGTGCGTGAGCACGTAGACGACGTCGGCGAGCAGGATCGCCTCCCGGATGTCGTGCGTGATCAGGAGCACGGTCCACTTGAACCGCTCCCACACCTCGCCGAGCCATTCCTGCATGTCGGTGCGCGTCAGCGAGTCGAGCGCGCCGAAGGGCTCGTCGAGCAGGATCACGCTCGTCTCCTGGATCACGGTCCGCAGCAGCGCCGCGCGCTGGCGCATCCCCCCGGACAGCTCGTGCGGGTAGGCGTTCTCGAAGCCCGCCAGCCCGAACTCCCGAAAGAGCGGTAGCGCACGCTCGTGCGCCTCCTTCTTCTTGACGCCCTGGATCTCGAGCCCGAGGATCGTGTTGCCGAGGATCTTCCGCCAGGGGAACAGCAGGTCCTTCTGGGGCATGTAGGCGAAGTCGAGGTTCGAATGCGCCGGCCGGCCGTCGACGAGGACCTCACCGCTCGTCGCGGGCTCGAGCCCGGCCATGATGTTGAACATCGTGCTCTTGCCGCATCCGCTCGGACCGATGATGCTCACGAACTGTGCGGGAGCGACCGAGAGGTTGAGCTCGTGGAGCACGTCGAGGGTGCCGCTTCCGGCGGCGAACGACTTCGAGATGCCGCGCAGCTCGATCTTCGCGGAGATTGCTGCCTCGCTCATGCCCGGGCCGCCCGTCGCGTTGCGAAGTACCACGGGATCAGCAGACGCTCGAGCGCGTAGGTGAACAGGAACATCACGACGCTGATCGCCGTGATCACCATCACCGCGGCGAGCACGAGGTCGGTGCGAAACGCCTGCTGCTGCTTGAGGATGAAGATGCCGAGCCCGTCACGGGCACCGGCGTACTCGGCGAACACGGCGCCGATGACGCTGTAGACGATCGCGATGCGTAGGCCCGAGAAGAAGCGCGGCAGCGCCCCGGGAAGGCGCACCTTCATGAAGATCTGCCGGCGGGTCGCTCCCATCGAGCGGAGAAGGTCGGTGGCCTCGCGCTCGGCAGAGTTGAAGCCGTCGACCCAGCCCACCGTGATCGGGAAGAAGGTGATCAGCGCGACGAGGAGGATCTTCGGCATCAGCCCGAAGCCGAACCAGATGATCATGAGCGGGGCGAGGACGACGAGCGGGATCGTCTGCGTGGCGACGAGCAGCGGGTAGAGAACGCGGCGAATCGTCGCCGAGAAGTCGATCAGGACCGCAAACGCCGTGGCGAGGACGACGCTGACCGAGAACCCGATCGCGGTCTCGACGAGCGTCGGCTTTGCGTTCTGCCAGAGCGCGCCGCGGAACTCCCAGCCCTCACTGAAGACCCGCGACGGCGCCGGCAGCACCGTCGGGCGGATATCGCTCAGCTCGACGTAGAGCTGCCAGACGCCGACGAGCACGCCGACGGCCAGCGTGACGAGTACGACGTCGACGACGCTTCCCGACGGGAGTCCCCGGATCGAGGGGAGCCTGCTGGCCATGGTGTCTGCTCAGGAGCTGTAGTCGTTCGTGAAGTAGCTCGCGTAGTCCGGCTCGGCGGTGAGCACGTCGCCGTTGTGATCGACGAGCAGGCCGTTGTCGTAGAGGAACTTCGGGAAGTTCGTCCAGTTTTCGAGCGTCTGCGTGCCGAAGTTGCCCTCCGGATCGAGCATGTAGTTCTCGGCCAGGAGCTTCGAGCTCGCCTCGGCGAGCTCTCGGGACTCGCCGAGGCTGTCTTCGTTGGCCTCGACGAGGATGTCGGCGGTCGCGATCGGGTCGGCGATCACGTCCTCGAAGCCGCGCTTCGTCGCCCGGATGAAGCCCGTGGCGAGCTCGGGGTTCGCCGCCATCCAGTCGGTGGCGCCCATCAGCACGACCTCGTACCAGGTCGGGAAGCCGTAGTCGGCGAAGTGGATCTCGCCGAAGTCATTCCCCTCCATCTTCTGCTCGACACCCTCCCAGGTCGTGAAGGCCCAGGCGAAGTCGGCATCGCCGCTCAGCACCGCCTGGTAGGAGAACGTGTCGAGCGTGACGTTCTCGAACTCGCCCGTCCCGCCGTCGTTCTTGATGATCTGGGTGATGATCGGTACCTCGTAGGGTGCGCCGAAGCCCGCGTAGATCTTTCCGTCGAGGTCGGCCGGGCGGCTGATGTCGCCGCCGTTCAGGTAGACGAGTGCGCCGATCGGGTTCTGCGTGATCGGCAGCACCGAGGCGATCGGCGTCCCTGCGGAGACCGAGAACGGAATGCTCGTGCCGAACGAGATCCCGAAGTTCGCCTGCCCGGCCCCGACGAGCGTGTCGGGCGAGGCGTTGTTGTAGGGCAGGATCTCGAGCTTGATCCCTTCCTCTGCGTAGTAGCCGCGCGCATCGGCGACGTAGAAGCCCGTGTGGTTCGTGTTCGGAACCCAGTCGAGGGCGAAGCTGACCGTCGTCGTCTCGGTGGGCGTGGTCTCGGCCGCGGTCGTTGCGGCGGCCGTGGTTCCGCCGGCCGTTGTTCCTGCCGGTGTCGTCTCGGCCGGAATGGGGGTGGTCTCCCCGGAGCCGCCGCAGCCGGCGAGGAAGACGCCCGCCATCGCGCCGACGCCGGCGCCGGCCGTGAGCTGAAGGAGTCGCCTGCGACTGATCTTTCGGGAGTCCCACTGCTCCCAGGAATCGGTGGGGGCCATCGTCGAGGCTCCTTTCTTCGGCCATCGGGCCGGACGGTGCTTGGGCGGGGCGGCAATATATCAGATATGAAGGCTGTGAACCGGCCGCGGAAAGTAGGATCACGGCCCAACCCCGATCCGGAGGACAACGATGGAAGCTAGAGCTGCGATCCTGCTCCCTGACGGCGAGCTCGTCGTGGATGTGATCGACCTGCCCGACCCGGCGCCCGGAGAGGTGCTCGTCCGCAACCTCGCCACAGGCGTCTGCCACTCGCAGCTCCACCAGATCCGTTCCGGGTACCCGCGCGAGCGGGCGGTCCTGCTCGGTCACGAGGCGGCCTCCGAGGTCTTGGCCGTCGGCGAGGGCGTGACGCACGTCGTTCCGGGCGACAGGGTTCTGCTCACCTGGCACCGGCGCGATGCGAAGCCGGGGGACGGGATCCCGCCCGGAACGTCCGCCACCTGGCACGGCGAGCCGATCGGGGACGAGTACGACGGCATCTACACGTGGTCGGATCACGCGCTCGCACGGCAGGAGTACGTCGTCCACGCACCGGCCGAGATCGATCCGGCGCTGACGTGCATCATCGGCTGCGCCGTGATGACGGGCTCGGGCGCCGTGCTCAATACGGCGGACGTGCCCGGGGGTGCGTCGGTGGCCGTGATCGGAGCGGGCGGGGTCGGCCTGAGCGCCATCGCCGCCGCTGCGGCCCGAGGCGCCGACCCGGTCATCGCCGTCGACCTCGACGAGTCGAAGCTCGAGTTCGCCAGGCGCTTCGGTGCGACGGTCGGCGTGAACGGAAGCACCGGCGACGCCGTCGAGCAGGTCCGCGAGCTCACGGGCGGCGGTGTCGACTTCGCGTTCGACTGCATCGGCCACTCGGCGACGACGCGGCAGGCGCTCCTGATGGCACGGCCAGGCGACTGGACGATCACGACGGGCGGCACCGCGGTGCTCGTCGGCTGGCCCGTTGCGGATGCGGCGATCGACGCGCTCGACGTCGTCGTCGGCGAGAAGCAGCTACTCGGGTCGGCGGGCGGCTCGTGCCGGCCGGAGCGGGACTTCCCGGTCTTCTACGACTGGCATCGCACCGGCGTGCTCGATCTCGATGCCCTGATCACCGAGCGCTGGTCGCTCGACGAGATCGGCACCGCCGTCGAGCGGCTGGCCTCGGGAAAGGTCTTCGGCCGCTCGGTCGTCGTCTTCGATCAGTGAGCGGGCTGTGCGCCTGACCGGCTGATCGGCCAGGCCTCTCGCCGCCAGGCCGCGTCCCAGAACATCCACTCGTAGCGGCTCGCGCCGACGAAGGTCGCGCGCACCGTCTCGAGGTCGTCGCCGGCGAGGTCGGCCCCGACCCGGTCCATGAGCGCGAGCGCACCCTCGACGCCGGCCTGGAACTCGGGGCTGTCGTAGCTCGAGATCCACCGCTGGTAGGCGGGGTCGGGCGATCCCTGCTCGACGAGCCGGGCCGCCACCTCGCGGTAGATCCAGAAGCACGGGAGCACCGAGGCGAGGCCGTCCGCGAACGAGCTCCCGTGCACGCGGGCCATGATGAAGCTCGTGTAGGCGAGCGCGCTCGGCGAGAGCTCCGCGCGGGCCAGCTCGTCCGGTGTGACGCCGAGCGTGCCGGCCAGCTCGCGGTGCAGCGTGCGCTCGACCGAGACGACGCGCCCGGCACGCATGGAGAAGAACTCCGTGTCGGCCGTCGTCGGGGCCCGGCCACCGAGCGCGCTCAGCGCTCTCGCGTAGGTGTGCAGGTAGAGGCCGTCCTGGATGACGTAGTGGCGGAAGGTCTCGTGCGGCAGGTCGCCGTGCACGAGCCCCTGCAGGAACGGGTGGGCGATGATCGCCTCGAAGATCGGCTCGATCTCGGCCCAGAGCTCGCTCGTCGGAGATCGTTTCGTCATGATCACCGACTCTATCCGATCGTCAGCCGGCCGCCGGCCCGGGTCAGCGCGAGCAGCGTCTCGCGGGGGAATGCCTCCTCGAGACGCTCGACCTCGGCGGCCACCTCGGCCTCGAGATCGTCGCCGCAGGGGCGTGACTCTCGCCGCCACTCGTCGAGGTAGGCGTCGCTGCCGACGAGGCCCGCCTTCATGGCGGCGGCGTCGATCGCGACCTGGAAGCGGTCGGAAAGCTGGGCTCTCACGCTGTTTCGGCCCTGGCCTGCGACGACCTGTGCGGGGATCTCTCGCCAGTAGATGACGGTCAGCTCGGCCACTACTGCGGGAATCCGAGCTGCTCGACGAAGCGGTCGTTGAAGTCGGCCCGGTCGGAGAGCTCGACGTACTCGATCTCGTCGAGCATTGCGGTCGCGGCGTGGCGCTCCTGCATGGAGAGGAGCGCCATCTTCGCGCCCTCGCCGGCGACGTTGCCGGCCGAGACGATCCGGGGCAGCGGGAGGCGCGGGACGAGCCCGATCCGCACGGCGCTGGCGGGGGAGAGGTAGGAGCCGAAGGAGCCGGCGAGCAGCACCTGCTGGATCTCGCTCTCCTCGACGCCGAGCTCCTCGACGAGGAGCCTCCAGCCCGTCGCGATCGCGGCCTTCGCGAACTGGAGCTCGCGGACGTCGCGCTGGGAGAGGTAGATCGCGCTGTCGAGGTCGTCCTCCTTGCCTCGCCAGTGGAGGACGAAGACGCGCTCGCCGGTCTCGAGTGTGCGCAATCTCGTCGCGAGCTGCGGGGCGAGCTCGGCGGCCTGCTCGTCGGGGACGAAGCGGCCGGAGCTCTCGAGCAGCCCGGCGCGGTGGAGCTCTGCGGCGGCGTCGACGAGCCCGGAGCCGCACACGCCCTGCGGCTCGGCGTCGCCGATCACCTGGAGCTCGAGCGTGTCGTCGGCGATGCGGACGACCTCGATCGCCCCGGGTGCGGCTCGCATCCCGCAGCGGATCTGGGCGGCCTCGAAGGCAGGGCCCGCGGGAGCCGCAGTGCAGAGGATCCGTTCGGCGGAGCCGAGCGCGAGCTCGCAGTTCGTGCCGACGTCGATGAAGAGGCGGAGCCGCTTGTCGCGGGTCATTCCGGTCGCGAGGAGGCCGGCGACGACGTCGCCCCCGACGTAGGCGCCGAGGGCCGGAAGGACGTTTGCGCGGGCGCCCGGGTGCAGCTGCAGGCCGAGCTCGGTGGCCGGCAGCTCGGGATAGGCGCGGGTGGCCATGATGAACGGCGCCACGCCGACGGGCTCCGGATCGATTCCGAGCACGAGCTGGGTCATCGTCGCGTTGCCGGCGAGCGCGACCTCGTAGACGTGGGCCGGGTCGACGCTGCCCTGCTCGCAGACCTCCGCCGCGAGCTGCCCGAGCGTCTCCGACGCGAGTCCGCGCAGCCGCTCGAGGGCGGCGGGATCGAGCATCGTGGCCGAGATCCGGGAGATCACGTCGGCGCCGAAGGGCTGCTGGCGGTTGAGCATCGACTGGACGGCGACCGGTGTGCCGGTGTCGAGGTCGAGGAGGGTCGCGACGACGGTGGTCGTGCCGAGGTCGAACGCGATCGCGTGGAGGCGGCCGGTCGTGTCGCCGGGCTCGACGTCGATCAGCAGGTCGTCGACGATCACGGCCGTGACCCGGAATCCCGACTCGCGGAGCGCGCGGGGGAGCCGGCGGAACACACCCGGCTCGACCCGCAGGTCGAGGTCGTCCATCGCCTCGAGCAGCCGTTCGAGGTCGGTGCGCTGGTCGGCGAGCGTGGGCTCGGCGAGCTCGAGGTAGCGCTTCTGGAGTGCGGGGCGGAGGATCACCTGACGCCCGACGCCTGCGGTCGCGGCCTTCGGGCGGGTCACGAGCGGGGGCACGTCGATGACGAGGTCGCAGCGGGTCTCCGCCCGGCAGGCGAGCCGCCAGCCGTCGTCTAGCTCGTCGGCCGAGTAGGCGCGCCGATCGAGCGGCGACACGGGGACGTCTCCGTCGACGATCCGGACCCGGCACTTCTTGCAGGTTCCGTGGCCGCCGCAGGTCGAGTCGATCGCGATCCCGTTCCACGACGCCGCGTCGAACACGGTCACGCCGGGAGGAACGCGAACCGCCGTGCCCGAGGGCTCGAAGCGCAGCGCGACGCGGGAGGGGTGATGCCCCGCGCCGTCCTGCGCGCCCTGCTCCACCGCGATGCTCACGCGGTCGCGGCCGCCTGGGCCTGCCGGTGGGCGGCGATCCAGCTCATGCCCCACTCGTCGCGGCCGAGCAGCAGGTCGGCCGCCCGGCAGGCGTCGACGGTCTGCGCGGTGCGGGCGTCCATGATCGCGCTCGTCAGGCCCGCGAAGGAGGCGACGGTGAGAAAGGCGGCGTTCAGGCTGTGGCGGCCCGGAAGCCCGAACGAGATGTTCGAGGCGCCGAGGGTCATGTTCAGCCCGAACGTCTCGCGGATCGCGGCGATCGTCTCGAGCGTGACGACGACCGCCTGCGGGTCGGCTCCCACGGTCATCGCGAGCGGGTCGACGACGAGATCCTCGAGCGGGAGCTCGTACTCGCCGTGAGCGATCTCGACGAGGCGCTTGCAGATCTCGAGCCGCTCGGCCGCGGTCTGCGGGATCCCCGTCTCGTCGTTGACGAGGCAGATCACCGCGGCGCCGTGCTCCTTGACGAGCGGGAGCACCCGGTCGAGCCGCTCGCGCTCACACGTCACCGAGTTCACGAGCGCCTTGCCCTCGTAGGCGGCAAGGCCCGCCGCGAGCGCCTCGACGACCGAGGAGTCGATGCAGATCGGGAGCTCGGTGTGCTCCTGCACGAGCCGGATCGCCCGCGCCAGCAGGTCGGCCTCGTCCGTGAGCGGAACGCCCATGTTGACGTCGAGGACGTGTGCGCCCATCGCGACCTGGTCCTCGACGTCCTTGACGATCTCCGAGAGATCGCCGTCGCGCAGCGCCTGGGCGAAGGCCTTGCGGCCGGTCGGGTTGATCCGCTCGCCGATGATGCAGAACGGCTGGTCGGGCCCGATCGTGACCTGTCTAGACGGCGAGCTGAGAACTGTGTGCATTCGCTCCTCTTTCGTGCCTTGGTGTGAGTCCGAGCTCGGTGCAGAGCCGCGACAGCGAGCCGTCGTGGCGAAAGTCGGTGAGGTGCAGGCCGCGCACGCCGGGGATCGCAAGCGCGTGGCGGGCCTGCTCGAGCGCGAGCTGGTAGGCGGCCTCGGCCGGCTCGTCGGTCTGCTCGATGCGGGCGATCGTGGCCGCCGGGACCGAGATCCCCGGCACCTGCTCGTCCATGAACCGGAGCGGCCTTGCACCCTTGACGATCACGATCGCCGGCAGCAGCGCCGCCCGCTCGGTCAGGCCCTGCTCGTGGAGGTCGGAGACGAACGCCTCGAGCCGTTCCGGGTGGTAGCAGATCTGCAGCTGCAGGAACCGCGCGCCGGCGAGGATCTTCTTCGCGGCCCGGCGCGCCCGGTAGTCGAGGGGCGGTGCGCCAGGGTTCTCGACCGCCCCGACGAACAGGTCGGGCGCCGGGTCGAGCTTGCGCCCGGACAGGTACCGGCCCCGGGCGAGCGTCGTCGCGACCCGGATCAGCTGCGGACCGTCGAGATCGAACACCCGCCGGGCCTCGGGCTCGTCTCCCGCGGTCACGTCGTCGCCGGTCAGGCAGCAGACGTTCTCGACCCCGTGCAGCGCCGCACCGACGATGTCGGCCTGGCAGGCGATCCGGTTCTTGTCGCGGCAGACGACCTGCAGGATCGGCTCGACGCCCGCCTGGGCGATCGCGATCGCGCACGCCACGTTCGACGCGTGCGCGTGCGCGGCCGTGTTGTCGGTCGCGTTCATCGCGTCGACCCAGCCGGCCATCTCCTCGATCCGCGCGTGGAACGCGGCAAGTCCGCCGGTGTCGAAGGCCGGCGCCTCGCCGGTCACGATCGGCCGCTTGCCCGACTCGACGAGGCGTGCGAGCCCGCTCACCCCGCGTCCTCCTCCGCCGTCCGCTGCCAGCCGTCGGGCCTCACCTTGTCGCGCTTCGTCGCGAAGTTGATCCACGACGACGTGCCCTGCAACTGGTTGTCGACGGGCGGGCGGAGCTCGTCGAAATGGCTTCGCCACGAGGCGGGAAGGAGCGGGAGCGTCCGGGAGCGCTCCTCGGCCTTGACCCACACACAGCGCATCTCGGGCTTCACCTCGCAGCGCCCGTCCTCGCGAACCCCGCCGCACGGCCCGTTGCGCAACGTCTTCGGGCACGTCATCGGGCACGTCATCCCGGTGTCGTGCAGCACGCACTGGCCGCACATCTTGCAGCCGAAGATCGGCTTCTTGATCGCGTGCTCGACGACGGCAATGACGCCCATCGGGATCCCTAGGCGAGCGCGAGCGCCCGCTTCTGGTCGAGCAGCTCCTTCGCCCGCTTCGTCGCGCTCGCCGCGTCGGGTGCGTACCCGTCGGCGCCGACCGCGTCCGCGTACTCCTGGGTGACCGGGGCGCCGCCGACCATCACGATCACGTCGTCGCGCAGGCCCGCCTTCTCGATCGCCTCGATGTTGACCTTGAACATCGGCATCGTCGTCGTCAGGAACGCCGAGAAGCCGACGACGTCGGGCCTGTGCTCGTGGATCGCCTCGATGAAGGTCTCGGGCGCGACCTGGACGCCGATGTCGACGACGTTGAAGCCGGCCCCCTCGAGCATGATGTCGACGAGGTTCTTGCCGATGTCGTGCACGTCTCCCTTGACCGTGCCCATGAGGAACGTGCCGATGCTCGGCGCGTCCGTCGCCGCGAGCAGCGGGCGGAGGATGTCGAGCGCGCCCGTCATCGCGCGACCGGCGATCAGCATCTCCGGGACGAAGAAGTCGCCCCGCTCGAAGCGGGCGCCGACCTCCTCGAGTGCCGGGATCAACGCCTCGAACAGCATCGTGCTCGGGTCGACCCCGCCTTCGAGGCCCTGCTCCGTCAGCTCCACGACCGCCGGCTTGTTGCCGGTCAGGGTGTTGTCGTAGAGGCCCTGCAAGATCTCGTCTGCGTTCATGCTCCTCGGTCTCCTCGCTGGGGCTGTTGGATGTGCTCGGACAGCGCGCTCGCCTCCTCGACGACCATCGCCGAGAGCTCGGCGAGGCGCTCGCGCGTGGTGCGGACGGTCGGTGCCGACACGGAGATGGCGGCGATCACGCTTCCGCGCCCGCCGTGAACGGGCGCAGCGGTGGAGCACAGGCCGGCTTCGAGCTCCTCCCAGGTCGTCGCGTAGCCCTGGCCGCGGACCTCGTCCAGCTCGGCGAGCAGGTCGGCGAGGGTCGTGATCGTGTTCGGGCCGAGCTTCGCGAGCCTGCCCGTCGGGGGCTGGGCAGCGCCGAACGCCATGAACAGCTTGCCCATCGACGAGGCGTGGATCGGGATCCGTCTGCCGACCCAGTCCCAGTTGCCCGCCCCGAGCGGATGAGCGCTGTCGACCTGGGCGAGCCTGGCGACGCCCGTGGGCGTCGGGACCGCGACGTTGGCGGTCTCCCCGGTCGCCTGCCCGAGCCGCTCGAGGAACGGCCACGCCAGGGTCGCGAGGTCGCCGACGCTCGTGTCGCGGCGTGCGTACTCGACGAGCACGGGGCCGGGCCGGAAGCCTCCACCGCGCCGCCGCTGCGCGAGCCCGTTGCGCTCGAGCGCGCGCAGGAGCCGCGCCGCGGTCGACTTCGGGAGCCGTGTCTCCTCCATCACGCCCGCGAGGGTGATCGCATCGTCCGACTCGACGAGCTGGACGAGGATCTGCGCCGCACGATCGATCGACTGCGCGCCTTCTTCAACTTTCAGCATTAGTACCGTATTATGGGACTATCAGAACGAGTTTGTCAAATCTTGTCGCAGATGCGCTAGAATCTCCAGATGATCGTGGTGCCGTAAGTTGGTACCAGAGGACCCGCTACGTTAGCCCCGTCGCCCCAGCCGGAGAGCAAAGGAGTCAGATCGTGAAGACCGCCGAGCGCACCCGAGTCGCCTTCCAGCGCGGGGTCCCTGACCGCGTGCCGTTCCACTGCTGGCTCGGGCTGCCACTGATCAAGCAGCTCCGCGAGCCGGACCAGTCGTTCCTCGACCTCTTCGAGCTGTGGATCGACGATCCGATGGGCTCGATCGTGAAGATGCAGCAGGAGCTCGGGCTCGATCCGATGATCACGACCTACAGCCAGCACATCGGCGAGCACGAGATCTGGCCGCGGATGCTGTTCCCGCGACCCTTCGAGACGGATACCTGGGTCGAGACCTTCGAGGTGACCGACCGTGGCGACGGCTGGCGCCACCATTCGCACACGATCCGTACGCCCGACGGCGAGCTCGACTACTCCTACCGCACCGAGGACGGTTTCGGGACCTCCTGCCACGACTTCCTGCTCGAGGGAGAAGAGCCCGAGAAGAAGCTTCCCGCGCTTCGCCACTTCCCCTCGGCCGACCTCTACGACATGACCGTCCTTCGGGGCATGACCGAGAAGGTCGGCGACGAGGCCTTCTGGCTCCACCACGTGATCGGGCCGTGGGACATGGCCGCGGAGATCCGTGGGCTCGTCGACCTGTCGATGGACATCTACGACCGCCCGGCCTTCGTCCACGATCTGATGCGGCTCTGCACCGACTGGCTCGTGGGCTTCTACCGCCGCCTCGGCGAGACGGGGATCCACTCGATCTCGATGAACGAGACGTGGACCGGCGTCGGTGTGGCGCGCGAGCACTTCGTCGAGTTCATGAAGCCCTACGAGGCCGAGTGCGTGAAGGCCGCCCACGACGCCGGCTACCTCGTCAGCTTCCACAACTGCGGCCGTGCGACGCTCCTGCTCGAGGACATCGCCGACACCAACCCAGACGCGATCGAGACGCTCACCTCCGACCGCTCCTCGGGTGACGTCGACCTCGCCGACGCGAAGCGGCGGGTCGGCGACCGCGTCTGCCTGTTCGGCGGCTTCAACGAGCATCTGCTGCACGAGGGCAACCCCGATGCGGTGCGCGAGGAGGTCAAGCGCTGCCTCGACGCTGCGATGGCGGACGGCGGCTATGTGCTGCGCTCGACGGGACAGATCTTCGACGCCAAGCCGGGCCTGATCGCGGTGGCGGGCGAGACCGTGCGCGAGCTCGGCCGCTACAACTGAGCGGAGCGCAGGTGAGAGGCGGTGACGTCGTGGCGGGTTGTAGGGCCTTCGTGGCGGGTCGTAGGGGCCGGATCTCATCCGGCCCGGCCGGGCGGAGCCCGGCGGTCGTCGGCAGGGCGTGCGGGATGAGATCCCGCCCCTACTGACGGGCCGCGGGGACAGCACGGTGGATACCGGCCTCTACCACGTCCAGACGAGCGCGCCGGGCCCGGCGGGCGCGCTGCCGCTGACACCCGAGCTGCTTCGCGACAGCCCGTCGGGCGACGTCTTCGGGCTCACCCAGAACGCCGGGATGGGCTGGGAGGCCTCGAAGGTCGGCCGCGACCAGGTCCTGATCCTCTCCACCCAGGGCGGCCTGCGGGCCGACGACGGGACCCCGATCGCGCTCGGCTACCACACGGGTCACTGGGAGGTCGGCCTGCTCGTCCGCGAGGCCGCCGAGGAGCTCGACCGGCTCGGCAGGCTGCCGTTCGCCGCGCACGTGTCCGATCCGTGCGACGGGCGCTCCCAGGGCACGACGGGCATGTTCGACTCGCTCCCGTACCGAAACGACGCGGCGCTCGTGCTTCGCCGGCTCGTCCGCTCGCTGCCGCGCCGGCGCGGCGTGATCGGGGTCGGCACCTGCGACAAGGGGCTGCCGGCGATGCTGATGGCCGTCGCAGCCTTCCGCGATCTCGCCGGGGCGATCGTGCCCGGCGGCGTGACGCTTCCTCCCTCCCGTGGCGAGGACGCCGGTACGGTGCAGACGCTTGGGGCGCGCTTCGCCCACGGCCTCGTGACGCTCGAGGAGGCTGCCGAGCTCGGCTGCCGCGCCTGCGCGAGCCCCGGGGGCGGTTGTCAGTTCCTCGGCACCGCGGCGACCTCGCAGGTCGTCGCCGAGGCGCTCGGGCTCACCGTCCCGCACGCTGCGCTCGCGCCGTCCGGCCAGCCGATCTGGCTCGACGTCGCGCGGCGAACGGCCGAGGCCGTCCACGCGCAGATCGCCGACGGGTGGACGCTTCGCGAGGTGCTGACCGACGAGGCGATCGAGAACGCGATGCTCGTGCATGCGGCCTTCGGGGGCTCCACGAACCTGCTCATCCACGTCCCGGCGATCGCCCATGCGGCGGGGCTGCGTCGCCCGACGGTCGACGACTGGCGGCGGGTCAACCGGGCCGTTCCCCGGCTCGTCGATGCGCTCCCGAACGGTCCGCACCACCATCCGACGGTCCGCGTCTTCCTCGCCGGCGGCGTCCCCGAGGTGATGCTGCACCTCCGCAAGCTCGGGCTGCTGAACCTCGGCGCCCGGCTCGTGACCGGGCAAACCTGGGACGAGGCGCTCGACGAGTGGGAGGGCAGCGAGCGGCGAGCGGCGCTGCGGGCGCGACTGCAGGAGGCGGACGGGGTCGATCCCGACGACGTCGTCTCTCCGCCCGCGCGGGCGCGAGAGAAGGGCATGACCTCGACGGTCTGCTTCCCGGGCGGGAACCTCGCTCCGGGCGGGAGCGTGATCAAGGCGACGGCGATCGACCCGCGCGTCGTCGGTGACGACGGGGTCTACCGCCTGACCGGTCGCGCGCGCGTGTTCGCGCGCGAGCCCGATGCGATCGCCGCGATCAAGGGCACGCGCGGCGAGCCGATCGTGGCGGGCGACGTGATCGTCCTCTGCGGGCGGGGGCCGATGGGGACCGGGATGGAGGAGACCTACCAGCTCACCTCGGCGCTGAAGTTCCTCCCGTTCGGCAAGGAAGTCGCGCTCGTCACGGACGCCCGCTTCTCCGGCGTCTCCACGGGAGCCTGCATCGGGCATGTCGGCCCGGAAGCGCTCGAGGGCGGCCCGATCGGCAGGCTCGTGGACGGAGATGTCGTGCGGATCGTCGTCGACACGCGGGCGCTCGAGGCCTCGATCGACCTCGTCGGGCACGGAGGCGAGCAATGGACAGTCGAGGAGGCAGCGCGGGTGCTCGCCGAGCGCCCCGTGCGCGAAGACGTCGCGCCTGACCCCGACCTTCCGCCCGACACCGCGATGTGGGCGAAGCTCCAGTCGGCGAGCGGCGGGCTCTGGGGCGGGTGCGTGTACGACCCGGAGGCGATCCTCGCCGCGCTCGGCTCGGCCTCACCTCAGTTGTAGGGGCTGGATCTCCTCCGGCCCGGCGGAACCGCCCCGCCCGGGGGCGGGCGGCATGAGCTGCCGCCCCTACGACCCCTGTCTCCCCTACGGCTCCTGTCCGAAGGAGGCGGGCCGCAGTTGGGATCGCGACGTTCACATAGGGTGCGCGAATCGAAGACACGCTGCGTATCCTCGCCTACGGTCTCCTCGCTGCTGCGAGCCCGGTGACGCTGCTCGCCACCCTCGCCGTGCTCGGAAGCGGGCGCGGGCGGGTGAACGGGCTCCTGTACCTCGCCGGGTTCATGATCGGTCAGGCCGCGGCGTTCCTCGTCGTGTACTTCGTGGGCTCCAACTGGATGCCGGACAGCAAGCACCATCGGGGCGTGGTGGTTGCGGCGATCGAGCTGGGTCTGGGCGTTCTCCTGCTGCTTGCCGCCCGGGCGGCGCACCGGCCCCAGGAACCGGGCGCCGGGTCGGCGCGGGTCTCCGACCTGCTCCGCCGGCTGGACGGCCTCAGCCCGTCGACGGCGTTTCCGGCAGGGGCAGCGCTCGGAGTGGGAACGAAGCGGTTCGTGATCACCGCGCTCGCGGCGACCACGATCTCGGCCTCGACGTTCGACGCCTCGGAGGAGGCGGGGCTGGCCGTTCTCTACATCGTCCTCGCCAGCCTGCTCGTCTGGCTACCGGTCGGGCTCTACCTGCTCGCCGGGCCCCGCGCCGATCGTCGGGTCGAGCAGACGAAGGAGTGGATCGAGGCCGACTGGCGACCCATCACCTTCTGGCTCTCGCTCGTCTTCGGGATCGCGATCCTCGCCGACGCGATCGCGAAGCTCGTGTGATCGCCGCTCAGGCCGCCGCGGGCCGGGCCTCGCCCGTCCCGATGTCCGCCACCTCGTCCTCGGCCTCCTGGGCCGAAGCGATGACGACCGCCCCGAACAGGGCCAGTGCAAGGCCACCGATCCCCACGACGGCGTGCCAGGGCGGATCCCTGTCGAGCGTCTCCTGGAGGATGAGCGCCCCGAGGATCACGCTGATCACGGGGTTCGCAACCGAGACGGTCGCGACGGACGCCACGAGCTTGCCGGTCGAGAGCGAGAGCTGCTGGAAGAGGAAGCCGGCAATCCCCGCGATCGCCATCACCCAGAGCTCCCAGGTGCCGAGCACACCCCAGCCCTCCGTGTGGAGATCCTCGACGACCGGCTTCATCAACACGGCCGAGAGCCCGTAGAGAACTCCGGCGAGTGTGCCGAGCAGCGCCGCCTTCGTCGAGAGCGTCCCACGGTTTGCGAACAGGAGCAAGGCACCGCAGATCGCTGCGATCACGAGGATCGCGGCGACCCAGTCCGACCCTGGCGCGTCGTCGACGCCGCCGGCCGGATCTCCGAACGATCCGAAGATGGCCAGCCCGACGACGATGATCACCGCGCCGAGCACGAGGCGACGCGTGATCTTCTGGCCGGTGAGGAAATGCCCGATCGGGAGCGCGAAGACCACGGTCGTCACGAGAAGCGGCTGGATGATCGACACGCGCCCGCGGTCCAGTGCGGCGCCCTGGAGCACGACGCCGCCGATCTGCGCCGCGAGGCCGGCGAGCCAGACCGTCTGCGTCAGCAGGGCCAGGAACGATTTCGGATGGCGGGCCGAGACCTCCCCGAGGTCGAGCGAGGCCTTCTGCCAGAGGGTCGCCGCCAGGGCGAACGAGGCGGCAGCGAGGAGAGCGAGGATCGCGGCGATCTCGTCCATGGCGCGGAACCTTAGATGAAGCGGGCGGCGACTGCCCTGCCGCCGCCCGGCTCCCCACGTTCCTCATGGAGCGCCTGCGCCGACCGAGCCGTCGTCAGGTGCCGCTCCCGTGACAGCGCTTCCATTTGCGCCCGCTGCCGCAGGTGCACGGGTCGTTGCGGCCCCGGCGCGCATCCTCTACCTCGTAGAGCAGCATGACCTCAGCGGGAGCCCGTCCCTTCCGGAGCAGGTCGCCCATGGCGCGCATCGGGCGGTCGACGTGATGGAAGAAAGCCTTGAGCCCTGGGCACAGGTAGTTCAGCCCGGGCTCACCGTCGGGCGTCCGCGTGAAACGGTCCTTCGGGCAGCCGCCGTGGCAGGCGAAGCGGACGTCGCACTCCCGACAGTAGCGGGGCAGCGTGTCGCGCTTGTCGAGGCCGAAGCGACGCTGCTGCGGCGATTCGACGAGGTCGAGCATGCGATGCTCGCCGATGTTGCCGAGGAGGTGGCGCGGCTCGACGAAGTGGTCGCACGAGTACAGGTCTCCCGTGTGCTCGAGCGCGAGCGCCCGCCCGCAGGTCTCGGAATGGACGCAGAGCGAGGGAGGCTCACCGACCCAGTTGGCGAGGGCGACGTCGAACATCTGGACGAAGACCGTTCCCACGTCGCGCCGCACCCACTCCTCGAACACGTCGACGAGGAAGCGCCCGTACTGCTCCGGACCGACCGAGCGCTCCGTGACGCATGCCCCCTCCTGAACGTAGAGCGGCCTGTCTCGCCAGGACGTCCACGAGCCCACCGCGTCCGGCTCGGTGATCCGCTCGACGATCGGGATGAGCTGGATGAACCGCGCGTCGCATGCGTCTCGCAGGAAGCGGTAGACGTCGCGTCCCCGGTCCCCGTTCGCGGCGTGAACGGTCGTGAGCGCGTTCCACTCGACCTCCGCTTCGCGCAGGAAGCGTAGGCCCCGCATCACCTTGTCGAAGGAGCCCTTGCCTCCCTTGTTGACGCGGTACGTGTCGTGCAGGTCGCGCGGCCCGTCGATCGAGATCCCGACGAGGAAGTCGTGCTCGCGGAAGAACCTCGCCCATTCCCCGTCGAGCAGCGTCCCGTTCGTCTGGATCGTGAGCTCGGCCCGCTGGCCCGGGGCGAGATGCTCCTTTGCGAGCTCGACGGAGCGGCGGAAGAAGTCGAGCCCCATCAGCGTCGGCTCGCCACCCTGCCACGCGAAGGTCACCTCGGGTAGTCCTGCATGCGCCTCGACCAGCTGGCGGACGTACTCCTCGAGCATCGCGTCTGCCATCCGGAAGCGGCTCCCCGGGTAGAGCATCTCCTTCGAGAGGAAGAAGCAGTACGCGCAGTCGAGGTTGCACACCGCCCCCGTGGGCTTCGCGAGCAGGTGGAACGGGACCCTGTCCGTCCGCACGGCCGTCGGGTTCTCCTCCTCGGCTTGCGCCGTACCTTCGAACTCGCTCACCGTCGCCCCGCCTCCTTCGCTCGCTCGCCGGGCCTGCCTCCTGTTCGGAGCCGGTCCGGCAGGGAAAGACCGGCACATCATCGCCCCGATCGAGCGTGTCCGGGACGCCCGGTAGCGCTCGGATGGCCTCGGTGCGCCCCGCGCCGTTTCATCCCAGGCGGGTGAAGACGGCGTGCAGCGCTCCGGTACCGTGGTTCGAATGGTGATGACGGGACCGCGCGAAAGGAGCTGAACTAGATGGCGGAGCACCACACCGACGTGTTCGTCGGTGGATACCGCGACATCGACGCGGCAACGAACGAGTTCGACGCGCTGGCGGGGCTCGTCGCGGCGAAGCAGGTGAAGATCGAGGCTGCGATCCTGATCACGCACGCCGAGGACGGCACGGTCAGCGTGCGGCAGACGGCCGACCACCGCGGACGTAAGGGGGTCGAGTGGGGCGGCGCGGTCGGCGTCCTCGTCGGCCTCGCCGCGCCCCCGCTTCTTGCCGCGACCGCCGTGGGGGCCGCGGCAGGCGGCCTCGTCGGGAGGTTCGTCGACAAGCGGATGGAAACGCAGCTGCACGACCAGATCGGCGAGCACCTGCCGCCCGGGACCGCCGGGATCATCGCCGTCTTCGACGACGAGCAGCGACTGGCCGTCGAGCAGGCGCTGCCGAACGCGCTCGCGAAGTCGGTCGTCCAGACGGACAAGAAGGGCGTGAGGGCTCTCAAGGACGGCCTCGCCGAGGCGATGGGCAAGTTCGTGCCCGACCGGACGGTGCTTCCGATCCCCGACAAGAGCTTCGGTGGGACGATGGGCCGGACCGTCGATAGGTCGGTCGGTGACTGGACGATGCTCGCAGGCCCGAAGGCGCCCGAGGACGCGCCGAATGTCCTGATCGTCCTCATCGACGACACGGGCTTCGGCGCCCCGGACACGTTCGGGGGCGGGATCTCGACCCCGAATCTCACGCGCGTCGGCCAGATGGGCCTCGTCTACAACCGGTTCCACGTGACCGCGGTGTGCTCGCCGACCCGGGCGGCGATGCTTACCGGCCGCAACCATCACCGCGTCGGGATGGGGACGATCGCCGAGCTCCCGGGACCGTACCCGGGCTACACGGGGGTGCGACCTCGGAGCTGCACCGCTCTGCCGCGCATCCTGCGGGAGAACGGCTACGTGACGGCCGGGTTCGGGAAGTGGCACCTGACGCCGGGCAGCCAGATGGGCGCAGCAGGGCCCTTCGACCACTGGCCGCTGTCGTGGGGCTTCGACCACTGGTACGGCTTCCTGACCGGGGCGGCGGGGCAGTACGACCCGCTTGTCACGGTGGACAACACGACGGTCGGCGTGCCCGAAGGGAAGGACAGCGAGCTCTACTACTTCCCCGACGACTTCACCGACAGGGCGATCGAGTGGATGCACGCGGTCCGGGCCGCAGACGGGCAGAAGCCCTGGATGATGTACTACTCGACCGGCTGCGCTCACGCTCCTCACCACGTGGCCAAGGCGTGGGCGGACAGGTACAAGGGCAAGTTCGACCAGGGCTGGGATGCCTACCGCGAGAAGACGCTCGCCCGCCAGAAGAAGCTCGGGATCGTCCCCGAGGACACGGAGCTCTCGGAGCGGCCTGACCTGTTCCCGGCCTGGGACTCGCTGACGGACGCGCAGAAGAAGCTCTACGCCCGCCAGATGGAGATCATCGCCGGCTACCAGGAGAACGCCGACTGGAACGTCGGCCGGCTCCTCGACGCGATCGAGGAGCAGGGCGACCTCGACAACACGCTGATCGTCTACGTCTGGGGTGACAACGGCGCCAGCATGGAGGGGACCCTCACGGGCTCCTTCAACGAGACGACCTTCTTCAACGGGGTCGTGCTCGAGGCCGACGAGCAGCTCGAGATCATCGAGAAGTGGGGCGGGATCGAGGAGCTCGGCAGCTTCCACACGGCACCGCACTACGCCGCGGCGTGGGCGCACGCGAGCAACGCGCCGTTCCAGTGGGGCAAGCAGATGGCAAGCCACCTGGGCGGGACGCGGAATCCGATGGTGATCGCCTGGCCGAACCGGATCAAGGCGGGCGGCGACCTTCGCGCCCAGTTCACGCACTGCATCGACATCGCCCCGACCGTGCTCGAGCTCGTGGGCATCCCCGAGCCGAAGACGGTCGACGGGATCGAGCAGGAGCCGATGGACGGCACGAGCTTCGTGTACACGCTCGACGATGGGGCAGCCGAGGAGCGCCACACGGTGCAGTACTTCGAGATGCTCGGGAGCCGGGCGATCTACAAGGACGGGTGGTGGGCCTGTGCGAAGCTCGACAAGCTGCCCTGGGACTTCCGGCCGGAGACGCTTCAGCGGTTCGCCCCGGGCGTGTACGACCCCGACCAGGACGTCTGGGAGCTGTACTACCTGCCCGACGACTTCTCACAGGCAAGGGACCTGGCGGCGGAGAACCCCGACAAGCTGGAGGAGCTGAAGGAGCTGTTCTGGCAGGAGGCCGAGCGCAATCGTGCCCTGCCGCTGCTCGGGGCGTTCTCGATGTTCATGGGGGACTTGCCGCCCCTACCGACGATCACGCGGTTCACCTTCGCCGGCGACGTCCAGAACGTCCAGACGACGATGATCCCGCGCATCTACAACCGCTCGTACTCGCTCGAGGCGAACGTTCACGTGCCGGAGGGCGGGGCGGAGGGCGTCCTCGTGGCGTTCGCCGACTTCATCGGAGGGTTCGCGCTCTGGGTGGACGAGCAGGGTCGCCTGAACCACACCTACCAGTTCCTCGGTGTCGAGACCTACAAGCAGACCTCGACCGAGCCGATCCCGACCGGCGACGTGACCTTGAAGATGCTGTTCGAGATCGACGAGCCGAAGCCGGGCTCGGGCGGAAGGGTGACATTGTGGGCGGGCGATAGACAGATCGGCGAGGGCCGGCTGGAGAAGTCGGTCTCGCTGATCTTCACGACCTACGCCGGTCTCGACGTCGGCCGCGACAACGGCGGTGTCGTCGACCTGGCATACGAGGACCGGGCACCGTACGCTTTCACGGGCACCGTGAAGCACGTCGTCTTCGACCTCAAGCCTGCGGCCACGCACGAGGAAGAGAAGGCGCTGCACGAGCACCGGACGATGGTGGCCGTCGCGCAGGGTATTCACGGATAGGGCTAGGCGACAGAGGAGGTAGCCATGGCAATCGGACCCGTACAGCTGATCGTGCTCGGCTTCGAGCACCCGGAGTTCCACGGCGAGATCATCGAGGAGCTCGAGAAGCTCCGCGAGAGCGACACGATCCGCGTCATCGATGCGCTCGCGATCCACAAGGACGTGGAAGGCGAGATGGAGGTTCTGCACCTGAGCAACCTCACCCGCGACGAGGCGGTCGAGCTCGGCAGCAAGGTCGCTGCGTTGATCGGCCTCGGGATCGAGGGCGAGGATGGCCTCGAGACGGGCGCCGAGCTCGGAGCCCAGGCTGTTGAGGAGGCCGGGGGCGAGATCGCGTTCTTTTCCGAGGAGGAGGCCTGGGACGTTCTCGAGGACATCCCGAACGACTCGGCCGCCGCGCTGCTCCTGATCGAGCATCACTGGGCCGTGCCCCTGCGCGACGCGATCGCGCGCGCGGGAGGATTCCGGCTCTCGGACGGCTTCATCAGCCCGCTCGACCTCGTCGCAATCGGTCTCGTCACAGCCGAGGAGGCGCAGGAGCTGCACGAGCAAGAGACGGCCGGCGCGAAGAAGTAAGTCAACGATCCTACGGAGGTACCGAGATGCTCGGAGCACGAAGAAGAGTCGCCCGGCGTACGTCCAGGCGCGTCGCCCGGCGCCGCTGAGGCGTCGGTCACCCGGGGGCCGGGATCCGGCCCCCGGGCCTGGCCCTGCGAGCGGGGGAACGCGGAGGGTCGGACTGCACGCTGGAGGAGACGGCCGGCACTGGCCGAGGCCCCGCGCGGGACGACGCTCTGCTCGACCCCGACCTCTCGGTCGACACCGCGATGTGGGCGAAGCTCTGCTCTGCGAGCGGCGATCTCCGGGGCTGCGTGTACGACCCCGACGCGATCCTCGCGATGCTCGGCTCCGGGCGCTCCGCGGTGTGGCGTCCGGGTTGGGGCGGGATGAGATCCCGCCCCAACGGTCCGGATCGCATGCTCGGCGCGTCGGCGGCGTAGGGGCCGGATCTCCATCCGGCCCTGCCGGGCGGTGACGGGTACTTGCTCGCGTCGTCCCGGCCGCCCGGTCCTTGCGACCCAGCCGGTACCCTTTGCAGCACGCTAGGTCGTGCCCGGGCGATGCCCGGCCCGCGTCGTGACTCGAAGGGAGCAAGGTGCCCGAGCTTCGCCTCCATGACTACGGGCCCTCTGCCCAGTGCCTCAAGGTTAGAATCCTGCTCGCCCAGCTCGGGCTTCCCTACGAGCGCGTCCCGGTCGACATCTTCGGCGGCGACACGCTGACCGATGCGTTCGCGGCGCGGAACCCGGTGCGCAAGACACCCGTGCTCGAGACGCAGGACGGACGCTTCCTCCCGGAGTCGAATGCAATCCTCTGGTACCTCGCCGAGGGCACCGAGCTCCTGTCCGGGGGTCGGTTCGAGCGGGCGGACGTGGTGCGCTGGCTGCTCTTCGAGCAGAACATGGTGATTCCCGCGTTGAGCTGGCTCCGCTTTGCGCTCATCACGGGCCGGCTCACACCGGACGAGCCCGAGACGACGAGGCTGCAGGCGGAAGCGGCGCACGTGCTCAGCCTGCTCGATACCCATCTCGCGGCGAGCGGGCTCATGGTCGGCGGGCGCTACTCGATCGCCGACATCTCGCTCTACGGCTACACGCACTTGGCGCCACAGGCCGGAATCGAGCTCGCTGCCTATCCCGCGGTCGGGGCATGGCTGCGCCGGGTCGAGGGGCAGCCGGGCTTCGTGAACGACCTCGAGCCCTACCCCGCGAACGCCTTGCCCGGCGCCGGCCGCTCGATCTACGGATAGCGGCGCTCGCCCTGTCCGTCCGGCCCGGGACCTACGCTGCCGGAATGAGTCGCGACGAGCTGATCGGCGTCCTCGAGAGCCACTACCGCGCCGGGACCGTCTGGGGTACGCCGACTCGGGAGGAGGACGATTCGGTGCGCGTCATCGACTGCCTGGGCGTCGAGTGGGTCGCGCTCGCCGTCGTGCCGGAGGATCTCGACGATCCTGCCTTCGCGGGCCGGCTCATCGAGCTTGCGAACAGGAGGATGCCGGAAACCGGCGCACGCTGCGAGCTCGAGCTTCTCCCGGCGGAGGAATGCAAGGATGCAGTCGAGTTCCTGCTCCGGCAGCTCCGGCTCGACGAGCGCGTCAGCGTCTACTCGCAGGCTGCCTGATCGTCGTCGGGCTGCTCGACGAGCCCGACCGTCCGGTAGAAGCGCCGGATCTCGTCCCGCGACGAGCGGATCTCGAACAGGTCGAAGATCAGGTCGTCGATCTCGTCTCGCAGCGCCTGAATATCGCTCTCCGGATCGATCCGGAGCGTCTCGACGATCTTCGAGACACGTTCGGTCACCCCGGATTCGAGCTCGGGTGGCGGGCGGCGATACGGGAGCTTCTCGACGTAGCCGAGGTGAGCTGTCGCGGTCGTGTTCACCATCCTCTTCATGAAGTAGGTCGCTAGCGCCGAGTTGAGGTAGCCGAGTAAGAATCTCTCGTCCGTGGCCGAATCCTCGGCGAAGATCGCGCTTCCCTTGTCGCTGAAGATCCAGCCTACTGGCATGAGGCGCACCGACAGGCGCCCGCTCGACACAACCGAATAGGTCAAGCCCGATTGGAAGTAGTAGCGAGCAGGGAGCCTTCAGCCACCGTCCGGAGCCGGAAGAAGCGGTTGCGATCCGGCTTGCCGCAGTAGAGGAACAGGAAGGGCGGCGGACTCTCGAAGTCGTTGCTCCGGGCGTAGTCCTGAAGCTGCTTCGTGGCACGCTCCAGCGCTGCGGCAGAGTCGAGCTCTGCGGTCAGAGTCTCCGGCCCGAGCGGGTCGACCGCTTGCGTCAAGCCAGGGAACGGCTCTCCGATGGCCAGGAAGTACCGGTCGTCGGCAGTAATGAGCCCCCTGCCGGCCACGCGCTACGTCCCGCACGCGGCCTGATGCCTTGGCGGCCTCGAACACCCCGGGTGAACCCGACGAAGAACGGCGTCTCAGGGAACGCGTCGTACTCCTCCTGCCGCAGGTCTGCACCTTGCGGGTGGAGGGTCCGAGAAGTCGGCCGGCTCGCGGACGTAGTCGACCAGGCGCATGTCGTTCGCCTTGCGAGCCTCCGGGTCGGAGCACTTCTCGAGGGTCGTGATCGCCAGCGCCGGCGACACCTGGAAGCCGACGCCTGCAAAGTGCCGTGAAGTCGGTGAGCAGGATCGCCGACGATCCTGCAGCGGCTGAGGATGAAGCGGCGGAGCGGGGCGTACGTCGTCAGCGACCAAGCCGTCGTGACCGTGAGGTGGCCGCCCTCGCGGAGTCGCTCGATGCCGTTCGCGAAGAACATGCCGTACGTGTCGCGGTCGCCCGTCCCGAGCCCCGGCCTTGGCCTTCTTGTCCTCGTAGAGGTTTCGGTACACGTCCTCCTTGTACGGCTTGCGTGCCGGCGGGTTGCCGACGATGGCGTCGAACTCGACCTCGTCGATCGTCCTGATCGCCGACCTCGCGGTCGGCCACGATGCCCGCCTCGCGGCGGAACAGCTCCTTGCGGCGCCGGGCGAGGAAGGAGCATGTCGTGGACGTAGATGCTGCGGCGACACGCCGGTCGAGTGCTCGTCGAGGAAGAACAGGCGGATCGCCGCGAGCGAGGTGGCGAACGTGTCGATGTCGGCGCTCAGGAAGAGCTGGCCGGCGATGATGCCCTCGATAGGCGTCCTCGGCCGAATAGCCCCGGCACGGTAGAGGTCGGCGAGCCGCTCAACAGCGCTCGGCCAGGAAGGATCGACCCCACACGGGTCGAGCACCACTGAATCTCGCCGGAGGTTGAGCTTCGAAACCATGGCCGTACCGGACGTCCCCATGAGGCGTGTAGAAGGCGCCGAGCTGTACTGTTGCTGTCGGGAGGAGAGCAGCGACTGGTAGACGTCCCCGACCGCACGGTTGGTGAGCTTCCTCGCCGAGGTCGTAGACGAGCCCGGCGAGCGTCCCTTGCCCGGGCGCAGGTAGTCGTAGGCGTCCTCGTTGAGGATAGACGAGGGGGAAACTGCTCCTCGGCAAAGGTCGAAGCCACCTCGATCAGGTCCCACCAGTTGTTCTGGTCGATCACGCTGTCGCGGATCGCGGGCGTGGTTCTCGGCTCGTAGGTCGCGATAGGCCTGCTCCTCGTCCGCCGTCCGCGACGCGGACGAGTTGAGGACTCGTCGCCCAGGAGTCCACCCGAGGAACACGCCCGTTGCCCATCGTCGTCTCGGCTCGCCGACGGCAGGAACTCGCGCATGATCCGGTAGAAGCCCGGAAGGTGCCGCTCTTCGCAGAGGTTGAGGAAGAAGATCTTGTTCAGATGACCGAGCGCCGCCTGCGTGACGATCTCGGAGACCACGTCCTTTGCCCGACTTGCTCGTCTCCGCGACCTTCCGGTCGTAGAGCTGACGGCGCTTCGCTGGTGCGCCCCGGGCCTGGCCACGAGCCAGCGGCCGAACGACGTCAGCGTTCCCGGCCGATCGGGTCGCGAGACGACTTCCACCATGTGCAGCGCGTCCTTGCGGATGTCGTTCTCGATCCGGTCGAGATGGTGGAGGAGGATCTCCCGGAAGTCGCTCGGCGTCACCTCCTCCTTGGCGAACTCCCCGCGGACGAGGTGGGCGCCTTCACCCGCTCCTGGTGTCCGCTGTTCCTGGTGCCGGTTCTCGTACTCGGCCTCGTCGAGCAGGGAGCCTTCAGCCACCGTCCGGAGCCGGAAGAAGCGGTTGCGATCCGGCTTGCCGCAGTAGAGGAACAGGAAGGGCGGCGGACTCTCGAAGTCGTTGCTCCGGGCGTAGTCCTGAAGCTGCTTCGTGGCACGCTCCAGCGCTGCGGCAGAGTCGAGCTCTGCGTAGCGCTTGATCTCGCAGAGCACGACAGGGGGCGTTGCCGATCAGGTACAGGCCGTCGTAGCGCCCTGTCGCGCTGCTGGAGCTTCAGCCGCTTGACCGCGAGCGTTCGCTGTTCCCGGAAGTGCTCGCCGTCGGCCTCGGAGGTCGACCGCTCCGGATACCCGAGGACGCGCATGTCCGGCTCGAAGAGCGTCGAGTGGACGTCGGCCTCCGAGAACCGGCGCTTCTCCTCTTCCGGGATGTCCAGGCTCGGCAGGACGGATCGGCACGGCTCCACACCTGGGACGGCAAGGCGATGGATCACATGAATCACGCCCGATCGTGCCGGGTTGGTTGCAAGAGGCTCGCGGATGCGGTAACGAGGCCGCGCCTACCCCACTCGCACGCCGGATGCCGGCTGCTCGCCCCGCGCCTTCCCGAGGACCCTCGCGGCGCTCGGCGCTGGCACCGCCCCGGGAAATGACCGGCTCATCCGCCCGCCCGGCGCGTCCATCGCGAGCTCAGCGCGGTGGATGAGTGTTATGAAGGGGGCCTCCCGCGGAGTCATGCCCGTGGCGTCCTGTTCGAGACGAGGGGAGGCCCTCGGGATGTTGTACGTGGGATTGGATCTCGTTCCTGCAAGCGGATCGATGGTGGTGTGGTCGATGGGGATGGTGTGGTGGTTTGGGAGAAGGCTGCCGTCCCGCTCACTGAAATGTGGCAGAGAGGGGGTTAGTGTCGGGCTCCCCTCGTGAAGGGAGCTGTCTGGGGCACGTCCTTCTCTTTTTCTTGTTGAAGGCATCGGCTTGTCCTCGCAGTCATCAGCGGTGAGCTGACGATCGCGGAGGCTGCCCGTCGCGGCAAGGCGAGCGAGCAGTCGCTCTCGACCTGGAAGCGGCTGTTCCTCGAGGGCGGCAAGACGGGCCTGGCCGAGAGCGGGCGCCTCCAGCCAAGCCAGCGGGAGCGGGCGCTTGCGGAGGAAAACGAGGAGCTGAAGGCGGCGCTGGGTGAGGCCCACGTCGAGCTGAGAGTCTGGAAGAAGAGCGCCGAGTACCGCCTGGGGCCTACGAGGAGCTCGAGGTGATCCGCTTCGACGCCGGGATGCCTACCTCGAGGTTTGTCAAGCTCGTTGGTGTCCCGGAGCGCTCGTATCGGCGCTGGCAGCAGCGTCAGCGGGAGGGGAGACCGGCGAAGGGGCCGTGGCCGGCGCCCGCCCGTGATCGGGTCGAGCCGGTCGCCGTCGCGACGGCGGACCGGTACCCGGCCTGGGGGCACCGCAAGATCGCCGAGTTGCTGCGCGTCGACGGCCACCATGCCCCGGACTCGACGGCGCGCTTGAAGCGCAGGACGGGTGCTGCTGGTCGACTACCAGCCGAGCGGCGCCAGCTCGCCTCGGGCACGAAGGGCGGCGGCGCCTGTACGCGCTGTCGGGGCCCAACCAGGTCTGGCAGCTCGACTTCACAGAGCTCGAGACCCGCCACGGCGGCAGCTGGCGGATCGGCGGCGTCGCCGACTACTGGTCGAAAATGAAGTTCGGCTGGCGCGTTGCCACCACCCAGAACCATCGAGACGCGATCGAGACCGTCGAGTACCTCGCGCTCGCCGAATGAGCGCCTCACGGGCAGGCCGCTGCGGCTGCTCGCCGACCCGACGAGCGGCGAGATCTCGCCGGTCGCGCTGGTCACCGACAACGGCCTCTGCTTTCGCCAAGTGGCCCGTTTCGCCGCTTACATCGAGAAACGGCCGGAACTCGATCCGCCATCCGCACTCGCCGCAAGTCGCCGAACCAGAACGGCGTCCGCGAGCGCGCCTTCGGATCGCCTGGTACGAGCACCTCTACCACGCACATCGACGGACGGCCATCAGCTCGGCCTCGAAACCGAGAGCTACCGCCGGCTCTTCAACGAGATCCGGCCCCACGAAGCACCCCGCGACCTGCGCCGACCGCTCGACGTCCACCTCGAAGCCAACAACGACCCAAGATCCCTCAGCTGTCCGACGCCTGAACCCTGGCCACTTCATGACGCGGGACAGCGCGGTAGCCAACGATCGGGATGGGTTGGCGCGGTTATGTGGTCGTTGGGCGGGCTCGATCGTGAGTTGGTCGCGGTCGTGGAGTCGATGAACGGGCCCGGTTTGTGCACGATTGCTTCGAGCTTGCGGGGTTGAGGTGAAAGCCCGTGATCTCAGTGGGTGAAGGGGTTGGCGCCGGGTTGTCGGCAAGACCTGATCGGATCGATGCCTGGTGCTTACGAGCTGGCGCGCCGGGAGCTTGTCCCGGTGGTCTGGCTGCCCGATCCGGCGGTGCGGGGGGAGCGGGAGTTGGCCCGGTTCCGTTTGCACCTGGTCGGCAAGCGCAGCTCGTTGAAGATCCGCGTCCACGCGGGTTGATCGCGCACGGCCATCCCTGCCCGGTCAGCGACCCGTTCGGTCGGCAAGGGCGGGCCCGAGCCTGCGCGTTTTTCTGTGTATCGGTGGTGGTTAGGTGTTGTCGGGGATACGCAAGCCCCGAAGTGGATGCGCAGGACGGCCATCGCGGTCGTCCAGTTGCAGCAGGTGCGCCAGTTGGTCTTGGCGCGTTGGATCGCGAGCCAGGATCAAGAGCGCGGCGTCGTCGTTGGGGAAGTGGCCGCGGGTCTTGATCACCTTGCGGATCTGCATCTGCAGGCTCTCGATCGTGTTCGTGGTATAGACGATCCGGCGGATCTCGTCGGGGAAGGCGAGGAAGGTGACGCGGTCCCAGGCGCGTTCCCAGACGGCAAGCGCCGCGGTACGGGTCTTGCTGTCGGCCCAGGCCTCACGGAGCCTCGTCAGCACGGCGCGCCTGGTCGGCGTCTGCGGCGGTGTAGATCTGCCGTGCTCTTGCCGCACAGCTCTTGCGCTCGCGGTAGGAGAGGTAGCGCAGGCTGGCGGACGAGGTGGACGATGCAGGTCTGGCTTGACCGCCTGCGGGAAGACGGCATCGATCGCCTCCGGTTCCCGTGAGCCCGTCGGCAGACGACAGGGACATCGCGGGCGCCGCGGTATTTCGCAGCCCGGTGAGCAACGCTCGTCCAGAAGCGTGCGCCTTCTGTTCCCTGGACCCAGAGGCCGAGACAGTCGCGCTCGCCGTCCAGCGTCACACCGACGGCGAGGTGGATCGCCTTCTTGCGAACGACCTGCTGCTCGCGGATCGAGACCTGCAAGGCGTCCAGGTAGACAACGATGTACAGCTCCTCGAGCGGCCGGTTCGCCAGGCACGTACGTCCGCCTCGATCGACGCGGTCACGTCCGAGATCAGGCTCTCGGAGACGCTCTCGCCGTCGTAGAGCTTCGCGCAAATGGCGCTGGATGTCCCTGGTCGAGGCCGCCGGCGTACAGAGCGAGGATCTGCTCGCCTGGCCATCGAACGAACGCGAGTGCTTCGGCACGATCTGCGGCTCGAACGAGCTCGTCCCGGTCTCTGGGCAGCTCGACCGTGACCGGCTCATCGACGGTACGTAGCGTCTTCGCGGTCAGCCCGTTGCGCCGGTTCGGCTGCCCTCCGGCGGCTCCACGCTCCGGCGGGTAGCCGAGATGCGCCTGAAGCTCGGCACCGGCAGCCCGCTCGATCAGCCGCTCGCGCAGCCCGTTGATCAACCCATCCGGCCCGGTCAGATCCTCCGGGCCACGGTAATCCCCGAGCAGCTGATCGATCAGCTCGTCGGGGAACTCCATCTCGATCATCGTGCCCTTCCGCACGCCTGGCCGGCTCGCCTCACGCGGCTAACGCCGCGATCGTCACGACCCGGCCGTGGACGAACCAGCAGTCGGATACACAGAAATCCGCGCGTTACCGAGCCCGGCCAAGCTGGCCGGCTACACAGGCCTCTGCCCCCGTGTCATCCAGTCAGGAGAGCGCGACTGGCGCGGGGCTCGGCTCACAAAGCTCGGGCCCCGCTACCTGCGCTAGCACTGATCGAGGCCGCCCACCGCGCGCCGCCCGCCACCCCCTACCGCGACCTCTACCAGCGCAAAAAGACACAACACCCCGGCAGCCGCGGCACCAAGACCGCGAGCGTCTGCGTCGCCAGAAAGCTCTCCGAAGCGATCTGGCACATGCTCACCACCGACCCCTTGCTCCGGCAGGCGCCACGCGGGATCTGGCCGCATGACGGCCCACGGATGAGATGCGCCACCCGAGCAAGCCCCAATCAACCCAGTCACCCACCAGGTGCCATAGAGAGATGAGCACACTCCACACCCACCAACAGAAGGAGACCGACCACACCACACCACGACACTTGACAACCGGCCCCTCTTCATAGAGAGATCCCGCCCCTACACCTTCCGGTTGAAGGCAGTTCGAACGTTCGGTTGGAGGCGGTCAGAGTCTCCGGTCGGAGGCGATTCTGTTCGGGAGGGCCGCTACGCCTGCGGCGCCTGGGCCTCCACATGGGCCTTGAGCGCTACGTAGTTGCGCCGGAACGAGCGCCGGATCCAGGGGGTCATGAGCGGGAGCAGGACGCGCATGGCTCCGGAGGTCGCCCGGAACTCCGCCGTCGATGTCATCCGGGTACGCCCGTCCCCGAGCGGCTCGAGGGCGACTCGCTCGCTCATCTCCGATCCCGGATCTCTTCCGCGCATCGCCATGCCCTGGCCCGGGGTCAGCTCCACGATCTCCCAGGTGCCCGTGACGGTCTTCCGTCCCTGCTTGCGGGTCATCGTTCCCGTCGCTCCCTGGGTGATGCGCCCCCGTGGCTCCACGGCGACCAGCTCCGGTGAGATCGCGAGCCACACGTCCGTGTCGGTCATGGCGTCGAAGACAGCCTCGGGGGGCCGGGCGATCTCTACCGTGGTCGTGACGACGGTCATCGGTCTTCCTCCCCGTCCATGAGTGCCGGTTGAGGCGAGCATCGTAGTCCCGTGGGGTCGCCGCGGTCGTTGTTACGATCGGGGCCGTCAAGGCAACGGGGGTGGGATCATGACGGAGCCGAATCGGGCGCCCGAGAAGGCGGGACGAAGCCGAACCGAGAGCACGCGACTCTACGTGCGGATCGGGCTGATCGTCCTCGCCGTCGTGGCGGTGATCTGGTTCATCGCGGCGAACACGAAGCAGGTGAGCGTCCAGTGGTTCGTCGTCGAGACCACGTCGCCGCTGTTCCTCGTGATCGTGCTCTCCGCCGTGCTCGGAGCAGTGATCGACCGGCTGCTCGTCTGGCGCCGCGGCCGGAAGAAGTGATCCGGCTCAGGCCTCGTGCGTGTCGAGGCGTTCGTCGGCGACCCGGTTGACGGCGAGGGAGCTCTCGGGATGACCGGTCACGGCCTCGAGGAACGGCGCGCGTTCGAGGGCGAGCAGCTCGAGCCCGGTCAACGCGGTGACGGTCGCCGTCCGCGGGACGTCGCGTAGGAGGGCGATCTCCCCGAAGTACCCGCCGGCGCCGAGCGTTGCGAGCTCGCGCCCCTCCCGGGTGACGGCCACCTCGCCCGACCTGATCGCGTAGAAGCGGTCACCGACCGTACCCTCGGCGATCACGACCTCTCCGGACGACGCCTCGACCGCGACGACGTGCTGCGCAACCCGCTCGAGGTCGGGCGCGTCGAGCGGAGCGAAGAGCGGGAGAAAGTGGAGGAGGCGCAGGTGATCCTCGGGCACGCTCGGGCCGACATCGGCCGCGGCGAGCCGTCCCCGCACGAGCAACGCGAGCACCGGCAGGAGCAACCCGCTGACGAGCAGCGTCCAGTCGGTTCCGAGCGTGGAGACGAGGACGCCGGCCACGACGGCTCCGATCCCCTGGGTTGCCATGTACGTCCCCTCGAGCACGCCCAGGACTCGCGACAGCGCCTCGTCGGGCACGAGGCGCTGCAGCATGGTGCGCCCGGTGACGTCCGCCGCGCTCCAGCCGGCGCCCGACACGGCGAGCGTGGCTGCGGCGAGACCGGCCGAGGGCGCGGCGGCAAGGAGCGCGATCGGGCCCCCGCACAGGAGCATGCCGTTCAGCATCGCTCCGTGGAGCCGGCGCCGTGCGATCAGGACGACGGTGGCCAGCGAGCCGACGAGCGCACCGGCGCCGAGCGCTGCACCGAGGAGCCCCGTGCCCGCCTCGCCGGACGCGAACAGGTCGAAGCCGAGCACGACGATCAGCACGTCGAGAAAGCCGGCCGTGAGCGTCGCCGTCCCGAGCAGCGCGACGATGAGGCGGGGGCGTCGATCGGCGCGGAGCGCCTCGAAGCCGGCGAGGGCCTCGGCGATGACGTGGGCCTCCTCGCCGGAGGACGCCGGCTCGGTCCTCGTCCGGATCCGGAGAGCGAGCACGGTCGAGACACCGAGCCAGACGGAGAGGACCGCGTAGACCATGCCCGGCTCGGATACGGCCATCACGAGCCCGGCGAGCAGCGGGCCGAGCATCGCGCTCGCGGTCTCGATCACGCTCCCGGCGACGTACCCGGCCGTGAGCTGGGCAGGCGAGCGTGCCAGCGCGGGGACGAGCGCATCGTGGACTGGGCGGACGAGCGTGAGCCCGATCGCCGTCAGGGACGCGAGCGCGTAGACGACGGCAAGCGGTGCGTCGAGGAGCAGGGCCGTCGCCGTGAGGCCGGTGGTGAGCGCCTGCACGGCGTAGGCGAACCTGAGCATCAGCTCGCGACGGATCCTGTCGCCGAGAACCGCGGCGAACGGTGCGACCAGCGCCGCCGGGATGAGCTGGATCGCCGCGATGAGGCCCGCCGCCCCCGCTCCGTTCCGCTGGAACGCGTAGACGAGGATCGCGACGGACGCGGCCCACTCGGTCATGTTGAAGCCGATGAAGGCGAGCTGGGTCCGCCGCAGGTCGGGGACCCGGAACACCTCGCCGAAGACGCCCGCCGAGACGAGGAGCGACCGGAGCGAGGCCCGGGCCCTCGCTCCCAGCGTCCCGCCGCCGGCGGCCATCGCGCAACGCTACCGGATCATCGCCCGGCCTCCGTGGGCGGCGATCGCCCCCGGTCTGTGTGGCTCAGTCCGTCGCGGCCAGGTCGAGAAAGCGCCCGAACACCGTGCGGGCGTGGCCCTGCATCACGTCTGCGTTCGCGCGAAAATCGGCGAACAGGCGATCGAGGCCGCCGGGCCCGAGCGTGCGCTCCGCGGCCTCACGGTAGGCAGGAACTTGCGCCCACTCGGCCGCGAGATCCTCGTCGAGCTCGAGGTGGAACTGGACGCCGTACGCACGGTCTCCGAAGCGGAAGCCCTGGTTCGGGTAGAGGTCGGACTCGAGCAGCGACACCGCTCCGGTGGGCAGGTCGAACGTGTCGCCGTGCCACTGGAGCGTCGGAAGCTCGGCCGGGAGCCCGGCGAACAGCGGGTCTTCGCGGGCAGCGTCGGTCAGGCGCACCGGAAGCACCCCGACCTCGGGCACCGGACCCGGATAGACGGCCGCGCCGAGGCTCGCCGCGAGGAGTTGGACGCCGAGGCAGGCGCCGAAGTACGGTCGGCGGGCGCGTACGGCCTCGCCGATCGCCCGCTTCTCCTCGACGAGCCAGGGGAAGTCGGCCTCGTCGTAGGTGCCCATCGGACCGCCCATCGCGACGATCGCGTCGAAGGCGCGCCAGTCGGGCAGGACCTCACCCTCGTCGAGCTCGACCCGTGTGAGCCGGCACCCACGCTCGAGCATCACGTCCTCGTAGACGGCGGGCGGCTCACAGGCGATGTGCTGGAGGACGAGCACGTCCATGGCGCACACCGTAGCGGGCACCGGCGCTCGCGGCGGCCGAACGGCGGAGGTGGCGGGCCGCGGCCTCTGGTCGCCGCGGCCCGCCCTGGGGGAGGAGGAGGGTTGGAGGATGCTCAGGCGGGCGCCGCGGCAGCCGAGGGTCGATTGGCTGCGCCCGGGGTGGCGGGGCCTTCGATCCGAAGGGTCTCGCCGTCGACCACGAGCGCGGCAGGTGGGCTGCCGTCGGCGAGCCAGCGCTCGACCGCGGTGCGAACCTCCGCCGTGAACGGCCCCGGCCGCCGCCGGAACGGCCTGCGGACGAGCACCGTGGGGCGGCCCACGAGGCCGCTCAGGAACTGGGCGTCGTACCCGGCCGAGCCCAGCTCCTGGTTCAGTCCGATCGCCTCACCCACGTCGACGCACTCGATGCTGACGAACCTCACCACGATCACCTCCGTTCGCCGGGACCGGTCGGGCCTCTGCTCGCCCCGGGGTCGATGTCGCTGTCTGACCCCAGTCTGGTCGCGCCGTCTGAAGCAGGGGTGCGAATTCCGTCAAGGTGCGTTCACAATCGGTGAGCGCAGCGAGCCGCCGCTCGCTACCGTGCCCCGATGGCGCTCGCTCCCTCGCAGGACGCCTACGGCCAGATCCTGCTCGCCCTGCTCGCGGGCCGTGAGGCGCACGAGATCATGGAGCGCGACGACGGGCTCATCTACGCCGGTGACCCGTCCGACTACCTCGCTCCCTACCGGCAGTGGCCGGCGGTCGAGAAGCGGGCGATGCGCTTCGTCCGCGGCCGTGTCCTCGACGTCGGCTGCGGTGGCGGTCGGGTCAGCCTCCACCTGCAGGCCCGCGGGCACGACGTGGTCGCGATCGACGAGTCTCCGCTCGCCGTCGAGGTGACGCGGCGGCGCGGCGTGAACGATGCGAGGACGCTCTCGCTGTCCGCGGTCGACCGCTCGCTCGGCCTGTTCGACACGGTGCTGATCCTCCGCAACAACCTCGGCCTCGCCGGGACGGCTCGCCGCTCGCATCGGGTGCTCGGGCGGCTCGCCGAGCTCACGACCCACAGAGGGCGGATCGTCACCGACAGCGTCGATCCGGGCCGTCTCACCGGGACAGTGAGCGACGGCGATCCGGGGGCGCACCGCTACCGGGTTCGCTGGGCCGGGTACGCGACGCCGTGGTTTCGCTACCTGATGGTACCGCCGGCCGGGTTCGACGAGGTTCTGGCCGGCTCGGGCTGGAGGGTGCACAGGCTGATCGACGACGGCTCACCCCGCTACGCGGTCGTGCTCGAGAAGGCCGGCGCGGATCGCCGGTAGGCTGGCGTCGTGAGCCGTACGTACCTGAGGCCCGGGCTCCTCGTCGCGAAGGTCTTCAACCCGGTTGCCATGGGGCTCGGGCTCGCGAGCACGCTCGCCGTGCGCGGCCGTCGGAGCGGTCAGCTGCGGACGGTACCGGTGAACGTGCTCGAGCTCGACGGCGCACGGTACCTCGTCGCACCGCGAGGCGAGACCGACTGGGTCCTGAACCTGCGGGCGGCCGGCGAGGGGGCATTGCGGCGGCGGGGGAAGGAGGAGCGGTTCCGGGCCTCCGAGCTTCCCGCGGCGGAGCGACCGCCCATCATCGCTGCGTACCGCGAGCGCTGGGAAGCCCAGACGAAGGCGCAGTTCAAGGCCCTCCCGGATCCCGCCGACCACCCCGTCTTCCGGATCGAGCCGCGCTGAGCCCACAGACCACCACGACCGGAGAGACCTCACCGTGAAGCTCGGCCTCATCACCGCGCCGTTTCCGCACTGGTCGCTCGAGCAGGTCGCCGACTGGGCGGCCACCACCGGCTTCGAGGCCCTCGAGATCTGCTGCTGGCCGCCGGCCTCGGGTGACGCCCGCCGGTACGCGGGGACGACGCACATCGACGTCACGCGGCTCACCGACCGCGGGGCCGCCGAGATCCGAGCGCTGCTCGACGATCGGGGGCTGTCCATCTCCGCGCTCGGCTACTACCCGAACAACCTCCATCCCGACCCGGCACACCGGCGGGCCGTCAACAACCACACGAAGAAGGTGATCGAGGCGGCCGCGAAGCTCGGCGTCGCAACCGTCTGCACGTTCGCCGGCAACGACAAGGACCGTCCGGTTCCGGAGAGCCTCCGCGACTTCGAGCGGGTCTTCGGCCGGCTCGTCGCGCACGCCGAGAAGCACGGCGTCCGGGTCGCGATCGAGAACTGCCCGATGCTCTTCAGCTACGACGAGTGGCCGGGCGGGACCAACCTCGCGTACTCGCCGGCGATCTGGCGGCAGCTGTTCGAGCTCGTGCCGTCCACGAGCCTCGGGCTCAACTTCGACCCGAGCCACCTCGTCTGGCAGCAGATCGACTGCGAGCGCGCGATCTACGAGTTCGCCGATCGCATCTACCACGTGCACGCAAAGGATCTCGAGCTCGACCGGGACGGGCTCTACGACCACGGGGTGATGTCGGCCGGGATCGGCTGGCAGGTGCCGCGCCTGCCGGGGCTCGGCGAGGTGCGGTGGGACCGCTTCTTCGCGGCGTTGCACGGGATCGGCTACGACGGGCCCGTGATCATCGAGCACGAGGATCGGGCCTTCGAGGGCTCCGACGAGGCCGTGATCCGCGGCTTCCGGCTCGCCCGGGACGTCCTGTCCCCGTACGTGGTGTGAGCGGCGGGCTGCTCAACGACCTCGGTGCGATCGTCGGCGCCGACCACGTGCTCGCCGATCCCGAGCTGCGGGCCGGCTTCGAGCGCGACCTGACCGGGCGGTTCGGCGGCTCGGCGCTCGCGGTCGTCCGGCCGGCAACGGTCGAGGAGGTCGCCGCGGTCGTCCGCCTCTGCAACGAGCGGCGCATCGCCGTCGTTCCCCAGGGCGGGAACACGGGCATGGTCGGCGCGGGCGTGCCGGAGGACGGCGAGCTCGTCCTCAGCCTCGCACGTCTCGACGAGCTCGGGCCTGTCGACTCGCTCTCGGCCCAGGTCGAGTGCGGTGCCGGGGCAACGCTCGGCCGGCTCCAGGAGCACGTGCGGAGCGCGGGGCTCGACTTCCCCGTCGACTTCGGGTCGCGCGGGAGCGCCACGATCGGCGGTGCGATCGCGACGAACGCCGGCGGCCCGCTCGCGGCCCGGTACGGGATGATGCGCGCCTGGGTGGCCGGGGTCGAGGCGGTGCTCGCGGACGGACAGGTGATGAGGCGCCTGGGCGGGCTGCTGAAGGACAACGCCGGCTACGACCTCACGGGCCTGCTCGTCGGCAGCGAGGGGACGCTCGCGGTCGTCACCCGGGCCCGGCTCCGGCTGACACCGCTCCTACCGGCCCGCGCGGTCGCGCTGTTCGCGCTCGACTCGATCGAGGACGCGTTCTCCCTCCTCCAGGCCCTGCGCGAGCATGCCCCGTCGCTCCAGGCGGCGGACTACTTCCACCGGGAGGGGCTCGAGATCGCCCGTGCCCATCGCGGCTTCGCGGCGCCGTTTCCCGCGACCTACGACACGTACGTCGTGGCCGAGTGTGCGGCACGCAGCGACCCGACCGACGAGCTCGCGGGGGCGGCCTCGGTCGCCGAGGAGCTGATCCGTGACGCGGCGCTCGCAAGCGACGTCGAGGGGCGCCGTGCGCTCTGGGACTACCGGGAGGCGATCAACGAGTCGATCTCGGCGACCGGCGTTCCGCACAAGCTCGATGTGACCGTTCCGCTGCCTGCCGTCCCGGCGTTCGAGCGCGAGGTGCGGGAGCGAGTCTCCGCCGGCTGGCCCGAGGCGAGGCCGTTCCTCTTCGGCCATCTCGGCGACGGGAACGTCCACGTCAACATCCTCGGTCCGGAGCCCGGGGACGAGGGAATCGACGAGCTCGTCCTCCGACTCGTCGCGGCCCACGGGGGCTCGATCAGCGCCGAGCACGGGGTCGGCGTCGCGAAGGCCCGCTGGCTCGGGCTCACGCGCAGCCCGGAGGAGCTCGCAATGCTCAGGGCGATCAAGCGGGCGCTCGACCCGAACGGGATCCTCAGCCCGGGCCGCCTGCTGGTCTAGAGCGTTGGCGCGATGCAGGCGCTCCCGACGTCCACGGAGCCGTCGCGACGCCGTGCCGAACCCCAGCCGGACCTCATCCCGGCGCGGGCGGCATGAGATGCCGCCCCTACAGCCTCGACCCGCGGGCGTCGGGCGTCCGGGCAGCCGTGTCTGGTAGGGGCCGGATCTCATCCGGCCCGGGCCGTCCCGTTGGGACCGGATCTGATCCGGTTCGGGCGGCATGAGATGCCGCCCCTACGACCGTGCTCCACGGGAGTCGGGCGTCCGGACACCCATGGTCTCGTAGGGCCGGATCCCATCCGGCCCTGGCCGGCGATCGGATAGGTTCTCCGCGATGCCCAGGCTGTACGGGACGACGTACGGGAAAGCCGAGCTGCTGCGCCGGATGGGCAGGCTCGACCAGGCCGCGGGGGTACGGCTGGTCACGCTCGGCGACGGCCGCGAGCGCGGTGTCCGCGTGCTCGAGTTCCGGACCGGGACGGGCTTCTGCTTCGAGGTGCTCGTCGATCGCGCCTTCGACATCGGCCGCTGCGAGCACGCGGGCCGGCCCCTCGCCTGGACGTCGGGCGCCGGCTTCGCCGGGCCGTGGTACTACGAGTGGGAGGACCTCGGGTTCTTCCGCACCTGGGGCGGCGGCCTGCTGACCACGTGCGGGATCGACCACGCGCTGTTCATGGCCGAGGACACGGCGGGCCAGTACCACTACCTGCCGAAGCAGACCGAGCGCTTCCCGCTGCACGGGCGCGTCTCGAACCAGCCCGCCCGCCTCGCCGGCTACGGCGAGCGCTGGGATGGGGAGGAGTGCACGCTCTGGGCCGAGGGGGAGACGCTCCAGGCGGCGGTGATGGGCGAGCACCTGCTGCTGCGGCGGCGCATCGAGGCTCGGGTGGGCGAGTCGCGCCTGGTCGTCCGGGACGTCGTCGAGAACGTCGGTCACGACCCGACGCCGCACATGCTCCTCTACCACGTCAACGCGGGGTTTCCGGTCGTCGACGAGGGCTCCGAGGTCCTCGTGCCGGCACGCTCGGTCGAGCCGCGCGGCGACCACGCAGTCGAGGGATACCGCACCCTTGTCGGCCCGGCGCCGATGTTCGTCGAGCAGGTCTTCGAGCACGAGAACGTGGCCGAGCCCGACGGCAGCGTGCCGGCAGCGGTGGTCAACCGCCGGCTCGGGCTCGGCGTCTACGAGGTGTACCGCCGGGACCAGCTGCCGCATCACTTCATGTGGCGCATGCTCGGCGAGGGAACCTACGTGGTCGGGATCGAGCCGTGCACGAACCGCACCGCCGGGCGTCTCGACGCGCGGGAGCGTGGAGAGCTGATCGAGCTCGCGGCCGGCGAGAGCCGCGAGTACGAGCTCGAGCTCGGCGCCCTTGTGGGCGAGGCCGAGCTCGAGGCCTTCGCCGGCCGGGTCGAGGCACTCGTCCAGGAGGGCTGATGGATCTCGGACTGACCGGAAAGACGTTCGTCGCCTGCGGCGCGAGCAAGGGGCTCGGCAGGGCGATCGCCTCGAACCTCGTCGCGGAAGGCAGCCGGGTTCTCGTGGTCTCCCGGGACCCGGAGCGGGCAGCGGCCGAGCTCGGGGAGGCGGCCGTACCGCTCGCCGCCGACCTCGGCACGACGGGCGGGGTCGACTCGGTCGTCGACGCCGTACGCGAGCTCGGCGGCGTCGACGGCGTGCTCGTCAACTCGGGTGGGCCACCCCCGGGAAACGTGCTCGACCTTGACGACGAAAGGTGGGACGCCGCGTACCGCTCGCTGATCGGAAACCCGATCCGGCTGCTCCGCGGTCTCGTGCCGCTGCTTCGCGATCCCGCCGCGATCCTGTTCATCACCTCCGGCTCGGTCCGCATACCGCTCCCGTCTCTCGACACCTCGAACGTGCTGCGCCCCGGGGTCGCCGCCCTCGTCAACTGCCTCGCGATCGAGCTCGCTCCCCGTATCCGCGTGAACTCGATTGCCCCCGGTCGGATCGACACCGAGCGCGTGCTGGCGATCGACGAGGACCGTGCGGCCGTCGACGGGCTCACGCTCGACGAGCAGCGCAGGCGGATGGCGGCGCTGATCCCGATGGGCCGCTACGGCAATCCGGACGAGTTCGGCCGGGTCGGTGCGTTTCTGCTCTCCCCGGCCGCGTCCTACGTGAACGGCGCAGCGATTCAGGTCGACGGCGGCGCCGTGAGAGCGACGCCCTGAGCGGTCTGCCCGCGGGACGGCCCGCAGCGCCGGGACTGGCCGTCGATCAGGCCGCGTCGACGCCGAGCGTCGCTGCGAGCTCCACGAGCTGTCCGTAGGTCGCCTCGGGGATCGGAATGCCGGTGGTGCGACGGGCCTGCTCGCACTCGCGCTCCGGCTCGCCGGGAAGTCGCACCCGATCGAATCCCTCGGCCGGCGGCACCGAGCCGATCGCCTCCACCGCGCGGTCGACGCCGGCACGGAACGAGGCTGACCCGCCCCACGCGTCCGGAGCGAGCGCGAGCAGGACCACGCCGTTTCCAGGGTTGTCGCCGGTACTCGCACAGCCGGCGCCCGCGAGCGCGCCGCCGAGAATCTCCGCCAGCACCGCGAGGGCATAGCCGCGATGCCCCCCGGCGGGAAGGAGGGCACCCCCCTCGTAGAAGTCGGCAGGGTCGGTCGTCGGGCTTCCCTCTGCATCGACGATCCAGCCCTCCGGAACCGCCTGGCCGTTCTGGCGCGCGAGCCGGAGGCGTCCCTCTGCCGCCGCCGAGGTCGAGAAGTCCGCCACGATCGGGAAGCCCGCGCCGGTCGGGATCGCATAGGCGACGGGATTCGTCGGGAGTACCGGCCGGCTCCCTCCGAAGGGAACGACACGCCCGCCGGGTGGGCCCGTGTTGCAGAACGCGAGCCCGATCAGCCCGCCCGCGGCGAGCAGCTCGACGTACTCGCCGAGCCTCCCGACGTGCTGGACACGGCTCACGCTCGCAGCGGCCACGCCGGTCGAGCCAGCCGCCTGCAGCGCTGCCCGCGCCGCAGCCGCCGCCGCAATCTGGCCGAAGCACCAGTTGCCGTCGACACGGCTGACGGCGCCCGTGCTCTCGACGGCCGGTTCCGCGGCCGGGACGATCCGGCCCGAGCGGATCTCCGGGACGTACTGCGCGAGGCGGACGACGCCGTGGGAGTCGATGCCCTTCAGGTTGCCGAGCACGAGCGACGCCGCGACCGTCTCGGCCGTCGCATCCGGGGCGCCGGCGGCGCAGAGCACGTCGCGCGCGAGCCGCTCGAGCCTCGCCGCGTCGACGGTCGGCATCAGAGGTAGGAAGCCGCTGCCCGCAGCAGGGCCTCGTCGGCCGCCCGTCCCGTCACGGGCTCGCGGCCGAGCGCGAGCGCGAGCTCGGCTCGCATGGCGCGGGCGAGCAGGTCGCGGTCCGAGGCGATCGTCGCGAAGGCGAATCCCGCCTCGACCCGGGCGCGGGCATCCTCGCCCGACCCGGTGTGGATGCCGGCAGGTACGCCCAGGCGACGGCAGGTCGAGGCGATCCCGGCGATCACCGCCTCGAGCTCCGGGCCCGGCCCGAGCCCGTGCGAGAGCGCAAGGTCGCGCGGCCCCACGTAGACGGCGTCGACGCCCGGTGTCGCACAGATCGCCTCCAGGTTCGCGACGCCCTCCACGGTCTCGATCATCACGATGCAGAGCACGGCGGCGTTCCGTTCGGGCGCAGTCGCCCCGAGCTCGTCGCTGCTCCTCACGACGCCCCAGCTCCGCGTTCCCTCCGGCGGGTAACGGCACGCCTGGGCTGCCTGCGCCGCCGCCATCGGCGTCGAGACGAGCGGGACGATGACGCCGCGTGCCCCGAGGTCCAGCACCCGGCCGATCAGCCAGGCCTCGTTGCCCGGTACGCGCACGAACGGCATCGCGCCCGTGGTCGAGATCGCCTGCAGGATCTGCGGCGCGGTCTCGAGGCCGCTCACCCCGTGCTGGAGATCGAGGCAGACGTAGGCCACCTCGAGCCGGCCCATCAGCTCGGCGGGAAGCGGGCTCCCGAGCGTGCACCAGGCCCCGAAGGCCCCCCCCGGGGCCGTGAGCCGATCCGGGCCGGAGGCTCCCATCGGGCGGGACCCTACAGGAAGCGCAGCATCGCCTCGAGCAGCTCGTCTGGCCGCTCGAGCGGAACGATGTGACCGGTGTCGGCGAACCTCACACCGCGACGCCCTCGAGCGCGCCCAGAGCCGCCAGCGCGTCGCGCAGCGCCCCGCGCTCCTCGTCCGGGAAGTCGGGCAGGGGACGTCGCACCGGCCCGCAGGAGATGCCCATCATCTCGAGTGCTTCCTTCGTGGGCGACACGTAGCCCGGGTCGTACTCGAGGAAGCGGTTCAGCGGCTGGAGCAGCTCGTGCTGGGCCCGCGCGCCCTCGTGGTCTCCGGCGAGCGCGAGGTCGTAGAGGCTCACCATCTGGGCCGGCACGATCGACGCCGCGGTCGAGAAGATCCCCCGGGCGCCGACGCAGAGCGCTGCGTAGAACTGGCTGTCGATCCCGGTGCACAGCGAGCGACCGCTCGCCTCGGCGAGCCGAAGCCCCTCGACGAGCTGGCCCAGGTCGTCGTTCGACTGCTTCAGGCCGACGACGTTGGGAAGCTCCATCAGCGCCGCGATGAGCTGCGGGGAGAGGTTGTTCCCGGTGTACAGGGGGTTGTTGTAGACGACGACCGGGATCTGCGCGCCGGCGGCGACGTCCTCGAAGTGGGCGTAGAGCATGTCGTCGGGGATCCGGAAGTAGAACGGCGGCGTCAGGATCGCGGCGGCTGCGCCGGCGGCGGCCGCGTCGTGCGTGAGGGCGAGCGCCTCCCAGGTCGAGCAGGCGGCCGTCCCGGCGATCACCGGCGTGTCTCCCGCCTCCCCGGCGACGATCTGCGTGACCCGCCTGCGCTCCTCGCGCGACAGGTGCACGAACTCACCCGTGCCGCCCGTGGTCATGATCCCGTGGACCCCCGCGTCGACCACGTGGCGCGTGATGCGCCGCAGCGCACCCTCGTCCACCCCGCGACCGTCGGCGGTGAACGGGGTCGGGATTGCCGGGATGACGCCCCGGAGGTCATCCGCAGAGAACATCGATCTCCTTTCGTCCGCGTTGCGTCGGCCGCGCGAGCTCAGCTCCGGCCCGGCGCCGATCCGTCTGGCCGCTCAACCACCTGGTCGGCCGCGATCATAGGCACGACCGGCGATCGACTGGAGCTGGCACGACACGGGCGGTCTCCTGTCGCCTGCGAGCTTCGGCTGCGAACGCCGCAGAGCGTACCAGCGTGCCGGAGCCCGTCCGAGGGGCTCAGCTCGCCCGTGTGGCGCCCCACAGCGCCGCGCCGATCGCTCCGGCCTTCGGCCCGAGCTCTGCCCGCACGACGTCGATTCGATCGAGGGGCATCACGGTCAGGCGGCGGCGCAGCTCGGCCCGTGCCGGCTCGAGGATCAGGTCGCCGGCCTCCGCGACCCCGCCGCCGATCACGATCCGCTCGGGACCGACGACGAGCGCGACGTTCGCGATCCCGATCCCGAGGAACGCGCCCGCGCGGGCGAGGACCTCGATCGCGCCGCGGTCGCCGGAACGTGCGGCCTCGAACACGAGCTCGGGAGTCGCCATGCCCGCTGCGTGGGCGATCGCGGGCCCGGCCGCGAACTGCTCGAGACAGCCGCGGTTCCCGCACCCGCAGGGGGGGCCCTCGGGAACGAGCGTCTGATGGCCCAGCTCCCCGACGAGACCGTTGAAGTGCATGAGCAGCTGTCCGTCGACGACGATCCCGCCGCCGATCCCGGTCCCGATCGTGAACCCCACCATCGCCCGGCAGCCCCGTCCGGCGCCGAGCTCGAGCTCGGCCAGCGTGAACGCGCGGGCGTCGTTGATGAGGGCGACCGGAAGCCCGAGCAGCCGCTCGAGCGGCTCGACGATCGGGTAGTCCTCCCAGCCCGGCAGGTTTCCGAGGAACACGGTTCGCCCACGCTCGAGGTCGAGCGGACCGGGCATGCCGACTCCGACCCGCGTGATCGGCCCGGCCTGTGAGGCCGCCTCCCGCCCGAGCTCCTGCAGGCGTTCGAGCGCGATCGCCGGCCCGAGCTCGGCCCGTGTGGGCGCCTGCCCGTCGGCGACGACGCGGGGCTGCGCCGTCAGGTCGAGCACGACCCACTTGACGTTCGTACCGCCGAGGTCGATGCCGAGGGCCCGCACGGCGCGAACGCTACCGCGCCTCGCGACCTACGATGTCGGGGGCGACGCGAGCGGAGGTGGAGAGCTGATGGCGATTCAGGCGATGACGGCGGCCGAGCGGCTCAGGCGGTCCGAGGTCGCCGGGGCGGTGAGAGAGCGGCGGGCCGTGGCGATCCTGCGCCGCCTTCCACCGGACACCGTCGACCGGACGGTCCAGGCGCTGCTCGCGGGAGGGTTCCGGCTGATCGAGCTCACCGTCGACAGCGACGGCGTGTTCGAGCAGCTCACCCGCCTGCGCGAGGACGGCCGCGCGATCATCGGTGCGGGCACGATCCGCAGGGCCGCGGAGGTCGAGCTCGCGGTCGAGGCAGGCGCCCAGTTCCTCGTCGCTCCCACCTACCAGCCGTCCGTCGTCGAGCGGGCGCTCGAGCTCGGCGTCCCGGTCGTTCCCGGCGCGTTCACGGCCACCGAGATCGACACGGCCTGGCAGCAGGGCGCGACGTTCGTGAAGCTCTTTCCCGGCGCGGCGGTCGGGCCTGCCTACCTCCGGGCCGTGCTCGCGCCCCTGCGCGACGTCGAGATCGTCGTCACGGGCGGCGTCGACGCGACGACCGCACGCTCGTTCCTCGACGCCGGCGCAGTAGCGGTCGGCGTCTCGACGGCGCAGCTGCGCGGGCCGGCGACGGCCGAAGCCGATCACACGCCGTCCCCGGCGGCCGTACGCGACCTGCTCGCCGCGGTCGCGTAGGCTCGCCGACCCCGGGCCCGCATTCCGGACTGGCGGGTGCGGGCCGCTTTCGGTACAACGAAACTGTCCTCATCGAGCCGGGAGGTCAGCATGGGCACTGCCGAGAGCATCGCCGGCACGCTCGGCTTCATGCTCGCCGTGGTTGCGGCGATCGCCTTCTTCCTCCACGCCGTCGGGCACGCCCTCAGCGACGAGGGACACGTCACGACCGGCGAGAAGGTGGAGGCCGGAATCGCCACCGTCACGCTGTTGTTCTGCATCATCGGAGGCTTCATCTGGTTCCGGGTGCTCATCGTCGGCCTGTGACGGCGGGCGCCGGGGCGACCCGGATCGTCTAGCCTCTCGTCATCACCGAGTCGGCCACTGTCAGCCTCCTACGCTGGCTGCGAAGCCAGCTCACCCAGCCGGGGTCGTTCCGCGAGCGACTCGAGGCTGCGGTCGCGAACGACGACCCGGCCGAGGTGCGCCGCCTCGTCGTCGACGTGCCGTTCTCCGACGCCCAGCGCCGCTATCTCGAGGAGCTCGTGGACGCCTGGGAGCGGGAACGGTCCCTGTGACCCGCGCACGGCTCGGGGCGGCGGCCGCAGCCGGACTGGTCGTTGCGCTACTCGCGGCGGCGCCGGTCGGAGCGCAGCCTGGAAGCTCCTCGATCGAGCGCAGGTCAGTGACGCTCACCGTCCCTCTGCCCGAGGCCGGAGCGGTGACGGTGACGCGGTTCGCGGTCGGCCTCACGCGGCCCGGGACGTCGAGGAGCGTCGCCGGAGCCCTCACGGTGTCGAGCGACTACGGGCGCCTCCCGTCCGGGGTCACCGTGCTCGCCCGGCTGCGGACGACCGGGCCCGGCCGCACGGCGATCGACGTGGTCGTAACCCGCCGGAAGCCGGGCACGATCGCACCGGCGCGGGGTGCTTCGCTCTCCGCCGGCGAGCCCGTCCAGGTCGCGCTCGTCGTCGAGGCGCAGCGCCGCTTCGCGCTGCGGGTGACCGAGGTGAGTCGCTGGCGGTCGAGCCCGCTGTTCGACCGTCCGGCGCCGATCTGCCGGCCGGGCACGCCCGCGATCCGCCCGTCGTTCCTCTTCCTCGCGGGTCGGCCCGATCCCGTCGCGGAGCCCTCGCTCCCCGAGGGAGAGACGTGGGCGGAGCTCCTGCCGGGGCTGCTCTGTCGCGCATCGCCCGGGTCGATCGGCGTGCTCAACCCGGCCGGCTGCGCATTTGCGCTCGAGCCGGTCGACACGGCGGAGAACGCCTCGCTCGCGGGCTGGTGCGGCTCCACGCTCCGCGAGCTGCGGATCTCGTCGTCGACCCCGTTCACCTCGATCGGCCAGGTCTCGATCACCGGTCCGGGTGGGAGCCCGAATGCGGGCGCTTGCCGGCTGGAGGGCGGCGCAATCGTCTGCCCCGTCGTGCTCGTCGGGCCCGCCGGCCTCTCCGCACGGCTTGCCTCACCGGGCGTTCCCGTCGACGTCGAGATCGTCCCGGCCGACTCGCCGCGAGCGCTGTACCGCCTCGGCTGACGCCTACCCGGCGGGGACGCCCGCCGGCGCCGTCTGCAGCTCGTCGCGGCGCAGGAGCACGAGCGTAGCGATCAGGCTGATGACAGCGAACGCCGCCCCGATCCAGAACGCGAGCGCGTATCCGCTCGTGAACGCCTCCGGCGCCGGCTCACCGGACTCGAGCAGGCTCTCCGTGCGGGTCGTGGCAACCGTGATCAGGAGCGCGACGCCGAGCGCTCCCCCGATCTGTTCCGAGGTGTTGATAAGCCCCGAGGCGAGCCCCGCCTCCTGCGGCTCGACGCCCGCGAGCGCCGCGATCGACACCGGCACGAACGCGAAGCCCATACCGACGCCGATCAGCAGGAAGCCCGCGAGCAGATCGACGACGTATGAGCCGTCCACCGAGATCTGCGTGAACCAGATCAGTCCGCCGGCGAGCAGGACCATGCCCGTGGCGAGGATCGGCTTGACACCGACACGCGTCACGAGCGCCTGCGCGACGCCGGATGCGGCGATCGCCGTCAGCGCGACCGCGAGGTAGCCGACGCCCGTCTTCAGCGCCGAGAACCCGAGCACCTGCTGCTGATAGAGCGAGAGCAGGAAGAACATGCCGAACACGATCGTTCCGAGCCCGAAGCCGATGATGTTCGCGCCCGTCGGGGTGCGCTTGCGGAAGAAGCGCAGCGGGACGAGGGGCGACGGCGATCGCTGCTCGATGACGACGAAAGCGCCGTGCAGCGCCGCGGATCCGAGCAACAGCCCGATCGTCTGCGCCGAGCCCCAGCCGGCGTTGTTCGCCTGCGTGAGCGCGTAGACGAGCATCATCAGGGCGGCCGTGATCGTCGCCGCCCCGAGTGCGTCGAAGTGCCGCTGCACGCCCTCGAGTCGGCTCTCGGCGACGAACCGGCGGGTCAGGAGCAGGGCCGCGACCGCGATCGGCGCATTGAGGAAGAAGATCCACTCCCAGCCGATGTACTCGGTGAAGACGCCGCCGAGCAGCACGCCGATGGCCGCGCCCGAGCCGGCGATCGCGCCGAGAATCCCGAGCGCCTTGTTCCGCTCGGCGCCCTCCTCGAACGTCACCGTCACGATCGAGAACACGGACGGCGCGAGCACCGCCCCGGCCGCGCCCTGCAACGCCCGGGCGGCGATCAGCATCCCGGACGAGGTCGAGAACCCGCAGAGCAGTGAGAAGGCGGCGAAGCTGGCAAGGCCGATCATGAACAGCCTGCGCCGGCCGAGGACGTCGCCGATCCGACCGCCGAGCAGCAGGAAGCCGCCGAACGTGAGGGCGTAGCCCGAGACGACCCACTGGAGATCCTCCGGCGTGAAGCCGAGGTCCTCCTGGATCACGGGCAGCGCGACGTTCACGATCGAGACGTCGAGCACCACCATCAGGTAGGCGATTCCGAGCACCGCGAGCGCCTTCCAGCGACGCGGATCTGCATGCGCGGCAGTGACCAACATTCCTCCTCCAGACGGCCGTGCTCCGTGCTTCCAGAACGAGCGCGCGCGGCGCATCATTCCGCACGCGCCGGACAGGCGGCGCCGAGCGGGCGTCCGCACCGCCGCGCCAACCGGCCGGGGTCGCAGAACGGCTCTGGTCGCCCGGCCTCAGCCGGCGGGGGCGAGCGCCTCCCAGACGCGCTCGGGCGTCATCGGCAGCTCGCGCAGGCGCAGGCCCGTGGCTGCGGCGACCGCGTTCGCTACCGCGGCCGGGCCGCCGACGACCGGCGCTTCGCCGATGCCCTTGGCGCCGAACGGCCCGTCGGGTGAGGGAACCTCGACGAGGACGGTCTCGATCGCCGGTACGTCGCCCGCGCCGGGGATCCCGTACCCGGTGAACGAGGCGTTCAGCACGTGCCCCTCGTCGTCGGCGAGGAGCTCCTCGTGGAGGGCCCAGCCGATCGCCTGGGCGACGCCGCCGCGGAGCTGGCCCTCGCAGAGCGCCGGGTTGAGCGCCCGGCCGACGTCCTGGGCCGCGAGCCACCGGCGCACGTCGACACGGCCGGTCTCGGGATCGACTCGGACGTGGACGAGGTGCCCCGTCACGGAGGGTGAGGGCGGAACGGAGGCGGTGCGGCCCGTTCCCACGACCGGCGCGCAGCCGCCGCCCGCGACGCGCTTCCCGAGCGAGGCGAGCTCGACCGCCTGCGAGGGGGCGCCCTTCGGGCGGATCGTTCCGTCGACGAGCTCGAGATCGGCAGGGTCGGCCTCGAGCTCGGCGGCAGCGAGCTCGAGAAGCTGCGCGCGGGCGTCCTCGGCCGCGGCGGCGACTGCCCGTCCGACGGCGAGGGTTGCCTTGCTGCCACCCGACAGCGGCGCATACGGGGCGGTGGCGGTATCCGCCACGGTGATCCGAACGGCCTCCGGAGCGATGCCGAGCAGCTCGGCGACGATCGCGGCGAAGCCGCTCTCGGCCCCGGTCATGTCCGAGAACCCCGTCACGAGCGTCACGCCACCGTCGTCGTCGAGCCGGCAGGTCGCACCGGAGCTGTCGGACCCGCCGGGCCAGACCCCGAGCGCGAGGCCCACGCCCTCGTGCTCCGCCAGTCCGTCGCGGCGCTGCCAGAGCTCGTGAGCGGCGAGGCGCTCGAGGCACTCGCGGGCGCCGAGCCGTGCCCAGGCCTTTCCGTCGGCCCGCAGGTCGCCCTCGCCGGCGAGGTTCGCGAGGCGTAGCTCGACCGGGTCGATTCCGAGCCGGGCCGCGAGCTCGTCGAGAAGCGTCTCGAGCGCGAAGGCGGCAGGCGGGGCGCCCGGCGCCCGGTAGGCCCCGAAGCCGACGCGGTTCGTCTCGACGCCGTACGCGCGGACGTCGACCGCGGGCCACCGGTAGACGCCTCCGATCAACGCCGCGGCGACGGTCTCGACTCCCCACCCGTGGAACGCGCCCCGCTCGAAGACGATTCGGGCCTCGAGCCCGGTCAGCTCGCCTGCGTCCGTGGCGCCGATCGTCAGCTCGATCCTGCCCGCGGGGGCGGGGGTGGTGGCGACGAAGTCCTCGCTGCGCGAGAGCGAGAGCCGAACGGCCCGGCCGACGGCGAGCGCGGCGGCGGCAGCGAGCGGCTCGACGAGCAGGAGCTTCGCCCCGAACGAGCCGCCCATCGCCCGCGGAACGACGCGGACGCGCTCGACGGGCAGGTCGAACAGCTCGCAGAGGCGGCTCCGCGTCTGGAAGGCGCTCTGGGTGCACGTCTCGACGACGAGCCCGCCACCGGGCTCCGGCCTGACGATGCAGCCCGCGGGCTCCAGGTACGCCTGGTGGAGCCACGGGGTCTCGAACGTACCCGACAGGACGACGGGGCTCCCGGCCAGCGCTGCGGTGGCCTCGCCGCGGCGGTAGCGCCGGCGAAAGACGACGCTCCCCGACAGCTCCTCGTCGTCGGCGGCCTCGTCCTCGTCGCCGCCGGCCACGGCAGCGTGAGCGCTCCCGAGGTCTGCCTCCTCGGTCTCTCCTCCGAGGCGGGCGCGCAGCGCGCCGGGGCGCATCGCCTCATCGAGGCTCACGATCGCACGCAGCGGCTCGACGTCGACGACGACGAGCTCGGCTGCGTCCTCGGCTGCGGCCTCGGTCTCCGCGACGACGATCGCGACGGGCTGACCGGCGAAGACGATCTCCTCCCGCGCGAGCGGCTCGGAGCTGCGCGAGCCTGGCGGCGCGACGATCGGGAGGTCGGCGGCCGTCAGCACGGCGACGACGCCCGGGACCGCCAGAGCGTCGGCGCGGTCGATCGACCGGATCCGCGCGTGGGCGTCCTGGGAGAGGACGAGGCGGGCCGAGAGCACGCCCGGTCCGTGGAGGTCGCCGACGTAGGGGACGGCGCCCCGGAGCTTCTCGTCCGAGTCGTGCCGCGGCCGGGCGACGCCGATGACGCCGGTCTCCTCCACGACGTGGAGGCTACCGAAGACCGGCCCGACCGTTCGCTCAGACGGCGGCCCGCTCGCGCAGGATGGCGGCGCGGCGGGGGCCCGGGGCCCAGGCGAGCGGCAGCAGGGCTGCGAGCGTCGCGGCGCCTCCGAGCACGAACATCGACCGGTAGCTGTCGGTGGCTGCGATCGTCCACCCGGCGATCGGGAGCGCGACGACGGCTGCCGCCGCCCGCAGCGAGAAGTAGAGAGCCGTGTAGCTTCCGGCCTCCCCACGCGGGATCAGGTGCGCGAAGAGGGCGTAGCCGAGCGTCGAGATCATCCCGAAGCCGACCGCCGCGAGCAGGACGGCCATCGAGACCGCGACGAGATCCGTGAAGGCGGCGATCCCGAGGAAGCCGACTCCCATCACGGCCACCCCGATGATGAGCAGCGGCTTGTGCAGGCGGGCGCTCCGGAGGCGTCCGGCCGCCAGCATCGCGATGCCGGCGACGACCGCGAACGCGGCGAGCCAGAGCGACGCGATGCCGGTACCGAGGCCGAGCACGTTCTGTGCGTAGAGGATGAAGAAGACGGGGAGGGCCGCGTACCCGAGGACCCAGAGGATCTCGGCGGCGAGCATCGCCCTGACCCCGGGCCGCACGAGCAGGCGCGAGTACAGCCGCATCGGTCGATGCTGATGGGCGGGGAAGTCCTCGTCGAGGTTCTCGCCCACGGGCACGCCTCGCAGCGTCGGCCAGACGAGCAGCGGCATCGCGAGCGCGGCGAGCAGGAACGGCGCCCACATCGCCAGCTCGCCGAGCATCCCACCGACGACGAGGCCGAGCAGCGCCCCGACGAGCATCGCGACCTCCTGCGCGCCGTTCCCGCGCGTGCGCTGGCCCGGCTCGAAGCAGTCGTGCACGAGCGCGCGGTGGGCGGTCGTGACGACGTTGACGCCGACGTAGGTCACGAACCCGGCGAACGCGAGCAGCAGGAACGTCGTCTGGTGCCCGAGCGTGACGGCGACGAGGCCGAGCACGGTGATCGCACAGCCGCCCGCGATGAACGGCCTCCGGCCCCGGTGCGGGGTGTGGTGGCGATCGCTCCAGAGCCCGACCGTGAGCGGGACGGCGAACCCGGCGAGCGCGTTGACGATCATCACGAGCCCGATCAGGCCCGGCGCCTCCCTGATCTCGGCGAGCAGGACGGGGAGGTACGTCGTTGCAACCGTGCGTACGAGGCCGGCGCCGACGGCGGCTGCTGCGAAGACGAGGATGTAGGGAAGTCCCCGCCATCGGCGCGCTGGTGTGTTGGGGCTAGGAACGGCGCACCCTGGTTCGCGTCCAGCCTACACCCGCCGTACCACGGCGCGGCCGGCTAGCCCTTCACGGCGCCTGCGGTCAGCCCCCGGATGAAGTACCGCTGGCCGAACAGGTAGAGCAGGAACATCGGGATCGAGGCGAGGACCATCCCCGCCATCGTCACCGGGATGTCGATGTTGTACCGGCCCTGGAACACGGTCACGCCGACCATCAGCGTCCGCTTCTCCTCCTCGGGGAGGAACACGAGCGCGATCAGCAGCTCGTTCCACACCCACAGCGCGTTCACGACGACGAGGGTCACGAGCGCGGGGGCCGACAGGGGCAGCACGATCTTCCAGAGGATCCGCAGGTGGGAGGCGCCGTCCATGGCAGCCGACTCGAACAGCTCGCGCGGGATCGAGCGGAAGAAGTTCGCCAGCAGGTAGATCGAGAACGGGAGCGTCAGCCCGGCGTAGAGGATGATCACGCCCCAGTACGTCGACACCATCGAGAACTGGACGTAGAGGGTGAACAGCGGAATCATCATCACGACTGGCGGCACGATCATGAGCGCCACGCTCAGCGACATGAAGACGTCCCGGCCGCGGAACCGCATCCGGGCGATCGCGAACGCCGCGAGCGCGGCGCAGCCGGTCGCCACGATGACCGCGCCTCCGGCGAAGACGGCGCTGTTCTTGAGCCAGGTGAAGAACTCGCCGCCGTGGAGCGCCTCGTCGAAGTTCCCGATCGTGAGCGGCCACGGGAAGCCGAGGATGTCGTCCAGGTACTGGTCGCGCTCCTTGAACGCGGTCGTGACCATGAACCAGACCGGGTACAGCGCGAGGATCGCCGCACCGATGAGGAGGAGGTGGCGAACGACTCGCCCGGACCTCCGGTGCCGCCCACCCCGGCGCTCGACCGGCTCGAGCGGAGTCGTGACGGGGTCGGTGACGCTCACCCGAGTTCCTCGTCCCGCGAGCGGGCGCGGACGTAGAACAGCGCTGCGACGAAGATCATCGTCGCGCCCATGAGCAGCACGGCCACCGCGGACGCCATCCCCGGCAGCGAGTTGCGCAGGCCCTGGTTGTAGATGTACAGCTCGAGTACCTGCGTGGCGTCGCCGGGGCCGCCTCCGGTGAGCGTGAACACGTACCCGAACACCCAGGCGAGCATCGTGATCGCCGCGATCACGCAGTAGAACTCGATCGTCCCCTTCAGCTCGGGGACGATCACGTAACGCAGCCGCGCAAACCAGCCTGCCCCGTCGATGCGGGCGGCCTCGAACGGCTCCTCGGGCAGCGTCAGCAGGCGTGCGAGGAAGAGGACGATCCCGAAGCCGACCTCGCGCCAGACGATCACGAGCATGAGCGTCCACAGCGCCAGGTCCTGGGAGCCGAGCCAGTCCGGCCCGTCGATGCCGATGCTCCCGAGGATCGAGTTGACGACGCCGTTCAGCGTGAACATGTAGCTCGCCACGACGCCGACCACCGGGACGGCGAGGATGAACGGGAAGAAGAGGACGCTGCGGTAGATCCTCCACCCGCGCACGCGCTCGTAGAGCAGCACCGAGACGAGGATCGAGATCACGAGGAGTACCGGCACGGCGAGCAGGAGCAGCGCGCTGTGCTTCGCCGCCGCGACGAACGTCGGGTCTTCGAAGACGAGCCGGTAGTTGTCGAGACCGACGAAGGGCCCGCTGTTGCCGCGGATCAGCCGCAGCGAGAAGTCGATCACGCGGGCGACCGGGTAGGCGAACACGAACCCGATCAGGAGGAGCGCCGGCAGCAGGTAGGCGTACGGCGTCCAGGCGCGCGTCTTCAGCACGGCGGGCCCTTCGTCGGCGTGGTCAGGGTCGATTCGCTACGCGAGCTCCAGGTCCTGGCCCCAGATCGTGTAGTTCTCGACCATGTCGGGGTTCTGGTCCTTCCACTTCTGCGTCACCTGGGCCGCGACCGCCCCCGAGTCGGCCCCCTGGAGCTTCCCGCTCAGGATGTCCTGGGAGATGACGAACATCGCGTCGGTCCAGAAGAGGGAGGGCATCATGTCGGCCACGTACACGTTGTGAGGGCCGGCCCACCACGTCTGGTACACGCTCGCCAGGAACGGGTCGTCGATCAGCGAGGCATCGAAGATCTCGCTTGCCGGCAGCGCCTTCGAGGTCGTCCACATCGCGTTGACGCGGTCTGGCGACTGCATGTACTCGAGGAACGCGGCGGCCGAGGCGGGGTTCTTCGCCTCCGTCGGGATGCAGAACCCCTGCGTGTCCGTGATCGGGATTCCCGCCATCGAGCCGGTGCCGTACACGGGCATCACCATGTAGCCGAGCTTCTCGCCGAGGACCGTCTGGGCGTTCGGGAGCGCCGCGGTCGTGTTCAGCGTCATCGCGGCCTTGCCCGTCTCCATCAGCTGGGTGCCCTGGTAGAGGTCGAGCGAGCTGATGTCGTCGTTCAGGAAGCCGTTGTCCCGTAGCTCCTGGAGCTTGACCCACTGCTCGTGGTACTGGGGGTCCTCCCAGGAGAGGTTGCCGATGAACAGGTTCAGCGCGTCGGCGGGGCTGTTCAGCGCCTGGGTGAGCGTGTTGACGAAGTACCACTCGCCGAAGAACCCGTCGGAGATCCCGCCCGAGAACGGGATCACGCCCGAGGTCTTCAGCTTGTCGCACGCGTCGAGGAAGGCGTCCCAGGTCGTCGGCGGGCTGTCGCCGTCGAGGCCCGCCTTGTCGAACAGCTCCTTGTTGTACTCGATGCCGAAGCCGACGATGTAGAAGCCGACGCGGTACTGCTTCCCGTCGAAGATCGACAGGGCCGTCGCACCGGACGTCGCGAGGACGTCGTCCGGGATCAGGCCGTTCAGCGGCTGGATGTAGCCGAGCCACACGTTCTCCATGTGGTAGATGCCGTTGAACACGAACTGCACGTCGGCCGGCTCGCCTGCGGCGGCTGCCTGCGTGAACTGCGGGATCACCTGGGCGGTGTCCATGAGCAGCGGGTCGACGGTCGTGCCGGTCTCCTCGGTGAAGTCGGCGATCGTCTCGTCCATCCACGCCTGGATCCCGATCGCCTCCTGCTCGCCCCACCACCAGAGCGAGATCTCGCCGCCGGTCGGAGCGGCAGGCGTCGTCTCGACAGCTGCGCCGGTATCGACGGCCGCTCCCGTGTCGGCAGGGGTGGTCTCGGCCGGCGTCTCGGCCGTCGTGGCGCTCTCGTCGCCCCCGCCGCCGCAGGCGGCCAGGATGGGTGCCAGGCCCGCTGCTGCGAGGCCGCCGCCGGTGAGCTTCAGGAATCGTCGTCGCGTCAACATGTGCCTCGTGAGCTCGTCCATGTCCTCCTCTTCCTCCTTGTTGCTGGTCTGAACTGATTAGACGTCGTGGGGTCCGGCTGGTTGGTCAGCCGGCGTGCTCGAGGGTCTCGAGGATGTACCAGTTCGCGGTCAGCCCGCAGTCCACGGTCAGATCGATCCCGGTGACGGCCGACGCGTCGTCCGAGGCGAGGTAGGCGCAGGCGGCCGCGATCTCGCCGGGCTTCACGAGCCGGCGCATCGGCACGCGGTCGAAGCGGTTGGCCAGGTAGTCCATGAGCTCGGGCGGGACGGCCTCCTCGGTCATGTCGGTGTGCGTGAACCCCGGGCTCACGCAGTTGACGCGGATCCCGTGCGTGGCGAGTTCCATCGCCATCGTCCGGTTGAGCCCGAGCAGGCCCGCCTTCGAGGCGTTGTAGCTCGCGTACGGCCCGTCTCCTCCCGACGCGTCGATCGAGGCGATGTGGAGGATCACGCCGCCGCCCGCCTTCGCCATCTCGCGGGCGACCAGCTGCGAGAGGACGAACGGCGCGCGGAGGTTCGTCGCCACGACCTCGTCCCACTGCTCGCGCGGGAGCTCGAGGAACGGGGTCTCGTACCCGATGCCCGCGTTGTTCACGAGCACGTCGAGGCGCGGCCAACGCCCCCTCGCCGCCGTCACGATCGACTCGAGATCGGCGTCGCGGGTCAGATCGGCCTCGTGGCCGAAGGCCCTTCCCCCGGCTGCCGTGACGGCGCCGACGGTTGCCTCGATCGTGCCGGGATTGCGCCCGACCACCATGACGTCGGCCCCCTCGGCGGCGAAACGCTCGACGATCGCCCGCCCGATCCCCCGGTTGCCCCCCGTGACGATCGCGGTCTTGCCCTCGAACCTGCTGCTCATCCTCCTCCTTTCCTGCCCGTCGCTAGTCCATCACGAAGCCGCCGTTGACATCGACGATCTCGCCGGTGACGAAGCTCGCGTGCGCCGAGCAGAGGAACGCGACGACGTCGGCGACCTCCTGCGGACGGCCGTAGCGCTTCAGCGGGATCCGGTCTCGTAGGTCGTCGATGCCGGCGATCATCTCCGTGTCGATGAGCGCGGGCGCCACCGCGTTGGCGAGAACGCCGTGCGCGGCGTACTCCTTCGCGATCGACTTCGCGAACGTCATCAGCCCGGCCTTCGAGGCCGAGTACGCGGCCGCGGCCGTGCCTCCGCCGGTCTTGCCGGCGCTCGAGCCGACGACGACCACCCTGCCGAACCCCGCCTCCCGCATCCCGGGCAGCACGCGGCGCGCACACAGGTAGGCGCCCGTCAGGTTCACGTCGACGAGCCGGCGCCAGGCGTCGGGCCCGGTCTGCTCGAGCGGCTCGGCGATCAGGATCGCAGCGTTCAGCACGAGCAGCTCGACCGCTCCGAGACGCTCCTCGATCGCCGTCACCGCGGCATCGACCGCGGCTTCGCTCGCCACGTCGGCCTGCAGCCCGAGCACGCCCGTGACGGCCGGCGCCTCGAGGTCGCACGAGGCGACCTGCGCTCCCAGGTCACGGAGGGTCTCGGCGATGCAGCGGCCGATTCCCCTCGCCCCGCCGGTGACGAACGCGACCCGGCCGTCGACCCCGTCGAGCTGCATCGGGCTCATTTCCTGCCTTCGATGGAGATCCGGTGGGCGGCGATGTAGTCGCCGTCGAGCTCCCACCCGAGCCCCGGCGCATCCGAGAGCTCGAGGGTGCCGTCGACGAGCGCGGGTCGGTTGGCGACGAGGTTCCACCAGACCGGGTCGCGATCGGGATGGAAGCACTCGAGCACGGTCCCGTGCGGGATCGACGCGAGCAGGTGGGCGGCGACCTGCGGCTCCTCGTGGTGACCCATCCGCACGTCGTAGGCGTGCGCGATCGCCGCGGCCCTGCGCCACTCGGTGGGGCCGCCCGACCAGGACGCGTCGAAGTTGCAGATGTCGACCGCGCCGGTCTCCATGAGGTCGCGGCACCCGGCGGCGCTGAGCTCGCTCTGCCCGGCGCAGATGCGCACCGGCGCTCCGAACCGCACGTCGCGGAGCGCACGGCGATCGTTCGCCCAGCGGACGGGCTCCTCGAACCAGGCGAGATCGCAGTCGGCGACGAGTCGCGCGAACCGGATCGCCTCGTCGACCGTGTAGCCCTGGTTCGCGTCCGCGGCCAGGAGGAAGTCCGGTCCCGCGGCCGACCGCGCTTCGCGGAAGCGGGCCGCGTCCTCCTCGGGTGAGCGCCCGCCGACCTTGAACTTCAGCCCACCGAGCCCCAGCTCGCGGAGCCCGGCGATCTCGTCGGCAATGGACGTCTCCATCCCGTAGTAGCCGCCGATCGCGATCATGGGGAGCGAGCGCCGGTAGCCGCCCCAGAGCCGCCAGAGAGGCTGGCCGAGCGTCTTTCCGACCGCGTCCCAGATCGCGGTGTCCACGCAGGCACAGGCGACGAGCCCGAGCCGCCGGTCGCGGAGGATGTCGTTGGTCGCGGGGCGGGCGAGCTCCCAGCAGCGCTCGACGGCCAGCGCGTCCTCATCGATGAGCCGGGGCGCGATCTCGCCGTGGATGATCCGCTCGATCTCGCGCAGGCCGGCGTCCTCGTCACCTGCGTAGGCCTCGCCGACGATCCCGCCGTCCGTGTGCACGCGGGTCACGATTGTCGAGCGGTGCGTCATCTGGTAGCCGCTTCCGCGGTAGATGCGGGCGAGCGGGACCCGGATCGGGATCGTCTCGATCCGCCGGATCGTGAGGCTCGATCCTGCAGGCACGCCGGCGCTCGTCGTCAGCGCGGAGTCGGAGGCTGGAACAGCTCGATGATGATCCCGTCGGGATCGCGCAGGTACAGGGCGAGCCCGCCGGCGTTGGCGCCCGTGTCGACCTCGACGGGAGGCGTGAAGAACGAGCCGGCTCCGGCAGCCCGCAGCCGCTCGTACAGAGCGGGCAGGTCGGCGACGACCAGGCAGACGTGCGTCGGCCCGATCTGCCTCGGCTCGACCTCGTGGGGCTCGCCCGGCGGATTGACGTACTCGAAGAGCTCGAGCCGGTGCCCCGCTCCGGAAAGCGCGAGGTGGGCCATCTTCACGTGCGCGTCGGGGTAGCCGACGATCTCGGCGAGATAGCCGCCCTGCTTCTCCTGGCGCATCACGACCTCGAACCCGAGCAGCCCTTCGTAGAACGTGAGCGAGCGCTCGAGGTCGGAGACCGTGAAGCCCGTGTGGTGGAGCGTCGTGACGTCAGCCACGCGCGACCCCGAAGGCGTCTCGAAGCTCGACCCCGCCCGACGGGGTGACGACGAAGATGTTCTCGACGCGGGCGCCGAAGCGGCCCGGGAAGTAGACGCCCGGCTCGACCGCGATCGCCATCCAGGTTTCGAGCGGCGTCTCGTCGGAGGGGATCAGGTGCGGGTCCTCGAACGACGTCAGCCCGGCGGCATGGCCCCCGTGATGGGGAAACTCGCCGCCCGGGAACGTATCGGCGATCCGGGCAGCCATGGCCTGGAAGATCGCGGCACCCGTCGCGCCAGGCACGAGCTCCTGCCTTGCCTGCTCGAGGATCTCGAGCAGCCCGGCCCGCGCGGCCGCTGCCTCGGGGTTCGAGCCGACGACGTGCGTCTCGGCCGTGTCGCCCCAGTACCCGTTCGCCCGGACGACGACGTCGGCGATCACCGGCTCACCCGGAGCCACGCGGCGGGTGCCTGCGATCCGGATCGGGCAGCACACCTCTGCGGTGGCCTCGCCGGCGAGGAGGTCGGCGAGGAACTCGATCGGCTCGCCGTGGGCGATCTGGGCGGTCGCCAGCGCGGCGGTGAACATCTCGATCTCGGACGCACCGTCCGCGGCCGCCTCGGCGACGGCGCGCTGGCCGAGCCAGCAGAGCTCGTAGGCGTGGAGCATCCGGGCGAGCTCGTCCTCGTCCTTGCGCAGCCGCAGGTGGACGAGCTGGGCCGCGGCCGGCACGAGCGCCGCGCCCACGCGCGAGGCGAAGAGGCCCTCCATCCCGCCGAGGCCGTCCGCGAAACCGGCGCGGGTGGCGCCCGCGAGCGCCGGGATCGATGCGACCACCTCGGCGAGCAGCGGCGCCGGGCTCAGCTCGATCCCGAAGCCGCGCACGCCGAACCCGAGGACCGCGTCCGCCTGACCGAGCGACTCTGCCACCGACACCTCATCGCGCATGACGACGAGCGTCCGCTCACCGTCGCGGTCGACGACGACGCCGGACGGCCCCCCGTAGTAGCGCGAGTAGCCGGTGAGGTAGTTCACCTCGTCGGGCCCGAACGCGACGAGGCAGTCGAGGTCTTCCGTATCCAGCCAGGCCCGGAGGCGCTCGAGCCGGTGGGGTAGCCGCTCGCCGGTGATGCGGTCGCCGATGGACGGGGTGCTGACCTGGCTCATCGTCTCTACTTCCTCCGGTCGTCGGGTTCGCGCAAAGGTTTGCCTTCCGCGAGCGCGACTATGCCCCATCGACAGCGGGGCGTCAAGTCGGGAAAACGATTGTTTCCACGTACTTGACCGATGCGGCCGGGCAGTCCTACAATCGCGAGGCAAGCGTTTGCTCTGGCTAGCCGGGAGGACAGGATGGGAGTGCTCGACGGCCGAGTGGCCATCGTGACAGGCGCAGGCACCGGACTGGGCCGGGGGATCGCCGAGGAGCTCGCGCGGGCGGGCGCCGCGATCGCGGTCGCGGAGATCGATGCCGCGTCCGGCGAGCAGGCTGCGGTCGAGCTCGCGGCGATCGGGGTCGACGCCCGCGCCTACCCGACCGACGTCGCGAAGGGCGACCAGGTCGACGCGACCTTCGAGGCCGTGGTGCGCGACCTCGGCCGGGTCGACATCGTCGTCAACAACGCCGGGATCAGCCGGGTCGGTCCGCACACCCAGGACGTCACCGACGAGGACTGGCACGACTCGATCGCGGTCATGCAGACCGGCGTCTTCTTCTGCATGCGGGCGGCCGGGCGGCACATGCTGCCGCGGAAGACGGGGTCGGTCGTGAACATCTCGTCGATCCGGGGTTTCTCGCCGAACCCCGGCCGGATGACCTACTGCGCTCCGAAGGCGGCGGTGATCATGATGACGAAGATCGCCGCCGGCGAGTGGGCGCCCCACGGCGTCCGCGTGAACGCGATCGCGCCCGGCGTCCTGCGGACCCCGATGTGGGACGCCGACGTCGCGCGCGGCGCGATCGACGAGCAGTTCTACCTCGACATCGTGCCGGCACACCGCCTCGGCACTCCGGCCGAGGTGGGGAAGCTCGCCGTGTACCTGAGCTCCGATGACGCGGCCTACGTGACGGGCGCCGTCTTCACGATCGACGGCGCGCTCACGTCGATTCCTGCTGGATGACCGAACGACGGGAAGAAAGGGAGAGCTAATGGGACGTTCGAAGCGACACCTCCGCTGGTGGGTCGGGCTTACCTGCATCGTCGCGCTCGCCCTCGTCGCCGCCGGCTGCGGCGGCGGGGAGGAGCCTGCGACCACGGCCGCGCCGGCGACGACGGAGGCACCCGCCGACACCGGCGCTCCGGCGGAGACCGGCGCGCCCGCCGAGACCGAGCCGGCCGGAAGCGGGCTGGGAAGCGAGTTCGACGTCGCCTCGGCCGGCGACGTGACGCTCAAGCTGTGGTGGCTCGGCGATCTCGAGGCGCCCGGCATCGAGGCGTGGATGGACGAGATGGTGCAGGCATTCCAGGCCGAGTACCCGAACGTCACCGTCGAGCCGACGCTCTACGAGACCGGGACGTGGATCCAGACCCAGCAGACCGCCTGCCAGTCGAGCAGCGGTCCTGACCTCTGGTACAACTGGAGCGGCACCTGGTCGCTCGAGCCCGCGTGGAAGGGCTGCACCGTTCCGAACGAGACGATCGTGGCGCCGGCCGACCTCGAGGCCAACCCGAACGTCGCCGAGACGCTCTACGAGGGCCAGACCTGGCTGTTCCCGCTCTACAAGTTCGTCTACCCGATCGTCGTCAATCTCGACCTGATCGAGCAGGCAGGGCTCGACCCGAACGCCCCGCCGACGACCTGGGACGACTGGATGGCGGCTCTCGAGCAGATCAAGGGCGCCGGGATCACGCCGATCGCGCTCGGGCTCAAGGACGGCTTCGGCGGCGAGATCGCCGCGGCGGGTCAGCTCGAGAAGCAGTGGGTCAACGATCCGGACGACATCAAGCAGCTCGTCATCGACGGCGACATGTCGACCGACCCGGGCTGGACGCAGTGGATCGACATGGCGTTCGAGCTCCAGCCGTACTTCAACGAGGACGCGAACTCGCTCGGCTTCGCCGAGGGGCTCGCGCTCTGGCAGGCGGGCAAGACCGCGATGGTGTTCGGGGCGCCCGGCGTCCAGTCGGTGATCAAGGCCGCCCAGGACGGCGGGATGAACGTCGGCCTCATGAAGATGCCGGCGTTCGGCGACGGTGCCTGGGCCGACTCGCTCGTGAACACGGGCAACGGCTTCCAGGTCACCCAGTGGTCGGAGAACAAGGAGGTCGCGGGAGCCTTCATGGCGTACCTCCAGCGGCCGGAGAACCTCGAGGCGCTCTACCAGGCGACCGGGAACTTCCCGGCCTCCTCGAACTGGGATCCCTCGACCGTCACGAGCGTCACCGACCAGCAGATGCTCGGATGGCTGGACGAGAAGAACACGGCGTGGTGGGCCGCGAACTACACGCCCGTCGATCTCGACGTGAACGGCACGTTCGTCGTCTTCCAGAAGATGATGGCCGGGGAGATCGACGCCGCCGGGGCGGCGCAGCTCTACCAGGACGTGATCACGAAGTGGCGTGAGGCCAACCCCGACGCGGTCGCGAACTTCCAGTCGTGGCTGGGCTCCTGAGCCTCTGACCGACCTCCCCCGGGGGCGTGGCCGGCACGGCGCCGGCCACGTCCCTCCCCCCGATGCGCCGGCACCTGACCCCGTGGCTCTTCGCGATCCCGATGATCGTCCTGGTCGGGTTCGTCTTCCTCTACCCGATCGTCGGGGTCTTTCGCTACAGCTTCCAGCGGGTCGGGTCGGCCTACATCCCGAGCGAGTCGGTCGGCTTCGACAACTACCGCTACATCTACAAGGACTCGCTGTTCTGGGACGCGCTCCAGAACAACGCCCAGCTCCTGCTCTGCGTCCCGATCCTGATCGGCCTCGCGGCGATCATCTCGGCCCTGCTCTTCGATCGCGTCAGGGGCTGGAAGACCTACCGGACGCTGCTCTTCATCCCCTACATCATCTCGATCCCGGTCGTCGGGATCGTGTTCGGCTACGTGTTCCAGCTGAACGGCCTGCTCAACTCGGCCCTCGAGACGGTCGGGCTCGGAGGGGTCGCCCAGGACTGGCTCGGCTCCTCGTCACGGGCGATGTGGTCGATCATGGCGGTGATCGTCTGGAAGGAGCTCGGGTTCGGGATCATCGTCTTCCTCGCCCGGCTGATGAGCGTGAACGAGGAGGTCTTCGAGGCCGCTCGGGTCGACGGCGCCGGGTGGTGGCAGACGTTCCGCCACGTCACCGTGCCGCAGCTTCTGCCCGCGATCGTGTTCTTCGGGATCGTCGAGACGATCACGATGCTCTCGTGGGTCTTCGCCTACATCTACGTGATGACCGCGGGCGGCCCGGGGAACTCGACGGTCGTCAGCGAGTGGTACATCTACCAGCAGGTCTTCTCGAACAGCGCGATCGGGATCGGGTCGGCGGCCGCGGTGACCCTGCTCGCCTTCGTGAGCCTCCTGATCGCCGTGCGGCTCTGGGCGAGCAGGCGCTACGACGATCTCGCGTATGCCTGAGCGAGCCCCCCGATCGACACGGCGACGGCGCCGGCTCCTGCGGGCGACGCCCAAGCACCTGCTGCTGCTCGTGTTCGTGCTCGTGACGCTGATCCCGCTCTGGTTCCTGCTCGTCAACAGCTTCAAGTCCCAGGCCGAGTACCTCACGAACCCGTACGGGATCCCCCGCGATCCGACACTCGGGACGCTCGGCGACGCGTTCCGCGGCGGTGACCTCCTCCGCTGGTTCGGCAACTCCGCGATCTTCACGGTCGCGTCCGTCACGATCTCGACCGTGATCGCGGCGCTCGCCGCCTACCCGATCTCGCTGATGCGCTGGCGGCCCGGGGGGCTGCTGCTCGGCGCCCTCGTCGCGCTGATGGTCGTGCCGCCGATCGTCCTCGTCGTGCCGCTCTTCAAGATGATGGTGGACCTCGGCCAGCTGAACAGCTACCACAGCGTGATCGTCGTCTACACGGGGATCCTGCTCCCGTTCTCGACGTTCCTGCTCGCGAGCTTCTTCCGCACGACGCCGCGTGACCTGCTCGAGGCGGCGCGGCTGGACGGTGCGGGGCACCTTCGCACCTGGTGGTCGCTCGTGCTGCCGCTCGCCGTGCCCGCGCTCGTCACCGTCGCCACCGTGCAGGCGCTCTGGGTCTGGAACGAGGTGCTGATCGCCGTCGTGTTCCTCCAGACCGAGGAGCTACGAACGCTCATGGTCGGGATCAAGCTGTTCCAGAGCCGCTACGACCTGAACGTGCCACTCGTGATGGCCGGGATGCTCTGGGCGACGATCCCGATGCTGCTGCTGTACCTCGCCGGCCAGCGGTTCTTCATCCGCGGCATGACCGCCGGCGCCGTGAAAGGCTGAACCGGGCCGTCCAGGAGAAGCCCGAGATCGCGGCGCCGATCAGCTTGACGCCGAGGATCAGGAGCAGGACGGCCATGATCACGGGGTTGTTGTGGGCCGGCCAACTCTTCAGGCGGTCGAGAAGCTCGGGCCGAGCGATCCCCGAGCGCGAAGTAGGTGACGACCGGAGCCGCGACCCCGATCGAGGCGATGAGCGCGAAGGCGACGAGCGCCACGACCTGAGCTCCGGTCGAGCTGCCCGTCTGCGCGATCGCCGCCATCCCGGCGTTCTTTGGGTTGAGAGCCGGGAGCACGACCCCGGCCCCGTCTGCCTCGGGCGGCGTGAACGGGTCGAGCGCACCCATCCATTTCGGGGTGACGGTTTCCGCGGTTCCGTCGGGCCGACCCCGCGATCGCGGGCCGCTGCGATCTGGTCATGGTTGGTACGGGTCGAGCAGGCCAACAGCCGCCGGCTCGAAGTCGGCCCGGTTGTGTGTCACGACGGTGAGCCCGTGTCGGAGCGCCGTCGCGGCGATCAGGCTGTCCTTGACCGGCATCGCGCGGCCTCGCGCCCGAAGCTGGGCGAGGAGCTCCGCCCAGCTCAGGCCGGTCTCGGCGTCCCAGGGCAGACACGTGAGCTTCGCGACGCCCCTGTCGAACCACTCCTCGAGAGCGGTGCGACGCTTGCTGCGGCGAAGCAGGAGGATCCCGAAACGCAGTTCGCCGAGGATGATCGGGTCGACGACGATGTCGCGCTCGTTCTGCCGAAGCCAGTCGACGACGCGAAACTCCGGCGAGGGCTTCGTTGGCTCGCTGAGGACGTTCGCGTCGACGAGGTACGTCACAGCGCGTCAGTCGACTCGGACTCCACCGGAACGAAGAAGCCCTTCGCCGGGCAAGAGAGCAACCAGTCGACCACACCGCGGTTCGGAGGTAGCGGCCGGCGCTCGAGCCGGTACACGCCGTCTTCGACTCGTTCGACGTCGAACTCCTGGCCCGGCTCGATGCGATCGCGCCGACGGATCTCGGCCGGCAAGACGATCTGGCCCTTGGATGAGACCCGGGTTCGCATGGTGGTAGGATCGTATCCTACAAGGTAAGGCTTTGTCTTACATATCAGGATAGAGCCAGGCTGATCGAGAAGCAAACCCTCACCCGGCCCTACGCCAGACGGCAGTGGCTGGTTCAAGGTCAGCGCTACAACCGCGAGATCTGAACGGCTCGCTAGCTCGCCGAGCGGGCGGGCGGCGCGGTCGAGGCCCGGACGACGAGCTCGGGCGGCGTCCCGACCATGAGGTCGTCGACGGTCGTCCCGCCGATCAGCGTGAGAAGGTGGTCGGCCGCCTGCCGCCCCATCTCGACGAGCGGCATCCGGACGGTCGTCAGGGCCGGGTCGAGGTACGCGGCAAAGGGCGCGTCGTGGAAGCCGACGATCGACACGTCGTCGGGAATCCGGAGCCCGAGGCGCCCCGCCGCGGCCATCGCTCCGAGCGCGGCACGGACGTTTCCGACGAACAGCGCGGTCGGGCGCGGGGTGAGCCCGAGCAGACGGGTGGCCGCGACATGCCCGCCGGCCTCGTCGAACGAGGTCTCGACGACCAGCGCGTCGCGGGGCTCGACGCCGGCCGCCTCGAGCGCGCGCTCGTAGCCCCGCAGGCGCCGGCGGCCCGTATCGGCGTTCTGGGGGCCTGCGACATGGCCGATCTCCCGGTGCCCGATCGCGAGCAGATGCTCCGTTGCGAGCGCCGCGCCGGCCTCGTCGTCGACCGTGACGCTCGGGATCCCGCACGGCTCGCGCCGGTTGACGAGGATCGCCGGGATGCCCGACCCGAAGTCGCCGAGCCTCGGCGTCTCGGTCGTCGCCATCCCGACGAGCAGGCCGTCGATCCGGCCGTGCAGGTCGGGCAGGCGCTCGGTGGCGAAGCCGCTGGCGACGAGGATCGTGTACCCGGCCCGGGCGGCGCGGTCCTCGGCACCGCCGGCGATCGTCGCGTAGTTGACGTTGGCGAGGTCGGGGACGATCATGCCGATCGCCATCGTCCGCGCGGTCTTCAACGTTCGCGCGGCCGTGTTCGGCCGGTAGTCGAGGCGGGTCGCGGTCTCGAGGATCCGCTGGCGTGTCTCGTCCCGGATCGAGAGGCGATCGTCGCCCGAGAGGACGCGCGAGACGACGGAGGCGTCGACGCCCGCCGCGGCCGCGACGTCGAGGAGGCGAACGGTCTGCTTGCGCTTCATGATCGAGGCGGCGTCACGCTTGACACGACGGGAGCTGCCATTCTAGGGTCTCGAGACAATCGTATGCCTAACTCGCTCTGATCAGTGCCTACCACCCTCGACTGCGAGCTGCTCCGCGACCTCTACGGGACGGACGAGGTGCGCGCCGCGTTCGACTCCCAGGCGCTCGTGCAGGCCTGGCTCGACGTCGAGGTCGCCCTTGCAGAGGCGCAGGCCGAGGTCGGCATCGTACCGCCCGAGGCGGCACAGCGGATCCGCGAGGAGGCCTGCGCGACGAACTTCGACCTCGGGGTGCTCCGTAGCGGGATCGCGGCCTCGAAGCACCCGCTCGTCCCGCTGATCCGGGCGCTCGGCGAGCGGTGCGGCGAGGCCGGCGCCTGGGTGCACTGGGGGGCGACGACACAGGACGTCGTCGACACGGGATTCACGCTCCAGGCCCGGGCGGCGCTCGTCCCGATCGCGCGCGATCTCGACCGCGCGACCCGGGCCGCGGCGGTGCTCGCCGACCGGTACGCCGACACGCCGATGGCGGGGCGGACGCACTTCCAGCACGCGGTGCCGATCACCTTCGGACTGAAGGCTGCGACCTGGGCCGACGAGCTCGATCGCGCCCGGCAGCGCCTCGGCCGTGCAGGGGAGGCAGCCCTGACCGCGCAGCTCTCGGGCGCGGCGGGCACGTTCGCCACGCTCGGCGGCGACGCCGAAGCCGTCCAGGAGGCGTTCTCCCGCCGGCTCGGGCTGGCGCGGGCCGACGTGCACTGGCACGCGACCCGCGACCGTGTCCGCGACCTCGGGCACGCGCTCGCCGAGCTCGGCTCGGTCGCCGAGCGGATCGCCGCGGAGATCGTGCGCCTGCAGTCGACCGAGCTCGCCGAGGCGGCCGAGCCCTCCACCGAGGCGCACGTCGGCTCCTCGACGATGCCGCAGAAGCGCAACCCGATGACGTGCGAGTACGTGATCGCGAGCGCCCGGGCCCTCCGCGCCTCCGTGAGCGCCGTCGCGGACGCGCCCGCGCATGCCTTCGAGCGCGACATGGGCTTCTGGGCGATCGAGTGGCTCGCCTTCCCGCAGGCGATGATCCTGGCCGGGGGCGTCCTCGACAAGCTCGCCGGCGTGCTCGAGGAGCTCCATGTGGACGGAGCGCGAATGGAGGCGAACCTCGCGCTGACCGAGGGGCAGATCATGGCCGAGGCCGTGATGATGGCGCTCGGCCGCTCGCTCGGCCACGAGACCGCGCACCGGCTCGTGGGCCAGGCGTCCCGCCGCGCCGCGGCCGAGGCGACCCCGCTGCGCGACGCGTTGCTCGCCGTGCCCGAGGTCTGCGCCGGGCTCGACGGCGCCGAGCTGGACGCGCTGCTCGACCCGGCGAGGTACCTGGGGCTTGCGCCCGCGTCGGCGCGCGCCGTCTCACAGAGGATCCTCGCATGAGGATCACGGACGTCGAGCCGATCGTTCTGCGGCTGCCGAGCATCGACACGACGCGCGCCGACGGGACGCAGGACACCGTCCTCGTGCGCATCCACACCGACGAGGGGCTCACCGGGATCGGCGAAGCCGACAGCTCGCCCTACCTCGTCCGGACGATCGTCGAGATGCCGTCCTCGCACGCGGTCGCGCGAGGGCTGCGGGAGCTGCTCGTCGGCGAGGATCCGCTCCAGATCGACCGCCTCTGGCAGCTCCTCTACCGAGGGTCGAGCTACTACGGTCGCTCCGGCCCGGCCCTGCACGCGATCAGCGCGATCGACGTCGCCCTCTGGGATCTCGCCGGAAAGGCGGCGGGCCGGCCTGTCCACGAGCTGCTCGGCGGGGCGAGCGTGCAGGCCGTGAAGGTGTACGCGAGTGAGGTGATGCCGGAGTCGCCGGCGGAGGTGCGGGCGATCGCGGAGCAGGCCGTCGCGGCCGGCTACGGCGCGTTCAAGCTCGGCTGGGGCCCCCTCGGCCGCGACCTCGCGTATGACGAGCTGCTGATCCGTGCTGCACGAGAGGTGCTCGGCCCGGATCGCGACCTGATGATCGACGGGGGGCAGGTGTACACCGTCGAGCGAGCTGCTGAGCTGCTCCACCGGGTCGAGGACGTCGGCCTGTACTGGTTCGAGGAGCCGTTCGCGCCCGACGACTACGAGAGCTACCGGCGGCTCTCCGACCAGGTCGGCACCAGAATCGCGGCCGGTGAGGCAGACACGACGATCGGGCCGTTTCGCGCGCTGGTCGAGCAGGGCCGTGTCGATGTTCTTCAGCCCGATCTGGGACGCTGCGGCGGCTTCACGGTCGCCCGGCAGATCACGGAGCTCGCGCAGGCGAACGAGGTGGAGGTCGTCCCGCATTGCTTCAAGTCGGGCGTTCTCGTCACGACGTCGCTGCAGCTCGCGTGCACGCTCGACCGTCCCACCTACTCGGAGTACTCGGTCGCAGAGTCGCCGCTCGCCGGCGGGCTCCTGGCCGGGACGCTCGCGTTCAGCGCGGGTATGCTCGCCGTTCCCGGCGGGCCAGGGCTCGGGATCGAGCTCGACGAGGAGCTCGTCGACCGGCTGAGGGTGGACTGACGATGGGCGCGATCGAGTTCGACAGGGTCACGAAGCGCTTCCCCGACGGCACGGTCGCCGTCGACGACCTGAGCCTCGGGGTCGAGGACGGGGAGTTCATGATCCTCGTCGGCCCGTCCGGGTGCGGAAAGACGACGGCCCTGCGGATGATCGCCGGGCTCGAGGAGATCACGGAGGGCGAGATCCGGATCGGCGAGCGCGTCGTCAACGAGCTCGAGCCGAAGGAACGAGACGTTGCGATGGTGTTCCAGAGCTATGCCCTGTACCCGCACATGACGGTACGCGACAACATCGCGTTCCCGTTGAAGATGCAGAGGGTCGCGAAGGCCGAGATCGACACGCGGGTGGGAGAGGCGGCCAAGCTGCTCGGTCTCGGCGAGCTCCTGCACCGCAAGCCGCGCGAGCTGTCGGGCGGCCAGCGGCAGCGCGTCGCGATGGGACGCGCGATCGTGCGGCGCCCGCAGGCCTTCCTGATGGACGAGCCGCTCTCGAACCTCGACGCGAAGCTCCGGGTGCAGATGCGGGCCGAGCTCGCGAACCTCCATCGCCGGCTCGGCGTGACGACCGTGTACGTCACGCACGATCAGACCGAGGCGATGACGCTCGGTCAGCGGGTGGCCGTGATGAGCAAGGGCGTCGTCCAGCAGGTCGATGCGCCGCAGCGGCTCTACCGCCGGCCCGCGAACGTCTTCGTCGCTGCCTTCATCGGCTCACCCCCGATGAACTTCGTCGAGGGGAGGCTCGCTGACGGCCTGCTTCAGCTCGGCGAGCGGCAGTACGCGCTTCCCGACACCGTCCGGGCGCGGCTCGCCTCGTCTTCCGGGGAGGTCCTCGCCGGGATCCGGCCCGAGGACTTCCGGGACGTCCGCGACGGCGGCGCCGGGGAGGCGGTCGTGCCCGCCGACGTCGAGATCACCGAGCAGCTCGGCCCCGAGACCTTCGCGTACTTCCGGATTCCGGGGCTCGAGTCGGTCGAGATCGGCGAGCGCCCGATCGAGCTGGCGGGAGCGTTTGCGGCGAGGCTCGATCCCCGGCTCGGCGCCGCGTCCGGCCAGCGGCTCGAGCTCGCGATCGACCTCGAGGCCGTGCACCTCTTCGACGCCGCGAGCGGCGCCTCGATCCTCGGTGCCTGACGCGCCGCGGGTCAGCGCGGGCACCTTCGCGGGCTGGAGCTCGGCCTCGGTCGAGAACGGACGGCTGCGCGTCACCGTCCTTCCCGACCGGGGCGCCGAGATCGTCGAGCTCGTCCACCTCGAGCGGGGTGTCGACGTCCTGTTCCACGCACCCTGGGGGCTGTCCCCGCCGGGATCGCCCCGGCGCGAGGGCAGCGACGGGCACGCCTTCCTCGAGGGCTACGCGGGCGGCTGGCAGGAGCTGTTCCCGAGCGTGGGCGACCCCTGCGAGTACCGGGACGCGTCGATCCCGTTCCACGGCGAGGTCGCGACGCGACCCTGGACGGTCACGGCCGAGGTCGGCAGCGACGAGGCGGTGCTGCGCTGCTCCGTCGAGTGCGAGACCGTGCCGCTGCGGCTCGAGCGCCTGATGCGGCTCGGGACGGGTAGCTCGGAGCTCGTGCTCGACGAGACGGTGACGAACGTGGGGGAACAGCCCGTCCACGCCGTCTGGGGCCATCACTGCGTGCTCGGCCCGCCCCTCGTCGCCGCCGGGGCGCGCCTGCGGCTCCCCGCCCGGACGATCGTGACGATCCCCGAGCTCTGGGAGGAGACCGCGCGCCTCGAGCCGGGCCAGCGGTCGAGGTGGCCGGACGCCCGGCTTCGCGACGGCGGCTCCGTCGATCTCTCGTTCGTCCCCGGCCCGGATGCCGGAAGCCACGACGACGTGTATCTCACCGACCTCGACGCCGGTTGGGTCGAGGTCGAGAACCCCGCGCTGGGCCTCACGTTCCGACTCCACTTCGACCCGCTCCTGTTCCCGTGGGTGATCTCCTGGCAGCCCTACGGCGGGGCGCTGGCGATGCCGCTCGCCGGCTCCTACGGGCTCGGCGTGGAGCCGTGGACGTCGCGCCTGTGCCTCGCCGACGCCGTGGAGGCGGGCGAGGCGCTCGAGCTCGCCCCGGGCGAGACGGTTCGCACGACGCTGCGGGCGGTCGTGACCGCGTCCTGAGTCGCGAGACGTGCTCGCCGGCTTCGTGAGTCCCCGCACGGCCTTGGAGGGCCGTAGGGGCGGGATCTCATCCCGCCCGCACGATGCGGAAGGCCGAGGCCGTGGAGGCTGAGCAAGGTTGCTCAGGCGCGCCCGCTAAGCTACCGGCGTCCGATGTGGTGGTTCATCCTCGTCTTCATCGTGCTGCTCAAGATCCCGATGCTCTATCTCGGCTACGTCGTGTGGTGGGCGCTCAAGAGCCCGCCGGAGGTCGGTGAAGGGGAAACCGGGACCGAGGACGTGCTCGGCCCCGAGGGGCCGTACTCGAGCGGCTGGTGGAAACGCAACCTGCCCGGCCGGACGCCGCGCCGCGGCCCGCACGGCTCGCCCGCGCGCCGCCCGCGAACCGCGTTCGCCAGGGCCCGATCGAAGCAGGTGTAATGGGCGGGATCAGGTACGAAGAGGTCGTCGACCGCACGCCGGTCTCCCGGATCATCGGCGGCTACCTGTCGGCGGTGGCCGTCTTCGGCGGCCTCGTGGCGCTGTTCTACTATCCGGGCCGCGTCGGAACCTCGGCGATCGTGATCGGGCTGATCGCGGCCGGGATCGGGAGCACGAGTCGCCGTTTCACCGCGATCGGAGTGCTCGTCGCGGGCCTCGGCTGGTTCTTCGGGATGGTCATCGCCGTCGCGCTCGAGCGGCCGATCTTCTAGCCGAACCCGGCCCGATCGTGCCGAAAGCGTGACGAACCGCTGACGGACGCGCTACCCTGTTTGCCGGTACCGCCCGGACGGGCTACGATCGCCGGCCCGGGCGACGGAGAGGGAGGTTTGCATGACCTTGGACGGAAGCCAGTCGTTTGCGAGGGTGATCGAGGAGCACCTCGAGCTGAAGCGGCGCAACGCGACTCTCGAGGGGAGCATGCCGATCGAGCGCTACCGGATCGACGATCCCTTCCAGAATCATCCGCTCTTCAAGTCCGAGGAGCAGGCCCGGCTCGAGGAGACGCTGACCGGGTCGCAGCCGTCGGTGATGAGCGAGGAGATGGTGCTCGCCTGGCCGGCCGCCGAGGAGACCGACCCGAGCATCGGCACCGCCGCGACGGCGCCCCGGCCGTCCGAGGACACGCTCTGGGGCCGTTCGCGCGACTTCGACTGGGGCGACTGAGGCTTCGCGCCGCCGGCGCGGCCGGCTCGAATCAGGTTTGACGGAGGGGCCGGCGCTGCCGGCCCCTCCGCGTTCCGTGGCTATGCGCAGGCCCGCGTCTTCACCCACTGCAGATCGACGTAGGTCTCGATCCCGGTCGCGGTGTCGGTCACCTTGGTGAAGAACGTGTAGGTGCCGGGGCGCCAGCCCCCGCCGGCACAGCCCATGCCGAGCCCCTTCGCCTTCTTGATGAAGCCGAAGTTCGGGCCGCCCTCGGCGCAGTTCGCGACCTGCCCGGTCTTCGTGAACGCCCGGCGGGTCGTCACGCCGTTGCGCACCCGGTCGATCAGCACCTCGACGGTGAGCTCCCGCGTCGTGAGGCACGACTGGGTGTCGTCGGTCCAGCCGCCCATGAGCTGAACGGCCTTCGCGCTGACGAGCGCGCTCGCGTCGAACCGCATGTCGCCGTCCTTCGTCCCTCCGAACGCGAACGGCTCGTTCGCCGCGGCTGCGCCTCCGGCCAGCATCGCCACTCCCAGCACCGCGGCCACGAGCACCCAGCTCCTCCTGATCCGTCCCATGCCCCGCTCCTCTCGGTTTGGCGCCGCCGTGATACACGATACGACCCCTGACGGCGCGTGTACATTGACGCCGAGGGGCGTTAGCTCAGCTGGGAGAGCGCCGGCTTTGCAAGCCGGAGGTCACCGGTTCGATCCCGGTACGCTCCATGGGACGATGTCCGAGTGTCTCGGCCTTCCCTTTCCGCTCGCCACGGCTCTCCACCTGGAGATCACCCGATGACCGATGCGCAGAGGATCCGCTGGACGGCCTCGGCCTCCAACCGCATGGGCCAGGAGGAGCTCGAGCGGTTCGTTGCCGAGCCGCGCGCGGGTTGCCTGGCGACGAACCGCGCCGACGGGTTCCCGCACCTCTCGCCGATCTGGTTTCTCTACGACGGCGGTGTCGTGTTCCTCGAGCTCGCCCAGAGCCGGATCCACCTGGCAAACCTGCGGCGCGACCCGCGCGCGTCGCTCATGGTCGAGGAGGACGAGCGTCCCGCCGGTGGCTGGCAGGCGAGGGTGCAGGGCGTCGTCTTCCGCGGGACGGTCGAGCTGATCGACGACGAGGACAGCGTCTCCGCCTACGGGGAGCGCATCGACCGTCGCTACCTCGGCAGCGGGGTCGACGATCCCGAGCTCGCCGAGGTCACCGAGCCCGAGCGGTACACCCTCGTCCGGCTCACCCCGTCCACCTGTGTGAGCTGGGACTTTCGCAAGGGACGCTGATCGGAGCCTGGCGTGGCCCGGGTCGGGCGAAAGCCGGCCGGCCGCGGGTCTCGCGGCGGGCGTGCGAGATCGGAGCGTGCTAGCGTTCTAGACCCTGACGCCGACCCGGCGCAACGAGAGCCATGCTCCGTCTCTTTCCCGTTCAGATCACGACCGAGACCGGCGAGGCCGCCGGCTCGGGGCTCGTCGTCCAGCGGCTGTGCGATCCGGCGGGGAACCTCTACTACCGGCTCGAGGACGGCAGGATCGGCGAGGCGACGCTGTACGGACGCGGCTGCACGCTCGTCGATCCGGCCCAGCTGCCGCCGCTGCACCCCGTCACGTAGCGCTGCCCGAGGCGCCGTAGCCCTCCTTTATTGGGGCCGGCCGGCTGATCGATTTCCATCACGATCTCCGTGAGGCTGCTAAAGTGCCGCGGTGAGACGCTGCCTTCGTCGGCGCGTTTCGACGGTTTCCGCCGTCCTCGTGGTAGCCGGGATGTTCGTGCTGGGTGCCCCGGCAGCGGCACGCGCAGTCGTCGGTGTCCAGGGGCCGTCCTTCGACGGCGCGAATGCCACGACGCCCCCGAGCGGGCCGAAGCCCGAGTCGAAGCTCTGGTTCAACGACGGCTCGTGGTGGGGGTACCTGTTCGACGGGCCGGCCGGGCAGAGCCAGGACTTCCACATCTTCCGCTTCGACGCGGGCTCCGAGACCTGGGTGGACACGGGCGTGGCGGGCGACACGCGAAACAACACGACCGCCGACGTCCTCTGGGACGGCACGAAGCTCTACGTCGCCTCGCACGCACAGAGCGACTCGACCACGAAGTCCGGGAGCCCGGCCTACCTCTACCGGTACAGCTACGCCACCTCGACCGACACCTACTCGCTCGACGGCGGCTTCCCCGTCCAGATCAACAACATGAAGACCGAGACCCTCGCGATCGCGAAGGACTCGACCGGAAAGCTCTGGGCGACGTGGACGGAGGACGGCGCCTCGGACGCCCAGAACACCGTGAAGGTCGACTCGACGGTCTGCAGCCCGGGCTGCAGCGACTCGACCTGGGGGACGCCGTTCGCGCTCGCCGTGCCCGCACCGGCCGACGACGACATCTCCTCGGTCATCGCGTTCGGCGGCAACAAGGTCGGTCTCATGTGGTCGAACCAGTCGACGAACGGGATGTACTTCGCCGTGCACGTCGACGGCGATGCCGATACCGCCTGGGCGGTCGAGACGGCGACCTCAGGGACCGGGATCGCCGACGACCACATCAACCTGAAGACGGACTCGAGCGGCCGCATCTTCGCGGCGACCAAGACGAGCCTGAGCGGCTCCGGTGCGCTCAACCGGCTGCTCGTGCGGACCGCCTCCGGGACGTGGGTGACTCATGTCTTCGGGCTCGGAACCGACAACCACACGCGGCCGATCGTGCTCCTCGACGATGAGAGCGGGCTGATCCGCATGTTCGCGACCTCGGGCCAGTCGGGCGGGAAGATCTACGAGAAGACGCTGCCGTTCGCACAGGCCGAGACGCCGGGTGTCGACTTCGCGCCGGGAGTGGGCACCGTCTTCATCGATGACGGGGGAGCCGACCTCAACAACTCGACCTCGACGAAGCAGAACCTCGACGCGTCGACCGGCATCCTCGTTCTCGCGACGAACAAGCAGGACACGAAGACCTACTGGCACCGCTACGTCGCGCTGACCCCGGACACCGACCCGCCCGAGGCCCAGACCGCCGAGGCGAGCGGGGCGACGCTGACGATCTCCTACGACGAGTCGCTCGATCCAGCGTCGGTCCCGGCGAACGGCGACTTCGCCGTCGGCGGCGGGCACGCCGTTACCGCGGTGAGCGTGACGGGCACGGACGTCGTGCTCGCGCTCGCGCCGGCCGTCCTCGCCGGCGAGTCGGGCCTGACCGTCAGCTACACGCCGGGAGCTTCCCCGCTCCAGGACATGGCCGGCAACGACGCGGCGGCGCTCGTGAGCCAGGCGGTCACGAACTCGACCGGCAGCGGCCCCCTCACCCTGGTCGCGAACGCCGACGTCTCCGCGAGCGACGTCCGGGTGAGCGGAGCCACGAACCTGTTCGATGCGATCGACGAGGGAGTCGCGAGTGCCAACGACGGTGACGATCTGATCCGCAACAACAGGGGCGTCAGCGCCGCCTATGTGGCGGGGCTCACCGACACGCCGGACGACTTCGGCTCGATGGCGACGCTCACCGCCGATGTCCGCGCGAGGTCGTCGAACTGGACAGACGACCAGCTGACGCTCGTCGCGCAGGTGTTCCGGGCGGACGGGACGACGCCGCTGACCGACGAGGTCACGCTCACCACTGCAGCGGCATCGTCGGGCTGGACGACGGTCACGGACATCCCGTTCACGGGGGTCGTGGCGGCGGACAAGGCGGCCTGGGACGGAGCGTTGCTGAAGCTGCGCTGGGTCTACACGGCCGTCGGGGGCGGCGACGGCGCACAGCTCAAGGTCACCGCGGTCGAGCTCGACGGAACCTCGGCGCCGAGTGGCCCGGACCTCACCCCGCCGGCGTTCCAGTCGGCTTCCGTGGACGGGGCGGCGTTGACGATGGCGTACGGGGAGGCGCTCGACGGGGGCTCGACGCCGGACGGGTCGGCGTTCACGGTGAACGTGAACGCGTCGCCGGTCGGGGTGTCGAACGTGTCGGTCGCGGGGTCGGCGGTGACGGTGACGCTCGCCTCGGCGGTCGTGTCGTCGGATGTGGTGACGGTCGCGTACGCGGTGCCGGGGACGAGCCCGCTCCAGGACGTGGCCGGGAACGACGCGGCGGCGCTACCCGAGACCGCCGTGACGAACACCACCTCGGGTGGCGGCAACGGCTCACTCACCCTGACCCCGAACGGTGACGGCACGATCGATGCAGGGATCCGCGACAAGGATCACGCCACGACCGACCTCTACGCCTCGATCGACGAGGGGCTCGCGACCACGAACGACGGGGACGACTACGTCTGCAACAACAACAAGACGAGCGGCAGCTACTTCGTCCAGCTCACGGCCACTCCCGCTGGCTTCGGCCAGATGCAGACCCTGGCGATCGGCATTCGCGCCCGCACGACGGGGCTCGTCGACGACGAGACGACGATGTACGCGCAGCTGTTCCAAGCCGACGGCGCGACACCGCTGTCGGATGAGGTCGTCGTCGCCGTCAACCCCGGCCCGTCGGGGTTCACGACCGTCGCGGACATCGCGCTCACCGGTCTCGTCGGTGGCTCGAAGGCGATCTGGGACGGAGCCCAGGTGCGCCTGCGGTGGGCCTACACGGCGGTCGGCGCGCAGGACTCGACGCAGCTCCGGCTCAGCACGGTCGAGCTCGCCGGAACGTACTGAGCGCCGTCCGGCTCGCCGGATCGTCGGTCACAATGATCCCGGATGAGGCCTCGCGTCGCGATCCTCCTCGCGCTCCTCGCCCTGGGCGCGTTCCTCGGCGTCTTCTTCGGAGGTCTCCTCTCCGCTGAGTCGGAAGCCGCCGCGCCGGCGACACCGACCACGACCCCGAACGTCCTCGAGGAGCCGATCGCAGCGGCCGCAGCGACGGCCGAGCCGCCTGTCAACGAGGCGGTTGCGCCGCTCGCCTACGACGAGGAGGCCACGAGGAGCTCCTTCCGCCCGAAGCTGACCGCCGGGTCGTTCGTCGCGATCGACGCCGACGAGGGCCGGGTGCTGATCGCCCACGCCGAGCGGGCGAGGCGGCCGATCGCATCGCTGACGAAGATGATGACGGCGCTGATCGTGATCGAGGACGGAGAGCTCGACCGGAAGATCAGGGTGCCGAAGGCGGCGACGCTCGTCGAGCCGAGCAGGGAGGGGCTTCGGGCCGGACGCTGGTACCCGCGCCGGCTGCTGCTCTACTCGGCGCTTCTCGTCTCGGCGAACGACTCGGCAGAAGCGCTCGGCTACGCGGCAGGCGACGGCTCGCTCAGGCGGTTCTACCGGCGCATGAACGAGCGGGCCGCCGAGCTCGGCATGACTCTGACGCACTACCAGAGCACGTCGGGCCTCGAGGACGAGTCGAACCTCTCGACGGCGCTCGACCAGGCCATCCTCGCGAGGGCGGCGCTCGAGAACCGGACGTTCGCGAAGATCGTCCGGACGCGGCGCAAGCTCGTCGACTGGCCGCCTCCCACGTACGCCAAGGAGTGGATCAACCACAACAAGATGCTCGTCACCTACGAGGGCACCTACGGCGTCAAGACGGGGTACACGACCCGGGCCGGCGCCTGTCTCGTCGTCGCGGTCGAGCGGAACGGGCACCACGTGATCGGCGTCCTGCTCGACTCGACTAGCATCTGGGCCGACATGCCGCGCCTGATCGACGCTGCCTTCCGCCGGCTCGCCGCCCGCGAGGACGAGGCGGGAGGTCCGTAGCCCCCGTGGCGAGCTCCGCGACGAGACGTCGCGTTCCGGGCACGGTCCTGCTCGTCGCCGTGCTCGCGCTCGCGGTGGGGGCGATCGGCATCGTCAACGGCGTCGGTCTGATCGCAGACCGCGGCGAGCAGGCGGTTCAGGCCGACACCGGCATGTCGAGCGGCGGCCTCGTCGCCTACGGGCTCGTCGCGATCGGGCTCGGCGCGCTGCTCGCGGCCCTGGCGGTCTCGCTGGCCCGCGGTAGCCGCTCCGCCCGCTGGACGGTCGCCGTCCTGCTCTTCCTCCATCTCGCGGGCGGGCTCGCGATCGTGTTCGGCTGGTACGACGTGAGCCCCTGGGAGGGAGTCGCGAGCGTCGCCGTGTCGGCGTGCCTCCTCTTCCTCCTCTACGGGTCGAGACGCAGCCGCGCGTTCTACGCGCGGGCCTGATCGGCGTCGGGCGCCCGCCGCTCGAGCAGCTGGTGCACCGTCTCGTGCGCGACCTCGTCGTGTGAGCGCCACATGCGCTCGGCGAGGGCATCGAGCACCTCGCGGCTACCCACCATGCCGAGCACGTGCTCGCCGTCGACGACGGGCAGGTGGCGGACGTCGTGCTCGCGCATCAGCCGCGCGACCGAGAGGATGCCGTCGTCGGGCGACACGGTCACGAGGCGTGTCCGCATCACGTGGCGCACGGCGAGCTCGTCCATGCGGGCGCCGCGTCCCGCCAGCCGCAGCACGTCACGCTCGGTGAGGATGCCGACGAGCCTCGGGCCCTCGCAGACCGCGACGGATCCGACGCCCCGGTCGAGCATGGCCTGGATCGCCTCCTCGACGCGCGCCTCCGGGGTGACGCTCACGAGCCTCACGTTCATGACGTCGACGATGGACATCGTGTCCTCCTTGCATCGACCGACGCGACAATTGTATCAATAATCACGACTTCCGGCGGCACCCGTGATGGAGCTTCGGCGGTACGCTGCGGGCGATGGCGACGACAGGCGAGCCGCCCGGGCTGCGCGAGCGCGACGCCCCCGGCGAGACGATCTCCGGCCTACCGATCCGGGCCGTGTACGGGCCCGGGGACGTCCAGCCCGACTACCGACGCGAGCTCGGCGACCCGGGCGAGTTCCCGTACACGCGCGGCGTCTACCCGTCCATGTACCGGGGACGCCTCTGGACGATGCGCCAGTTCGCGGGGTTCGGGACGGTCACCGAGACGAACGAGCGATTCCGCTACCTGCTCGAGCACGGGCAGACGGGTCTCTCGGTGGCGTTCGACATGCCGACCCTGATGGGCTACGACTCCGATCACGCGCGGTCGCTCGGCGAGGTCGGCCGGGAAGGGGTCGCGGTCGACTCGCTCGAGGACATGCGCGACCTGTTCGCCGGCATCCCGCTCGAGCAGGTCTCGACGTCGATGACGATCAACTCGCCGGCGGCGATCCTGCTCGCGTTCTACGTGTGCGTCGCCGAGGAGCAGGGTGCCGCCCGCGCGGCGCTGCGGGGAACGGCGCAGACGGACATCCTCAAGGAGTACATCGCGCAGAAGGAATGGATGTTCCCGCCCGAGCCGTCGATGCGGCTCTGCGTCGACATGATCGAGTTCTGCGCGCGCGAGCTACCCCTGTTCCACCCGGTCTCGATCTCCGGGTACCACATCCGCGAGGCCGGGTCGACGGCGGCTCAGGAGCTCGCATTCACGCTCGCCGACGGGTTCGCCTACGTCGAGGCGGCGCTCGAGCGAGGTCTCGAGGTCGACGAGTTCGCGCCGCGACTGTCGTTCTTCTTCAACGCCCACATCGACTTCTTCGAGGAGATCGCGAAGTACCGGGCGGCCCGCCGGATCTGGGCGCGCGAGCTTCGCGACCGGTACGGCGCGAGGGACGAGCGCTCGCTGCTCATGCGCTTCCACGCCCAGACGGCAGGGGTCTCGCTGACGGCGCAGCAGCCCGAGAACAACATCATGCGGACGGCGATCGAGGCGCTCGCCGCGGTGCTCGGCGGGACGCAGTCGCTCCACACGAACTCGTTCGACGAGGCCCTCGCACTCCCGACCGAGCACGCGGCGAAGCTCGCCCTGCGGACGCAGCAGATCATTGCGCACGAGACCGGCGTCGCGTCCACCGCCGACCCGCTCGGCGGCTCGTGGTACCTCGAGGCGCTGACGGACGAGCTCGAGCGACAGGCGTACGCGTACTTCGAGCGGATCGACGCACTCGGCGGCGTGATCGCTGCGATCCGCCAGGGCTTCTTCCAGAGCGAGATCGCGGACGCGTCGTTCCGCTTCCAGCGCGAGGTCGAGCACGGCAGGCGGGTGATCGTCGGGGTCAACGCCTTTGCGGAGGACGGGGAGGAGGAGATCCCGCTGCTCCGGATCGATCCGGACGTGGAGGCGAGACAGGTCGCGCGTGTGAAGGCCCTGCGTGCCGGGCGGGACGAGGGTCGTGCCCGGGCCGCGCTCGCGCGGCTCGAGGAAGCGGCCGGCGCCGCGAACCTGATGCCTCTCTTCATCGACGCCGCGAAGGCCGACGTGACGATGGGCGAGATGTGCGACGTGCTGCGCCGGTCCTTCGGGACCTGGCGCGAGACGCCGGCGTTCTAGTCGGAAACGGGTCCGGTCACCGGCTCGGGCGCCGGAAGCCAGCGTCGGTCGAGGACGGCGACGAGCGCGAGCCCGGCAAGAGCGGGGACCGTGGCCGGGATCGGCGAGGTGACGTCGAGGAAGAGCAGCAGCCCCCACAGCAGGGCTGACGCCGTCACGGTGAGCGCGACCGCGCCACGGACAGGCCAGGCGCGGCCGGCGACGAGCGTCGCGAGGAGCGCCGGGGCGAGCAGATCGAGCCAGCCCATGAGCGCGTGTCCGAAGGTGATCTCCTGGAGCGCAGGCAGCGGCACGGCCTGACCACCGGGAAGGGCCACGGTCGGTGGCGCGGCCTCGTGGAGCGTCAGCATCGCCGGCTCGATCTGGCGGTTGCCCCAGACGAGGATCACGTCGAGGACGACCAGCAGCATGATCCCGATCGCGAGCGCGCGAGCCGGCGCGACGCTCGAGAAGGCGGCTGCGAGCGTCAGGCAGGCGGCGGCGATCAGGAGCACGCCGGCCGCGTCGGCGAGCAGCGTGTCCTGGTTTCGCCAGGCGATTACGTACAGGCCGATCGCCGCGGGCGGGTAGAGCCACGCGAGCCGCCAGCCACGAAGGCGTCCGACCAGCGCGGCAAGGAGCGGGGTCGCGACGGCGGCCAGCGTCGTTAGCGCGTCCGCACCGCCGCTGAACGCGCGGACGATGCCGACGCCGGCGGCGAGCATCGCGACCGGCAGTACGAGGCCGAGCAGGCTCGAGCGCGCGACGCGAAACGGTCGCCACGAGGCGAGCACGAGCAGGCCCTGCACGAGACAGAGCACGACGTAGGAGGGCACGAAGTCGAGGCTCATCGCGCGCTCTCATTGTGCGTGCCGCCAGGGCGCCGGCACGTTAGGCGTCGATTACGATCTCCGGCGTGACGATCAGGGAGAAGCTCGTCGTCGAGCCCGGATCGCCTGCGGGGCTCGCCGGACGCGACCCCGGCGACCGGCTGGGGTTCGAGAGCAAGAACGGGATCGCGGCCGAGCTCGACGGGCTGACGACCGAGCTCCGCGAGCTCCAGGAGCGGCTCTGGGCCGAGTCCAGACGGTCGCTGCTCCTCGTCCTCCAGGGTATGGACACGTCGGGCAAGGACGGGACGATCCGCCACGTCTTCCGGGGCGTCAACCCCCAGGCCTGCCGTGTCGCGTCCTTCAAGGTGCCGACCGAGGCAGAGCTCGCCCACGACTTTCTCTGGCGGGTCCACGCCGTCTGCCCCGCGCACGGGCAGCTCGGGATCTTCAACCGTTCTCACTATGAGGACGTCGTCGTCGTCCGGGTGAAGGAGCTCGTTCCGGAGCAGGTGTGGAGGCCGAGGTATGCGCAGATCCGGGAGTTCGAGCGCCTGCTCGTCGAGTCGGGCACGACGATCGTGAAGGTCTTCCTGCACATCTCGAAGGACGAGCAGCGCGAGCGGTTGCAGGAGCGACTCGACGACCCTCTGAAGACGTGGAAGTTCCGGCTCGGCGACCTCGACGACCGCAGGCGCTGGGACGACTTCCAGGCCGCCTACGAGGACGCGCTCACCGAGACCTCGACGGAGTGGGCGCCCTGGTACGTCGTGCCTGCGAACTCGAAGCGGGTGAGGAACCTCGCGGTCGCGAGGCTGCTCGTCGGGATCCTTCGCGACCTGGACCCGCAGATCCCGCCCCCGCCGGACGGGCTCGACGGCATCGTCGTCGAGTGAGCGGCGGCGGTAGGCTTCTCACTCCGTCAACGCGACCGAGGGAGAAGCGATGCCGCTGATCGAAGTGAAGCTCTACGACCGCCGGGTCACCCCCGAGTCGTCGGAGAAGATGATCAAGGAGCTCACCGACGGCCTCTGCCGGGCGCTCGGCGAGGAGGTCCGCGACGTGACGTGGGTCGTCGTCCAGGGCGTCCCGCCGACGAGCTGGGGCATCGCCGGGAACGCGGGCTCGTAGCCTTCTCGGCTCGAGCGGGCCGGATGAGGTCCGGCCCCTACGTGGTCAGCGGGCGGTCGTCTCTCGGGGGTGTTCCTCGGGGGGTGGGGGCGGGGTCTCGTCGCGCCCGAAGGTGTGTGCAGGTCGCTACGGAGCGGTGACCGGGAGCTCCCGGTCGGGCTCGTCGCGGAGGACCGTCCGCAGCACCCTGAGCGCGTTTCCCCCGAGGATCCTGGCCGCGTCCTCCTCGGAGTAGCCTCGACCGAGCAGGGCGGCGGTGAACACCGGCAGCGTCTCGACGCGGCGAAGCCCCTCCGGACCGAGATACCCGCCCCCCTCGGCCGGATCCACCATCAGGTCGAGGGCGAACTCGACGTAGTCGGCGCCGATCGCGACCGCGTCGATCCCTGCCACGTCGACGAGATGGTCGACGTGATCCATGACATGGTCGACCGTGACGGGCTCGCCGATGAAGTCGCCGATGAAGCAGACGCCCACGAAGCCACCCGTGCCGGCGACCGCCCTGACCTGGTCGTCGGTGAGGTTGCGGCGGTGTTGCGTGACCGCCTCGGCGTTTGCATGCGAGGCGACGACCGGCCCTTCCGCAAGCTCGACGAGGTCCCAGAACGACGGCTCGGCGAGGTGCGCGACGTCGATGAGGATTCCGAGCCTGTCGAGCTCGGAGACGAGCTCCAGCCCGAGCGGCGTGAGCCCCTTCGGCTCGGCGACCCCGACGCCGTCCGCGAACGGGTTCGGCCCGTTCCAGGTGAGCTGCAGCGAGCGCAGCCCGAGCTCATGGAACATCGCGAGCTCTGTCCGGAAGCCGGTCCCGAGCACGTCGTTCCCGGCGATCAGCGGCTTCGCACCCTCCAGGTGGAGCACGAGCCCGATCTTCTCACCGGCGAGCACGGCGTCGAGGTCGCCGGTCGTTCGGACGATGCGGAAGCCGGGATCACCGCCTTCCTCCGCGAGCACGTCCCCGAGCATGGCGAGCGCCGACTCGCGCTCGTCGCCGGCACACTCGTGCTGCCCGGGCACGTCGCCCCCGGCCGCGAGGAGCTGGATCTTCACACCTCCGGCCCGGAGCCGGTCGAGGTAGTCGTCGCAGTAGGGTGCGGCCTCGCCCGCCCTCCGGCGCCGGTACACGTCGACGGGGTAGTCGGCGTGGCACTCGACGACGGGCCGGACACGATGCAGCGCCTCTGCCCGGGCCCGCAGGTCGCTCGCGGCCATCGCGCCACTCTACTTCTCGGGCAAGCGGGCCCGGCTACCCGGCCCGGGTGCGGTACTCGTCGGGGTGGTGACGGCCGTGGTAGGAGATCACCGTGACGAGCAGTCCGACGAGCGCGATTCCGGGGCCGACCGAGAGGCCGAGCAGCTCCTCCCGGGTGTACGGGGCATCGAGAGCCAGGGCGCCGACCGCGACCCAGACGCCGGCGGCGATTGCGGGGAGCAGCAGGAGGATCACCTGCCAGTCGTGCCACGGCCGGTTCCGTCGTCGCCACAGCACGTAGTCCCAGAGCGCGAACGCGATCACGGTTGTGCCAGGCACCGGGCCGAGCACGACCCGCTCGAGCGTCGAGACGTCGGTCCAGACGAGCGGCGCGATCGCGACCCAGAGCCCGGCGAGCAGGATCGGCGGGGTCGCGAACGAGGGGAGAACCGATCTACCGGGCTCTCGAGAACCGGTGGACGGCATCGAGGAGCTCTCTGCTCTTCGCGTGCGCGACGTCGGGGTCGCCGGACTCGAGGGCGCCGGCGACGCAGTGGTTGACATGGTCGTCGAGGATCCGGAAGGCGAGGCTCTCGAGCGCCGTCGTCACCGCCGAGATCTGGGTGAGGATGTCGATGCAGTAGCGGTCCTCGTCCACCATGCGCTCGATCCCGCGCACCTGTCCCTCGATCCGGTGCAGGCGGTTGACGAGCGCATCCTTGTCCTGGGTGTAGCCATGGGTCATGCCCGCACGCTCCTGAATCGGCGCAGCCTGAGTGAGTTCGAGACGACGAAGAGGCTCGAAAACGCCATCGCGGCGGCGGCCACGATCGGGTTGAGGAGCCCGGCGACGGCCAGCGGGATCGCGGCGACGTTGTAGGCGAAGGCCCAGAAGAGGTTGCCCTTGATCGTCGCGAGCACGCGGCGGGAGAGCCGGATCGAGTCGACGGCCGCCCGCAGGTCTCCCGAGACGAGCGTGAGGTCGGACGCCTCGATCGCGACGTCGGTGCCGGTGCCGATCGAGATCCCGAGGTCGGCCTGGGCGAGCGCCGGTGCGTCGTTGATCCCGTCGCCGACCATCGCCACCACGCGGCCCGCGTCCTGGAGGCGCCGGACCTCGGCGACCTTGCCGTCGGGGAGCACCTCGGCGATCACCTGAGCGATGCCGACCTCGCCGGCTACACGCCGGGCCGTCTGCTCGTTGTCGCCGGTCAGCAGGACCGGCGTGAGCCCGAGGCCTGTCAGCTCGCGGATCGCCTCGGCGCTCGTCGGCTTCACGGTGTCATGCACCGTCAGCGTCGCGCGCGGCTCGTCGTCCCAGGACACGGTGATCGAGCCGTCTCGCCGGGCGACCTCGACCCGGTGTCCCTCGACCACTCCCTGGACGCCGATGCCCGGGAGGTTCCGGAACTCGGCAACAGGCGGCAGCGCCGTGAGCTCGGCCCGTGCAGCCGCTGCGACGGCCTGTGCGACCGGGTGCTCGCTCGCCGCCTCCACGGCTCCCGCGAGGCGCAGCACGTCGGTGCGTGAGGCGCCGTCGAGGAGGCTGACGGCGGCGAGCTCCATCCGTCCCTCGGTCACCGTGCCGGTCTTGTCGAGCACGATCGTGTCCACGCTGCGTGTCTGCTCGAGGATCTCGGGGCCGCGGATCACGATCCCGAGCTGCGCGCCGCGACCCGTGCCGACCATCAGCGCGGTCGGCGTGGCGAGGCCGAGCGCGCACGGGCAGGCGATCACGAGCACGGAGACGGCGGCGGCGAACGCGAACGTCGGCTCGGCCCCCGTGGCGAGCCAGAACCCGAGCGTGCCGAGCGCGACGACGATCACGACCGGCACGAAGACGGCCGAGACCCGGTCGGCGAGGCGCTGCACCGGCGCCTTCCCGCCCTGGGCCTCGGCAACGAGCCGCGCGATCTGCGCGAGGGCCGTCTCCGCGCCGACGCGGGTCGCCCGGACGACGAGCAGGCCGTACGTGTTGATGGTGGCGCCGGCGACCTCCGAGCCCGGCTCCACCTCGACCGGCAGGGGCTCGCCGGTCAGCATCGCCTGGTCGATCGCGGACACCCCGTCCTCGACGACGCCGTCGGTCGCGAGCTTCTCGCCCGGCCGGACGACGAACCGGTCGCCGACCCGGAGCTCCTCGATCGGAACGAGCACCTCCTCGTTGCCGCGGAGCACCCGGGCCTCCTTCGCGCCGAGCTCGAGCAGCGCCCGCAGCTCCGCGCCGGCACGGCGCTTCGCACGGGCCTCCAGGTAGCGGCCGAGGAGGATCAGGGTCGTGACGGCGGCGGCGACCTCGAGATAGATCTCCGTCTCGGCGCCGGCGGTGTCGAACGTGAGCTCGAACGTCATGCGCATCCCCGGCTCGCCGGCGCCGAGGACGAACAGGGCGACGACCGACCAGGCCCAGGCGGCGAGCGAGCCGAGCGAGATCAGCGTGTCCATCGTAGCGGCCCGGTGGCGAAGGTTCAGCAATGCGGCGCGGTGGAACGGCCAGCCGCCCCAGAGCACGACGACGCTCGCAAGCTGGAGCGAGAGCCACTGCCAGTAGTCGAACTGCAGCGCCGGCACCATCGAGAGAAGGACGACCGGAACCGACATGGCGGCCGAGACGAGCAGGCGGACCCGCAGCTCGCGGAGCGGGTCGGCGGTGGCTGCAGCCTCCTGCGGCTTCTCCTCGTGGGGAAGCGTCGCGTGGTATCCGGTCTGCTCGACGGCCTCGACGAGCGTCTCCGGATCGGCCTGCCCGGGGTCGTACTCGACGGTCGCCGTCTCGGTCGCGTAGTTCACCTGCGCGCTGACGCCGGGCAGCCGGTTGAGCTTCCGCTCGATCCGCACCGCACACGATGCGCACGTCATCCCCTCGATCGGGAGCTGGAGGTGCTCGAGCTCCCGTGGTGCCTGTGGCGCCGTCGTACTCATTCCACGTCGTAGCCGGCCGCGTCGATGGCGGCACGGATCGCTGCGTCGTCGAGCCCCGACCCGCTGACGGTCACGAGCTTTGCCTCGAGGTCGACCGCAACCGATTCGACGCCGGCGACCGCGCCGACCTCGGAGGTGACGGCCGCGCGGCAGTGCTCGCACGACAGCCCCGGAACGCGATAGGTGAGCGTCTCAGCCATGTGTCCATCATACCCTAATGGGGTATGAAGAACAAGGGCTCTCTGCGGGCCGAGTCCTCAGGCGTCGTCGTCGGCGTTCCCGTTCCCGCCTTCGGAGCCCGCCGGCGGCCCGTACTCGACGATCGTGTGCTCGGGGTCGTACCGGACCGTGAAGTGCTCGTCGCGGCGGACCTCGCCGTTGCGATACACCGTGCGCGTGTACTCGACCGTGAAGCCGGAGACGCCGCCGCTCTGCACGACCTTCTCGGTCCCGGGGGGCAGCGACGGGTTGTACTCCCTGATCGTCGTCGCCGCCGTGTACGCGTAGGGCTCGCCCGTCTCCGTCTCGACCCGCCGTCCGAGCTTCGAGGAGTAGAAGCGGACCGTCACCGACGTGTCGCCCGCCTCGACCTTGACGAGAATCCCCGCGGGCCAGTCATTGCGGAAGATCAGCTCGGGGCCGCCCCAGGAGACCGTCGCCTCGCGACCCATCGGATACCGCGAGATGTAGAACTGGTGCGGGGTGTGGGCGATCAGCTCGAGCCCGGCGAAGAACGCGGCGTTGTACACGGTCGTCGCGATCTGGCTGACCCCGCCGCCGATCGCGTCCTCGAGCCGTCCGGCCGTGATCATCGGCGCCGCGACGAAGCCCCGCGCTGCCGTCCGCTCGCCGAGCCGCTGGTTGAGCGAGAAGCGCCCTCCCGCGACGATGAGCTGGCCGTCGAGGATCTCGGCCGCCCGCTGGATGTTCGTGACCCGCGGCTGGCAGCACGAGTACGGCGTCGTGAACTCGGCCACGAGGCGCCGGATTCCCATCCCCTTTGCCTCCCTGGTCGTCAGCTCGGGCTCCGTGTGATCGAAGCGGGCGCGCACGGCCCGCGCGCCGACGCGCTCCATGATCTCGGCCGTCACGCGGTCGGGGGCGAGCGCACGCCCGTCGCGGGAGGGGACGACGACGGCACGCTCGCCCTTCACCCTGAAGGTCGCATCGACCGGCTCGCGCTCGAACGCGCCGAAGGCCTCCTGCAGAGGCGCCTCGAACGGCTCGCTGTCGAGGCGGACCCGGATCGCACCCTTCCGGGCGCGAAACCTCAGCGCCTCGGCGATCAGCGTCCGGTCGAGCTCGAGCCGCTCGGCGCGATACACGACGTCGGGAGGGGCAGCGAGCAGGGTCTCCGCGACGAGACGGGCCGCGTCCGCCGCCTCGTCGTCCACCTTCGGCGGGACCTCCCGCAGCTCGAGCTCGACCCGGGCCGGCAGCGTCGCGAGGTCGGCGGCGGCGGCTTCCGCGTCCAGCTCGGCACCCGGAGCCGAGGGGGTAGCGACCACCTGGTCACCCTCGATGGTGACCTTCGCCGAGACGGGCCGGCGGTCGACCTCGGAGGCGACTCGCTCGAGCGTCCCGGCGAGCCGCTCCTCGTCGACCGTGTAGACGAGCGCGAAGGTGAGTGAATCGGCCAGGCCGAGCCGTGCTCCGAGACGGTCGAGCCCTCCACGGCTCCGCTGTGCCTCGGCGAGGACCTCGTCGAGGTTCGTGTGAACGCCGAGCTCCTCGCCGGAGGTCGTCAGCTCGCCGCCCGGGTAGGCGAGCACGATCGGCCGTGACGCCGTGCGCTCGACCTGACCGGACACCGATGCGCGGGCCTCCTCGATGGTGAGACCGCCCACATCGATGCCCTCGATGACGATTCCGGGCGGCAACGTCCCGCTCTCGGAGCGCGCGAGCCAGGCGCCGCAGCCGGCGAGCGCTCCGACGACGACGGCGAGCACGAGGGCCGCGACCCGCCAGCGCCTGCGACCGGGCGGGCGGCCGTACACGGTGAAGCGGGGGGCGGCCACTACCCGGAAGGGTAGGTGCCGGGGTCAGCCGGCCGCGGTCAGATCCGGCGCTCGCCGGCGACGCGCTTGACCTCGTCGAGCGAGGTCAGACCCTCGATGCAGAGGCGAAGACCGTCGTCCTGAAGGGTTCGCATCCCGTCCGTCACGGCGACCTCGTAGATCTCTTCGGCGGTTGCCGTCTCCATCAGCCGGCGCATCTTCGGGGTGACGAGCATCGTCTCGAACAGCCCGATCCGCCCCTTGTACCCGCCGGTGCACTGCCCGCAGCCACGCGGCTTGAAAAGCGTCACGGGCCCGCTCACGGGCAGGACGCGCTCGTCGGCCCCTGCCTTCAGCAGCAGGCCGGGATCGAGCGGGAACGCCTCGCGGCAGTTCGTGCACAGCTTGCGTGCCAGGCGCTGCGCGAGGATGACGTTGATCGTCGAGGCGAGCAGCTGCCGCTCGACCCCCATGTCCGTCATTCGCGAGACGGCGGACCCGACGTTGTCGGCGTGGAGCGTCGAGAGCACGAGGTGGCCCGTCATTGCCGCCTGCACCGCGATCTTCGCGGTCTCGGAGTCGCGGATCTCGCCGACGAGGAGGACGTCGGGATCCGAGCGCAGGATCGTGCGGAGGCCGTGGGCGAACGTGAGGCCCGCCTTGACGTTCACCTGCACCTGGTTGAGACCCTCGAGCTGGTACTCGACCGGATCCTCGATCGTCATCACGCAGCGATCCTCGGTATTGAGGAGGCGGAGCGCCGAGTAGAGCGTCGTCGTCTTGCCGCTGCCCGTCGGGCCCACCGAGAGCAGCGCGCCGTAGGGCTGCGCGATCGCGTGGCAGATAGCGGCCTCGGTGTCCGCTGCGAGCCCGAGGTCTGCGAGATCGGCCGCGCTGGACGAGCGGTAGAGGACGCGAATCACGATCTGCTCGCCGTACAGCGTCGGAAGGACGGCGATCCGCAGGTCGACCGGACGCCCGCCGAACGTGATCGTGACGCGGCCGTCCTGAGGTGCGCGACGCTCGGCGATGTCGAGCTCGCCCATGATCTTCAGCCGGGCCGACACGGCCTGCTGCAGGCGGGCCGGGATGATCCGGACCTCGCGCATGACGCCGTCGATACGGGCCCGAACGAGCATACGCTCGCTCTGCGGCTCGAAGTGGACGTCGGAGGCGCCTTCCTGGATCGCGTGCTTGATGACCTCGTTCACGAGCTCGATCGCGGGCGCGTTGGTCGTCGCCTCGAGCACCTCGACAGGGCCCTGCCTGCGGAACCCGCTCGGCGTCTCGTGATCGGCAGCCTCCGGCTCCTCGGTCTCCATCGTGGTGGGGATCGTGGTCGCTCCCTCGGGATGGACCCGGTCGAGCGTCGCGTCGATGTCGCTTCCGAGCGCGACCGCGAGCTGGATCTGGACGCCGAGGACGAGCCGGAGATCGTCGGAGGCGAGCACGTCGGTCGGGTCAGCCACTGCGACGAGGAGAGTGCCCCCCTCGAGGTAGCGGACGGGAACGGCCCGGTAGCGACGGGCGTACTTCGCGGGCAGCAGCGAGGCGACCGCGACGTTCGGCGGAGCCGCGGCGATGTCCAGGTAGTCGAGGTCGTGCTGCTCTGCGAGCGCCGTGGCCAGACCCTGCTCGGAGAGGGCGCCGGTCTGCACGAGGATCCGGCCGAGCCGCTCGCCGCTCTCCTCTTTCTCCTCGAGGCCCGCGGCCACCTGCTCGGGCGTCACGAGGCCCTGGCGGAGCAGGATCGTGCCGAGCTGCGGCCGGCGATGCTCGAAGAGCGGAACGATCGCCGCCGACTCGACCTCGGCCGGCTCCTCCACGTCTGCGACCGGGAAGAGCGAGGTCTCGATCGCCTCGAGGGCCGGCGCGGCCGGCTCGGCCGCTGCCTCGTCGTCCTGCTCGCGGTCCGGAGCCTCCCCGGCGACCGGCTCCGTCGTGGTGGACGGAGGTGCGTCGTCGTCCTGCCCGTCTGTGCTCCACCCGGGCCCGGCCGCCTCGGGCTCCGTCTCGTCGGGCTCGGCCGCCTCGGGCTCCGTCGCCTCGGGCTCGACGGCCTCGGGCTCGGCCGGATCGGGCCGTACTTCCTCGGGCTCGACGGCGTCGGAGTCGACCGCCCCGAGCTCGACCGGATCGGGCTCTACTTCGTCGGGCTCGGGCTCCGTCGCCTCGGGCTCGACGGCCTCGGGCGCTGCCGCTTCGGGCTCGGGCTCCGTCTCCTCGGGCTCCAGGTCCGGCTCGGCCCGCGCCTCGGGGTCCGGCTGTGGCGTCGCGGGCTCGGGCTCGTCGGCGTCCCCTTCGGGCTCCACGAGCTCCTCGGTGGGCGGGACGGCCGGCCAGACGATCGCGGGCGTCCAGGCCTCGACGTGGGGGCTCCCGGTCGGAGACCAGAGTACGGGCTCGACCGGGGGCTGCTGGGCGCTCGTCGGAAGCCAGAGGTCGGAGGGGGAGGGCGGGAAGGGGTCTGGATCGGGCCCGTGCGTCAAGTCGGGCGGGGCCGGCACGTCGGCCGGCGGGGCGCCGATCACGCGAAGCAGCGGCACGCCCGCCACGGGCTCGACCGTCGAGAGGTCGAGCGCGCTCGGAGCGGGCCCGGTGGAGAATCCGTGCCCGCCGGACGGGTCGGGTCGCGCCGGCACAGGATCCTCGACCGGTACAAGGAGGTCGTCGACGTCCGGCTCGGACGGCTCGATCAGCTCGCCGCGCAGCGCTGCGGGGATCTCGACGATAGCGACGAGCTCCTCGGTCGCTCCGTCACCCGGTGCTGCGATGGCCTCGTCGGACGTCTCGGTCTCCGCGCCGGCAGGCTCCGGCCCGGGCAGCGTGACCACGATCGACGCCAGGTGACCTGGCTCGGTGAGGCCCGCGCCGGCGGTCGAGGCCTCGACCGCCACCTCCGCTTCGGCGTCCGGCTCCGCCGTTGCGGGCTCGACCTCGTCAGGGGTCTCGGCGGGCTCTGTGGTCGCCTCCGGGGCCTGTACGTGTGGGACGGCCAGCGGATCGGGCTCCTCGGGAGGCGAAAGGGCGTTCTCGGTGGGCAGCGTGGGGTCGAGCCTGGCAAGAGCTGCCTTGATCTCGGAATCGGTCGCCACCGCAAGGCCCACATCGAGACCGATCGCGCTACGAAGGTCGTCGATCGCGACGCTCGTGGGATCGGAGACGGCGACGAGCACGGTGTCGTCGTTGACGAACCGGACGGGAACGGCCCGAAAGTAGGCGCCGACCCGGCTCGAGAGCAGCGACTCGACCCGCGGCTCGGAAGGCGTGGTGGCGAGACTGATGAAGGGCAGGTCGGACTGGTCGGCCAGCAGCTTGGCAACCTGGGCTTCGGTCACCCAGCCGCGTCTGACGACGATCTCGCCCAACCGCTCGCCGGTCTGCTCCTTCTCCTCGAGTGCCTCGGCGAGCCTGTCGGCGGACAGCAGGCCGCTGCGGAGCAGCAACGCTCCGATCCGAAGGCGACGATGCCGGTAGGCCGCAGCCGCTTCCATACGCGCCCTGTATCGGCAGAACGGGGGATCTTCTTGACCCGTCCGGGGGTGGGCGCGAGCCCCCGCCGGCCGAACGGTCAGACGCCCGTCGAGACGGTCGCGGGCGCCGGCGGGGCCTGCGTCTCGGCCGCGGGCTTCGCCGGCGCATGCATGAGCCGGGAGCGGGCGATGAACGCGAGCAGCGCGATCGCGACCCCGATCGCGAACACGATCGCCGGGCCCACGCCGCCCGGGATCCGCGTGATGACCTCGAGCAGCCCGCCCACGAGCGCCGCACACGGGATCGTGAGCAGCCACGCGGTCACGATGTTGCCCGCGACGCCCCAGCGCACGGCGTGGAGGCCGCGCGTCGCGCCGGCGCCGAGCACCGAGCCGGAGATCGTGTGGGTCGTCGAGACGGGGAAGCCGAAATGCGCCGTGAGGTAGAGCGTGATGCTCGTGGCCGCTTCGGCGGCGAAGCCCTGGGGCGGCGAGATCTTGGCGATGCGCTGCCCGAGCGTCCGGATGATCCGCCAGCCACCGGCGTACGTTCCGAGCGCGATCGCGGTGGCGGCGGTGACGATCACCCAGATCGGTGGGCGCGAGAAGTCCTCGTCGAGCCGCCCGGAGGCGACGAGCGCCAGTGCGATGATCCCCATCGTCTTCTGGGCGTCGTTCGTTCCGTGCGTGAATGCGAGCAGGCTCGACGAGAAGAGCTGCATCCGCCGGAACGCGAAGTTCACCCGTTTCGGCGAGCGCCTGCGCACGATCCACAGGAACGCGACCATGAGCGCCGCGGCCCCCGCCATCCCGAGGAACGGTGCGGCGAGCGAGGGGATCAGCACCTTCTGCACGAGCCCGTCCCCGAAGACGGCGCCGAAGCCGTTGGCGGCGATTGCCGCGCCCATCGTGCCGCCGATCAGCGCGTGGCTCGAGCTCGATGGGAGCCCGAGATACCAGGTGATCAGGTTCCAGGAGGTCGCGCCGATCAGGCCTGCCAGGAGGATCGGCAGCGTGATCACCGAGGGGTCGACGATCCCCTTTGCGATCGTCGCCGCCACCGCGAAGGACGTGAAGGCGCCGGCGAAGTTGAGCACCGCGGCGAGGATCACGGCGACCCGCGGATGGAGCGCTCTCGTCGAGATCGCCGTCGCGATCGCGTTGGCCGCGTCGTGGAAGCCGTTCGTGAAGTCGAAGAAGAGCGCGACGACGACGACCGCGATCAGCAGGAGGATGCTGTCGTCCACCGACCTACGTGCTCTTGACGACGATGTTGCCGAGGACGCTCCCGACGGCCTGGGCGGAGTTGATCGCCGCCTCGAGACCCTCGTGGATGTCCTTCCAGCGGATCACCATCAGCGGATCGATCCGGGAGTCGTCGAAGAGATCGGCGAGCGCGTTGCGAACGACGCGGTCGCCCTCGTCCTCCTCGTACTGGAGCTGGTCGATCACGGCCTCGAGGGTGCTCTGCCCCTTCAGGTCGGCGAGGCCGAGCGCGAGTTGCTCACACGCGCGAACGAGGATCGCGCACTGCTCGATCGCGGCCCTGCTCGGAAGCTCGACCGAGTAGAGGCTCAGCAGCTCGGTCGCGTGGTAGATGTGGTCGACGACGTTGTCGAGCCGGCCCGCGAGCTCGTAGATGTCCTCCCGGTCGAACGGGGTCACGTACTGGGTGTTGAGGAGCTGGATGATCTCCTTCGTGAGGTCGTCGCCGCGGTGCTCGAGATCGTTGATGTCGTCCTGGGTCGTCGACGGATTCGGCCACTCCCGGAACCTCGTCTCGGCCTTCCGGGCGACCTCGAGCGCGTTCTCGCCGGCCTTTGCGAAGAGCTCGTAGAACCCGCTGGACTTCGGAACCAGGCTCAACCGCACCGCATCCCCGCCCCCCCTGTCTGGCGCCCGCATCGCCGGGCGCATCCCTACCCTTCGAAGGTAGGCGAAGATCACGTAGGTGTGTGGTATCGCTCTGGTTACAGAGTGGTAACGATCGTGGGCCCATCAGCGGGTCGGAGCCGATCGCGGCCCCCCGGAGGACCCGCACCAGCCGTGCGCGTCGGCGGGTTGGGCGGGCATCCGGCCCTCCCTGCGGGACCGAGCGTGACCGCCGGGCTTCGCCCGGCTCTTGCGCGGGTCCGGCCCGGCCGGGCCGGGCCGTCAGCCGCGTGGGCCGTCAGCTGCGGGCGACCAGCCGCTCGATGAGAGCGGCGTCGAGGCGCTCGACGACCTCGTCTGCTTCGGCGAGCAGGCCGGCCGGCTGCGAGCCGAGCACCGCGATGCAGCGCAGCCCGGCGGTCTTGGCCGCCGCGATCCCGACAGCCGTGTCCTCGAAGGCGAGCATCCGACAGGGCTCGACGCCGAGCCGCCCGGCCGCGACCAGGTAGGCCTCGGGGTCCGGTTTGGGGCGGGTCACGTCCTCGAGCGCCACGACCGTGGCGAGGAGCGTCGCGAGCCCCGCCCCGCGGAGGATGCCGTCGACCTCGACCCGGAACGCTCCCGACACGACGGCGACCGGTAACGTCTCCGCCGCCTTCCGGACGGCGTCACGCGTGTGCGCGGGCACGGTGCGCCCGTCGGCGGCGAGGTGCAGGAAGCGCTCGATCCGCTCGGCCAGGAGCTCGTCGATCCGCGCGAAGTCGTCTCCGAGCCAGCGCCGGACGAGCGCCGGGTCGGCGTTGCCGACGAGTTCCTGGAAGTACTCGCGACGGGTGACCGGCCTGCCTTCGCGCTCGAACAGCTCGGCGAAGATCTCGAAGTAGAGCTCCTCGTCGTGGGAGAGCGTGCCGTTCAGGTCGAACGCGATCGCGCGGAGCGTGCTCAGCGATCCCCGCCGGGGTGCGATGCGTCCTCGAACTCCTGGAAGTCCCCGGAGACGAGGTAGGCGGTCTGCTCGCCGATGTCCACGGCGTTGTCGCCGATCCGCTCGAGACAGCGCGAGACGATGATCATGAGGAGCGCCCACTCCCGCATCGTCGCATCGCCTTCGAGGCGGGCGAGCTGCTGCACGACGCGGCGGTTCGAGTTGTCGATCAGCTCGTCGAGGGCGACGAGGCTCTTCGCGGCCTCGAGGTCACGCCGGAACAGGGAGTCGAGCGCGATCCGCGTCATCTCCTCGGCCCGCGAGCCCATCTCCTCGAAGCCGTCGATCACGACCTCGCTCTCGGGGGAGATGACGCGCTTCACCTTGCCGAGCTTCGCGATGTTGACGCAGAGGTCGGCCATCCGCTCGAGGTGGTGGTTGACGTGCAGCGTGGCGAGGACGAGGCGAAGCTCGGTGGCGGCCGGCGTCTGCCGGGCGAGGATCTGCTCGACGAGCTGCTCGACGCGCTGCGAGCGGTCGTCGACCTCGTCGTCGAAGGCGATCACCTCGTCGGCAAGCTCCGCATCGCCGGTCCGCAGCGCGTTGAGCGCGCCCCGAAGCGCGCGCAGGACGTACTCACCCTCCTCCTGGAGCGTCGCCTCCAGCTGGTCGAGCTCCTCCTGTCGTTCGATCCGCGTCGGTTGGCGCATCGTCGTCCTCGACCGCCATCTTGACACGTATCGGGTGCGAGCCTAGGCGCCCGGGAGCAGGCAGCGGATCGTCAGCCCTTCCCCCCGGGCGCCGACCGCCTCGACCGAGCCGCCGGCCTGCGTCACGATGTGCTTGACGATCGCGAGCCCGAGGCCCGTACCGCGCGAGGCGCGGGCCCGGTCTGTCCGGTAGAAGCGCTCGAAGAGGCGCGGGAGGTCTGGCCCGGAGACACCGACCCCGGTGTCCGACCCGGCGAGCACGACACGGTCGCCCTCCCGCGAGATCGACAGCGTCAGGGCCGCGCCCGGGCCCGCGTAGCGGATCGCGTTCTGGAGCAGGTTCTCGCCGATCACCCGGAGCATCCGGGGTCGCAGCGGGACATCGATCGATTCGTCACCCTCGACCGAGACCTTCATTCCCGCGCGAGCGGCACGCTCCGCGTGCTCCTCGACGAGCTGCCGGAGAATCGGCATCGCCCGCGTCTGGCCGAGCCCGACGACCTCCCGGCCGGTCTCGAGCTCCGAGAGAAAGAGCACGTCGTCGATCAGCTCGCGGATCTGCTCGACCTCTGCCCGCGCCTGCTCGACGACCTCGCCCGGGTCCGAGCCCGGAAGCGCGGCGCCCTCGAGGATCGCGAGCAGCCGGGCGAGGGGAGTGCGGAGCTCGTGCGAGACGGCGGCGGTGAACCCGGCACGGAGCTCCTCGTACGCCGCGAGCTGGCCCGGCTCGATCAGGTAGAGGAGCGTCTCACGCCGCCCGGCCGCCTCGTAGCCGACCGTGAAGGGCGTGCGACGGTCGCCCGGAGCGAGCAGTCGCTCGGGGACGAGCTCACCCTCGCGGAGACCTTCGAGCTGCTCGCGCGCGCGCCGGCTCGCGGCCACGACGCGCTGCTCCGCGTCGAGCACGATCACGAGCTCGCGGCTCTCCTCGATCAGCGCCCGCCCCCGCGCGGCCTCGAGCACGACGTCGCCGCCTGCGCTCTCGGTCCGACCGGGCTCCCGCTTCATACTGCGCCTGGCAGATGTCGCGGGTGCTCATCATCGAGGACGACGAGGTGATCGCGCAGGGGATGGCGCGGCATCTGCAGGCGGCAGGGTTCGATCCGTTGTGGGTGGCGAAGGGCGAGGCTGGTCTGGCGCGGTTGCGATTCGAGCGGCCGGATGTGTGCGTGCTGGATCTGATGTTGCCAGGGATCGACGGGTGGAGCGTGATCGAGACGGTGCGCCAGGAGGGGATCGGGACGCCGATCGTCGTCGTGTCGGCACGGGGGACAGAGCACGATCGGGTGCATGCGCTGGAGATCGGCGCGGACGACTATCTCGTCAAGCCGTTCTCCATGAAGGAGCTCGTGGCCCGGGTGAGGGCTGCGGCGCGCCGGGGGGTACGGGCGCAGGAGGGAACTCGGGGTGAGCCTGTCCGGGTGGAGGAGTTGCTCGTCGATCCACGCAACGTGCAGGCGTTCGTGGACGGGGTCTCGTGTGAGCTGACGCCGACGGAGTTCCGGCTGCTCTACGCGCTCGCGCTCGAGCAGGGTCGGGTCGTCACCCGCGACGAGCTGCTCCAGCGCGTCTGGGGCCGGCGGGCCACCCACCGGGATCGCACCGTCGACGTCTTCGTGCGCCGTCTGCGCGACAAGGTCGACCGCCGGGCGACCGCGCACAGCTTCATCCAGACCCGCTACGGGGTCGGCTACAAGCTCGAAGCGCTCCCGAAGTAGGGGCGGGCATTGCGGCCCGGATGAGATCCGGCCCCTCATATGGGAGTGGTTTTGTCAACGGTCCAGGCCGCGTCACCCCCGGGGTGGGGGTGAGTGGCTGCTCGGGTGGGCGTCGGGCGCGGCGGCGACGGTGGCTTGCGGTCAGTCTCACGATGCGGGGGTTGGTTACCCCAGTGCCCTGGTTGCGTCGCCGGGCGTGCGCTGTCTACGAGCGGGCGTGGCCGCTGGGGCTGCCCATAGGGGCATCGCGCGTGCCTGGCGGCTTTGGCCCGGCGCCCGCCCGAGCAGGCGGCGGTGTTGTCGGGGTCATTCGGCCACGGCGGCGGCCCAGAGGAAGCAGGCGAGCTCGCGGGCGGCGGCGATGGTGGCGACGTTGGCGGGCTTGCCGCGGGCGCGCAGGCGCGCGTGGAGGCGGTAGAGGCGGTGCTGGGCGCGCCAGGCGATCCGGAGCACCTGGGCCGGCTGGTCGTGCTGGCGGGCGGCGAGCGCCGCCCCGACCGCGGGCTGGCGCAGGTAGTGCCAGGCGGCCTCGACAAGCAGACGGCGGGCGTAGCCGGAGCCGGTCTTGGTGATCGCTCCCTCGACTCTGCGCTCCCCGGACTGGTCGAGCGCGGGCACGAGCCCAAGCCAGGAAGCGAGCCGGGAGGGCCGCGGGAAACGGTGGAAGTCACCGATCTCGAGCGTGAGCGCGAAGGCGCTCAGCGTGTCGATGCCGCGAAAGCAGCGCAGCCGCGCCACCGTCGACCGCCACTCGCCCTCGACGGCAAGCCGGGAGAGACGCTCATCGAGCGCCTGCCTGCGCGCCACCAGCCCCTCAACGGCAGCGAGCGCGTCGAGGTAGGCAAGCTCGGCAGCCGGCTCTTCGAAGCGCTGGCGGCTGAGCCAGTCACGGTGGCGCTGTGTCCAGGTGTTCGGGTGCGGGTAGAGCCGCCCGTGCAGAAGCAACAGCTTCGAGACCCGATGGCGAGAGCGCATCAGGTCAAAGCGCACCTGCTCCCGGGCCCGGCAGAGATGACGGGCCGCCTCGTAGCTCGCGCTCGGCACAGCCACAAACGCAAGCTGCCCAGCCAAGAGCAGCCGCGCAAGCAGCTCAGCGTCCTTGCGATCGGTCTTGACCCGACCGCCCGGCGCCCGCGGCGTCTTCGACGGCGCCACCACCTCAACGCGCACACCCGCGGCCTCAGCCGCCCGAAACAGCGAAAACCCGGTCGGCCCGGCCTCATAACAAGCCCGCACCGGCCCAGGCAACGTCCCCAGCCACCCGACCACCTCCTCACAGCCAGCGCCGAACCGAGCCCGGCGCAACTCACCGCTCACCACATCGACCGCCGCCGCATGCGTCGAGCGAGCATGCACATCCAGCCCCACGTACGTCATCGTTGCCACCACGGCCGGACCCTCCTTTCGGTGCACGGGGACAGCCGGAGCCCGTCCCCGGCCAGACAACCCCCGGAACTGCCACCAGAGGGTCCGGCCCAGACCGGACAACGGCCAATCCGCATAGGGTCTACAGGGTGCGAAAGGACGAAAGAGCGCGCGGCAAGCCGAAACCCCCGCCCTGGGCAGGGACCTCGGCTCGGGAAGCGGAGGGGGGGAGATTTGAACTCCCGAGGGACGGAACCGCCCCTAACGGTTTTCGAGACCGCCGCATTCGACCGCTCTGCCACCCCTCCGGGGCGCGCCCATCCTAGCTGCCCGCCCGGGGCGAGAAGGGAGCCAGGGAGCGACGGAGCGGAGAAGGAGGGATTCGAACCCTCGAGGCAGGGAATCCCCCACCTAACGCCTTAGCAGGGCGCCGCCTTCAGCCACTCGGCCACTTCTCCGTGCGGGTCCGATTTCACGCTTGAGCGATTTTCCCCTTTCACGTTTGAGCAGGGAGTTCTTCGCATGAACGCTGGGGCCGGGCCCGTGCGCCACAGTGTAACCGGAACCGCGCGGGATCCTTCGGGCGCGCGGACGGCGGTGGCCGGGCCGTCTACGAGGTGCGATCGCCCGTCGCGGGCCGATCAGGGCCGCCACGAAGCGCCGGGCCTGGTTGCGGGCAGGCGTCTGGCGTGCGGGTGAACGAATCGGCTGCGGCGGGCTACATGGCGAGTGCCGGTGGCGCGAGCGCGGGTCTTGGTGCGCCAACGCTGCTTCGTCGTGCCGATGCGGAAGCGTGTGGCGAGGACGCCGTGGGCGCCTTCGTTGCGGCCGAAGCGCTGCCTTCCGTGCTCGGCGGCGGCAGGCGAGTTGTAGGTGAAGCCGTTGCCGAAGGCGAGGTCGGCGTTCGGGTCGTTGCGCTCGCACTGCTTGTACGTTCGGGATCGGCTGTCGTACTGTTCACGGGATCGGTGTACGTCGACACGATCGCAGCGCCGGGGCCTGACTCTCGGATCGGGGCGGCGAGCGTCCACGTCACGCCCGGCGCACGCACCGCGTGGCACACCCACCCGCACGGCGAGACGATCTGGGTCACCGAAGGGCTCCGCCTCTGCCAGCGCGAGGGCGGCCCGATCGAGGTGATCCGGCCCGGTTGTTCTCCGAACCGGGCAAGATCGGCTCGTGACCCACATCGCCATGCAGCAGGCCGACGACGAGGGCAACGTCGTCAGCTGGGGCGTCCACGTCACGGACGACGTGTACGGGCAGGCGCCGTCGATCGCGGACCGCGAGGCGTGATGCGCCCGACCGGCGTCGTCTGGGAGACTACGGCGGACGGCCACATACACGTAACAGGAGCTGCTGATGCCTGACAGTCGGATCGCGCTTGCCGCGGAGGCGTTCGTCTACGGGTTCCCGCTGGTGTTCGACCTGCAGGAGGTCGACCAGTTCACGCGCGCCGGCTTCGGCAGCGTGCCGGCGACCCCGTTCAATCGGTTCGGGCACTCCCCGTCGCTCGCCGGACCGGAGGCGCGATTCGTATCCATCAACAACGACACGATCTATTCGATCGCACAGGTCGACTTGAGCGGCGGGCCGCTGCGGCTCGAGGTTCCGGACACCGCCGGCCGCTACTACGTGCTGCAGTTCATCGACGCCTGGACGAACAACTTCGCCTACGTCGGCCACCGCGCAACCGGGACGGCCGCCGGCTCGTTCCTGCTCGCGCGTCCGGGTGACGAACGAGCCTCGGGCGTCGACTCTCCGGTGATCCACTTCCCGACCGATGTGGGCACCGTCCTCGGCCGCTTCGCGGTCGACGGCGACGAGGATCTCCCGGCGGTTCGGGCGCTTCAAGCCGAGCTGAAGCTCTCCCAGGGTGGTGAAGGCACGCCCCACGGCCTTCCCGAGCCCAACCGGTCCGCACTCGAGGAGCTGCAGTTCTTCGAGCAGCTACGTGTCTGGATGAGGGCATTTCCCCCCGCTGCCCGCGACATCGAGTACCAGCGGCGCTTCGAGTCGCTCGGGCTGCTCGACGAGGGCTCGCCCTACGTCGAACCCGACCCCGAGCTTGCGGCGGCACTTCGGGCGGGGCTCGACGAAGGCCGGTCTGAGCTGGAGCGGGCGATTCGGGACAGTCCCGCTCCGAAGCAGAACGGCTGGAATCTCACCTACCACATGTTCGACTACAACCTGGATTTCTTCGAGCTCGGGGCGCTCGACGACCCTCGGTGGAAGATGGACGTCGACGCGGGTACCCGATACATGCTGCGTGCAGGCGCCGCCCGTGGCGGCCTCTGGGGAAATCATGGCTACGAGGCCGCGTACGCGATGGTCTACGAGGACGGCGACGGGCACCAGCTCAACGGCGGCAACCGGTACGAGCTGCGCTTCGAGACGACACCCCCGGTGGGAGCGTTCTGGTCGGTCACGATGTACGACATGCCCGACTTCTATCTCGTCGCCAACCCCATCGATCGGTACGCGATCGGTGACCGGACCCGCGGCCTCGAGCTCGCAGAAGACGGCTCGCTCACGATCGTGATGCAGGCGAACGAGCCGTCCACGCCCGGTGCTCGCGCCAACTGGCTGCCGACACCCGAGGGAGACTTCCGGCCGCTTCTTCGCATGTACGAGCCGGAGACCGCCGTCCTCGACGGAGGGTACGAGCTCCCCCCGATCACGAAGCTGAGGCCCTGAGCCGACTGATGGACGAGCTGCTCGCCGGCATCCCCACGCGCCGGCGCGGTTGAGGGCCATGCCGCCGACGGGAGGCACGGAAGGATCTCCAGGACACGCCCGGGTAGTTGTGCCAGACGAGCCCGATGCTCGTAGTCCACCTCGCCCGCCGCGCCCAAACGTCGTTGCGGGACTCGGAGCAGCCCGCCCGACGCGGCGACATCGTCGAGTAGCTTCCGAGTCACGGAGACATTGCCTGTCGTGGAACGGGAGCGTTCGTACCATCCACCTGCGCGAGGTACTCGACGCCGGCCGGCGCAACCTTCGCCTCTCGGGTCGGGCCGCGCCCGGTGATCGTGCTCAGGTTGCGTTTGCGCGGTGACGGAGAATGCGTGCGGCCTGATGGGTACCAACCTCCGCCTCCGGGCTCCGCGGCCTCGAGAACGCGACAGGGCCCGCGGGGGAGGCGGGCCCTGTCCATCACCGGGGTTGGGGATGTCCTGCGTGAGAGGAGCATCGACCCCCTGCCACAGCGCCTCCATACCCGGATCGAGGGATCTGCCGGAGCCGCGCCCCGCGTGCTCAGTCGTGCACGCGGGCGATCAGCTCGTGGCGGCGAAGCACCTTGACGGAGACACCCGCCAGGCGCACGTCGAAGCCCGCCGGCTTCGGGAAGAGCACCTTGTCGCCCGGCTCGACGCCGCCGACCTCCGGGCCGGCAGCGGTGACGATGCCCGACCGGCACTGGGTCTCGGCGCTCGCCGGGATGATCAGGCCGGTCCGCGTCTCCGCCTCCTCGTCGACGGGCTCGACGACGACGTAGTCGTCGAGCGGCTCGAGCCAGACGCTGAGCCCCGACTGCGTCTCCTCCACGGGATCCATTGCTTCAATTGTACGACTCGCGCTGCGTGCAACCCGCCGTACGCGCCACCCGTCTAATCCATAGAGAGCATGCGACGCGTCGTCATCACCGGCCTCGGAGCGGTCACACCGCTCGGAAACGATCTGCCTGCCACCTGGGAGGGAGCCCTGAACGGCAGGTCGGGCGTCGACTTCGTTCGGGCGTTCGACACCGCGGAGTTCCCGGTGCACATCGCGGCCGAGGTGAAGGCCTTCGAGCCGAACGGGCTGCTCCCGCCGAAGGAGATGAAGCGGATCGACCGCAACGTGCAGTTCGCCCTCGTTGCCGCGAAGGAGGCGCTCGACGGCTCGGGCGGGCCGAACGGATACGCGCCGGAGCGTGTCGGCGTCGTCCTCGGCTCGGGGATCGGCGGCCTGCACGAGCTGCTACGCCAGTACGACGTGCTCAAGGAGCGGGGGCCGAGCAGGGTCTCCCCGACGTTTCTGCCGAACGTCCTTCCCGACTCGGCCAGCGGACAGGTTGCGATCGCTCTCGGCCTGCGGGGCCCGAACTACGCGGTCGTCTCCGCCTGCGCGACCGGGTCGCACGCGATCGGTGAGGGAGCCGACCTCGTGCGCCACGGCCACGCGGACGCCGTGCTCGCCGGAGGAACCGAGGCGTGCATCCACCCGCTGTTCTTCGCCGGCTTCTGCTCGATGCGCGGGCTCGTCCACGAAGAGGACGAGCCGTCGAGAGCGAGCCGGCCGTTCGACGCCACACGTGCCGGCTTCGTGATGGGTGAGGGGGCAGGGCTCGTGATGCTCGAGGACTACGAGCACGCGAAGGCGCGGGGAGCGACGATGTACGCGGAGGTGCTCGGCTACGGAGCCTCGAACGACGCCTACCACATGGCGGCGCCGGATCCCGACTCGGTCGGGGTCGCCGAGATGATGCGCGCTGCGCTCGACCGGGCCGGGGTCGATCCGCGGCGGATCGACTACATCAACGCCCACGGCACCTCGACGCCGCTCGGCGACGCGGCCGAGACGAAGGCGATCAAGGACGTGTTCGGCGGCCATGCGTTCGACCTGGCCGTCTCCTCGACGAAGTCGACGATGGGGCATCTGCTGGGTGCGGCCGGGGCGGTCGAGGCGATCATGACCGCGCTCGCCATTCACCACCGGGTGATCCCACCGACGATCAACTACCGCCATCCCGACCCGGTCTGCGACCTCGACTACGTGCCGAACGAGGCACGCGAGACCGAGATCGACGTCGCGCTCTCCAACGCGATGGGCCTCGGCGGCCACAACGGCTGCGTCCTGCTCGGCCGCGTCGACTGAGCCGGCGCAGTCGGTCCGACGTGAGGGCGGGATGAGATCCCGCCCCTGCCGTGCGGTCGGTTCGCGGAGACCGCATGGGGCGCCTGCGCGACCCCGACGGGCGGGTTGAGCTCCCGCCCTCACCGTACGGACGGGCTGCGCAGACCAAAGGGGGCGCCTGCGCGACCCCGACGGGCGGGTTGAGCCTCCCGCTCCTACCCGTGCCGGCGGAGCGAGTCGCTGGGACCGGTCGCTCGCCGGCTCACGACTCGATCGCGGAGGGGTGAAGCTGCGCGATCGAGTCGAGCACCAGGTCGGCCGCCGCGAGCGCTTCCGCGCGCGGTGGGAAGTGCGGGTTCGGGACCGCGATCACCCGCATCCCGGCAGCGTGCGCCGAGAGGATGCCGTTGTGCGAGTCCTCGATCGCGACCGCACGGCTCGCCTCGACCCCGAGCCGGCCGACGGCCTCCAGGTAGACGTCGGGAGCCGGCTTGCCCCGGGCGACCTCCTCCGAGGAGACGACGACCCGGAAGAGCGATGAGAGCTCGGCCGTTTCGAGCACGAGCTCGATCAGCGTCCGGTTCGACGAGGACGCGAGACCGAGCGGCCAGCGGGCAGCGACACGCCGAACGGCCTCGACCGCACCGGGAATCAGCGGGAGCCCGTCGCGATAGCGTCCGGCCATCCGCCGCACGACCTCGGCGTCGATCTCGCCGGGCGGCTCGGAGAGACCGATCACCTCGTGCATGTACGCCGACCACTCCGGAGCGCTCATGCCCATCATGTCGCCCTGGGCACGCTCGTGCCACCGGCCGCCGCGCTCGCGGGCGAGCTCCTCCCGGACGTCGTCCCAGATCTGCTCGGAGTCGACGAGCACGCCGTCCATGTCGAAGACGACCGCTTCGGTCTCCATCGGGGAGATCATGCACAATCCGGCCGGTGAGGATCCTCGTCATCGGCGCCGGCCAGGTCGGCTCGACGATCGTCGAGGCGCTCCATGCCGAGCACGACATCACCGTGATCGACCTCGACCACGCACGCCTGAACGCGCTCGCCTACCGGTTCGACGTCGTCACGGTCGAGGCGAACGGCTCGAGCAGGCGGGCTCTCCAGGACGCGGGAATCGCCAACGCGGACCTCATGATCGCGAGCACCTCCCGCGACGAGGCCAACATCGTCGCGGCGATGCTCGCGCGGACGCTCTCGTCGGCGAAGACGATCGTCCGCACGACGAACGTCGAGTACCTGGACGTCTGGCGCGAGCGCCAGCTCGACGTCGACTTCGTCGTCGCCTCCGAGGTCGAGACCGCGAACTCGATCGTCCGCATCATCGGTATGCCGGCGGCGAAGCAGACGGACGTCTTCGCCGACGGCCAGGTGGAGATCGTCGAGTTCGACATCCCCGCCGACCTCGCGTCGAACAGGACGATCGGCCGGCCGCTCCGGGAGGCGTTCATCCCGTCCGACTCGAAGGTCGCGAGCATCATCCGCGGGGAGGCGATGCTCGTCGCGAGAGGTGACGAGACGATCATGCCGGGCGACCGCGCGATCGTGATCGGCTCGCCGAAGGCAGTGCGGGAGTGGAGTGGCATCGTCTCGCACGACGTCGGGCCGATCGACGACGTCGTCGTCTTCGGGGCCGGTCGGACCGGTCGCGCGATCGCACGGACGCTGATCACCCAGGGCGTCCGGGTCCGCCTGATCGAGCCTGACCCGGTGAAGGCCCGAATGGTCGCCGAGGACCTGGCCGAGGTGCGCGTCTTCAACGCGACGGGTCTCGACGCCGACTTCCTCGAGCGGGAGCGCATCGGGCAGACCCGCGCGGCCGTGTTCGCCATGGGCGACGATGCGAAGAACCTGTACGCCGCGACGCTCGTGAAGGTCGTCGGTGTCCGCTTCACGATCGCGGTCGTCGACGACCCGATCTCGCTCACCGTCCTCGAGCGAGCAGGTGTCGACGTCGCCGTCAACCCGAGGCTCGTGACCGCGGAGGAGATCGTGCGCTTCGCCCACGATCCGCGGATCCGGCAGCTCACGATGCTCGAGGGCGACCGTTTCGAAGTGCTCGACATCACCGTGCGCGAGGACTCAGACCTCATCGGCAGGCCGTTCCGGGAGCTTCCGCTGACGGGCTCGCTGATCGGCGCGATCGTCCGGGACGGCAAGGCGATCTTCCCGCACGGCAACGACATGCTCCTCGCCGGCGACCGGGCGATCCTGTTCACCGAGTCGTCGCGCGTCGCCCGCGTCGAGCGCGTGCTGTAGAGCGGATCTCAGGGAGGCCGGGAGCGGTAGCCTTCCTCGCCGTGCCAGGCTCCTGGAGGCGAGCGGACGGACGGCGAGGACGCCGGTCTGCCACGCTCGGCGTCGACGTTGCCGGTGCGCTCAACCTCGTCGCGGCCCTCCTGCGCTACCTGTCCCTCACGTTCCTGTTCCCGGCCGCGCTCGCGCTCGGCTACGGCGATCCCGTCTGGCCCTTTCTCGTCTCCGGCGGCGTGACCGCGCTCGCCGGACTCGCGATCGGCGCGGTCACCAGGGGACGCGAGCGCATCGGGCCCCGGGAGGGCTTCCTCGTTGCTTCGCTCATCTGGCTGCTCGTTCCGGCGTTCGGCGGGCTGCCGTTCCTGCTCGCCGAGCCCCAGCTCGCCAACCCGGTCAACGCGTACTTCGAGTCGGTGTCCGGCTTCACGGCCACGGGCGCGACCGTGCTGACCGACATCGACGCGCTCGCGCCGTCAATGGCGATGTGGCGTCAGACGAGCCACTGGCTGGGCGGCATGGGGATCATCGTCCTCGCCGTCGCGATCCTCCCCCGGCTGCGCGTCGGAGGCCGCCAGCTGCTCGAGACCGAGCTGGCGGGGCCGCAGGAGCTCGAGCGGCTCGGCGCGTCGATCCGGGAGACGGCCCGGCGGCTCTGGAGCCTCTACGTCGCGCTGACTGTGATCGCGATCCTCGCGCTCGCGGCGCTCGGCTGGAGCGGTGCCGACCCGGCGATGAACCTCTACGAGGCCACGGCGCACGCATTCTCTGCGCTGGCGCTCGGTGGGTTCTCGACGAAGAGCCAGTCGATGGCGGCCTTCGCGCCGGTCACGCAGTGGGTCGTCCTGCTCTTCATCGTCCTCGCCGGGATCAACTTCCTGCGGCTCTACCGGCTCTTCGTCCAGCGACACGTCGCAGTGGTCGCCCGGGACGAGGAGCTCCGGCTGTACCTCGCGTTCCTGCTCGCCGGCTCCGTGCTGCTCCTTGTCGAGGTGCTTTCGGCGGGCATCGCGAGCGGGGAGGCGGCGATCCGGATCTCGGCCTTCCACGCCGTCTCGATCATGACGACGACCGGCTTCGCGGTCGCCGACTACACGACCTGGGGCGTGCTCGCGCTCATGACCCTGTTCGCGCTCATGTTCATCGGCGCGTCGGCAGGCTCGACGGGCGGCTCGATCAAGGTCGTCCGCCACCTGCTGCTCTTCCGGGTCGTGCGGCGGGAGCTCGACCAGACGGTCCACCGCGAGGTCGTGGTGCCGGTGCGCCTCAACGGGATCGTCGTCGACGAGCGCGCGCTGCGCTCGCTGGTCGTCTTCGTCGCCGTGTACGTGGCCGTGTTCGTGCTCGCGTCGGTCGGGCTCGCGATCGACGAACGGCGGCTGGAGGTGGGGCTCGGGCCATTCGACGCCATGGGGGCGGTCGCCGCCTGCCTTGCGAACATCGGGCCCGGGTTCGGGTTCGCGGGGCCGTTCGGCTCGTACGCCCCGTTCAGCGATCTCTCGACGGGGATCCTGACCGCCGTCATGTGGCTCGGACGGCTCGAGATCATCCCCGTTGCCGTCCTGCTCAGTCGCACATACTGGCGCCCGTGAGGATCTCATGAGATCCGGTGGGAGGCAGCGCCTGCCCGTTGCGGGCGTCGATCTGCCGGCCGCGCTCGGCCTGGTCGGACGGTTCCTCAAGTACTTCGCGGTCACGTTCGCCTTCCCGACCGTGCTCGCGCTCGGCTACGGCGATCCCGTCTGGCCGTTTCTCGCGGCCGCGGGCATCACCGTCGCGGCCGGGGCGGCGCTGCAGTACGGCTTCGGGAGCCACCGCACGATCGGTCTGCGCGAGGGTTTCCTCGTCGTCTCCCTGACCTGGGCGCTCACCGCCTGGGCGGTCGCCCTCCCGTACCTGCTCGGCGAGCCTCAGCTTCGCAACCCCGTGAACGCGTACTTCGAGGCGATGTCCGGGATGACGACCACGGGCGCGAGCACGCTCACCGACCTCCCGGCGGTCGACCACTCGATGATGATGTGGCGCCAGTTCTCCCAGTGGCTCGGCGGCATGGGCATCGTCGTGCTCGGCCTCGCCGTGCTGCCGCGCCTGCGCGTCGCCGGGCGCCAGCTCGTCGAGAGCGAGATGCCCGGCCCCGAGTACGAGCCGCTCACGGCGCGGATCCGGGACACCGCGCGGCGGTACTGGCTCGTCTACGTCGGGCTGACCGCGCTGATGGTGCTCGTCCTCTCGTGCTTCGGCTGGAGCGGCGTCGACCCGCTCATGTCGGAGTTCCAGGCTGCGGCGCACGCGTTCACGACGCTTCCGACGGGCGGCTTCGGGACCCAGCCGACCTCGATCGCGTCGTTCGCGCCGGCCAGCCAGTGGGTGATCGCGCTCTTCATGGCCCTCGGAGGTGTCAACTTCGCCCTCCACTACCGGGCGGTCGTTCGCCGCGCCAACCCGTTCCGCGACGAGGAGCTGCGGTACTACCTCGGCTTCCTCCTCGCCGGCGCGCTCGTGCTGTTCCTCGAGCTCGTTCGCTCGGGGATCTTCGAGCCCGGCGAGGCCGCGATCCGAGCGGCCGTGGTCCAGGCCGTCTCGATCATGACGACAACCGGGTTTGCGAGCCAGGACTTCGCGCTCTGGACGAGCCTCACGTGGGTGACGCTCACGGGCCTCATGCTGATCGGCGGCTCGGCGGGCTCGACGGGCGGCGCCATCAAGGTCGTTCGGTGGGTGCTGATCGGCAAGCTCGTCGCCCGCGAGCTCGACCAGACGCTCCACGGCGAGGCGGTCGTCCCCGTTCGCCTGAACAGGCGTCCGGTCGACGAGAAGACCCTCCGTGCGATCCTCGCCTTCGGGATCGTCTACCTGGTGCTGTTCCTCGTGGGAGCGTTCGTGCTCATGATCGACGCGGCCGTGACCGGGAGCGGCCTGCGCCCGATCGACGCGATCGGGGCCTCGGCGACGACGATCGGCAACGTCGGGCCGGCGTTCGGGTTCGCCGGGCCGATGGGGTCGTTCGAGCCGTTCAGCGACTTCGCAACCTCGGTGATGGTCGTCCTCATGTGGGTCGGGCGGCTCGAGATCATCCCGATCGCGGTGCTCCTGACCCGCCGGTACTGGCGTGCGTGAGCTCGGCGCCCTGCTGGCCCACCCGGCCCGGCTCGTCTCGCTTGCGTTCGCCACCGTGATCCTCGCCGGCGCCGGCATGCTGATGATTCCCGCCGCCACTGCCGGCCCCGGCGGCGCCTCGTTCCTCGAGGCGGTGTTCACGTCGACGTCGGCGGTCTGCGTGACGGGGCTGATCGTCGTCGACACCGCGACGTACTGGAGCGACTTCGGCCAGGCCGTCGTGATGGTGCTCGTCCAGATCGGCGGGTTCGGGATCATGACGCTCGCCTCGGTGCTCGCCCTGGTCGTCGCCCGCCGCCTCGGGCTTCGCTCGCGCCTGATCGCCCAGGCCGAGACCGGGGCGCTCGATCTCGGCGACGTCCGCCGGATCCTCGTCGGTGTCGCTGCGTTCAGCCTCCTGTTCGAGTCGATCGCAGCGATCGTCCTCACGCTGCGCTTCGCGCTCGCCTACGACTTCCCGGTCGGATCGGCGATCTGGCACGGCGTCTTCCACTCGATCACCGCGTTCAACAACGCCGGGTTCGCGCTCTGGACGGACAACCTGATGGGGTTCGTCACCGACGGCTGGGTCTCGGTGACGATCTCGCTCGGGATCATCTTCGGCGGCATCGGCTTCCCGGTCTGGCTCGAGCTGCGACGCCAGCTCTCGCCGCGACGGTGGTCGATCCACACGAAGCTGACGCTGCTCATGACGGGGATCCTGCTCGCCGTCGGGTTCTTCTCGGTGCTCGCGTTCGAGTGGAGCAACCCGGGAACCCTCGGCCCCCTGGACGTTCCGGGCAAGCTGCTCGCCGGCTTCTTCCAGGGGGTCCAGCCGCGAACGGCGGGCTTCAACACCGTCGACTACGCCCAGATGAACGACGAGACGCTCCTGTTCCAGGACGTCCTCATGTTCATCGGCACCGGGAGCGCGGCGACCGGCGGCGGTATCAAGGTGACGACGTTCGCGCTGCTCCTGCTCATGGTGTGGACGGAGATCCGCGGCGACTCCGAGGTGAATGTCTTCGGGCGCAGGGTCTCGGCTGCCGCGGGACGTCAGGCGCTCGCGTTGACGCTGATCGCGTTGATCGCCGTCGCGGCCTGCACGCTCGTGCTGGTCGCGGTGAGCGACGCGACCGTCTCGCAGAGCATCTTCGAGGCGACCTCGGCGTTCGGCACCGTGGGCCTCTCGACGGGGATCACCGCCGGGCTGCCGGCGGCGGGGAAGGTGGCGCTCATCGTGCTCATGTACCTGGGCCGCGTCGGGCCTCACGGCCTTGCCACGGCGCTCGTGCTGCGGGAGCGGAAGCGCAGATACCGTTACGCGGAAGGGAGGCCGATCATTGGCTAGGGAAGGACAGTTCCTCGTCATCGGGCTGGGACGCTTCGGCGGTGCTCTCGCCGAGACGCTCGCGGAGCTCGGTCACGAGGTCCTCGGTGTCGACGCCGACGAGAAGCCCGTCCGCGACTACGCCGACAGGCTCACGCACGTCGTCCAGTGCGACTCGACCGACCCGGAGGCGATGGCCCAGATCGGCGCCCGCGACTTCCGCACCGCGGTCGTTGCGATCGGCACGAACGTCGAGGCGAGCATCCTCACGGCTGCGGTGCTCGTCGATTTCGGAGTCGAGCGCATCGTCGCCAAGGCGATCACGAGTGCCCACGGCAAGATCCTCCAGCGGGTCGGGGCACACCGTGTGATCTTCCCCGAGCGCGACATGGGCGTCCGCGTGGGCCACACGCTGACCGGCCAGACGCTCGACTACATCCAGCTCGACCCGGGCTTCGCGCTCGTCGAGGTGCGGGCGCCTCGCTCGCTCGTCGCGAAGACGCTCGCCGACGCCGAGGTCCGCAAGCGCTACGGGATCACGGTCGTGTGCGTGAAGCCCGCCGGAGGGTCGTTCACCTACGCAACCCCCGACACGGTCGTCAGGGACGGGGACGTGCTCGTGATCGCCGGCGAGACCCCGAGAGCCGAGGAGTTCGCCGAGCTCGGCTGAGAAGGTGACCACCGGGCTTCGCCCGGCTCCTGCGCGGGTCCGGCCTGGCCGAGCCAGGCCGTCAGCCGCGGACGGGTTCCCCGGGCGGGGCGTCCGGGTGGCGGTGACGCTACGGTGTATGAGCGCCGGGCTTCGCCCGGCTCCTACGCGGGTCAGGCCTGGCCGAGCCAGGCCGTCAGCCGCGGACGGGTTCCCCGGGCGGGGCGTCCGGGTGGCGGTGACGCTACGGTGTACGCCGTGGAGCACGAGCATGTGATCCGTCGAGGCGTCGCCGAGGCGCTCGGAGCCGGCGCGATCGTGTTCGTGGCGGCCGGCGCGATCATCGCCGGGAACGACCGGCTGGCAGTCGCCGCGGCGTACGGTGTCGTCGTCGCCGTCATGATCTCGGCGTTCGGGCACGTCTCGGGCGGGCACTTCAACCCCGCGGTGACGGCGGGGCTCATGCTCACGCGGCGCATCGATCCGGCGCTGGGGATCATCTACATGATCTGCCAGCTCGTCGGCTCCGTGATCGCAGCGACCCTGTTGCGGGCGGTTTTCGACGACGCCCGGGCCGACGCCGTGAACCTCGGCGCTCCCTCGCTCGGTAACGGGGTGTCGCTCGGCGAGGGCTTCACGATGGAGCTGATCCTCACCTTCCTCGTCGTGCTCGTCTTCTTCGCCACGGCCGTCGACGGCCGCGGGGCCTACCGGGTCATCGCCGGGTTCGGGGTCGGCTCCGCCGTCTTCGTCGCCGTGCTCGTCGGCCTGCCCGTGAGTGGAGCAGCGCTGAGCCCGGCGAGGGCGTTCGGGCCCCAGCTCGTCGGGAACTCGTGGTCGGACGGCTGGATCTACTACCTCGCCTGTCCGCTTGCCGGGCTCCTTGCCGCGTTGCTCTACGACCGCGTGTACCTCCGGGGGCACCGGGTCGAGACGGCGGGGTCGGAGGGGAGCGGCCTCGAAGAGGTCGCCGTCGAGCGCGCGGCGGACGAGTAGCGACGCTCGCTCAGAGCAGCTCGCCGCGCACGAGGTCGTCGAGCGTGCCGGCCTCGCGAATCACCCGCCATTCACCCTGCTCGACGAGGACCTCGGCGCAGGGTGGTCGTGCGTTGTACGCCGAGCCCATCACGCGACCGTAGGCGCCCGCGTACCCGATCGCGAGGAGGTCGCCGGGCTCCGGGAGTGGAAGCTCCCGTCCCCGGGCGAAGAAGTCCCCGGTCTCGCAGACGGGCCCGACGACGTCGACTGCGCCGATCGGTCGCTCGTCGGCGCCGAGCACGGCGATCGGATGGTAGGCGTCGTAGAGGGTCGGGCGGATCAGGTCGTTCATGCCCCCGTCGCAGATCGCGATCCGCCGGTCGGCGGCGTCCTTCACGTACAGCACCCTCGTCAGGAAGGCGCCGGCCGGCCCGACGAGCCAGCGGCCCGGCTCGAGGAGCAGGGTCGCGTCGACCCGCGCTGCGGCCTTCGTCGCCACGGCGGCGTAGGCCTCGACGTCGACCTCCTCGCCGGTCTCGTAGGCGACGCCGAGCCCGCCGCCGACGTCGAGCTCGCGCAGGCGAATCCCGCGGTCGGAGGCGGCAGCCCACAGCTCGGCCGCCCGCTCACCGGCTTTCGCGAGGGGCGCGAGGTCGAAGAGCTGCGAGCCGAGGTGGAACGAGATGCCGAGCGGTTCGAGCCAGGTGTCGGCGGCGGCACGGGTCAGCGCCACGAGGGCGTCGTCGAAGGTGAGCCCGAACTTCGTCGTCGCCGAGCCGGTGGCGATCTTCTCGTGGGTGTCGACCTCGACGTCCGGGTTGAGGCGCACCGAGACCGGCGCGACGCGACTCGCGGCGCGTGCCTCCCTGGCGGTGGCCTCCAGCTCGCCGAGCGACTCGACGTTGAGCGAGTGGACACCCGCCTCGATCGCGGCCCGGATCTCCAGCGGCTGCTTGCCCACGCCCGAGAACAGGATCCGGTCAGCGGGGATTCCCGCTGCGAGGCACCTGTGCAGCTCCCCGCCGGACACGATGTCCGCTCCGAGGCCCTCGTCGCCCGCGATGCGCAGCAGCGCGAGCGCATCGTTTGCCTTCGCCGCGTAGTGGATGCGGTGGGCGACCCCCGCGAGCGCACCCCGCAGCGTCGCGATCCGGTCGCGAAAGATGTCCGCATCGTAGACGTAGAGAGGGGTGCCGACCTCGTCGGCGATCTCCGTGAGGAGGCTCACGGCGGGAGCGTAGCCGTCGCGAGTCGCCTACAGTCGGCAGCCGTGAGGATCTGGCGAGAGCTGCTCGAGGTCGCCCGCTGGGCACCGTCGTCCTACAACACCCAACCCTGGCGGCTCCGCGTCCTCTCGGAGCTCCAGGCCGAGCTCTGCTACGAGCCGTCGCATCTGCTTCCGGCCGCCGATCCCGAGGGGAAGCTGACGGCGGTCGCGCTCGGCTCCTTCACCGAGGCGCTCTCGATCGCGGGCGCCCCGCGGAGCTTCGAGGTGCGAGCCGCCCTGCGCGGCGAGTCGCCGTGGCTCGCCGCAGGGCCTCCGGCTCCGTTCGCGCGCCTCGTGATTGCACAGCGCCGGGCGCCGGAGTCCCTCACGGCGTCGTTGATCGAAGCGCGCCGGACGTCGCGCCTGCCCTTCGACAGTGTCGAGACAGACCGGACGGAGCTCGTTGCGCTCGCGGCCTCCGTGGACGGGAGCGGCCACACGCTCGGGGTCAGCGCGTCACCCGAGCTCGTCGCGCAGGTGCTCGACCTGTACGCGGACGCGCTCATCGCCAGGGTCGAGACCGACCGGTTCCGTGAGGAGACCGCACGCTGGCTGCGCCGGAGCGAGCAGACCGCTCTCCGGGCCGGCGACGGGATACCGCCCGGCTGTCTCGGTCCGGCCGGCCCGCAGCTGCGGCGCCTCGTGGAGCTGTCACTGCGCGCGGCGCTGCCCGGGGCGCGGGGCCGTGCCCGCCACGCTGTCCGCACGAGCCTCGCGGGAACCGCGACGGTCGGCTGGCTCACCGGTCCGTTCGCAACGCCCGACGAGCGGTTCAGGGCGGGCCGGACGCTCTGCCGCCTGTGGCTGACCGCGACCGCGCACGGGCTCTACCTCCACCCGCTCGACCCGGTCGTCGCCGACGTGGCGCTCACGGCACGGCTGTCGGAGCCCGTCCGTGGCGCCGGCCCGTGGTGTGTCTTCCGGCTCGGCCGCGGCGCCGTTCCCGCGCGCAGCGTGCGCCTGGGAAGCGACGAGCTGCTCGTGTGAGGCCGCCGTCCTCCGGTCGATCCCGGTCAGGCGCCGCCCATGCCGAGCCGGCTCCTCGCCTGCTCGACGCGGTCGCGGACGTCTCCCGGGCCCGGCGACCTGCGCGCCGCGACGCTCCCGGCCGCATCGCCCGGCACCGACAGCCGGCCCTCTCGCACACTCGCGGCCACCTGCTCGTGCGCGTCGCGAAACGGCACGCCCGCGGCGACGAGCCGCTCGGCCTCGTCGGTCGCGAGCAGCAGCGGGTCGGAGGCGGCCTCGGCCATCCGCTCCGGCCGTACCTCGGCGTGGCGGACGAGCGCTGCGAGCGCCGCGAGCGCACCGGAGACGTCGCGCCGCGCCGCGAACACGGGCGGCTTGTCCTCCTGGAGGTCGAGGTTGTAGGCGAGCGGGAGTCCCTTCACGGTCGCGAGCAGGCCGGTGAGGCGGCCGATCGCGGTGCCGGCCTTGCCGCGGGCGAGCTCGGCGACGTCGGGGTTCAGCTTCTGGGGCATCATCGAGGAGCCGGTCGCTGCCTCCTCGGGCAGCCGCAGGAACCCGAACTCGGCGCTCGCCCAGAGGCACAGCTCCTCGCCGATTCGCGAGAGATGCACGAAGAGGACGGTGACCGCGTAGAGGTAGTCGAGTGCGAAGTCCCGGTCGGCGACCGCGTCGAGGGAGTTACGCATCTGCCCGGGTGGAGCGGGGAGCGGAAGCGTCGAGCCGGCGAGCGCGCCGGCACCGAGCGGCACCTGCCGGGCCTGTTCGCCGGCGAAGCGAAATCGCTCGAGATCGCGCTCGAGCATCTCGACCCAGGCGAGCAGGTGGTGGCCGAGCGTCACCGGCTGGGCGCGCTGCAGGTGCGTATAGCCGGGCATGACCGTCTCGGCCTCCGCCCCGGCGCGGTCGAGCAGCACGTTCGCGAACGCCCGGATCGCCGTCTCGGCCTCGCCGCAGGCGTCCACCGTTGCGAGCCGGAAGGCGGTGACGACCTGGTCGTTGCGCGACCTGCCCGCGTGGAGCTTGCGGCCCACCGGCCCGAGCAGGCGCTCGATCGCCGAATGGACGTCCTCGTCGGCTGGGGTGAGCAGCTCCGGGCCCCGCTCGGCGATCTCGGTCAGGCGGCTCTCGACCTCGGCCAGCTCGGCCTCGCCGAGGATGCCGGCCTCACGGAGTCGCCGCGCATGGATCCGCGTCCCCTCGCAGTCGTAGGGGAGAAGAGCAGCGTCGTCGCCACGCAGGAACGACGCTACCTCGGGCGCCAGCGAGCCCTCGACGCGCCCGCTCCAGAGCGTCACGTCTCGCGCCCTAGCTCCAGCGGATCGAGCGACGGCGCCGGCCCGTCGAGCCGCAGCTGCCGCTGCGCGGCGAGCATTCGCCGGGTGTCGGCGATGTCGTTGATCTGCACCGCGAGCTGGCCGATCCGGTCTGCGGCGGTGAACGTCGTGCTCGAGCGCTCCATCGAGAGGCGCTCGGGATGGTAGGAGAGCGCCGGGCCGCTCGTGTCGAGGATCGTGTAGTCGTCGCCACGGCGCAGCTCGAGCGTCACCTCACCGCTGACGACGGCGGCGACCCAGCGCTGGAGCGCGTCGCGGAGCATGAGCGCCTGAGGCTCGAACCAGCGGCCCTCGTAGAGGAGCCGTCCGAGGAGCCGGCCCTCGGTCGCGTACCGATCGAGCGTGTGCTCGTTGTGGATCGCGGTCAGCAGCCGCTCGTAGGCGATGTGCAGGAGCGCCATCCCGGGCGCCTCGTAGATCCCGCGGCTCTTGGCCTCGATCACCCGGTTCTCGATCTGATCCGAGATCCCGAGCCCGTGCCGGCCGCCGATCTCGTTCGCGCGGTGGACGAGCTCGGCCGGGCCCGGGAGCTCCTCACCGTTCAACGCGACCGGCAGCCCGTGCTCGAAGCGCACGGACACGATCTCCGGCTCGATGGCGATCCCGGCGTCCCAGTGCGCGACGCCCATGATCGGCTCGACGATCTTCATGCTCGAATCGAGGCGCTCGAGATCCTTTGCCTCGTGCGTCGAGCCGAGGAGGTTCGCGTCCGTCGAGTACGCCTTCTCGACCGAGCTCCCATGCGGGAGCCCGCGGGCGTCCAGCCACTCGCTCATCTCCTTGCGGCCGCCGAGCTCGGAGACGAACGCGTCGTCGAGCCAGGGCTTGTAGATGCGAAGGTCGGGATTCACGAGCAGCCCGTAGCGGTAGAAGCGCTGGATGTCGTTGCCCTTGTAGGTCGAGCCGTCGCCCCAGATCTCGATCCCGTGCTCCTGCATCGACCGGACGAGCAGCGTCGCGGTGACGGCGCGCCCGAGCGGCGTCGTGTTGAAGTAGCGCTTGCCGGCGGTCTGGATGTGGAAGGCGCCGCACTGGAGCGCGGCGAGCCCCTCGGCGGCGAGCGCTTCCCTGCAGTCGAGCAGCCAGGCGTCCTCGGCCCCGTACTGGCGGGCCTTGGCCGGGAGCGCGGAGATGTCCGGTTCGTCGTACTGCCCGAGGTCGGCGGTGAACCCGTACGGCACCGCGCCCTTCTCGCGCATCCAGGCGAGCGCGCAGCACGTGTCGAGCCCGCCGGAGAACGCGAAGCCGATCCGCTCGCGCAGCGGCAGCGAGCCGAGGATGACGTGGCCCTCCGCGCCGCTCACCCGTCGAGCTCCAGGAGGTCTCTGAGCTCTCCGGCGAGCTCCACGCCGGAGACCCCTTCGCGCGCCACGACGATGATCGTGTTCTCGCCCGCGACGGTGCCGATGATGTCGGAGTACCCGCTCGCATCGATCGCGTCGGCGAGCGGTGCCGCGTACCCGCGCGGCGTCACGACGACGACGAGACTGCCGCTGCCCTCGAGGGTGAGCGCCCAGCGGCGCAGGGCGGCGGCGAGCGCACGGTGGCGGTCGCCGTCCGCGGTGCCCGCGGGTGCGTAGACGAGCCTGCCGGCGCCGTCTCGAACCTTGACGAGCCCGAGCTCGGCGACGTCGCGGGAGACGGTCGTCTGGACGACGTCGTAGCCCGTCTCGTGGAGCGCGGTCGCGAGCTCGCTCTGGGTCGAGATCGCCCGCTCCCGGATCAGCCCGAGGATCGCCCCCTGACGCTCACGCCGGAGGCTGTGGCCGCGGCCGTGCCCGGTCGTGACGGTCATGCGAGCACCTTGGCGAGGATCGCGAGGGCGCGGTCGACGTGCTCCGTCTCGATCACGAGCGGCGGCGTGAGCCGGAGCACCTTCTCGCCGGCCGTGCCGACGATCAGCCCCGCCTCGAGGCAGGCGCCCATCACGGGCCCGGCCGGCCGGTCGAGATCACAGCCGAGCAGGAGGCCGGTGCCGCGGGTCTCCTCGACCCCGGGCAGCGAGGCCAGCCCGTCGCGGAGCCGCTCGCCCATCGCCCTGACGTTCGCGAGCAGCGCATCGTCGATCGCATCGACGACGGCGCAGCCCGCTGCGCAGGTCACGGGGTTGCCGCCGAACGTGGAGGCGTGGTCGCCCGGGACGAACCCGCCGGCGGCCTCGTCCGCGACGAGAAGGCAGCCGATCGGGAGCCCGTTCGCGAGCCCCTTGGCGAGCGCGACCACGTCCGGCTTCACGCCGAGCTGCTCGTGGGCGAAGAACGTGCCAGTGCGTCCGAGCCCGCACTGGATCTCGTCGAAGAAGACGACGGCGCCCTCGGCCCTGGCCAGCTCGGTGACGCTGTCGAGGAACTGTCGCGTCGCCGGGTTGATCCCGCCCTCGCCCTGGATCGGCTCGAGGAGCACGCAGCCGACGTTGCCGTCGGCGGCCGCGGCCGCGAGCGACTCGGCGTCGTTCAGGCGCGCGAAGCGAACGTCCGGCAGCAGCGGGCCGAAGCCCTGCCACTTCGCCGGCTGACCCGTCACCGAGAGCGCGCCGAGCGTCCGGCCGTGGAACGACTGCTCGAGCGCGACGATCCCCGGCTTCCCGCTCTTCTTGCGCGCGTACTTCAGGCCGGCCTCGATCGCCTCGGCGCCCGAGTTGCAGAAGAACGCCTGCGCCCCCCCGAACCGCCCGGAGAGCCGGTCGGCGAGCTCGGCCATCGGCTGCGTCCAGAACAGGTTCGAGACGTGCCAGAGGCGGTCGAGCTGCGCGTGGGCGGCCGCGGCGACACCCGGGTGGCAGTGTCCGAGCCCGACGACCGCGATCCCGGCCAGGAAGTCGAGGTACCGCCTGCCGCCGTCGTCGGTGAGCCAGACGCCGTCGCCCTCGACGAACGTGACGTCGAGGCGGGGGTACGTCGGGAGCACGTGAGCTCCGAGGCGGGCGGCACTCATGCGAGCACCGCCGTCTCGCCGATCTCGGCGCGCATCCCGAGCCGGGCGGCGTGGACCGCCGCCTGGAGCTTGGGCACGATCCCGCCCTGGAACGTCCCCGCCGCGAGCATGGTGTCGGCCTCGTCGGCGCCGATCGAGGCGACCACGTCGCCGTCGATCAGCAATCCCGGCACATCCGTCACGAAGAGGATCCGCTCAGCCCCAAGGCCGGCGGCGAGGGCGACCGCGGCCTCATCGGCATTGACGTTGAGCGGGCCCTTCGCCAGGGGAGCGATGACCGGGATACGACCCTCCCGGAGTGCGCCCGCGACGAGCGCGGGACAGCTCGGGAGCGGGTCTCCGACGAGGCCGAGCCTGGGAACCGGTGTCGCCTCGAGGCCGAGCTCGTCGCCCATCAGCCCGAGGGCGCGCGGACCGATCGCCGTGCACAGCGTCGCGTTGACGTCCGCGAGCGAGTCGCGGACGAGGGCGAGCGCGTCCGGCGTCGTGAAGCGCCTGCCGTCGACGAACCGCACCTCGAGGCCGCGCTCGCGCATCAGCGCCGAGATCTGCGGGCCCGCGCCGTGGACGACGACGACATCCCGCTCGTTCGCGAGTGCGAGGATCGTCTCCGCGGCATCCGCGGCGATCGCGCCGCCGAGCTTGAGGACGACGAGGCCGGACGACGTCACGTCGTGTACTCCGCGTTGATCCGGACGTAGTCGTAGGTGAGGTCGGATGAGAGGTACGCCGCGCGCCCCTCGCCGAGCCGCAGCTCGAGGTCGATGCGGCAAGCGGCGCCGGAGAGGTCGGGCGCCGCCTCGACGGGAGCGCCGTCGACGTAGACGGGCGTACCGTTGAAGGAGAGGCTCGCGAGGGTCGGGTCGAGGGCCGCGAAGCCGCCGTTGTGGGCAGCCGAGCCGGCTGCGGCGAGCACGCGCCCCCAGTTGGGGTCGCGTCCGAAGGCCGCGGTCTTGACGAGCGGCGAGGTCGCGATCCGGCGGGCGATGGCGGTTGCCTCCGCATCGCTCGCGGCGCCCGAGACCTGGATCTCGAGCACGACCGTGACCCCCTCGCCGTCGGCCACGATCTGCTTGGCGAGGTCGCCGCACACCTCGCGCAGCGCGGCCGCGAACGACGCGTCCGTCGCGGCGCTGCGCACGACTCCACTCGTCCCGTTCGCGAGCAGCGCGACCGCGTCGTTCGTCGAGCAGTCGCCGTCGATCGAGATCCGGTTGAAGCTCTCCTCGACGGCGGGGCGCAGGAACGCGCTCGCCTCGTCCTGCGTGAGCGGGTAGTCCGTCGTGAGCACGACGAGCATCGTCGCGAGCACGGGGTGGATCATTCCCGCGCCCTTGGCCATCCCGCCCACGGTGAACCCGTCGCGGGTCACCGCGGCCTGCTTCGGCGCCGTGTCCGTGGTCAGGATCGCCACAGCGGCATCGTCGCCTCCGGATTCGCTCAGGCCGTCGGCCGCGACACGGAGCCCGGCGAGCAGCTTCTCGAGCGGAAGCCGAACGCCGATCACGCCTGTCGACATGACGAGCACCTGCTCGGTGGCGACGTCCATGAGCCGCGCCGCCTCGGCGGCCGTCGCGATCGCGTCCAGCTCGCCGCGCACCCCCGTGGCGGCGTTCGCAGACCCGGAGTTGACGACGACCGCCTGGGGGCTCGCCTGCGCGAGGTGGCGGGCCGAGACGACGACCGGAGCGGCCTTCAGGCGGTTGGCGGTGAACATCGCCGCGCCGACCGAGGGCACGGTGGAGCGCACGATCGCGAGATCCTTCCCGGACGTCCGCATCCCGGTCGTGACGCCCGAGGCGGAGAATCCCTTCGCGGCGGTGACGCTCATACGGGAACTCCGACGAGACGCAGGCCGTCGGTCTCTGGAAGCCCGAGCGCGAGGTTCGCGTTCTGGACCGCCTGCCCGGCCGCGCCCTTGCCGAGGTTGTCGATCGCGCAGACGAGGATCGCGTGGTCGGTCGCCCGGTCGCCGAACACGGCCACCTCGGCCGCGTCCGTGCCCTGGACGCGCGAGAGCTCGGGGGTCACGCCCTCGGACAGTACCGCGACCGCAGCCGAGCTCGCATACGCCGACTCGAGCCGCTCGCGGGCGGTCTCCGCGGAGACGCCGCGGACGTAGCAGGTGGCGATCAGCCCGCGGCGGATCGGCAAGAGGTGCGGGACGAAGCAGATCGGGAAGCCGAGCAGCTGGGCGATCTCCGGCTCGTGCTGGTGGCTCCCGATCCGGTAGGCCGACAGGTTCTCGAGCACGAAGCCCGCGTGGGAGCTCGCCTTGAGGCTGCGCCCGGCGCCCGAGATTCCGCTCTTTCCGTCGACGACGACGGACGCGGGGTCGACGAGATCGGCGATCGGGGCGAGCGCGAGGATCGCGGCGGTCGCGTAGCACCCAGGGTTGGCGACGAGTCGGCCCGTGGGGGGCGCCAGCTCGGGGACCGCGTAGCACCAGTCGGCGAGCCCGTCGGGCCGCGGATGCGTCCAGCCGTACCAGTCCGCGTAGGCCTGCGGGTCGCGGAGGCGGTGGGCGCCGGTGAGATCGACGACGACGCCCTGTGCGGGAGGCTCGAGCGCGGCCGCCCGGTCGTGATCGAGGCAGAGGAAGAGGACGTCCGCCCCCGAGGCGAGCGCCTCCTCGGTCGGGACGAACCCGGGCAGCGCGGAGGCGCCGTTCCGGCCGAGCCGGGGGTCGAGGGCGCCGGCAGGCCGTCCCGCGAACGTGTCCGACCCGAGCGCCGTGAGCTCGAGGCCGGGGTGGGCGAGCACGCGGTCGATCGTCTCCTGGCCGGAGTAGCCGGACGCTCCGATCACCGCCGCGGTGTGCATCTTGCGTATTATGCAGATTCTTCGTAAAGTATGCAAGACATGCGACCCGCCCATCTCGTCCTCGAGGACGGCACGGTGTTCGCCGGCCAGGCGGTCGGCGCCGCGGGCGTGTCCTCCGGCGAGGCGTGCTTCACGACCTCGATGGCGGGCTACGAGGAGGCGGTCACGGATCCGAGCTTCGCGGCGCAGGTGCTCACGTTCTGCTACCCGCTGATCGGGAACTACGGCGTCGAGGAGTCGCGCATGGAGTCCGGCCGCGTCTGGACCGAGGGCGTGGTCGCAAGGCGGATCCGACCCGCCTTTGCAGCCTGGCTCGCCGCGCAGGGGATCGTGGCGATCGACGACGTGGATACGCGGGCGCTCGTCCGCCACATCCGCTCCGAGGGAGCGATGCGCTGCGCCCTGGGCGAGGCCGAGCCCGGCGAGCTGCTCCGGCGCGCCCTCGCCGAGCCGCACATCGACTACGACCGGGCGGTCGCCGACCCCGAGCACGCTCACCCGCCCCTCGGCCTGCTCGCCGGCACGGCGGAGCCGTACTCGGTCGGCAGCGGGGCGCGGGTTGCCGTGCTCGACTTCGGCTGCAAGCGTTCGATCGTGAACCGGCTCGCAGAGCGAGGCCTCGAGGTCGACGTCTGCCCTCCGACCTGGGACGCGGACGCGATCCTCGAGCTCCGGCCCCGCGCGGTTCTCGTCGGCAACGGCCCCGGGGACCCGGCCCAGCTCGTGGATGCCATCGAGACCGTGAAGGGCCTGCTCGGTCGACTTCCCGTGTTCGGCGTCTGCCTCGGGCACCAGCTGCTCGGGCTCGCGCTCGGGATGCGCACGTTCAAGCTCCCGTTCGGCCACCGGGGAGCGAACCACCCCGTCCGCGTGCGCGACTCGAACCGGGTGCTCGTGACCGTTCAGAACCACGGCTTCGCCGTCGAGGCCCACGACGCCTCCGAGGTCTCGCACCTCTCGCTCAACGACGGGACGGTCGAGGGGCTCGAGGGCGACGGGTTCTTCTCGCTCCAGTTTCACCCCGAGGCGGCTCCGGGGCCCCTGGACGCGATTCCCTTCTTCGACCGGATCACGACGGCAGCTGGAACGCGCGGCTGATGCCGAAGCGGACGGACCTCGGGACAGTCCTGATCATCGGCTCGGGCCCGATCCGGATCGGGCAGGCGTGCGAGTTCGACTACTCGGGCTCGCAGGCGTGCCGCGTGCTGCGGGCCGAGGGCTACCGCGTCGTGCTCGTGAACTCGAACCCGGCGACGATCATGACCGATCCGGAGTGGGCGGACGCCACGTACCTCGAGCCGCTCGACGCGGAGGCGGTCGCGGCAGTGATCGCGAAGGAGCGGCCCGATGCTCTGCTGCCGACCCTCGGCGGTCAGACGGCGCTCAACCTCGCGATGGAGCTCGGGAAGGGCGGCGTGCTCGACGAGCACGGGGTGGAGCTGATCGGGGCGAACCTCGAGGCGATCGAGCGGGCCGAGGACCGGGCGGTGTTCCGCGCGGCCATGCAGGAGGCAGGGCTCGGTGTTCCGGAGAGCGTGATCGTGCATTCGCTCGCGGAGCTGCCCCCCGGCTTCGCGCCGGCGGTCGTCCGGCCCGCGTTCACGCTCGGCGGTACGGGCGGCGGGCTCGCCAGGACGGAAGCCGAGCTTCGACGCCAGGTCGAGATCGGCCTCCAGGCGAGTCCCATCTCCGAGGTCCTCGTCGAGCGCTCGGTCGAGGGCTGGCAGGAGCTCGAGCTCGAGGTGATGGCCGACCGGGCCGGGAACTGCGTCGTGATCTGCTCGATCGAGAACCTCGATCCGATGGGGATCCACACCGGGGACTCGTGGACGGTCGCCCCGCAGCAGACGCTGCCCGACCCCGAGTACCAGCGCCTGCGCGATGCCGCGTTCGTCTGCGCGCGGACGGTGGGGGTCGCGACGGGGGGCGCGAACGTCCAGTTCGCCTACGAGCCGGGCACGCGCGAGCTCGTCGTGATCGAGATGAACCCGCGCGTCTCGCGCTCCTCTGCGCTCGCCTCGAAGGCGACGGGGTTCCCGATCGCGAAGCTCGCGGCGCTGCTCGCCGTCGGGTACACGCTCGACGAGCTGCCGAACGACATCACGGGGAAGTCGTCTGCCGCGTTCGAGCCCGCCCTCGACTACGTCGCCGTCAAGGCGCCGCGCTTCGACTTCGCGAAGTTCCCCTGGGTCGAGCCGAGGCTCGGCACCGAGATGCGGGCCGTCGGCGAGGCGCTCGGCCTCGGCCGGACGTTCCCGGAGGCGCTGCTGAAGGCGCTCGAGGGGCTCGAGAACGACGCCGACCTCCCGGAGATCCCCGGGCTGCATCCGTACTTCGCCGGCGAGCTCGAGTCGATTCGCGCTGCGGAGCGCTCGCTCGCGGCCACCGGCGACGTCGCCGCCGCGAAGCGGTTCGGGCTGCCGGACTCGCGAATCGCCCGGGTCCTCGGGCTCCCGGAGCGGGACGTGCGGGCCCGCCGGGGCCTCCCGGGACGGCTCGCGGTCGACTCCTGTGCCGCCGAGTTCGAGGCGCGGACGCCGTACTACTACCTCTCCTTCGAGGCAGGCGACGACGCGGGCGCCGTCGACGGGCCCGGCCGGACGATCGTCGTGCTCGGCTCGGGACCGAACCGGATCGGGCAGGGCATCGAGTTCGACTACTGCTGCGTTCACGCCGCCCAGTCGTTCAGGCGTCTCGGGTACGAGGCCGTGCTCCTGAACTCGAACCCGGAGACGGTGTCGACCGACTACGACACCTCCGACCGGCTGTACCTCGAGCCGGTCACGCTCGAGCGGGCCCTCGACGTCTGCGCGATCGAGAAGCCGCTCGGCGTCGTCGTGACACTCGGCGGCCAGACGCCGCTCAAGCTCGCCCACGCGCTCTCCGCGGCCGGCGTGCCGCTCCTCGGAGACCCCTTGCCGGCGATCGACGCGGCCGAGGATCGGGGAAACTTCGGGCGGATCCTCGAGGAGGTCGCGATCCGGCATCCGCGCTGGGGCGTCGCCGAGACCCAGGAGGAGGCGCTGGAGATCGCCGACCGGATCGGCTACCCGGTGCTCGTGCGGCCGCACTACGTGCTCGGCGGGCGGCGGATGCGCATCGTGCGCTCGCCCGAGGAGCTCGAGATCCACGAGCCGTCGCTCGTCGACGAGTATCTCGAGGGCGCGCTCGAGCTCGACGTGGACGTGCTCTGTGACGGCGAGTCGGCCTGGGTGGCGGGAGTCCTCGAGCACGTCGAGCCGGCCGGCGTGCACTCCGGCGACTCGGCCTGCGTGATCCCGGGCCCGTCCGTGACGGAGCGGATCGAGGAGGAGATCGCCGCGCTCGCCTCGGCGATCGCCCGCCGGATCGGGGCCCGCGGGCTCATGAACCTCCAGCTCGCCCTCCTGGGCGGGGAGCTGTCCGTGCTCGAGGCGAACCCGCGGGCATCCCGGACGGTGCCGTTCATTGCGAAGGCGACCGGCATCCCGCTCGTCCACCATGCGTGCCGGCTGCTGCTCGGTGCCCGGCTCGAGGAGCTCGGCCTGCCCGAGCGGGCGCTGCCCACGCGCGCCTGGGCGAAGGAGGCGATCTTCCCGGAGGATCGCTTTCCGGGGGCGGCCGACCGCGCCCCGGAGATGCGGTCGACCGGCGAGGTGATGGCCGGAGGGCGAACCGTGACGGCGGCGTACGGTCGGGTCCTGCGAGCCGCGGGACGCTCGCTGCCGCTTCGAGACCCGGAGCCGCCGTGCTCGCTCCAGGAGCTCGTCGACCGCGCGTCGTCGTCCGGCGGGCGCTGACCGGGCGAACTGCGCCGTACCGTCAGGCACGGCAGCTACAGTCGGACGGTCGCGGCAGGAGACGGTTCCCGCGGCCGGAACAGGACTGCCGTGACCACACGCCTTCTCACCCTGCTCGCGATCGCCGTAGCCGCCGGTGTGCTCGCCTCCACCGCTGCCGGTGGGTTCTCGGGCGGGAACGGCAAGATCCTCTTCGAATCGAACGCGGCCGGGCAGTTCGACCTGTACACGGTCGCTGCCGACGGCAGCGACCGCCTGAACCTGACGAACGACCCGGCCGCCGACCGTGACGGCCAGTGGTCGCCGGACGGTAGCCGGATCGCCTTTGCGTCCGACCGTGACGGCGACTACGACATCTACATGATGTCGCCGGACGGGTCCGGCCTGACGCAGATCACGAACGTGCCGGGCGACGACACCGATCCCAGCTGGTCTCCGGACGGCTCGCAGATCGTCTTCGTCTCGAACCGGACGAAGCACGCGTCGGATCTCGGCGAGTCGGCGGACGAGATCTGGGTGATGGGTGCGGACGGGTCGGCGTCGAAGCGGCTGACGTTCAACCGGGGCCTCGACGACGATCCGGCGTTCTCGCCGGACGGGACGCGCATCGCCTGGTCGCGGTTCCTGGGCCAGCAGGGGTACGACCTCTGGCTGATGAATCCCAACGGTTCTGGCCAGGTGCAGCTCACGCGTTCAATCGGCGACGACGAGCGGGCGAGCTGGTCGCCCGACGGAAAGCTGATCGTCTTCAGCTCGCAGCGCGACGGCGGCTCGGGGTCGCGTGGCGGCGGGGTCGGCAACCTGTACGCGATCGCGCCCGACGGCTCCGGAGAGCGCGCCCTGACGGACAGCACGGCCGATCGCGATCCGGCCGTCTCGCCCGACGGGCTCTGGATCGTGTTCTCCTCACAGCGCTCCGGCGCCTCGCGCCTCTACGTCGCACGCGCCGACGGCAGCGGGGTCACGCGCCTGTCGGACGCCGTCGCCATGGAGCTCCAGCCGGACTGGCAGCCCGCTCCCCCGGCCCAGCGGACGCTCGGCGGCGTCGCGGATCCGCTCGGCTGCACGATCCGGGGCACGGTCCTCGACGACGTGATCCGGGGCACGGCGGGGCCCGACGTGATCTGCGGCCTGGCCGGTAACGACACGCTGTCCGGGCTCGCCGGGAACGACGTCCTCCTCGGCGGCGACGGCGACGACCTGCTGCTCGGGGGCAAGGGGAACGACACTGCACGTGGTGAGCTGGGCAACGACCGGGCGATCGGCGGGCCCGGCGTCGACACCTGCGACGTCGAGACCGCCACCTCCTGCTGAGCACGTTCGCCCGGCGTGTCGCGGCCGTGCGACCGGGTAGCCGGTCGACCGGATCTTCGCCGCGGTAGCGCCCCGCGGCACACTACCGGGGTGCGCCGCGGGACGTTGCTGACCGGGCTCGTCGTGCTCGCAGTCGCCGCGATCGGAATCGCCGCGACCGTCGATGCCGTCCGCGGCGGTCGCGGAGCAAGCTCCGCTGATCCACCGGCGGGTGTGTCCGGCGAGGACGGAGTGACCCAGGAGCGCCTCGCCGGCCCCGACCTTCCCTCTCCCGGTGCGCTCGCCGGGATGCTCGTGTTCGCTGATCGAGCCGAGGGCTGCCGGCTCGCGACGCTCTCGTTCGCGACGCTGCGCTTCGTACCGACGGCTCTCGACACCGATTGCACGGTGTGGGCGTCCTCGCTCGGCCGGCTCGCAGTGGTCTCGCTGTCCGGCGCCGAGCAGCCCCTCTCGCTCGTCCGCGTGAGGCCGAAGGCCGAGGCGCTCGACGGGCTCGGCGAGGTGCTTGGGGACCCGACCTGGTCGCCCGACGGCTCGCGGCTGGCCTGGTGCGGCGGCGGGGAGGGGAAGATCTACTCGGTCGTCGTCGCGACGCCGGCCGAGTCGAAGCGCGAGCCGCTTCCAGGCTGCTCTCCGCGCTTTGCCGCCGACGGTTCCCTGCTGATGCGCTCGATCACCGGAACGGAGATCTGGAGCGAGTCGGGCGTCGAGCTCGGCGAGCAGGAGATACTGTCCGGCCTGGCAGGTCCGGATGGGCAGCCGGACGTGCTCGGGTTCGACAGGAGCCCGGACGGGACGCTCGCCGTCGCGGCGGCGATTCGCGGCGCTCCCGATACGACCAGGCTCGAGCTCTGGGAGAACGGGTCGCTCGCCGTCAGCGTGCCCGTCGTCGGTGCCGCCGGCATCGGCGAGCTGCTCCGTTTCAGCCCGGACGGCAGCGTGTTCGCGATCGGGCCTCGGCCCGACCGCGTGGGCGGGCCGGTGACGTTCGTCGACCTCCGGCTGCGGCGATCGACGCTCGACGTCGTCGCCAACGGGGGCTTCGCCTGGTCTCCGGACGGCGCCTGGCTCGCGGTCGCCGGCGACGAGGAGATCGCGATCTACTCCCGGGACTCCGACGAGCCCGTCTACCGGCTCCCGCTCGCGGTTCGCGGGCTGAACTGGGTGGCCGAGCCGGGCCGCTGAGGGCGAGCCCGAGGGCACCGTGCCAGGCACCGCGTCGCGAAGGTTCTGGCGCCCCGTGGCATCCTGTAGGCGAGCGCACGAGCCCTGGGGGCCGTGATGGCCACGAGACCCGCCACCCGTCCGTACGATGCTCCCCGGCCGCGCCGGGCTCCCAGTGCGTTCCTGGCGGGGATGCTCTCGCTGCTCCTCCCGGGGTCCGGCCAGCTCTACGCGGGAGCGTGGCGGCGAGGTGCGACGATGCTCGTCGTCACGGTCGTGCTCGCGGCTGCGGGCCTCACCGTCTACCGCGACAGCGCGACCGTGCTGTCGCTGCTGCTCTCGCCGGAGGCGCTGCTCGCGCTCCTCGGCGTCAACCTCGTCGTGTTCCTCTGGAGGACGCACTGCGTCGTCGATGCCTACCGCCTCGCGCGTCGCCGCCGTTCCTTCGTCTCCGCCCCCGCAGGCAGGGCCGCAGGCCGCGCCGTTCTCGTGGCCGTCCTCGTCTCCCTCGTGGCCGTGCCACACGTCGTGGCCGGCTACTACACCTACCGGGACTACGACCTGCTGACCTCCGTGTTCGCCGACGAGGAGCCGATCGTCGCGGCTGCGGCCGAGCCTCCGGTCGAGCCGCGGATCGTCGTGCCGACCGGGATCATCGGCTCGGCAGGGGGCCCGGTCCCCGGCGGAGCTGACCCGGGCGGAACGATCGTCGTCCGAGAGCCCGAGCCCGAGGAGCCCCCGCCGTTCTGGCAAGCTCGCGGCCGGCTGAACCTGCTGCTCGTCGGAGCCGACGCGGGACCCGGCCGGTGGGGGCTTCGCACCGACACGATGATCGTCGTCAGCATCCAGACGAAGACGAGGCGGACGGCCGTCTTCAGCGTGCCGCGCAACCTCCAGGGCGTGCCGTTCCCACCGTCCGCGCACACCGACCTCGAGACGTTCCCGGACATCCTGAACGCGCTCTGGCAGTACGCGGAGGGCCGGCCGGAGCTGTTTCCGGGTGCCCGTGAGCCCGGCCCGACAGCGCTCAAGGCGACGCTCGGCAACCTGCTCGGGCTCCGGATCGACTACTACGCGATGGTGGATCTGCGAGGGTTCGTCGAGGTGGTCGACGCGCTCGGCGGAGTCACCGTGAACGTGCCGCGCTACGTGTACGACGCGGGCGTGTCACCGCCGAACGAGGGCGAGGACTGGATCGTGCTCGACCTCGCCCCGGGTCGTCACCACCTCGACGGGCGCACGGCCCTCGCGTACGTGCGAACGCGGTGGGCGACGAGCGACTACGACCGGATGCAGCGCCAGCGATGCACGATCGCCGCGCTGGCGTCCCAGGCGAGCCTCCCGAAGCTGCTCCGCGCGTTCCCGAAGCTCGCGACGACGATGAAGCGCTACGTGCAGACGGACATCCCCGTGAAGCAGCTTCCCGACCTGCTCGAGCTGCTCACGTCCGTCGAGACGAAGCACATGGTCGCGGTCAGCTTCGTCCCGCCGACCTACAGCCCGTGGGCCGACCCGCCGCAGATCCGGGCCGCCGTTCGCGGGGCGCTGCGCTCCCCGCAGCCCGACGAGTCGACCGGGCTCGTCGACCTCCGGGGCGCCTGCTCCTGAGCGGCTGGCCATCTATGCCGCGGCGCGCTCGTAGCGCGCCCGCGTCGCCGCGACGGTCAGGGCGAGCCCGGCGGCGAGCACGCCGCCGAACGCGAACGTCCAGCCGAAGCCGAACCGTGAGACGAACGGCGCGGCCACCTGGGTCGTGATCGCGGTCCCGACGAATAGGCCCGTCGCGAACAGGGCGACCGTCGTCGCCCGGTCCCTCGTGCTCACCTCGGTGGCCCAGGCCTGGAGCAGGGGGTGTGCGAGCGCGAAGCCGGCGGCGAGCAGGACGGCGGCGCAGCCGATCGCCACGGGCGTCTGCGAGACGGCGGCAACCGCGAGCGAGAGTGCTCCGAGCAGCAGGCCGAGCGCCATGATCCGCCCGGCCGGCCAGCCGGTCACGAGCCTGCGGATCGGACGGCTGCCCAGCGCGATCGCGACGCCGTACAGCGCGACGACGAGACCGGCGAGGCGACGGCTCACACCCGAGTCCTCGAGCGCGGCCGGAAAGAAGGTGAGGAACCCGATCAGCGCGGCGCCCTCGACGAGCGCGAGCAGGGCCACCGCCCGGGGCCAGGTCGACCGGAGGCAGCGGGAGATGCTGGCGGCGTACGCACGCGGCGACTGGCGCTCGCGTACGGGGTCGCGTGCGTAGCGCAGCTGGGTCGCGAGCGCGAGGGCGGCCATTGCCGCCGATGCGAGGAAGCCGACGCGCCAGGTCGCGAGGTCGCTCGCCAGCCCGCCGCAGAGGATCCCGGCCGCGACCCCCGCCGAGTACACGGCGACGAGGTCGGAGAGGGTTGCGGCTCGCCGAGAGGGCTCGACGTGGTCGCCGATGAACGTGATCGTCGAGGGCGCGACCGCTGCGAACGCCGCGCCGGCGATCGCGCGCAGGACGAGCAGCAGCGTCAGATCCCCGGCGAAGGCGGCCGTGAAGGTGGCGACGGCTCCGATCGCGAGCCCGACGCGGACCGCTCCGAGCCGTCCGAGCCGGTTGCTGACGAGCCCCCAGCCGAGCTGCATGAGCCCGTAGGCGAACGAGTACAGGGCCGCGACGGCGGCGACACCGCTGAGCGACCGATCGAAGTCCGCTGCGATCGCGAGCAGCATCGGCGGCACGAGGTAGCTGTCGAGAGCCGCCGCGAAGACGGCGAGCGATACGACCCGTGTGGGGGGAAGCCGGCCCGGCTTACGCATGGCGCGGGCCAGGATCGGCTACCGAAGCGGCTAGCTGTCGACGGGGCGGGCGGTCTCCGCCTCGACGACCTTCTGGTCGCCGGCAGGCGCGACGGTCGCGTCGGCGACCTCGACCGAGGCGGCGGGCACCGTCTCGGCGACCGCAGCGGCCGCGGTGGCTCCCTCGGAGCGACGGGCGAGCGCCTCGCGCACCTCGTCGTCGCTGAGCGCGTCGCGAAGCTCCTGCTCGTCCTCGACCGTGAAGGGGTTCAGGGCGTCCTTGACCGCCTTCTTCGGGTTCTTGACCGCTCCCATGACCTCGGCGGGCGCCTCGACCGCCTCCTTGAACTCCTTCGGCATGTCGCCGACGGACTCCTTGAACTCGCGCATCTGGCGCCCCGCGCTGCGGCCGATCTTCGGCACTGCCTTGGCGCCGAAGAGGAGCAGCACGACGAGAACGATGATCCCGATCTCCATGGGGCCGAGGTTCATGCGCGGGAGGGTAGCACCTGGGCGGCCCCGAACCGCGCCGGGACAGCGCACAATGGTCGGGTGCCGCCGGACTTCCGGACCCTCGCACGCGCGGACGACGCCCCGCTCGACGCCCTGGCGCTGGCGCTCGTCGCGGAGCTCCGGGAGGTCGACGCGGCCGGTGCGCTCGCCGAGCTCGACCGGCTCGGGGCGGCCCTCGGGGAGCTACCGCTCGGGTCGCCGCTCGACCAGGCCCATTCGCTGCGAACGCTCCTGGCGGAGGTCGAGGGGTTCGCCGGCGACCAGTCCGAGTACGACGATCCGGCCAACTCGATGCTCGATCTCGTCCTCGAGCGGCGCCGGGGACTTCCGATCCTGCTCACGACGGTGTACGTGGAGGCGGCGCGCCGGGCCGGGGTCGCCGTCTCGGGGGTCGGCCTGCCGGGGCACTTCCTCGCCGGGATCTTCGCGGGCGAGACGACGCTTCTCCTCGACCCGTTCTCGGGCGGAAGGCTCGTCGTGCCAGACGTCGAGCCGGAGGCGATCCGGCCCTGGGGCGCCAGGGAGACGGCCCTGCGGATCCTGAGCAACCTCGTCGGCTCCTACACCCGCCGCGCCGACGTCGCGAGGGCGATCACGGCCGCCGAGCTGCGGCTCGCGCTGCCGCTCGACGGGCGGACGCAGGCGGCCTTCGAGATCGAGCTGCGCAGCCTTCGCGCCCGCCTCAACTGAGCCTGCGCCGGGCGGTGATCGCGATCCCGGCGCTGGCGACGATCACGAGGACGATCGCGAGGGCCTGCAGGGCGGAGAGCCGCTGGTCGAGCACGAGGAATCCGGCGAGAGCGGCGGCGGCCGGCTCGAGGCTCATCAGCACGCCGAACACCCGGGCGGCCAGCGAGCGCAGCGCCTGGAGCTCGAGCGAGTACGGGATCACGGACGAGAGCAGGGCGACCGCGAGCCCGATCGCGAGCACCCGGCCGTCGAGGAGCGCCGAGCCCGCCTCGACGATCCCGAACGGCGCGACCGCGACCGCGCCGACGGCCATCCCGAGCGCCAGCCCGCCCAGGCCCGGGAACGACCTGCCGACCCGTGCGGCGAGCAGGATGTAGAGCGCCCAGAGGGTCGCGGCGGCGAGCGCGAAGGCGACTCCCGCGGAGTCGAGGCTGCCCCAGTCCCCGCCGGAGAGGAGCGCGATTCCGGCCGCCGCGACCGCGACCCAGCAGGCGTCGAGCGCGCGGCGGGAGAGGGCGAGCGCGAGCACGAGCGGTCCGGTCATCTCGAGCGTGACGGCGATTCCCTGCGGGATCCGGTCGAGCGCCAGGTAGAAGCACACGTTCATGCCGGTGAGGACGAGCCCGAACACGACGGCGGTCACGAGCTCGCGTCGCGTGCGCCCGCGGAAGGTGGGGCGCGACACGAGCCCGAGGACGGCGGCGGCGAGCGCGACCCGCACGAAGGAGGCCCCGATCGGCCCGATCTCGTCGAAGAGCGTCGCACCCAGCGCGGCCCCGAACTGCATCGAGGCGACGGCGCCGAGCACGAGCCAGGTTGCCGGCACCGACCTACCGCTCATTCCCGCGTCGTCCTCGCGCAGCGGTCATTCGTGGGGAGCGGCTTCGACCTCGATCTCGTCGCTCCTCGCGCGCGGACGGAGGCGGGAGATCACGATCCCGCCTGCGATCGCGACGCCGCCGACCCACTGGAGCGGCGCCATCGGCTCCGAGAGCAGGAGCACGGCGAAGATCGCGCCGAAGAACGGCTGGAGGTTCGCATAGACGGCCGCCCGCGCCGCTCCGACCCGGCTCACGGCGAGGAACCAGACCAGGTTCGTGAACGCATAGGCGACGACCGCGCTGTACAGAAGGCAGGCAAAGGACAGCGGCTCGACGGCGCCCCAGTCGGTCCGGGCGAGCTCGGGCGCGGCGGCGGCGAGCAGGACGGGAAGGCAGGCGAGCGAGAGCACCGCGTTCACGCGGTAGGTGCCGTGCTCCCGGACGTACGGAGCGAGGGCGATGGAGTAGAGCGCGAAGGTCGCGGGCGCGTACAGCGCGAGCAGGATGCCCCCGGGTCCCGTCGACACCTCGCCCGACGCACCGAGCGCGACGAGCGCGACACCGCCGAACGAGACCGCGGCGGCGACCCAGCGCCAGGATCCCAGCCGTTCGATCCCGAGCAGCTGCGAGAAGATCCCGGCGAAGATCGGCAGCGTTCCGAACAGGAGCGCGATCGCCGTCGTGCTGGCGAAGTCGAACGACCACGCGAAGCCGATCTGGTTCGTCGAGACTGCGAGCATCCCCCACAGGGCGATCCGTCCCAGGTCGCGGCGCGGGATCGCGAACAGCCGCGTCTGCCGGCGCGCGCCGATCGCGAGGAACACGATGGTGGCGATCGTGAACCTCGGGGCGGCGTACGAGAGCGGGGAGAACCCGTGCTCGAGGGCGTACTCCGTGACCGTGAAGTTGAGGCTCCACGCGAGCACGCACGCGAGCAGCATCGCGTCGGCCGCGGTGAGTCGCCGCACGGCGCTACCGGTCGGTCCAGCGGGGTGGGTCGACGCCGAGGTCGGCGGCGAGCTGCTCGAGCGCTCCGGCGAGCTCGTCCGAGATCGGGATCCCGTCGGCGAGGCGCCGGGCGCGCGTCTCGCGCTCGCGCTCGCCGGGGAGGAGAATCCGTTCGACCCCGTCGGCGGGCGGCGTCCCGCGGACCTCGGCGACGAGGCGCTCGACGTCCTTCTCGAACTGCTCTCGGGACACGAACACCGCCGGGTCGATCGCGACGAGGAAGTGCCCGACGCCGCCCTCGCGCCGGGCGTGGGCGTCGGCGTCCGAGCCGAAGGGCGAGCCCGTGAGCACCCCCGCGAGGATCTCGCCGACGAGCGAGAGGCCCGAGCCCTTGTAACCGCCGATCGGGGCGAGCGAGCCCGCCGCGAGCGCGGCGGCGGCATCCGTGGTCGGGCGCCCCTGTCCGTCGAATGCCCAGCCGGACGGGATCGGTCGTCCTTCGGCCGCGGCGAGCCGGATCCGGCCGTAGGCGACCTGGGAGAGCGCCATGTCGAGCACGATCGGCGGCTCCGGAGCACGGCGGGGGATCCCGCAGGCGATCGGGTTGTTCCCGAGCAGCGGGAGCGTGCCGCCTGCCGGGGCGATCACCGGCGCCGACGTCGTCGTGACCCAGCCGATCATCCCCTGCTCGGCGGCACGGATCACGTAGAGGGCGCCCATCCCGAAGTGGTGGCTGTTCTGGACGCCGGCGAGCGCGATTCCGTGCTCCCGGGCGAGCTCGACCGCCGTGTCCATGGCGAGCAGGGAGGGCGCGTACCCGTAGCCGCCGTCGGCGTCGACGAGGGCGGTGGCGCCGAGCCGTGCGATCACCGAGACCCTGGGGTCCGGGTTGATCTCGCCCGTCCGGATCGACGCGGCGTACTGCGGGAGCCGTACGGCGCCGTGGCTGTCGACACCGCGCAGGTTCGCCTCCGCAATCCCGGTGGCAACCGTCCGGGCGTGCTTCGGCGCGAGCCCCACCGCGCCCACCACCCGCTCGGCGAAGGTCCGGAGGTCGGCGACGGCAATCGTCGGCACGTCGCCGACTCTATCGCCGCCCCGGGCCGCGCCCGCCGGTACTGACGTCTGGTAGTTTCGCGCCGTGGCGGCCGCGCCGAGCAGCAGGATCGTTCACCTCGGAGCCCGGGGAGCCGAGCCGATCGCTGTGGACGGCGCGCGCGGTGTCACGGGCCTCCCGCTGCTCGACCTCTCGGAGGGCACCGGCGGGTTCGACTTCCGGGCGGTGGCGATCGCGCCCGGAGGCGTGTCGGCCGACCACTCCCACCCGTGGGAGCAGGCGAACTACGTGCTCCGGGGTAGGGGCCGGGTCTGGCTCGGCGAGGACGTCCACGAGGTGGGCCCGGACGACTTCGTCTACGTCGCTCCCGACGTCCGGCACGTGTTCGAGAACGCCGGCGACGAGGAGCTCGTGCTGCTCGCCGCCCGGGGCGCCCGGGCGTAGGATCGACCCCCGTGCACCGCTGGACGGCGGAGGACGACCGGATCGCGCAGGAGGTTCTCGCCTACGCGCGTGACCGGTTGAGGCTCGACCCCGTTCCGCTCGACCGCCCGCTCTCGCCGCGTGTGCTCGAGGAGCTCGCGGGTCAGACGGTGACGGCGAGCGGGCTCGGAGCCGAGGAGGCGTTCAGGGTCTTCAGGGACATCCTCGCGCCGGCGACGATCTCGGTCGACAACCCTCGCTTCCTCTCGTTCATCCCCGCCGCGCCGAGCGATCTCGCGATGCTGTTCGACCTCGTCGTCGCCGCCTCGTCGATCTACGGAGGAACATGGCTCGAAGGCGCGGGCGCCGTCTACGCGGAGAACCAGGCGCTGCGCTGGGTGGCCGACCTCGTCGGGTTCCCGCCCGGTGCGGGCGGGTGCTTCGTGTCCGGGGGAACGGCCGGCAACCTGGCGGCGCTCGTATCGGCGCGGCAGGCGGCGCTCGAGCGGCGCGGCGGCGTCCGGCCGGCGCGCTGGCGTGTGCTCGCATCGGTGGAGGCGCACTCGTCGGTCGCGACCGCGGCCCGGGTGATGGACGTGGAGGTCGTCGACGTCGCCTCCGACGACCAGGGCAGGATGTGGGGCGAGGCCGTTCGCGAGACGCTCGACGGGATCGACGACGAGGGGGCAGTCTTTGCCGTCGTCGCGAGCGCCGGGACGACGAACCTCGGCGTCGTCGACGATCTCGCCGGGGTCGCGGAGAGCTGCCGGGCCCGCGGGGTGTGGCTGCACGTCGACGGCGCCTACGGCGGAGCGGCGCTCGCGGCGCCATCGGCGCGGCACCTCTTCGACGGCATCGAGCAGGCCGACTCGTTCGTCGTCGACCCGCACAAGTGGCTGTTCGCTCCGTACGACTGCGCGGCGCTCATCTACCGAGACCCCGAGATCGCCCGCCGCGCGCACACCCAGCATGCCGGCTACCTCGAGGCGATCACGACCCGCGACGAGTGGAACCCGTCCGACTACGCCGTCCACCTGACACGGCGTGCGCGTGGGCTCCCGTTCTGGTTCTCGCTCGCTGCGCACGGAACGAGCGCGTACTCGGCGGCGATCGAGCGAACGCTCGAGGTGGCGCGCGCCGCCGTGGCCGAGCTCGACGCCCGGCCGTACCTCGAGCGCGTCCACGACCCGATGCTCTCGGTGATCGCGTTTCGCCGGAAGGGCTGGGCTGCGGCCGACTACGAGCGCTGGTCGGACAGGCTGCTCGCCGACGGCTACGCGTTCGTGCTGCCGACTCGCCACCGCGGCGAGACGATCACCCGGATCGCGATCGTCAACCCGCGCACGACGATCGACGACATCCGCGGGATCCTCGACTCGATGGCCTGACGTCGGCGGCGGGGTGCGGCCGGGCTACCCCTCGACCGGCGTTGCGGTCGCGCCGAAGCTCTCGCCGGTGAGGTGGGCGCGCCAGCCGAGCAACACCTCGTGGACGTGCGCGGCCCCGATGAGCTTCGCCTCGGGCAGCGGCAGGTCGACCGGCGAGAGCACGAACGGCTGGGTCTGGGGGCCGCCCAGCCCGCCGTGGAAGGAGATCAGCTCCTCGAAGGCGCAGCCTTCCTCGGTGTCGTGCTCGTAGAAGCTGCCCACCATGATGTCGCCGACGTTCGAGAAGCCGTCCGTGCGCAGCAGGTGCCGCGCGGCGGTCGGCGAGAAGGGGGCGAGGGGATCCTCGCCCTCCACGCGGCCTTCCGCGAGGTAGTTCGTCCCGTGGGCACCGAGGGCGACCGCCCCGTGCTCCTGCGACCTGACGAGCAGCCACCCGATGTGCTCGTGCTCGCGCAGCGCCGGGAGCAGCCGCGGGTGGCGTGCCTCGATCTCCTCGAGGGTGAGCCGGCGCTTCTCCTCCATGAGGAAGACGAGCCCGAGGTTCCCGGAGCCGAGCACGACGACGTCGCGGTCGCTCACGTCGTTCTTGGCCTTCTTCTTCTTCGTCTGCTCGGCCTGGTGTCCCGTGGCCTCGGCGAGCGCATGGCCCATCAGCGAGTCCGTCTCGTCGCCGCCCTCCGCACCGCCCACCTTGCCGCTCTCCAGCGAGCGCTGAACGAGATCCTCGAGCGTGTAGCCGTTACGCTGCTTGAAGGTCGCTCCCTGCGTCTGCCCGTGATCGGAGAGGACGACGATCGCGTAGGGCCGCGGGGCGTAGCGCCTTGCCCGGTCGATCCGCCCGAACTGCTGGTCGAGCTTGCGCAGCGCCTCGAGCGTGTCGGGGCGCTCGAGCCCGGAGTGGTGGGCGACCTCGTCGTAGCTCGAGAACGTCGAGTAGACGGCCGGGCGGCCCTTCATCATGTCGGTGAGGACGCCGTAGACGATCAGGTCGCGCAGCATCACGCAGAGGCCGGCGCGCATGAGCGGGTAGATCCCGCCTCGATGGCCACGTGGCTTGACGTCGCGGCGCCGCTGGCGGGCGGCCGCGGTGAGCTCGAGCACCACCTCCCAGATCACGAGCACGAACGTGCGCGTGACGTTGTGGCCGTTCGCGAAGAAGGCCCGGTAGCCCGGGTTCGCCTTCGTCTCGGCCTCGAACCGGCTCGCGGTCAGGAACAGGTGGTCGGCGCCGCCGGACAGGAGGTTCCCCCGGCTCGCGCCGCCGTTCGAGAGCAGCCCCGGCCCGACCGAGCAGCGACGCTCGATCTCGGCGCAGTCGGCCGGGGCCGAGCACGCGACGAGCTTGGCACTCTCCTTGACGACCCAGCGGAAGGCGGGGATGTCGTCGTTCGAGCCGAGCAGGATCCCGGCCTGGCTCGCCCCGGTCTGCGACGAGAGGTCGGTCTCCCACTCGGTGAGCCGGTGCGTTCCCTCCTCGAGCCACCGGGCCATGTTCGGGACGTTCCCGTCCCTGACCGCGCGGCGGAGGATCGGAAGCCCGAGGCCGTCGATCTCGAGGAAGATGATCCCGGGGGCGTCGGTCTCGACGCGCTCGCCCGAACGCTTGGCGAGCCTCGTGGCGATCCGCAGGTCGTAGGTGTCGTCGTCGTTCGCGCCGATCACCACCTCGATCACGACGCCGATCGCGGCGACGACGACCGCGGCGAGCAGCGCGGCTCCGAATCCGTCCACCCGGATGTCGTCCGGGGCGATCTTCTCGGCGAGGAGGAGCATCGCCGCATCGAGGAGCAGGATGAGAACGAAGTCGACGACGAGCGTTAGTGGCAGTCGGATCGCGGCGATGATGGGTGGCAGGACGGCGTTCAGGACCGCGACCGCCACGGCCACGGCGAGCGCCGCCCAGAACGATCCGATCTCGACCCCGGGCACGATCCAGGCCGCGAGGAGCAGCGCGAGCGCGGAGGTCAGCCACATGACGAGGATCCGCCCGAGCCCGAACACGGGCCGTCCGGCCGACCAGCGCGGCCGCTGGCCGTACGCGCCGAAGGAGGGGTGATCCCTGCTCAAGGCCGGAAACCTACTCGACCTTCCGGCCGGCCGGGACGGGCCGGGCCTCCGGATGCCGGCGCAGGTAATCGGCGACACCCGACCGCACGCTGTCGTGGAGGTTCTCACGGCCGAGCTCCTCGGTCACGCCCGAGCGCTCGAGAATCTCGCGGAGCGGCGCCTTGGCGCGGCCGATCGCGAGCGCGACGCCATGGTGGCGCAACTCGCCGATCAGCTCGTGCAGCATGTCGGTCGCGGTCGTATCCGCGTGCGAGATCGCGGCCGCGTCGACGAGCACCTCGCGAACCGGGGGGTCGGCTCCCTGAACGAGGTGGCGGATCTCGGCGCGGAAGCCGTTGGCGTTCGCGAAGAACAGCTCGTTGTCGAAGCGGAAGATGACGAGGCCCGGGAAGGTCTCGGCGGTCGGGTGGGTCTCGACGTTGCGGAACTGGTAGGTCTCGTCGGCCTCGCCGTCGCCGGGAACGCGTCCGACGACGGCGCTCGCGGGGCGGTAGGCACGCCAGACGAGCGCGACGAGCGAGGCGGTGACGGCGACGAGCAGGCCCTCCAGGATCCCGAACAGGAGCACCCCCGTGAGCGAGAGCAGGGCGAGGCCGAAGTCGCGCCAGTCGAGCCGGAGGAGGCGGCGCAGCCCGCGCAGGTCGACGAGCCCGGCCACCGCGGTGAGGATGAGCCCGGCGAGAGCGGCGTCGGGCAGGTCGTGGAAGAGCGGTGCGAGCGCGAACAGCGTCACGACGATCAGGCCTGCGGTGACGAGACCCGACATCTGGGTCTTCACGCCCGCCCGCTCGGCGACGGCCGACCGGGAGAGGCTGGCGTCGACCGGGAACCCCTGGGAGAGGCCGGCACCGGCATTGGCCGCTCCGAGCCCGATCAGCTCCTGGTTGGGGTCGACCTCGTAGCCCTGACGTGTCGCGAGCGCTCGCGCACCGGCGATCGACTCGGCGAACGCGAGCAACGCGATCCCGGCGACGCCGGGCAGGAGGTCGATGATCGCTCCGAGGCCGACGTCGGGGAAGCCGAAGGCGGGAAGGCCGCGCGGGATGTCGCCCACGACCGACACGCCGCGACCCTCGAGATCGAGGGCCGATGAGACCACGAGGGCGAGCACGACGGCGATGAGCCCGGACGGGAGCTTCGGGAGGAAGCGCGACAGCACGACGATGACGGCGATCGTCCCGGCACCGACCGCGAGGGTCGCGAGGCTCGTGCCGTCGAGGGCTGAGACGAGCCGCCAGACGTCCTGGAAGAAGTTCCCGTCCTCGATCTGGACACCGAAGATCTTGGGCGCCTGTGAGCTCATGATCGTGAGCGCAAGGCCCGTCACGAAGCCGGACAGGACGGGCTTTGCGAAGAACTCGGCGACGAATCCCAGCCGCGCGAGGCCGGCGATGACGAGCACGCCCCCGGTGAGGAGCGCGGCGGCCGCCGAGAGGGCCACGAACGTGCCCATGTCGCCGCCTGCGAGCGGCGCGATCGTCGCGGCCGAGAGGGCCGCGATCGCCGAGCTCGGCCCCACGTTCAGGCCCCGGCAGGAGCCGAAGATCGCGTAGAGGAGCAGCGCGGCCAGCGCCGCGTAGAGGCCGGCCTGCGGCGGGACCCCGGCGAGCGACGCGTAGGCGAGTGACTGGGGGACGAGCAGCGCCCAGACCGCGAGCGCGCCGGTTGAGTCGGGAACGAGCAGCCGCCGGTCGTAGCGGGGAAGCCAGCCGACGATCGGCATGCCCGTCCTGACGGCGCGGGTGGCGATCGAGCCGGCTGTGTCCCAGAGCTGCCGTGCGTCCATGGTCTCCGCGCGCCGGCCGGCCTCGAGTCCGCCTTAACGCGCGCTGAATCATGCCTAACGACGCCTGAACGCGGATCAACGGCGCTCCAACCCGACCCTGCTTCACTCCCCGCACGGCCAACGGCAGGACGAGGAGGAGATCCATTTGAGCGACCCACACCCGGAGCAGACGATCGAGCTCGTGCCCGTGCAGGAGCCGACCGCGATCTTCGAGCGTGCGCTGTTCGAGCTGAAGCGCGTGATCGTCGGCCAGGAGGCGATGCTCGAGCGCGCGCTCGTCGCGTTGCTCGCCGGCGGGCACGTGCTGCTCGAGGGCGTGCCGGGCCTCGCGAAGACGCTGACGATCAAGACGCTCGCCGAGGTGTTCGGCGGCACGTTCCACCGCATCCAGTTCACGCCCGACCTCGTCCCCTCCGACCTCGTCGGCACCCGCGTGTACCGACCCGGCGCGGGTGAGTTCGAGACGGAGCTCGGGCCGGTCTTCTGCAACTTCCTGCTCGCCGACGAGATCAACCGCGCGCCCGCGAAGGTGCAGTCGGCACTGCTCGAGGTGATGCAGGAGCACCAGGTGACGATCGGCGGCAAGACGTATCCGGTGCCCGAGCCGTTCCTCGTGCTGGCGACCCAGAACCCGATCGAGTCCGAGGGCGTGTACCCGCTCCCGGAGGCTCAGATCGACCGGTTCCACATGAAGGTCCTCGTCGACTACCCGGGCTTCCAGGACGAGCTCACCGTCGTCCAGCGATCGCTCGTCGGTCTGGCCGAGGTCGAGCAGGTCGTCTCGCTCGAAGAGCTGCGCGAGTTGCAGCGCCGGACGGCCTCCGTCTACGTCGACCCGGCCGTGACGAGCTACGCCGTCAGCCTCGTGCTGGCGACCCGCGAGCCCGCAGCGCACGGTCTCGGCCACCTCGCCGGCCACCTCGACTTCGGCGCGAGCCCGCGCGGCTCGATCGGCCTCGTTCGCGGCGCCCAGGCGCTCGCGTTGCTCCGTGGCCGCCGCTACGTGCTCCCGCAGGACGTCCAGGAGCTCGCGAAGGACGTGCTTCGCCACCGGCTCGTGCTCAGCTACCGCGCGCTCGCCGAGGAGGTCACCGCCGAGGCGATTCTCGACCAGGTCGTCGCGGCCGTTCCGGCTCCGCGGATCGAGCTGGCGCGGGAGGCCGTCGCTTGAGCGGGCTGCTCGCTCTCACGCGCGAGCGGACGCCCGCGGCGCCGGGCCCGGGGCCGATGTCCGGGGCGCTGCTTCGTGCCCTCGAGCTCACGATTCGCCGTCGCGTCGAGAGCGTCCTCCCGGGCGAGCATCGCTCGACGGCGCTCGGGCTCGGATCCGAGCTCGCGCAGATCCGCCTCTACGTTCCGGGCGACGATGTCCGCCGGATCGACTGGAACGTCACGGCCCGGACGGGTGAGCCGCACGTCCGGGTGGACGTCGCCGAGCGGGCGCTGACGACCTGGCTCGTCCTCGACGTGTCCCCGTCGATGAGCTTCGGGACGGCCGACCGGCGCAAGACCGACGTTGCCGAGGGTGTCGTGCTCGCGATCGGGCAGCTCGCCGCCCGGCGCAGCAGCCGCCTCGGTATCGTCACCTGGGGCAACGGCGAGATCGAGGCGACGCCGCCTCGCCAGGGTCGCTCCGGGCTGCTCTCGGTCCTGCTCACGCTCCGTCGCGAGCGCGGGCAGGGCGGGCACTGCACAACGCTTGCAGAGGCGCTCGGGCGGACGGCGCGAATCGCGCGCCGGGGCTCGGCCGTGTTCGTCGTCTCCGACTTCCGCGGCCAGGATGGGTTCGAGGCGAGCCTGGCCCAGGTCGCCGCCCGCTGCCACACCGCCTGCGTCGAGGTCCGCGACCGGCGCGAGCAGGAGCTCGTCGATGTCGGCGATCTCTGGCTCGTCGATCCCGAGACCGGGCGGCAGCTCCGCGTCGACACGTCGAGCGAGAAGCTGCGCCGTCGCTTCGCCGAGCGCGCGGCCGCCGAGCGGGCGTCGGTCGCCGACACGATTCGGGCCACGGGCGCCGAGCACCTCGTCCTCGCGACCGAGGGCGACTGGCTTCGTGAGCTCGCAGGGCACCTGCGCCGGCCGGGAGGACGGCGATGAGCTTCGTCTGGGCTGCCGCGCTCGCCGGCCTGCTGCTCGTCCCGGCCGCGCTCGCCGCCTACCTGCTCGTCCAGCGGCGGCGGGCCCGGTACGCGGTGCGGTTCACGAACCTCGACCTGCTCTCGAACCTCGTCGAGGAGAGCCCCCGCTGGCGTCGCCACGTGCCGCCTGCGCTGTTCCTCGTCGCGCTGGCGGCGCTCGTCGTCGCCGTCGCCCGGCCCGAGCTGACCCGGAAGGAGCCGGAGCAGGCCTCGGTCGTGCTCGCGCTCGACACCTCCGGCTCGATGCAGGCCACCGACGTCGAGCCGACCCGGCTCGCGGCCGCGCAGGAGGCCGCTGAGACGTTCCTCGAGAGCGTGCCGGACGACCTGCCGGTCGGGCTCGTCACCTTCTCGGACGGCGCCCATGTGCTCGTGCAGCCGACGACCGACCACGACAGCGTGCGGGCTGCGCTCGGCACGCTTCAAGCCGACGGTGGCACGGCGATCGGTGACGCGATCGCCGCCGCCACGCAGATCCAGACGGGCGCCGCGGGGACGACCCTGGCTGCGGACCGGCCCGGCACCGCGGAGCAGGCGACCCAGGTCGTCGTTCTGCTCTCGGACGGGGCTCCTTCGCCCGACACGCTGGATCCCGAGCAGGCGGCGCGGGAGGCGAAGGCGAGCGGGATCGCCGTCAGCACCGTGGCCCTGGGAACGGATCAGGGGACGGTCGAGATCACCGACGAGATGGGCTTCACCGAGACGATCCCGGTCCCGCCCGACCGCGAGACGCTCTCGCGGATCGCCGAGCTGACCGGCGGGACGTTCTTCGACGCCCCGAGTCAGGGCGAGCTCGAGCGCGTGTACGAGCAGGTCGCCGGCGAGGTCGGCTACACGACCGAGCAGGTGGAGGTCGCCTGGATCTTCGCGGGCCTCGGAGCGCTGCTCGTCCTCGCCGCCGGCGGGCTCTCGCTCGTCTGGTTCAACCGGCTCCCCTGAGAGCGGGCCGGATGAGATCCGGCCCGCACGGCGGGAACGCCTCCGGGGGACACGGGGCGATCTCGCGCTCGCAGGCGAGGGGCGGCGACCCGGGGCCCCGCGTCACCCGCCCGGCTAGACTGGCCCGGACCGGCGCGACCCGACCTCGATGTCAGACTTCGCCGCCTCCGAGGACAAGCCGACCGGCTGGCGAGACCGGATGCGGGTGGACGGCGCGACGATCCCGGAGAAGGTCGTCCCGTTCGCTCTTGGCGGGGGCACGGTCGGCGCTCTCGCAGCGGCCGGCGGCGGGTACTTCCCGCCCGCCTGGGGCTGGAGCTCGCTGGCGCTCCTCTGGGTGGCCGCGGCGGGGCTCGTCGTCTCGCGCGGCGTCACGCTCGAGCGGGCCGACCTGACCCTCGTCGGAGCTCTCCTCGCCCTCCTCGCGTGGACCGCGCTCTCCGTCGTCTGGTCGGGGAGCGAGACGAGCACGATCCTCGAGGTCCAGCGCCTCGTCGTCTACGTGGCCGCCGCCGCAGCGGCGCTCCTCGTCGTTCGCAGGCAGACGGTGCCCGTCTTCGTCGGCGGCGTTCTGCTCGGCATCACGGCCGTCTCGAGCTATGCCCTCGCCACCCGTCTCGTTCCCGGGCGTTTCGGAGCCTACGATTCGCTCGAAGGCGGCTACCGGCTCGCCGAGCCGCTGGGGTACTGGAACGCGCTCGGGATCCTCGCCGCGCTCGGCATCCTGCTCGCCGGCGGGCTGGCGGCCCGGGCGGTGCCGCTCGCGGCTCGGGCTCTGGCGGGAGCGAGCGTCGCCATCCTCGCGCCCACGCTGTTCTTCACGTTCAGCCGCGGCGCCTGGATCGCGCTGGGGCTCGGGATCGTCGCCATGATCGCCCTCGACGCGAGGCGCCTGCAGCTCGCGACGACGCTCCTGGCCGTTGCCCCGGCGGCGGTGGTCACGGTCTGGCTGGGCTCCCGTGCCGACGCCCTGACCGCTGCAGGCGCTCCGCTCGCCGAGGCCTCCCGCGACGGCCGGCGGCTCGTCGCCTACGTGGTGATTCTCGCCGTGCTCTCGGCCGGTCTCGTGCTCGCGGCGGCCTACTCGGAGCGACACGTGCGGGTTACGAGGCGTGTCCGGCTCGCGTGCGCGGGGGGCCTCGTGCTCGTGGTCGTCCTTGCTCTCGTCGCCGCCTCCGTCGCCTACGGCAGCCCGGCGAGCATCGCGCGGAAGGCCTGGGCGCAGGTCCACGCGCCGGCGCCGACGAGCGAGGGCGAGCTGACGGGCAGGCTCTTCAGCCTCTCCGCGAACGGTCGGCTGGAGCTCGCCAGCGTCGCCCTCGACGACTTCGCAGAGAGCCCGATCGCCGGCTCGGGCGCGGGAACGTACGAGCGCTACTGGCTCCAGCACCGGGACATCCCGGGCAAGGTGCGTGACGCCCACTCGCTGTACCTGGAGGTGCTCGCCGAGCTCGGCGTGATCGGGCTCGTGCTCCTGCTCGTTGCCCTCGCAGTCCCGCTCGCCGCCGCGGTGCGGGCGCGCCGCCGCCCGCTCGTGTCGGCCGCGCTGGGTGCGTACGTCGCCTACCTCGCCCATGCGGGCATCGACTGGGACTGGGAGATGACGGCCGTCACCGTCGCCGCGCTGTTCTGCGGGGTCGCCGTGATCGTGGAGGCACGGCGGCGTGAGGAGGACGCGACGCCTCGCGCGGTGCCGTTCCCCGTGGCCGCGCTCGGCGGCGTGGCCTTGCTGGCGGCGTTCTCCTTCGTCGGGCTCATCGGGAACGTCTCGCTCTCGAGAGGCGAGGGCGCTCTCGCTGCCCTGCAGTACGAGAAGGCCGTGTCGGAGGCCAGGCGCGCGAGCACCTGGGCCCCCTGGTCATCGGAGCCCTGGCGCCTGCTCGGCGAGGCGCAGCTCGCTGCCGGAGAGATCACCGCCGCGCGCGCCAGCCTCCGCTCGGCCGTCTCGGAGGATCCGGACGACTGGAAGCTCTGGCTGTCGCTCGCGCTCGCCACGGAAGGCGAGGAGCAGGAGCAGGCGCTCGCCGAGGCGAAGCGCCTCAACCCGCTCAGCGGGCAGGTGCGCCAGATCGAGGAGTCACTGGGCCCGTGAGCTGCCTGTAAGGGTCCGGGCCTACCGGCCGGTATCTCACATAGGTACGCACAACGAGGCAGGGAGAGATACAGGGTGGCGAAGCTGACGGGGAGACAGGAGGATCCGCCCGAGCTCGAGGCGACGCTGCGTGCGAGCCGCCCGGAGCCGCGCCCCGAGCTCGTTTCGCGACTGTCGGCCGAGATCAGCCGGTCGGGGGAGTCGCGTCGCAGACCCGCGCGGTCGGTCCGCCTGGCCCCGCTCCTCGGCTTCGCCGTCCTCGTGCTTCTCGCCTTCGGTGCGTTCGGCGGGGCCGCGATCGCCGTGAACGGCAGCGACGGCGACAGCGCAGCCGAGCAGGGAGCGCTCGCCGACCGTGCGCCCGCCCGGGCAGCCGGCGAGCAGTACGACGAGGATGTCGTGCTCTGCCACAAGCCCAACGGCCCGAGCCCCCAGACGCTCACGCTGCCGCCGAACGCCGTCGACGCCCACCTCGCCCACGGCGACACGCTCGGTCCCTGCGAACAGGGCGGCGTGGCCGGCGGCGTGGCGAGCGGTGGCAACGGCGGCGGGTCGGGGGTGGCCGGTGCGATCGGCAGCGGAGGCGCCCTGCCGTTCACGGGCCTGAACCTCATGCTCGTCGTGGTCGGCGGCGTGGCGCTCCTTGCGGCGGGCCTCGTGCTCCGCCGCGGCGTTCGCTCGCCGGGACCGTAGCGCAGCTCAGGACGTCGTCGCCGAGCCGTCGCCGAGCACCGTTCGCAGGCGGGCGAGAGCCCGATGCAGGGCGACCTCGGCCGCGTTCGTTCGCATCCCGGTCAGCTCCGCGATCTGGCGTGCGGTCAGGTCGGCGCCGTAGCGGAGCGCAATCAGGTCACGGTCGCGATCCTCGAGTGACGCGAGCGCCTGCGAGAGCGTGATCCGGCGTACGGCGTCATCCTCGAGGCTTCCACCTTCCGCCTCGTCGACCCGGTCGGAGATCTGCTCGAGCGAACGCGAAGCTCCGAGCTCGGCGATGCGGAAGCGTGCGATCCCGAGGAGCCATGCCAGAGGCGTCCCTTTGCCGGGATCGTAGGAATCGCGATACCTGAGCGCGCGCTCGAAGACGTCGCCGGTCACATCCTCGGCCCCGGGCCCGTCCCCGATGCGGTAGGCGACGTACGCGTACACCCGCCGGATGAGCGGCCCGGGGTCTGAGAGGGGGTCGCTCCTGTGCACGGCCTCGCCGACGAAGCCTACCCCGCTGGGGAGCGTGTCAGATCCCCGTCTGCGCCTCGAGCCGGCCGGTGCGAACGGCCTCGGCGAGCGCCGCGTGGTCGCGCTCGGTCTGGTCGGCATACGCCTCGGCGAACTCGATCACCGCCCGGTCGAACGTGGCGCTGCGACCGAGGTAGCCGGCGATCGTCGCCGCGTCGCCCGACCGGGCATGGGCGCGTGCGAGGGTTGCCCCGCACAGCATCGCGTAGAGGGAGAGACCGGTCGGCGACATCGTCTCGATCTCGAACGAGCCCTTCATGTCGCGGAGCTGGCGGAAGTAGTACTTGATCTCCGGGTCACGCGGGTTGTCGACCCAGCCGAGGAAGATGTCGCTCGCGCCCTGGGTCAGCCGCTGGCCGACGACGACCCGCTGGCCGTGGTGGGGATGCACGCTTGCGCCCGCGTACGGCTCGAGCACCGAGGCCTGGGCCTGCTTGAGCTGGAGGAAGAGGGGATCCTCCTCGCCCTTTCCGATCATGAGCGCGATCAGCGCCGACGTACCGACGCTGCCGACGCCGACGACCTTGTAGGCCAGATCGACGAACTCGTAGTGATCGAGCAGCTGCCGGCGCTCCTCGGGCATCGACTGCTTCATCTGCTCGAGGGCTCGCCTGACCTGCTCGGCGAGCTCCGGCCGCTCGATTCGCTCGATCAGCGGCGGATCGTCCTTGATCCGGTAACCGCCGCCGGCCTGCTCGGCGAACCTCGGCAGCGACCCGAGGCTCGTCCGCCGGTGCGCCTTCCGGATCGCCTTGTCGATTCGCCTGGCGTGCTCGGCACCCACCTTCGCGGCACCCGTCTCGGGCCCGATGTCGATTTGCTTGGCACCGGCCTGGAGCGCCTGGTTCACGCCCTTGATGTCCACATGGGAGTACCAGATCTCGAGATAGCCCATCGGCGCGTACGCGAGCATCTTCGTCCGGTACCACTCGACGCAGGACTGCGCCACCGAGGCGGCCTCGTTGCGGGTGAAGCCGAAGGTGCGCCCGGCGACGACGAAGCTCGCCGCGAGCCGCTTGACGTCCCACTCGAACGGTGCCGGCAGCGTCTCGTCGAAGTCGTTGACGTCGAACACGAGCTGCCGCTCCGGCGTCGCGAACATCCCGAAGTTGGAGAGGTGGCAGTCCCCGCACGCCTGCACGCGCAGGCCCGTCGTCGGCGTACCGGCCAGATCGTCCGCCATCACCACCGCCGAGCCGCGCAGGAACGTGAACGGCGTTGCGAGCATCCGGCCGTAGCGGATCGGTACGAGCTTCGCGATGCGGGTCGCCGCCTGGGCCTCGAGCATGTCGATCGGATCCGGACGGTCGCTGGCCGTCGTGAAGACCGCGTGGCTCGACCGTGGAACCTGCTTGCGCAGAGCCCGTCCAGCGGCGTAGCGCTCGGCGGCTGTTGCAGCGTGCGAGAGCTCGACGTTCATCGTCCACCTTCCCCTGTCGACGGCCTACGAGCGGCATTCTGTCGCACGTGCGGCGGCAGCGATGAGGCGGTCGTACGCCCGTGCCCGCCCGATCACCACCCGCCCGGGACGCGCACGAGGATCCTCGTCCCGCTCCCCGGTGCGGAGTCGATCTCGAACATGCCGCCGACCCCCTCGATCCGCTCCCGCTGGGAGGCGAGGCCGATGTGCCCCTGCGCGATCCGGTCCGGGAGAGAGGCGACGTCGAAGCCCTTGCCGTTGTCCTCGACGACGAGGATCGCGTTTCCATCGCGCTCGAGCAGGTCGACGGTCACCGCCGTCGCACCGGCGTGCTGGACCGCGTTCGCAAGGAGCTGCCTGGCTGCGGAGAAGAGCAGGCGCTCGTGCGGGGACCGGTGCGGCAGCCGCAGGTTGCACGTGAGCCCGAACCCGCCCTGGCGGGCAGCTCGCTGGGCCGCCGATCCGATCGCTGCTTCGAGCCCGGCCTCGGCGAGCACGAACGGATGGAGCTCGGAGATCGTCTCGCGGAGGTCGACAATCGTCGCGGCGACCGCCGCGTCTGCCCGCTCGAGGGCAGGGTGCGGCTGGCTCTCGGAGGCCTCGTCCAGCTCGTGCCGGGCCGAGAGGAGGTTCTGGATCGCGTGGTCGTGGAGCCCCTCTGCGAGCGCAGAACGCTCCCGTTCCTCGGCGGAGAGCGCGTCGGCGAGCAGGCGGCGCCGGGCCGATGCGAGCTGTGCGACGCGCCGCGTTCGGCGCTCGAGCACGGCGGAGAGGAGCACGGCCGCGGCACCGATCCAGGCGAGGTAGCTCGCGCGTACGGCGATGAAGTGGAGCGCGTCGGGGCCGCTCACGGACGGGTGGAGGAGTGCCTGCGTCAGGTAGGCAACGAGCGTCGCTCCGCTTGCGAGCGCGGTCAGCGGCGGGCGAAAGCGGAACGCGACCGTGATCGGGACGAGGAACAGCGCCAGATGGGCCGGCGAGAAGGCGCCGCCGGAGAGGAGCGCGAGCGTCGTCAGCGAGACGACGTCGATCGTCGTCGTCGCGAGTGAGAAGCGCTGCCCGACCGGACCCCGGTAGACGCGGACGAGGATCGCGACCGCGAGGCCGGCGAACACCCCGAGCGCGATGTAGAAGGCCTGCGCCTGTGGATCCGGGTGCGGCAGCGACTCGCCGACTGCGAGGATCGGGATCGCTGCGAGGCGCAGCCAGGCAACCCGCGTCTCGGTCTCGGTCATGTCGGCGCCGAGCGCCGGCGGTGCGTCGTCGAAGGCCGGCCGCGACACGCGACCGTTACTCGAGCAGGCCTCGGCGCATCGCCTCCGCGACGGCGGCTGCCCGATCGGACACGCCGAGCTTGTCGTACAGATGCTGGACGTGGGTCTTGACCGTGGTGACGCCGAGGAAGAGCTGCTTTGCGATCTGCGGCAGGCTCTTTCCCTCGGCGATCAGGCGGAGAATCTGGCTCTCCCGCTGCGTCAGCGCGGGTGCGTCGCGGGTCGCGCGAAGGCGGATCTCCGAGGCGAGGCCTCCGGCGAGCTCGGATCCGATCACCGTCTCCCCCCGGGCGCAGGCGAGAACGCCGTCGACGATCTGCTCGCGGCGTGCCTCCTTCGGGAGGTAGCCGGCAGCACCCGTCTGGAGGGCCTGGTAGACGAGGCCGCTGTCGGTGAACGCCGAGAGCAGGAGCACCCGGGTCGGCAGGCCGTCGCGGACGACGGCGTGGGTGATCGCGACACCGTCGAGCCCCGGGAGCTTGTAGTCGATCAGCGCGACGTCGGGCTGCTGCTCCGCGATCGAGTCGAGGGCGGCTCGGCCGTCCTCGGCCTGCGCGACGACGTCGATCTGCCCGCTCGCGACGAGCGCGCGCACCACCCCGTCACGGTAGAGGGGATGGTCGTCGGCGACCACGACCCGGACCTTGCCGCCGGTGGGGCACATCATGAGCATGGTAGATCGCTGACCGAGTGTCGGTTGCTCGCCCGCCTCCCTCGAGCCTCGCGGGTCAGGAGCCGCTGCTCTCGCTACCGCCCGCCGGCCCGCCGGTGATCGACGGCGTTCCGGAGCTCGTCACCTCGAGCGTGCCCCACATACCTCCCTCGTCGTGGCCCGGCACGAGGCAGTCGATCCGGTAGGTCCCGGGCGTATCGGGTGTGAACGCGGACGTGTCGACAGGTCGTTGCTGACAGCTGCTCCTTCCGGCAGACAGTGCCCAGAGCATGTGCCAGGCGGGGAGAGGCCGGCATCCGCCGATCGGACGATGGGCCGGTTGAATCGACTGGCGCTGCGCGACAAGGCGCCGGCGGCAACGGCGGGGCCGGCTCATCCTCTCGATCCTCCGCTCGCACGATGGCCCGCGGCCCCGCGGTGGTCGAGACTTGCTGCATCGAACCGCCGGTGTCAACGAAGGAGGACGGCATGGAGAGCGTCAGCAGACGCGAGTCCTGGGCGGGGGCCGTCGCGCGGAGAGAGGATCTCGAGGGGTTCCGGGTCCGCTCCCGCGACGGCCATCTCGGGTTCGTCGACGCGGTGCGCCGCGACGTGGACACCGGGGAGCCGACGTCTCTCGTCGTTCGCGCCGGCCGGATCATCGTCCTGGTCGTGCCGTACGAGACGATCGAGGAGGTGGTGCTGGAACGGGAGCTGGTCATGGTCGGCGGCGACGTCTCCCGCCTGGTGGGCGACAGCCTCGAGGTGGCGGCCTAGTCAGGCGCGTTCGCCCGTGACGTGGTGCCCCGAAACCGTTGAGGAACCGTGGGGGCGAAAGCGTCCGGGGCCCGTCGGGGGCGGGATCTCATCCCGCCCCTGGCGGTGAGCGCACCGGGAGCGGGCAGGGCTTGTAGGGGCGGGATCTCATCCCGCCCCAGGCGGTGAGCGCACCGGGAACGGAGCAGGGTGGGGGCCGGAGCAAGTCCGGCCCGCACACCCTCCTTCACTCGCGGCGGCCGATCCCGGCCGGTGGTGTACGGTCAGACCGCGGTCGTGCCGGTCAGGACGATCGACGTTCGCGGAGCAGCTGCTGGGCGAGCGCGCCCGCGAGCCAGGCCTCGTACCGGTCGGGGCTCCAGCCGCGCCGGCGGACGAGGAGCTGGTAGAGGTCGGGGTGGACGAGCGTCCAGAGGATGTCCGTGGCCGAGGTGACGTCGACGGAGAGGACGCCGTCGTGCTCGAGCGTCCTCGCGATCTCGCGCATCCCGAGCTCGTAGAGCTCACGCTCGAAGCGCTTCCAGAGCTCGTCGAGCTGCGGGTCGGCCGGCGCTGCCTGGCGGACGATCTCGGCGACGTCGGCCGTTCTCTCTCTGACCCGGCGTGCGTTGCGGGCGACGAGCACGAGCCGCCGCTCCGGGTCGGGCTCGGCGAGGACCTCGCGGACCGACGGGCGGTCCGGAAGCGGCACGGGCTCCTCGTCGCCGCGCATGCGCAGGTTCCAGAGCGCCCGGAGCAGCTCGGCCTTCGTCCCGAAGACGGCGTACACGGTCTTCAGGGCGACGCGGGCCTCCTTCGCGATCGCCGCGACCGGCGTCGCGACGTACCCCCGCTCGGCGAACAGCCGCTCGGCGGCCTCGAGGATCGCCACGCGGGTCGCCGCAGCCTGCTCGCGGCGCCTGGGCGAGTCGTACGGGCGTGTCCGCTTGACAGGCGGGCTCATGTCGTTACACTACTCTCTACTTCATTAGCCTTACAGTGTGATGAAAAGGAGTCCGGTATGGCGATGATCGTGACCCGGATCCAGGTCGGCGACTACGACACCTGGAAGACGCTGTTCGACCAGGACGTTCCCGGTGCGCGCCGGTCGGCCCGCGGCTACCGCATTCTCCGGAACGTCGACGACCCGGGCGAGGTGTTCGTCCAGGTCGATTTCGACTCGATCGACGAGGCAAAGGCCGCGCGCGAGCGCCTGCTCGCCTCGGGCGTCCTCGACCGCTTCGAGGACCGGACGCTCCCGAGGGTCGTCGAGGAGGCGGAGGCCGTCGGGCGCTGAGCACGGTCGCGGGCGGGATACAGTTCGACCGACGTGCACACCGCGCGCTACCTCGCCGAGCAGTTCGAGATCGAGATCGACGGTGCACCGGCGACGGTCGCGGAGCTGCTGCCCGGCTGGGGGGCGTACGACCGGTTCGGCATCGTCGTGCACGGGCCGTTCGCAACGCTCGGAGCGAGCCTCCTCGTGCAGGCTGCGGTGCTCGCCTTCTACGCACACGACCCGTCCCGGCGCGACGTCGCGCCGCAGTACCCCGAGATCTACCTGTTCCATGTCGGCGGGAGGTTCGGCGACCACAGCTGGCTCGACTTCTGGCCGCCACGCAAGGAGGTCGAGGTCGAGGCGCGGCCCGATGCCGTGCTCGCGGCGGTCAACGACCGCGCGATCACGCGGCTCGCGGTGCCGGAGGGCCCGCCGTGCGACCCCTCGGCGCTCGTGGCCGGAGCGAGCAGCTGGGCCGACCGCCAGAGCGGGCTCGCCCGCCTTCGCTCGTGCTTTGTGTACGCGCCGACAGGCGAGGTCGCGGACCCGGACGTCGTGATCCGCGGCGCCGAAACGACGCTCGCCGTCGACGCGCTCGCGACGCTCGACCCGGAGGGGACGGCGCAGTGGTTTCACGCGACATCGGTGGAGGAGCTACTCGAGGTCGCGCCCGGCCCGAGCACGCTCGACGACATGGCGTTCTGGGTCGGCCTCGTCTCGGCGCGTGCGAACGAAGTTCCGCTCGAGGTTCGCACCCGAATCGCGAACGACCTCCGCGCCCGGCTTCACGACGGTTGCGCCCGAGAGGGCTACCGCCGGCTCGCGACGGAGCAGGCCCTGCTCCGCCTGGCCCCGGTCGATGTTCGGCGCCCGCCTGCGAGCGGATAGCGTACGGACGGCGTCGTCAGAGGAGGAGGAGGAATCGTCATGGGATTGCTGCGGGGCCGCGGCGACAGCGGCGGCTCGAAGTACCGGATGCGCGAAAAGCTGTTCGCGGTGGGTGACGACTTCTGGATCGAGAACGAGGCCGGCGAACAGGTGTTCAAGGTGAACGGCAAGGCGATGCGCATACGCGACACGCTGGTTCTCCAGGACCCGTCGGGCAGCGAGCTGTTCTCGATCCAGGAGAAGAAGCTGCACATCCGCGACACGATGGAGATCGAGCGCGGGGGAAAGACCGTTGCCACCGTGAAGAAGGCGATGGTCTCCCCGCTTCGCGATCGCTTCTCGATCGACGTCGTGGACGGTGAGGAGATGGAGGCGAAGGGCAACGTCGCCGACCACGAGTACAAGATCGAGCGCGGAGGCCACGAGGTGGCCGAGGTGTCGAAGCGCTGGTTCCGTGTGAGGGACACCTACGGCATCGAGATCGCCCCCGGCCAGGAGGATGCCCTGATCCTCGCCGTCGCCGTCTGCGTCGACCAGATGAAGCGCGGCTGACCGGTCGCGACGGCCGCCGGGCGACCCCCTGCCACTATCGTTCGGCCGTGCCCGGGGCCCGCGGTGCGGAGGAGCTCTACTCCTTGCTGCATGAGCGGGCGCTCCCGTCGTGGTCGGCGATCGTGGACGGACGGTACGGCGGCTACCTCCTCTCGCCGACCGAGAAGCAGCTGGCGACGCAGAGCCGGATGGTGTGGGCCTTCTCGCACGCGCACCGTCTCGGGCTCGGCGACTACCTCTGGGCAGCGGAGCGGGGAGTCGAGCTCCTGCTCGGCCGCTTCGCCGACGGGGAGCATGGCGGCTTCTTCTGGAAGACAAATCGTGCCGGCCGTCCGCTGGACCGGCGGAAGCTCCTGTACGGCCACGCGTTCGTGATCTACGCCCTCGTCGAGTACGGCCGGGCGGGAGGCGATCCGGGCGCGCTCGACCGAGCGCTCGCGCTGTTTCGCCTCCTGCGCGAGCGTGCCCACGACGGCGAGCACGGCGGCTGGCTCGAGCACTTCGAGCCCGATTGGCGGCCGATCCTGCGACCCGATGTCCGCGTCGAGGTCGAGACCGCGGGCGCGAAGAGCGCGAACTCCCACCTCCACGTTCTCGAGGCGCTCACCGAGCTGTACGCGGAGAGCGGCGACGGGGAGGTCGGAGTCGCCCTCGGCGAGGCGATCGAGGTCTGCACGACGCAGTTCCTCCCGGCCGATCCGGCGGCGTCCGTACGGCAGCGAAGCCGCGACTGGAGACCGGCCGGGCCGCGTGGCCCGTCCGTCGGGCACAGCGTCGAGCTCGCGTGGCTGCTCACACATGCCGAGGGCGCGCTCGGCCTCGAGCCGTCCTGGGAGCGCCTCGACGCCTACCTCGCGTACGCGCTCGCCGCACCGGCGGCAGACCGGATCTGGTGGGAGACGGCCGAGACGCTCGCCGCCCTCGCGACCGCCGTCGCGCACCGACCCGACCCGGGGCAGCTTGCGGAGCTCGAGCGCCGGCTGTCCTTCGCGCTCGCCCACCAGGTCGATCCGGTGGATGGTCTCTGGCTCCACGCGGTCGCTCCCGACGGTTCGGTCGTGAATCCGGAGAAGATCGCGACCTGGAAGGACGCCTACCACGAGCTGCGCGCGACGGTGCTGCTCGCGGAGGTGGGCGGCGGCAGGGGGCCGGTGACTTGACTCGCCCCGTCGAGTCACGTTATGACGTGGATATGACGTGTCGTGTGACCGCGCGCCGGGGCGCGGGCCCGTCGGGCTGACGGCATGGGCGCTCTCGGCGATCTGGCCCAGTACGAGGCTTCGGGGCAGCCGGACGGCGAGCCGGTCAGCCCGTTCCTGCGGCTGCCCGGAATCCGCGTCGCGTGCCTGCCCGCCTACGACGGCTCCCGCGGCAACCCGTACCTGAGCCTCACCTACGAGCACCTGGCCGAGGTCGGCTTCGTCGTCGTGCCGAGGGCGCAGCTGTCGCTCCGCTGGCTCTGGCGCATGCGGGCGTCCGTGGCGCTGCTCCACTTCCACTGGCAGCCGGACTACTTCTATCTCGCCAAGCGCGGGCGGTACAGCGACCCGCCGCCTCGCCTGCCACGTCTGCGCTCGTGGTTCAAGCTGGCCGGCTTCGCCGCGCGGCTCCGTGCGGCGCGCCTCCTCGGGTACCGCATCGTCTGGACGATCCACGACGTGTTCCCGCCGCCGAGCGTGCTCAGGCCGGCGACGCTCGGGCGCGGGTTCGACCGCGTCGGCCAGAGGATCCTTGCCCGGAGCTGCCACGGGTTGATCGCCCATCAGGATGCCGTCGCCGACCTCGCAGCGACCGAGTTCGGCATCGAGCGCAGCAGAATCCGCGTCGTCCCGCACGGCGCCTACCTCGATCGCTACGCGGCGGGACGGTCGCGCCTCGAGGTTCGCTCGGAGCTCGGGATCGATCCCCACGCGTTCGTGTTCCTCGCGTTCGGGTCGATGCGCCCCGACAAGGCGATCGGCCCGCTGCTCGGCGCGTTCCAGGCCGTGGAGAGCGCGGACGTCGCGCTGATCGTCGCCGGGCGCGTCGAGGACGTCGAGTCGCTGCGCCTCCTTCAGGAGGCGGCGCGGCGGGATCCGCGGATCAAGGCGCTGCCCGGGTTCGTACCGGACGGGGACGTGCGGGAGCTCTTCGACGCCGCCGATGCGTCCGTGCTGGCCCGGGGCGAGGAGTGGACGTCCGGTTCGGTGATCCTCTCGCTGTCGCTCGGCGTGCCGGTCGTGTGCGCACGGCTCGCCGCGCACGAGGACCTCGTCGACGGGCAGGCGGGGTGGCTGTTCGACCCGGCGAGCAGGGACGGCTTACGGGATGCGCTCGAGGAAGCGGCGGCGAGCAGCCACGCCGAGCTCAACGCGCGCAGGCTCGGCGCTGCCGAGGCCGCCCGGTCGTTGCCGACCTGGGAGGAGGTCGCCGGCCAGGAGGCCGCCGTGATGTGCGAGGCGATCGGCTCGCAGGAGCGGCTCGAGGAGCTGGCGGAGCGGGTCTGGCCGCTGCTCGAGGCCAGGTCGCCCGTGTGGAGCACGTTCCCGCCCGTGGCCGCCGCCGGAGTGCCCGCGAAGCAGACGGACGAGACGACGGAGGAAGCCTTCGAGAAACGGGCGTCGCTGCGGGCTGCGGCGGCTCGCGGCAGCTGAGCCGTGGAGGGCGGGCGGCGCCCGAGGGTCGTGCTCTTCACGTCGAGCTCGCAGGCGGGCGGGGCGGAACGGTCGTACCTCTCGCTCGCCTCGTGCCTGCCCGCCCACGGCTTCGAGCCCGAGACGCTCCTCCTCGAGCACGGCCCGCTGGAGCGGTGGCTCGAGCTCGCCGGCTGCCCCTTCGCGGTCGCTCCCGGTAGCGTCGCCGGCTCGCCCGGTGCGGCGATCACCTGGCTCGCGGGCGAGGCGTCCCGCGTCGGGGCGGTCGCGCTCCTGTCGAACAAGTCGCATGGGCATCGCGTCGGCGGGCCCGCCGCGGAGCTGGCCGGCCTACCCGCCGTGTGGTGGCAGCAGGACATCGCCTGCAGGGTCGACTACGAGCTCGCCGCGTCGGCGATCCCGGCGGCCGCGATCGTCTGTAGCAGCGACTACGCAGTCGCGGCCCAGCGCGCGCTCACTCCCGCTGCCGACGTCCGGAAGATCCACCTCGGCGTTGCCGTGAGCGAGGTCGCCGCCCGCAGCGGAGACGGGGCTGCCGTGCGCGAGGCGCTCGGCTGTGACGGGCGCCCGCTGGTCGGGATCGTGGGCCGCCTCGAGCCCTGGAAGGGCCAGGACGTGTTCCTGCGGGCCGCCGCCCGCGTCGTCGCGGAGCACCCCGACGCCCGGTTCGCCGTCGTCGGCGGGGTGACGCCGGGAAAGCGGGAGGAGTACCCGTCCGAGCTCGAGGTGCTGGCCCGGGAGCTCGGGCTCGCCGGGCGCGTGCACTTCGCCGGCCATGCGACGGACGTCTTCCCGTGGTTCGACGCGCTCGATCTCTGCGTGCATGCGACGCACGGCGAGCCGTTCGGGCTCGTGCTCGTCGAGGCGATGGCGCTCGGGAAGCCGCTCGTCGCAACGGCGCTCGGCGGTCCCGTCGAGATCGTCGAGGAGGGGGTCTCCGGGCTGCTCGTCCCTCCGGGGGACGACGAGGCGACGGCGGAGGCGATCAGCGGCGTTCTCTCCGACCCGGGGCTCGCGTCGCGGCTCGCCGAGGGCGGGCGCCGGCGGGCGTTCGAGTTCACCGACGAGCGGATGGCGGCGGGATTCGCCGGGCTGTTCGGGGAGCTCGTGACGGCATGAGTCTCGCCGAGCGCCTGCGGAGGCTGCTCGTACGCTGCGGCGGCGGGGTGCTGCGTCCCGTGCTCGTCTCCTGCTACGGGCTGGTTGCCCGCGGCATCGGCGCCTACCTGAGGCGAGGCAACGCGAAGGCCGCCGTCTACGCCACGAGCAGCCTCGCGACGGGCGAGCTGCTGCCGGGGGTCTCCGATCTCGACCTCGCCGTGGTCGTACCGACGGCCGGGCCGCCCGGAACGGCGCGGCGGGCTCTCGAGTCCCGTCGGGACAGGCTGCTCCGGCGCGTGCCCGGGCTCGCGAGGGTCGCCTGGGTCGCCGTCTACGAGGACGGGGAGCTGGCGCGGGCACAGACCCCGTGCCTCGTCCAGCCGGCCGGGAGACGAGGGGAGACGCTGTTCTTCGGCGCCGAGCCGCTCGCCGACGACCTGAAGCTGGGCTCGCGCCCGGGCTTCCCCGGCCGGGTTCACACCTGGCGTCTTCTCGCGGGAGCGGAGCGGCGAGGCGAGCGGCGCCGGCGCTCGCCCGAGGAGGACCGCGCGGCTGCCTGGCTCGAGCTCCAGTCGTGGTGGCAGTGGGCCGTGCAGGGCTGCCTCGACCCGGGAACGCCCGGCCGTGCGTCGCTCTGCGTGAAGCTCGTCGCCGAGCCGTGCCGGATCCTCCTCTGGCTCGAGCACGGGGAGGAGCTGCCGACGAGACGTCGCGTGCTGGAGCGCGCGCTCGAGCTCGTGCCGTCCGAGCGCGATGCGATCGCCGACGCGATCGAGCTTCGCGACCGGCTCGCCCGCTCGCCGGAGCCCCGCCTCGACCGCTTTCTCCCCGCGTTCGTGCGCCTGACCGGGCGCGTCGCAGCAGTGCTCGCGACGGAGCTCGAGCCGTTCGGGGCAACGCCGGTCAGGCTCGATCACGGCGAGCCGGGAGAGCTCGCCCTCGGCAAGCGGAATCTCGAGCAGCTGGATGCGCTCGGCGGCGGCGCGGCTGAGCGGCTCCTGCCGCTTCTCGACTGGCGCGGCCTCGTCGCACCGACGATCCCCGACGAGAGCTTTGTCCTCGTGAACGGCGAGCCGGGAAACCCGGAGACGCTCGCCGCGGCTGCGGGGGCGACCACTCCGGTCGTGTACGCGGCCCTGCGTGCGCCGGGGATCCTCGTGCTCCCGGCGGAGAACGTCTACTGGCTCGGCTCCCATCGCTCCGTACACTGCGCCGTGAGCGATCCGGTCTCCTTCGCGCTGCTCGAGGGGGCTTCGGTCGCCCGCTTCCCGAACCATCCCGGCTTCTCGATCGCGGACGTCGCCGCCCGGGCCGTGGCCGAGCATCGCGCGTACCTCGAGGTGCAGCTGCACGAGCCAGGCTGGGAGGTCCGGAAGCTCGGCGTCGTGCTGAGCGCGGCGCGCGCTGTCCTGCTCACCGAGAGCGTCGCGGCCGGCGAGCCCCTGCTCCCGCTGACGATGGCCGCCACGGCGCGGGCGCTCGGCGAGCGGTTGCCCGGGACCCGCTCACTGGCCGCTGAGGCTGCCGGCGAGTACGGTCGTCTGCGTCGCGAGGGTGGAGCTCCCGACGACCTGCTCGTCGCACGGCTCGCCCGCGCTGTCTCCGCGCTCGCGCCGTACGCGGACGACCGGGCGGCCCGGACGCTCCGACTGCGGGGCGAGGAGCGCCGATGCACGGTCTGACCTCCAGCGCCCGGGACGCTCCGTCGCTCCCTTCGCCCGCTCGCCCGGTGTCGGCCGTGCGGGTTCAGGGGCTGACGAAGCAGTTCGTGCTGCCCCAGGAGCATGTGACGACGGTGAAGGCGCGGTTCACCCGCTCGGCGGAGGCGCGGCCGGACACCTCGCTCACCGCACTCGACGACGTGACGTTCGAGATCCGCCGCGGCGAGTTCCTCGGGATCCTCGGCAAGAACGGCAGCGGCAAGAGCACGCTGCTGCGGTGCCTGGCCGGGATCTACGTGCCGGATGCCGGAACGGTCTCGGTCGAGGGGCGGCTCGTTCCGTTCATCGAGCTCGGGGTCGGGTTCGACCCGCAGCTACCGGCACGGGACAATGCGGTGCAGAGCGCGGTGCTGTTCGGGCTCGAGCGGGCCGAGGCCGAGCAACGCTTCGACGCGATGCTCGATTTCGCCGAGCTGCGCGCGTTCGCCGGCCAGAAGCTGAAGAACTACTCGAGCGGGATGGCGGCCCGGCTCGCGTTCGCGGTCGCCGCGCACGTCGATGCGGACATCCTCCTCTGCGACGAGGTGCTGGCCGTCGGGGACACCGGCTTTCGCGCCCGGTGCTTCGAGCACTTCGACCGCATGCGGGCGGAGGGGAAGACGGTCGTGCTCGTGACGCACGACGTGAACGTGGTTCGCGAGCGCTGCGACCGTGCGTTGCTGCTCCATCGCGGCAGGCTCGTCGAGATCGGGGATCCGGAGCAGGTGGCCGACACCTACGACCGCCTGAGCCAGGAGCCCCTGTCGGAGCCTGCGGCGCCGTCGACGGGCGGTGCGCCGGTCAGGCCTGCCGCGCTCTCCCGCGCGCTGCGAGCGGTGGGGCGAGGGGCCGCGACGCTCGCGTCGATGCTCGGTACGCCGTCGTTGCTCGCACCCCGGCAGCGGCGCTTCGCGACGGTGACCGGGATGCTCGCGAGCACCGACTACAAGCTGAAGTACCTGGATGCGGCCCTCAGCTATGCCTGGGCGCTCCTGCGGCCGGCGGTGTTCTTCGCGGTCTTGTTCGCCGTCTTCGGCGGTCTCGGGCGCATGAACGCCGGGGTGGAGCACTACGCGGCGTACCTCGCAGTTGCCGTCGTGCTGTGGACGTTCTTCATCCAGTCGACGACGAGCTCGATCTATGCGTACCGGCAGCGGGCGCGGCTCCTGCGCACGTTGCCGCTCCCGCGCTTGGCGGTGCCGTTTGCGACCGTGCTCGCGGCGTCGTTCGACTTCGCGATGAACTTCGCCGTCGTCATCGCCGTGTTCTTCCTCTCGGGTCTGACGCCGACAGCGTCGTGGCTCGAGCTGCCTCTGATCGTCGGCGCCGTCGCGCTCCTCACCACCGGCATGAGCCTGCTGCTGTCGTCGCTCTTCGTCCGCCACCGCGATCTCGACCAGCTCTGGGGGGTCACGGGCCAGGCGCTCTTCTTCCTGACGCCGATCTTCTACGTGGTCACGACGGTTCCGGAGCCGTTTCAGCGGGTGATCGTGCTCGTGAACCCCCTCGCGACCGCGCTCACCGAGGCCAGGCACGCGCTCATCGACCCGGGAGCCCCGAGCGCTGCCGCGGTTGCGGGCGGCTGGCCGTACCTCCTCGTGCCGGTGGCGATCACGGCCGCGCTCGTCCTGCTCGGAGCCTGGACCTACCGGCGCGAGAGCCCGAAGGCGGCGGAGCTCATCTAGGCAGGTCGAGAGACATGCCGCCACCGGCCACGCCTCGGTGGGTTTCGGGTCGAACCTCATGAGACGCTGCAAGTGCTAGTCGAACAGGCGGCCGTGCTCGTCGCTGCCGAGCGCGTCGTCGATCTCACGCAGGTTCGGCACGAGCGCGTACGTCTCCTCGGTGTTCAGGCGCGCCCGCGCGGGATCGAGATAGCGATCGGCAGCGCCGGCCGGTAGCGGGTCGAGGTCGAGGAACGCGAAGACCCGGTCGAGCCTGGCCTGGCGTTCGGCGGGCGGTGCGAGGAACAGATCCTCGTAGAACAGGTTCAGGCACCGGTCGGGCGGCAGGCCCGCCAGCATCTCGGCGTAGGCACCGACTGTCTCGACCACGTGTCCGAGCCATCCCCCGACCGTCTCGACGGAGAGAGGTCGAAGCTCCGAGAAGTACTCGACGACAGGCTTCTGTGCGAGCTCGAGATGCCAGAGCTTCGTCTCGTGGCCGAGCAGGTTCGATACGACCGCCCTGAGGAGGTTCCTTCTGCGCAGAAAGACGAGCTTCCGATCCGGTGCGAGCAGCATGCTCCGGTTGAGCGGCTCGGGCAGCTGGCTCGTGAGCGTCTTGAACCCATCGTAGGCGGCGAAGATCTCCCCGAGCACGGTGTTCAACGTCGCCTCGTCGACGACTCGTTGCCGGTACTCCCGGTGTCCGTGCCACCAGGACGCGTGGTCGCTGTTGAAGGGCTCGGCGAGCAGCTCGAGCTCCGGGTGCTCTCCGAGCGCCCCGATCAGGCTCGTGCTCCCGCTGCGCGCGTGCGCGAAGACGATCAACCGCTCGTCAGGCTTCACGTCGTGAGAGCCTTTCGACCGGGCAGCACCGTCTCACCATAGTCGAGCGCGACGGACACGACGAGCGGCGGGGAAGGGATTCGAACCCTTGACCCGTCTTCCAACGGGTTGCGGTTTTCAAGACCGCCGCTTTCGACCACTCGGCCACCCCGCCGTAGGCGGATTGTAGGAACTGACCGGGCGGTCGTTCCTGCCGACCGGGACGGCCGGGCACCGGAGCCGCGCAGCGCTCACACAGCGGATCCCGCTCACGGCGCGGCTGATAGCTCGGACGAGGGATCAGCCCGTTTGTCGACGCCACCGAGGCAATGGCATGTCCCCGACCTCGGCGAGAAGGCGCGTGCTCGCGTTCCGGACAGGCCGTTCCCTGGGCCGTCGATCGTTCGGAGCGGCCGCTGCGGCTGTCGCGGCGACCGCGGGCCTTGCGGCTCCACCGGTCGCGACGGGCCAGGCGATCGATGCGCCGCGAAACACCGTCGCTCCACGGGTTGTCGGGACACCTCGGGTCGGCGAGTCGCTCCATCCGGAGGGCGGTGGCTGGGCCGGGACCGCACCGCTCGTGTTCACGTTCCAGTGGCAGCGCTGCGGCGCGTCCGGGGCCGGCTGTCTGAGCATCAGCGGTGCGACGGGGTACACGTACAGGACCGGCCCGTCCGACGCGGGCTCTCGCCTGCGGGTTCGTGTCACTGCGTCGAATCGAGCAGGCAGCGCGTCTGCGCTGTCGAGCCTCACTGCCGCCGTCGCATCAGCCTCGCAGCCGACCGCGACGCCGATCGCCGCACCCACGAACGTCCGCGCGCCTCTCGTCGAGGGGTCGGCGACCCAGGGCGGCACCCTCCATCCGGCGAACGGAGCCTGGACGGGAACCGAGCCGCTGACGTTTCGCTTCCAGTGGAGACGCTGCGATCCGGACGGCGCGAACTGCGCCTCGATCGCGAGCGCCACCGCCTACACCTACCGCCCCTCGAAGGCGGATGCGGGCTCTCGCTTGCGCGTCGTCGTCACCGCGCAGAACGCAGCGGGCACCGCCTCGGCGACCTCGGCTCCGACACCCGTGGTGCCCGCGCTCACATCCCCCGGCTCGACCTGGGACGGGCATGCAGGGCCCCTCGACACGCCCGGAGCGTGCGTCGGCGTGCGCGTCGACACGTCGACCGACCTGAACGCCGCCGTGGCCGCAAATCCGCCCGGAACGACGTTCTGCCTGCTCGAGGGCGTGCACCGCATGACGGCCCCGGTGACACCCAAGGCGGGAGACTCCTTCATCGGGGAGCGCGGAGCAGTTCTCAGCGGTGCGAAGCTGATCACGTCGGAGTTCGTTCGGCAAGGCTCCTTCTGGGTTGCGTCCGGGCAGACCCAGCGGAACCCGATCGTGAAGGGGACATGTCAGCCTTCGTCGTTCACCGGCTGCAGGTACGCAGAGGACGTGTATTTCGACGACCGGCTCCTGGCACGCGTAATGGATCTCCCGTCGCTTCGGCCCGGGACGTTCTACTTCGACTACGGGGCATCCAGGATCTACATCGCCGACGATCCGGTCGGGCATCGTGTCGAGGCAGCGGTGGCGCGCGGAGCGTTCCGTGGGTGGCAGACAGCAGCCTTCGACGTGACCGTGCGGAACCTCGTGATCGAGAAGTTCGCGAACGAGGCGCAGTTCGGGGCCGTCAATTGCGGGCTTCGCTGGGTCGTCGAGGACAACGAGGTCCGGTTCAACCATGCGATGGGCATCCAGGGCGGCTCGATCGTCAGGAACAACTCCATCCACCACAACGGACAGCTGGGGCTCGGCTCACGGGGCGAGCTCGTCGAGGGCAACGAGATCGCCTTCAACAACACCGCCCGTTTCAGCGCCGGCTGGGAGGCAGGCGGCGCGAAGTGGGTCCTGACCGACGGTCTCGTGGTGCGCGGCAACTACGTCCACGACAACGACGGCCCCGGGCTCTGGACCGACATCGGAAACATCCGCACCCGGTACGAGGGCAATCTGATCGAGGACAACAGCCGCGCAGGGATCATGCACGAGATCAGCTATGACGCGGTGATCCGGAACAACGTCGTCCGCGGCAACGGGTTCGGCACGACCACCGGCTGGCTGGACGGAGCGGGGATCCTGATCGCCTCCTCGCCGAACGTCGAGATCTACGGAAACGTCGTGAGCGACAACTGGAACGGCATCGGAGTCACCCAGACCGATCGTGGTGCCGGGCGCTTCGGCCCGTACGAGGCCCATGACATCTTCGTTCACGACAACAGGGTCACGATGAAGGTCGGACGGACGGGGTTGGCCCAGGGGGTCGGTGACTACTCGTACTTCGAGACGCGGAACAACCGCTTCGCCGGGAACACGTACGTGGTCTCGTGCTCGAACGCCTCGCCGTTTGCCTGGCGCAGCCCGCGTGGTCAGGCATTCGACGGGAGGTTGAGTCTGGCCGAGTGGCGGTCGGTTGGCAACGACGTGGACGGCTCGTTCCTGCCGTGTAGCTGATCTCCGCGGGCCGCCCGGTCCGGACTCGCCTTCGTGGCGACGGTGCGAGAAGCCGATCGCAGGACCGGGCGATGCCCGTCGGGACGCGCGTCTTGCGGCGAGTACAGTAGGCCGATGGGTTCGGCGAGACGTCGACCGGACGCGCCTGGAGCGTCGGCGCTCCTCTGCCGGCCGGGACCGATGAAGGACATCGAGCCAGGTCTGTGACCGAGCGGCTGCGAACCGGCGAGATCTGGCTGGTCGGCCTGGTCGCTGCCGCGGGCCTGGGAGTGCTCGTCGAGCGCTCGCCCGCGGCGGCCCTCGGGGCCGGTGTCGTCGTTGCCGCGGCGGCAGTACTGGTTCTGGCCCGGCGTCACACGGTGGCGGTGATCCTCGGGAGCGCCGTCGTCCTGTCGAGCGCCCTCGTGGACCTGCCGAACCGCCTGAGCATGGGCCAGTTCACCGCCAACGCGGGGCTGACCGTCGCCTACTCGATCCTGGGGGTGGTGGTCATCGCCTACTGGCGGGCCCCGGCAGGCCGCGACGCGGTCAGGCCGCTCATGCCCTTCGGGGCGTTGTTGATCCTCGCGATGCTCTCGGTCGGATGGGGGGAGCCGTCCGTTGCCGCCGTCCAGAACGTGCTCGTTCTCCTCGTGTTCATCGCCGCCGCCTTCTGCGGTGCCTGGATTGCGATGCACGAGCCGACCCCGGGCCGGTTCGCAGGCCGGATCTTCACGTGGGGATCGATCGTGGCTCTCGCCCTGTACTCGGGCAGCCTGGTGCTCGGGGGGGCAGGTGGCGGAACAGTGGTCGGCAACCGATCGTTCGCGCTGTTCGCGCTGCTCGTCGTCGCCTGGGGGGCTGCCGCCTGGCGATACCACGGACGGTACGGGCGAGCGTTCACAGTCCTCGGGACCGGCCTCATCCTGCTCAGCCTCTCCCGTATCGCCTTTGCGGCTGCGCTCGTCATCTGCTGCGGTGTCTGGCTGAACCGCCGGACGCTCGGCGGCTGGGTGCGCTTCCTCGCTGCGGTCGCTGCGACCGCGGCCATCGGCTACCTCGTGATCGAGACGGTCGATCCCCTTCGCGAGCGTTTCTTCACCGGAGACGTCCGCTCGCTCGGAGGCGGGCTGACCGTGAACCTCACGGGCAGATCGGAGCTCTGGTCGTCCACATGGACGTCGTATCTCGAGTCACCGATCTTCGGGCACGGTGCCGGCAGCGCTGACACGTTGATCGCGAATCTGTACTCGGAAGCGATCGGGCATCCTCACAACGACTATCTGCGGATCCTGCACGACTACGGGCTGCTGGGTGCCTGTCTCTGGGCCTCCGGCTTCCTCTGGCTCATGACGCGCACCTGGCGGTCTTGGCACCGTCCCCCGACCGGCTCCGCCGTCCCGGTTAGCCACGACCGGCAGCTCCGGCACGTGAGTGCCGCAGCGTTTCTCGCCCTGCTCGCCGTGGCGATCACGATGGCAACCGACAACGCCGTCGTCTACCTGTACGTGATGGGGCCGCTCGGTGTTCTCGTCGGGCTTTCGCTGGGCTCGGAGGCACGGGTTGCTCGCGGGGAAGCTCTGAGCCGCCTCGGGCAACGGTCGGTCGTGCCGTCTGGTCGCCTCGTCGCGGAGCGTCCTGGTAAGACCGCCGACGAGGGCCGTGTCTGAGCCGACACAGAGCCGGCGGGGCCTACCAGCACAGGAGTCGCGAGACGGCGGCCGGGAGCACGACGCGCTCGCGACCGTTCGGGCCCTCGTAGGTGGAATGGGGCTGAACCTGGCTGGCGGGGCGGCGAACGCCGGGCTGACGTTCGCCTTCACGCTTCTGATCACCCATGCTCTCGCCCCGGCGGACGTCGGCGTCTTCCTTCAGGTCCTCGGTGTCTTCCTGATCCTGATCGTCGTCACCCAGTTCGGCGCCGGTGCGACGATCGTCAAGACGCTCGCCGAGCTCCGTGCGGTCGGGCGGTCGATGCAACTCCGGCACGCAACCCGCACCGCGCTCGTGCCCGTCGCTGCGCTCTCGGGCGCGGCGGCGGTCGGCGTGTTCCTGCTTGCAGCTCCGCTGGCCGGGATCGTGGTCTCGGACGGGCATCGTGAGGATGCCGCGACGTACCTGCGCACGCTGGCGCCGTTCATTCCGATCGGCGCGCTCTTCGCCGTGCTGCTGGCAGCGACCCGAGGGCTCGGCACGATGGTTCCCACCGCGGCGCTCGACAGCATGCTGAAGCCCGGCCTCCGCGTGGTTCTCGTCGCGTGTGCAGCAGCGCTCGTCACGCTCTCACCGGTCGTGCTCGGGATCCTCTGGGCGCTCCCGCTCGCGCTCGGGCTCCTGGGGGCGATCATCGTCTTCCTGCGGCTGACGAGACGAAGCAGGGTCGCCTCGTCTCTCTCCGGGGCCGGGCAGCGCATCGCGGCGCGCGAGTACTGGCTGTTCACGATCCCGCAGTGGCTCTCAGATGTCTTCCAGCTGGCCGTGCTCTGGCTGGACGTCGTGCTGGTCGGCGCGCTCGCCTCGTCGGAGGAAGCGGGGATCTACGGGGCGATCTCGCGGCTCGTGACGTTCGGCTCGATCGGGCTGGTGGCCCTGGTCATGGTGATCGGCCCGCAGCTGAGCGCTCTCTTCGCCCTGAACGATCTGCCCCGGGTCAGGCGGCTGTACCGGCTCTCCACGCTCTGGCTCGCCAGCGTCTCGATTCCGGTCTTCATGGTCATGGGCGTCTTTGCGCCGCTGCTCGTGAGGATCTTCGGCGAGGATTTCTCCCTGGGATCGACGGCGTTGAGGATCCTCTCCGCGGCGATGATGCTGGACGTCGTCGCCGGCCCGGCGCTGCTCGCGCTCCTGATGGGCGGGCGCAGCGGGCTCGTGCTTCTGAACACGTCGGTCGCGTTCGCCGTCAATATCGCCCTGAACGTCGCGTTGATCCCTCAGCTCGGGATGAACGGCGCGGCGGTCGCCTGGGCGATCAGCCTGGCGCTCGTGAACGTCCTCGCGGTCACGCAGCTGCATCGCCTCTGGAGGATTCTCGCCTGCGACCGGACGTTCTTCGAGGTCGCGGCCGTCGGCATCCTGTGCTTTGGCTTCGGCAGCCTCGTCGCCGTTCGCCTCGGCGGCCAGCACGTCACGACGCTCGTCGTGGCCGCGGTGCTCGAGGCGGCGGTCTACCTGGCGGTGATGTGGAGGCTCAGGGAGCGCCTCGCCCTCGAGTCGCTGCTCGAGGCAGTGAGGCGCCGGACGCCTCGAGAGCAGGCGACGGCATGACGGAGGGCAGCTCGAACATCGTCCTGTACATCGGTGGCGAGGGCCGGAGCGGAAGCACGCTCCTCTCCGCGCTGATCGGTCGCTACGACGGGTTCTTTCCGGTCGGAGAGCTCCGTGGGGTGTGGCAGGCGCTCCGGACGAACGAGCTCTGCGGTTGCGGTGAGGCGTTCGACAGGTGCCCGTTCTGGCGTGAGGTGGGACGGGCCGCGTTCGGCGGCTGGGAACGTGTCGATCTCGAACGTACGCTCCTGCTGGACGCCAGCTACGCGAGGCATCGATTCGTCGGGCGCCTCGTCGTACCGCATCTTCGTCGCCAGCACCGAGCCCCGATCGAGGAGCTCACGTCGATGCTCAGTTCGCTCTACCTCGCGGTGCAGTCGGTCTCGGGGTGCCGGGTCATCGTCGACTCGACGAAGGACCCGGCGTACGCTCTGCTGCTGAAGGAGGTTGGCGACCTCGACCTCCGCCTCGTGCATCTCGTTCGCGACAGCCGTGCCGTGGCCTACGCGTGGACGAAGACACAGGTTGCCCGCCCCGAGTATGCCGGGCACCCGACCCTCGCCGGCACCTTCATGACGAGCCGCGCACCGTGGCGGGCCGCCCTCGAGTGGGATGCGAAGAACGCCCTCATCCACTGGCTCGGAGCAGCCGGCATTCCCCGGCTGCTGATCCGCTACGAGTCGTTCACGGCCGACCCCGACGCGGGGCTCCGCCGGATCCTCGCCTTTGCGGGCGAGAGGGACGCAGCGCCGATACCGGGTGTCACCGGGCAGGCAGCGGCGAAGCAGTACCCGTCTCTGCCCCATCACACGGTCGGCGGAAACCGGATCCGGTTCGACCGCGGAACGGTCGAGGTCCGCTCCGATCGCGAATGGCAGCAGTCGATGGGCCGATCGGAGCGGGCGGTGGTCGGAGCGCTGACGCTGCCCCTCCTGCTCGCCTACGGCTATCTGGGCCCGACCGGCAGGGGTTGACGGTGGCCCGGGAGATTCGTGATCGATGCGGGCACTGATCGTGTCGCTCAGCACCTACACGTCGATGCACAACGACGGCAAGCTCGCGGAGCTCGGGCGGCGCATCGACCGGGTGGTCGCGGTCGCCGGCGACGTGCCGACGCTCTGGGGCGGTGCGAACGCGAGCCGGGCCGGCACCGGGTACGAGGTGCGCGTGCTGCGGACGCGGTACGGACGGAGCAATGCGACGACCCAGCTCGTCGGCCTCGACCGGTTGGCGGCCGCGGTGCGACCCACGGTCATCCATGCCGAGTGTGAGCCATGGCAGGGGGTGGCGATCCAGTGTGTCCGGCTCGCTCACCGGCTCGGGGTTCCGGTCGGGATCCAGTTCGCCGAGAACGGTCCCCTCATGCGGGGCGCCGGAGGTGCGCTTCGCACGCTCGGAGCCCGCTGGTGCCTGAGCAGGTGCAGGTACGCAATCGGCTGGTCGGCCGAGAGCACGGCGATCGCGGCGCGACTCGCTCCAGGCCTGGCCACGAGGACATACCCGGGAACCGGCGTTCCTGCGATCGCCGGTACGCCGTCCGAGGTCGTCGCGGATCGGTGGTTCGGCGAAGGCTCGCTGACGGTGCCCAGGCTGGCATTCGTCGGTCGCTTCTCCCCCGAGAAGGGCCTGCGGGAGTTCCTCACGGTGGCGGACCTGCTGGCGGAGCGCCTGCCCGTCCGCGTGGCGATTGCTGGAGGCTCTCGGTCAGACGGGCAGCTCGGTGCCTGGCTCGCCTCCCGTCCCTGGGCATCGTCCCACGGCATCCTGCCCCGCAGCGAGGTCTCGGAGCTGCTGGCCGCAGCCGACGTGCTCGTGTGCCCGAGCCGGACGACCCCTAGGGCGAAGGAGCAGTTCGGCAAGGCCCCCGTCGAGGCGATGGCGCTCGGAACGCCTGTGTTCGCGTTCGACTGCGGTGCGCTGGCAGAGGTCGTCGGCGATGGAGGCGTCGTGGTTCCCGAGGGTGCGTGCCTCGCCCTCGCGGACGCCCTAGAGCGCTACTTCGCTACGAGCGCAGCCGTTCGTGCGGAGCTCGGCGCGAAGGCTCGTGCGCGGGCAGAGCGCTTCACGGACGCATCCCTCGCCGAGGGCCTGATCGATCTCTGGTCGCACGTCGTTCCGGTGGCGACGGGACCCGGGCGGCCGGGGTAGCGCGCGGCCGTGAGGATTCTCATCGTCCACAACCGGTACCGCTCGGCACAGCCGAGCGGCGAGAACCTCGCGGTCGATCGGCAGCTCGAGCTGTTGACCGCAGCCGGCCACGAGGTCGCCACCTACGAGCGAAGCAGTGACGAGATCCAGCACTACGGGCTGGGCGAGAAGCTGCTCGTGCCGGGACGCGTCGTCTGGTCACAGCGATCGCGCCGAGAGGTCACGAGGGCGCTCGAGCAACACCGGCCCGACGTCGTTCATGTCCACAACACGTTCCCGCTGATCAGCCCGTCGATCCTCGAGCCGTGCGCGCGCGCCTCCGCCCTCGTCGTCACGCTGCACAACTACCGGCTCGTCTGTCCGGAGGCGCAGCTGTTTCGCGACGGGTCGCCCTGCGAGCTCTGTGTCGGCCGAGTGCCCTGGCCGAGCGTCGTGCACGGCTGCTATCGAGGCTCGCGTGTCTCGACCGCACCGCTCGCTCTGGCCGTCGGCGCACACCGTGCCACGAGGGTCTGGACACGACACGTCCCCGTGCTGATCGCACTGTCGGAGTTCGCGCGCGACAGGCTGATCGCGGGAGGGCTCGGCCCGGATCAGCTCGCCGTGCTGCCGAACTTCTCGCCAAGGCCGCAACGTCGCCGGCTCGGCCCCGGGAGCCACTTCCTGTTCCTCGGCCGGCTGTCCCCGGAGAAGGCGCCAGAGCTCGTGCTCGAGGCCTGGCGACCCGAGCTCGGAACGCTCCTCGTCGCAGGTGACGGGCCGCTGCGCCAGAGAGTCAGCTCGGCCGCGGCACGCCATGGGGACTCCGTCCGGGTGCTCGGCCTCCAGTCGCCGGCGCGCGCCATGGAGCTCCTGGCCGATGCCCGCGCCCTGATCGTCGCCTCGCGCGTCTACGAGGCCTGCCCGCTCGTGATCGCCGAGGCGCTGGCCTGCGGCGTGCCCGTCATCGCGCCCGCGCACGGTGCCTTCGCCGAGATGGTGGAGGACCGCAGCACGGGCCGGCTCTTTGCACCCGGACGTGCTGCGGAGCTCACCACCTGCCTCCGGGAGCTCCGGGACGACGCCACCTCGATCCGGATGGGCCGGGAAGCAGAGGTCGTCTACGAGCGCCGCTTCTCACCGCAGCGGCACCTCGAGCAGCTTCTCGAGGTGTACGACCGGGCGCGGCGGGCACGGTCGCACCGCTGGCCTGGACCGTAGACCCGAGCCCGCTACCTGCGACTCCGGGCGATGGAGCCCGCGCGATCCGCGAGGACGCCCGCGACGAAGCGGATGTTACCGATCAGATAGCGGTGCCAGAGCCGCCCGGGCTCCTGGGCGAGTCGGTGCGCCCACTCGAGGCCTGCCTGCTGCATCCAGAGTGGAGCGCGTTGCTTCTGACCGGACAGGAAGTCGAAGGCAGCGCCCACGCAGAGGAAGACGGGCGCCGCATCGCGCGCGCGAAGCTGCTCGGCGACGACGTCCTGCTTCGGGGTCCCGAGCCCCACCCACACGAGGTCGGCACCGCTACGCCGGATCCGCTCGGCCGCGAGCTCGAGGTCGCCGTCGTCGAGCGGCCGGAATGGGGGCGACTCGGCGCCGACGATCAGGATCCCGGGGAACTCGTCCTCGAGACGCAGGCGTAGCTGCTGGACGACGGCCGGCGCGCCCCCGTAGAGGTAGTGACGCCATCGCCGGGGCTCTCCCGCGCGGCAGAGCCGGAGGAAGGTGTCGGTTCCCGTCACCCGCTCGACCCGGCCCCCGAGCAGGCCGATCGCCCAGACGACCGACGCACCGTCCGGAAGGTTGAGATCGCCCCGGTTGAGGATCGCCCGGTACCCGGGGTCGTCGCGGGCCAGCACGGTCGGATGCGCGGGACAGAAATGCACGACATGACTGGCTCCGCCGCGAAGGAACTCCTCGATCCGGTCGGGGACGTCGACCGCCCGCACGCCGTCGATTCGTACCCGGTTCACCCGGAATGCCGCAGGAGGGCTGTCCCTGTTGCCTGCGGGCTCGCTAGTACGCATTCCGGGGGCGCAGGACGGCCGGGATCGTGCGCAGTACGAGCTTCAGATCGTTGAGTAGCGACCACTCCGTCACGTACACGTAGTCGAGCTTCACCATCTCGTCGAACGGGATGTCGTCGCGCCCGAGCACCTGCCAGAGCCCCGTGATCCCGGGCTTCAGGCGTAGCCGCTCCCGCCCCCAGTCGGCCACGTGACGATCCTCGTCGAGGATCAGTGGACGGGGCCCGACGAGGCTCATCTCGCCCTTCCAGACATTGATGAGCTGCGGAAGCTCATCGAGTGAGAACCGTCTCAGCACCCGCCCGACGCGCGTCACCCGCGGATCGTCCGGAGCCTTGAACATCGTCGGCCCACCGTGCGCGTTCGCGTGCTTGTTGAGATGCTCGACCTCGGCCTTTCGCAGGTCGGCGTTCGCGCCCATCGTCCGGAGCTTGAAGATGCGAAACGGTCGGCCGCCGGCACCCATGCGGGTCTGACGAAAGAACACCGGTCCGGGGGAATCGACCTTGATCGCGACTGCGATGACCCCGAACACGGGCGCAAGCAGGAGCAGTGCGAGCGAGGAGACCGTCACGTCGAGCCCCCGTTTCAGGAGCAGCGCCGAGCGTGACAGCCGGAACGAGGGCAGTCCGAGGAGCGGTATGCCCTCGACCGCATGAACGCTGACGTTGGCACCGAAGACCTCGAAGAGCCGCGGCACGAGGTCGATCTGGAGGTCGTAGTCCTTGAGCGTGCGGATCAGGTCGAGCGTGCTCTCGTACGGCTCGCCCGAGAACGCGACCACGACCCGCTCGACGTCGTGCTCCTCGACGATCGCCGGGAGTGCCTCCGGGGTCCCGAGGATCGGCAGACCTCCCGTGTGGCCGCGCGCGAAGCCGGAGTCGACGAAGCCAACGACGTCGATGCCGTACTCGCGATGCTGGCGAAACTTCTGCCCGATCAGCACGCTTGTCGGGTCGGCGCCAACGATGATCGTCTTCTGCCGGTAGGTCGGGCGGCGGCGACACCAGACGCGTGCGGCGGCTCGAAGGGCGGTCACGGCGACGATTGCGACTGCCCAGAAGGTCGCGAGCTTCGGAAACGTCGGGTCGCCCAGTCCCGTGAGCCAGGCGCCTGCGAGCACGAGCCAGGCCGCGATCGTGACGAGATGGAAGACGCCGACGAGGTCGTCGGCGGTCGAATGGTTCGCCCGCTCCTCGTCCCGGTCGTAGAGACCGTAGAGCTTGGCGAGCAAGAGCCAGAGGGGGAGGGTGAGGTAGAAGAGGAGGAACTCCGTTCCGAGTGAGATCCGGTCGTTCTCGACGGGCGGCGGATAGAGCGCTTCGGTGAGGACGAAGGCGACGCTGAAGCCGAGCACGTCCGCAACGAGCAGGGCTCGGCGAATCAGCCAGCCGCGGCGTGCCGACGGCTCCAGATGCTGTCTCGGCCCCGGGCGAGGGCCGATCCGCTTCCCGGCCGCCTCGCGGAGCTCCGCGTAGAGCTCGTCGTGCTCCTCGGGGGCGCTGGTTCGTCGCTCCATGGTCAGCGGGCGCCGGATCGCCCGGCCTGCTCCATCCGCTCTCGACCATCAGAGCGGTAGTCGTAGTAGCTCGTGTAGTCGAACGCCTCGCTCTCCTCCTGCCCGAGCGTCACGAAGCCGAGCTTCGCGGCCGGGCACGTGTCGAGCACGCGGCGGAGCTCGTCCAGCATCGGACGGCGCAGGGCATGGGGGCGCGTGACGAGGAGGAGACCGTCGACCATGGAGCTGAGCGCGAGCGCGTCGCCGACCCCGAGCAGCGGCGGTGCGTCCACGAGGACGAGGCTGGCGCGCTCCCGCAGCTGCTCGAGCACGTTGGCGATCGCGCCGGTCATGATGAACTCGCCCGGGTCCGGCGGGAGCGGGCCGGTAGCCAGGACCTCGAGGAGCACCTTCGCACCGGGCGACGCACCGCCGTTCCCGTTGGTGGTGCGTTGGCCGGAGGTTCCGGGCAGGACGTAGGCCATACGTGTCTCCTCGAGGGTCCTGCGCCCGAGCACGACATCCGTGAGGCCCGGCTCCCGGTCGAAGTCGAAGAGCGTGTTCACCGCCGGCCGGCGGAGATCGAGGTCGATCAGGGCGACATGTCGACCGGCGCGGGCGAGCGTGACGGCGAGATTGGCGGCGGTGGTCGACTTCCCCTCACCGGGTAGCGCGCTCGTGACCATGATCGTCCGCGCCCCTCGCTCGAGGTTGACGAACTCGAGGCTCGTTCGCAGGACACGGAATGCCTCGGCTCCGGCGCTCCCCGGCGCGTCGAGCGTCACCAGCCCGGTGCCGGAGCCCCTCCGGCTCGGTTGATCGGGGATCCGGGCGAGCAACGGGAGCCGGAGAGCTGCCCGCAGCTCCTCCGCCGACCGAACGCGCGTGTCGAGAGCCTCGAACAGGAATGCGAGCGCGATACCGAGGAGTGCCCCGAGCGCTGCCGCCAGGAGGCCGTTTCGCACGGGCTTCGGCTGGACGCGAACGGCGCCGTCCGCTTCCCGGATGACCGAGGCGTTCTGGGTCTGGAGCGTCTCCAGGGTGCTCAGCAGCCCTGCCTTCTCGACGAGGCTCTCGTACAGGGCGGTGTCGTCCTGGCCGGTCGTCTCGAGCTCCGCGATTCGCCCTTCCACCTCCTCGCGGGCCTGGACGATCGCCTGCGTGTCGAGCTCCTGCCGGTAGTCGGTGTAGGCATGGGCGTAGGCCGACGCAAGCGTCTCGGAGGTCTCCGGGTCGCCCGATTCGACGCTGAAGGTGAGCACGTCCGTGTCGGCGCCGGCCGAGATCGTGGTCGCGTCGAGAAGCTCGTCAGGTGTCATTCCCGACACGCCGCTCAGCTCGAGCGCGCGTCCGGCGACCGTCGGGGTGCTCGCCAGGGCAGCCTGGGTCTCGGTAACCCTGACTGCGTCCTGGTTCACGCGCGAGGATTCGGCGAGCCCGGTGATCGACGCCGCGAGGTTGTCGTAGCGAAGGAGTACCTCCGCCGAGGCTTCGTAGACCGCAGGCGAGCGAAGCGAGAGGCCGACCGCGACGGCCGTGGTCAGCACCGTCGTCGCGATCAGGATCCACTTGCGTCGCCGCAGGACTCGAAGGTGGTCGCGGACTGCCGGCGTCTCCGGCTGGCCCATGTTCATCCGGCCTCTCTCGCGTTGTGAGGCGTCTCAGCCTGGGTGCGGCGAGCTCGAGCTGCCGGATAGGAGCGGACTCGACCAGCCCAGCATCGTGCGGCATCCGGTGCGTGAGGCTTCAATTCTCGGTCACATCCCGCGATCGAACGTGCTCCTCGAAGAGCTGAGTACGCCCAGCCGGAATCCTAGTGGTGTTCAGGGGCTGAGCTCAGGTCGACGAGCAGCCGCAGCCCGGGACGGTGCCCGTGACGGCTCCGGCCAGGTTAGCCTTTCGCCCGATGCGTGGGGCGCGCACGATCCGCAAGCTGCTCGTCGCCAACCGCGGCGAGATAGCGGTGCGGGCATTTCGGGCCGCGTACGAGCTCGGGATCGAGACGGTCGCCGTCTATCCGTGGGAGGACCGCAACTCGATGCACCGCCAGAAGGCCTCCGAGGCCTACGAGATCGGCGAGCGCGGACACCCGGTGCACGCCTACCTCGACGTCGGCGAGCTCGTCCGGGTCGCGCTCGACTCGGGCGCCGACGCCGTGTACCCGGGCTACGGCTTCCTCGCCGAGAACCCGGCGCTCGCGGAGGCCTGCGCGACGGCCGGGATCACCTTCGTCGGCCCCGGCGCCGGCATCCTGCGTCTGACCGGTAACAAGGTGGAGGCGCTTGCGGCCGCGGAGCGCGCGGGCATCGCCGTCCTGCGGCGCTCGGGCGCGCTCGCGTCGCCCGGCGATGCCGCGCAGACCGCCGGGGCCGTCGGCTTCCCTCTCTTCGTGAAGGCGGCCGCCGGGGGCGGTGGACGAGGGATGCGCCGCGTCGAGGAGCCCGGGGAGCTGGCCGCCGCCGTGGAGGCCGCGATGCGCGAGGCGGCGAGCGCGTTCGGCGATGCGACCGTCTTCCTCGAGGAGGCGATGACGGCGCCGCGCCACATCGAGGTGCAGCTGCTCGGCGACGCGGCCGGCGGGGTCGTCCACCTGTACGAGCGCGACTGCTCGATCCAGCGCCGTCACCAGAAGCTCGTCGAGCTCGCGCCGGCCCCGAACCTCGACCCGGCGATCCGGCACGCGCTGTGCGTCGATGCGGTGCGGTTCGGCCGCGCGATCGGCTACGAGAACGCCGGCACGGTCGAGTTCCTGCTCGACGGGTCCGGGCGCCACGTGTTCATCGAGATGAACCCCCGGATCCAGGTCGAGCACACGGTCACCGAGGAGACGACCGACGTCGACCTCGTCCAGACCCAGCTTCGGATCGCGGGCGGCGCCACCCTCGCCGAGCTCGGCCTGACGCAGGACCGGATCCGCCAGCACGGCGCGGCCCTCCAGTGCCGGATCACGACCGAGGACCCGGCGAACGACTTCCGGCCCGACACCGGGCGCATCTCCGTCTACCGGTCGCCGGGCGGCGCCGGCATCCGCCTCGACGGCGGCACGACCTACGCGGGCGCCGAGATCCCGGGCTACTTCGACTCGCTGCTCGTCAAGCTCACCTGCCGTGGAGCCGACCTCGAGGTCGCGGTCGCGCGGGCACGGCGGGCGCTCGCGGAGTTCCGGATCCGCGGCGTCGCCACGAATCTCCCGTTCCTGCAGGCCGTCCTCCACGAGCCGGACTTCGTCGGCGGGAACCTCTCGACCTCGTTCGTCGACGAGCGGCCGCACCTGCTTCGCCCGCGAGCGGGAGGCGACCGGGCAACCCGCCTCGTCACGCTCCTTGCCGGGCGCACGGTCAACCGTCCGCACGGGCACGCCCCGACCCGCCTCGACCCGCGCTCGAAGCTGCCCGAGCTCGCCCCAGGGCCGGCGTCCCGGGGCTCGAGGGACCGACTGCTCGAGCTCGGCGCCGCCCGCTTCGCACAGGAGCTGCGTGCCCAGCAGGCGCTCGCCGTCACGGACACGACCCTTCGCGACGCCCACCAGTCGCTGCTCGCGACCCGGATGCGGACGTTCGACATCCTCGCGGTGGCACCCCACCTGGGGCGGATGCTGCCGGGGCTCCTCTCGCTCGAGGCCTGGGGCGGAGCCACCTACGACGTCGCGTTGCGGTTCCTGCACGAGGACCCGTGGGAGCGCCTTGCCCGCCTGCGCGAAGCGGTGCCCGGAACCTGCCTCCAGATGCTCCTGCGCGGGCGCAACACCGTCGGCTACACGCCGTACCCGGACGCGGTGTGCCGCGCGTTCGTCGCCGAGGCGGCGCAGACCGGGGTCGACGTGTTCCGGATCTTCGACGCGCTCAACGACACCGGCCAGATGCGCGTGGCGATCGAGGCCGCCGTCGAGGCGGGAGCGCTCGTCGAGGGCTGCCTCTGCTATACGGGCGATCTCGCCGACCCGGCCGAGGATCTCTACACGCTCGACTACTACCTCCGGCTCGCCGAGGAGCTCGCCGCGGCGGGCGCGCACGTCCTCTGCATCAAGGACATGGCCGGGCTGCTCCGCCCGCCGGCCGCACACACGCTCGTCTCCGCGCTACGCGAGCGCTTCGACCAGCCGGTGCACCTCCACACCCACGACACCGCAGGCGGTCAGCTCGCCACGTACCTCGCGGCGGCGCAGGCCGGGGTCGACGCCGTCGACGCCGCGGCCCCGCCGCTATCGGGAATGACGAGCCAGCCGAGCCTCGCCGCCCTCGTCGCCGCCACCGACCACACACCGCGCGCGACCGGGATCCCGCTCGAGGCCGTCAACGCGTTCGAGCCGTACTGGCACGCCGTCCGCCGGCTCTACGCGCCGTTCGAGATGGGGCTCTCGGCCCCGACCGGCACCGTCTACCGGCACGAGATCCCGGGTGGGCAGCTCTCGAACCTCCGAGCGCAGGCTGCGGCGCTCGGGCTCGGCGACCGCTTCGAGGAAGTCGAGGAGCTGTACGCGGAGGCCGACCGGCTGCTCGGCCGCCTCGTGAAGGTCACGCCGTCGAGCAAGGTCGTCGGCGACCTCGCGCTACAGCTCGCAGGTAGCGGCATCTCGCCGGCCGAGCTGGCCGAGCACCCCGAGCAGGTCGACCTCCCGGCGAGCGTGATCGGGTTCCTGGCCGGCGAGCTCGGCACGCCCCCGGGCGGCTGGCCCGAGCCGTTCCGCACACGGGCGCTCGCCGGGCGTCAGACGACCGCGCCGGCCGCCGAGCTCGCACCCGACCAGGCGGAGGCGCTCGCCGGGCCGTCTCGCCGCGCGGTCCTGAACGAGCTGCTCTTCCCCGGGCCGACGCAGGAGCAGCGCGACGCCGCCGAGCGCCACGGCGACGTCAACGTCCTGCCGACGCGCCTGTTCCTGTACGGCCTCGAGCCGGGCGAGGAGGAGACGGTCGATCTCGAGCCGGGCGTCCGGCTGATCCTCGAGCTCGAGGCCGTCGGCGAGCCCGACGAGCGCGGGATCCGGACGGTGCTCGTCCGCGTCAACGGCCAGCTGCGGCCGTTCGACGTCCGTGACGAGAGGATCGCGGTCGAGCTCCCGCACGCCGAGCGGGCAAACCCCGGCGACCCGGGTCACGTGGCCGCGCCCTACAACGGCGCCGTGACCGTGCTCGTCGCGGTGGGCGACGCGATCGAGGCGGGAACGCCGGTGGCGACGATCGAGGCGATGAAGATGGAGTCGATGCTCGCGAGCCCCGTCGAGGGCGTCGTCGAACGGGTCGCGATCCCCGGCGTCGCGACCGTTCAGGCCGGGGATCTCGTCCTCGTCGTACGGCCGGCCGTCGCGGGCTGAGCCGGCTCCTGAGGTTCGGGCCGGCGGGTGCCGGGCTTTGCCCGGCCGGGCCGGATGAGATCCGGCCCCTACAGGGGCTTCGAGGCCCGGGTCCGTCGTGGGGCGGCGAATCGACCGTTCGCAGGCCGCGCTACACGTGGTCGCGCGGGAAGACGTGCGTCCACATTCTCGCCCAGACCCGCCGCTCGCCCTCGAAGGCCTCGAGCGAGGTCGTCACCTGAAACTCCGACGCAGTCGACGTCATCGTCGCCAGCACGCGGTTGCGCGTGTCCCAGCCCGGCCCGCGGCACACCGCTCCGTTCTCGCACTCGACGAGGGCCGAGAGCGGATCGCCCTCGACGATCGAGTAGAGGGCGGTGGCCGTGTACTCGATCTCCGTCTCGGTCTCGTCGAGCCGCCACAGCCCGCCCTGGTCCCAGTCGAAGCGCAGGTCGCTGCGGCCCGTGTCGAGATCGTGCGAGATCGTCCGGCGGGCAGCGCCCGTCTGGAGGGTCGTCGACGGGTAGGCGGGGGGCTCCTCGGGCTCCGCGAACGAGATCGCGTCGTCCTCAGGGCGGGCCGGGCGGACGGGGAGCGTGAGCGTGCTCTCCTCACCCGTGAGGACGGTGAGGGTCACGGGCTCGGGCGAGGGCCAGGCCCACGGCCAGTACGTGGGCGAGATCGCGAGCCGGATCCGGTGGCCGGCCCGGAAGCGATGGGCGATCGAGTCGAGCCTCACGGACACCGTGTAGGTTCGGCCCGGCTCGAGAGGCTCCGGGCGCTCGTGGCCGTCGCGGTGTGCGAGGTTCAGCAGTCCGCGGGTGACGAGCAGCGACTCGCCGCCGGGGCCGACGTCGCACAGCCGAGCGCAGACGAGCGCGAGCGGGCGGTCGACGGTGAGCCGCAGCGTCGCCTCCGGGAAGCCGAGGAGCTCGAGCGACTCGGGCAGCGGCGCCGAGTCGAAGCACAGGCTCCGCGCGTCCTCGGGCCGCTGGTCGGGCGGGAGGTCGGGCGAGTGCCCGTCGGCACACCAGGCGCCCGAGAGCAGGCCGCAGCTCTGCACGCTTCCGGTGGCTCGCGTCGCTCGTTCAGCCTCTCCCAGCGTGCCGTCCCCGAGCGAAAGCACGTGAGGGAGGAGGCGCGGCGAGGGCCAGCGCTCCTCGCCCACCCAGCGACCCGGGCGCTGCGCGACCGAGGCGGCCGGCTCCGTCCAGTCCTGCAGCCAGACCGTGAGCATCGGCCCGTCCATGACCCCGTTCTCGATTCCCTTCAGCCACCGGTCCCACCAGCGGACGACCTCCTGGAGCATCCCGATCGACGGGCCCGGAACGGCCCTGACCGGATCCCCGTGGCCCCAGGGACCGATCAGGCCCCGGCGCGGCACGTCGAGCCCCTCGAGCACGCGGAGCACCGGGTCGGTGTAGCCGTCCGTCCAGCCGCCGACCGCGAACACGGGACAGGCGATCGCGGAGTAGTCCTCGCACACCGAGCCCTGCTGCCAGTAGCCGTCGCGCCGCTGGTGGGAAAGCCACGCTTCGATGAACGGCGGCGTCCGCTCGAGCCGCTCGAGCCACTGCTCACGCCAGCCCTCGCCGACGAAGCGTGGATCGGGAGGCATCGCGTTGTAGGAGAGCATCGTCGCGGCCCAGGGCAGCATGTCCATCGCGAGCACGCAGCCGCCGCGGTAGTGCACGTCGTCTCCGTACCGGTCGTCCGAGAAGAAGTAGGGGAGTATCGCCCTGAGCGCCGGCGGGCGGCGGGCGGCGAGCTGGAGGCTGTTGAACCCGCCCCACGAGGCTCCCGTCATGCCGACGTTGCCGTCGCACCACGACTGGGCGGCGATCCAGGCGATCACCTCGAGCCCGTCGAGCTGCTCCTGCTCGGTGTACTCGTCGAGCAGGATTCCGTCGGAGTCGCCCGTGCCCCGGATGTCGACGCGAACCCCCGCGTAGCCGTGGCCGGCCACGTACGCCATCTCCTGGTGGTCGCCGACCGCCGTGCCGTCGTTCTTGCGGTACGGCAGGTAGCAGAGCACGGCCGGAACGGGCCCTGCCTCCTCGGGAAGCCAGAGCTTGGCGGCGAGCCGGGTACCGTCGGTGAGCCGAACCCACTCGTGCTCGACCCGCCGGACGCGGAACGGGTAGTCCTCGCGGACCCGGACGTCCGTCAACGCGCCGGCCGCTTCTCGATCCGCGCCGGGGCGCCGTACCGCTGCAGGATCTCCGGAACGTACACCGTGCCGTTCTCGTCCTGGAAGTTCTCGACCACCGCGAGCAGCGCCCGCGCGGTCACGGCGGTCCCGTTCAGCGTGTGCACGTGGCGGACCCCGCCCTCGCCGCGGTAACGGACGTCGAGCCGCCGCGCCTGGAAGTCGGTCGTGTTCGAGGCCGAGGTGATCTCCCGGTAACGTCCCTGGGCCGGAAACCACGCCTCGACGTCGTACTTCTTCGCGGCCGACGCGCCGAGGTCGCCGGCCGCGACGTTGACGACGCGATACGGGATCCCGAGGAGCTGCGCAAGCTCCTCCTCGAGGGCGAGCAGGCGCTCGTGCTCGTCCCGTGACCGTTCCGGCTCGCAGTAGACGAACATCTCGACCTTGTCGAACTGGTGGACGCGGAACATCCCACGCGTGTCCTTGCCGGCCGCGCCCGCCTCGCGCCGGAAGCAGACCGAGTAGCCGGCGTAGTGGAGCGGCAGGTCGGCGGCGTCGAGGATCTCGCCCATGTGCAGGCCCGCGAGCGCGACCTCCGAGGTGCCGGTCAGGTACAGCTCGTCGCGCTCGATCCCGTAGATGTTGACCTCGTCCGTCGGCAGGAAGCCGGTGCCGTACATCGCGGCCTCGCGCACGAGCACGGGGGGGAGCACGGGAACGAACCCGAGACCGGCGAGGTGGTCGAGGGCGAACCGGTAGAGCGCGAGCTCGGCGAGCGCGAACGGTCCCATCCGGTAGGCAAACCGCGAGCCCGAGATCCGCGCTCCACGCTCCATGTCCACCCAGCCGAGCTCGACGTGGTCGAGCGGGCTCTCGAGCGCGGGTAGCTCGCCCACCCGGCGGAGCTCCTCGGCGTCCTCGTCGGTGTCGCCGTCGGGGGCGGAGGGGTCGGGCGGGTTCGGGACCCGGGCGAGCGCCTCGTCGCGGCGGGCGGCGGCTGCCGCGAGTTCGGCCTCGCGCTCGGCAAGCTCCGCCTTGACCGCCTTGAGCTCCCCGAGCTGCTCCGGCGTCGGCCTCCCCTTCAGCTTCGTCCGCGCCCGTAGCTCGTCCACCGCCGGGACGAGCGCGAGCCAGGCGCGGTCGGCCTCCATGAGCTCGTCGAACGCGCCGGAGGCCCCCTTCCGCACGAGCGCGGCCCGCCAGGTCTCGGGGTCGTTCCGTGCGGCCCGGATGTCGATCACGGCGCCATCTTAGGTGCCGCTCGTCCCGCGGGTGAGCATCGCCTCGATCACCTGGGCGACGCCCTCTTCCTCGGCGGGCGGGCACACGAAGTCGGCGAGCGAGAGCAGCGACTCGTCTGCGTCGGACACCGCCACGGCGTACCCCGCGACCTCGAGCAGTTCGACGTCGTTCTGGCCGTCGCCGAAGGCGACCGTGTGCTCGAGCGAGAAACCGGCTTGCCCGGCCGCGAACGCGATGCCCGAGCCCTTCGTCACGCCCTTGCGCGAGAGCTCGAGGAAGATCGGCAGCGACTTCGAGATGTGGAGCACGTCGTCGAAGGCCTGCTTCAGCTCGCCCTTGAGCCCGTCCAGCTCGTCGGAGGCCCCGATCGTGACGAGCTTCGTCGGCGGCTTGTCGAGCCAGGCGAGCAGGTCTCCCACGTCGTGGATCGGGATGTGCTGGAAGCTCGCGTAGCGGTGCGCCTCCGGCGTGATCTCTCCGACGTAGAGCTCGTCGTCGACGTAGGCGTTGAGCGTGAACCCGTGGGCCTGCACGGCCGCGACCGCGTCCCTGGCGAGCTCGACGGGAATCGGCTCGTGGCGCAGGAAGACCCCGGTCGACGGGTCGACGACCGCCGCGCCCTGGTAGCAGACGACCGGTTCGTCGATGCCGGCGGCCTGCGCGTAGGGCAGTGCGGAGCGGAACATCCGACCGGTTGCGATCACGACCCGGATCCCGGCGGCCCGGGCAGCCGCGATCGCGGCGAGCGTGCGCTCGCGGAGCACGACGTCCTCGGCGATCAGCGTGCGGTCGAGGTCGCAGCCGAGCGCCTCGACGCGGACGGGGAAGCCGGGCGGGAGCTCGATCAGCCCGACGTCGCCTGGACGACGTACGCCGCGACGTTCTTGATGTCGTCCTCGCTGAGCTGGCCGCTGAACGCGGGCATCGCACCCAGACCGTTCGTCACGCGGTCGACGACGAGGTCGTAGGCGGGCTTCGCGGCGTCGAGGTCGGGCCCGACGGCCCCGCTCGCGCCGGCGTCCGCGAGGACGTGGCAGCTTCCGCATCCGGCGGTGGAGAAGACCTCCTTGCCCGCCGCGGGGTCGCCCTCCGCGGCGCCGCCGTCGGTGGCGCCGGTGTCGGCCGCGCCCGTGTCGGCCGGCGCCGACCCGATCACCGTCTCCGGCGTCGCCGTGCGGTCCTTCTCGTTCCCGCAGGCTGCACCCAGGACGGCGAAGGCGACGACGGCGAGCGCGACGAGTGTGAGCTTGCCCATACGGGGGCGAGTCTATACGAGCCCTCCGGACGGTCGCCACGCGTACCGGCGATCCCGTAGGCGATGACGGCGACCGACCACAGCGCGAAGACTGTGAGCACGGCGTCGGGCGAGTCGTTGAGGAGCAGCGACACCGGGGAGGCCACGAGCAGGGCCAGCAGCGCCGATGCCTCGGGGCGATCGAGCCGCGAACGCAGGCGCGGGTACAGGATCCCGAGCGTGACGAGCGGCAGCAGCCCGAGCCCGAAGGTGAGAATCGCAGACGTCGGCGAGTCGACCGCGAGGCGGGCGGACAGCTCCAGCCGGTCGAGCAGGCGCCCCGCTCCCGCTCCGGAGGCATGCTCGGGGCGGGCGAGCGCGAGGACCGCGACGGCGGCGGCAGCGACGACCGCGGCCGGCACGAGCCCGCGCCGGCCCTCGATCGCGAGCGAGAGCACGCCGAGCGCGACGGCGAGGACGACCGCACCGGTCGTCGAGGCGCCGAGGCGATCCGGGGCGATCGTGATCAGGCCGATCGTGCCGACGACCATGATCCCGGCCATGCCCGTCCGCCCGTGCAGGAGCGCCGCGGCGGCGACCGTCGAGCCGACGAGCATCGTCTCGAGCTCGTTCGGCAGCCCGAAGAACCGCCCTCCGGCATCGGGGTTCGGGCCGAGCAGCGACAGCGAGACGTCCGGCCCCCACCACGCGAGGGCGACGAAATGGAACGCGACCGAGCCCAGGACGAGGAGCCCGAGCGCCGCTCGCGACCGGGCCGCGCCGGCCCCGCCCACGGCGAGTGCTCCGGTGGCGACCGCGAAGACCCACCAGGCCGACCGGCCGGCAAGGGCGAGTGCCAGCGACGCGGTGGTGGCGGCGGGGATCGCGAGGACGGCGCCGCGGGCGGCGAGGCCCCAGCCGAGCAGTCCGACGACCGAGAGCGCGACGACGATCGCGGCACCGGCGACCCCGGCCGCGAACCGGGCCTCCCGGGTCTCGGTCAGACGCGAGTCGAGGGCCTCGAGCGTGGCGAGCGCAGCGGGCGCCGTCTCGGCCCGGAGCACCCGGCCGGCGGCGCAGGCGGGGATCTCCTGCCCTGCGAGCCCGAGCACCGTCGGCGCGACGTCGGCGAGCGAGACGAGGCCCGGGATCCGGGTCGACGGCGAGCGGAGCAGCCCGTGCCAGCCGCGCCCCTCGATCGCGATCGGGTAGCGGCGGTCGTTCACGGTGGTTCCCTCGGGCGGCAGCTCGACGAGCACGACCACCTCACCGTCGACGGCAGGGCTCGAGATCGGTACGCCGACCTGGAGGGCCGGCGCGCAGTCGGTCTCCACGTGCGGGTTCCGGAGCCGCCCCGACTCGACGGTCGCGAGCGCCGACTCCCGCGAAACGGTGTCGCCCCAGCCGGGCACGGCGAGCCCGGCTGCCGCCGTCGGCGCGACGTCGGCGAGGTCGAGGTCGGGAACGACCCGCACCTCGACGGTACCGGCGCCCGCGGACTCGCCCCACGCCAGGGCCAGCATGAGGGTTAACACGAGCGCAACGCCCACCGAACGGGCTTTCACCGGGCCAACAGTACAATCCGTCTCAGGTTGAGACTCGTGCGGGCCGCGGTCGGAACGTGAAACGGAAGGCGTACGGACGCAGCGCCGGCCTGTCGGCGCGGATGGCGCTGACGATGTTCCTGCTCGGGCTCCTGTACGTCGTCTTCTTCATCGTCCTCGTCCAGCTCTTCAACCTGGGGCTCGGCGCCGTGATCGTGCTGATGGCGGCGCTGCTCGGGCTCCAGCTGTTCTTCTCGGATCGGCTCGCGCTCGCCGCGGCCCGGGCGAAGATCGTCGAGCGGGACGAGGCCCCGGAGCTCCACGACATGGTCGAGCGCCTGTCCGCGATGGCGGACCTGCCGAAGCCGCGGGTCGCGGTGATCGACTCGGACGTCCCGAACGCGTTCGCGACGGGGCGCAGCCAGAAGCGCGCCGTGGTCGCGGTCACGCGCGGCCTGTGGCAGCGACTCGAGCGGCGCGAGGTCGAGGGCGTTCTCGCCCACGAGCTCGCGCACATCTCGAACCGCGACGTGGTGACGATGACGATCGCGAGCTTCTTCTCGATGGTCGCCGCGATGCTGATCCGGTTCAGCCTCTACTCGAGCATGTTCAGCGGCGGGAACCGCGACCAGAACCAGCTGCCCGTCTGGGCGATCATGTTCATCGTCTCGATCGTCACCTACGTGCTCAGCTACATCCTGATCATGGCCATCTCGCGCTACCGCGAGTACGCGGCCGACCGCGGCGCCGCGCTCATCACCGGGCAGCCGGAGAACCTGATGAGCGCGCTCCAGAAGATCTCGAGCGACATGGTGCGGATCCCGCAGAAGGATCTCCGCCAGGTCGCGCCCATGAACGCGATGTTCATCGTGCCGACGAGCTGGAAGGCCTCGTTCGGGCAGCTCTTCGCGACCCACCCACCGCTCGAGAAGCGCATCGCACGGCTCCAGGAGATCGCGCTCGAGATGGGCCGGCCCGTTCCCTGAGCCGCGAGGCCGCGTGGGTCTCCTCGACGCGCTCTTCGGCAAGAAGAAGCTGAAGTCGGCCAGTCTCGACCGGCTGTTCGCGCTCCCGACCGCGCGGGTCACGCTCGAGGTCGAGTGCGGGCTCGTTCCGGCGGGGGCCGCGGCCGTCGTCTTCAAGCCGATGTCGACCTCGGAGTTCGCACGGGCCGAGAGCGAGACCGAGCAGCTGCTCGACGCGGCCGCGGCCGAGTCCGGCTCGAAGCTCGAGCGGCGGACGGACGGGTACGGCTACGTGTGGGTGATCGTCCACGATCCCGATTTCGAGGATCTCGTGACGAGCACCCATGTCGTCAGCTCGGAGCTCCAGGCTCACGGCTTCGGCGAGCAGCTGCTCGCCGCAGCGTTTCGCTTCGACCGCGACGAGCGTCCGGTCTATCTGATCTACGGCTACAAGCGGGCCGCGTTCTGGCCGTTCGTCCCGACCGGCGAGGGCCAGGAGCGCGACAACGCTCTCGAGCTGCGGGTCAAGGGCGAGCTCGACGGCGTCCTGCCGATGGAGCAGGACCTCTCCCGCTGGCTGGCGCTGTTCGACGCGCCGTTCTGAGGCGGCCGCCGGCCCCGGCCCGGCCGGGCAGAGGCCGGGCAGAGCCCGGCGGGCCGGATGAGATCCGGCCCCTACACGGGCATGGAGCGCCTGGCCCCTTCCCGGCACGCCTCTGGGCTGGGCGTCCGACCCTTCCTGGGGGTCGTCTGGTCTTGTAGGGGCGGGATCTCATCCCGCCCGGTCTTGCCTGCTGCCTACGAGGGCAGGTCGGGGATCAGCCCGTGGTCGGCGAAGAGCAGGCGCGTCTCCTCGAGGGTGAGGTCGCTCGGCGGGATCACGATGTCCGAGACCGTGAGCTCGTCGACGGGCAGCGGCTCGCCTTGGGCCTGCACCATCCGCCACATCGCGTCGAGGCAGCGGTCGAGCTCGGGCTCGTCGTCGCGCTCGAGCGCCGCGACCGCCTCGTCGTCGAGTGAGTTCAGCTGCGTCGCAGCCGCGTCATCGAGCCGGTACTGCCCGGATCCCATCAGCCTGACGATCACGATGCACCTCCTTCGAGCTCTTTCTTCTCATCCCCCTGACCGAGCTCCGCCCGGAGCTTCGCGAGCTCCTCGTCGACCTGGACGGATGCGGCGGTCTGGGCGAGCTCACGCTCGAGCTGGGTCTCGCCGAGCCCGGTGAAGTCCTCGAGCGTCCCGGCCTCGACGAGCTCCTCGACGGCCGACGCGCGCGCCTGCATCTGCTCGGTCTTGTCCTTCGCGCGCTGGACGGCGAGGCCGACGTCTGCCATCTCCTCGCCGATTCCACTGGCGGCCTCTCCGATCTTGACCTGGGCCTCCGCGGCGGAGTACTGCGCCTTGATGACCTCCTTCTGGCTGCGAAAAGCTTCGATCTTGGCCTGGAGGCGCTTCTCGTTGGCCTGCAGCTGCTCCTGCTGGGAGGCGAGGCCGGCGATCTGCTGGTCGAGGCCCTGGAGCTGCTGCTGGACGACCGCCTTCTGCTCGAGCGCCGCCCGTGCGAGATCCTCCCGGCCTGCGGTCATCGCCTGCCGTGCCTGTCCCTCGAGCTTGGCAACCGACTGCTCGAGCTGGTTCGTCTGCATCTCGAGGCGCTTCTTCGCCGTCACGACGTCGGCGATCCCCATCTTCACCTTCTGGAGCAGCTCGAGCTGCTTCTCGTACGAGTAGTCGAGGGTGACGGCGGGGTCCTCGGCGCGATCGAGGAGCTTCGAGATCCGCGCCTTGATGACGGTCGTCGCCCTACTCAAGAGCCCTGGCATCTGTCCTCCTGTCGGGCGGCAGGTCGCCGTCCCTGTCTTTGGTTGCGGGCGGATGCATCGTAGCGACGGGCGGCGACCCGGACGGGTGCCGCCCGTGAGCGTGGCACAGGGTCAGGCGGCTTCGGGGAGCGCGGCTTCCTCGCGTGCCTCGGCGGCCGCCCGGCGGCGACGCAGCCGGGGCACGGCGAGGGCGGCGATCGCCCCGAGACCGACGACGATGGCGCCGACCCAGACGGCCGGGACGAGCCCGTCGACGTAGGCCTCCGGCGTCTCGTAGCCGCCGTAGTGCGCGAACACCGCCGCCAGCACCGCGACGCCGAACACACCGCCGAGCTCGCGGATCGCGTTGTTGGCACCCGAGGCCTGGCCCTCCTCCTCGCGCCGGACCGAGCCGAGGATCATGTTCGCCACCGGGGCGAAGAACAGCGACATGCCGATGCCCGCGACGATGAAGGGGGCGACCAGTGTGCCGTAGGCGACGCCGGGCTCCGAGACGGCGGCGAGCCAGGCGAGCGCGCCCGCCTGCATCGCGAGCCCGGTCGCCAGCAGCGGCCTGCCCCCGATGCGGTCCGAGAGGGCGCCCGCGACTGGCGCGATGAACATCGGCATCGCCGTCCACGGGAGGGTGCGAAGGCCGGCGTCGAGGGGCGAGTAGCCCTGGACGACCTGCAGGAACTGCGAGAGCAGGAAGATCGCCCCGAACATCCCGAAGTAGAAGAGCAGAGAGGCGACGTTCGTCCACAGGAACGTCCGGTTGCGGAAGAAGCGCATCGGGAGCAGCGGCGCCGGTGCGCGCAGCTCCCAGAGCACGAACGCGGCGACGAGCGCGATCCCCGCTGCGATCGAGCCCAGGATCACGGGGCTCGTCCAGCCCTCGCCGTTGCCCTGGACGACTCCGAACACGATCCCGAACAGGCCGGCGCTGCCGAGGGCGAGCCCCGGGAGGTCGAGGCTCGTGTTGGGGCCGCGCGACTCGTCGAGCTTGCGGAGCGCGAGCGGGATCACGGCGAGCCCGATCGGGACGTTCAGCCAGAAGATCCACTGCCAGGAGATCCCCTGGACCACGGCGCCGCCGACGAGCGGGCCGAGCGCGACGGCGAGGCCGGCAATCCCGCCCCAGGCGCCGAGCGCCACCCCGCGCTTCTCGGCGGAGACCGCGCGGCTGAGGATCGTCAGGGTGAGGGGCGTGACGATCGCCCCGCCGACGCCCTGCAGCGCACGCGCGATCACGAGCGTATCGGCGCTCGGAGCGAGTGCCGCCGCGGCCGAGGCGAGCGTGAAGATCCCCATGCCGATCACGAACATGCGGCGCCGGCCGAACCGGTCGCCGAGCGCAGCTCCGGTCAGGAGTAAGACGGCGAAGGTGAGGGTGTACGCGTTGACCGTCCACTCGAGCTGCTCGAGCGAGGCGCCGAGGTCGTCCCTGATCACGGGCAGGGCCATCGTCACGACCAGGTTGTCGAGCGTGACCATGAACAGGCCGATCGCCGTGACGACAAATGCCCAGAACGCTTTCGCTTGCGTACTCATCGCCTCATCCTCCTGTCTCTACCGGGAGGTTCGCTGCGTGGGGCTTCACTGCCAATCGAGCCAGCATCCATCGGGGAGTGGGGTTAGCACGAACACTGGTGATGGGCTACCTGCTTCGTCTGGAAGACGAGAGCTCGAGGCCGCGCCCCTGGTCCGATTCCCGATCCACGCGACCTGCAACCTGCCGCAGAAGCCGGCCCACTCCTCGGAGCTCGGCGCGCTCTCGAGGCCGATCGCCCTGGCTGCATCGATCAGGAACCCGCGGGCGAGGAACGGGCCGGCCGCCGGGGCGGGCTGCTCGACCCCATCGCACCGGGCGGTCTGGCGCCGCCGGTGGTCAGGCGCCGCCGGTGGTCAGGCCCCGAGGGGGATCCACCACTCCTCGCCGCGCGGCGTCGTGACGTACTCGGGCCAGCGGTAGTCGATGGGTGCCCGGAAGTCCTCCGGGAGGAGCGGGGGGATCCAGCTCGACCCGCCGACCCCGCCGCCTGTTCGCTCGCGGAACTCGGCCTGCGCCCGCTCGAGCTCGTCAGGACGCTCGAGGAGGTCGACGATCGTCCCCCCGATCGTCTTCGCGGCGCAGACGACGGTCGGGTCGATCGTTGCCGGGTACCCGCCGAGCGCGTTGTAGACCCAGGCCGGATACTCGCACTCGGGCTGAGGCGAGGCCAGCAGGCAGCGTCCGATGTAGAGCCTGACCGTGGGCGCATGCCAGGTGTACTCCGTGTAGTCGTCGGACGTGTAGCTCTTCTGCCACGGCGGCAGCTCGCTGCGCAGGAGCGCCTCGCCCTCGGCGGGCGTCGTCAGCTCGCCCATCATCGAGAGGAGCGGGTCGTCCATCGGCTCGAGCTCCAGGTTGCGCTGGATCTCCCGGCCGAACTCACGCGCCTCGTCTCCCCAGACGGGCGGTCCGGCGAGCTCGAGGTTCGCGTAGCAAAGCTCGGCGAGCGCGTGGTTGGGAAGCCCCGGTCTGGTCTTCGTCACCCAGCCCTTGCGCACCGTGCAGTGGGTCATCGCCGCAACGTGCTCTGCGTTCTGGTCGAGCACGGCGAAGATCCGCTCCTGCATCTCGAGCGTCGGGGCGCGGCTCGAGAACTGGATCTGGCTGAACCGCGGTGGCTCGTTGTCGGCCGTCGCCTGCCCGGCGGCGAGGATCGCCTCGTTCACCGTCCACGTCCCGGAGTGCGGCAGCATCGCCTCCTTCAGGTACTTGGAGGCCGTGTACATGAGACAGACCGCGTCGATCGCGCCGGGAGCCCGGGCCGCGGTGTGCGGGTTCGCCGTCGCCGCGCTCGCGCCCATCCCCGCCCAGGTCTCGGGCGTCGGGCACTCGAACGTGTAGATCGCGCTCCAGTAGGAGCCGCAGTGCGTGTCCCATCGCACCGTGTTCGAGTGGGCGGGGATGTAGGCGGGGTGGAAGCTGATCGCCGCGTCGAGGCCGTCGTAGTATCCCTTCAGGGCGTGGACGGGCTTCGACCCGCACACCTTCTCGGCGGGCTCGCCGAAGAACACGAGCGTGCCGGGAAGGCTGTTTCGCTCCATCGCGGTCTTCGCGGCGACGATCCCGCCGAGCGCCCCGGTCCCGAGCGCCGAATGGGGATCCGTGTGCCCTGCCGCCTGCGGATGGACGCCCTCGCGCGGCTTCTCGTACGGGACCGCCTCCTGGCTGTTCCCGGGCACGGCGTCGTACTCGGCATAGGCGGCGATCACGGGGCCGCCGCTCCCGAAGGTTGCCTTGAAGGCCGTCGGCATGCCGCCCGTGCCCTCCTCGACCTCGAAGCCGAGCTCGCGCAGCAGGCGCACGTAGTAGGCGGCGGATCGGTACTCCCGCCAGGCCGGTTCGTGGAGGTCCCAGATCTCCTTCGTCGTCCGCGAGAGCCAGTTCTGGTGGTCGGTCACCCACGCGAGCGCGGTCTGCTTGGCCGGGGTCATGGGCGCGTGGGGCATTGCAACCTCCTCGGACGGTTCGGCTTCCTGACAGGCTCCATCAAACGGGACATCGTCCCGGAGTGCAAGCGACGCAGACGTCTCATCGAGAAGGTGATGCTGCACCGCTGCCTGCCGAGCGTCTCCGGGTCGCGGAGCTGACGCACCAGCCCGCTGCCGATCCGCGAGCTCGCAGACGGCACCGTCTATCGTGACGAATCGAAGGCCATGGAGGTCCGGATCAGGGCCGGGAAGCTCCTCGAGGACAGGTCCGCCGTACCGTAGGTTGGCGCCTCCCCCGGCTGTCGGAGTCGGCTTCGGCCTGGGTCGTCTCCGGGGTGGCGGACGACAGCCGAGCACCGAACGCCGGTCTCGTCGGGCGTGCCGACCGCGCCGTCGTCTCGGCTAGAATTGCTGGGCGCGGGGCTATAGCTCAGCTGGGAGAGCGCCTGGATCGCACCCAGGAGGTCGCCGGTTCGAGTCCGGCTAGCTCCACTCGGAAAAGGCCTGCAAACGCGGGCCTTCTGTCTTCTAGGGAGGACCCTAGCCCGACTGGGCCCAGCCCGGTGTCCATGCTCGCTGTCGGCATTGGCGTCGGCAGCGGAGACGTGTGATCAGGGCGAGGGGCGACAGCGGGTCCTTGCAGGCGTCCGGGCAGGATCGGGAGCGAGCTGCGAGCGTCCAGGCCGCGAGCAGGAAGAGGGTGGCGATCACCAGTCCGAGT
>JAXLSU010000007.1:0-202659 GCA_046330455.1 Gaiellales bacterium
GAGGCCGGCAGCAGTCGCGAGCAGGAACGGCGAGGCGAGCGCGAGCACGAGCGCCCACCGGACACGTCCGGCTGCGTCGGAGGAAGACCGGTCGCGCGGCCGGCAGGTCAGGAGCAGCGCGGCGCCGAGGAGCGCCACCTCGAGCCCGAGGATCCAGCCGGCGACGCCGTCCTCGCGGCTCTGCTCCCACGTCTCGGCAGAGCTCTCGAGCCAGCCCGGCAGCGCCCCGGCGTAGCCGAGCGCGAGCCACGCGAGCTTGCCGGCGACGAGCGCGCCGAGCAGCCACACCGCTCCCCGTACGAGCCGCGCCCCGACGAGGCCGTAGTCCCGCGCCTGACGGGCGGCCGCGAGAGCTCCCCAGAGGATGAGCACGCCGGCCGCCACGCCGAGAGTCGCCGCGATCGTCGCGATCGCGTTCTCGGCGGCGATTCCGGCCGTACCGCTCCCGCCGACGAGGACGGCGAACGCGAGCGTGAACGGGACCACCGCGAGCCCGGGCGCGAGCACCCGGTGACGCTCGAGGACGCGTGCCGGGAGCGCCGCCAGGAGCAGCGCCGTCGCCACCGTGCTCCAGCCGAGACCGCGTGACGCCGCCGTCTCCACGAGGCCGGCGATCGCTCCCCCCAGGGCCACGCCGGTGAAGGCGATCACGGCGCGCGTGGCCCGCGGCAGGCTCCAGCCCGGCTCGAGCGTGCCGGCTGTCAGCGTCGCTGCGGCGAGGCCCATCGCCGCGGCCCCGAATGCGAGTGCGAGGCGCGAGACATCCTCGCCGGCGAGCAGGACGGTGCGACCTCCCGGGATCTTCGCGCCGGCGCCGATCGCGACGATGAGAACCGCCGCCCCGAGGGCGGTGAGAAGCGCGAGGATCGTGAACAGCCGCGGCCCCGGCGGCAGGCTCGCCACGTCGAGGCGCCGGCCACGCCACCACGCGAGCACGCGTTGTCCGTGCGCTCGGATGTCGACTCGGCGCGGCAGGGAAGCGGCCATCGAAGCCAATCAGACTCGACCCGCCCGCGGAGTTCAAGCGGTCGGTGCGTGCCGGCAGAAAGCTCGACGCTCGGAGCAGGAGCCGAGCGCACCCCGTGGAGCGTCGTTTCGGGGGTTGTCCCGGTCGACGCTCCGGTCGATACGGACGGTGTGTTCGGTACTCGAAGAGCTCACGCGCTCGTTGCCTGCTCCGCGGCTCTCGTTGTGCTCGTCGCGGTCGGGTGTGCCGGCACGACGGGCAGCGAGGATGGGACGGGCGGCGTTCGTACCGCAGAGATCGCTGCCGCCTCGGGCGATCGCGCGCTGGCCGCGCGCATCAACCTCGTGCTCGATGACCTGCCGGGCGGCTGGAGCCAGCTACCGACCGACACGAACCCCATCGACGAGCTCTGGAACTGCCTCAGGCCGGCCCGGTCGCGCCGGACCGTCACTGCCGATGTGACCTCGCACCGGTTCGGACGAGGCCCGATGCGGATCGCCGTGTCACAGACGACGATCTTCGCGACCCCCGAGGAGGCCGCGAGCGCCTTCGAGCGTGCCTCCGCTGACGATCTCGGCCAGTGCATCGCCATGAGGGTCGGGTCCGCGCGGAGACCCGGAGATCAGCCGAGACTGGCCGAGATCCGGGCCGACGAGCTCGCGTTTCCGTCCCTGGGTGAAGGCTCGGTCGCCTACCGGGTCACGGGTACCGTCGAGGCGCGGGGTGCGACGTGGAACTGGTTTCTCGACCTCGTCCTCGTCCAGCGCGACAGGGCGTTGGCGGTGCTGATCGCGGGCGATGCCCCGGCACCGTTCCCAGCGAAGCTCGAGCGGAGGCTGGCCCGGATCATCGAGGCGCGGATGGAGCCCGGCGCGGTAGCGCTCTGAACCCGTCGTTCGACGGAGCGGCGCCGGAGTCGAACCGACCGAGGCGTGGGTTGCACGCCCGCACTGGTTTTGAAGACCAGCTGGGCCACCGGGCCCGTGCCGCTCCGCCGCTGAGCCTAGCGGGAAGCGGGAGCGCTCAGGGTGGGGCTCAGCGGGCCCGCGCCGTGTACCGGAACACGATGTTGTCGTCGAGCGGCAGGCCCTGGCAGGCGAGCACGGTGTCCCGCCAGCACTCGTAGCGGGCGCTCGCATTCGTCAGCACGAGTACGACGCGGGAGATCGCCGGTCGCCCGAACGGGACGTTGAGGGTCGCGTCGCCCTTCGCGTCGAGCTTCGCCTGGACGAACTGCGAAGCGCCGCTCGTTCGGATGACGACGGCCCTCGCCTGCGAGCCCCGCAGGCGCGGCGGCAGATCCAGGGTGAAGCGCAGCCGTGCCGAGGCGCCGACGGACGGACGAGGCTCGAAGCTTCCGTACCAGCTCGTCTGATGGTCGAGGGTGACGCGGCCCGAGACGCTGCCGCCAGCGTTCAGCGTGGCCCGGCGGGCGGGGGCCGGGACGGGGTAGCGGTCGCCCTCCTCGTAGACGTCGAAGGCCACGGTGTTCGCCGCCGCGAAGCTCGCAAACGTGCCGCCGAAGGTCGAGCCGCGCTCGCGCAGGGCGGCGTCGACCGCCTGGAGCGACTGCAGGTCACGCGCGCCGGAGGCCGCGTCGGCGTGCTCCCAGATCCGGCGGATCAGCTCGGGCCCGGCGACGATCTCGCCGAGGTAGCGATAGAAGATCCAGGCGCCGTACTGGAAGCCGGACAGCGGGTTCGTCGGGCTCCGGAGGGCGAGGTCGAAGGGGATGTCGGGACGCGCGAGCGGGCTCCGGTCGAGGTACTGGATGTTGTCGTCGATGTCGTCGTAGACCTCGTCCTCCATCCACGTCGCCGTCCCCTCGATCAGCACGAGGTCGTCGAAGAAGTCGTATGCGGCCTGGACGGCGTGGAAGAACTCGTGGGCGGCCGTCACCCGGAGCGCGTCGAGCCCCGTCGAGCCGAAGGCTCCGAACTGGGCGAGCGAGTAGTCGTCGTCGAGCACGCAGTAGGAGGAGACGTCGTAGATGGTTCCGGTGAATGCGGCCGGGTCGTCCGTCATGCAGTAGCCGTAGTAGCCGTCGGCGCCCACGTCGCCGAGGTAGACGTCGACGCGTTCGTCGGGCCCGTGATTCCTCGAGGCGAGATCGGGCTTCGGTGCCCGGTAGCCGGACGCGTCGACCTCGTAGGCATAGACCTCTTCGAGCGTCTGGACGGCTGCCTCGACGTAGTCGGAGACCCCGCTCGCATCAGTGTCGAGAAGCGGCGGGGCATCGGCCGTCGTCTCGACCCAGTGGACGCAGAAGTGCGTGCTGCAGGTCACCACGACCTCGTCCTCGGGCACCGAGTAGCCGCTCCCGAGCGGGTCTGCGCGCCCGTCGTCCGGCCGCGCGAGGATCCGTGACGCCTCTGCCTGCCCGGCCGGGGAGAGGCCGCGGAAGCGAGCGACCAGGTCGCGGAGGATCAGGGTCGCGTCGCGCGGTCCCGGCCGGGAGATCGTCCCGTGGCGCTCGCGAACGGCTTCGCGATCGGTCAGCGACCGTGCGCGCTCGAGCGCCGCCTCCGCAGCGTCGAGGCGGCCGTCGAGCACGGCCGCGGTCAGGGCGTCGTCCGGCAGGTACGAGAGCGCGGTTGCCGGACGGGCGGCCTGGGCCGTCCCGGCGAGCAGCGTCACGCCGAGGGCCGCGACAGCTGCGAGGCAAATCGTCCGGCCCCTGCGCATCTCGCCCGAGTATCGGCCGCCGTGGGGGCGGCCTCAACCCTCTCGTGAGCGACGGCGAAGCACCCGGGCGTCGCCGACGCGCCGCGTCAGCCCGTCCGAGTCGAACCGCTCGAGCAGCAGCTGCGAGGAGCGGCGTCCGACGCCCAGCAGGTCGCGAAACCGCGCGAGCGTGATCTGCCCCGCTCGCTCGCACTCCTCGACGAGCTGCCGCCGCGCCTCCTCGTACACATCGGCGCCGATCACGAACCCGTCCGCGAGCCGCAGGAGCCGTCCCTCACGCTCGAGGAAGGTGGCGAGCTCCCGGTCCTCGCTCCTGACGGGGTTCGGAGCCGCCGCCGCGAGCTCGGCCTCGAGCGCAGACGCCGCCTCGGCCCGGTCGCCGAGCCGGGCGGAGACGCCGGGCGCATAGGCCTTCGCGCCGCGCTGCTCGAGCGGGAGCAGCGGCAGGGCCGCCGCCGTCCACGGGCGCTGGGGCAGCAGCTCGGCGAGCGGGATTCCCGGGTCGAGCGGCGATGTGCGCGCCCGTTCGTCGAGCCGTCTCGCCACCTCGGCCCGGAGGGCCTCGAGCCAGCCCGGGGCGGCGTGGAAGTCGCCGATCCGGGTCGCGTCCGCGAGGCCGCTGTCGAGCTCGGCCGGGGACAGGAGCGCTCGCCGCTGCAGCTCGGCGCGGGTCAGAGGCTCGCTCGCCCCCGACAGCGCCGCCTGCACGATCGAGGACGGGTCGCCCTGTTCGAGAAGCAGGAACCGCGCCTCGTCGAGCCGGCGCGGCGGCGCTGGATCGAGGACGACCCCGCCGCCGAGCGTCGTCTCGCCGCGCAGGACGAGCCGGTCCCCGCGAGCGGCGACGGTGGGAGCGCCAAGGCGGAGCTGAGCGTACCGCTCGCCGACCCGGACGACTCGCGCGAGGAGCTCGGCCGTGCCGTGGTGCACGTGGACGCGCCCGTGGTCGGGGATCGGCTCGAGCTCCGTCAGGGCCACGTCGAGTCGGTAGCTGACCGGGTACGCCCCCCGGGCGACGAGCGCGTCGCCGCGCCGGAGCCGCCCGCGCTCGATTCCGGGCAGGGAGACGGCAACGCGCTGCCCCGCCTCCGCGCGCGCGACCGGGTCGTCGTGAACCTGCACGCTGCGCACCCGGACGGGGCGGCCGGCCGGCTCGACGATCAGCTCGTCCCCTTCCCCGATCGACCCCGACCAGAGCGTGCCGGTGACGACCGTGCCGATCCCGCGAAGCGAGAACGAGCGGTCGAGAAAGAGACGCGTCGCGGCGAAGGCGGGACGGCGCTCGACGAGCGCGGCGATCCCGGCGAGGGCGGTGCGGAGCTCGTCGAGCCCCTGCCCCGTGCGTGCGCTGACGGCGACGACGGGAGCGTCGGAAACGAGCTCCCGCCCTTCCTCGACCGCGAGTGCGAGCGTCTCCTCGTCGACCGAGTCGGCCTTCGTGATCGCGACGACGCCGTACTCGATCCCGAGCAGCCGGACGATCGCGAGGTGCTCGTAGGTCTGCGGACGGGCACCCTCTGCCGCGTCGACGACGAGCAGGAAGAGATCGATTCCCGTGGCGCCGGCAACCATGTTCCGCACAAAGCGCTCGTGGCCGGGAACGTCGATCACGGAGAGCCTGCGTCCGTCCGGCAGCTCGAGCGGCGCGTAGCCGAGGTCGATCGAGATCCCCCGCTGCCTCTCCTCGGGCAGCCGGTCGGTGTCCTTGCCCGTGAGCGCGCGGACGAGCCAGGTCTTGCCGTGGTCGATGTGGCCGGCTGTGCCGAGGACGAGCGGCGCGGTCATCCCCGCGCCGAGGCGACCGCCCGGGCGACCTCGTCGAGCTCGGCGTGAGCCAGCGTCCGGCAGTCGAGGAGGAGGTGCCCGTCACGTACGATCCCGACGACGGGCGGGTCACCGGCCCGCAGCGGCGCGGCGAGCGCCTCCGGCAGCGCGCAGGCGAAGCTCGGAAGCTCGGCGAGCGGGAGCGCGCCGCCGCCGACACGGCAGACCGTCTCCTCGACGGTGCCGCCGGTGAGCGCGGCGAGATGCACCGCACGCTCCCGGACGGCCGCGGCCGGCTCGTTCAGCATCCGCAGGACGGGGATCTCGCGCAGCGCGCGCTCGGGCTCGCGGTGGATTGCGAGGGTACCCTCGAGCGCGGCGATAGTGAGCTTGTCGGCCCGGAGGGCGCGCTGCAGCGGATGGCGGCGAAGCCGGTCGACGAGGTCGGCGCGACCGACGACGATCCCGGCCTGAGGGCCGCCGAGGAGCTTGTCGCCGGAGAAGCAGACGAGATCGGCGCCGGCGGCGAGGCTGGCACGCACGGGGGGCTCGTCGTGGAAGGCCCCGAGGACGCCCGAGCCGAGATCGTCGACGAGCGGGATCCCGCGGCCTCGTGCGAGGGTCGCGAGCTGCTCCAGGGAGGGCTGCTCGGTGAAGCCGACGATCCGGAAGTTCGACTGGTGGACGCGCAGAAGCACGGCCGTCTGCTCGGAGAGCGCCCGTTCGTAGTCGGCCACGCGCGTGCGGTTCGTCGTCCCGACCTCCACGAGGCGGGCGCCCGAGCGCGCGAGCACGTCGGGGATCCGGAACCCGTCGCCGATCTCGACGAGCTCGCCGCGCGAGACGACCACCTCGCGTCCCTCGGCGAGCGCGGCCAGCGCGAGCATCACCGCGGCCGCGTTGTTGTTGACGACGAGCGCGGCCTCGGCTCCGGTCAGCGCGACCAGATGCCCGGCACAGTGATCCTGGCGTGAGCCGCGAGAGCCCGGGTCGAGGTCGTACTCGAGGTTCGAGTAGCCGCGCCCGATCTCGACCACCCGCTCGAGCGCACCGGGGGCGAGCGGCGCGCGGCCCAGGTTCGTGTGGACGACGACGCCGGTCGCGTTCAGCACCCGCCGGAGCCGGGGCACGAGCGCCGCCCTGAGCTCGCCCTCGACACGTCCGGCGAGATCGGAGACGTCCCGCCCGGCGAGGATCTCCCGGCGGGCCCCCTCGAGCGCGCGGCGGGCCGCGTCCACGACGGCGGCGCGGTCGTGCGCCTCGAGCAGGGCCTCGACCCGCGCATCGGCGAGCAGCCGGTCGACGGAGGGGAGCTCGCGCAGCGACTGATGGGGAGCCATGGACAGATCTTAGGAGCCGGCCCCGCGTCCGCCGAGACCGGCGTCCGGTAGGGCTCGCTCCGCCGGCCTTCGCGGAGGAGCGGTCGTTGCGACACGGCGCCCGCGGTGGGGTAAGATCACGAGCCGTGCGACCCGATGCTGCGACTCTTCGCTTCGCGCTCGTTCCCCGGACAGGGCTCCTCACCGAGGCGCTGCTCGTCCTCGCGGGCACGGTGTTCGTGTCGGTCGCCGCGCAGGTTTCGATCCCGCTGCCGTTCACGCCCGTCCCGATCACGGGCCAGACGTTCGCGGTGCTGCTCGTCGGTGCCTCGCTGGGTGCGTCGCGCGGGTTCGCGAGCCTCGCTCTCTACTGGCTCGTCGGGATCGCGGGTGCCCCCGTGTATGCCGAGCAGGAGAGCGGGTGGGCGACGTTCATGGGGCCGACCGGCGGCTACCTGATCGGGTTCATGGTCGCCGCGGCCGTCACCGGCTGGCTCGCCCAGCGTCGCTGGGACAGGCACTTCCGCTCGTCCACCGCCGCGATGCTCACGGGCAGCGTGATCATCTACACCTGCGGCCTGCTGTGGCTCGCCGCCGACCTCGGCACCGACCTCCAGAAGACGCTCGAGCTCGGGCTCTACCCGTTCGTCGTCGGCGATCTCCTGAAGCTGTACCTCGCGGCGGTGCTCCTGCCCGGCGCCTGGCTCCTGATCCAGCGCTTCCGCGGCAAGTAGCGGCCTGCCTCGGAGAGCGGCGCGCGTCGCTCGGTCACGAGCCCCGGCCGATCCACTCCTCGCCGCCCTCGTACACCTCTTTCTTCCAGAGCGGCACCGTCTGCTTCAGCGTGTCGATCGCGTCGCGGCAGGCATCGATCGCGTCGCCCCGATGCGGTGCCGACACGGCGATCACGACGCTCGTGTCCCCGATCCCGACCCTGCCCACGCGGTGGGCGATCGCGACGTCGCAGAGGTCGTAGCGGCTCCGGAGGCCGGCGGCGATCCGTTCCATCTCCTGCTCCGCCATCCCTTCGTACGCCTCGTATTCGAGATAGAGGACCGTCCGGTCACGCGAGCGGATCCGGGTCGTACCGACGAAGGTCGAGATCGCGCCGGCGCCGTCGTCGGCGACCTCGGCGATCACCGCGCTGACGTCGATCGGGTCGGGCGTGAGCCGGAAGGAGCCTCCCGAGACCGGTGGGATCAGCGCCAGCTCGTCCCCGTCGGCGAGGGCGGCGTCCGGGTCGACGTACTCCTTGTTGCGGGCATACATGACCCCTTCAGGAGCGACGCCGAGCTCCGGCAGCAGCGCCCAGACATCGACGGCCCGGGCACCCTCCGGCAGCTCGAGCTCGCGGTTGCCCACGCCGGCGCGCTCCCTCAATCCGGCGAAGAAGCGAACCCTCACCCGCATGCGGGAAAGCCTACCCCGGAGACCCGCGCCTCGGCGACCCGCCTCGGGGGCTCGGGGGTCTCTGCGGGCGGCCGGGAGATCGCGCACCGACCGCTTGTGTTTCAAGCCACGATCGCTGTTTGTCGTGCCGAAGCCATTCCGTGTTCGTATCTTGAAACACAAGAGGGTTTCGCGACCGGAGTCGGTAGCCCGCGAGCGTCTCGGCGTGGCCGCGGGGGGTCGGTAGACTCGGCGCGTGCTCGCGATCGACGTCGAGGGGCTTCGGAAGTCCTACAAGGACGTGTGCGCCCTCGACGGGCTCACGTTCAGCGTCGAGGAGGGTGCGGTGTTCGGCCTGCTCGGGCCGAACGGGGCCGGGAAGTCGACGACGGTCAAGATCCTCGTCACCCTCTCCAGCGCCGATTCGGGGCGCGCGATCGTGGCCGGGTTCGACGTTACCGCCGATGCCGAGCGCGTGCGCGGAGCGATCGGCTACGTGCCGCAGGCCTCCGGGGTCGACGTCCATGCGACCGGCCGCGAGAACCTGATGCTCCAGGGGCGGGTGCAACGCGTTCCGCCGGCCGCGCTGCGGCGGCGGGTCGACGAGCTGCTCGATGCGTTCTCGATCCGCGAGTTCGCCGACCGGATCGTACGCACCTACTCGGGCGGCATGATGCGGCGTTTGGACGTCGCGATGGGGCTCGTGCACCGGCCGAAGGTGCTGTTCCTCGACGAGCCGACGACCGGTCTCGACCCCGAGGCCCGGGTCGCGATGTGGGATGAGCTCGGCCGTCTCGCCGGCGAGGAGCAGCTGACGATCCTCCTGACGACGCACTACCTGGAGGAGGCCGACCATCTCGCCGGCCGCATCGCGATCGTCAGTCGTGGGCAGGTCGTCGTCCAGGGTGCTCCCGACGAGCTGAAGCGCCAGCTCCGCGGGGACGCGGTCACCGTCGAGCTCGCCGACGGGGAGGCGGGTCCCGCAGCGCCGGTCGTCGAACGGCTCGGTGTCGTCGAGGAGACGATCGTCGACGGCCGCTACCTACGGGCCCGGGTCGAGCACGGGGCACAGGCCGTGCCGTCGATCCTCTCCACCCTCGAGTCCGAGGGAATCGCGGTCGCGGCGGTCACCGTCTCCCGGCCGTCGCTCGACGACGTGTACCTCCACTACACAGGCCGGGACTTCCGCTCGGAGGACGAGGCGGGGAGCACGGTCTCGTGAAGGCCTTTCTCACGGATACGGGCGCGATGGTCCTGCGCCACCAGCGCAACTTCCTGCGGCAGCCGATCTGGCTCGTGTTCGCGCTCACCCAGCCGATGTTCTGGCTGCTCCTGTACAGCCAGCTCTTTCGCCGGATCGTCGACCTGCCCGGGTTCGACACCGACTCGTACGTGCAGTTCCTGACGCCGGGCATCGTCGTCATGACCGCCTTCTTCGGCGCCACCTGGTCGGGGATGTCGATGATCGACGACCTCGATCGCGGGGTGATCCCGCGCTTCCTCGCCACCCCGACGAGCCGTGCCTCGCTGATCGTCTCGCAGGTCGTCCACACGGGGATCATCGCCGTCGTGCAGGCGATCATCATCCTCGGCACTGCCTGGCTCCTCGGCGCCCGCGTCGAGCGCGGCGTCGCCGGCTGGTTCGTCATCGTCCTCGTCGCCGCGCTCGTCGCCGCCGGCTGGGGCGGGATCTCGCACGGGATCGCGCTCGTCGTGCGACGCGAGGAGCCGCTGATCGCGATCCTCAACTTCTTCGGCCTGCCGCTCACCTTCATCTCGGCGATCCTGATCGCGGAGACGCTGATGCCCGACTGGATGCAGTGGGCAGCGAAGTTCAACCCGGTCAACTGGGCCGTGATCGCCTCGCGCGAGATGGCGAGCACGGGCACCGACTGGAGCCGGGTGTGGATCTACCTCGGCCTCCTGATCGGCTTCGTCGCCGCCACGAGCGCGCTCGCGACGCGGGCGTTCTCGGTCTACCGGCGGACGCTGTAGCCGGCTCAGGCCCCGTCGTCATCGAGTCGGTCGACGACGCAGATCAGCTGGCCGGTCTTCACCGGATTCCCGCTGGCGACCGAGAGGCCGCTCACGACGCCGTGGCGGTGGGCGGTGATCTCGTTCTCCATCTTCATCGCCTCGACGATGCAGATCACCTGCCCCTCGTCGACCTCCTCGCCCTCTGCCACCTCGACGGCGAGCACGGTGCCCTGCATCGGGCTCACGACAGCCGCCTGACCCGCCACTCCACCCGTGGCCTCGCGGGCACGCTCGCGCCGGCGCCGCGCGAGCCCGGCGTGGGGCGCCTCCGGCGTCAAGACCCTGACCTCGAACCGCCGCCCGTCGACCTCGGCAACGAGCGTCTGCTCGCGGCGCCGATCGTCCCCGGAGGCCCCGGCCGGCGCCCGGGCGCCGCGCGTGGAGGCCTCGGTCGCGAGCTGAGCCAGGAGCTCGGACTCGACCAGGCCGTGGCAGGTCTCTCCCTCGATGAAGCAGGGGTGCGAGAGCAGCGCCCGGTGGAACCCGAGCAGGCTCGAGACGCCCTCGATCACGAACTCGTCGAGCGCGCGCAACATCCGCCGCCTCGCGGTGTCGCGGTCGCGGTCCCAGACGATGAGCTTCGCGATCATCGGGTCGTAGAGGCCGGAGATCTCCGAGCCGGCCTGCACGCCCGAATCGACCCGGACGCCGGGGCCGGCCGGCTCCCGGTAGGCCGTGATCAGGCCCGGGGTGGGGAGGAAGCCCCGTTCGACGTCCTCCGCGTTGATCCGGCACTCGATCGCGTGGCCGGTCACCCGGACGTCCTCCTGGGAGATCCCGAGCGGTGCGCCGGCCGCGATTAGGATCTGCTCGCGCACGAGGTCGATGCCCGTGGCCATCTCGGTCACGGTGTGCTCGACCTGGATCCGGGTGTTCATCTCCAGGAAGTAGTAGGCCCCGTGCCGATCGAGCAGGCCTTCGATCGTGCCGGCGCTCCGGTAGCCCGCTGCCCGGGCGGCGTCGACGGCGATCCGGCCGATCCGCTCGCGTAGCTCGGCGGTGACGGCGGGTGACGGGGTCTCCTCGACGAGCTTCTGGTGGCGGCGCTGGATCGTACAGTCGCGCTCGCCGAGGTGGACGATGTTTCCATGGGCGTCGGCGAGCACCTGCACCTCGATGTGGCGGGGATCTTCGATGTACTTCTCGACGTAGACCGTCTCGTCGGAGAAGTACGACAGCCCCTCCCGTTTCGCGCTCTCGAGGCCCCGCTCGGCCTCGTCCGCGGAGTGAACGACCTTGAGTCCCTTGCCGCCGCCGCCGGCCGCGGCCTTGATCGCGAGCGGCCACCCGTACTCGTCGCCGAGCCGGATCACCTCCGCGACGCTCTCGACCGGCTCCGTCGTGCCCGGCACGATCGGGACACCGGCCGCGCTCATCAGCTCACGCGCGGCCACCTTCGATCCCATCGCCTCGATCGCCTCGGGCGGCGGGCCGATCCAGACGAGCCCCGCCCGTGAGACCGCACGGGCGAAGCCTGCGTTCTCGGCGAGGAAACCGTAGCCGGGATGGATCGCCTCCGCGCCGGCCCGCCGCGCCGTCTCGATGATCCGCTCGCCCACGAGATAGCTCTCGGCAGCCGGGCCGGCACCGATCGCGTACGCCTCGTCGGCGGCCTCGAGGTGCAGCGACGCGCGGTCGGCGTCCGAGTAGACGGCGACGGTGCCGATCCCGAGCTCGCGCAGCGAGCGGAAGATGCGGATCGCGATCTCGCCCCTGTTCGCGACGAGGACTTTTCGGAACAGTTCCACTGTCGGGCGTATTCTCCACTGAGATGACCGTCGCCGACCAGTTGACCGTCGCCCGCGCACTCTCGGTTCCCGTCGTCGTCGTCCTGTTCACCTGGGACTTCCCGGGTCACGCCTACTGGGCGACCGCCCTCTTTGCCGTCGCCGCGCTCACCGATCAGCTCGACGGCTGGCTCGCGCGGCGCTCGGGGCGCAGCACCGACCTCGGCCGGATTCTCGATCCGATCGCCGACAAGATCCTCGTGATGGCAGCGCTCGTCGCCCTGATCCCGGTCCTACCGGCCTGGATGGTGGCGACGATCATCGCCCGCGAGTTCCTCGTCACGGGCCTGCGCCAGGCGGCTCTCGAGCGGGGAATCGTCGTCGAGGCCCGCGATCTCGCGAAGGCGAAGACCTGGGCCCAGTCGGTCGCGGCCGGGCTCGGTGGGCTCGCGCTCGGCGGCGCGATCGACGACGACGTCGCCTGGTGGGGGCTGCTCGCCGCGCTCGTGCTCACCCTCGTCTCCGGGCTCGACTACGCTCGGATCGCTCCCTCGCTTCTCCGTGGCCGCCAACCTGCGTAGCTACCGTCCCGACGACGCGGCAGCGATGCTCGCGCTCTCCCGCCGCGTCCAGACGCGCGAGGAGGAGCAGGTCGGGACGCCGCTCTGGAGCAGCATGGAGGAGCTCCAGGCCGAGCTCGAGGGCCTCGACCGACCGCCGGAGGAGACGATCCGCGTGATCGAGGACGACGGCCGGCCCGCCGGGTTCGGCGGGATCGAGGTCGAGGACGAGGTCGTGCTGTTCGGGCCGATGGTCTCACCGCGCTCGCGCGGTCGCAAGGTGGGGCGCACGCTGCTCGCGGCCTCGCTCGAGCTCGCGCGGGAGGAGGGCGTCGGGCACCTCGTGGCCTCGGTCGGCGTGCGAAACGTGGGCGGACGGCTGATGCTGCAGCGAAACGGCTTCGAGTCGCGGGAGGGCCCGGTCGCCGTGTACCGCCTGATCCCGGGAGCTCATCACCCGCTCTCGGAGCCGCACGCCGGTGTCACGACCCGGATCGCGCGGCGAGACGACGTCGAGCAGGTGCTCGGGCTGTGCCACGAGTGCTTTGCGCGCAGCCCCCTCTCCGACGAGGCGTGGAGCCGCGCCCTCGAGCGGGGTCAGGTACGCGTCGCCGACGAGCACGGGGCACCGATCGCGCTCGTGCGGATCAACCCCGTCCGGCGCCGGGTCTTCCACGGGGTGACGGCCGCCGCCCGGGAACGGGGCGTCGGCGGCTTCGTGCTCTCCGAGGCCCTGCAGCAGTACTGGGAGGAGCACGCCGGCGAGGTCCTCCACCTCGCCGCCCCGGTCGAGAACGTCGCCGCGAGCCGGCTCTACCGCCGCCAGGGCTTCGCGCCCTGGCTCGTGCTCCAGCCGTTCGAGCTCGAGCTGTAGCGGTCAGGGCCCGGGGCGACCGGGGCTCCGGGCCCGGCGCCGTCGGGTTCGGAGTCGTTGCCCGGCTGCCACCAGGAAGACTCCACGCGCCCGCGCCGGAGCGCCGCCAGCGCGCGCTCGATCGCAGCCCGCTCCTGCGGCGTGGGCTCCGGTGTGATCTCGAGCTCCATCGTGCGCAAGGGTAAAGCCTCCGGGGGCATCGGACGATAGAGAAGCTAGATGCGGCGTCTGACTGTCGTTCTCGGCTGCCTCGCAACGCTCGCGCTCGCCCCGGCCGCGACCGCGCAGGAGGCTCCTCCCCCGCCGCCGCCCCCGGCGGCACCGTCGAGCTCCGAGCCCAGCGGGCCGCCTCCGACGTCCGGGCCTTCCTCGGGAAACGCGACCTCCGGGTGGGCGAAGGCCCAGATGAAGGCGGTCGTCGCGGCGGGGCTCATGGCGCCGTCGGTGGCGAGCTTTCGCGGCGACGATCCGCTGACGAGGGGCGAGCTCGGCGAGCTGCTCGCCGCGCTCGGGGGAAGCGGTGTCGTGAAGGGCGATCCGGGCGCTCCGGTCAAGCTCCGTGAGCTCGATGCCGCGCTCGTGCGGCTGCTCGGCCAGGCGAAGACGGCCTCCGCGCTCCGTCGCACGCTCGCGGAGGCGGGCCTGCAGCCGAGCTCCCGGGTCGGCACGGAGACCGTCGCGCGATTGCTCGGGCTACGCCTCAACCACCCGCAGGAGCGCGATCCGCTCGAGCTCGGTCCCGACAGCGCCGTCACGAGAGCCGAGACCGCCTACTCGGTAGCGCGGGTGCTCGAGCTCCGCGCGAGCAGGTCGGCGCAGGCGATCGCCGGGGCTGCCGCCACGATCGAGCTCCCGGAGCTCACGGAGTGGCAGCGGAAGGTGATCGCCCGCTCGCTGCGATTCGTCGGGTATCCGTACATCTGGGGCGGCACATCCGAACGGCCGCAGACGCTCTTCGGGGTGCGAGTTCCCGGTGGCTTCGACTGCTCGGGCCTCGTCTGGCGCGTGTACAAGCTCGAGCCGTTCGAGGGCGCGCCGGAGCTCGCGAAGACGCTGAAGGGGCGGACGACCTACGTGATGAGCGCCGAGTTCCCGGTCGTCCAGCGAATTCCGCTGCGCTCGGTCCAGCCGGGCGACCTGCTGTTCTTCGGCGACGAGGGCGCCGCATCGAAGCCGTCGCAGGTCGGGCACATGGGGCTGGCGCTGGGAGACGGCTGGATGATTCACTCGTCCTCCCGCGGGGTCACGATCGCGCCCATCGAAGGGTGGTACGCAGACCGCTTTGCCTGGGGGCGCCGCCCACTCGCCGAGGCCGGGCTCGAGTAGTCCGAGGGCGCCGGAACGATCGGTCCCCTCGATCGAGGGATCGATCGCGCCCGTAGCTTCACTCGAACGGGCGATGACCGCTCGCCCGTTCGGGTCAATACTCGATTCATCCGTCCTGCCGGGCTCAGATGAAGCGACGATACGCAGCGACCACATCGGCGAGCAGCTCGCGCGTTGTTCGCGCAGCCGCACTCATGACGACGCTCCTCGGTCTCGGTGCGGGCGCAGCCGCGCTCGTCCAGGTGTCGCTCGACCGGTCGAACGCCGTGATCCTGCTCGGGATCGTGGGCCTCGTGCTCGCCGGCATTGCCTGCGTGTACCTGCTGTTCCCCCCGGCCGCCTCGGCGGAGACGCTTCGGCTCGCCCTGACCGACCCGCTCACCGGGCTCGGGAACGCACGGCATTTCCTCGAGCGGCTCGAGCGTGATCTCAACGCCGCGGACGCAGGCGGGGCGCCGGTGACCGTCGTCCTGCTGGACGTGGACGAGTTCAAGACCGTGAACGACCGCTACGGCCACCCTGCCGGCGACCAGGTCCTCGTGCAGGTCGGGCGCTCGCTGCGGCGCGGCGGCGAAGGGTTTCGTCTCGGCGGGGACGAGTTCGCGCTGCTGCTTCCGGGGCACAGCGAGTCCTACGGCATCGCCGTGGCGGAGGCGGTGCTCGCCCGGATCGCAACGACCGAGTACGAGCACGGAGGAAGCGTCACCGCCTCGGCCGGGGTGGCGACCTACCCGGGCAAGGGCGTTGCCCGCAACGACGTCGTCCGGGCAGCCGACGAGGGCCTGTACCGCGCCAAGCACAGCGGGAAGGACTGCGTCCGGCAGTTCGAGCCGGGGCTCGTCCCGTCACAGATCGACCCGGTGGGTCGGAACGACCGCGAGGCGTTCGTTCATGCGGTCGCCGGGCTCGTTGGCGCGATCCGCGCGCGGGGTCTCGAAGGCACGCGGATCGGCGAGCTGGCCGGACGCGTCGCCGTCCGTATGGGCCTGCCCACCGAGCACGTCGAGCTGATCCGCCTCGCCGGCGACGTCAGCGACGTCGGCAAGCTCGCTCTGCCGGACGATCTGCTCCAGAAGGCCGGGCCCCTCACGGAGCAGGAGCGTCAGGCCGTGCAACGTCACCCCGAGATCGGCCATGCGATGCTCGACTCGCTCGGAGCCGACCCGCTCGCGATCTGGGTCCGCCACCACCACGAGCGCTGGGACGGCCACGGCTACCCGGAGCGCCTTGCCGGGGAGCGGATCCCGCTCGCGGCCAGGATCCTGTTCGTCGCCGACGCGCTCGACTCGATGCTCTCCGACCAGAGCTGGCGGGAACGGCTGACGATGGACGAGGCTGTCGCGGAGATCGCCCGCTGCTCCGGGACCCAGTTCGACCCCGACGTGGCCGCCGCGGTCATCGCCGAGTTCGGCGCCGGCGCGCCGGGCGCTCTCGAGCCGGCCGCGGCCTGACCGTCGCTACAGCGGGATGTTGCCGTGCTTGCGACGCGGGCGGGGCTCGCGCTTCGTCAGCGCCGTCTCCAGCGCGCCGACGAGGACGGGGCGGGTACGGCGGGGCTCGATCACGTCGTCGACGTAGCCGCGTTCCGCCGCCGTGTAGGGGTTGGCGAACTGGGCCTTGTACGCCTCGATCAGCTCGGCGCGGCGAGCGGCCGGGTCGGCCGCCTGCTCGAGCTCCTTGCGAAAGACGATGTTGACCGCGCCCTCCGGGCCCATGACGGCGACCTCGGCCGTCGGCCAGGCGACGTTGAAGTCGGCGCGGATGTGCTTCGAGCTCATGACGTCGTAGGCGCCGCCGTAGGCCTTCCGGGTGATCACTGCGAGCTTCGGGACGGTGGCCTCGCAGTACGCGTACAGGAGCTTCGCTCCGTGCCGGATGATCCCGCCCCACTCCTGGGCTGTCCCCGGCAGGAAGCCAGGCACGTCGACGAATGTCAGAAGCGGGATGTTGAAGGCGTCGCAGAAGCGCACGAACCGGGCGGCCTTGACCGACGAGTCGATGTCGAGCGTCCCCGCGAGCGCCCTCGGGTTATTGGCGACGACGCCGATCGAGTGCCCGCCGAGGCGGGCGAACCCGCAGACGATGTTCTCGGCCCAGAGCGGCTGGATCTCGAGGAAGTCGCCGTCGTCAACGATCCGGACGACGATGTCGCGCATGTCGTACGGCTTGTTCGGGTTGTCCGGCACGATCCGGTCGAGCTCGGCATCCTCCCGGTCGATCGGGTCGGTCGGCTCGAAGGAGGGCGGGCGCTCCGCGTTGTTCTGCGGGAGGAACGAGAGCAGGTATCGGGCGTCCTCGAGCGCGGTCTCCTCGTCGGGTGCGGTGAGGTGGGCGACGCCGGACTTCGACGCGTGTGTCGATGCCCCGCCGAGCTCCTCGAACGTCACCTCCTCTCCGGTGACGGTCTTCACGACCTCGGGGCCGGTGATGAACATGTACGAGGTCTCGTCGACCATCATCACGAAGTCGGTCATCGCCGGTGAGTACACGGCACCACCGGCGGTCGGGCCCATCACGAGGCTGAGCTGCGGCACGACGCCCGAGGCCTGGACGTTCCGCCAGAAGATCTCCGCGTAGCCGCCGAGCGAGACGACGCCCTCCTGGATCCGCGCCCCGCCCGAATCGTTGATCCCGATCACCGGGCAGCCGTACTTGACGGCCATGTCCATGACCTTGCAGATCTTCTCCGCGAACGCCTCCGACAGCGTGCCCCCGAAGACGGTGAAGTCCTGGGAGAAGACGAACACCTTCCGTCCGAGCACCGTCCCGTAGCCCGTGACGACGGCGTCCCCCCACGGGCGCCGCTCCATCATTCCGAAGTGCGGGTTGCGGTGGCGCACGAACCGGTCGAGCTCGACGAAGCTGCCGGGGTCGAGGAGCTTCTCGAGCCGCTCGCGCGCAAGGAGCTTGCCCCTGGAGCGCTGTCGTTCGACCGCCTTCGGATCGCCCGAGTGGTCTGCCTCCTCGCGGAGACGGTAGAGCTGCTCGAGCTTCCCCTCCGTCGTCTGGCCCGCAGCCCCGGAGCCCTCGGGCATGTCGCCGCTCGCCGCCACGGCGGGAGCTTAGCGAGCGCCGGGGTCGTGCCCCGCCGGGGGCGGGCGGGACCGTGTCGGGTGGACGGGCGGGTAGAGCGGCTTGCCGACGATCACCGCATGGAGCCAGCGGTACGGGACGCGGCCCGAGAGCAGATCGGCGATCAGGTCCCGACGCACCTCGAGGCGGGCGAGACGGAGAGCTTCCAGCAGCTGCTGTTCGAGCAGCGCCCGCCGGACGGTCGGGTAGCTCGGCCGTCGGACCCCGAGCCGTCCGGCGACGGGGGCGAGCCGCCGCCAGGCCTCGGCGTGGGAGAGGTCGGTCAGCGGACCGAGCGCATACAACAGCCGTGGATCGACGACCCCCCGGAACGCCATGAAACAGACATTGGCACGTAGACGCATGCCCGTCGGGCGCTGCGTGTGTCTGCTGTGAGTCGCTTGTGTTCCAAGTCACGTCTGTGAGGCGCCGAGCTCGCGCGAGAAGGACAACGTTGCTTGAAACACAAGCCTCCACGGAGCGGTCGCTCTGGTGTCGGAGTGATGCTGCGAGCGATGGTGTGGCGATGACGGGCTGCTGGGCCGTGTTCGGCCGTGCAGGCTCGGGAACTGCCGGGGCGCTACCGCTTCCTCCAGGACTGGATCGGGCGCGGCAGCGGTGATCGTCCCGGATTCCGGAACGATCGAGCGTGCCGCCTGCTTCGACAGGTGGGGACATCCCCGGCGGTCAGCTCTCCGTGGGTCTGCGTGCGTCGACTGCCTGCGTTCCCCGGGCGTCTGTGCTCCCCGACGGTCTGTGTTTCCCGACGGCCCACGTTCCCCGAAGGTCTGTGTGCGCCGGCGGTCTGCGCGCGCCGCCGCACAGTCCGGGGAAGCCCAGGGCGGTGTGCTTCGAGCGCCGCGGCAATCGAGCCCGAGCACGCTCGGGCCGTGCCCGCTCAGGGTTTCGGCGCCGACAGGATCGTCAGGCCGCGGCCCGGGCGTCGAACGTGCCGAACTCCTCGCGGAGCGCGTCGCAGATCTCGCCGACCGTGCAGTCGGCCGCGAGTGCGTCACGCATCGGGTAGAGCAGGTTCTCGGGACCCCGGGCCGTCTCGCGGACCGTTGCGAGCGCGGCCGACGCGGTCCCGGGATCACGCTCGGCCCTGACCCGACGGGTCCGGTCGACCTGACGGCGCTCGATCTCCGGGTCGAGGTGGTGGAGCTCGACGCCGGGCTCCTCGCCCTCGACCGTGAACGCGTTGACACCGACGATCGCCCGCTCTCCGCGCTCCACCTGTCGCGCGTACCGGTACGCGGCGTCCTCGATCTCGCCCTGAACGAAGCCCTGCTCGATCGCCGCGACCGCGCCTCCCAGCTCGTCGATCTGGCCGATCAGCTCGGCCGCACGCCTGGCGAGCTCCCGGGTGAGCGCCTCGACGTAGTAGGCGCCCCCGAGCGGATCAGCCGTGTCGGTTCCGCCCGCCTCCTGCTGGAGGATCTGCTGGGTTCGGAGGGCGATCTGCGCGGAGTGCTCGGTCGGAAGGGCGAGCGCCTCGTCGAACCCGTTCGTGTGGAGCGACTGCGCGCCGCCGCAGACAGCCGACAGGGCCTGGACGGCAACCCGGACGATGTTGTTCTCCGGCTGCTGCGCGGTGAGCGTCGAGCCGCCGGTCTGGGCGTGGAACCGCAGTGCCTGGGCCCGCGGGTTCGTCGCCCCGAAGCGATCGCGCATGATCCCGGCCCACAGCTGCCTGGCCGCGCGGAACTTCGCGACCTCCTGGAAGAAGTCGTTGTGGGCGTTGAAGAAGAAGGACAGTCGTGCCCCGAACTCGTCCGGGGAGAGCCCCGCCCCGATCGCGGCCTCGCAGTAGGCGATCCCGTTCGCGAGCGTGAACGCGAGCTCCTGCACGGCGGTCGAGCCCGCTTCCCGGATGTGGTAGCCCGAGATCGAGATCGTGTTCCAGTGCGGGAGCCGCTCGCGGCAGTACGCGAAGAGGTCGGTCGTGATCCGCATCGACGGGCGCGGGGGGAAGATGTAGTTCCCGCGCGCGGCGTACTCCTTGAGGATGTCGTTCTGAACCGTGCCGCGGAGCGCGTCGCCGGCGACGCCCTGGCGCTCGGCCACGAGCTCGTACAGGAGCAGCAGGAGCGACGCCGGAGCATTGATCGTCATCGAGGTCGACACGCGGTCGAGCGGGATCCCGTCGAACAGCGTCTCCATGTCGGCGAGCGAGTCGATCGCGACACCCGCGCGCCCGACCTCGCCGAGCGACCGGGGGTGGTCGGAGTCGTACCCGAGCTGGGTCGGCAGATCGAACGCCGTCGAGAGGCCGGTCTGGCCGCGGTCGAGCAGGTACCGGAAGCGGGCGTTCGTCTCCTCGGCCGAGCCGAAGCCCGCGTACTGCCGGATCGTCCACGGCTTGCCGCGGTACATGTCACGGTAGGGCCCACGCGTGAACGGGAACTCGCCGGGCGGCTCGAGCTCGAGGCCGGTGACGGCCTCGGCGTCATACACGGGCCGGATCTCGATGCCCGACTCGGTCTCGCGGTCGCCGGTCGTCGTCACGGTTCAATCGTAGTGGGGCGATTGCCCTGGCTAGGATGCGAGCCGCATGGACCTGTACGAGTACCAGGGCAAGGAGCTGTTCGCGCGCTTCGGCATCCCCGTCTCCGAGGGGAGATTCGTCACGAATCCCGAGCAGGCGCGCCAGGCCGCGCAGGAGCTCGGCTGCCCGGTCGTCGTCAAGGCGCAGGTCCACGTCGGCGGTCGTGGCAAGGCGGGCGGGATCAAGCTCGCGGCCACTGCATCGGAGGCCGAGGAGCACGCTGCGCGCATCCTCGGGATGGACATCCGGGGCCACGTCGTCCACCGGCTCTGGATCGAGCGGGCCTCGGACATCGCCAGGGAGTACTACCTCTCGGTCACGTTCGATCGCGGCGAGAAGAAGCCCCTGTTCATGCTCACGACCGAGGGCGGGATCGACATCGAGGAGGTCGCGGCGACGACACCGGAGAAGCTCGCGCGCCTCCATGTCGAGCCCCTTGTCGGCTTCCAGCCGTTCCAGGCCCGCTGGCTGTGCTTCACGGCCGGCATTCGCGATCTGGCCGAGCAGAAGCAGGTGATCGCGATCGTCGGCAAGCTCTACGAGGCCTTCGTGGCCTGCGAGGCCATGCTCTGCGAGATCAACCCGCTCATCGTCACGCCGGCCGGTGAGGTGCGTGCGCTCGACGCGAAGGTCTCGATCGACGACAACGCGCTCTGGCGGCACCCCGATCTGGCCGCCCTGCGAGACCTGGCCGCGGCGAACCCTCAGGAGCAGCGGGCCCACGAGAAAGGGCTCGCGTACGTGAAGCTCGACGGCGACATCGGCATCCTCGGCAACGGCGCCGGCCTCGTGATGTCCACGCTCGACGTCGTCGCGCACGCGGGCGGCAGCCCGGCCAACTTCTGCGACATCGGGGGCGGCGCCCAGGCCGAGGTGGTCATCGGCGCGCTCGAGGTGATCACCGCCGACCCGGTAAAGGCGATCCTCTTCAACATCTTCGGTGGGATCACCCGCGGCGGCGAGGTCGCGCGCGGCCTGCTCGAGGCGATCGAGCGCATGGCGATCGAGGTGCCGGTGGTCGTCCGGCTCGACGGCACCGAGGCCGACGAGGGGCGCAAGCTCCTCGCCGAGGCCGCGCCGCCGAACGTCCACACCGAGGCGACGATGCTCGCCGCGGCGCAACGCGTCGTCGAGCTGGCGAGGGGATAGCGATGGCGATCATCGTGGATGCGAGCACGCGCCTGGTCGTCCAGGGCATCACGGGGCGCGAGGGGACGTTCCACACGCTGCGCAACCGGGCGTACGGCACGAACGTGGTCGCCGGCGTGACGCCGGGCAAGGGCGGCGAGTCGGTCGACGGCGTCCCGGTCTTCGATTCCGTGCGCGACGCGATGGACGAGACTCGCCCGAACACCGCGATGGTGTTCGTGCCGGCGCGGTTTGCGGCGGATGCGATCTACGAGGCGGTCGACGCCGGGATCGAGACCGTGATCTGCATCACGGAGGGGATTCCTGCCCACGACATGCTGCGCGTCTACAACTTCGTCCGACCCCGCGGGGTGACGCTCGTCGGCCCGAACTGCCCCGGGGTGCTCTCACCGGGGAAGGCAAACGTCGGGATCATCCCGGCCGAGATCTTCTCGCCGGGGAAGGTCGGGCTCGTGAGCCGTTCCGGCACGCTCACGTACCAGATCGGCAACGAGCTGACACAGCTCGGTATCGGTCAGTCGACCATCGTCGGTATCGGGGGGGACCCGGTCGTCGGGTCGTCGTTCATCGACGTCCTCGAGCGGTTCGAGGCCGATCCCGAGACGGAGATCGTCGCCATGGTCGGGGAGATCGGAGGCAGCGAGGAGGAGAAGGCTGCGGCCTTCATCCAGGCGCACATGACGAAGCCGGTCGTGTCCTACATCGCCGGCTTCACGGCGCCGCCCGGCAAGACGATGGGCCACGCCGGCGCGATCATCTCGGGCTCCGCCGGTACCGCCCGCGCGAAGCAGGAGGCGCTCGAGGCCCACGGCGTCCGGGTCGGGCAGAGCCCGACCGAGGCGGCGCGTCTCGTCGCCGAGCTCGTTCGGTAGCCCTGTTGCAGGGCGACGGGGTCTTCGACGAGCGGGTCGCGGCGCGCTACGACGAGTCGACGGTGGAGATGTTCGCTCCGGAGGTCGTCGAGCCCGTCGTCGATCTCCTCACCGAGCTCGCCGGAACGGGGCGGGCGCTCGAGCTCGGGATCGGTACCGGTCGCATCGCACTGCCGCTCGCGCGACGGGGCGTGCCGGTGCACGGGATCGAGCTCTCGACGGCGATGGCCGCCCGCTTGCGCGCAAAGCCGGGAGGCGAGGAGATCGGCGTCACGATCGGCGATTTCGCGACGACCTCGGTCGTCGGGAGCTTCTCGGTCGCCTACCTCGTGTTCAACACGATCATGAACCTGACGACGCAGGAGTCACAGGTCTCGTGCTTTCGCAACGTCGCGAGCCATCTGGAGAACGGCGGCCGCTTCGTCGTCGAGGTGATGGTGCCGGAGCTGCGGCGGCTCCCGCCCGGGGAGACGGTGGTGGCATTCGAGGTCGGCAAGACGAGGCTCGGCTTCGACGAGTACGACGTCGCCGGCCAGGGCCTCGTCTCCCACCACTACCTCGTGACGGACGGCGTGCTCGAGCTGACCTCGGTCCCGTTCCGGTACGTGTGGCCCCCAGAGCTCGACCTGATGGCACAGCTGGCCGGACTGGAGCTCGAGAGCCGATGGGGAGGCTGGGGACGCGAGCCCTTCACGAGCGAGAGCCGCGCGCACGTCTCGGTCTGGCAGAAGCCGGGGCGTGACCGGTCACCGAATCGAACTGCCACCGGCTAGGATGGCCCCGTGGACGTGATCTCCTTCGCCCGCGGCAATCCCTCGCCCGACATCCTGCCGGTCGACGCGCTCAAGGAGTGCGCCGCTGCCGTGATCGAGCGCGAGGGGCGGACGGTCCTCAACTACGGGCCCGCCGGCGGCTACCCGCCGCTGCGGGAGTGGATCGCCGAACAGCACAGTGTCGAGGCCTCCCGGGTCGTGATCTCGACCGGCTCACTCGCCGGGTTCAACTTCCTCGTCAAGCACCTGTTCGACGGTGGCGGTAGGGCGGTCGTCGAGGCCCCGAGCTACGACCGGACGATCGGCGTTCTCAGGAGCAACCGCGCCGAGCTCGAGGCGGTGCCGCTCACGGACGCCGGGCTCGACCTCGATCGCCTCGAGTCGATTCTCGGGACCGGGCCGGCGCCGAAGCTCATCTACACGATCCCGACGTTCCAGAACCCGTCGGGCCGGACGCTCTCGCTCGAGCAGCGCCGGGAGCTCGTCGAGCTCGCCCGGGCAAGGGGGGTCCTGATCTACGAGGACGATCCGTACCGCCTCGTCCGCTATTCCGGTGACCCGCTTCCGAGCATGTACGAGCTCGCCGACGAGCAGGGGGTCGTCTTCTCCTCCTCGTTCTCGAAGACAGGCGCTCCGGGCCTTCGCGTCGGCTACATGGTGCTGCCGTCGGAGCTCGTGAAGCCCGTCGAGACGGTCGCGGCCTCGATGTACATCGGCCCGCCGCCGCTTCCGCAGGCGATGCTCCACGAGTTCATCCAGCGCGGCCTCTTCGAGCCGAACCTCGCGTTCGTCTGCGACGAGCTGCGACAGCGCCGCGATGCGATGCTCGAAACGCTCGAGACGACCTTCCCGGCCGGCACCGCCTGGAGCCGGCCCGACGGCGGCTACTTCCTCTGGGTCGACCTGCCGGGCGGCGTCAGGGTCGACACGGTCGCGGAGCACGCCGCCGAGGCCGGCGTGCAGTTCGTCAAGGGCACGGACTTCTACGCTGCCGACGGGGGGGAGGAGTCGATGCGCCTCGCCTTCAGCTTCCCGTCGGTCTCCGAGATCCGCACGGGCATCGACCGTCTCGGCGCGCTCGTGCGCGAGGCGGCCTCGGTCACCGTCTAGACGGGGCAGCCGGCGGCGAGCTCCTCGGCCGAGACGCCGAGCGCGTTGACGGCCTCGGTGAACGTCCGGACCGGGATGATCGGAAGCCCATCCGCGTAGCGCCGGGCCTCCGTGGCGTTGTCGACCGGCACGACGAAGAGGTCGGCCCCGTCCTCGAGCGCCGCGATCGTCTTCTGCTTTATCCCCCCGATCGGGAGGACGGTTCCGTCGAGCGTCAGCTCACCGGTGGCGACGACCTTGCGACCCTGATCCACGTCGGGCCCGAGCTCGTCGACGATCCCGAGCGCGAACACGAGCCCGGCCGAGGGCCCTCCGACCCCTTTCGCGTCGATCGTGACCTCGACGGGCAGATCGACGTTCGCCCCCTGGTCGACCTGGACGCCCATGACGGCCCGGTCCGGGTCGTCGCCCGCGCCGCGGGTGCCCACCCTGACCTCGACGGGCTTCCCGTCGCGCTCGTACGTCACGGTGACGGTATCTCCCGGCTCGACGCCGGCGAGGACATCCCGCAGGTCATCGGGACCGTCGACGGCGGCTCCGTCGACCTCGACGATCAGGTCGCCGGGCTCGAGGCCGGCGGTCGCGGCCGGCGAGCCGGGAAGCACGAGCGCGACCTCGGCTCCCGAGGGCTCGATGTCGACGTCGCAGCCGAGCGCTCTCAGGCCGACGGCTTCCGCAGCCTGCTGCGACCTCGACATGAGGAGCAGGTCGGCCTTTCCCTTCTGCTCGTCGCTCAGGCCCTCGGGATTGAACGCCTCGACCGGAACGAGCGTTCCGTCCTTCCGCAGGAAGGGCAGGAGCCGCTGGAGCACGCTCGCCCGGCTGACCGCGATGTCGACCATGTACAGGCCGGCACCGTTCGGCTCCGTGGCCGCCGGGCTTGGCTCTCCCTGCACCTCGACCATCGCGTCGACGTTCCGCGTGCTTCCGGGCTCGAAGAGGTACTCGTCGGTGGGCGCTCGCGAGAGGGCGAGCGCGGCCACGGCGATCGCGAGCAGGCACGCGCCGGTGACGGCAAGCCAGGTGAGGCGCGGGCGCCTGGGCACCCTGACGATCGTAACGACCGGTCTCCCGTGTGCGCGGCAGCCGGCCCGGGCCGGTGACTAGCTCGCGAGGACGGCGACGACCTCGGTGACGGCTGCCGCCGACGTCGCGAGCTCGGCCCGCTCGGCGGCGTTCAGGTCGAGCTCGATCACCCGCTCGACACCTGCCTCGCCGAGCACGACCGGCACGCCCATGTAGAGGCCGTCGATCCCGTACTCGCCCTCGAGCAGCGCGGTGCACGGGAGCACACGCTTCTGGTCGAGCATGATCGAGTCGACCATCTGCGCCACGGCCGCCCCGGGCGCGTACCACGCCGAGGTGCCGAGCAGGTTGACGATCTCGCCGCCGCCCTTGCGCGTGCGCTCGACCATCGAGTCGATCCGCTCCTGGCCGACGAGCTTCGTCAGCGGCACGCCGCCGACGGTCGTCGCCGACACGACGGGGACCATCTGATCGCCGTGCCCGCCGAGCACCATCGCCTGGACGTCGACGTCGGACATGCCCGTCTCCCACGCGATGAACGTGCGGAAGCGAGCGGTGTCGAGGATCCCGGCCATGCCCACCACACGCTCCTTGGGGAAGCCCGAGGCGTCCCTGGCGACGTGGCACATCGCGTCGAGCGGATTCGTGACGACGACGAGAACCGCGCCCGGCGACTGGGCAACGGCCTGCTCGGTGACGGCCTTCACGATCGCCTGGTTCGTCGTGACGAGGTCGTCGCGGCTCATGCCGGGCGCGCGCGGCCGGCCGGACGTGACGACGACGACCTCGGAGCCCGCCGTCTCCTCGTAGCTGTTCGTCCCCGTGACCCTGGCCTCGTAGCCGAGAACCGGCCCGGCCTGATTCATGTCGAGCGCCTTGCCCTGCGGCAGGCCCTCGACGATGTCGACGAGCACCACGTCGGCGTAGTTGCGCCGGGCGATCTCCTGGGCTGCGGTGGCTCCGACGTTGCCGGCGCCGATCACGGTGACCTTGCGTCTCATGAGTGCATTGCTCCTGTTCGGGACGGGCCGGGGATCGGCCCGTGCCCTGACTCTACCCAAGGCCGAGAGCAGGATGGATCGGGTAGATTCCGTGCCATGAGCATCGTCGCGCCCGGCCTCGAAGGGGTCGTCGCCTTCCAGACCGAGATCGCGGAGCCCGACCGGGAAGGCGGAGCCCTTCGGTACCGCGGCGTCGACATCGAGGATCTCGTCGGGCACGTACCGTTCGAGCAGGTCTGGGGCCTTCTGGTCGACGACGCGCTCACTCCCGGGCTCGAGCCGGCGGAGGCGTTCGATCTCCAGGGAGGCACGGGGAACCCCGTCGCCGACCTGCAGGCCGCGACCGCCCGGCTCGGTGCGGACTGGAGCCTCGGCAAGCTGATCGACATCTCGGACGATCAGGCCAAGGAGGATCTGCGCCGCACCTCGGCGACGATGCTCTCGATCGTGGCCCAGTCGGCTCGCCTCCACGACGGCCACACCACCCCGGTCGACCGCGGAACGATCGCCGCCGGCGAGACAGCGGCCGAGCGCTTCCTGCTCGAGTGGCGTGGCGAGGCCGATCCGAAGCACGTCACGGCGATCGATACGTACTGGATCTGCACGGCCGAGCACGGCATGAACGCCTCGACGTTCACGGCCAGGGTCGTGGCGTCGACCGGGGCAGACTGCGCGGCCGCCCTCTCATCCGCGGTCGGCGCGCTCTCGGGACCGCTCCACGGAGGGGCGCCTGCGCGCGTCCTGCCGATGCTCGACGCCGCCGCCACCGCCGACAGCGTCGACGACTACGTGAAGTCGCTGCTCGACGGCAAGGAGCGCCTCATGGGCTTCGGCCACCGCGTCTACCGGGCAGAGGACCCGCGGGCGAGGGTGCTCCGGCGAACCGCCCGGGAGCTCGGGTCTTCCCGCTTCGAGGTCGCCGAGGCGCTCGAGAACGCCGCCCTCGCCGAGCTCGCCGTCAGGCATCCCGAGCGCGTTCTCGCGACGAACGTCGAGTTCTGGTCGGCCGTCGTGCTCGACGTCGCCGAGATCCCGCCGGCGATGACTCCCGCCATGTTCGCGGCCTCGCGAACGGGCGGCTGGTCTGCCCACATCCTCGAGCAGAAGCGGATGGGAAAGCTGATCCGCCCGTCGGCTGACTACGTCGGCCCCGCCTCGCGCCCCCTCTCGGCCGTCTGACCGTCGAGTTGGATCTCGCCCAGATCGCAGCGCGCGCAGCCGAGATCGGCGACGAGCGTGAGCTGGCACAGCTACGTCATGCCGCCGACGAGGAGATCGAGGCCGCGGCGCGCAGCGAGGACTTCCGCACGAGAGCAGTCGCCTACCGGTCGGTGGGCCAGCTCCGGTTCCGGGCGAAGACGGAGCTGCTTCGGCGAGGGCTCGAGGACGAGAGCCCGGCGTGCCGGGGCTCGGCGCTGCTCTCGCTCGAGCTGCTCTCCCGAGATCACGCGGGGGTCGTCAACGCCGTTCGGCCGCTGCTCCACTCGCTTGCGAACGCCGACCCGAACCAGGCGGTCCGCCGGCTCGCCGTCCTCGCGTTGAAGAACGGCTCGCCCCATGCGGACACCCTCGTCCTGCTCGACCACATCGCCGGGTCCGACGAGGAGGAGGTCGAGCTTCGCGGCGCGGCTCGCAAGGTCGCCGACGCGCTCAAGAAGAAGCAGCGCGCCCGCCCGCGCTGATCCTGCCGGCTACGGGAGGCGTCGCTTGCGCGTCCCGCGTGCCCGGGCCGTGACCTGCCCGAGCACCTCGTGACGGGCCTTGACGGCGAGCTGGGCGAGGGAGTTGCGTCGCCGGTCGAGGAGGACGCCGTCGCGCACGCGCTCGACGGCGGAGGCCGGATCGAGCGACCCGGCCGGCACAGCGACGACGCAGCTCCCGATCGTCCAGGGCTCGTGCGCATCGCTGCCCGCCGCGAGCGGCAGGTCGCGGCTCCGGGCCCAGAGCTGTGCCTGCCGATCGAAGCGCGTGCTGAACGGGCCTCCGTTCAGGCCCTCCACGAGGTCGACGAGGCCGGCGTCCGCGAGCGCGTTCCGGGCCTCGGCGCGCAGCGGGCGGCGAAGGAACGGGTAGAAGGGATGCTGGAGGTACACGAGCCCGCCCTGGGCGCGGATTCGCTCGGCCGTCTCCCGGGCCGACCGGAGGGGCGGGACCCGCTCGGTGAGGAACAGCCCGATGAGCTCACCGTCGGAGGTGTCGATCTCCATGCCGACGACGACGGGGAAGGTCGCGCGCGCGGCGAGGTCGGCGGCGCCGTCGATCCGGTTGTGGTCGGTGATCGCGAGCACGTGGAACCTCCCGGCCCGGTGTGCCCGTTCGTAGTCCTCGAGCCGGTTCACGGCGTCGAACGACCGATCCGAATGGTTGTGCAGGTCGAGGAGGACGGACCGGTCGGGGAGCGCCATCACCGCGGAGAGCTGCGGTCTCGCATCGCATGGGGATGGGCCCTGAAGTAGGTCTCGCGCCGTCGCCGGTCGGAGACGTGGGTGTAGAGCTCCGTCGTCGCGAGGTCGGCGTGCCCGAGCATCTCCTGCACGCTTCGCAGGTCGGCGCCGCCCTCGAGCAGGTGCGTCGCGAACGAGTGCCGGAGGAGGTGGGGATGCACCCGCGCCGGGTCGAGCCCGGCCTTCGCGGCGAGCGTGCGCAGGATCAGGAAGGCCCCGGCCCGCGTGAGCGCGCCGCCCTGGGCGTTCAGGAACAGCTCGGGCCGGTGGCGGCGATCGAGGTAGGGCCGGCCGCGGGACAGGTAGCGGCGCAGAGCCTCCGTCGCCTCGCGTCCGAGCGGGACGATTCGCTCCTTGCCGCCCTTCCCGAGCGGGCGCACGAGGCGCTCCGTCAGGTCGATCCGGCCGCGGTCGAGCCCGACCGCCTCGCTGACCCGGAGCCCGGCTCCGTAGAGGAGCTCGACGAGCGCCCGGTCGCGCAGCGCCCTCGGCGAGACCCCGTTCGCGGCCTCGATCAGCCGCTCCACCTCGCCCGGCGACAGCGAGCGCGGCAGCTTGCGGTGACGCCGCGACAGGCGGAGCTCGGCCGCCGGGTTGTCCCCCCTGACGCCGAGCAGCACGAGGTGGCGATAGAAGCTCCGTGCGGCCGAGACTCGCCGCGCGATCGACGAGGTCGCGAGCCCGCGCGCGCGGAGGTCGGCGGCCCATCGCTCGAGGTCGTCCGTCGTCGCGTCTCCGGGCGTGACGCCGAGAAAGGCGGCCAGATCGGCGAGATCGCGCCCGTACGCATCGACGGTCCGCGGCGACCGCCTCGCTGCGAGCAGGGCGAGGAAGCCCGCCACGAGCGGGTCGGGCTCAGGCGCGGGGGTGGGCGCGGTCATAGGTGCGGCGGAGCCGCCGGGCGTCGACGTGGCTGTAGATCTGCGTCGTCGAGAGCGAGGCATGGCCGAGGAGCTCCTGGATCGTGCGCAGATCGGCGCCGCCCTCGAGCAGGTGCGTCGCGAACGCGTGACGCAGGCGATGCGGGTTGGCGACAAGGCGCCGGAGCGTCGAGGTGTCGAGCGGGTTCCCGCGAGTCGAGAGGAACACGCGGTCGGTCGCGCCGCGGGCGAGTCGTGGCCGTGCCTCGTCGAGGTAGCGCCGCAGCCAGGCCGCCGCCTCTTCGCCGAGCGGGACGACGCGCTCCTTCCCGCCTTTCCCGCGCACGTGCACGGCCTCCTGCTCGAAGTCGAGGTCGGCTAGGGCGAGGTCGACTGCCTCCTGCGAGCGAAGACCCGCAGAGTAGACGAGCTCGAACAGCGCCCGGTTGCGGATCGCGAGCGGCTCGCCGCCCTCGAGCGCGACGAGCAGGGCGTCGGTCTCTCGCTCGCTCGGCGCGTGCGGCAGCCGGCGCGCCGACCGACCGGGGAACGACACGTCGGGGACGTGGGCAGGGCCGCGCGCTGCCCGCAGGAGGCTCCTCACGGCCGCGAGCTTTCGCGCGAGCGTCGACGGAGCCAGCTTTCCTGGCGAGCGTCCGGGACGGGCCGCGCCGAGCTCCGCCGTGTACGTCGCGAGCGCGCGGGCGTCGACGGCCTCGAGCGAGAGGCCCTTCCGGCGGAGCCAGGTCGCGAACTCCTCGAGGTCGCTGCGGTAGCTGCGACGGGTCGCGGCCGAGAGCGCGGGGCCGGCGAGGAACCGCTCGATCGCAGCGTCCGTGTCCACGAGCGGCTGTTCGTGCGGGAGGTGGCGCATCCTGCCTCCGTTCGACCGCACGCCTCAGGTGGAGTGGGCGAGCGAGTCGGCTGCTGCGGCCGTGAGTTCGAACCAGGTGTCAACGTCGACGCCGCTCGGGCGGGCCTTGCCGAGAATCCGTCGGATCGCGGCGGGACCGGTCGTCGTCCCTTCCTCGTCGAGCAGGACGACGCGCTCGTGCCGGCGGACGAGCTCGAGTGCCGTCGCCAGCTGGTCGATGCTGAGACCGAGTGCCTCGATGTCGCCGTGTCGGTACGCGCAGATGTCGACGGCGGGCGCTGCGCCGAGATGCTGACGCCAGATTCGATCCACCTCGCCGTCCCAGCTCCGCTCGAGCTGGACCTCGACATCGGCGTTCTGAATCCAACGCATCACGGCCGAGCAGTCGGCGATCACGAGACCGACGCGGCGGCCGGCGTGCCGGGGTGCCATCCGGCGAACCTCCGCCTCGAGCGCCTCGACGACGTGCGTGGCGACGAGATGGCGCTCGGCGTAGGGGAACGCGCCCAGGGGCCATCGACGTACGGTCGCCCGCTCGGCAGGCAACGGGCTGCTGGCACTCCGGGGATCCGCGACGGCGAGCCAGTGGTCGACCGTGGAGCCGAACAGCCGCTCCGCGACGCCCAGCGGGTCGGAGTCGCAGCCGAGGCTGTAGAAGAGCACGTGCTTCGACCCGTCCGACCCCGAGCCGTCCGCGACCTCGCCGGACCCGATGGACGCGAGGACGCGGGAGAGATCGAGCTCGAGCGCGGCGGCGAGCCGCGAGACGACGCTGATCGACGGCACGGCGGGCCTGCCCGTGGTCGGATTGCGCCCGAGCTCGATCGCCGTCACGTACGCCGGCGAGATCCCGGCCCGGGCGGCGAGTGCCCTGACCGAGAGGCCCTGGCGTTGCCGGCGGTCGCGCACGTCCTGCCCGAATGCCTCGAGCGCGTGGGGGTGGGCCTGCGCCATGCGTTCAGTCTATCGAACAGCACCTTGTGCATTGACGCAAACTGGTTCGAACGATAGGCTGTCCAACGATCAGTTTGCTGATCTGTTACGAACGCCGCCGACACGAGAAGAAGGGATCGCCCGTCATGACGCACCGCCACTTCGCCTTTCGCGACGTCGTCTGCTCGCTCGCCGAGCCGGGTTGGAACTACGGCCACGGCCGCTCGCCCTTCTACCGGTACGACCTCGAGCAGGGCGCGGCCTACTGCGTCTACAACCGCCGTCTGATGCCCGTCTCGCTCGCGAGCTCGACGACGGAGGAGGGCTACTGGGCGCTCCGGCGCGACGTGACGCGCCTCGACACCGGAGAGCTCCCGACCGAGATCCTCGGTGCCGACGCAGCGAAGCTGCTCGACCGTGTGTTCACCCGGAAGGTCTCCGCGCTCCGGCCCGGCCGCTGCACCTACGGCATCGCGTGCTGGCCCGACGGCGGCATCCTCGTGGACGGGATCCTGATCCGCCTCGAGGAGGCGAGGTACTGGTACGTGCAGGCCGACGGTGACTTCGTCGGGTGGTTGCGGGCGCATGCGCTGGGTCTTGACGTCGAGGTGCGCGATCCCGACTCCTGGGTCCACCAGATCCAGGGCCCGAAGGCGCTCGACGTGCTCGCCGACGCGTGCGACGACGGGATGCCGGCGGAGTTCCGGTACTTCGACGCCCGCGAGGTCGTGATGGGCGGGCAAGAAGTGCTGATCACGCGCACCGGCTGGACGGGGGAGGTCGGCTTCGAGGTCTACACGCGGCCGGGCCTCGACTGCGAGGCGCTCTGGGATCACGTGACCGCCGCCGGCGCGCGCCACGGGATGATCGACATCGGTCTCGACCCGATGGACGTGCGCCGGATCGAGGCGGCGATCCTGAACAACCTCTCGGACATGGACAGCTCCATGACGCCGTTCGAGGCAGGGCTCGGCGCGTTCGTCGACCTCGAGCGTCCCGACGACTTCTTCGGCAAGGCGGCGCTGCTCGAAGCCGACCGGCGTACGCGTCTCTACGGGATCTCCTGCGCTGCCGCCGAGCCGCTGATCGGAGGTCCGGTCACCCGGGGAGGGACACAGATCGGTCACGTCACCGCCGCCGGCTGGTCGCCGTTCCTTGGCCGCGGCATCGGCTATGTTCGGCTGGCCGGCGCCGACCTCGTCGAGCCGCGGGAGGCGGATGTGGTCGGGTTCGACCTCGCGACGCACTCCTGCGAGATCGTCGACCTGCCGTTCTACGACGAGGAGAAGCGGATCCCGAGGGGTCTGGAGGTCGCCGCCGTCTGACGCGCCTAGGATGGCGGGGTGCTCGTGCGCTCCACGCTTCGCGACCTCGTGCTGGCTACGTGGCAGGCTCCGCCGGCTGCGCTGACGCCCAAGCTCCCGGCCGGGCTCGAGCTGGAGACGACCGCGAGTGGCGACGCCCTGGTCTCGCTCGTCGGGATGCGCGTGACCCGGAGCCGCTCCGGGCGGCTGCCCCTGCCGGGGTTCTCCCAGGTGACGCTCCGGACCTACGTGATCGCAGAGGACGGCCCCGCGGTGTTCTTCCTCGGGCTGCGGGTCACGGCCGGCGGGCTCGGCGGCGCGCTGATCGGGCTCCCGGTGCGCGCCGCGCGGCTCCGCGTGCGCGACGGCCTCGTGCAGGGTGGCTCGCTCGGCCTGTCGGTGCGGTACCGGTGCGTGGGCGCGTCGCCGGAGGTGCCCGTGCTCCCCTCGGGCCCGCTCGGGCACCACGACGTCGCGTACCTCTACTCTGCCGGCGTGCGCCGGCTCGCCACGACCCATGACCCGTTCCGCTGGGAGGCGGCCGAGCTGCTCGAGAAGCCGAGGCTCGAGCCGCTCCAGGCGCTCGGCCTCGATGTCGGGATGCCCGACTCGCTCCTCTACGCGGCGAGCACCCGGTTCGAGCTCCAGCTCCCACCGGTGAAGGCCGGGGAGTCCGTGCTGTGATCCCGGTCGTTCACCGGGACGACGTCGAGGGGGCCCGGCGGGAGTACGGTCACCTCGCGGCGACCTGGTACGACCTCGGCTCGGCGGCCGGGTCGGTCGGCGTCGGGGTGAAGCGGATCGCGATCGATCCCGGCTGCTGGTCGACGCCCGCGCACGCGGAGCTGGCCGAGGAGGAGATCTTCTACGTGCTCGCCGGACGGGGGCTGTCCTGGCAGGACGGAACGACCTACCGGATCGGGCCGGGCGACTGCCTCGTCCACCCGATCGAGGAGCAGGCGCACACGCTCCGGGCCGGGCCCGAGGGGCTCGACGTGCTCGCGTTCGGGATGCGCGTGCCCGCCGGCGGAACGCTGCTGCCGCGCGCCGGCGTCGTCTGGCACTGGCCGGGATGGGTCGAGGCCCCCGGGGGCAAGCACCCGTACGAGCGCGAGGCCGATGCCGGTCCGCCGCGCCTGCCGCGGACCCCTTCGAAGCGGCCGGCCAGGATCGTCGCGACCGGAAAGGTCGAGGCAAGCGACCGGCGCGGCGCCGCCGTGCGCGATCTGGGCCGCGCCGCGGGCTCGGAGCTCACCGGGCTTCGCCACACGGTGCTCCCTCCGGGAGGCGAAGGCGCCCCGCCCCACTGCCACTCGAGCGAGGAGGAGCTGTTCGTCGTGCTCGCTGGCTCGGGCTCGTGCCGGCTCGGCGATGAGGCTCATCGCGTCGTCGCGGGCTCCGTCGTGGCGAGGCCGGCGGGAACCGGGGTCCCGCACTCGTTCCGGGCCGGGGCGGACGGCCTCACGTACCTCGCGTACGGCACCCGCGACCCGGGCGACATCGTCTTCTACCCACGAACGCGCGAGGTCTGGATCCGCGGAGTCGGGGTCCGGTTCGCGGTCCCGCCGAACGGCTGAGCGGGCGGGCGCTACCCGGATCTCCGTCCGGTCGTTTTCGATAGGGTTGACCACGTGGAAGGAATGCACGACGTCATCGTCGTGGGAGCCGGCTGCGCCGGTATGCGGGCGGCCATCGCGGCCCACGATGCGGGTGCAGACGTCGCCCTCGTCTCGAAGCTCCACCCGACCCGCAGCCACTCGGGCGCGGCCGAGGGCGGCATCAATGCGGCGCTCGGGAACGCCACCGAGGACAGCCCGGAGAAGCACGCCTTCGACACCGTCAAGGGCTCCGACTACCTCGGCGACCAGGACGCGATCGAGATCTTCACCCGGGAGGCTCCCGGAGACATCTACGAGCTCGAGCACTGGGGCTGCGTGTTCTCGCGTACCCCGGACGGAAAGCTCGCACAGCGGCCCTTCGGGGCAGCAGGCGCGCCGAGGACGGTCTACGCCGCCGACATCACCGGCCACGTCCTCATCCACGTTCTCTACGAGCAGGTCATGCGTCGCGAGATCCCCTGCTACGAGGAGTACTTCGCCTACCAGCTCGTCGTCGACGACGGTCGCTGCCAGGGCGTGATCTGCTGGGATCTCGTGAACGGGGGCGTGAAGGCGATCGGGGCGAAGACCGTCGTCCTCGCCACGGGCGGCGTCGGCCGCCTGTACCGGGCGACCACCAACGCCTGGGCCTGTACCGGCGACGGGATGGTGATGGCGCTGCGCGCGGGCGTCCCGCTCAAGGACATGGAGTTCATGCAGTTCCATCCCACGACCATGTACCCGAGCGGGATCCTGATCACTGAGGGCTGCCGCGGCGAGGGTGGCTTCCTGCTGAACAAGGACGGCGAGCGCTTCATGGCCAGGTACGCGCCGAACGCGCTCGAGCTCGCGAGCCGCGATGTCGTCTCGAGATCGGAGCAGACCGAGATCGACGAGGGGCGCGGCGTCAACGGGTCGGTGCTGCTCGACCTCCGCCACCTCGGCGCCGAGAGGATCCTCGAGCGCCTGCCCGGGTCGCGCGAGCTTGCGATCACCTACGCCGGCGTCGACCCGATCTACGACCCGATCCCGGTCCGGCCGGGCGCCCACTACCACATGGGCGGCGTCGAGACCGACAACAACGGCCTCACCGAGCTGACCGGCCTCTACGCGGCCGGCGAGGTTGCCTGCGTCTCCGTGCACGGGGCGAACCGGCTCGGAGGCAACTCCCTCATGGAGACGATCACCTTCGGCAGGCGCGCAGGACGCGCCGCTGCGGAGTGGGCCCGGTCGAACACGACCGTCGCCGTGCCGGAGTCGCAGGTCGCGGACGCCGAGCGCGAGCTCCGGCGACTGCTCGACCGTCAGGGCGGCGAGCGTCCCTACGTCCTGCGCGAGGAGCTCGGCTCGTCGATGCTCGAGAACTTCGGCGTCTTCCGGCGCGAGGAGCGGATGGTCAGCCAGCGGGAGATCGTCGCGGGGCTTCGCGAGCGCTACCGGAACGTCCACGTCGAGGACAAGGGCTCGGTGTTCAACAACGACCTGACCCAGGCGATCGAGCTGGGAGCCCTCCTCGACATCGCCGCCTGCATGCTCGAGGGAGGCATCGCCCGGAAGGAGAGCCGCGGCGCCCATGCGCGACCCTACGACTACCCGACGCGAGACGACGAGCAGTTCCTGAAGCACTCCATCGTGAGATGGGTCGACGATTCGCCGGTCCTCTCGCACAAGCCCGTCCGCATGACGAAATGGGAGCCGCAGGAGCGCAAGTACTGATGCGCCTGCGTTCCCTCGCCGCGACTCTTTCCGTCCTGCTCGCGTTCCTTCTCCTCGCCGGGTGCGGTGGCGGAGGCGACGACGAGGGCGAGACGACGGCCGCCGTGACCACGGCTGCCGCCGACAACGCAATCGCCGTCGCCGCGGAGGACACCCGTGGGGCCGGTAGCTCGAAGGTGGAGCTCACGGCGACCGTTCCCGTCGCTCCCGGCCAGAAGCCGGTCGAACTGACGGGGAAGGGGGAGTTCGACTTCGAGGCGAGGCGCGGCCGGCTCACGTTCGACTTCGGGGCCCTGCTCGGCTCGCTCGGGGCCGGCGACGGCGCTACCCAGGCGGAGATCCTCCTCGACGGCTCCGTTGCGTATCTGAGCCTCCCGCTCCTGACCGAGCTCCTACCGGGCGGAAAGCCGTGGATCAAGATCGATCTCGACGCAGCAGCCGCGAGCGAGGGCTTTGACCTCGGTCAGCTCACCCAGGCAGGGCAGAACGACCCCTCCCAGTTCTTCGCGTATCTGACCGCTGCCGAGGGCGTGGAGGAGGTCGGTACCGAGACCGTCCGCGGCGAGGAGACAACGCACTACCGCGCCACCGTCGATCTCGAGCGGGCCGCCGCCCAGGCGCCCCCGGAGCTCGCGGAGCAGATTCAGAAGGCGGTCGACCAGATCCGGCAGACGGCGGGCAAGACGACCGTTCCGGTCGATGTGTGGATCGGCGACGATGGGCTGATCCGGCGCGTTACGTTCGACTACTCGTCGACCGAGACCGAGCCTCCCGTCGAGAGCACGATCACGATGGAGCTCTTCGACTTCGGCGTCGACGTCACGGTGGAGCCGCCGCCGGCGGATCAGGTCATGGATGCGTCCGAGCTGGGCGGCCTGCTCGGCGGCGGCTCGGATGGAGATGCTGGCTCCGGGACGAGCACGGCGCCGTAGCCACGGGAGGAGCGTCGAATGAAGGTTGCGCTGCAGATCTGGAGGTTCGACCCGGGGGCCGGCGAGCGGCGGCTCCAGGATTTCGAGGTCGACGCGCCTGAGTGGGCGACCCTGCTCGACGTGCTCGACCTGATCAAGGACAGGCAGGACGGGACGCTCTCCTACCGCAAGAGCTGCCGGATGATGATCTGCGGCTCCTGCGGCATGCGGATGGACGGAGGCGCCGTGCTCGCGTGCAAGACGCGCATGGCCCCGATCGTCGAGGAAGGCCGCGTGCCCGTGATCTCGGCGATGGGGAACCTCCCCGTGCTCAAAGACCTTGTCGTCGACATGAGCCCGTTCTGGTCGAAGATCCGCGCGATGGACCCGTATCTGAAGACGGGCTACGAGGAGATCCCGGAGAAGGAGTTCATCGTGCCGGCGAGCAGGATGGACCCGATCAAGAAAGAGGCGCTCTGCATCATGTGCGGCTGCTGCGTCTCGGAGTGCAACTCGCTCGAGTCCGATCCGGACTTCTTCGGCCCGGCCGCGCTCGCGAAGGGGATGCGCTTCGTGGGCGACCCCCGTGACCAGGCCACGATCGAGCGGCTCAGGCACTACAACGACGAGCACGGGATCTGGAACTGCACGCGGTGCTACTTCTGCAACGAGCGCTGCCCGAAGGGCGTCGATCCGCGCGACGCGATCGCGAAGCTCGGCGCCGAGTCGATGCGACTCGGGTTCGACACGGACATGGGTGCAAAGCACGCGAAGTGGTTCGTCGTTTCGGCGAAGACGACGGGCTGGCTGCGCGAGACCGAGCTCGTGCCGAAGACGCAGGGCATCAAGCAGGCCCTGAAGGAGACGAAGTTCGCGCTCTCGCTCGCGAAGAAGGGCAAGGTGCCGCTGCCGTTCCCGCCGCACGTCGCAGACCGTGTCCAGGAGGCTCGCAAGCTGTACGAGATCGTCAAGGTGCAGGGCAAGGACGGCGCTGCCGGAATCGTCCAGGGCGAGCGTGCGCTCGGCCGGGTCGAGAAGCACGACGAGCAGTTCGCTCAGGCGGCCGCGCGGGGGCCGTACGGCGAGGGCTCGTTCCCGGCGCCGTACCTTCCCGAGGTGCAGAAGGAGGGTGCATGATGCGGGTCGCCTACTACAAGGGCTGCCTGGCTTCCCTGTCGGCGAAGGAGCTCGACTCCGCGACCCAGGCGCTCGCGCCGAAGCTCGGCCTCGAGCTCCAGGAGCTCGAGTCGGTGACGTGCTGCGGGGCAGGCGACATCCACGAGGCCGAGCCGGACTACTACGTCCATCTGAACGCGCGGATCCTCGCGTATGCCGAGGCGGCAGGGTGCGACACGCTCATGACCATCTGCAACGTCTGCACGCTGAACCTCCGGCAGGCGAACTTCGCGCTCCAGGGGGACGAGGAGCTCCGTGAGCGGGTGAACGCGAACCTCCACAACGTCGGGGCGCCCACCTACGGCGGCGGTGTCGACGTGAAGCACTTCCTGTGGCTGGCCGCCGAGGGTGACGGCTACGAGAGGCTCAAGGAGGTCGCCCACAAGGGCCTGCGCGGGCTGAAGATCGCACCGTTCTACGGCTGCCAGATCCTCCGCCCGTCGAAGCTCCTCGGCGTCGACGATCCCGACCGGCCGCACAGCCTCGAGAAGATCATCGAGGCCTGCGGCGGCGAGCCCGTCGACTACCCGGCGAAGGTCAAGTGCTGCGGCTTCCCGATCATCCAGGCCCGTGAGGAGCTGGCGCTCGGCGAGCTCATCCAGCCGATCTCCCAGGCCCAGGAGGCGGGTGCCGACGCGATCGTCACACCCTGCCCGCTCTGCCACCTCTCGCTCGACGCGTGGCAGCAGAAGCTCGAGAAGCAGACGGGCCGGAGCTTCGAGATGCCGATCTTCCACCTCTCGCAGCTGATCGGCGTGGCCGCCGGCATCGAGGACGCAGAGCTCAAGTTCCGCCGGCACGTGGTCTCGATGGACCCGGTGCTCGAGAAGCTGTCGAACTAGTGCTGCGGGCCGCCGGCGGGCTCGCCCTGGCCGGGCTGTCGTGGGGCCTGTTCGAGTCGCAGTGGATCGAGCGGCGCACCGTCGAGGTGACCCTCGAGCGGCTTCCGCCTGCGCTCGACGGGTTGCGGGTGCTCCACCTCTCCGACCTGCACCTCGGCTCGGTCTCGTTGAACGGCCGCTCGCTCGAGCGGGCGGCCGCGTGGGCCGAGACCCTCGACCTCGATCTCGTGGTCGTGACCGGCGACCTGCTCGCCCGGCAGCGGGGCGAGCCGCGGCTCATGGAGGCTCTCTGGCGTCTGCGGCCGCGGTTCGGGACGTTCGCGGTGCTCGGGAACGTGGACGTCGCGGACACGCGGGACCCCTTCTCGACCGGAGCGGAGCTCTCGACGCTCGCTCCCCACGCGAGGCTGCTCGCCGACGAGTCGGTCACCCTCGAGGTCGCCGGCCACACCGTCCAGCTCGTCGGCTGTGCGGTCACGAGCCGCTACCGTCCGCCCGCGGGCCTGGCCGAGCCCGACGCCGACCTCCGGATCCTCATCGCCCACTTCCCCGACACGGTCGACCGCCTGCGGTACGGCGCCTTCGACCTCGTGCTCGCCGGGCACACTCATGACGGACAGATCTGCGTTCCCTACCCGGGCGGGAAGGTCAGGCTCGCCGGGCACAACCCGTACCCCGCCGGCCAGTTCACGCTTCCGCAGTGCATGCTCGTCGTCTCGCGAGGCACCGGGACGACCTTCGTCCCGTTTCGCTTCGCCTCGCGGCCGGAGGCGTCGGTGCTCGTCCTGCGCAGGAGGGCGTGACCGCCGGCCCGTAGAATCGACGGGTGGGGTACAGGCTCGGCCCGATGACACGAGCGTCGCTCTCCCACGCACCGCCCGTGTGCGTGGATTGCGTGTTCTGGCAGAGCCGCGGCGACCGGCCGGTCGACAAGGACCGGTGGATCCAGAAGGCCGAGGAGGACTGGGGCGCGTGGGGAACGCTGTACCTCGCCGAGGACGACCGCTCGGTCGGGTTTCTCCAGTACGGGCCCGCCGCCCTGTACCCGAGGGCGAGGGAGCTTCCGGCCGGGCCGCCCTCGGACGGAGCGGTGCTGATCACGTGCGCGTACCTGACCGACCCGGCGACGCCCTGGGTGATGCAGAGCCTGTTCCTCGCGGTGATCGGCGAGGCGCGCGACCGCAAGCTCGGCGCGATCGAGGCGTTCGGATACCGGTACCCGGAAGGAGCGACGGCGGCCGAGCGGTTCCTCGTGCACCGGACGATCTTCCCGGCCGACTTCCTCGGCGACTTCGGGTTCGTCCCGATCCGGGTCGAGGGCCGGGTCGAGCTCTGCAGGCTCGAGCTCGGCGGTCTCCTCCCGCTCGAGGACCGCAAGCTCGAGCGGGCGGTGCGCTACGTGAAGGAGAAGCTGCTCGCGCCCGAGCCGGTTCCGGAGCGGTGACCCGGTCGGCCTCTCTCGACGGCCCGTTCGTCCCACGGATCTCCGGCGCGGTGTGAGCTCCTCGGCTCCCGCACGGAGGGCCGAGCGCGGCGTGCTCGTCGCCGTCGCGCTGGGGGCGGTGCTCGCGCCGCTGAACTCGACGATGATCGCGGTCGCGATCCCGGAGATCGCCGGCGACTTCGACGCCTCGATCTCGTCGGTCGGCTGGCTCGTCACCGCGTACCTGATCGTGATCGGTGCGTTCCAGCCGGTCGCCGGCCGGCTCGGCGACCGCTACGGCCGGCGCCGGCTGTTCCTGCTCGGTCTCGTCGGGTTCGCGGCCGCCTCCCTCGGAGCGGCCCTCGCGCCGAACCTGGCGGTGCTGATCGCCTTTCGCGTCGTGCAGGCGATCGCGGGCGGGCTCTCGTTCCCGAACGGTGCAGCGCTCGTCCGGTTCGCGGTGCCCCCGGAGCGGCGGGCGGCCTCTTTCGGAGTCGTCTGGGGCGTCGCCAGCGCGGCGGCGGCGATCGGGCCGACCCTCGGAGGGCTCATCGTCGAGGGATCCGGCTGGCGCGCGATGTTCTACGCGAGCGTTCCGGTCGCGGTAGCGGCAACGGTGCTCGGGCTCAGGACGCTGCCGCGATCCGAGGTGTTGACCGGATCGGAGGTCGCAGCGACGAGCACGATCGGGCTGCTTCGCAACCGGGGTTTCTCGGCTGCGACGGCCGGGATCGCGCTCTCGAACCTCGCGATGTACACGACCCTGCTCGCGGTTCCCATCGTCCTGATCGACGACCGGGCGTGGTCGGTGGCGGCGGCCGGTCTCGGGCTGACGGTGCTCTCGGCTCCTTCCGCAGTGCTCTCGCCCGTGGGCGGGCGTCTCGCGGATCGCTACGGGCGGCGTCACCCCGCCGTGCTCGGGCTCTCGATCTCGACGGTGGCGCTGCTCCCCCTTGCGCTCGGCGTCGAGTCGCCGGCCTCCCTGCTCGCGTGCCTGGGCTTCGCGGGGGTCGGCTTCGGGCTCGCGTTCGTCGCCCTGCAGACCGCCGCGATCGAGTCTGCTCCTGTCCAGAGCGCAGGGGCCGCCGCGGGGCTGTTCTCGACGAGCCGGTATGTCGGCGGGATCGTCGGATCACTCGTGCTCGGGCTCGCGCTCGAGTCCGCCCCCGGCGAGGTGACGGGGTTCCAGGTCGTGGCGGCAGTGATTGTCGTCTCGTCACTCCTCTCAGTCGTCGCGGCGCTCGGGCTCCGGGGCCGGCGTGGTGCTCCGGAGCTCGCAGACGTGTCCGTCTAGGCCATCTTGCCGTCCCGTGCAGAAGCTGCAAACATCGATGCATGCTCGGTCAGACGCGGGCGCTGCGCGAGGGATTCGAGGACGTTCGGAGCGATCTCACGATCCTGATCGGTGCAACGATGCGGCTCAGCGGTAAAGCTGGACGAGGTTCTCTACCTGCTCCGGGAGGATGCCGATGGGGAAGAGGAGCGGGAGGACTCCTGAGGAACGCCGGGAGGACGAGGAGTTCTGGCGCCGGGCTGCGGAACGGGTTGCCGAGAACGAGGCATACCTTGCCGCGCGCCGTGCAGAGCGCGAACGCCGGCGCCGGCGCCTGCAGCGCCTGAGCTTCGGCCTGCTGGGCCGCGCCTGAGCCCGCCTACGCGGGTAGCAGCTTCCGCTCGAGCAGGCCCTCGGCGACCTGGACGGCGTTCAGCGCAGCGCCCTTGCGGAGATTGTCGTTCACGATGAGCAGGGCCAGGACGTTGTCGGCGGTCGGATCGCGACGGACCCGCCCGACGTGCACGTCGTCGGTGCCGGCGACCTGGCCGGGCGTGGGCATGTCCGCGAGCCTGACGTACGGCGCCGCGGCGAGCGCCTCCCGGGCTTCGTCGGGCGAGAGGGCTCGCTCGGTCTCGACCCAGGCGGCCTGGGCATGGCCGACCATCACCGGGACCCGCATGCACGCCGCGTGCAGGGGGAGGTCGGGGAGATCGAGGATCTTGCGCGTCTCCTCGCGGAGCTTGTACTCCTCCGAGAGCTCGTCGAACTCGCCCTCGGGCGCCCAGTCGATCGCGAGGTCGGCCTGCGAGGGCTGGGTCTCGCGGAGCCGCTGCATCGCGGCGTCACCGGCGCCGGAGACCGACTGGTAGGTCGCGAGGCGGACGCGGGCGAGCCCGGCGGCCTCGTGGAGGGGCTTCAGCGCACACGTGAGCTGCATGGCGGAGCAGTTCGGGTTGGCGAGGATGCGGTCGTCGGCGCCGGCAGCGGCGTCGTTCACGCCCGCGACGACGAGCGGGATCCCGGGAGTCAGCCGGTAGGCGTCCGACTTGTCGATCACGGTCGCACCGCCCTCGACCGCGAACGGGATGAGCTCGCGGCTCGTCGCGGTCCCGACCGAGAAGAAGCAGAGGTCGAGCCCGCCGGCCGTCAGCGTCGCGGGGGTCGCCTCCTCCACCGGAAGCTCGGCGTCTCCGAACCGGACGGTGGTGCCGGCCGACCTGGCGCTCGCAAACGCGCGCACATGGGCGAAGCCGCGCTGTGCGAGCAGCTCGAGGGTGACGGTTCCCACGGCGCCGGTCGCGCCCACGATGCCGATCCTGACTCCGTTCTCCATGCTCCTCACTCCGGCTGGGTCGCGAGCCCGAGCTCGTCATGCAGCGCCTGCACCACGTGCTCGACCTCGCCGACGGGGACGTAGAAGGCGATCTTGATCGGGGAGGTCGAGATGAACTGCGGCTCGATCGCGAGGCCGCGGAGCGTCTGGAACGTCCGTGCGGCGATGCCCGGATGGCTCTTCATGCCGGCGCCGACGACGCTGACCTTCCCGAGCTCGTCGTACTCCGACCAGCTCGCCCCGAGGCGGTCGAGCGTACCGGCGGTGACCGGCCGATCCCCGGCGGGCGCCGAGAAGACGATCACGTCGGCGCTCGTCTGGATGATCGTGTCGACGTTGACGTGCCCGTCGGCGAGAGCCGAGAAGAGCTCGGCCGGCTGCGCGCCGTGCACCCGGTACACCGTCTCCTCGGTGGTGTATGTCACACCCGAGATGATCGCCTTCTCCATGCGCCGATCGCTCTCCTCGACCACCCACGTGCCCGGCTCGTCGGTGAAGGTCGAGCGAACGTGGAGCGTGACCCCGTGATTGCGGGCGAACTCGACCGAGCGTAGCTGAAGGACCTTTGCTCCCGCGGCAGCCAGCTCGAGCATCTCCTCGTAGCTGACGGCGGCGAGCTTCCGCGCGTCCGGGACGAGCCGTGGGTCGGCGCTGAAGACCCCGTCGACATCCGTGTAGATCTCGCAGGCCTCCGCCCGAAGCGATGCGGCGAGCGCGACGGCGGTCGTGTCGGAGCCGCCGCGACCGAGCGTCGTGATGTCGCGGCCCTCGGACATGCCCTGGAACCCGGCGACGAGGACGATGCGGGCGCCGTCCAGGGCGGCGTCGATGCGACGTGCCCTCACCTCCCTGATCTTCGCCTTCCCGTGGATCTCGTCGGTGATGATCCCCGCCTGCGATCCGGTCAGCGACACCGCCTCGGTTCCGAGGTCGTTGATCGCCATCGCGACGAGCGCGCACGAGATCCGCTCGCCCACCGAGAGCAGCATGTCCAGCTCGCGGGGGTCCGGGCGGTTGGAGACCTCGCCTGCGAGGCGAATCAGATCGTCGGTCGTCTTCCCCATCGCCGAGACGACCCCCACGACCCGGGTGCCGGCCGCGCGGGTCTCGACGAGTCGCCGCGCGACCTGGCGAATCCGATCGGGATCCCCGACCGAGGTGCCGCCGAACTTCATCACGACGGTTGCGGCGGCACGCTTCCCGGCCGTGTCCCGATCGGACACCGTCACATCCGCACTGCAGGGGCCGGATCTCATCCGGCCCTCCTCGACCCGGGTCACATCTCCCGCCGGCCGGTGAGCGCGCGGCCCAGGGTGACCTCGTCTGCGTACTCGAGGTCGCTTCCGACCGGAAGGCCGCTGGCAAGCCGCGTGACCCTGACCTGGCCGCGCAGCCGCTCGGCGATGAACCCGGCCGTCGCCTCTCCGGTCATCGTCGGGTTCGTGGCGAGCACCACCTCCGCCACACCGCCGCGCTCGACGCGGCGGAACAGCTGCTCGAGCCGCAGGTCGGACGGCTCGACACCGTCGATCGGCGACAGCGCCCCGCCGAGCACCTGGTAGACGCCGCGGTACTCGTGTGTCCGCTCGAGGGAGATGAGGTCTGCGGGCTGCTCGACGACGCAGATCACCGAGTGGTCACGCCGGGCATCGCGGCAGATGCTGCAGGTCTCTTCCTCGGTCAGGTTGCCGCATTCGCGGCAGAAGCCGATCCGCTCCTTCGCCTCGCGGATCGCGTCGGCGAGCGCGAGCGCCTCTTCCTTCGACGCTCTCAGGATGTGGAACGCGAGGCGCTGGGCGGTGCGGGTCCCGACCCCGGGCAGCCGGGTCAGCTGGGCGACGAGGTTCTCGAGGACGGGAGAGACCACGGCCGTATTCTTGCGGCCGGGTCGTACGCCGCCGCGCGGTGGTCACATGCCGGGAAGCCCGAGCCCCCCGAGGCCGCCCATCGCGCCGCCGAGCTTCGACTGCATGAGGTCCTGAGCGTTGCGCAGCGCCTCGTTGACGGCCGCGAGCACCATGTCCTCGAGCATCTCCGGATCCTCGGGGTCGATCGCCGCAGGATCGATCTTCACCGCGACGAGCTCGCCGGCGCCCGTGGCCTTCACCTTCACCATCCCGCCGCCGACGGAGGCCTCGACGATCTCGCCGGCGAGCTCCTCCTGGGCCTGCGCCATCTGGGCCTGCATCTCCGCGACCTGCTTGAGCATCTTGTTCATGTCCATCTTCATCGGGCGCTCCCTAGCCTTCGTCGTTGATCTCACGGGCGTCGAACGTCTGCTTGAACAGCGAGACGAGGTCGTCCTCGCCTGGTGGGTGCTCGATCTCGGTGCCTTCCTCCTCGTGCTCGGCCTCGCCGACCGTGAACGACAGCGACAGCCGCTCGCCCGTGACCTCGGCGAGCACGGCTGCGAGCACGTCGGCGTTCTTCGGGTCCTCCGCGAGGTTTCGGTGGAACGATGCGGAGGCGGGGAACTCGACCACGAGCGACCTGCCTGACAGCTCGACCGGCCTGGACTCGCGAAACACCGAGCCGACGGGAATCGAGCGGTTGCCGACTTCGAGCAGGACGATGGGCTCCCACTGCTGGCGCAGGTGGTCGAGGTCGAGCGCCGCCGCGGGGGCAGGATCGCCGGGCGGAGGCGCCGGTGCCTCGGTCGGGGCGGGCGGCGGGGCTGCCTGCGCCGGTTGTGGCTCCGCCGCGGTCGCGTGGCTCGCGGGGGCGGGTGCCTGCGTGACGCGGCTCACCCGGGCCTCGAGCTGCTCGAGGCGCAGGAGCATGGCCTCGCGCGAGACGTCGTGCTCCGGCTGGGTGACCTTGACGAGCGCGAGCTCGAGCGGGAGCCGCGGGTCGCCGCCCTGGCGGATGTCCTCGACGGCGACGGCGAGCAGGTCGATCAGCCTCAGGACGGTTACGGGGCCGAGCTGGTTCGCCTGCTGGCGGAGCCGGTCGCGTGTCTCGTCGGTGACGGGCAGCGAGTCGGGCACCTCGCCCATGTGCTGGACGAGCATCAGATGGCGTAGGTGCTCGAGCAGCTCGCCGACGAGCCGGGCGAGGTCCTGGCCCTGGTCGGCGAGCTCCTCGATGAAGGTGAGCACGCCCGGGGTGTCGCCGTCGACGACGAGGTCGCAGAGGCGAAACAGCGCCTCCTCCTCGACCGCGCCGAGCAGCTCGAGCACGGCGTTGACGGTGATCGCGCCGCCGGTCGCGGCCGACAGCTGGTCGAGCGTCGACACGGCGTCGCGAAAGCTTCCGCGCGCGCTCCGCGCGACGAGCGCGAGCCCGGCGTCGGGGACCTCGATCGACTCGCCGTCGGCGACGCGGCGCAGCAGGCGGGTGAGCTCGGCCAGGCGCGGGCGCTCGAACCGGAACGTCTGACAGCGCGAGCGGACGGTTCCGAGGAGCTTGTCGACGTCGGTCGTGCAGAAGATGAACACGAGGTGGGGCGGGGGCTCCTCGATCAGCTTCAACAGCGCGTTGAACGCTGCATCCGTGAGCTGGTGGGCCTCGTCGAGGATGTAGACCTTGTAGCGCCCCTCGACGGGCTGGAGGATCACGTGCTCGCGGATCTCGCGGATGTCGTCGATTCCGCGCTGGGATGCGGCGTCCATCTCGATCACGTCGAGCGACGTGCCGGCGGCGATGGTACGGCAGGAGTTGCACTGCCGGCACGGGCTCGCGGTCGGGCCCTGCTCGCAGTTCAGCGACTTGGCGAGGATGCGGGCGAGCGAGGTCTTCCCGGTTCCGCGCGGGCCCGCGAACAGGTACGCCTGGCGGGCCTGATCGCGCTCGATCGCGTTGCGCAGCGTGCGCACGACCGCCTCCTGCCCGACGACCTCGTCGAAGTCGAGCGGGCGGTACTTCCGGTAGAGCGCGGTCATGAGCTCGTAGGGAAAACCATGCTTCCCCTACGGTACCCCTTCTTCGGCGGGCGCTCTGCGCTCGCAGGATGCACGGTCGAGGGGCCTGGTAGCCGGCTGAGCCCGGCTACCAGGTGTGTGCATCCGGGAGCGGAGCGAACCGGGGAGGGGGTTCGCGGGGGAAACCCGGTTTCCCCCGCGATAGGCCCGGTCGCGCACCTTGCTTCGTGGGCACGCCCGAGACGGTGCCGGCGACGCTCGCTCGGGCCAGGCTGCTCCGCGGCACCTGAGAGGCTCCGCTTAGCGCTGCTTCCTCCCGGACCTGACGCGGTTCACAGGCTCCCATCGCGCGGAACCTGGCCGTCAACACTCGCGGCGCGAGCCCTATCTCGAACGGAACCCCCTCGGCAAGGAATTCAGCCCCGCTGTAGCGGATTGCGGGTTCAGGGAACCGCTAGCTCCCCGCCTAGCGCGACCGGGCTCACCGATCGTAGCAGCGACCGTCGTGCCGGTCGGGTTCTGCTCGCCGTCGGCTTCCGGAGCGCCGTCAGGCTGCGTCGATGCGAACCTGCTCACCCGGCGCCAGGCAGGGCACGATGCTCATGTCATGGTGGTGGCGCAGGAGGAGCCGGCTGCCGTCGGCGAGCCGCAGCTCGTTCAGGCAGTGTGAGATGCCGGCCTCATCCGGGGCGCAGTTCGTGTCCGTCAGAACCGTCGCGACCGCTGCCGTCGCGGGCATCGTTCCCTCGACGAGCTCTGCGTTGAGATGCGATGGGGTCGGCGAGGGGACGGTGGTACCGTCGCCCACGACGAGCACGGTTCGCAGCTCCGCGGCCTCCTCGACCGGCGGGTGCCCGACGCTGGTTGGCGGCTGCTTTGCCCCGCCGCAGCCGACGAGCAGGAGCGCGCCCGCCCCGACTGCGGCGAGTGCGGCAATCCGTACCGCCCGGCGCCTGACGTACGCGCTCAGCGACGTACCCATACGTGCACGATACGCAGCCGACAGCACACCGTCATCCAGGGAAGCCCGCACGTCCGCTCAGCGGAATCTACGGATCGACGAAGGACGCGGATCCCCGGACCGATCAGCGACGGCTGGCGATCGGCCCGGACGGCCCTCCCCGTTCCTCAGCGGAGCCGGAGCCGCTTCAGCCACAGCGCGTTGAGGGCGACGAGGAGGGAGGATCCGGACATCGAGATCGCGGCGAGCTCGGGTCGGAGGGTGAAGCCGAGGGCGGCGAAGGCTCCGGCGGCAACGGGGAGGGCGAGGGAGTTGTAGCCGATCGCCCAGCCGAGGTTCTGGCGCATCTTCTGTGCGGTGGCGCGCCCGATCGTGATCGCGGCGGCGATGTCGAGGGGGTCGGAGCGCATGAGGACGACGTCGGCGGTCTCGATCGCGACGTCGGTGCCGGCGCCGATCGCGATCCCGACGTCGGCCCGGGCGAGGGCGGGGGCGTCGTTGACGCCGTCGCCGACCATCGCGACCGTGCGGCCCTGCGCCTGGAGCTCTGCGACCCTGGCGGCCTTGTCGCCGGGGAGGACCTCGGCGAGGATCTCGTCGATCCCGAGCTCGGCGGCGATCCGCTCTGCCGTGGCGCGGTTGTCGCCGGTGAGCATCACGGTGCGGATCCCGAGCTCGTGGAGGGCGCGCACGGCGTCGGCGGCCGTCTCGCGGGGCGCGTCGGCGATCGCGATCACCGCGGCGGCGCGACCGTCGAGAGCGACGTGGACGACGGTTCGGCCCTGGCCCGCGAGCGTTCCGGCATCGTCGGCGAGCCCGTCGAGGGGGATCTGTTCGCGCTCGAGGAGGCGGGCGTTGCCGATCGCGAGGGTGTGCCCCTGGACGGTCGCGAGCGCGCCGTGGCCGGGAACCGCTTCGAACCGTTCCACGGGCGCGTGAGGGAGCCGGCCCTCTCGGGCGGCGTCGACGATTGCCCCGGCGAGTGGGTGCTCGCTCTCGCGCTCGGCGGCCGCGACGAGCTGCAGGAGCTCGTCTTCGTCCGTCCCGCTGGCGGTGCGGATCTCGACGACCTGCGGCTCACCTCTGGTGAGGGTGCCGGTCTTGTCGAGGACGACAGTGTCGAGCTTCGCGGTCTGCTCGAGCGCGATCGCGTGCTTGAAGAGGATGCCGCGGCGGGCGCCGAGGCCGGTGCCGACCATGATCGCGGTCGGCGTGGCGAGGCCGAGCGCGTCGGGGCAGGTGACCACGACGACGGTGATCGCAAACAGGAGGGCGTCGAGCGCGCTGCGGTCGAGGAGCGCATACCAGGCGAGGAAGGTGAGCAGGCCGCCGATCAGGGCGACGAGGACGAGCCAGAACGCGGCGCGGTCGGCGAGGCGCTGGGCGGGGGCTTTGGAGCTCTGGGCTTCCTGGACGAGCGCGACGATCTGGGCGAGCGCAGTGTCGGAGCCGATCGCGGTCGCCCGGGCCCGGAGGACGCCGTTCCTGTTGATCGTGGCGCCGATCAGGGCGGCACCTGGGTGCTTGGAGACGGGGAGGCTCTCGCCGGTCACCATCGACTCGTCGACCTCGCTCTCGCCTTCGAGCACGAGCGCGTCGACGGGCACCTTGGCACCGGGCCGGACGAGGAGGAGCTCGCCGACCTCGATCTCGGCGGTGGGGATCTCGACGGGCTCCCCGTCGCGGATCACGGTCGCCGTCGGCGGGGCGAGGTCGAGCAGGGCCCGGATCGCGTCGTTGGCGCCGCCGCGGGCGCGCATCTCGAACCAGTGGCCGAGCAGCACGAACGCGGACAGGAATGCGGCGGCTTCGTAGAAGACCTCGCCGTCGATCCAGAAGGTCGCGGCGACCGAGTAGAGCCAGCCGGTCCCGATCGCGACCGCGACGAGCACCATCATGTCGAGCGTGCGGGCACGCAGAGCGTGGTAGGCGCCGGCGAAGAAGATCCAGGACGAGTAGAGCACGACGGGGAGGCTGAGCAGCAGCTGCCAGAGCTCGGCGTCGATCCCGCCCGGGGTGGGGAGCGTGCGGCCGAGGAGGCTCTCCCCGAGCGGCGACCAGAGCGCGATCGGGGTCGCGAAGGCGACCGCGACGAGGAAGCGGTTGCGCAGATCACGCGCCATCGCCTGCATCGACGTTCCGGCGTGGCTGCCGTGCCCGTGGCGGCCGGCGTGCCCGGCGGCGGGCACGGGCGCCTCGTGCTCCGTGAGCGAGTCGTGGACGTGATCGGGGCCCGGGCGGTGGGAGTGCAGGCCACCGGGGTGGACGACCGTGGCTGTCTGAGAGCGGTGTGTCATAGTGAGAAAATACCCTATAGGGGTATATCCGTCAAGAGCGTCGATCCGGTCGCGTCCAGACCGAGGTGAAGACAGCCCGGGGCGCGTCGGTGCCCGGGCTACGGGGTGTCAGGCCGAACCGACTCGCTCTGGCCGGTGGGCCCGGGCGGCCGGTCGGCCCGGTGCTATCCTCGCGAGACGCTGGGGCGCATAGCTCAGCGGGAGAGCGCCCGCTTCACACGCGGGAGGTCCCTGGTTCGATCCCAGGTGCGCCCATACAGGCACCTTCCCGGAACCGCTTGAATGCGGGAAATCCCTGCAAACAGGCGCTTTCGGGAAAGTGCCATCCGTGACGAAGATGCCGGGAAAACGCAGGGCGTGCTACCTGGGTGCTACCTGGAAACCCGCCCGTTTCCGATGCTGACAACAGGTGTTCGCTGGCGCGGCAACGGCCGATCGGGGAGCTACCTTCGGGGGGCGAGATGAGGGCGAGATATCCGAGATGGCTGTTCTGACCCCGGCCGAGCTGTCTGCCGCCCGGCTGCGGTCGGGCCGGCTCGGCGGGCGTCCGAAGCTGCCGACGGTCGCCGAGGCGCGGGCCGTGAAGCTCGAAGCGCTCGTGCCGAAGGCGCTGCTCGTGCTCGAAGACGCGCTGCGTTCGGACGATGAAAGGGTGGCGCTGGTCGCGGCGAGAGAGGTTCTCGATCGTGCTTGGGGGAAGGCGTCGGCGCGGCTTGAAGTGTCCCAGGGCGAGCCGCTGACCTCGGGAATGTCGCAGGGGGAGCGGGTGGCGTTGCTGGCGAGCTTGCGGGGTCTGTTGGCAGAGCGGGAAGCCGCGGGCAGGCCGGCGGTCGAGGGCGAGACGGTCGAGGGCGAGGTTGTCGATGCGCCGTGAGCCACTGTACGTGTCGGGCGATGCAGGGGTGCCGGCGGTCGGCCCTCCTGCGCCGGCCGGCGACCCGTTCCGCGACTCGATGCTGCGGGCGTTCGGCTCGGGCGGGTACGGGCTGCGCCGACCGCTGACGGCTGGCGGCTACGCGAGCCCGGGGCTGGCGTCCCTCCCGACGGCTCGGGCTCGACCGTACGGGCCGGTCGGGGGCGGCTACGGGCTGGGCGCGGGAGGGCTCGGCGGTTCCCGGCGTCCGCTGGCGCTCGGGTACGGGCGCGCCGGCTCCTCGCTCTACGTGCCGGTCTGGGCTCGGGCTCCGTTGTTCAATCCGTTCCTGGGGGTCGGGCGTGGCTAGGACCCGCTGCGAGGCTCTGAGAGCGACGGAGAGCCGCTGCGGGGCTGCGGCGCGGGTGATCGGGCGGGGGTTTTCTCTCCGGGGCGCTGGTCGGGCGCGTCGTGGCTAGGGCGTTCGGCGACGTGCCGCGAGCTGGCACTGGACGACGTTCCATGACCGCTTGCTCACGATCGCCGGATGGGCGTTCCTGACGCCGTGCCGCTCGCCGCAGTAGGCGGGGTTTGTGAGGATCACTCGGACGCCCTGCTCCGTCCAGGAGCGCCCTCCCTGCGGCGTGGCGACGCCGGCCTTGTTGAGCTGGCGGGCGATCCTGCCGGGCGTCCGACCCTCGCCGGCCTCGGCGTAGATCAGCTTCACGACCGGGACGAGTTCGTCGTCGACTTCGAGCACCCCGTGCTCTGACCGGTACCCGTACGGTGCCCGGCCGTGGACGTGGCGGCCGAGGGTCTTGGCTTTCGCCTTCCCGGCCGAGAGCCGCTCCCGGATCAGCTGCCGTTCGAGCTGGGCGACGAGGGCGAGCTGGCCACGGATGAACTCCGCGATCGGCCCGTCACCGTTGCTCGCCTCCGACGCCGACACGACCTCGACCCCGAGGCGTTGCAGTCGGCGTTCGAGCACGATCAGCGTCGCATGGTCGCGAGACAGCCGGTCGAGCTTCGCGACGAGGAGCACGTCGTACTCGCCGGCCTCGGCCCGGTCGAGCAGGGAGAGCAGCACGGGCCGGTGCTCCCAGGAGAACACCTCGTCGTCACGCACCCCACCCGACGCGGCCTCCTCGACCACATCGACCAGCTCGAGCCCGGCCTCGGCTGCCGCTTCGTGCACCTTGTCGCGCTGCACGTCGAGGCCGAGACCTTCGCGGGCCTGAAGGCCGGTCGAGACTCTGAGGTAGGCGATCGCTCTGCGGCGATCCGTAGACTCGTTCTGCATCGAAGATCCTCCTTCGGTGCCAAGGCCCGGGACGTTTGCCGCGTCGCCGGGCCGCTCTATCGGGACAGCACGAGACCCTAGGGGATCACAAGCTGTTTGTCAATAGCTTGTTGAATATCTCCTTCAAACGGCTTGACCAAAGGCAATAGGAGCCGCGCTGAGAGCGGTCGGCGCGGGCGATCGGCGCACAAGATGACATGTGGAGGGGTGGCACGTGGCGTATCCCGACCTCGCGAGACCTCCTCGACCTCGACCCCGAGCCTCGACCCGACCCCCTCCCCCCCGGTTCACGCGAGCGACCGGGGCCCCTCTGTACCGCCCCCCGTTCCACGTGTGGGCGCACATCCGAAACGGCCGCTCGGCGCGGGGGATCGGACGCCGGCCCGGCTCGAGCCCGTCCGGGCTCCGTCATGTCCGTTCGCTATCGTGGCAACTAAGCGCCTGGTCCGCGCGAGGTCATCGCCTAGAACGCCGGCTTTCGGGTCGGCGTTCGGCGTTTCACGGCGGTGCCGTCCGGCCGCAGGAGTAGCCTCCGCGCATGACCAAGGACCGGCGATGGGCACTCCTGAGCTGACGGCGACCGCCCTCTGGGACGAGCTGGAATCGCTCGTCCAGGAGATCGTCGCGAGCGGCGATCCCGAGTTGCAGCGGAAGGCTGTCCGTGCCGTGATCCCGTGGGCGGCACCCGCCCGGAACCGCTACTGCGCCCGCCAGTCGATGCGCGCGGCCCGGACGGCCCCTCGCGGTCGGCCGCGTGGCCGTGCTCCGCGCCGGCCGGGCCGTGGTCGGGGTCGGGTCGAGAGCCGCGCCGGCCCGAGCGAACCCTCAGGTTCACGATCACCTGACGTAGCGGCCCGGCCCGTCGGAGCCCGGCCGTGAGCGTTACCGACGGCTGGGACTGGTTCGCGGCGTGCTGCGAGCTTGAGGGCGAGAACGCCGAGCTGCGCAGGGTCGGTCACAAGCTGTTCTGCGGCTACCTGCGGCTCCTCGAACGTGTCGAGCTTGCCGAGTACGGCCGCGGGCTGATCGAGGCGCGGTTCCCCGAGCCCGAGGAGCCGGCGCCGTGACCTCGGCGAACGATCGGCTGGCCGCCGTGCTGCGCTCGACGGACATTCGCCCGGCGGACGTCGCTGCGGAGCGTTGGCAGCCGGTCGAGGTCGAGCGCCTGGACGGGCTGGAGCCGGTCGAGGTCGCTTCGAGCGAGCCGGTCGCGAGCTGGGACGGGCTGGCGGCCGTCGAGTCGTGGCGGGAGTTCGCGGCCCGCTCTGAGGGGTCGGTGCCCTGCCTTGTCGAAGGGCTCTGGCCGGAGGCCGCGCTCGGGTTCCTCGCCGCTCCGGCGAAGGCCGGCAAGACGTGGGTTTCGCTGTCGTTGGCGGTAGCTGTCGTCAGCGGGCGTCCGCTGTTTGGCAAGTACGGCGTGCCGTACGCGCGGCCGGTTCTCTATGTGGCGCTGGAAGGCCATCGGGCGGGGCTGCGTGCGCGAATCGGTGCGCTCGCTCGCGGCTACGGGCTCGACCCTGAGACGGACGATCTCGACGGCCTCCATGTCGCCTACAAGCCGCGGGGGATGGATCTCTGCTCGCCCGAGTGGGCCGGCTGGTTGCGCGGACGGGCCGGCGAGGTCGATGCGGCGCTCGTGTTCGTGGACGTGCTGCGGCGGGGCGCGCGATTCCAGGAGAACGAAGCGTCCGAGGTTGCGCGGCTGCTCGCCGGGCTGGCGCCGTTGCAGGAGGACGGGCGCTCGGTGGCGCTCGTGCATCACTTCGCGAAGCTCTCGGAGCTGTCGCGGGAGCGCTCGCCGGGCGAGCGGATGTCAGGGAGCGGCGCGCTGTTCGGTGCGGCTGATGTCGGCTGGTTCCTGACCGGGCGCGAGGAGCGGGGCCGTCGGCTGCGGCTCGAAGTCGTGCTGCGGGATCTCGCCGAGCCGGAGCCGATCGGGCTCTACCTGGCGGGCGAGGGGACGGGCGAGCACGGTGCGTTCGGGTTCGCCGACGAGTGCAAGTTCGTGACCGAGGCTCCTCCCGGCGAGACGGTGTTGAAGGCTCCGGCGGCAGCGGTCGCCGAGTACGTGCTGGCGCAAGGGCGGCGCGTCCAGACAAAGGAGCTGGCCAACATGTTCGGCGTCTCGGACAAGACGTTGCGGGAACGGCGCGCCGAGCTGCCTAAGCACGGGGTTGTCTACGTGGAGGCGGGTCGCGAGAGCGGGTATGAGCCGGCCGCGGAGGCGCCCCTTCACCCCGTCCCGGACCCCGGACTACCCCGTACCCCGTACCCCGGAACCGGATTTCCGACTTCCGAGTACGGGGTGCAAACCCGCATGGTTGAGCCAAATCTACCCCGTACCCCGGACACCCCGGAAGTCGCCGAGGTACGGGGTCAGAAACGGCTTGATCAAGCCGTTTTTCCTTGGTTGGAACCCCGTACCCCTAAGGGGGAAGCTCCCCCGGGTACGGGGTCGCTCTTCCCGGGCACCGTCGAGCCTCCCTCGCTGACCTCCGACGAGGACGAGGACGAACGGCTCCGCGCGAATCATCCCGACCTGTTCGCCGAGGAGCCCGGCGAGCCCGAGCCGGCGAGCGCTGCCGGCGAGCCCGAGCTGCCCTCCGTGCCGGCCGGGCTGCCCTCGCCGATGCTCGGCGACGAGGGCTACGTTCGGCGGCTGCGCCAGTACCGCGACGAGGGGCATCTGACGAAGGACGAGTACCTCGACCGGCTACGCCTACATGGGGCCGTGCTCGTGTCGAGGCCGCCCGTCGCCGAGGTCCGGGAGTGAACGGCCGGCTCGTGATCGTGGTGGAGCGCGGCCGGCCGGTCGAAGTCCAGGTGTGTGCCGAGGACGAGCAACGCTCCGCCGAGTTCCGCGAGTGGATGGCCGGGCAGCCGGTACTCGTCAGGATCGCTAGCGCGGCGCTCGCCGATACGGTGCCGTGCTGCTACGTCCTGCTCCCGATCGAAGGGCGCCCCTCCTTCGAAGTGCTCGCCGAGGAGCCCGGGGAGCGCCGACGTTTGATCGAGTGGATCAACGCGCACGACGGGTACGCGGCGATCATCGAGCAGGCAGCCCGGGCGGGAGCGCGCGGGCTGCAGCTTGACGAGGAGGACAACGGGTGAGCGCGCGTCCGAGGCCGTCGCTCGAGGAGCGGTTGCGGATGCCCGACGGGCTGCTCTCCCGGACAGACCTGCGCAACCTCGGGCTCGAGCGGCGCGCCGTCGATGCCGTGTTCCGGGCGCTGCCGGTCGTCGTGTTCCCGGGCTACCGAAGGCCGATGATCCGCGCAGCCGACTACCTGCGCCTGGTCGAGGATTCCACCTACCGGGGCGACCGGGTACGGTAGGCCGCCGATGGCGTCCTGTTGGATCGATGTTCGAGAGACAGCCGGCGACGGCAGACACAAGGGCGCGAAGCGATACCGGGTCGCGTACCGGATCGGCGGGCGAGAAACCCCGATCCGACACGCCGGGAGCTTCAAGCTCCTGCGGGAAGCACGGCTGCGGCAGGCATGGGTCCAGGGCGAGCTTGCTGCGGGGCGCTCGCCGGATCTCTCCGCGCTCAAGGCCGGTGCCGCCACTGCTGCGGTACGGACGCTGCGCCTGGCGATGAAGGATTGGCGCGAGTCGCGGCGTGACGTGCGGGGGAGCACGGCCGTCCAGCACCGAACCGCCGTCGATCGGCTGTTCAAGGCGCTCGATCCCTCGATCGCCGTGGGGGCGCTGACGGCCGCCGACGTCGCCGGTGCGATCGCAAAGCTCGACGAGTCCGGGTACAGCCGCGAATCGATCCGCAAGAGCTTGACCGTGTTGCAGATGACCCTCGACCACGAAGGGATCGTCCCGAATGTCGCTCGTGATCGGGCGCGGATCAGGTTGCCGCGCGAGGAACCCCGGGAGCCCGAGCCGCCGACCGCGCAGCACGTCGAGGCCGTCGCGAGGCTCCTCCCGACCCCCTACCGGCTGGCGCTTCTCGTCCTGGACGCGACCGGCTGCCGCGTCGGCGAGCTGGAAGCCGCCCGGGTCGGCGACCTCGACGAGGAGCGCCAGGGCTGGCTTGTCCGTGCCGCCGTCTCCAAGACGCGCAGGCCCCGCTGGGTCGTGCTCCCCGATGACCTCTGGGCAGCGCTGCTCGACCGGCTCCCGCCCCGCGACGATCGCGACCCGCAGGCGCGCCTGTTCGGGGACGCGACCGCCGACCGGCTGCGCATGGCGATCCTCAGAGCGTGCAAGGCAGCCGGCGTCCCCTCGTTCGGCCCGCACGCGCTCCGTCACCGCCGGATCTCGCTCATGCACAAGGCCGGCTACTCGTGGGCCGAGATCGGGGATCTCGTCGGGCAGCGATCGCGGCTCGTCACCGCCGATGTCTACTCGCACGTGCTGCTCGACGCGTCCGAAGTGGACCGCTCGGCGCTGCTCGGGAGGGGCTGAGCAAGGTGCCGGCAGAGCACGGAAGCGCGCACGGCGTGCTACCTGGGTGCTACCTCCGCGAGAAAGAACCGCTGATTTGCAGGGATGTTCAGGCCCAGGTGCGCCCATCGAGACTCCGGCTGGACGCCGGCAGCCTTCTCAGTCCTCGAGGACGAACTCGACCGTCGTGTCCGGGGTCGCGACCGCGACCGAGCCGTACAGCGGTCACTTCCCCTTGAAGGTCTCGACGAGCTGGCCGGCCTGCTCGCGCGTCAGGCCGCGAAACGCGAGCTGGAGGCGTGTGCTGTCAAAGGCGGGCGGCGCACCGGGTGCCTGCGTATCGGAGTCGCGCGAGGCTTCCATGCTCGCGCGGACGGACGTGAGGGGCAGGCCGTCCGTACGTGCGATCCGCTCGAGCATCAGCACGGCACAGGTCGTCACGCCCGCGAGGAAGAGCTCTGCGGCGCCGGGCTCCTCACCGGGCCCGTTGTACGGTGCCATCGCGTAGTCGTCGACGACGAAGTTGTGGTCGCGCACCCGTGCGAGCGCCCGGCCCGCGATACCGAGGGACGCGGTCTCCGCCTGCCAGGTGAGCATGCCCACGCCGGCAGCATAGACGCCCTTCGGCCGCCGCGCCCGACCCGCGTCCGGCCCGGAGAGCGAACGGGCCGAGGCCGGCCCGCGCCGGTCAGCCGCCTGCCACGTGCGCGAGTGCGGACGGCGTCGTGCAGCCGACGATCGCCGGGGCCTCCTGGACGAGGTCGTCGTTCTCGAGGGCTGCCACCATGAAGAGAGCGAAGTCCACGCGGCGCGTGAGATTACTCTCGAGGATCGGGTCGCCGACGTGCCGGCTCCACACCGGCAGGCCCCGGCTCTCGCCCTCCTCGAGGTCGCTCCCGCGCACGACGGTCCAGCGCGTGTCGCTCGCGAACACCCGTCGGCAGGCCTCCACCTGGTCGTCGAGGTCCACGAACCGGGTGAGGCGCCCGAGCGGGCCCATGACCTTGACGAGCGCCCTCAGCTTCCAGGAGTACACGTCCTGGCCGTCGCGCGTGATGTGCCAGCCGCACGAGAACACGAGCCGGGCGCCCGGCTCGGCGAAGTCGAGCACTGCCTGCGCCGTTCCCGTCGAGTAGCCGTGGACGCCCCAGGGAACGAGGACGACCAGCACGCCGTCGCAGCCGGCCACCGCGCGCCTGATCACCTCGCGGTCGTTCGTCGCCCCGGGGACGACGGTAATGCGTTCCCTGAACGCGTCGAGCTTCCCGACGCTCTTCTCTCGACACACGCCGACCACCTCGTAGCCCCGGTCGAGCGCGTGCCGGACCATGTACCGCCCGAGCTTGCCGGAGGCCCCGACGATGCACACCTTCATCGACCGGGTACGGTAGCGCGAACCCCAGCCGGGTCGAGCCGACCCTGGGCGATCACGTCGGGCGGCGGGAGGTTCTCCAGATCCTCGAGCGCCTCGTCGCACAGCCAGACGAGGTCGAGACTCACCTTGTCGCGTCCGCTCGAGGCGCCGTAGCCCAGCAGGCAGTCGGTGTGCAAACGCCATTCGAACCGCGGTACGTGCGATCGAGCAGACGGAGAGTGGTGCTCGCAGGTGTCTCGGTCTCGTGATGACTTCAGCTTCTCGTGCTCACCAGCCCATCGGTCCCGTACAGCTCCGGCTATTGGTGACGGCCGCGCAGAAGCAGTCCGTCGTAGTCGGCATCGCTTGCTCCGAGGACGCGGTTCTCCCGGATGAACGGGAGCGGCCTTGCCGGGTCGTCGGTGTCGATCTCGCGGGCGAGGCGGTGTCCGTCGAAGATCGCTTCCGCAACGAGGCGGGGGACGAGGCAGTCTCCTATCCGGTACACGGCCGTGACGCCGTTCCGGCGCAGGCCCTCGGAGTCGGCCCGCAGCTCGTGGTAGAGGCGATCGTCCGATAGGCGCTGCGTGACGAGCACGACCGCATCCGTCTCGCGCACGACCGTCTTGTTCGTAGCGAAGACGTTCGAGGTGATGACAGCGTCCGGACGGACTTCGTGGATCATCTGCTCCGGCGCGAGCTCCATTCCGAGCTCGTGCAGCAGGCGGTTGAGCCGCCAGCCTTCGAGCGTGAAGAACGTGTACGGGGCGATCTGGCTGTGCGGGGTCATCAACGTGACCTGGTAGCCGGCCCGGAGGAGCTTCTCCGCCAGGCCGGCGGCCATGAAATAGCCGTCGCCGTCGTAGACGAGCACGCGCTTCCCTGGCGGTTCCTTGCCCGCGAGCATGATCTGCTCGGGCGTCAGGCAGTGCGGGAGCGCCGCGTCGGCGCCCGGGATCGGCTCGTTGGTCACGAGGTTGAGCCCGTCCCCCGCCCAGGCCGAGCCGGTCGCGACGACGACGATGTCTGCGCCGTAGCCCGCGGCGAGGCTCGCGTCGAGTCGCGTCTTCGGGACGAGCTCGAGGTTTCGGAGCTTCTCGCTCTGCGCCTTCCGGTAGTCGACCACCCGCGCCCACCTGGCGAGCCCCGGGAGCCGCGGAATCCAGCGCATGCTGCCGCCGACCTCGTCCTCTGCCTCGACGAGGTGCACGCGGCGCATCCCGCGCTTGGCGAGCACGATCGCGCACTCGAGACCGGCGGGGCCAGCGCCGATGACGAGGACGTCGTTGTCGGCGTTCGCGGCAGGCTCGAACCGCTCGGGATGCCAGCCGCGCCGGTACTCCTCGCCGGCGGTCGCGTTCTGCGTGCAGGCGAGCAGGCCGCCCTGCATCACGCGGCTGGCGCAGATGTTGCAGCCGATGCACTCGCGGATCTCGTCGAGTCGGCCCTCGCGGATCTTCGCCGGCAGGAACGGATCCGCGATCGAGCCGCGCGCCGACCCGATGATGTCCAGCTGGCCGGAAGCGATGACGTTGCGCATCGTGTCCGGGCTCGTGAACCAGCCGACGCCCACGATCGGCTTGGTGGTGTGCCGCCGGACCTCTTCGTGCCAGGGGCGCTGCCAGTTCTCCTCCGCGAAGCGCGAGGCGCGTGTGTCGTCCCCCCACTCGAGAATCGAGCCGCCGATCTGGAGGTCCCACAGATCGACGAGGTGGTCGGCGAGCTCGATGAAGCGGCAGATGTCGTCCGGCCCGAGGCTCTCGACTCCCTCGCGCAGCGAGTCCATCGAGATCCGCACGGCAAGCGCTGCCTTTCCGTCGACCACTCCTCGAACCAGCTCGAGCACCTCGAGCCAGAAGCGCGCCCGGTTCTCGAACGAGCCGCCGTACTCGTCGGTGCGCTTGTTGTAGAAGGGGTCGAGGAACTGCCAGGTGAGCGGAACGTCGTGACCGCCGTAGACGTTGACGATGTCGAAGCCGGCGCTCAATGCTCGACGGGCAGCGTCCACGTGGACGCCCTGCATCCAGCGGATCTCCTCCTTGTCCATCGCGTAGCAGGACTGGCGCCACTCGGCGTCGCTGAGGAGCTGGGAGACACCGGGGGCCGGCATCCGGCTCTCGAAGTTGGTCGCGTGCGCACCGGCCGTCCAGAACTCCACGCCCGCGAGCGCCCCGTGCTCGTGGAGCATGTCGCACATGAGGCTCCAGTTGCGGACGTCGTTGTCGTCCCAGAGCCGACCGGAGTTGAGCGGCATGTGGTCGCTCGAGGGGTGGATCGAGCAGTACTCGGTGCTCGCCGCACCCCATCCGCCCTCCGCCGCGGTGGCACGGAAATGCGCCTGCGTACCGGGCCAGGTCGTCCCGAAGTTCGTGCAATGCGGCGTCTTGTAGAACCGATTCTTCATCGTCTTCGGGCCGATCTGAATCGGCTCGAAGAGCAGGTCGTATCTCGAATCTCGAGCCACGGTGTCGCTCTCCTTCTCTGTTCCTGCCGTCCTCACGATGGTAAGACTCGGCGGCGTCGGCGACCACGCTGAGATCCGTGCAGACGCGTACTCGGAATCGCGTGGCTCCCTACCAGGACGGACGCGTTCGATGCGATGGCCGCCTTCGCCGGCCGACCGCTGAGTCGCTCACCCGCCGGCTCTGATCGCTGCCGCTGTCGGTGCCGGCTGCTTCGGACCGTCGTTTTCGCGGCCGAGCTCGTGGAGCGGCTCGTCGCGCTCACCGACGGTCTTGCCGCCCAGGCGGCGATCCAGTCGTCCCGGATGCCGCTGGAGCGCCTCCGCGCGCTCGTTGTTCCGCTTCGCCGCCGAGCAGCTCGACGTCGAGCTCGCGACCCTCGAGCACCACGTCCAGCCGGCTCGGTACGAGGACCGCTGACGCCCGCGTCTAGGATCACTCCTCGAAACACAAGGAGGAGAGATGGAAGAAGCAGTGTCGTGGGTCGTCGAGCTGAGCGTCAGGCCGGGGCAACTGGAGACGCTGCGGAGCCTGATGGAAGAGCTCGCAGCCAGCGCGCGCGACGAGCCCGGCACGCTCGTATACGACTGGTATATCTCCGGGGACGGCGGCACGGTGCACGTGTACGAGCGCTACGCGGACTCGGAGGCCACGATCGCCCACAACCGGGCGTTCGGTGAGAGGTTCGCAGGCCGCTTTCTCGAAGCGGTCGAGCCGACCCGGTTCACGGTCTACGGGGACCCGAGCCCCGCCGCGCGGGAGATCCTCGACGGGTTCGGGGCGACCTACCTCGGTGCCTGGGGCGGCTTCTCCCGGTAGCCCGCCGCGCACGCCGGCGCGCGTCAGCTCGTGACGTCGTCGAGCCTGGGGGCCCAGAAGCCGCGGATGTGCTCCTCGACGAGGCGCTTCGAGCCCTCGACGTCGCCGCTCTCGATCGCGCCGAGAATCGCGCGGTGCTCGCGGGTGAGCTGCTCGCGCAGCGAGCCCCAGTCGGTCTCGCGCAAGAACGTGTCGAGGACGATGTGCTCGATCGAGTGCCGGATCGCCTCGAACACGTGGGTTGCGAGCTCGTTCCGGGCACCCCTTACGACCGCGAGGTGGAACTCGATGTCCACGGCCGGAAACTGGTTCGGATCGAGCTGCCCCGTTTCCATCCGCTCGACGAGCCCGCGGAGCACCTGCAGGACGTCGGCCTCGCGCCGTTCGGCCACGCGACCGGCGGCCCAGACTTGGAGCACGAGCCGGAACTCGAGCACGGTCTCCGTGGTCAGGTGCCCGAGCGCGACGAGGAACCGCAGGACGTCCGCGAAGGCGTTGCCGGCCTCCCGGCGCAGCGTCGCGCCGCGCTCGGCTCCCGTCCTGACCTCGACGAGCCCGAGCGCCTCGAGCACGCGGAGCGCCTCGCGGACCGACATCCGCGAGACGCCGAGGCGTGACGCCAGCTCCCGCTCGGGCGGGAGTCGATCACCTGCCGACAGCCCGCCGGCGAGGATCGCCTCCTCGAGCTGGTCGAGGATCGCCTCGAATGCCCGCCGGGGCTCGATCGGTTTCAGCGAGAGGGGTGTCGAGTTGTCGGAGGTGATCGCGTCGGCTCCTGAGCGAGCGTCCCGGAAGTCGTGCCCGCCCCCGGCGGTCGGTGAGAGAGCACCGCCGGGGGCCGGGCGTGACCCGTAAACGGGGCGCTACCGCACCTGGAAGATCCCCTCGATCTCGACCGAGATCCCGTAGGGGAGCGCGCCCATGCCGACCGCGGAGCGGGCGTGCTTGCCTCGCTCCTCCCCGAAGATCTCGACGAGGAGATCGGAGGCGCCGTTCGCGACGAGCGGCTGCTCGGCGTAATCCGGTGCCGAGTTGACCATCACGAGCAGCTTCACGACACGCTCGACCCGGTCGAGCTCGCCGAGCTCTGCCTTCAGCGACGCGAGCAGGTTCAGCATCACGAGCTGGGCCGCCTTGCGACCGGTCTCCGTGTCCATGTCCCGGCCGAGCTTGCCGCGGTAGACGAGCTCGCCGTCCTCGACCGGGCCGTGGCCCGAGACGAAGGCGATCTCGCCGACCCTGACGAGCCCGACGTAGTTGGCGACGGCTTCCGGCGCCGGTGGTAGCGAGAGCCCCAGTGCTTCGAGCCGGGCTTCTGGCGTGGACGCGCTCATATGTCTCCTTCGGTCGGGATGATGATCAGGCGGACGCAGCCGGACGTCGAGCCGCGCGCCCGGCCAGGTGGGGATTCGCCTCGGCCCAGGCCTCGATCGGGCTTTCCTGCTTGAACCGGGTGGCGACGTCGCGAAGCCGCTCGAACCTCACGTTGCTCTGCTTCATGTGCTCGATCACCTGGCCGAGCATCGTGATCCGGGAGCCGCGGCCGATGAACTGCGGGTGGCAGGTGAGGTTGTAGACGCCGCCCGGGCAGTTCGCGACCATGTAGTCGAACTCGCCCTCCCAGAGCTCGCGAACCTGGGACGGGGTCATCGGGCCCGGATTGAAGCCGAACACGAACTCGAGCGGCGGGAAGTCGTCGAGCCCCCAGCTCGGCGGGATCTCGACCAGGTCGATCGGCGCTCCGAACTCGTACGGCTCGGTCGTCGACCACCGGTCGCCCTTGCGCAGGTAGTACGGGTAGAAGTCGGTCGCCATGCAGCTCGAGTCGTAGAGGAAGCCGTAGCCGAGCAGCAGGTCGATCGAGCTCGGGCTGAAGTCCCACGCGGCCGAGCGGTAGCCGATCGGGCGCTGGCCGGTGGCGTGCTCGAGCGCCTCGAAGCCGCGCTCGAAGACCTCGACCTCGGCGTCGCGCTCGAGCTTGGCCGGGTTCTCGTGGACCCAGCCGTGGTGGCCGACCTCGTGCCCCTCGTCGATGATCCGGGCGACGAGATCGGGCCAGGCATGGGCCGTGTGGCCGGGGACGAAGAACGTCGCCGGGATCTCCTGGTCGCGCAGCAGCGTGAGCAGGCGCTTCAGGCCGATCAGGCCGAACTCGCCGCGCGAGATCATGCTCGGGTTGTTCGACTGGAACGAGCCGAGCCAGATCGACATCCCGTCGAAGTCGAAGGTCAGGCAGACGGAGTGCTGGTTGTCGCCCATCGAAGGCGCTCCTTCCTGGGTTCGGTCATACGGATGTCCGTCACGGGAGGACGAGACCTCACGACGAGGCGTCCAGCGTGAACTTCACGGGTGCGTCGGGAGCCGCGACCGTGTTGATCGAGAGCTCCTCGTCGAAGATCACCCACTTCCCCTCGATGCGGGGGCCGTCCTCGCCGGCGGCCTTCTTCTCGAGCGCGCGAAGCACGCGCTCCGGCGTCAGCGGCAGCTCGGTGACCCAGACGCCGACGGCCTCGTGGATCGCCATCGCGACCGACGGGCCCTGCCCGTTGTTGGCCATCTCGCCGCAGGCCTTGGCACCGTAGGGGCCCTCCGCCGACGGGTTCTCGATCGTGAGGAAGTCGATCTCCGGCATGTCGGCCATGCTCGGCGCGGCGTACGTCGCGAAGTCGTACCCGCGGTGCTCCACGCTCGGGTAGTAGGGGTACGAGGCCTCGAGCAGCGCGAGGCCGAGACCCATCATCGTCCCGCCCTGGATCTGGCCCTCGACGATCGTCGGGTTGATCGCGTAGCCGATGTCGTAGGCCTCGATGAACCGCTCCACCCGCACCTCGCCAGTCTCGTCGTCGACCTCGATCTCGGCGACCGAAGCGCCGTACGAGAGCGCCGCATGCGGATCTCGGTCGATCCGCCCGGTCTCCTGGTCGAGGATCTTCGCGAACGGCTTCACGAAGGTGCCCTTGCCGGCCAGGAGCTCACCGTCCCGCCGCCAGGTCGCCGAGGACGCGACGTCCGCGACGGACGTGTTCTTCTCGGGCACGCCTCTGGCCGTGATGATCCCGTCCTCGATCGTCAGGTCGGCGGGGTCGACCTCGAGCATCTCCCCGGCGATCTCGAGCACGCGCTCCCTGACCTGCTCGGCGGCGATCTTGACGGCATTGCCGCCGATGAACGTGCACCGCGAGGCGAACGTCCCGGTGTCCCAGGGAGACGTGTCGGTGTCCGAGACGTCGACGGTCACCCAGTCGACGGGGACGCCCAGCGCGGCGGCGACGATCTGGCGGTGCGCCGTCTTCGAGCCGTTGCCGATGTCGACGGTTCCCGAGAGGACGTCGACCCGGCCGTCGTGCTTGAGCTTGATCCACGACTGGCACAGATCGCCGCTCTGGTTCATTCCCGTCGGGTACTCGATCGTCGCCAGCCCGCGACCCTTGTGCTTGGCCATCAGACCGTCACTCCCTTCGCCTGCTGCTCGACGAGCCACTCGGGCAGCATGTCCCCCGAGCGCGGCTCCCACGTCATCGCCTTGTACTCCGGGGCCAGTTCGATCCCGGCGTGCTCGGCGATCGCCTGGACGACCGGCACCGTGGACGGATCCTTGAGGACGACCGTATTCGGCATCGTGTCGCCGATCCGGTTCGCGTTCTTCAGCCGCACCTCGTACGGATCGAGCCCCAGCACCTGCGCGATCCGGTTCACCTGCATCTCGGCGAGGAACGAGGTCGACGTGACCCCGAACCCGCGCATCGCGGTCGTCGGCGTCCGGTTCGTGAACACCGCGAACGCGAGGAACGAGACGTTCGGGATCGTGTAGGCACCGGCGCAGTGGAACGTGTGCTTCGTCGTCGCGTACGACGAGTGGCGCAGGTAGGCGCCCGCGTCGTGGAGCGTCAGCGTCTTGCGGCCGAGGATCCAGCCGTCCTTGTTGACCGCGTCGGCGACCTCGATGTGCCAGGCTGCCCGCGTTCCCGAGCAGAGGAACTCCTCCTCGCGCGTCCAGCGCCACTTCACGGGACGCTCGGTCTTGAGCGCGAGCAGGGAGGCGATCGTGTCGCTCGAGCTGTCGACCTTCCCGCCGAAGCCGCCGCCGACGGGCCCGGTCACGAACTTGACGCCGTTCAGCGGAACCTGGAGGTGGCCGGCGACATGCCCTGCGGAGAAGTGCATCGCCTGCGTGCACGAGTGGACGACGATCCGTCCCGACGGCTCCGGGATCGCGAGCGAGACCTGCGTCTCGAGCGGGCAGTGCTCGATCGCCGCCGGCCGGTAGACGCCCTTCACGATCGTGTCGGCCTTCTCGAAGGCCCACTCGATGTCGCCCTTGCGGATCCGGCGCCGGTCAGGGCCGGCCTTCTCGAGCTCACCGCCGAAGTACGGAAGCCAGTTGCCCCACTGGTGGACGCGGGGAGCGTCCGGATCGAACGCGTTGCGCATGTCGAACAGGGCCTCGCGCTCCTCGTACTCGATCTCGATCGCCTCGACCGCCGCCTGGGCAGCCTCCTCGCTGTCGGCGGCGACCGCCGCGATCGGCTGACCGCGGAACCGCACCTCGTCGACCGCGAGCAGCGGCTCGTCGGCCGGAACGCCGAGGAACTCGAGATGCCCGAACACGTTCCGCGGAACGTCCGCATGGGTGACGATGCCGCGGACGCCGGGGAGCGAGGCGGCCTTGCTCGCGTTGAAGCTCGTGATCTTCGCGGAGTGGTGCGGGGAGCGAAGCGCCTTTGCCCACAGGTTGCCCTTGGGCAGGCGGATGTCGTCGACGAAGATCGACCGTCCCGTCACGTGGCCCACCCCGTCGTAGCGGGGAAGCCGTGCGCCGATGGCCTTCATGCCGCCGCCCCCTTCGGTGTCGCCTCTTCGCCCTGACTGCGCGTGAGCTCCGCGCCCTCGAACGTCTCGCCTCGCGCCACGGCCTCGACCGCGTCGACGATCTTCACGTAGCCCGTGCAGCGGCAGTGGTGGCCGGCGAGCGCGTTCTGGATCTGACGCCGCGACGGGCTCGGGTTCCGCTCGAGGAGCGCGACGCTCGCCACGATCATCCCGGGCGTGCAGAAGCCGCACTGAGAGCCGTAGTAGTAGTGGAAGGCCTCCTGCATCACGTGCAGGTTCCGGGGCGTGCCGAGGCCCTCGATGGTCGTGATCTTCGCCCCGTCGACCGCAGCGAGCGGCAGCAGGCAGGAGCGCCGCGGCTCGCCGTCGACGAGCACCGTGCACGTTCCGCAGCTTCCGCCCTGGCAGCCGGCCTTCGGGCCGGTGATGTCGAGCTCGTCGCGCAGCGTCTTCAGCAGCGACGTGAGCGGTGCGCTGCCGACGTCGTACTCCTCGCCGTTGACGTTCAGCCTCATGCAGACTCCTTTCCGAGCTCGGTCAGCGCGCGGGAGACGAGGGTCGGCAGCGCCTGGCTGCGGTACCAGGCGGAGGCGAGCGCATCGTCCACAGGCGTGACGTCGTCGAGCACTCTGGCGGCCGCCTCGTCGCTCGAGGCGCCCTCCGCGAGGGCTCGCTCGACCGAGGCTGCGCGCAGCCCGGTCGGGCCGGCGCCTCCGACCGCGATCCTGACGGCCCCACCGGTCTCCGCACAGGCAACCGAGAGGACCGTGTACACGTGCGCGTGCGGGCGCCCCATCGAGACATAGGCGCCCCGGGTCGGCTCGGCGAGCTCGACCTCGAGCACGAGGCGACCGCCGGGCCCCGACGCGAGGAACTCCTCGACGGGCTCGATCCGCTCTCCGCCGGGGCCTGCGGTACGCACGGTCGCGTCGAGCGCGATGAGCGGCGCCTGGAGGTCGCCGCGCGGCGTGTCCCGGCCCGGGCCGGCACACAGGTTCCCACCGACCGTTGCCTGACCCCGGATCTCGTAGTCACCGACGCGCTGCGCGGCGGTCGAGAGCGGGTCGGGGACCTGTCCGATCAGGTCCTGCAGGGTCGTCGCGGCGCCGATCGTGATCGTGCTCCCGGCGCGTCGCACGCCGGCAAGCCCTGCTCGGGAGAGCAACATCGCCTTCGCTGCGGAGGCCCGAAACGCGTTCAGCTCCGCCATCAGGATCGTGGCGCCGCCCACCACCGTGATCTCCGAGCCATCCCCGAACGCGGCGATGGCCTCGTCGACCGAGGTGGGAACGAGGACGTCGACAGAGGAGCTCATGGCCCCTCTCCCGCTGTCTGCCGCGAGACCACGGCGCTGCCGGTGCTGGGTTCGCTTCCCACGTGACCACCTTTCCTTGTTGGTCAGACCAACTCTGGGTCAGACCAGCATAGGGGATCTTCACATCCGGCCTGAGTGATCAAATTCGACCAGGCAGACGCCACACCGTTGCCTGCCGTCCCGTGTAGATCGGGCGCGTCCGGATCGCGACGGGGGTGAGGCCGGGTAGGGTGCGAGGCATGGGCGTCATCGACGAGCTGCTCGGCAACAACCAGACCTATGCGGGCGCGCTCGCGGAGCTGCACCTCGACGTGCGCCCCGCGCGGCAGCTCGCCATCGTCACCTGCATGGACTCACGTCTCGACGTGTTCGCGGCGCTCGGGCTTGGCGACGGTGACGCGCACGTGCTCCGCAACGCGGGCGGGGTGATCACGGACGACGTGATCCGCTCGCTCGCGATCTCGCAGCGCCTGCTCGGGACGCGGGAGGTGATGCTCGTTCACCACACCGACTGCGGGATGATGGCGCTCAGCGACGACGGCTTCCGTGCCGAGCTGCAGGCCGACACGGGCGTCGCTCCGGCGTTTGCGATCGAGTCCTTCCGTGACCTCGACGCGGACGTCCACCAGTCGATCCTGCGCGTGCAGCGCTCGCCGTTCGTGCTCCATCGCGACCGGGTCAGGGGGTTCGTGTACGACGTCGACACCCACCGCCTGCGCGAGATCGAGGTCGATCCGACGCGTTAGGGCCGACCGGAGCGTCGTCGGGCGGCGGTGCGTGGTTCCGTAGGGGCGGGACCTCATCCCGCCCGCTGCACCGGAGGAGCGGGTCGCGGGGCACCCGGCCCCAGGTACCCTCTGTCGGTGCCGCGCCGCGAGGACATTCGGAACGTCGCGATCGTCGCCCATGTCGATCACGGGAAGACGACGCTCGTCGACGCGATGCTCTGGGAGTCCGGGTCGTTTCGCGACAACCAGAACGTGGCCGAGCGCGTGCTGGACTCGATGGACCTCGAGCGCGAGAAGGGCATCACGATCCTTGCCAAGAACACGGCCGTCCGCTACGGCGGCGTGAAGGTCAACATCGTCGACACGCCCGGCCATGCCGACTTCGGCGGCGAGGTCGAGCGTGGGCTGACGATGGTCGACGGGGTTCTGCTGCTCGTCGATGCGAGCGAGGGGCCGCTCCCCCAGACGCGGTTCGTCCTTCGGAAGGCGCTCGAGCGGCGCCTGCCGGTGATCCTCGTCGTCAACAAGGTCGACCGGCCCGATGCGCGGATCGAGGAGGTCGTCGACGAGGTCTACGAGCTGTTTCTCGACCTCGATGCCGATGAGGCCCAGATCGAGTTCCCGATCGTGTACTGCAATGCGAAGGCGGGCCGGGCAGGGCTCGAGCCGGACGAGCTGGCGCCGACCCTCGAGCCGCTCTTCGACCTGCTCGTCTCGCGCATTCCCGCGCCGGAATACGAGTCGGGCCATCCTCTGCAGGCCCACGTCACGAACCTCGACGCCTCGGCCTACGTGGGGCGGCTCGCGCTCTGCAGGATCCACGAGGGCACGATCGCGAAGGGTCAGCAGCTCGCCTGGTGTCGGGCCGACGGCTCGATCGAGCGGGCGAAGGTCGCCGAGCTCTACGTGACCGAGGCGCTCGACCGCGTGGAGGCCGCCGAGGCGGGGCCCGGCGAGCTCGTCGCGGTCGCCGGAATTCCCGAGGTGACGATCGGCGAGACGCTCGCCGACGTGGACGACCCGCGTCCGCTGCCCGTGATCGGCGTCGACGAGCCGAGCCTCGCGATGACGATCGGGATCAACACGTCCCCCCTCTCCGGGCAGGACGGTGACAGGCTCACGGCTCGCCTCGTGAAGGCGAGGCTCGACACCGAGCTCGTGGGCAACGTCTCGCTGCGGGTGCTTCCGACCGAGCGGCCCGACACGTGGGAGGTGCAGGGGCGCGGCGAGCTCCAGCTCGCGGTGCTCGTCGAGCTGATGCGCCGCGAGGGCTTCGAGCTGACGGTCGGCAAGCCGCAGGTCGTGACGCGGCTCGTCGACGGGAAGGTGCACGAGCCCGTCGAACGGCTCGCGATCGACGCGCCCGAGGACTACGTCGGCGTGATCACCCAGCTACTCGCGCTGCGCAAGGGCCGGCTCGAGCAGATGGTGAACCACGGGACCGGCTGGGTTCGGATGGAGTACCTGGTGCCGGCCCGGGGCCTGATCGGCTTCCGCACCGAGTTCCTGACCGAGACGCGCGGCACCGGGATCCTCCACCACGTGTTCGAGGGCTACGAGCCCTGGCACGGCGAGCTCCGCACGAGGCCGACCGGGAGCCTCGTCGCGGACAGGCGCGGCTCCGCGACCTCCTACGCGATCCTCAACCTCCAGGAGCGCGGCCAGCTGTTCGTCGGCCCGGGCGCCGAGGTGTACGAGGGGATGATCGTCGGCGAGAACGCGCGGGCCGAGGATCTCGACGTGAACGCGACGAAGGAGAAGAAGCTGACGAACATCCGCTCCTCGACCGGTGAGGAGCTCGTCCGTCTCATCCCCCCGCGCCCCCTCTCGCTCGAGCAGGCGCTCGAGTTCATCCGCGACGACGAGTGCGTCGAGGTGACGCCCTCGCACGTTCGCCTGCGCAAGCTCGAGCTGTCGGCGCAGAGGCGCCAGACGGCCTCGTCACGCAAGGCGCGCGGGCTCGCTCCGGTGTGAGCGCAGCCGGCGGGTGGGCGCGGTGTGCCGGCTCGTGGGCCGGATGAGATCCGGCCCCTACAGGGTGGGGCAGGTGCGGCGCGTCGGCCGTCGAGCCGCGGGTTGTTTCCGGTCGCGTAGGGCAGGATCTGATCCCGCCCGTGCGGCTCCTGCCGGCCGGGGACGGGAGCCCAGCCCTCCGGGGTTGGTGCGGTGCGTGCTGGCCGTCGCAGCCTGTCGGGGTCGTGCCCGGTCGGGGCTTGCGCGTGAGGTTGTCGGGGCGGGGCTGCGGGGTGGGTTGTAGGGGCGGGATCTCATCCCGCCCGATCCGGCGAAGCCGGATGGGACCGCGTCGATCCGATCTGCCAGGCCGAGGTCGATCTCGCCGGTTGAATCGGTCCAGAAGTCCTTGACGAGCAGCTTCGCGCCCTTGACTGCCTTCTTTGGCACGTCGTAGACCGCCACGACCTTCTTCGCGAGGTCGGGCTGTATCTCTTCCGCGAGCAGCAACGGGTTGTCGAAGGCGATCGCTGCGTCGAAGTCCGTCGTGTACTCCTTGCCGTTGCCTCCCTGCAGGCGGACGAGGTCCTCGACGATCGTCGCCGGCTCGTCCTTCTGGTTCTCCAGTGTCAGCTTCACGATGACGAACACGCCGTCGGCCTCGACTTCGGTGAACTCCTCGCCGACCTTCTTCGTAGTCATGGTGTCCGTCACGGTGTACGACGTGCCCTTCAGCGTGAGCGTGTCGCCGACGCCGGCCACCGTCGGAGCCGCTCCTTCCGCGACGGTGGACTCGGTGGCGGCCGATTCGCCGCCCGGTGTCACCTCAGGCTCCTCGGTCGTCGTCGCGCAGGCTGCGACGAGGAGCGCCAATCCCGAGATCGCGGCGGCAAGCGCAACCCGTACAAGGCGGCCTCTCACCATCACAGCTTCTGCTCGACGACGTTGCCGTACTCATCGACCGTGATCATCCGGCGCTTCACGCCGCCGAGGACTCCGAGCCCGAGCCAGAAGATCAGCCAGATCCCCAGGGTGATGAGGGTGAGGAACAGGTGCAGGAGGTGACTGACCTCCTTGCCTTTCGCGATCGTGGCCTGGAAGTCCGAGCGCGTCTCGATGCGCCAGCCCTGCGCCCCGTGGAGCTGGAGCGAGCGATCGAGGGTTGCCTTCCGCTCGTCCGCCGTCTGGAGAATCCGGCCGGAACCACCGCTCGCCGACTCCACCTCGCTCATCTGCCTTCCCCTCTCTCCGTGTCTTGACGCACTCTGTCGCGGGGGGGGCGATGTCAAGGTAGAAGCGGCCGGTGCGGAGTTGGCGGTCGAGGGCACACCGGGTATACCCTGGACTCTCGTCTGCGGCGAACGACCACTCGTCCGTTCGAAGGAGGAGAAGATGTCGATCTCGCAGGCCGATCTGCAGCGACAGCTCGGAGTCGCCGAGCGGAAGGGCTGGACCGCGATCTGCTCGGAGGCCGAGCGGGGAAAGGGTCTTTCGCGCGGCATCCTGCTCGCGATCGCGTCCCGCGAGACCGGGATGCGGGACGTCGTCGGAGACGGCGGCCACGGGCGAGGGCTGTTCCAGATCGATGACCGCGCCTGGCCGGAATGGCTCGCGGCCCACGGCGCCGACGACCCCGGCGAACGGCCGCCGGTCGCCGAGGCGGCACGCCATGCCGCCTGGCTGCTCGCCGAGAACCTCGCCTTCGCGCGACGCCACGGCGTGCCCCGGTCGCAGCTCCTGAAGTTCGCGGTCGCCGCCTACAACGCCGGCCCCGGCGGCGCGTTGCGCGGATTCGAGGAGGGGGACTCCGACCTCCACACGACCGGGCACGACTACGGCGTCGATGTGCTGGATCGCCTGGCGATGGTGACCGGCGCGAACGGAGAGACGCCGCGGCGCGAACGGCGACTCGCATCCGCCGGGATCCTGCGAAAGGGAGCGAGCGGCGAGGACATCGCGGCGCTCAAGCGCAGGCTCGAGCAGTGGTTCGAGCTGCACGCGCCCGGAGAATGGCCCGCGCTCGCCGTCGAGCCGGGTCCGGACTTCACCTCGCGGCTCGAGCAGGCGGTGCGGGTCTTCCAGGAGCGGGCGGGGCTCCTCGTCGACGGGGAGGTCGGCCCGCAGACGCTCGGCGCGCTCGGGCTCCTCGAGACGACGCCCCCGCTGCCCGGGACGAGCGACCTCGTGCTCGACTACCCCGTGAAGCGGGGGTCCGGTGGGACCGACGTGCGGCTCATCCAGGGTTGGCTCAGCCTGAACGGCTTCCACGTCGCCGTCGATGGCGAGTTCGGCCCGGCCACGCAGCGCGCGCTGCGGGCGTTCCAGGCAGACCGCGGGCTCCCCGAGACCGGGGTCGTCGACGAGACGACCCATGCCGAGCTCGCACGGCCGATGCGGGAGGCGCTCGAGCCGGTGCCGGCCCGGGGGAAGACGCTCGGACGGCTCGTCGTCGCCTATGCCCGGCATCACCTCGAGGCCTCGGCCCGCGAGGTGGGAGGGCAGAACCGGGGGCCGTGGGTTCGCCTGTACACCGGTGGGCTCGAGGGGGAGGACTACCCGTGGTGCGCGGGCTTCGCGACGTTCTGCCTCCGGCAGGCCGCAGCGACGCTCGGTGTCCCGATGCCGATTCCCGCGACGCTCGCCTGCGACGTCATGGGAGACGCGGCCCGTGCCTCTGGCCGGTTCCTTCCCAGCCCGGGCGCTTCGGGCAGGAAGAGAATCACGCCCGGTAGCTTCTTCCTGCGGCGAGACACGAGCGGCCGGCTCGAGTTCGCGCACACCGGGATCGTCGTCGAGGCGTTCGCCGACACCTTCTCCACGATCGAGGGGAACACGAACGACGACGGATCCGCCGAAGGGTACGAGGTGTGCGCCCGCACGCGCGGCTACGGCGGGATGGACTTCGCGCTGATTGGCTGATCAGGCCGGATGAGATCCGGCAGGGCCGGATGAGATCCCGCCCGCCCCCGGGCCTCAGCCGCAGCCGTGACCGCCGGGCCTTGCCGGGCGGTCTGCTCGGCCGTCAGCCGTGGAGCGCCTTGGCTGTGTCGAGCCCTGCGGGTTCGACGGCGCTTCGCGTTCGGCTTCGCCGCCCGCTGCGCGGTCCTCCGGGCCTTGCGGGCGCTTCGCGTTCGGCTTCGTCACCCGCAGCGGGGCTGTAACCGCCGGGCTTCGCCCGGCTCCTGCGCGGGTCCGGCCCGGCCGGGCCGGGCCGTCAGCCGCGGCGTCAGACGCCGCGCGGCATGCGATCGGCGAGGCCGATACGCATCAGATCGCGAATCGAGAGGATCCCGACCAACGTCCCGGCGTCGACGACGGGCAGGTGCCGGTAGCCGCCGTGGAGCATCAGCACGGCGGCGTGCTCGGTCGTGTCGCCCGGCTCGATCGTCTCCGGATGGCGTGTCATCCACTCGCCGACGAGCTCCGTCGGGGCGTGCGCCGTTCCCACCGCCTTCAGGATGTCGCGCTCCGTGAGGATCCCCGCGAGTCGCTCGCCGTCGACGACGAGCACGGCACCGACGCCGCGGGAGACCATCTGCGTCGCAGCCTCGGCAAGGCTCGCATCGCGGCCGATGAGCAGGAGCTCGCGGGACATGTGCTGATCGACGGTCGGCATCGAGCGATCGTAGCGAGACGGTGCTGATTACGCTTCCCTCGTGACCGCACACGGACTCGTCGGCGCCGAGGAGGCGGTCGGCCGGATCCAGACCGGCGACACGGTCATGGTCGGCGGCTTCGGGCTCGTCGGAGCCCCGCTGACCCTGATCGACGCGCTCGTCGAGACGAGTGATGCCCGGGAGCTGACGATCGTCTCGAACAACGTCGGCGAGGCCGGTCGCGGGCTCGGGCTGCTCCTGCGCCAGGGGCGAATCCGGAAGGCAATCGCCTCGTACTTCACCTCGAACCCGGAGGCCGTCGCGGCGGTGAATGCCGGGGAGCTCGACTACGAGCTGCTCCCGCAGGGGACCTTCGCGGAGGCGATCCGGGCCGCCGGAGCCGGGATCGGCGGCTTCTACACGCCCGTGGCCGCGGGCACCCTGCTCGCCGAGGGGAAGGAGGAGCGGCTGATCGACGGCGTCCCCCACGTGCTCGAGGCGCCGCTTCGCGCCGACGTCGCACTCGTGTACGCGGCCCGTGCAGACGCCCTCGGCAACCTCTGGTATCGCAAGACCGCGAGGAACTTCAACCCCCTCATGGCCAGTGCCGCCGGCCTCGTGATCGCGGAGGCGGGCGAGATCGTCCCGACCGGCGGGCTCGACCCCGAGTCGGTCCACACACCGCACCTCTACATCGACCTGCTGGTCGAGGCGGGGTTGCGATGAGCGACGTCAAGCACCGCATCGCCGAGCGGGCGGCAGCCGAGCTCCGTCCCGGCGAGGTCGTCAACCTCGGGATCGGGCTGCCGAACCTGATCCCCACCTATCTCGGCGCCGGCACCGAGGTGTACGTCCACACCGAGAACGGCCTGCTCGGCGTCGGGCCGAGGCCGTCGCCCGGCGAGCTCGATCCCGACCTGATCGACGCGGCGAAGCTGCCCGTCACCCAGCTTCCGGGAGCATCGTTCTTCGACAGCGGCCAGTCGTTCGCGATGATTCGCGGCGGCCACGTCGACGTCGCCGTCCTCGGTGCGCTCCAGGTGAGCGTCGCCGGTGACATCGCGAACTGGGCCGTGCCGGGGAAGGACGTGCTCGGGGTCGGCGGGGCGATGGATCTCGTCGTCGGCGCGCGGCGCGTGATCGTGACGATGACGGCGCTCACGGCGAAGGGAGACCCGAAGCTCGTCGACGAATGCACCTACCCGCTGACCGCGCGCGGAGCCGCCGACGTGGTTGTCACAGACGTGGGCGTCTTTCGCCTCCGAGACGGTGTGCTCACCCTCACCGAGCTGGCCTCGGACGTGTCGCTCGAGGATGTACGGGCCGTGCTCAGCGCCGCCTACGCGGTCGAGCTCGAGCGCTGAGCGGCCTCGTCGAGAGACTCGCGCAGGAGCGCGGCGAGGTCGTCGATCCTCGTCGTCACCGACTCCGCGTGGGTCCCGGGTACGCTCACGATCTCCGCGCTCGGGGCGAGCTTCCTCCAGCCCCGGGCGAACTCGGCCTGCGACGGGTGCGAGGGCTCGTCCGCGGGCCACAGGACGAGCAGGCGGCCCTCGTACTGGCCGCCTCGGTAGGGAGGCTCGGGGGGAGCGCTCTCCGGGATGGCACCGACCGGGCGCCGGAAGCGGGCCCTCGTGGGACGGCGACGCAGGCGACGGAACCGGTCGGCCGAGGCCTGGGTGAACCGGGTCCGCCTCGACCGGCCGTGCCCGCTCACCGGCGCGAACGTGTCGATGAGGGCGATCAACTCGACCCGTTCTCCGGCGGCGACGAGCTGCCTGCCCAGCTCGAACGCGAGCAGCCCGCCCTTCCCGCAGAAGCCACCGATCGCGTAGGGGCCCGCGGGGCAGAGCGCGCGGAGCTCCTCGAGCCGCCGCGCCGCCAGGTCTTCGAGGGCTGCCGGGGCTTCCCCGTCGACCATGCCGAAGGGAAGGGCCGCGTAGACCGGACGGTCGGTGCCGAGTCGGCGTGCGAGCGCCTGGGCGTAGAGCCCGACACCGAGCACGTCGGCGACGCCGAAGACGAACGGCGTCCCCGTTCCCGCGTTCAGCGCGATCACGCCCCGCTCGCTCTCGGGCGCCGAGGTCGCGATGAGGGCGCGGGACAGCTCCTCGATCGTCCGGTGCCTGAGCAGCGCCGAGCGGGGCAGGGGGACTGCGAGCCGGGCCTCGGCGGCGGCGAGCATCGCGGCGGCGGCGAGCGAGTCGCCACCGAGGTCGAGGAACTCGTCCTTCACTCCGATCCCGTCGAGCCCGAGCACCTCCTCCCAGATGCCCGCGAGGACCTGCTCGGTCGCGTTCCTCGGGCGCACGGGCAGCCCGTCGAGCGTGGGCCGTCCGCGTGCGGGCGGCGGCAAGGCCCCGACGTCGACCTTCCCGTTGGCGTCGAGCGGCAGGCTGCCGAGCACGACGAAGTCGGTCGGCACGGTGCCCGAGGGCACCTCGGCGGCGACGGCGCGGCGAAGCTCGCCGGCGGTGGGCCGGTCGCCGCGAGGGACGACGTACGCGACGAGGCGCTCACCCACCTCCGGACGCTCGCGAACGGCGACGGCGGCGGCCTCGACCCGCCCCGTGCGAACCAGGGCGGACTCGATCGCGCTGACCTCGACGCGTTGGCCGCGGAAACGCGGCTCGAAGCCCTTGCGGCCGAGGTGCTCCAGGCAGCCGTCGCCGGCCATCCTCCCAAGGTCGCCCGTATGGTAGACGCGCTCGCCCGCCGCCGAGCCCGGGCGGAACCGCTCCGCCGTCAGCTCCGGCCGTCCCCAGTACCCGCAGGCCAGGAAGCGGCTGCGCACGGCGATCTCGCCGACCTCGCCGAGCTCGACGGGTCGGCCGTCTGCGTCGAGCAGCTCGACGTCCATGTCCTCGACCGCGTATCCGATCGGGAGCCCGTCGGGCGGGAGCTCGGTCTCGTGGTCGACGAAGAGCCTCCGCACGATCCCGCACTCGGTCGCTCCGAGGCCGTTGACGAGCAGGCACGGCGGCGGGAGGGCCTCCTGGAACAGCCGTGCGTCGCGCAGGGTCGCCCGGTCGCCCTCCAGGCGCACGAGCCGGAGCGACGGGTATCTCCTGCGCCTGGCGGCGATCTCGCGAAAGATCGCCGGCACGGAGTGGTAGATCGTCACGCGCTCCGACTCGAGCCAGCCGGCGAGCCGATCCGGGCCGTCGGCGGAGAGATCGAACATGCACGAGGTCGCGCCGTTGAGCACGGCGCCGAAGAAGCTCGAGACGGCGCCGCTGAACGCCGGGCGCTGGAGGAGCGTGAGCCGGTCGTCCCGGCCGATCATCAGCCCGTTCGTGTAGCGGAGCACGTTGTGGAGCACGTTGCGATGGGTGTCGTAGACGCCCTTCGGCTGACCGGTCGAGCCCGACGTGTAGTAGACGTACGCGACCGTGTCGCCGTTCAGGGAGATCCCCGGGGGCTCCGGCGCGGATTTCCCGGGCTCGATCACGACGACCTCGACGCCAGGCCCCGCGAGCCGCTCGGCCGACGCCCGCGTCTCCGGATCGGCGAGGAGGAGGCGTGCGCCGCTGTCCCCGAGCAGGTAGGAGAGCCGGGCGTCCGGGTGGGCTGGATCGAGCGGGACGTACGCCTTCCCGGCCTTGAGCGCGCCCATGATCGCGATCGGCAGGCTCACACGCTGCTCGAGCAGGAGCGCAACCGGCTCCTCCCGCGGTCCGAGCCGCTCGAGCACGTCACAGGCGACCCGGTTCGAGCGCAGGTCCAGCTCCTCGTAGGAGAGCTCGCCGTCGGGCGCCCTGACCGCCGCTCGCCCGGGGTCGCGGGCGACCATGGCTGCGAAGCGCTGCGGGATCGACCCCTCGAGAGCACTCCGGGGAAACGGCTCGAACCGGGGCGGTGCTGCGGGTCGCGAGTGTCGGTGCATCGCTCTCATACAGCATGTGCGGGAGCGACCGCCCGCGCAACCTGCGACCGGTCAGCGAAGCGGCGGGCCTACGTGTCGGGCTCGGGGTCCTCGACGCCCGCGGACGCTCGGCGCCGCCGCAGCTGCACGAGGCTCGACACGTACGTCGTGATCAGCGCGAGGCCGGTCAGGATCTCGATCATCGTCGCGCTCCGGGCCCCGCGGCTGAGCGGGACGATGCCCTCGGGCGGCGAGGTCAGTGCGACCATCACGGCGTAGTAGAAGAAGTCGGCGAACAGGGGATCCTCGATGTCCCCGATTCCCTCGAAGCTCTCCGCGGGTCGGTACCACCAGAGACCGACGTACACGAACGTCCAGAGCAGGAAGAAGGCCAGGGCGAGCAGCGGCAGCCCGGTACGCCTGACGACGACGAACACGGCATCGACGGCGCGGCGAGACCCGGCGACGAGCGGGAGGTGGGCCGAGGCCCGCCGCGTGGCGACGAGGAACGCGACACCGCCCGCGACGGTCGCGATCCCGAAGCCGACGAGCAGCCAGCCCGCCTGACTCTCGGTGAGCCGCGGCCGGATCATCCCGATCGCGACCACGAACAGGCAGAGAAACGCGAGCCCGCGGACGTTGTGCGGCACCCGACCGAGCTGCGAGACGAGCCGGCGGACCGCGCTCATGGCCCGAGGCTACCGGCGACGGCTGACGGCAGCCGGCTTCAGTGTCGTGACGGTCGCGGGCACCGATGCTGGGGCTGAGCCCGTACGCGGGGACGCCGCCGACCCGAACCGTTATCGTAGAGCGGCGCGTGACTACCGAAGAGATCATCATCGGCGCGGTGGCGGCCGTCCTGGTCGTCTTCAGCCTGGTCGTCGCCCTCGTCGTCCCCAAGCGCCGGCCGGGCTTTCCGGGCAGGCACCTGGCAGCGTTCCTGTCGGTCTGTGCGCTGCTGGCCGTCGGGACGATCGCGACGGTCTTCGTGCTCGGCGAGGAGGAGAGCGAGGCGGCCGTCCAGCACGGAACGGGCGGCGAGGGCGAGACGCCGGGTGGCGAGACCGGCGCGACGGCCGAGACCGGCGCGACGGAGGGCGGAGGGGGCGCGGCCAAGGGCGATCCGGCCGCGGGCGCTGACGTGTTCGCGAGCGCCGGCTGCGGAACGTGCCACACGCTTGCCGACGCGGGCACGACGGGCGCCGTGGGCCCGAACCTCGACGACGCGAAGCCGAGCCACGAGCTCGTCGTCGACCGGGTCACGAACGGCATGGGCGCGATGCCGTCGTTCAAGGGTCAGCTCAGCGACGAGCAGATCCAGGACGTCGCGGCCTACGTCGTCTCCGCCACCTCCGGCTGACGCCGCACCTCCGGCTGACGCCGCACCTCCGGCTGACGCCGCACCCTCCGGTGGCCGTCCGGCCCGGTTGGCACCGGCGTGCGCCGAACGAGGAAGCGCCCGCGGGGGAAACGGCCGCGCGCTTCCCCCGCGAGAGGCGGAGAGGGCGGGATTTGAACCCGCGACCCAGCTCATCGCCGGGTACGCGATTTCCAGTCGCGCTCCTTCGGCCGCTCGGACACCTCTCCGCGGCGGCTCTATCGTAGCCGCGGCCGGAAGGCACCTGCCCGCCGGTGCCGAAACAGGAGGTCCGTGAGCGACCACGCCCTGACCGCGGTCATCACCGGCGTTGCCGGCGTCGCAGCCGTGCTCGTGATCCGCTGGCTGCTCCACCGGGCCGTACGCGGCTACCTCCGTGCGGTCGAGGTGCGCCGGGGTGCCGAGGACGCGGCCAGCCTGCGCACCCGCCTGCACGTGCTCGAGCGGTTCGTCGTCGCGTTCCTGTTCGTGATCGTCGCCTGGCAGGTGCTGACCGTCTTCCCGTCGACGGAGAAGCTCGGGACCGCGCTGCTCGCCTCGAGCGCCCTGCTCGCGGCGATCGTCGGCCTCGCGCTCTCGGCGCCGATCGCGAACGTCGGTGCGGGCGTCATGCTCGCGTTCACGCAGCCGGTGAGGATCGGCGACCGGATCACGGTCGAGGGTGTCACGGGCACCGTCGAGGCGGTCACGCTCGTCCACACGGTCATGGTCGACGACGGGGACCGCCGGATCCACGTGCCGAACGGCAGAATGGTGGGCTCGATCGTCGTCAACCGCTCGATCCGGGACCCGCGCCGGACGGTGTCCGTCTCGCTGCCGCTCGCGCTCGGGGCGCCGATCGGCGAGGCGCGAACGACGCTCCTCGCTGCCGCGGGCTCGTCGGAGCGACTCGCCCCGCTCGAGCTCGACGTGCTCGTCGGCGACGTGGAGGGAGGAACGGTGACGCTCGAGATCGTCGGGCTCGCTCCTCCGGACGCCGACGTTCCTGCCCTCGCCTCGGAGCTGCGCGAGCGCGGTCTGACCTCGCTCGCGGGTGCCGGGCTGCTGCCCGACTGAACTCGGCGGCGGCCGGATCAGACGGTGACGCGGCTCGTCGCCGGCTCTCGGGTCGCGGGGATCGTCGCGACGAGCGCCCGCGCCACGGTGTCGAAGACGCAGCTTCCGGCGAGCGAGTAGTCGCGGTTGAAGCTGACCGCACCGTTCAGCTCGAGCACCGTGTAGCCGCTCGCCGTCGGTAGCAGATCGACGCCCACGAGATCGGCGTCGACGACCTCCGCGGCCGCCAGGGCGAGCCGGCGAGCCTCGGGCGGAAGGTGGGCGACGCGACGGCGCGAGGCTCCGAGCGCGACGTTCGTTCGCCACTCGCCGGGCGCGGCGACCCGCTCGATTGCTCCGGCGATCTCCGCTCCGGCCACGATCACCCGGAGGTCGCGGCCGACCGGAGGGACGAGCTCCTGGACGAGCGCACCCTGCCGGCGAAACCACCGTCGCCGCCGGAGCGCCTGGAGGTGGTCGGCGAGCGCCCCTGCGGAGTCGCAGGCGACGACGTCCCTGCCCCAGCTGCCGAAGCGCGGCTTGACGACGACGGGGTATGCGAAGGACGGGAGCGGGGCGCCGTCGTCGACGTGCGCCGTGACCGGATGGGGGATGCCGGCGCGTCCGAGCTTCAGCGCCGTGACGAGCTTGTCGTGCGCGGCGAGCAGGGCACCGACGCCGTTCAGCACGTGGATTCCGTGGTCCTCGAGCTTGCGCAGCGTCCAGATGCAGCCGGACGTGCCGTCCAGGCTCGGAAGGACGTCGACCCGTCCCAGCGCTGCGTCGCCCGGTCGCGCCTCCCGGAGCACATCGCGCTCCCGTACCACGTCCGCGTCGACGCCGTGCCGCGCGAAGGCGCTGCGGAGCTCGAGATCGGTCGGAGTCGGGGTGTCGGAGACGATCAGGATGCGCATGAGCCCAGCATCACACCGCGCCATGAGCGAGATGCCGGCCCTTCCTTGAAGATCCGCTCAGACGGCGGCGCGGTTCTGGAGCAGCGGGCGATAATCGGACGATGCGCCGTGGCATTCCGATGCGCTGGTGGCTCGGCTTCGCGTTCGCGATGGTCGCGGGCCTGACGGCCCTTGCGGTCGCGCTCGTCTTCTCCGAGCGGGCCGAGCGAGCCTTCGCCGAGCGCGCCGGCGATCTCGCGGTCGGGAGCTCGGTGGTCGCGGCCGATCGGCTCCGCGAGCCGCTCCTCGACGGGACGCTGTCGCAGGCCGTTCCGGAGATCGCCGAGGAGCGTCGCCTGGCGCTCTTCGTCTTCGACGACGAGGGGCAGCTGATCTCGGGGGAGCGATCGCGCCGAACGCTCCTCGACGCCGTTCCGAACCGCGACGACGCGCTCGCGACGGCCCTCGGCGGCGAGCGCTACGTCGCGACGCTCGAAGGCAGTGTCGCGACGGTCGTGGGCCTGCCGTTGCGCGTGGCAACGGGAACGGGGGCGGAGATCGCAGGCGCGCTCGTCGCGTACGTCCCCCAGCCGGCCTATGCAGCGTCCCAGAGCCTGCTCGACCGGGAGATCGTCGTTGCCGCCCTGGTCGCGATCCCGATCGGTGCGATCGCGGGGCTGCTCGTAGCCGCGCTGCTCGCCGGTCGGCTCCGCCGGATTGGCACGACTGCGACGGCGATCGAGCAGGGCGACTTCGAGGCCGAGCTCCGCCCCCGGTTCCATGACGAGCTCGGCGATCTCAGCGAGACGATCGATCGCATGCGGCAGCACCTGGCCGACAGCTTCGACAGCCTCGCCACGGAGCGCGACCGGCTCGAGCGGCTGCTCGAGCGGCTGCGCGACGGCGTGATCATGATCGACGGGGAGCTCGAGGTGGAGGTCGCGAATGCCGCGGCCTCGCGGCTGCTGGGCGCGCCGCTCGAGGAAGGCGATCCGCTGCCGGATCCGTGGCCGGAGCCCTCGCTCCGGGAGTTCGCGCGCGCGCTCCTGCGACCGGACAGCCGCGTCGCCCAGGCACGGGTTGCGATCGGGGAGAGCATGACCTACTCGCTGCTCGGGATCCCGGCCGCACGTCGCGGCGAGTCGACGGTGCTGGTCGTCACCGACGTCTCCCAGCAGGAGCGGCGAGAGCAGGCCGAGCGGGAGTTCGTCGCGAACGCGGCGCACGAGCTGCGGACGCCGCTCGCCGCGATCCTCGGCGCCGTCGAGGTCCTGCAGGGGGGAGCGAAGGAGATCCCGGCCGACCGCGATCGGTTCCTCTCGCACATCGAGCGCGAGGCAGAGCGTCTCAGCCGCCTCTCGCGTGCGATGCTCGTGCTCGCCCGTGCGCAGACCGGTCAGGAAGCGCCGCTGCTCCGGTCGGTGCCTCTGCGGCCCCTGCTCACTGGGGTCGCGGAGCGCCTGGCCGTTGCCCCGGGGGTCGAGGTCGCGGTTCGCTGCCCCGAGAACCTGGAAGCGTTGAGCGAGCCCGACCTGCTCGAGCAGGCGCTCGCGAACATCGCCGCCAACGCAGCGAAGCACACGGCGGCAGGGACGATCGAGCTCGGCGCGTCCCTCTCCGACCCGGAGACGGTGACGCTCACGGTCCGCGACACGGGCCCGGGCATCCCGCTGCCCGAGCAGGAGCGCGTCTTCGATCGCTTCTACCGCGGCGATGCGCGGAGCAGCGAGGGCTTCGGGCTCGGGCTCTCGATCGTGCGGCACGCGATCAGGGCGATCGGGGGGCTGATCGAGCTCGAGTCCGAGCCCGGCGTCGGAACGACGGTCACGATCGAGCTGCCGTGCAGCGCTCCGCCCGACGAACAGGGCCCTTCCGCGGCCGCACGACGGAACGAGCCTGCTCCGGCACGCTGACCGGGTCGTCCGGAAGCTGCCGCTACTCGAGCGAGAGCGCGCCGCGCTCGGCCCGGGCGAGCAGGCGGACGAGGTCGTCGTGCGGAGACAGCGAACCGTGCCAGGCGGCGGACGGCCATGCTTCCTGTTCGAGCTCCGCAAGCCTGCTGCGAAGCTCCAGGCGCATGGCCGCGAGCCCCCGGTCACGGCGGCCGATCGGCCGTTGCCCGTGGACTGCCTGATCCAGCGACCGGAGCGAGCGCCGCGCCCGCCGGATCCACTCCTGGCGTGTCATCGTCTCCTCGACCTCGTCCTTCTGCCCGTTCGGAGCGGGGTGTCCCGACAGGATGGAGACCGAGTACGAGCGTCTCGTTGGCCGATCGTGAAGATCCGCTCACGCCGGGATCGAGCGCGACGACCGCGTCGCTACGCTGGGTGACGTGACCGCGTCGCGAATCCTGGTGGCTGACGACGAGGAGGGTATCCTCGAGGCGGTCGGGTACGCCCTCCGCACCGAGGGATTCGACGTCGTCGAGGTCGGCGACGGCGAAGCTGCCGTCCAGGCGGCGAAGGACGAGGAGTTCGACGTCGCCGTGCTCGACGTGATGATGCCCAGGCTGTCGGGTCTCGATGCCTGCCGGGCGCTCCGGGCGACGAGCGACATCCCGATCATCATGCTCACCGCGCGCGATGCGGAGATCGACAAGGTGCTCGGCCTCGAGCTCGGAGCCGACGACTACGTCACCAAGCCGTTCTCGATGGCGGAGCTCGTGAGCAGGATCCGGGCGCTGCTCCGGCGGCGTGAGCTCGACCGCGCGTCGACGAGGCCGCCGACGATCACGGTCGGCGACGTCCGGATCGACGCCGTGAGGCACGAGGTGGAGGTGGCCGGCAGCCCCGTCAGGCTCACACCGTCCGAGTTCAAGATCCTGGCGCTGCTCGCCGACGAGCCCGGGCGTGTCTTCACGCGGCGGCAGATCATGGAGCACCTGTGGGCGAGCCCGTACATCGGCGACGAGCGAGCGACCGACGTGCACGTCTCGAGCCTTCGCCGCAAGCTCGAGCACGACCCGCGCCGCCCGGAGCGCCTCGTCACGGTGCGCGGGGTCGGGTACAAGCTCGTCTCTACCTGACGCCTGCGCTTCACGGCCTCCCGTACGAGCGGATCTTCACGCGACGCGACCGTGATCCTCACGCACGGGGGCTAGCGTGTCGGTCGATGGCAACGGAGCTGACAGAGATCGCGGTCGAGACCCGGCCGCCGGGCCGGGCCCTCCTTGCCTGCCACGGGTTCGAGGTGGCCGGACGGGACGGCGTGATCGGCGAGATCGAGACCCCGATCTTCCCGCCTGGCGCAGACCTGCCCGACTTCCTCGTGCTCCGGGTGAGCCACAGGGGCCGGCTCTTTCCGACCTTCGCGATCGCGCCGATCGGTCTCGTCGAGGAGGTCGATCTCGCGCGCAGGCGGATCGAGCTCGATCTCTGCACCGAGGACGTGGAGAGCCTCCCGTCACGCCTACCCGTCGCCGACGCGGTGCTCGGCGCCGGGTAGGGGCTACCTGCCGGGCTGCGGGACGATCCGCAGGTAGGGCTTCGGCGCCTGCCAGCCCTCCGGGAAGCGCTCCTTCGCCTCCTCGTCGGTGACGGCCGCGGAGATGATCACGTCGTCGCCCTGCTGCCAGTTCACGGGCGTCGCGACCTTGAAGTCGGCGGTGAGCTGGAGCGAGTCGATGACTCTCAGCACCTCGTCGAAGTTGCGTCCCGTGCTCGCCGGATAGGTGAGGGTGAGCTTCACCTTGTTGTCGGGACCGATCACGAAGACCGAGCGGACCGTCTGCGTGTTGTCGGCGTTCGGATGGATCATGTCGTAGAGGCCCGAGACCGCACGGTCGTCGTCGCCGATCATCGGGAAGTTCGGCGCGATGCCCTGGGTCTCCTCGATGTCGGCCGCCCAGCGCCGGTGGTCGTCGACCGAGTCGACGCTGAGCCCGATGACCTTCACGTTTCGCCGGTCGAACTCGTCCTTGAGCTTCGCCGTGTAGCCGAGCTCGGTCGTGCACACGGGCGTGAAGTCCGCCGGGTGGGAGAAGAGGACGGCCCACCGTCCCTGCTTCCATTCGTGGAAGTCGATCGGACCCTCGGTCGTGTCGGCCCGGAAGTTGGGTGCGTCGTCGCCGAGCTGCAGTGCCATGGAATGCCTCCTCGAGTTCGAGGCCCGGCGAGATCACGCCGGGCCCGTTCGCGGCGTCGCCGCCGAGTCTAGACGGCGCCGTGGGTGCGCGGAGGCGAGTTGACTGCCGCGGCCGGGTCGGCGACCATGACCAATGTCAGACATTCACCGCGACCCGCACGAGGAGGTTCGATGGCCACGAACACCGCCCCGCTCACGAGGGATCAGCTCGCAGCTCTACCGGACAGCTACTTCAAGGCGGTCGACGCGATGGACGTCGATGCCATCCTCTCCCACTTCGCCGACGACGCGACCCTGACCGTCCAGACCGATCACGTCACGTTCACGGGCGCTGAGGAGATCCGCCGGATGTTCACCGACTTCATTGCAGGGTCGGTCTCGATCTTCCACGAGCTCAAGAACATCGTCGTCGAGCCCGAGCACGGCAAGGTCGCAACCGAGCAGAGCTACATCGGCGAGCTTCGGAACGGCGCCAGGAACGACATGCACAACTGCAACTTCTTCGACGTCGGTGCCGACGGGAAGTTCACCCGCGTCATCATCTGGATGGCAGGGACGAACCCGCTCAAGTAGCGGTTCTCGAACCATCGCGGGCTCGCGCCGCCCCGGCGGGCAGCGCGAGCCCGCTGACGATCAGCCGCCCGCTACCGGCCCGTCGCGCCTGATAGCGGTCAGGGCGATCGCCCCGAGCCGCTCCCGATGGCGACGGAAGAGGCGGTGCATGGCGAGAACGCGGTGGCGGGCTTCCCGGTCGCGTGTGACGTTGACGAGGAACCTGGCCGTTCCACGTACTCCCTCGTCCCGGACGAACTGCAACGGGTCGAGGAGGCGCATCGGCGAGACAGCTTCTCGTGTGACCTCGAAGCCGGCCCGGGCGAGGAGCTCCTTCCACTCGCTCGGGGTCAGCGGGCGTGCTCCGACGTGGATGGTCTGCGTGAGCTCGCGCCTGATCTCGTCCTTCACCTGCTCGGCGAGCGAGTCGGGAACGAGGCAGAGCTCGTGGATGCCGTAGCGTCCGCCGTCGCGGAGCAGCCGGTGGGCCTCCGCGACGATCCGCTGCTTCTGCTCCTCTCGCTGCATGGTCAGCATCGCCTCGCCGATCACGACGCTGGCGCAATCGCTCGGGAGGCCGGTTGCCTCCGCCGTTCCGAGGAGGCACCGCTGGTCCGGCGGCCGGAGCAGCCGTCCCAGGCGGCCGGCAGCGACCTTGTCCCGCTCGACGGCGGTGTAAGAGGCGGGGCTGTGCGCGAGCAGGAGCCTCGTCGTCACCCCCAGGCCGGGCGCGAACTCGACCACGTCGTCGGAAGACCGGACGGCGAGCGAGTCGAGGAGGAAGCGCGTGAGCGTGAGCCCGCCGGGGCGAAGGACGCGCTTGCCGAGGCGGGCAAGCAGCCAGTGCCCGGGCATGCGTGCCGGATCGATCCCGTCGCCGGGGAGCGCGTTGGCATCCGTCGATGTGGCCGGCGCGGGAGTGGTGTCGGCGGTTGCCGGCTGCTGCTCGAGGTCAGTGCCCATTGGTCTGCGCCTGGCTTGCGATCCGGGGGAAGAGGATGTTGTTCTCCTCGTGGACGTGCTCGTGGATGTCGACCTCGAGCTCGTGGAGGCCCGTGAGCAGCGCGCGGTGCGTTCCGCAGAGCGCCTGCTCGGCGTCGTAGCCCGCGGTGCGCTCGCGGAGCTCCTCGAGCGCGGCACCGACTTCCCGGTGGTCGTGGAGGAGCCCGTCGAGATCCCCCGGGCTCGCTGCCTCGCCCGAGGCGAGCGCGCGGGCGGCAGGGAACGTCACGCTCTCCTCGAGCTCGAGGTGCTCCTCGAGCTCGCTGCGCAGCTGCTCGAAGCGCCGTGCCAGCTCGACGAGCTCGGGATGCTCGGCGCCGTGGGCGGCTGCGACCTTCGCCGAGAGCTCCGACAGGCGCGGTAGCTCCTCTCGCAGGTAGGTGTGATGGGCGTTCACGATGTGGTCGACGAGGTCGGGGATCGACGCCTCGGACCAGTCCTTCAGGTCGGTCGTCGGCGTCTGCGCCTCGCCTGCGAGCAGGACGAGCACGGTGTTCAGGTCGAGGCCGTGGGCGGCGCAGGCCTCTGCGAGGCTGCGCTCACCACCGCAGCAGTAGTCGAGCCCGAGCTGCTCGAACAGCCTGGTTCGCTGGGGACGCTCGAGCGTGAGCGCCGCGACGGTCGTCTCCGGATCGATCCGGGCCATGGCTGTCAAACCCTCCTTGTCCGTACCGTGTGGTCTCTGTATGGCTTACCTGACATGCCGTGTAATATCAGCATATTCACCATGATAACGGGAAATACGGAGGAATTGGCGCGGGGGTCTCCTGCAGACCGCGCCGGGTGGGGTTAGACGAGCCCGAGCGCGACCATTGCCGTCGCGACCTTGATGAAGCCCGAGATGTTCGCCCCGGCGACGTAGTTGCCCGGGCGCCCGTACTCCTCGGCGGTCGCGTAGCAGCGGTCGTGGATGTCGCGCATGATCTCGGCCAGGCGCTGCTCGGTGTGCTCGAACGTCCACGAGTCGCGGCTCGCGTTCTGCTGCATCTCGAGCGCCGACGTGGCGACGCCGCCGGCGTTTGCGGCCTTGCCCGGCCCGAACGCGACGCCGGCGTCCTGGAAGATGCGCACGCCCTCGGGGGTAGTCGGCATGTTGGCGCCCTCACCGACCGCGATGCAGCCGTGCGAGACGAGCAACGCGGCGTCGCGCCCGGTCAGCTCGTTCTGGGTCGCGCAGGGCAGCGCGACGTCGCAGGGAACCTCCCAGATGTTTCCGCCGGGGACGAACCGGGCCCGGGGCCGTAGCTCTGCGTAGGCGCTCACCCGCCGGCGCTCCACGTACTTGACCCGCTTCAGGAGCGTCGCGTCGATGCCGTCCTGGTCGACGACGTAGCCGTCCGAGTCGGACGCCGCGAGCACCCGGCACCCGAGCGCTTCGAGCTTCTCGATCGCGTGAACGGCGACGTTGCCCGAGCCGGAGACGACCGCGGTGCGGCCGTCGAACGAGGTGCCGGAGGCTGCGAGCATCTCGCCCACGAAGTAGACGAGCCCGTACCCCGTCGCCTCCGTCCGGACCTGCGCGCCGCCCCAGTTGAGCCCCTTACCCGTCAGAACGGCCGACTCGTAGCGGTTCGTGATCCGCTTGTACTGACCGAACAGGAAGCCGATCTCGCGCGTGCCGACGCCGGTGTCGCCGGCGGGAACGTCCGTGTACTCCCCGAGGTGGCGGTACAGCTCGGTCATGAAGCTCTGGCAGAAGCGCATGACCTCCTCGTCCGAGCGGCCCTTCGGGTCGAAGTCGGCCCCTCCCTTGGCGCCGCCGATCGGCATCCCGGTGAGCGCGTTCTTGAAGATCTGCTCGAAGCCGAGGAACTTGACGATCCCGAGATAGACGGACGGATGGAAGCGCAGCCCGCCCTTGTACGGGCCGAGGGCGCTGTTGAACTCGACCCGGAACCCGCGGTTGATCTGAACGTCGCCGTGGTCGTCCAGCCAGGGCACCCTGAAGATGATCTGGCGCTCCGGCTCGCAGATGCGCTCGATGATCCGGTGCTCGGCGAACTCCGGGTGCTTGACGAGCACGGGACCGATCGTCTCGAGCACCTCCCGGACGGCCTGGTGGAACTCGACCTCGCCGGGATTCCGGCGCACTACCTCGCGGTAGACGGGGTCGAGCTTCTCGTCGAGAGTCGTGGGGGTCGCCATGCTCCCTGCTTATCACACCGGCGCGCAGCGATGTTGCAGCAGGGCGGCGTCTACTCCCAGGCGCTGAAGGGGTGCTTCGCGAGGTTCACGTTGTAGTAGCGCGGATCGTCTGTGACCTCCTCGCCGAGCCATGCGGGGCGTGGAAACGGCTGATCCTCGCGCTCGAGCTCGACCTCGGCGACGACGAGCCCCGCGTTCTCGCCGAGGAACTCGTCCACCTCGAAGACGACGTCCCCGACCGGGATCCGGTGACGGCGCTTCTCGACGATCGGGCGCTCGGCCAGCGTGTCGAGAATCGCGCCGGCGTCCCCGGGTGGGATCTCGTACTCGTACTCGGCGCGCGCGGCCCCCACCGATGTCCCCTTGATCGTGAGGTAGCCCGCCTCCGGCGTCAGGCGCACACGGACGGTTCGCTCCTCCACGCTCGACAGGTACCCCTGGCGGTAGAGCGCGCCCGGTGCGAGGGCTCGCCAGGCATTGCCGACGACGAGGAACTTCCGCTCGATCTCACGGCCCACGGGGCGGGTGCGGCCCGGCCGCTAGCGTCCCGAGACGGCCGCGCCCGCGAGCATGGCCGCCTCGCGGCGGGCGTACACGGGCTCGATCTCGACGCGGTTGTCGTGGAACGTGGGAGCTCCGCCCATGTCGGCGTCACGGTCGGGGGTCGTCGCGTTCGCGTTCGTCCCGCCCTCGACGAGCTTCGGCCAGTGCGACTTGTGGAGGAAGGCGACGCCCGGCCGGGCCGCATCGTCGATCGTGACCTGACCGACGAACGCGCCGCGATCGTTGAAGATCCGGATCCCGTCGCCCTCCTCGAGCCCGCGGGCGGCCGCGTCGTCGGGGTGGACGTGCACCCGGATACCGCCCATCTTCCCACGGTGCCAGTCGATCGAGCCGAAGGTCGAGTTGAGGAAGAAGCGGCCCGCCGGCGCCATCAGCACGAGCGGGTAGCGGGCGGCGAGCTCCTCGTCCAGCACCTCGTGCGGCGGTACGAAGCCGACGAGCGGGTCCTGGCCGCGAGCCGCGAGCGTCTCCGACCAGAGCTCGACCTTGCCCGAGGGGGTCGGGAACCCGCCCTCCGCGAACGGCGCAACCCCGCGCGGGAAGCCGGCCGCGCGCATCCAGCCGCGCTCCCGCAGTGTCTCGAGCGTGATGCCGCGCTCCCGGCACGCGTCGGTGTCGAGGAGCTGCCTTGCGAGCTCGACGTCCGAGTCGAACAGCCTTGGGTGCTCGAGCGAGAGCGCGGCCGCGAGCCGCCGGAACACCTCCGTGTTCGGCAGGCACTCGCCCGGCGGCTCGATCGCCGGCTCGTTCCAGGCCACGTACATGTGCCCGTAGGCGCCGTACAGGTCTGCGTGCTCGGGCTGCATCGTCACCGGGAGGACGATGTCCGCAAAGTCGGTCGTGTCGGTGAGCCGCTGTTCGAGGACGACGGTGAACAGGTCGTCGCGCGCGAGCCCGCGCCGGACGCGGTTCTGGTTCGGGTTGCTCGCCGCCGGGTTCGCGTTGAAGACGACGATCGCCGCAACGGGAGGATCAGCGAGCTCCGTCAGGGCATCTCCCAGCCGGGACATGTTCACCACGCGTCCCTTCGGAGCGGGCATGCCCGCCGGGGCGACGAGCTCGGAGTCGGCGTAGGGCATGTGGCCGCTCGTCATCGCGAGCGCGCCGCCGCCGACGTGGCGCCAATCTCCGGTCAGGGCCGGGATCGAGAGGATCGCTCGTACGGCCGCTCCCGCGCCGCCGTGTCGTTGCAGGCCGAGACCGACGCGAATTGCGGTCGGACGCGTCCCGGCGAGGCGGTGCCCGAGCCGTCGAACGACGTCCACGTCGAGCCCGCACACCTCGGCGGCGCGCTCGACCGGCCACTCGGCGAGACGCTCCTCGAGCTGGGGCCACCCGACCGTGTACCGGTCGAGGTAGTCGCGATCCTCGACGCCCTCGTCGAGCACCGCGCGCATGAGCCCGAGCGCGAGCGCCGCGTCGGTGCCGGGCAGGGGCGCGATGTGCTCGTCACAGCGCGCGGCCGACTCGGAGCGGAGCGGATCGATCGCGACGACGTGCGCTCCGCGCTCGCGTGCCTCGAGCAGGAACTTCCACTGGTGGACGTTCGCGTTCAGCGGGTTCATGCCCCAGAGCAGGACGAGCCTGGCGTGGACGAGGTCCTCCGGGTCGTAGCCGACCGACCCCCCGAGCGTCACCGCCGCGGCCGCGCTGGCCGCGCCCGAGCAGAGGTTCGTGAGCAGGCGGGAGGCGCCGAGGTGGCGGAAGAGGCGCGGGCCGAGCGACCAGCCCTGAATCCTGCCCATCGTTCCCGCGTAGAAGTAAGGGAGGAGCGACTCGGGGCCGTGGCGGTCGATCGCGCCCTGCAGTCCTTCGGCGACCTCGGCGAGCGCCTCGTCCCACGAGATCCGCTCGAAGCGGCCCTCGCCCTTGCGTCCGACCCTGCGCAGCGGATGCAGCAGGCGATCGGGGGCGTAGACGGCGTCGAGGTAGCGGTTGACCTTGCCACAGAGCGCGCCTGCCGTGAACGGGTGGTCGCGGTCGCCGCGCAGCGCCACGGCTCGACCCTCGGCGTCGACATCGAGCTGCCACGCGCAGGTGTCCGGACAGTCGAGCGGGCAGAACCCACGAACGCGCCGCACTCCCATCTGCAGAACGTATCACGAAGCCGGGTCGGGCTCCTGGCGCGGCTCCGCGACGGCGGTCAGCCGTTCGCCACACCCACACCTCTCGCCTACAATCCCGTACGAGATGGCGAAGGTCGAGACACGCGTACAGCCCGAGGCGAGGCTCCTGAACCGCGAGCTGTCGTGGCTCGACTTCAACGCCCGCGTGCTCGACCTCGTCGCAGATCCCGACGTGCCTCTGCTCGAGCGGGTGAAGTTCTGCTCGATCTTCTCGTCCAACCTCGACGAGTTCTTCATGGTCCGCGTGGCGGGCCTCACGCGTCAGGTCGCCGCCGGACTGCCCGTGCGCTCGCCGGACGGGCTCACCCCGCGGGAGGCGCTCTCCGCCATCCGCGAGCGTGTGCTCAAGCTCACGTCCAGGCAGTCGGCGCTCTGGGACAAGCAGCTGCTCCCCGCGCTCGCCGAGGCGGGCATCGCGTTCGGCAAGGTCACCGACTGCACCGCCGAGGAGCTGACGACGATCGAGAGCCTGTTCGAGCGCGAGATCTTCCCCGTGCTCACCCCGCTCGCCGTGGGCCCAGGCCAGCCGTTTCCCTACGTGTCGGGGCTCTCCCTGTCGATCGGGCTGTTCGTCCGCGACCCCGAGAGCGGCGAGGTGCGGTTCGCCCGCGTCAAGGTTCCCGAGGGCCTCCCCCGGTTCGTGAAGATCCACGACGAGCTCCTGATCTCGCTAGAGGCGCTGATCGAGCACTTCCTGTCGTGGCTGTTCCCCGGGATGGAGATCACCGAGCGGGCGCTCTTCCGCGTCACCCGCGACGCCGACTTCTCGGTCGACGACGAGGCCGACGACCTCCTCGAGGCGGTCGAGGTCGAGGTGCGGCGGCGGCGCTTCGGCGACGTCGTGCGCCTCGAGGTCTCCGAGGGGATGTCGCGGGCGATGCAGGCGCGCCTGATGGAGGGTCTCGAGGTCGGGCCCGAGCGGGTCTTTCCGATCAAGAGCAAGCTCGACCTGGCCGACCTGATCCAGATCGCGTCGTTCGACCGGCCCGAGCTGCGCGACCCGCCCTGGGCGCCGCTGACGAAGCCCGACCTCGCGGATGCGACGGGGCCGGGAGAGATCTTCGACGTCATCCGCGACCACGACGTGCTCGTGCATCTTCCCTACGAGTCGTTCGCGACCTCGGTCGAGGCGTTGGTCCGCTCCGCCGCTCGCGATCCCCACGTGATCGGGATCAAGTCGACGGTCTACCGGACGAGCGAGGACTCGCCGGTCGTGCCGGCGCTGATCGAGGCCGCGGAGGAAGGGAAACAGAGCGCCTGCCTCGTCGAGCTGAAGGCGCGATTCGACGAGCACCGAAACATCGAGTGGGGCCGGGCTCTCGAGCAGGCGGGCGTCCATGTCGTCTACGGCTTCCCGAACCTGAAGATCCACTCGAAGCTCACGCTCGTCGTGAGGCGGGAAGGCAAGCAGCTACGTCGCTACGTGCACATCGGTACCGGCAACTACCACGCGCGGACTGCGCGGCTCTACGAGGACTTCGGCATCTTCACCGCAGACGAGGAGATCGCCGCCGACGTCGCCGACCTCTTCAACCACCTCACGGGGTTCGGTCGCCCGCAGCGGTTCCGCAAGCTCCTCGTGGCTCCGTTCAACCTGCGGAACCGCCTGATCGAGGAGATCCGGGGCGTCGCGACGGCGGCGGGAGGAGGCAAGCCCGCCCGGATCCGGCTGAAGCTGAACTCGCTGACCGACGAGGCGATCATCGACGAGCTGTACGCGGCGTCGCAGGCCGGCGCCGAGGTCGACGTGATCGCCCGCGGGATCTGCATGCTGCGTCCCGGCGTTTCCGGGCTGTCCGAGAGGATCCGCGTCCGCTCGATCGTCGGCCGGTTCCTCGAGCACAGCCGTGTCTACGCGTTCGAGATCGGCGACGACACGAGGATCTACATGGGGAGCGCCGACCTGATGCCGCGGAATCTCGATCACCGGATCGAGGCCGTGGTGCCGATCGAGAGTCCGCGCGTGAAGCAGGAGCTGCTCTCCGTGTTCGACACGCTGCTCGCCGACAACACCCAGGCCTGGACGCTCGACTCGGACGGACGCTGGGAGCGACTCCGCCCCGGCAAGGGTGAGCGCCAGCGCGGCACGCACGCCGTGTTGATGCGCCGTGCGCTTTCGCGGAGCCGTCGCTCCCGTAGCACCGGCCGCCGCCGCGGCTAGCACGGCCACGGCCCGGCTCGGTAGGGTCGGCCGCGGCGAGGGGGTGCGGCGATACGCTGCGCCGATGCTCGCACGGGTGATCAGCGGAGCGCCTTCACCGTGATCCTCGGAGGGCCGGCGAGCGTGCTCGGCGAGGAGGGCGTGGGGGCCGTCCACGGCACGGCCATGCGGATCGTCTCCGAGATCGGCTGCGAGGTCCACGACGAGGCAGGGCTCGAGCTGCTGCGGGCGGCCGGGCAGCGCGTGGATGGGACTCGCGTCCGCGTCGATCCGGACTGGCTGCTCGAGTCCATCGCGTACGCGCCGTCGGAGTTCACGGTGTACGGCCGGGCGCCGGGCCGCGAGGTGACGATCGGGGGCGTGCATCCGCCGGTTCTGATGGCGTCGGGAGGCTCGCCGTTCTGCTCTGACCGCGAGCGAGGCCGGCGCGAGGGAACGATCGCAGACCACGACGAGCTCGTCCGGCTCTGCCACGCGAGCGGCATCCTCCACATGAACCAGGCGGGCGTCGTCGAGGCCCAGGATCTCGCGGCCGCATCGCGTCATCTGCGGATGGAGTACTCGTGCCTGCGCTTCAGCGACCGCCCGTTCGCCGCCTACGGCGGCACCGGCGAGCGGGCGCGTGACGGGCTCGAGCTCGTCGCGCTCGCCCACGGAGGGCGGGAGCGGCTCGCGGAGCGTCCGGCCGTCGTCGGGATCGTCAACCCGAACAGCCCGCTCGTCTGGGACGGAGCCATGGTCGGGGCGCTCAGGGAGTGGGCGGCAGCCGGACAGCCCGTCGCCGTGACGCCGTTCCTGCTCGGCGGCGCCTCCTCGCCGGTGACGCTCGCGGGCGCGCTCGCCCAGCAGACCGCGGAGGCGCTGTTCGGCGTCGCACTCGCCCAGCTCGTCCGGCCGGGCGCTCCGTGCGCCTTCGGCTCGTTCACGACCCCGGTCGACATGCGCTCGGGTGGGCCAGCATTTGGCACGCCCGAGGCGGTGCTCGCGACGATCGCCGGTGGCGAGCTCGCGCGGCGCTACGGCCTGCCCTACCGGGGCGGGGGAGCGCTCTGCTCGGGCAACACGCTCGACGGCCAGGCGGCGAGCGAGTCGGCGATGACGCTCTGGGCGACGTTCCTGTCCGGGAGCCACGTCGTGCTCCACGCCGCCGGCTGGCTCGAGGGGGGACTGACGACGAGCTACGAGAAGCTCGTGATCGACGTCGCCCTCCTGCGCTCGTTCGCCCGGATCGGCGACGGGATCGGCGTCTCCGAGGGGGAGCTCGCGCTCGCCGCGATCGCGGAGGAGGGGCCGGGCGGGATGTTCCTCGCCGCCGACCACACGGTCGAGCGCTTCCGCTCGCTCTGGATGAGCCCGCTGTTTCGCACGCAGGCCTACGTCACCTGGCAGAAGCAGGGTTCCCCGCGCCAGGACGAGCTCGCGACCGGCGAGTGGCAGCGCCTGCTCGAGAGCTACGAGGACCCGGGCCTCGACCCGGAGCTCGATGCGGAGCTGCTCGCGTACATCGCACGGCGCGAGGAGGAGCTCGATGGTTGACGGACAGGGCCGGATGAGATCCGGCCCCTACAGGGCTCGGAGGCAGCGGGCGGGAGGCGTGGGCCGGGGCGGGGTCGCAGGGGTGGATCTCGTCCTGCCGCCGGCCGGACGGGGTTGTAGGGGCGGGATCTCATCCCGTCCGTGGTCGGGGTGTGGTTGTGGGGGCGGGATCTCATCCCGCCCGGCTCCGGACATCGGTTGGGCCTGATGCCGCGCGACCCGCGTCACGACATCCTCTTCGAGCCGGTGCGGATCGGCCCGAAGACGCTTCGCAACCGCTTCTACCAGACACCGCACTGCACCGGGTTCGGCGTCGCGAAGCCGCGCACCCAGGCGGCGTTCCGGGGCATGAAGGCCGAGGGCGGCTGGGCCGCCGTCAACACCGAGTACTGCTCGATCTCGCCGGAGAGCGACGACTCGCCGTACGTCTCTGCCCGGCTCTGGGACGACGAGGACGCACGGGCCCTGTCGCTCATGGTCGACGAGGCCCACCGGCACGGCGCGCTCGCGGGCGCCCAGCTCTGGCACGGCGGCGTGCTGGCCGAGAACCGCGAGTCGCGGCTGCCGACGATCGCTCCCTCGCGCCTGCAGAGCCTGCTCGACCCCCTGATCGTGGCGCGGCCGATGACGCTCGCGGACATCCGGCGCGTCCAGGAGGAGTGGGCCGCGGCCGCCCGCCGCGCCCGCGGCGTCGGCTTCGACATCGTCTACGTCTACGGCGCCCACAACTACCTCGCCACCCAGTTCCTCTCGCCCCGGTTCAACCGTCGCACGGACGCCTACGGAGGCAGCTTCGAGAACCGGTGCCGGTTCTGGCTCGAGACGATCGAGCTCGTGCGTGAAGCGGTCGGCGACGCCTGTGCCGTCGCGGTCCGCATCGCCGCCGACGAGCTCGCACTCTCGGGGGTCGAGGCGGCCGAGGGGCGAGCGTTCATCGCTGCCGCCGACCAGCTCGTCGACCTCTGGGACCTCAGTGCCGGCGGGATCTGGGGCGACTCGCGCGTCGACGCCGCGGCTTCCCGCTTCGAGCGGCAGGGCTACCAGCTCGCCTACACGGACGAGCTACGCCGTGCCACCCGCAAGCCGGTCGTCGGCGTCGGACGCTTCACCGACCCGGATCTGATGGCCGAGATCGTCCGCTCCGGGCGGCTCGACGTGATCGGAGCCGCGCGGCCGTCGATCGCCGACCCGTTCCTGCCCCGCAAGATCGAGGAGGGCCGCTACGAGGAGATCCGCGAGTGCATCGGCTGCAATGCCTGCTACTCGCGCTCGGTGTTCGCAGGTCATCTCGGCTGCACGCAGAACGCGACCGCCGGCGAGGAGCACCGCCGCGGCTGGCATCCCGAGCGGTTCGACCGGGCCGAGCGAGCCGAGCGCGACGTCCTCGTCGTCGGCGCAGGGCCGTCCGGGCTCGAGTGCGCGCTCGTCGCCGCACGCCGCGGCTTCCGGCGCGTGCACGTGGTCGAAGCCGGCCCCGAGGTCGGCGGGCACCTGCGCTGGCTGACCCGCCTGCCGGGCCTCGGCGAGTGGGGGCGCGTCGTCGCCTGGAGGCGCGCGCAGCTCGAGCGGCTCCGGAACGTCACGGTCGTCCTCGGCGAGCGCCTCACGGCCGACGGGGTTCGGGCGTACGGCGCGGAGCTGGTCGTCGTCGCGACCGGAGCGGTCTGGTGCGAGGACGGCGCCGGCGGGATGGACGGGCGCACGATCCCGGGAGCCGACGCGACCCTCCCGTGGATCCTCACCCCGGAGCAGGTGATGGCGGGCAAGGCCGTCCCCGGTGAGCGGGTCGCGGTCGTCGACTACGACGGCTATCTGGTCGGAGCGGCGATCGCGGAGCACCTCGCGCTCGCCGGACACCGGGTCGAGATCGTCACCCCGTTCGATCGGGTCGCCCCGACCTGCGACGAGACGATCGAGGGCGAGCGGCTACGCCGGCGACTCCACGAGCGCGGGGTGCGCTCGAGCCGTAGCACGAGCGTGCTCCGGCTCGAGCACGGCGTGACACGGTGTGCGGGCGAGCACGGGGAGGAGCTCGAGCTGACGACCGACGCCGTCGTCCTCGTCACGCGCCGACGCCCCGTGACGGCACTTCGCGACGAGCTCGCCTCCGATCCGGACGCGCTCGCGAGCGAGGGGATCGAGGGCGTGTACGAGGTCGGCGATGCGGTAACGCCGAGGCTCCTCGCCGACGCGATCTTCGACGGTCACCGGCTGGGACGGGAGCTCGACGGCCCCCGTCCCGAGCTGGCGCTGCCCTACCTGCGCGGGTAGCGCCCGGAGAGCAGGGGCGGGATCTCATCCCGCCCGCGTGGGGCGAAACGGCGCGAGCGCCGGATCCTCCCGCCCGTCGAGGACGAGCGGGGCGAGCAGGGCTGCGGTCGCGGGGGCCAGGGTGACGCCGAGCATCCCGTGACCCGTCGCCACGAAGGCGCCGGGCAGTCGCGGCGCGCGGCCGATCAGGGGTAGCCCGTCCGCGGTCATCGGCCGCAGGCCGGCCCACTCCTGCGTCCGCGGCTCCCGGCTCGGGCGCCAGGTATCGAAGTACGGGTCGCAGCGCGCCACCATCCGGTCGAGGCGCGCGTGGTCGACTGTCGCCTCGTGCCGGCCGAGCTCGAACACTCCCGCGATCCTGACCTCGGTCGCGTAGGCGCTGATCCCGACCTTCGCGTCGCCGAGGTAGAGAGCGTGCCGCGGTCGGGCGCCGGCACCTGCGAACGTCACGCTGTAGCCGCGCGCCCCGACGAGCGGCAGCGCGATCCCGAGCCGCTCGAGGAGGGCCGGCGACGACGGGCCGGCCGCGACGACGGCCCGATCGACGTCGATGGGACCGGTCGCCGTCGAGATCCGGACTCCCGCGCCGGGCCCGGTCTCCATCCCCGTGACGGCGATACCCTCACGGATCTCGACGCCCTGCGCGCGGAGGTGCGCATCGAGCCCCGCGGTGAGGCTCTCGGGACGGACGTACCGGTCGACGCGGGCGTGGATGCCTCCCGCGATCCCGTGTCGCGCGAGCGCGGGCTCGAGCTCGCGGGCCTCGTCCGCCGTGAGCTCGGCCAGGCCGCCGGTGAAGCCGAGCTCGCCGAGCTCGCGGAAGATCTCGCCGTACGACGCGAGCGGTCCCTGCTCCTTCGCGACGAGCAGGAGGCCCGATCGGTGCATCTCGAACTCGATTCCCGCCTGTTCGTAGGCGTCGAAGAGCTCGAGCGTCCGGTCGTTGAGCGCCAGCAGGGCGCGTACGCCGGCCTGCCAGCGACGTCGGTCGGAGCTACGCCAGAACCGCCACAGCCAGCGCACGAACGTCGGGTCGAGCGAGGGGTGGATCACGAGCGGGCCGTCGCCGCGCGCCAGCCCGCGGAGCCCCTCGCCGACGACGCCCGGGGCCGGTAGCGGGTAGGTGAAGCTCGGCGTCACCCAGCCGGTGTTCCCGAGCGACGTGCCCTGCCCGACGCGCCCGCGCTCGAGCACGACGACCTCGGCACCCCGCTCCGCGAGCTCGTGGGCGCAGCAGAGGCCAACCACTCCGCCGCCGACGACCGCGACCCTCACGCCCGCCGTCCGGTCGCGATCGGCTGGTAGTACCCCGTCTCGGCGGGCGGGTGCCAGCGGACGTCCTCGAGCCCGGCATCGGTGAGCGCCCCGAGCACGGTGCTCCTGGCGTGCGCGTGCAGGCGCGTGCGCTCGCAGGTGGTCTCCCAGCGCCCGTCGACCTCCTCGAGGAAGAACTGCTGCAGCGCGTAGCTCGAGCCGTCGCCTGCCCATTCCCAGAGCTGGAAGGCGATGCTGCCGCCGTCCGGCGCCGCCGCCGGGCTCATGAATCGCGGCCGCTGCGCGACGAGGGGCTCGTAGTCGCGGACGCTGACGAGCACGACGCCGGCAGACTGCAGCAAGGCGTGCATCTCGGCGAACGCGACGGGCAGCTCGGAGCGCTCGAGGTGCGCGATCGAGTTGTCGCACGAGAGCACGACGTCGAACGGCCCCTGGACGGCCTCGCGCAGCCGCCGCATGTCGGCAACGGCCGTCCGGAGGCGGAGGCCGGCGACCTCCGCTTCCCGCGCCGTGCGCTGGAGCGCCGCCTCGCTCAGGTCGGTCCCCGTGACGGCGTGGCCGCGTGCGGCGAGGGCGAGGGCCTGGGTCCCGATCCCGCACGAGCAGTCGAGCACCCGCTGCCGCGCCGGCCCGATGAGCTCGCCGATCAGGCCGTCCAGGGCGGTGCCCGTCATCTCGAGCCACGCGCTGCGATCGTCGTGGAGGAGGTGGTAGCGATCGCTGATCGAGTCGTAGAAGCGGGTGATCTCGACGGTCACGGCGAGACCCCGGCGACCGGGTCGGGAAGCGGTAGCACTCCCAGCGAGCCCGAGCGAACCGCCGAGACGAGCGGCTCGAGGTCGGGTGGGAGCGGGTCGCCCTCTCCGACGAACGGGACGATCGACCGCACGCGCTCGTAGAGCCGGGCCGTGCCGGCGCCGAGCGGCAAGGCGCCGCGCAGATCGACTGCCTGCGCGGCGAGAACGAGCTCGATCGCCAGCGCGCGGGCACCGGCGGCGACCTGGTCTGCGAGCCTGCGCGCCCCGAGCCCGGCCAGGATCAGGCGATCCTCGATGCCCTCCGCCTGCGTCGTCGAGACGACCTCGGCCGAGACGGGCGCAGCGAGCAGGCGCGCCTCGACGGTGAGCGCCTGCAGCGCGAACGCGTACTCCGACAGCCCGCAGGTGACGAGACCGGGCCGCGCCGCGAGCCCCTCCGGCAGGCCGCTCAGCGGCGCCTGCAGGAGCTTGAGCCCGCGCTCGCAACCCGACGTGAGCACCGAGGCGAGAGCAAGCCGCAGCAGATCGAGCGCCTGGGCGAGCGGTAGCAGCTCGAAGTTGCCGGTCGGCAGCAGCGCGTCTGCCTCGGGGAGCACGACCGGGTTCTCCTGCGAGGCGTTCAGCTCGAGCTCGACGGCGTGCTGTGCGAACGCGAGTGCGTCGCGCAGGGCGCCGTGAACGTGCGGGAGCGAGCGGAACGAGAGGGGGTCGTGGAGGTTCCGGGCGGCGCCCGCCTCCCACAGGTAGCTGCCGTCCAGGAGCTCGCGTAGACGCGCGCTCGCGGCCTGGAGCCCCGCGTAGGGGCGCAGTTCCACGACGCGCCGATCGACGACCGAGAGGTTGGCCGCGAACGCCTCGAGCTCGAGCGCAGCCGTGGCCTCCGCGGCGTCCGCGAAACGGGTTGCGTCCGACACCGCGAGCGCGGCGAGCGCCGTCGAGTAGGCGCCCGCACCGAGCAGCGAGATGGCTTCCTTCGGGGCGAGCGGCATGTCCGCGAACAGCTCCCAGGCGAGGTCGGCGAGGGGCGCGAGGTCGCCGCAGGCCGAGCCGAGGGTGCGCACGAGCGGTTGCTCGCCGCCGTTCAGCGCTGCGCTCAGCCGCTCGACGAGCAGTGGCCTGACCCCCGGGCGGCAGGAGGCAAACGTGTTCGCGAGCAGCAGCATGGTCGCCCGGACGACGTCGTCCGGCGCCGGCGGTCCCTGACCGACGCGGTGGTCGGCGAGCAGCCGCCGCTCGAACTCGCCCGCATCGCGGTCGACGCGAAAGCGTTTCCGGACGCCGACGCCGACGGTGGTTCCGTAGACGGGATCGCCGCGCTCCACGGCGCGATCGACGACGCCCCGCGCGTCCTCCATCCGTGCCGTCACGTCGCCCGCGAGCACGACCTGCTCCGCGTCGCGGGCAACGTGGAGAAGCTCGGCGAGCGTCAGCGACGAGCCTGTGAGTACGACCGTCATCCGGCCTCTCGCACGCTCGCGAGAGCCGGCCGCTCGAGCTCCACGGTCATCGTTCTTCCGCCCGTGGTCATCCCCACACGGCCGTCGCCGTCTCGGCGATCGTGGCGAGCTTTGCCCGCTCGTCGTCGACCGTCAGCGCGTTCCCGAGAATCGAGGTCGCGAAGCCGCACTGCGGCGAGAGCGCGAGCCGGTCGAGGGGAAGGAAGCGGGCGGCCTCCCGGATCCGTGCCGAGAGGTCCTCGACGGTCTCGCGCCGGCCGGTCTTCGTCGTCACGAGACCGAGCACGGCGACCTTGCCGTCCGGCACCTGGGCGAGCGGCTCGAAGCCGCCCGAGCGCTCGTCGTCGTACTCGAGCAGGAGACGCTCGGCCCGGATCACCGGGAAGACGCGACTCGCGAGCCAGTCGTAGCCGCCGGAGACGAGCCAGCGGCTGCCCTGATTGCCCCGGCAGAGGTGGAAGCCGAACGTGACCCCGGGCCGGTTGCCGATCACGTGGTTGTCGAGCTCGAGGCCGAGCCCGAGCCAGCGCTCGGCGGGCCAGCCGCGGCTCGCGTAGAAGTCGCGCCAGGTCGGGTCGACGAGCAGCGGATACTGGGGAGCATCGAGCTGGATGTAGGTGCAGCCGAGGCGGACCAGCTCGTCGACCTCCTCGCGCAGGATCTCGGCGACGTCGGCGAGGTAGGCCTCGAGGCTCGGGTAGGCGCCGGTCGAGCGCTCCGGATCCCAGAAGCTCGAGAGCATGCTCGGGCTCGGCAGGGTCACCTTGAGGATCCGGTCGGTGCGATCGCGCGCGTAGGCGAACTCGTGCGCGGAGAGGAAGCGGCGCCGGCGCAGCGGCTCGATCACTGCGAGCGGCGGGCGCTCGAGCGAACGGTCACCGACCGTCTCCTCGTCCGAGTGCCAGTCACCCCACAGGAACGCATCGAGATCCCACTCGGCGAACCCGTCCACCGCTGCGGGAAACTGGCTCTGGAACGAGAGCCGGCGCATCTCGCCGTCGGTGACGACCTCGAGGCCTGCCTGTTCCTGGAGGCGGAGCGCCGCATCGACCGCGGCATCCTCGGCGGCAGCGAGCTCGGCATCGGAGGCCTCGCCGCTCCCGTGGCGCTCCAGCACGGCGAGCAGCTCCGGCGGCCGGAGCAGGCTCCCGACGACGTCGCTACGCGCGGTCAGCACCTTCGCAGCCTACCGCGGCTCGCGGGCCGGCCTGCTCCCGGCCGCGCCGGGTCCGTGCCCTGGCGGGACAGGTACGCTTTCCCGCGAGGCTCGGCTGTCGTGAAGGACGTCCTGGTCGTCTGCCCGCAGCAGCGGGATCTCCAGGCCATCGAGGCGGCGGGCCTCGGCGGCCGCTACCGGATCCACTATGCGGGGGCAGACCTCGATTCCGTCGACGACTTCGACGCTGCGGCGTTCGTCGAGGCGTGCGACTCGATTCCGGCGGACGGTGTGATCGGAACCAAGGATCGCTCGGCGCTACTCGCCTCGCTGATCGCCGAGCGGCGCGGCCTCCCCGGCCCACGGCCCCAGGCCGTCATCTCCTGCCAGTTCAAGCTCACCGCCCGTGCGCTCCAACGTGCGTCGGCCCCGTTCGCGACCCCGCGCTTCGCCCTCCTCGACGGGAGGCCTCCGTTCGGGCCGCCGTTCTTCGTGAAGCCGGTGGTCGGACGCCTCTCGCAGCGCGCCCGGCGAATCGACGACCCGGCCGAGCTGGCGCTGCTCGAGGACGTGGACGCCTACATGACGGGCTACGCGGGTATCGCGGCACTCGCCGGCCTGCATCCGGACGCGGTGCGCGGTTTCATCGCGGAGGAGCTGCTCGTGGGTGACGAGGTGACGCTCGAGGGGTACGTGCACGCCGGCGAGGTGACTGTGATCGGTGTCACCGACTCGGTCAAGTACCCGGGTACGAACAGCTTCGAGCGCTTCGAGTTTCCGTCGGCGCACCCTCCGGAGCGCCAGGCGGAGCTCGTCGAGACCGTGTCGCGGGTGCTCCCGGCCCTCGGCTTCGACGGCGGGTTCTTCAATGCGGAGTTCTTCGTCCCGGCCGAGGGGCCGGCCCGGATCATCGAGGTCAACGGCCGCATCTCCTCCCAGTTCCGGCCTCTCGTCGAGGCCGTCCACGGCCGGTCGACCTACGACGCGCTGTTCCGGCTCGCCTGCGGTGAGGACCCGCGCTGGCAGCCGGGAGAGGCCCGAGGCGTTGCCGTCGCCTACATCCGGCGGGTGTTCGAGGACGCGCACGTGCTCGGGATTCCCGGACAGGCCGACGACCTCGAGGTGTTCGTCAGCCCGGGCAGACGCCTGTCCGAGCAGGGTACGAACGATGCTCAGAGCTACCGGCTCTGCAGCGCGTTTGCCTGGGCCAGGACGCGGGCGGAGGCCGTCGCCCGGGCGCGCGGGCGGGCGAGAGCGCTGCCGTTTCGCTTCGAGCCTGTGGCCCCGACGGAGCCCACGTAGGGCCAGGCCCCCGGCGGCGGTGTCGGGTACCGGAGGGCTCGGAGCGCCTTCGTGGGCACCGGGTGCAGAACGGCGCGGCTCGGCTGCGATCAGGCGAGGGGGCCGATCGCCGATTCCGCGGCGGCGACGGGGGCGCCGGCGTTGACGAGCCGCTCGGCGGCGGCGAGCTCGGGGGCGAGCTCGCGGTCGGTGCCCGGGCCCGGGACCTCCGCCCGGAGCGCCGCGAGCGCCGCTCCCGTCCCGGGCGCAGGTCGCAGCGGTGCGCGGAGGTCGAGACCTCGACCGCTGCAGACGAGCTCGACGGCGAGGATGCGGCCGAGGTTCCCGATGGCCCTGCGGAGCTTGCGCGCCGCGCCCCAGGCCATCGACACGTGATCCTCCTGCATCGCGCTCGTCGGCAGCGAGTCGACGCTCGCGGGAGCGGCCAGGCGGCGGTTCTCGGCGACCATCGCCGCCTGCGTGTACTGGCCGATCATCAGGCCCGAGTTCACGCCCGCTTCCTCCGCGAGGAACGGCGGGAGACCCTGCGAGCGTGACGCGTCGAGCAGCCGATCCGTTCGGCGCTCGGCGATCGCGCCGATCTCCGCGGCGGCGATCGCGAGGAAGTCGCAGGCGAAGCCGAGCGGTGCGCCGTGGAAGTTCCCGCACGACTCGACGCGCCCGTCGGGAAGGATCATCGGGTTGTCGATCGCCGAGCCCAGCTCGATCACGGCGATGCGCCCGGCGTGCTCGAGGGTGTCCCGGGCCGCCCCGTGCACCTGCGGCGTGCAGCGCAGCGAATAGGCATCCTGGACGCGCGGGTCGCCCGTCCGGTGGCTGGCGACGATCGCGGAGCCGTCGAGCAGGCGCCGGAGATTCCCGGCGCTCGCCGCCTGGCCCGGATGGGGGCGAAGCGCCTGGAGATCGGCCGCGAATGCGCGGTCGGTTCCCAGGAGCGCCTCGACCGACATCGCCGCCGTGACATCCGCGGTGCGCAGGAGCGAGCGCAGGTCGTGGATGGCGAGCAGGAGCATCCCGAGAATGCCGTCCGTGCCGTTGATCAGGGCGAGGCCCTCCTTCGCCGTGAGCACGATCGGCTCGATCCCGGCCTCACGCAGTGCGTCGCACGCCGGGCTCCTCACCCCGGTCCCGTCGACGACCTCGCCCTCGCCGATCACGGCGAGCGCGCAATGGGCGAGCGGCGCGAGGTCGCCCGAGGCTCCGAGAGAGCCGTGCTCGGGCACGATCGGTGTGAGCCCGGCGTTCAGCAGCGCGAGGAGCGCGTCGGCGACCTCGGGGCGCGCGCCCGAGCGCCCCATCGCGAGCGTCCGGGCGCGAAGCAGCAGCATCGCCCGAACGACCTCCCGCTCGACCGGCTCGCCCATGCCGGCGGCATGCGAGCGGACGAGGGCACGCTGCAGCTGCTCGCGCCGCGCAGGCGGGATCGGCGTGGTCGCAAGCGATCCGAACCCGGTCGAGACGCCGTACACGGGCTGCGTCGAGGCGGCGAGCCGGGCAACGACGGCCGCGCTCCGCTCCATCTTCGACCGGGCGGCCGGCGCGAGGAACACCGGTGCGCCGTCACGGGCGACGGCGACGACCTCCGCCGGGGTCAGCGTCGTGCCCTCGAGCGCGATCATCGTCTCGCCACCACGTCGGCCCCGCACCCGAAGACGAGCGCGGCCGGGACCTCGGCGGGTGCGACGCCGGCGAGCGAGCGGTGGGCGCGGTCGATCTCGATCCCGGGCCACGCATCGAGGCCGAGCGCGGCGGCGCCCTCCGTGCTCCCGATCTCGAGCAGGGCCTCGGGCGCGATCACGTTGCGCCGCAGCGCCTGGCGCCGGCCGATCCCCTCGAGCTCGCGCAGCTCCTCGAGCGGATCGATCCGGACGTTCGAGTCCGAGCCGATGCAGAGCCCGACGCCCCGGGCGAGCACCCGCTCGACGGGGAGGAAACCGTCGCCGAGATTCGCCTCGGTGGTCGGGCAGACGCAGATCCGCGCCCCGGCCTGTGCGAGCAGGTCGAGCTCGGCGTCGCTCGCATGGGTCGCATGGACGATGGTCGCGTGCGGGCCGAGGCAGCCGGCCTCTGCGAGCAGCTCGATCGGCCGGAGCCCGTACTCGGCGAGGCACTCCTCGAGCTCGCGCGGCTGCTCGTCGGCGTGGACGTGCAGCGGCAGGCCCTCGGCGGCGGCGTACCGCCCGAGCTCGCGCAGCCACTCGAGCGGGCAGGCGCGCACGGAGTGGGGCGCAATCCCGACCCGTGTCCCGGTCGCGCGCAGCTCCTCGAGCCGGCGCAGGTACGCGGCGACCGACGGCTGCCGGAACCGCTCGATCCCACCGCGGCCGTACGCCACGGCCAGCAGGACGAGCTCGATCCCGGCCTCGCGCGCGGCCTCGGCGGCCGCGAAGGACTCCTCGTGCCCGACGTAGTGGAACTCGCCGACGGCCGTGTACCCGGCGGCCAGCATCTCGCGGTAGACGTCGGCGTAGAGGCTTCGCACCCGGTCGGGAGTCAGGGCCTGCGCCTCGGCGAGCATCACGTCGCGCCAGGCCCAGAAGTCGCCGCCCTCGGCCCGGCCGCGCATCGCCCGCTGGAACGCGTGGCTGTGGGCGTTCACGAACCCGGGGAGTGCGAGCGTTCCGGTCATCTCTGCCAGGCGACTGCCCCGTCCTTCACGACGGTCGCGACGTGATCGGTTCCGAGGTGGTAGGCGAGGTAGCGCCAGTCCGGGGCGTCGAGCAGCACGAGGTCGGCAGCGTAGCCCGGGGCGATCCTGCCGAGCCGGTCGGCCCGACCGAGCACGTGCGCCGCGTTGGCCGTGCAGGCCGCGAGCGCCTCGGCGGGCGAGAGGTGAAGCTGGGTGCACGCCAGCGAGCAGACGACGGGGAGGCTCTCGCAGAAGGCGCTGCCCGGATTGAAGTCGGTCGCGAGCGCGACGAGGGCACCCGCGTCGACGAGCGCCCGCGCCGGCGGCATCGGGCGGCCGAGGAAGAGCGCAGCGACGGGCAGGCACACGGCGGTGACATCGCTCTCCGCGAGCGCTGCCACACCCTCGGGCCCGGTCGCCTCGAGGTGGTCGACCGAGCGGGCGCCGAGCTCGATCGCGAGCGGCACGCCGCCCGCCTCGGTGAACTGGTCGGCGTGGAGCCGGGGGACGAGCCCTGCCTCCCGGCAGGCGGTCAGGTAGCGGCGTGCCTGGGCCGCGTCGAACGCGCCGCGCTCGAGGAACACATCGGCGAACTCGGCGAGCCTCGCCGCCTCGGGCAGCACGGCGGCCAGCGCGAAGTCGAGATAGGCGTCGCCGTCGGCGAACTCGGGCGGTACCGCGTGGGCCCCGAGCCAGGTCGGCACGCCGCCCGCCTCGCGAATCGCCCGAAGCTGAGCGAGCTCGGTGTCGCGGTCGAGCCCGTAGCCGGTCTTCGCCTCGAACGTCGTCGTGCCGTGGGCGAGCATCCAGCACCGGTGCCGTGCCAGGGCCTCGGCGATCCCCGTGGGCCCGGCCGCACGCGTCGCGCGCATCGTCGACCGGATCCCGCCACCCGCCGCATGGATCTCCTCGTACGTCGCGCCGCCGGATCGCAGCGCGAACTCCTCGACGCGGTCGCCCCCGTAGCCGGCGTGCGTGTGGCAGTCGACGAGCCCCGGGATCGCGCACCGCCCGCGCCCGTCGACCTCGACGACCTCGCCGGATAGGGGGCAGAGGTCGGCCATACGCCCGACGGCGACGATCGTCGACCCGTCGCAGAGGACGTAGGCGTTCTCGACGACGTCGAACTCCCGCAGCGCCGGACCGCGCAGCGCACCGGCCCCACCCGGCGTCGCGAGTTGCGCGAGCTCGCGCACGAGCAGCATGGGCCGAGTCTACGCCGTACCCGGCCGGCCCCGCCCGGCCGGGTCAGGGAAGCCGCAGGCCGTGCTCGCGGGCGCAGGCGGCGGCGTCCTCGTAGCCGGCGTCCACGTGGCGGATGACGCCCGTGCCGGGGTCGGTCGTGAGCACCCGCTCGAGGCGCTCGGCGGCCGCCGCCGTGCCGTCGGCCACGACGACCATCCCGGCGTGGATCGAGCTGCCGATCCCGACCCCGCCTCCGTGATGCACCGAGACCCAGGTCGCACCCGCCGCCGTGTTCAGGAGCGCGTTCAGGATCGGCCAGTCGGCGATCGCGTCGGAGCCGTCGCGCATCGCCTCGGTCTCGCGGTAGGGCGAGGCGACCGAGCCGGCGTCGAGATGATCCCGGCCGATCGCGACCGGCGCGGAAACCTGCCCGGAGCGCACGAGCTCGTTGATCGCGAGGCCCGCCTTCGCCCGGTCGCCGTAGCCGAGCCAGCAGATCCTCGCCGGCAGCCCCTGGGCCGGGACCCGACCCGGTGCGATCGCGAGCCAGCGCTGGAGCAGCATGTCGTCGGGGAAGAGTGACACGAGCTTCGCGTCGATCGCGAGGATGTCGGCCGGATCGCCCGAGAGCGCCGCCCAGCGGAACGGCCCGATCCCCCGGCAGAAGAGCGGTCGGACGTACGCCGGCACGAACCCGGGATACGAGAAGGCCTCCAGGTACCCGGCCCGCAGCGCTTCTCCGCGGAGGTTGTTCCCGTAGTCGAAGACGTGGCAGCCCGCCCGGTGGAACGCGACCATCGCCTTCGTGTGGGCCACGATCGACTCCGAGGCGAGGCGCAGGTACGTCTCGGGGCTGCTCCGCCGGAACGCGGCCGCCTCCTCGATCGGCACCTCCGACGGCACGTAGCCGTTCAGGGGGTCGTGCGCGGAGGTCTGGTCGGTGACGAGGTCGAAGAGCTCACCGCGGCGCACGAGCTCGGGCAGGACGATCGCGGCATTGCCGAGCAGCCCGACCGACAGCGCCCGCCGTTCGGCCGCCGCGGCACGGACGCGCGCGAGCGCGTCGTCGAGCGACCCGGTCGCCTCGTCGAGGTACCCGGTCGCGAGGCGTCGCTCGATCCGGGCCGCGTCGACCTCGACGCAGAGGATCGCGGCGCCCGCCATCGTTGCCGCGAGCGGCTGGGCGCCTCCCATCCCGCCGAGCCCCGAGGTCAGGATCGTCCGCCCGGCGAGGTCGGGCGATCCGAAGTGCTGCTCACCGGCCGCGCCGAACGTCTGGTACGTGCCCTGGACGATCCCCTGGGAGCCGATGTAGATCCACGAGCCGGCGGTCATCTGCCCGTACATCGTCAGCCCGAGCGCCTCGAGCCGCCGGAACTCCTCCCACGTCGCCCACGCGGGCACGAGCAGGGCGTTCGCGATCAGCACCCGCGGAGCTCCCGGGTGCGTCCGGAACACGCCGACCGCCTTCCCGCTCTGCACGAGCAGCGTTTCGTCGTCGCCGAGCGAGAGCAGGGCCCTGACGATTCCCCGGAGCGCGTCGTGGCTGCGGGCCGCCTTGCCGGTGCCGCCGTACACGATCAGCTCCTGCGGTCGTTCGGCCACCTCGGCGTCGAGGTTGTTGAGGAGCATGCGCAGCGGCGCCTCGGTGAGCCACGACCGGGCGTTCAGCGTGGATCCGCGCGGTGCCCTGATCGCGGAGAGATCTCCGCAGAGTCGCTCGACCGTGGCGTCGACCGAGGGCATCGGGACGGGAGTACCGGCCTCCTCGTCAGCCCTTCGCCGCGGCGAAGCGCCTGGCGACCTCGTCCCAGTTGACGACGTTCCACCAGGCGGCGACGTAGTCGGGACGGCGGTTCTGGTAGCTCAGGTAGTAGGCGTGCTCCCACACGTCGATCCCGAGCAGCGGGGTCTTGCCCTCGCTGAGCGGGCTGTCCTGGTTCGCGGTCGACATCACCTCGAGCCCCGAGCCGTTCCAGACGAGCCATCCCCAGCCGGACCCGAAGCGCGTGATCCCGGCCTGGGACACCTTCTCCTTCAGCGTGTCGAGCCCGCCGAACGTCCCGTCGATCGCCGCCGCGAGGTCGCCCGAGGGCGCGCCGCCGCCGGGGCCCATCACCGACCAGAAGAGGCTGTGGTTCGCGTGGCCGCCGGCGTTGTTGCGCGCCGCGGTGCGCTTGTCCTCGGGAATCTGGTCGAGGTTCGCGACGACCTCCTCGACCGGCCGGTCGTTCCAGCCGGTCCCGTCGAGCGCCTTGTTCGCGTTGTCGACGTAGGCCTGGTGGTGCTTGTCGTGGTGGATCTGCATCGTGCGCTCGTCGATGTGGGGCTCGAGCGCGTTGTACGCATACGGCAGCGGTGGGACCTCGAATGGCATGTCGTCGCTCCTTGGCGCGGGTGTTCGCTGTCGCAGGTCAGACTAGTCAAAGCCTCCGGCCGGGCGCTACGCCGCGACGAGAAGCTCGGGGCCCTCGTTCTTCACCGAGTTCACGAGCGGTGAGGCGGGCCGGGCGCGCATCAGCCCGGCAGGGAAGGGCTCGAGGAGCGAGACCGCGTGCTCGACCGAGATGTCCGGGTCGAGCCAGTCGGCCTCGACCTCGCGCGGGAGGATCACGGGCATCCGGTCGTGGACGGCGGCGACGAGGTCGTTCGCCCTGGTCGTGACGATGGTGCAGGACTCGACGAGCTCGTCGAGCTCCGGATCGTGCCAGGCCGCCCAGAGCCCCGCGAACGCGAACAGCTCGTCCGCGGCGATCGTGTACCGCACCGGCACGCGCTTGCCCTCGGCGTTCGTCCGCCACTCGTAGAAGCCGTCCGCCGGGATCAGGCAGCGATGCCGCGGGAGGAGGCTGCGGAACGCCGGCTTCTCGGCGAGCGTCTCCGCCTTCGCGTTGATCAGCTTGTAGCCGAGCTTGCGGTCCTTCGCCCAGCGGGGGATGAGCCCCCAGCGCAGCGCGTCGGCGATCCGCTCACCGTCGTCGCCGACGATGCGGATCGCCGCGACGGTCTGCGTCGGTGCGACGTTGTACCTCGGCCCGTACGACTCGGCGAGGCGCGCGGACACCTTCGCGGCGAACCGCTCGACGAGCTCGGCGCGCTCGCGGGTGTTGGTGAACCGGCCGCACACGCCGGTCAGTCTAGGCCGCGGCTGAGCAGCCGCCGGGCCGGGCGCGACCCGCGGTCACCGCTTCGCGGCTGATCGGTAGCTCACCACGTCTAGAGCTTCTGGGGCAGGCACTGCCAGATGTCGATGTCCTTCGTCGAGCGGATCTTCTCGCAGCCCAGCTCGCTGAGATCCTTCCGCCCGTCGATTCGGCCCGCCGTGCAGGCCTGCCAGGTGCCCACCTGGCCCGTCGGGGTCGCCACGACCTCGCAGCGACTCACGACCTCGAGCTCCCGTACGACGCGGCCGTCCTTGACGAGCAGCATGATCGCGATTGCGAGCACTCCGATGACGGCGATCCGGATGACCATCGACCACGGGTTCATCGGCACGATCGGGGGGAGGTGGCATCCCCCTCGGGGGTGAGACCGCCATACCCGCCGAGGCGATGCGGCCGCCGGCTCAAGGGGAGGGCGGTCCGCGCCGACATCATGAGTGGAGCGTGATGATCCCCGAGTTGCTGAGCGACCAGGTTCGCCTGTGGCCTCCGAGCGGGGCCGAGAGCGTGGCCGCGCGGATCGCCGGGCTCGACGGCGACGTGCTCGTCCTCGAGCTGCCGGCAGGTGACCCTAGCCGTCCGGCGGCCACACCCGTCAGGGTGACGCTCGACACGGTCGAGGGAACGATCTGGTGGAACGGCGTCCTGGCCGGGCCGGCCGACCGCGAGGCCGCCTCCGGCCGTCTCCGGGTCAGGCTCCTCGGCGGGCCGCTCGATGTCGAGCGCCGCCAGGCGCCGAGAGCGGCGGTCGACATCCCGCTCGAGATCGCGGCCGCCGGTGAGCCGCCGGTTGCCGGACGGCTGATCGAGGTCAGTGAGGACAGCATCAAGGTCGAGGCCGCGATCCGGTTGCTCGCCGGCGATCTGGCGAGCATCGTCGTCGCGGTGCCCGAGGCAGCACCGCTTCGCCTCACCGCCTCGGTCGTCCGCTACGCCGGGGAGCACCAGACGGCGCTGATCTACGAGCTGATCCCACGGGAGAAGCTCGACGCGCTCCTCCGCCACGCGTTCGCACAGGCACTGCTCGCCGCGCCCGGCGGCGACGAGGCCCGCGAGCCCGGCGCCGCCTGACTCAGCGCGCCGACGCTGCCGCCTCGAGCGCCGCGAGCGTCGCCCAGTAAGGGCTCCCCGCTGCGGGGATCGAGGCCGCCGTTCGGTGTCCGAGCGCCCGGCGCCGCTCGGCCCTGCGAAGGTAGGAGAGCAGGTAGGCGTGGAGGCGTGCGGCCGTCGCCTTGCTCGGCGGGACGAGCGCGTGCTCGAGCGCGAACCGCCAGGCGTCGGCCTCGGCCTCGAGCTGGCGCAGCGAGCGGTTGCCCGGCGAGACGAGATGCCCGAGCTCGTGCAGCGCCGTGAAGTAGGTGATCTGGCTGCGGATCTCGGGGATCCGGATCCGCGGCGCCCGTCCCCGTGACGGCTGCCCCCGGTAGGCGCGGGCGCGCCTGACCGCGGCGACCTCGACCTCGATCCCGTGCGTCTTCGCGAGCGAGGCGACGTGAGCCCGCAGATGCGGCAGGAGAGCGCGGGTGGAGGGAGGGCGCGTCGCCATCGGCCCGGGAGGGTACCGGGAGCGCCCGTCGGACACCGAGCCCGCGGGTGCTTCGCGCCCTTGTGTCGAGCCCTCAGGGCTCGACGGTGCTTCGCGGCCTGGGGCCTTCGGCCCGGCCGCTGCGCGGGCGCTTCGCGCCCTTGCAGCAGGGCAGGCAGGACTCGAACCTGCAACCCCCGGTTTTGGAGACCGGTGCTCTGCCAATTGAGCTACTGCCCTAGAGAGCGGTCATTGTAGCCGCGCCCGCGGGGGTGCCCTCGGCGCCGGCGCGGGCGCGGCCGGCCGGGTGACCTCGGTCCTCCGGGCCGCCTGCCCGGTCGCGGAGGGTCGCCGGCCGCGGGCCCGTACACTCCGTTCGGTGGCACCTCCACGGCGACGGTCGCTCGGCCTCCTGTTCATCGCGCTCGCGACCCTGTTCGCCGGGGTCGCCGCGTATGCGGGGACGGCCGGCCAGTGGATCGTCGTCGCGGCCGGCGGGGCGCTCGCAGCGTGGATGGGCGACCTTGCCGTTCGGTCGCTCCGGTAGCGTCCGTATCCTCTCGGAGGGGGAGCCATGGCGGAGGACACGGGCACACTCTGGCGTCGCTACAAGAGCGCGCCCGATCGGGGCATGCGCGACCGGCTCGTGCTCACGTACGCGCCGCTCGTCAAGTACGTCGCCGGCAAGCTCGGCTCCGGCCTTCCCTCACACGTCGACGAGAGCGACCTCGTCTCGTACGGGCTGCTCGGCCTGATCGACGCGATCGAGCGCTACGACCCCGACCGGGACGTCAAGTTCGAGACCTACGCGATCCAGCGGATTCGCGGCTCGATCATCGATGAGCTGCGCTCGATGGACTGGGTACCGCGCTCGGTCCGTTCGCGTGCCCGCGAGATCGAGCGCACGATCGCGCAGCTCGAGGCGCAGCTGATGCGGCCGCCGACGGACGAGGAGATCGCCGCCAAGCTCGGGCTGTCCGACACGGAGCTCGATGACGCACTGCTCGAGATCTCGCGGTCGTCGATCGGGGCCCTCGACGAGCTGTGGGCGAGCCCGACCGGGTCGGGAGACGCCGTCGCGCTCGTCGACACGATCGAGGACCCGCACTCGGCCCAGCCGGGCGGCGAGATCGAGAAGACCGAGCTGAAGGAGCTGATCGGCGAGTCGATCGCCCTGCTGCCCGAGCGCGAGAAGCTCGTGATCACGCTGTACTACTACGAGGAGCTGACGCTGCGCGAGATCGGCGACGTGCTCGGCGTCACCGAGTCCCGCGTCTCGCAGCTCCACACGAAGGCCGTTCTGCGCCTGAAGGGTCGCCTCGCGAGCGCCTCGGCGCGCGCGACGCTCGAGCAGTAGACGGGTATCGCACTCGTTCCAAATCGCACTGGAATAGTGCGATGGATCGAAGCCCGGTTCGCCGGCGCTTCGGCGTCGCCGCCTCGGCGATCGGCACATTCCTGATGGCCGGCCCAGCGCTCGCTGCGCCGGTAGGGTCTTCCGGCTCGCGGGCGAACGGGTCGATCCCCTTCGAATCCGACCGCGGCGGTGCCTTGCACCTCTACACCATCTGACGTCGACGGGCGAACAGGTCGCGCGGCTGGGAGACGAACAGGCGCCGTCCTTCGACGGAGCCTGGTCGCCCGACGGCTCGAGAGTGGCTTTCGCGAGCCGGCGTGACGGCAACGTCGACGTCTACGTCACGACCCCTGACGGGCGTTCGGAGGTTCGGCTGACAACGAGCCCCGGCGCGGATCGCTACCCGGCGTGGTCGCCCGACGGCCGGTCGATCGCGTTCACGAGCGACCGCGACGGGAACGAGGAGATCTATGTCATGACGGCCGGCGGGGCGGGGCAGACGAACGTGTCTCGCAGCCCGCTGGACGCCGACGTGGAGCCGGCCTGGTCCCCGGACGGCGGGACGATTCTCTTCACGCGCGAGCGCGGCACCACCCGCGTCTTGTCACAATGCACCCGGACGGCTCCGTGCAGGCTCCGGCCGGAACGGGCTCCGGTGATGCCGGCCAGGGAGCTCGGGACAGACCCTGCGGGCTGCCGGTATCCCCGGAGCACGCCAGCGGTTCACTCTGCGACTCACGAACGACGGCAATGTCTCCGACCGGCTCACCGTACGAGGCGCCCGGCAGGGGCCCGGCTTCACTGCCCGCTACCTCCAGGGGAAGCGAGACGTGACCGCCTCGGTGAGCTCAGGCCGGTACGAGCACCCGGCCCTCGCGCCCGGAGAGCGCGCCACGCTGCGCGTCGAGGTCACCCTGCGGCGAGGCATCCCCGCCGGCACGGTCGTTCCGCCGGCGATCACGTCCGGATCGACCGGTGGGCCCGAACGGGACACGGTGCGACTCGCCCGGAAGGCCGTCGAGTCAGGTTCCCATACGTACGGCTGGCCGGTGAAGCCGTTCTTCGTCCAGCACGTCGTGCGCGGCTACTTCGGCGATTCGCGGATCCTCGAGCCGAGCTACAGCTTCCATTTCGGTGTCGACATCGTGGCACCCAACGGGACGCCTGTCTACGCCACGGCGTCCGGGGTCGTCTACCCGTCGGCAGCAACAGGGTGAGCATCGGCGCGTTCGACGGGAACGAGCTCGTGTACTGGCACATCGTGCCGTCCGTCGTCCCCGGGCAGCCCGTCGTCGCCTATCGGACGGTGATCGGAAGGATCCAGCAGCCCTGGGAGCACGTGCACCTCGCCGAGGCCCGGGGCGGTCGGTTCGTGAATCCGCTCCGCCCCGGGGCTCTGGGGCCGTACGCCGATCCCACCCGACCGATCGTGACGGCGGTCCTCGTCGAGCGCGACGGCGAGCCCGTGGAGGGAGCCGTGAGCGGCAACGTCGATCTGATCGCCGAGGCTCACGACGAGCCGCCGCTGCGGCCCCCTACCCCGTGGGGGGAAAACGTCCTCACGCCGGCGCTCCTCCGCTGGCGGATCGTGACCGGGCGCGGCCGAGCGGTGACCGGGTGGCAGGCGGCGTACGACGTGCGCGCGACGCTTCCCTCGGAGCCCTACGGTTCGGTCTACGCACGGGGTACTCGTCAGAACCGGCCGAGCTGGCCCGGCCTGTACCGCTTCTTGCTCGCCGAGGGCTGGCCCAGCACTCGCCTCCCGACGGCTCCTACCGCCTCCAGGTCGTCGTCGAGGACACGAGAGGGAACACCGGCCGCGCCGACCTGCCGTTCGCGATCACCAACGGCGGGTGACCGGACACCGCGCCTGCGTCCGGCGCGACCGCGATACACTCCCCGGTCCACAGCCATGGACAGGGGAGGACCGTTCGTCGATGCCTGACTCGAGCTCGATCCGCAACGTCGCCGTCGTCGGCCACCGCGGGAGCGGGAAGACATCGCTCGTCGAGGCGATGCTGTTCCAGAGCGGGGCGGTCAACAGGCTCGGGTCGGTCGAGCAGGGCACGACCGTCTCCGACTGGGACGAGGACGAGCACAAGCGACGAATGTCTCTGTCGGCGTCGATCTGCCACGCCGACTGGCGCGAGACGCGGATCAACCTCGTCGACGCGCCCGGCGACGCCGGCTTCCAGGCGGACGCGATCGCGACACTGCGGGTCGTCGAGGGCGCCCTGATCACGGTCAACGCCGTCAACGGCGTCGAGGTCCAGACCGGCCGGCTGTGGGCCCGTGCGGACCGCCTCGGGCTCGCGCGCGTCCTGTTCGTGGGGATGCTCGACCGGGAGCGCGCGGACTTCTTCGCCGCGCTCGAGCAGATCCGGTCCCAGCTCTCCGACCGCTGCTACGCGGTGCAGATCCCGATCGGGCACGAGCACGATCTGAAGGGCGTCGTCGACCTCCTCCACATGCGCGCCTACCTGACGCCCGGGGGCGGGAAGGAGGGCTCGCCCGCCGAGATTCCCGCCGAGGTCGCAGACCAGGCTGCCGAGCACCGCGAGAAGCTGATCGAGGCGGTCGTCGAGACCGACGAGGCAATCATGGAGCGCTATCTCGAGGGCGAGGAGATCGGCGGCGAGGAGCTCGCGGCCGCGCTCAAGGGCGCGGTCTCGCGCGGCGAGCTGTTCCCGGTCATGTGCGGCTCGGCCACGCAGAACCTCGGCACGACGGCGCTCCTCGACCTGATCGTGGAGGGCGTCCCGTCGCCTGCCGACCGCCCCTCGCCCGTCGAGGTGGACGGGACAGGGCTGTTCGTATTCAAGACGGTCGCCGACCCGTTCGCAGGGCGGATCACGGTGTTCAGGGTCCTCGCCGGCGCGGCGAAGGGCGACGCCACGCTCACGAACGGGCGCACGCACGGCAAGGAGCGTCTCGGGGCACTCCTCCTCCTGCAGGGCAAGGAGCACCACCAGGCGACCGAGTTCGTCGCCGGCGACATCGGCGCGGTCGCGAAGCTCAAGGAGACGCAGACGGGCGATCTGCTCCTGTCCAACGACAGGCCTGTCGAGCTCGATCCGATCCAGTGGCCGCAGCCGGTGATGAGCTTCGCCGTCACCCCGAAGGCGAAGGGGGACGAGGACAAGGTCACCTCCTCGCTGCGGCGACTCTCCGAGGAGGACCCGACGCTCGTCCTGCGACGCGACCCGCAGACCGGGGAGCAGCTCCTCGCCGGAATGAGCCAGATGCACGTCGAGGTCGCGGTCGACCGCCTCCGGCGGCGGTTCGGCGTCGACGTCGACCTGCACCAGCCGCGCGTCCCGTATCTCGAGACGATCCGCAAGGAGGCGCGCCAGCGCCACCGGTACAAGAAGCAGACCGGAGGCCGAGGCCAGTTCGGCGACTGCGATCTGATCATCGAGCCGCGCGAGGGTCACGAGGGGTACGAGTTCGTCGACAAGATCGTCGGCGGTGTGATCCCGCAGGGCTTCCGCCCGGCGGTCGACAAGGGCGTCCAGGAGGCGATGCAGCACGGCGAGCTCGCCGGCGCACCGGTCGTGGGCGTCACGGTGCGTCTCGTCGACGGTCAGTACCACAACGTCGACTCGTCGGAGATGGCGTTCAAGATCGCCGGATCGATGGCGTTCAAGGAGGCCTACGTCAAGGCCGACCCGGTGCTGCTCGAGCCGATCATGTCGCTCGAGGCCGTGGTGCCCGACGAGACGGTCGGCGGGGTCAACGGCGACCTCAACTCCCGCCGGGGGCGACTCCTCGGGATGGAGCCTGCCGGGGGTGCCACGACGATCCGCGCCGAGGTGCCGCTCGCAGAGGTTCTCACCTACGCCCAGTCGCTCACGTCCTTGACAGGTGGCCGGGGGGACTACACGATGAGCTTCCTGCGCTACGAGGAAGTGCCGGCGCACATCGCGCAGAAGCTGATCGACGAGACGAAGAAGCAGCGGGAAGAGGCCAAGGCGTGATCGTCAAGAAGGTCGACGTCTCGACGACGTGCGGTGTGTGCCACCGGACGCTCCTGCTCGGCGAGAAGGCGTTTCGCTACGTCTCCGGAGACGGTGACACGGTCGACGTGTGCTCGCTCTGCGTCGACGAGGCCAACGAGTGGGGCTGGGTGCGCGAGGGCAGCCCGACGTCCCCGATCGTCGGCGAGTCGAAGCCTCGCCGTCGCCGCTTCCCCGGCTTCGGCTCGCTTCTCGAGGGACGCCGCCACGAGGACGAGCCGGTACTCGACGAGCCCGTGCTGCGGCGCCTCTCCGACGTCGAGCAGGCGATGCTCCAGGCGGCCGAGCTCTTCAACGGGAGCCCGTTCCGGCGCACCGTGTCGGGGATCGCGAAGAGCCTTGGCCTGCCGCGCGTCAGCTTCCTGCCGCTCTCCGGCACGAACCCCGAGGTCGTGATCACGATCGCCTGGGAGATCTCCTGGTACCAGTACCGCGTCGTCTTCGACTCGCAGCAGCACGTCCGGCTCGCCGAGCGCGGCTACGAGCTGGAGGATCTCGACGGGCGCTTCCAGGCCTGGAACGGCTCGCTCGACGAGACGGGCCGCGTCGCGCCCGACATCCCGCGGTTCTGAGCGGCCTGGCGAGGGCGGGATGAGATCCCGCCCCTACACGGAGAATCGCCGCTTGCTCTCGTAGGGGCCGGATCTCATCCGGCCCGCAGCCGGAGGGCCGCATCGCCGTGGCCCTCCGCCTGCTTCGCGAACGGGGCGCTTCGACACCGGGTCGCGTCCGATCCTGTGTGATGCAATGCAGGTCTGACCCCGGCCCGCAACACTCGCAAGCTCGTCGTGTTCGTGCCCCGGGAGGCGCTCGACGCGGTGCGCGAGGCGCTGTTCGCGGCGGGTGCCGGTCGAATCGGCGGCTACGAACGGTGCTCCTTCTACACCGAGGGGACCGGAACGTTTCGCGGCGGGGAAGGGACGTCACCCGCCGTCGGTCGTGCCGGCGTCGAGGAGCGGGTGGCGGAGCTGCGCCTCGAGACGGCCTACCCCGAGGAGTGTCATGACGAGGTGATCGCGGCGCTGCGCCGCGCGCACCCGTACGAGGAGCCGGTCTTCGACGTCTACGCCCTGCTCGATCCGTGAAGGCCCGGATGTTCACCGACGGTGGCGCGCGCGGCAACCCCGGTCCGGCCGCGTCCGCGTTCGTCCTCGAGGCGCACGACGGCACGGTGCTCGATGCGCGCGGTGAGGCGATCGGCGTCGCGACGAACAACGTCGCGGAGTACAGGGCGCTCGTGAACGGCCTGCGACGGGCGCTCGAGCTCGGGATCGACGAGCTCGAGGTCGTGTCCGACTCCGAGCTGCTCGTGAAGCAGATGCGCGGCGAGTACCGGGTGAAGAGCCACGGCCTGATTCCGCTCTCGCTCGAGGCAGCGCGACTCGCCCGCGAGCTGGGCACGGTCACCTACACGGCCGTCCGTCGGGAGCACAACAAGCTCGCCGACCGGCTCGTCAACGAGGCGCTCGACGCCGCCTGAGCCGCTGGAGCGCGTCTCGAAGCGACGGACGTCCGCGGGCGTCGTCGGCGCCCAGGGGACGGCGGGAGAGCCGGAGGGCGGGATGAGATCCCGCCCCTACGTCGGCACCTGGTCGACGGCCGGCGAGCGGGCTCGTTCGGGCGGGACGAGACCCGCCCCTACGGGGATACGCGGCCTGCGAGCGCCTCGAACCAGTCGCCGTCGACGGCGACCGGCTGGAGCCCCCAGTGGGCCGGGACGACGCTGACGGCCACGTGGCCCGCGTCGACCGCGGTGACGTCGGTGGCCGGGTCCTCCTCGTAGGGGCTGACGATGTCGGTGGGGCGGCCGTAGGGGTGGAACGCCGATCCCTCGCCGTCGATCGGCTCGAGAAACCCGCGCGGGAACCGGCGCACGGCCGGGCGAGTGAGCTGCAGCCGCACCGCGTCCGACCTGATCGGGAAGTTGACCGACAGCGCGTGCCCGTCCGGAAGCGGACGCTCGGCCAGGCCGAGCGCGATCCTGGCCGCAAGCCCTGCGAACGGGAACTCTGCCCGGAGCCGCACGCCGTCGAGCCGGTGGCCGCCACCGATCACCTCCTGCGAGAAGCCGGCCGCAGGCCTGCCGAGCAGCGCCCCTTCGAGCGCTGCCCCGAGCGTCCCCGAGTAGGTTCCGTCGTCACCGAGGTTCGAGCCGTGGTTGATCCCCGCGACGACGAGGTCGACCGGCGCGGCGAGCTCCGAGAGGAGCCCGATCCGCACGCAGTCGACGGGGCTGCCGTCGCAGGCGAGCACCGGGTTCTCGTCGTCCCCCCCGGCACGCTCCACGGTGACCGGCCGGTAGAGCGTGATCGAGCGGCCGATCCCGCTGCGATTCCCGTCGGGTGCGAGCACGGTGACCCGGGCGCCGAGCGCGATCAGCTCGCGCCGCAGCTCCTGGAGCCCCTCGGCGTCGAAGCCGTCGTCGTTCGTGAGCAGGACGTGCACCGCGTGCAAGCCTACGGCAGGCGGGCCTGGCCGCAGGGCGGGATGAGGGGTCGAGGGAGGGATCCCTCGTGCTCGCGGCGCGACTCCCGATAGACTCGGGCGCCGTGAGCGAAGACGCCGCCGACACCCCGATCGCCGAACTCGAGGAGCTCTACCGGAGCATGGTGCGGCTCCGAGTCGTCGAGGACACCGCCTACTCGCTGTTCCTGCAGGGACACATCCCCGGAACCACTCACCTCTACCAGGGCCAGGAGGCCGTCGCGGTCGGGGTCTGCTCGATGCTCGGAGACAACGACGCCGTCGCCGCCACCTACCGCGGGCACGGCTGGGCGCTCGCGCTGGGGATGAGCCCGACCGCGCTCATCGGCGAGCTGTGCGGACGCACGATCGGGGTCTGCGGCGGCCGCGCCGGCTCGATGAACATCGCCGACCTCGAGAACCGGCTGCTCGGGTCCTTCGGAATCGTCGGCGGCTCGATCGGCTGCGCGACCGGCGCCGCGCTCGCCTCCCAGCTCGTGAAGGACGGCTCGGTCGCGGTCGCCGCGTTCGGCGACGGTGCGGTCAACCAGGCCTACTTCCACGAGTGCCTGAACTTCGCGGCCGTGCGCGCGCTTCCCGTCGTCTACGTCTGCGAGAACAACCTCTACGGTGAGTGGACGTCGATGTTCGCCGTCACGGGCGGCCAGGACATCGCCGGTCGCGCGAAGGCGTACGGAATGCCGGGCATGAAGGTCGACGGCAACGACGTGCTCGCGGTTCGCGAGACGGCAGCCGAGGCGGTCGAGCACGCGCGCACCGGCAAGGGGCCCGTGCTGCTCGAGGCGCTCACGTACCGCCACAAGGGGCACTCCCGCACCGACCCGGGCAAGTACCGCCCGGAGGAGGAAGTCGATGAGTGGCTCGCCCGCGACCCGCTGCCGCGGCACGCGGCACGGCTCGCCGAGGGACGTGCCGACGCGATCCAGGCCGAGATCGACGAGGAGGTGAAGGCGGCGGTCGAGGAGGCTCTCGCCTCGCCGTTTCCCGAGCCCGAGACCCTGCACGCCGACGACCCGGAGTTCGCATGGGAGAGCTGATGCTGCGCCAGGCGATCGGCGAGGCGATCGGCGAGGAGATGGAGCGCGACGACCGCGTGTTCCTCCTCGGCGAGGATGTCGCACCGGGTGGGGTGTTCGCCGTCACGCCGGGCCTCGCAGACCGCTTCGGTCACGACCGTGTCATCGACACCCCGATCTCCGAGATGGCGTTCACCTCGGCGGCGTTCGGCGCGGCCCTGCGCGGGCTGCGGCCGGTCGTCGAGATCATGTTCGCCGACTTCCTGGCTCTCGTGCTCGACACGCTCTCGAACCAGGCGGCGAAGTATCCGTACTTCTCGAACCACCAGTCGACGATGCCGATCACGATCCGGACCGCGGTCGGCGCAGGCGTTCGCTTCGGCGCCATCCACTCCGAGACGCCGACGAGCTGGCTGCTCGGGATTCCGGGCCTGAAGCTCGTCGCACCCTCGAACCCTGCCGATGCGAAGGCGCTCGTGAAGGCCGCGATCCGTGACGAGCAGCCCGTGATCGTCTTCGAGCACAAGCTCCTCTACGGTCGCAAGGGCGAGGTGCCCGACGGGATCGAGCCCGCCCGGATCGGCGAGGCTGCGACGGTCCGCGAGGGCGGTGACGTGACGCTGGTCGCGGCGATGGCGATGGTCGACGTTGCGACGACAGCCGCCGATGAGCTGGCTGGGAACGGCGTGTCCGCCGAGGTGATCGACCTGCGGACGATCCGTCCCCTCGACCGGGAGACGATCGTCGCGTCGGCGAAGAAGACCGGCCGCGTCGTGGTCGTCGAGGAGGGCCCTCCGACGGGCGGCTACTCCCCGGAGGTGCTCTCGCTCGTGCTCGAGCACGCCCCCGGCGCCCGTGGCCGCCGTGTGACGATGCCCGACATCCCCGTCCCGTTCAGCGCGCCGCTCGAGGACGCCGTGCTGCCGAGCCCGGCCCGCGTCGTGCGCGCGGCCGAGCAGCTCCTCTCCTGAAAGGACCACTGTGGCCCAGCTCATCCTCGTGCAGCTCTCGACCTCCATGGAGGAGGCGAGCATCGAGAACTGGCTCGTCGAGGACGGGGCGACCGTCAGCGCCGGCCAGACGATCGTCGTCGTCATGACCGACAAGGCCGAGGTGGAGCTCGAGGCGCCCGCGTCGGGCACGTTGCGGATCGTCGCCCAGGTGGGTGACACGGTCCCCATCGGCGGCCTCATCGCCGAGATCGACTAGCGGTTCGCTCCGTCCCGGCTCGTCGGCGGCGGCCGTAGGCTTGCGTCCGTGAACGGGGCGAGGACGGAGCGCGCGGTCTCTCTCGAGCGCTGGCTGCCCGGGCTCGCGCTCGCCCGGGGCTACCGGCGGGGCTGGCTGCGCCACGACCTCGTCTCGGGACTGATCCTGACGGCGCTGCTCGTGCCCCAGGGCATGGCCTATGCGGAGGTGTCAGGCCTCGCGCCGGTCATGGGGCTGTACGCGACCCTCGTGCCGCTGCTCGTGTACGTCGTCTTCGGACCGTCCCGGATCCTCGTTCTCGGCCCCGACTCGGCGCTCGCGCCCCTGATCCTCGCCGCGATCGTTCCGCTCGCGGCCGTGGGCGAGCCGGCCGAGCGCGTTCCGCTGGCCGGAATGCTCGCCATCCTCGCCGGCGGCCTGTGCGTCCTCGGTGGGCTCGCGCGCTTCGGCTTCCTCACCGACCTGATCTCGAAGCCCGTCCGCATGGGGTACCTGGCAGGCATCGCCCTGACCGTGATCGCCACGCAGCTTCCCAAGCTGTTCGGCTTCGACGGCGGCGGCAACGACCTGATCTCGGCGCTGCGCTCGTTTGCTTCCGGGATCGACGAGATCCACTGGCTGTCCCTCGCGGTGGGTGTCGGAACGCTGGCCGTGATCGTCGTGCTCCGCCGCCTCCTTCCCGCTGTTCCCGGAGTGTTCATTGCCGTCGCCGGCGCGACGGTCGCGTCGTGGGCCCTCGATCTGAGCGCGCGCGGGGTGAGCGTCGTCGGGGCGCTGCCGCAGGGCCTTCCCGGCTTCGACGTGCCGTCCGTCTCGGCCGGCGACCTGGGATCGTTGATGCTGGCGGCGGTCGGGATCGCGTTCGTCGCGTTCACCGACACGAGCGTGCTCTCGCGCAGCTACTCCTGGCGGATGAAGCAGGAGGTCGACCAGAACCAGGAGCTCGTCGCGCTCGGCGCCGCGAACGTGCTCACCGGCCTCTTCCAGGGGTTCCCGATCAGCTCGAGCTCGTCGCGAACGGCCGTTGCCGAGACCACCGGGTCGCGGAGCCAGGTCACGGGCCTCGTGGCCGCGATCGGGCTCGCGCTCGTGCTCCTCGTCGCCACGGGGCTCGTCGAGGACCTGCCGCAGCCGGCACTCGCCGCGGTCGTCATCGCCGCCGTGCTCGGTCTCGTCGACGTGGCCGGGTTCCGCCGGCTACTCCGCGCACGCCGTTCCGAGTTCATCCTCGCGACCGCCGCGTTCCTCGGCGTGGCGCTGCTCGGGGTGCTGTGGGGAATCGCCGTCTCGATCGGGCTCTCGCTGCTCAACTTCGTTCGCCGGGCCTGGCGGCCACACGATGCCGTGCTCGGCCGGGTTGCCGGCCTGAAGGGCTACCACGACGTGACCCGCTACCCGGGAGCGCAGCAGATCCCGGGGCTCGCGCTCTATCGCTTCGACGCGCCGCTGTTCTTCGCCAATGCCGATCACTTCCGCGAGGAGATCCGGGCCCTCGCGTCCGATCCCGCACGCCCGGTTTCCCGGGTCGTCATCTGTGCCGAGCCGATGACCGACATCGACTCGACCGCGGCCGAGATCCTCGAGTCGCTGATCGAGGAGCTCGAGCGGGCCGGGGTCGAGCTCGCGTTCGCGGAGTTGAAGGATCCCGTCCGCGACCGCCTGCGACGGTACGGGGTGCACGACCGGCTCGGGGACGCCCGCTTCTTCCCGACGATCGGGGTCGCCGTGCGCGCCTACATCGAGGCGACGGGCACCCGGTGGGTCGACTGGGAGGAGAGCGAGGCCGCCGAGGAGCGCGGCGGCGACGAACGCCCCCGGCCCTGACCCTGCCCGGCGCCCGGGCGGCTGCACGTCACGTGACCGGGCGGGATGAGATCTCGCCCCCTACGGCGTCCGGGCTCGGTCGCCGCGCCGTTCCGCGTGGGCCTCTGGGGTCCGCGTGGGCCTCCGGGATCGTGTAGGGGCCGGATCTCATCCGGCCCGCACTCGGCCTCAGACGCCAGTTGCGCGTCGGCGCTGTGCCGCGGCCCGCGACGAGTACGTCAGCAGGTCGGCGGCGAACCCGATCGCGACCACGATCCACTCGCCGCCGCCGACGCCTCCGACACTCCAGATGAGCACGTAGGCGAGCGTCGTCCAGGGGAGGAACAGCAGTCCGAGCAGCGGCCAGACCCAGGAGTCGAACGCGAGCTCGACGCGGTTGCCGAAGATCCAGGTCAGGAGGAGCGCGAAGCGCGGGCCGATCACGAGCATGGCCAGGAGCACGCAGCACACCGCGGCCCGCACTCTACGCGAGCGGTGTGTCCCTGGCGCGGCGGTACGATCGCGTGGTGCCCACCGTCACCGTCGAGGAGCTCGTCGCCGGGATCGTCCCGGGAGAGCTCGTCGCGATTCCGCGCGACTCCTCCGGCGTCTCGATGGCGGCGACGCGGGCGCTCGTCGCGAAAGGAGTCCGCGGGCTGCGGCTCGTCGCGGTCCCGACCTCAGGCATCCAGGCCGACGTCCTGATCGGCGCAAGGTGCGTAGTCGAGCTCGAGGCGGCCGCGGTGACGATCGGGGAGGCGGGCTTCGCCCCGCGGTTCACCGACGCCGTCGAGCGGGCAACGATCCGGATGCGCGACACGACCTGCCCGGCCATCCACGCGGGGTTGCAGGCGGCCGAGAAGGGGGTCCCCTTCATGCCGCTGCGGGGGCTCATCGGGAGCGACATCCTCGCGTACCGCGACGACTGGAGGCTCGGCCTCAACCCGTTCGCGGAGGGCGACGACCCGATCGTGCTGCTTCCTGCCATCCGCCCCGACGTCGCCCTCTTCCACGCGCCGAGAGCAGACCGCCAGGGAAACGTCTGGATCGGCCGTTGCCGCGAGCTTGCAACGATGGCCCATGCGTCGTCCAGGACGCTCGTCACGGTCGAGGAGGTCGTGGACTGCGACCTGCTCGCCGACGAGGCGACCGCGCCGGGTGTGCTCTCCGCGCTCTACGTGACGTCCGTCGCGGTGGCGCCGCGAGGCGCCTGGCCGCTGTCCTGCCACGACCTCTACGGGCCCGACGACGATGAGCTCGCCCGCTACGCGGCCGCGGCGCGGACGGAGGACGGCTTCGCGGCCTGGCTCACCGACTTTCTGGCCGGCAGGGTCGGAGCCGCGGCGCGAACGTGAGCGAGGACGCGAGGCGTGAGTCCATGATCGCCGCGATCCTCGGCAGGCTCGAGGATTGCCGGACGATCGCGGTCGGCGCCTCGTCACCGATTCCGGCGGCGGCAGCGCTCCTTGCGAGAGAGAAGTGGGATGCCCGCGTGCTGATGCTCGGCGACCGCCGCTGGCTCACGGACGGCGGGCGCGAGCTCTTCGACTGCGCGGCGCAGGGCCGGATCGACGCGTTCTTTCTCTCCGGCGGCCAGATCGACGGCAAGGCCAACGTCAACCTGCTCGGGACGGGGCCGTACCCCCGGCTGGAGCGGAGGCTTCCCGGCTCGTTCGGGTCGGCCTATCTCTACTTCGTCGTCCCGCGGGTGATCCTGTTCCGGGAGGAGCACTCCCTCCAGACGACGCCGCAGCAGGTCGATGCGATCAGCGCTCCCGGCGTCAGCCCGTCGGGTGTGTACAGGCCCGGCGGTCCTGTCGCGCTCGTCACCGGCCGGGCGGTTTTCGGATTCGACCGGGACCGCGGGCGGTTCGCGCTCGAGTCGGTGCACGGGGGCGAGACGTCCGGAAGCGTACGCGCCGCCACGGGCTTCGACTACGACGGGCCCGTCGAGGTCCCGCAGACCGCGCCGCTCGCCCGGGCAGACCGCACGCTGCTCCACGGCAGGATCGCCGAGGAGCTCGCCGGCGCATACCCTCGCTTCGCAGCGGCGCTCGCGGCCGAATAGGCTCAGGGGCGAGGCTCATGGACGGGACGGCCACCGAGATCACGGGCGCGCTCGCGGGCATCCGCGTCATCGATCTGACGCGCGTGCTCGGCGGGCCCTACGCCACCCAGATCCTCGCCGATCACGGTGCCGACGTGGTGAAGATCGAGCCCCCGCAGGGAGACGAGGTCCGCGACTGGGGGCCTCCGTTTCGCGACGGGACGGCCTCCTACTTCGTCGGGATCAACCGCAACAAGCGGCTGCTCGCGCTCGATCTCGGGCAGCCCGAGGGGCGTGAAGTCCTCCTGCGGCTGCTCGAGCCCGCCGACGTGATGATCCACAACTTCAAGAGCGGCGCCCTCGAGAAGTGGAGCCTCGGCTACGAGCAGGTGCTGCGGGAGCGCTTCCCGCGGCTCGTCTACTGCCACCTGACCGGGTACGGGTCGGACGGGCCGCTCGGCGGCCTGCCCGGCTACGACGCGGCCGTCCAGGCGACCGCGGGGATGATGAGCGTCAACGGCTCGACCGAGACCGGCCCGATGCGCATGGGCGTCCCCATGGTCGATCTCGGGATGGGCCTGAACGCGGTGATCGGGATCCTGCTCGCGCTCCGGCACCGTGACCGGACGGGAAGGGGACAGGCGCTCGACGTCTCGCTCTACGATTCCGCGGTGAGCCTGCTCCATCCCCAGGCGGCGAACTACTTCATGTCCGGCAAGGTGCCCGTCCCGACCGGGAATGCCCACCCGAACATCAGCCCGTACGACTGCTTCGACACGGGAACGAAGCCGATCTTCCTCGCGGTCGGCAATGACGCGCAGTTCCGGCGGCTGTGCGCGCTGATGGGGACAGCCGCGCTCGCCGACGATCCCCGCTTCGTGGACAACGCGGCACGTCTCGTCAACCGGGCAGAGCTGCGCGCCGAGCTCGAGACGCTGTTCGCGAGCCGCGATGGGGAGGCACTCGCCGACGAGCTGATCCGCAACGGCGTTCCGGCCGGCGCGGTGCTGAACGTCGCGGAGGTGCTCGAGAGCGAGCATGCGAGACACCGCGGGCTCGTGGTCGAGGACGGCGAGTACCGCGGCACGGGCTTCCCCGTCAAGCTCTCCGAGTCGGGCGCGCAGCTGCGGTGGCCCCCGCGCCCGTTCAACGCCGACGGTCCGGAGCTGCTGCGCGAGGTCGGCTATACGGATTCCGAGATCGAGAGTCTCTGCACGTCCGGTGTGGTGCCGGTCGAGCGAAGGAGGGCAGGAGCATGACGCTGGCCGAGGATCTGCGGGCGGCCGCACGACGGCACGCCGACGGGGTCGTGGCGCCGGCGGTCGATCGCTGGGAACGGCGCGGTCGTTTCCCCCGCTCCGCCGCGCGGCAGGCGGCGCGAGACGGGCTGCTCGGGCTCTTCGCTCCCGTCGAGGTCGGCGGCCAGGGGCTCACGTTCGCCGAGGGCATGCCCGTCTTCGAGGAGCTCGGACGCGGGGACGCCGCGTACGCGTTCACGCTCTCGATGCACAACGCCGTCACGGCGACGATCGGCCGGTTCGGCTCCGATACGGTCAGGGAGCGCTGGGCCCGGGAGCTGACCGCCGGCCGGGCGCTCGGCGGCTTCAGCCTCACGGAGCCCCACGCGGGCTCGGACGCCGCGAACATCAGGTCGCGCCTCACGAAGGACGGCAAGGGCTTTCGGCTCTCGGGCACGAAGGGCTGGGTGTCGCTGTGCGGCGAGGGCGACGTGTTCCTCGTCGGGTGCCGCACGGGCACGGAGCGGGGCACCCGGGACGTCGCCATGGTCGTCGTCGACCGCCGGGCCGACGGGGTCTCGACCGGGCGGCTCTACGACACGATGACGTCGTCGTTCCTGCCGATCGGCGAGATGCGCCTCGACGGCGTCCGGATCGAGCCCGACGAGGTGCTCGCCCCGCCGGGCAGCGGCCTGCAGGCGGCGCTCTCCGCGATCGACGTCGCCCGGGTCGACATCGCCGCGATCGCGGTAGGGCTCGCCGCCGCGGCGCTCGACCTCGCCCTCGCCCATACCCGGGACCGGGAGATCTTCGACGGCACCGTGCTCGACCTGCAGGCGATCCAGTTCATGCTCGCAGATGTCGAGACGGACATCGTCGCCGGCAGGCTGCTGTACGAGCGGGCGGCCTCGCTGCTCGGGACGCCGGAGGGTGCGGTGGCGGCCGCCCACGCGAAGCGGTTCAACCCGGACATGGCCCTGCGGGCCGCGGTCGCGTGCGCGGAGTCGCTCGGGTCCTACGGCTGGCTGAACGACACGCCGTTGCCGCGACTCATCGGGCTCGCGAAGATGCTGCAGACCGTCGACGGGACGACGGAGGTCCAGCGGGTCGTGATCGCGCGTGACCTCGTCAGGCGCGCCCGGGCTCTCTGATCGCAGACCGGCTACCGTACGTCCGAGACCGCGATCGGAACGTTCTCCGATCACGACCGCCGGCTCGGACGCTTGCCCGTCCGACGCCCACGAGACGGGAGGCTGGAAGTGGCTGTTGCGAAGATCATCGAGATCACGGCGACCTCCGAGAAGAGTTTCGAGGACGCGATCGAGCAGGGAGTCCAGAAGGCCGACGAGAGCCTGCACAACATCAAAGGCGCCTGGGTCGACGGCCAGGAGGTGCTCGTCGACGCCGGCAAGGTCACCGGCTACAAGGTGCGCCTCAAGGTCACGTTCGTGCTCGATTGAGCCCACGTCCTCACCGGGCGGAGCGCCATACTCTGCCGATGGAGTCGAAGGGTGACGACCAGCGTCCCGGCCTGGCCGATGCTGCCGCCCGGGCCGCGTTCTTCCCGGCCCGGGCCGCTGCGCGCGTCTGGCGCGACCAGCTCGAGGCGGCGGCCGACGACGTTCTCTCGGCCCCGGAGATCGCACGCGTCGTCGATCGCGCGCTCGCCGGGTCGTTGCCCGAGGACGTCGCCCACTCGCTCGTCCGTCACCGCGTGATCGAGCGCGTGGTCGTCGAGCCTCGCCAGAAGCGGCGAGCTCGAGCGCCTCCTGACCAGCGCGCTTGCGAGCCCGAGGACGCTCGAGCCTCACCGACCGCGTGCTCGCCAGCGAGGAGACGCAGCACGCCCTGGGGCAGGTCGCATCGAGCCCCGAGGTCCGGAAGGCGGTCGCGAAGCAGACGACCGGGCTCGCCTACGAGGTGGCCGACGGCGTCCGCGCGGCGGCCGCGCGGTGCGACGGCAGTGTCGAGCACATGGTCAGACGGCGGGAGGTCGGCACGACCCGCTACGCCGGAGTCGTCACCCGCTTCGTCGCGGCGATGATCGACCTGCTCCTTGCACTCGGGATCTACATGGCGGTCACGGCCGGCATCGCCCTCATCGCTTCGCTCGTCGGCGATCTCCACCCGCAGTGGCTCGTCAACACCCTGGTCGGCTCCGGCTGGGTCGTGATCGCGTTCCTGTACTTCGTGCTCTTCTGGAGCACGACGGGACAGACCCCGGGCATGAGGGTCCTGAAGCTCCGTGTTCGGAAGGGAACGGGGGGTGTCCCCTCGATCGGCCGGTCGATCGTTCGGCTGATCGGGTTGGTGATCTCGATCGTTCCGTTCTTCGTCGGGTTCGTGCCCATCCTGTTCGACAGTCGGCGGCGTGGGCTCGCCGACTTCATGGCCGGGACCGTCGTCGAGTACGACGACTCCGACCCGGACGCCCGGGGCTGAACGCGCTCGGCGGCTGTCGCCCGGGCGTTAGTAGAACCGCTCGCGGCGGGCGTAGCGGCCCGCGCGCTCCTCGTCGTAGGTGGCCGCGTCGAAGTCGTCGCTGCGCAGCGACCGCATGATCTCACCGGAGCTCGGCAGCTCGGCGCGGTCGACGTGGCGGTCGGGGTTCCAGAGGTCGGAACGAATCAGCGCCTTCGGGCACTGGGTGTAGGCCTCCTCGATCTCGACGAGGATCCCGAGCTTCGGCACCTTGCCCTCGACGGCCGACGCCTCGAGCAACCCGGCGTCGTCGACGATCGTCGCGCGCCCGTTGACGCGAAACGTGTCCCCGACGCCCGGGATCAGGAACAGCAGCCCGACCTGCGGGTTCGCAAGGATGTTGCGCAACGTATCCGCGAGCCGGTTGCCGGGCCGGTCGGGAATCAGCAGTGTGCGCTCGTCGAGGATCTTGACGAACCCGGCCGGGTCGCCACGCGGGCTGACGTCGCAGCTCCCGTCGGGCGCGGACGTCGCAACGCAGACGAACGGCGAGCGCTCGACGAACTGCCGCGTCAGCTCGTTCAACCGGTCGGAGAGCTTCGAGACGACGATGTCGCTCGGCGAGCCGAGGACCGCCCGGAGCGCGTCCTCGTCCCGGATGGCCGAATGCGCGATCACGCCGCCGATGCTAGCCGAGGGCCGCCGAGCCGTGCCGTCCCCGAATAGCCGGTGACATCCGCACGCGCTGAGCCGCCCGGGCACGACTGAGCCGGGACGCTCGGGCGCCGGGGAGCGCGGCACTCCCCGGCGCTCCGGCGCGCACTCGACGATCCGGAACCCGGCGTTTCCGCCCGATTAGGCGCCGGTTGGGGTCTCGTTTCCGCGTCCCCGGACGGTGGCGGCATGACTGCCACCACACATATCACCCCACCCCGCACGTGCCTGCTCGCCTGCATCATCCTGCTCGCCGTGGTTGCCGCGATGCTCGCGGCGCCGCCTCCGGCATCGGCCTCGTACGGCTGGCCGGTGAAGCCGTTCGACCGCCAGCATCCGATCCGCGGGAACTTCTGCGACCCCCGGATCGGCAACGGCGAGAGCGGAATCACCCGCACCTTCCATTTCGGCGTCGACGTCGCGGCCCCTGACGGAACGCCGGTCTACGCGACCGTTACCGGGACGGTGGTGATCTCGGCCCGTCACCGGGACGTGATCGAGATCGTCGCCGGTGGCGGAGTGAGGTTCGACTACTGGCACGTGAGGCCGGTCGTGCGTTCGGGACAGCACGTGGTCGCTTATCGCACCGTGATCGGCCACATCGCGGCCCCGTGGGGGCACGTCCACTTCGCCGAGTGGCGCGACGGCAGGTACGTGAACCCGCTGCGCCGTGGCGCGATGGTCCCGTACCGCGACGAACGGGCGCCGATGCTGCGATCGCTCGGGTTCGAGCGTCGCGGCCGGCACCTCGTTCCGGAAGGGCTGGTCGGACGGGTCGACCTGACCGTGACCGTCCTCGACATCCCGCCGATCCCGGTGTGGGAGCCGTGGGAGGCGAACATCGTGACGCCCGCGCTCGTTCGCTGGCGCGTGGTCGGCAAGCGCGGGACGGTCATCGGCTGGCGCACGGCTCTGGACTTCCGCGGCACCCTGCCGGGGACCGACGATTACGGGCGTGTCTACGCCGAGCGAACCAGGCAGAACCGCCCGAACCGGCCGGGCCTGTACCGCATCGTGCTCGTCCGCGGCCTCGACGTCGGCGACCTGCCCGATGGCCGCTACCGCCTCGACGTGCAGGCAACGGACATCCGGGGCAACCGGACGCAGCGCACGCTCGCATTCACGGTCGGCGCAGTGGAGCTCGAGCCGGACATCCTCGTCACGCGGCCCGCGCCCGGCTCGAGGGCGCGAGCGTAGCTCCCGTGCTTCGCCTCGTTCACACCATCGGCAGCGGGGCGCCAGGGGAAGCAGCCCTGCGTCTTTTCGTAAAGAATGATACAAGGTGTCATGCTCGAGTTCCGCGTCCTCGGCCCCCTCGAGGTGAGGAGCGAGGGGCAGGTGCTCGATCTCGGAGGCCAGAAGCAACGCGCGCTGCTCGCGCTGCTCCTCCTGGCCGACGGGAACGTCGTCTCGACCGACCGGCTCGTCGACTCCCTCTGGGGCGAGAGGCCGCCGCGCACCGCCGTCACGTCTCTCCACAACTTCGTCTCGGGCCTGAGGAAGCTGCTGGGCCCGGAGACGATCGAGACTCGGCCCCCGGGGTACCGGTTGCACGTCGCACCGGGAGCCGTGGACGCGGCCAGGGCCGGGCAGCTGCTCGAGCAGGCGCGGGAGGCCGACCCGGCGACCCAGGCGGCCCTGCTCCGGGAGGCGCTCGACCTCTGGAACGGGACACCGCTCGCCGACCTCGCCTTCCAGCCCTTCTCCCAGCCGGACATCGCGCGCCTCGAGGAGCTGCGACTCACCGTTCTCGAGCGGCGGATCGATGCGGACCTTCGACTCGGACGGCGGACCGATCTCGTCGGCGAGCTGGAGACGCTCGTCGCCGCCTACCCCCTGCGCGAGCGGTTCGCGGCCCACCTGATGCTTGCGCTCTATCGGTCGGGGCGGCAGGTCGAGGCGCTCGAGGTCTTCCAGCGGCTCCGCCGAGACCTCGTCGACGAGCTCGGGATCGAGCCCGGGCCGGAGCTTCGCGAGCTGCACGCGTCGGTGCTCCGGCACGAGCCGGGCCTGGAGGTCGGCACACACCGCGCCGCCGCCTCCGAGGATCGCTACCGGGGGATGGCCCGTGCGCTCGCGAGCGGGCGCCTCGTCGTGGTCATCGGCCACAAGCTCGCTGACGAGGCAAGCGGCCCGCCGACGGAGCTCGAGCTCGCCGAATCGCTCGCACGCACCTTCGAGTACCCGGAACGGCCCGTCGAGCTCCCGCGCGTGTCGCAGTACGTGGCGACGCTGCAGGGAGCCGGGCCGCTCCACGACGAGCTGCACGAGCTGCTCGGCGAGGCCCGGGAGGGGACCGGCTTGCAGCGGCTTCTCGCCCGTGCCGCGGCTCGACTGGCCGAGCTCGGCCGTCCGGCGCCGCTCGTCGTCTCGAGCTCGTACGACCGCTCGCTGGAGCGGGCGTTCGCCGAGGAGGGCGTCGAAGCCGACGTCGTCGCCTACCTGGCGGTGGGCCCGGATCGGGGCAGGTACGTCCACTGCTGCGCGGGCGGCGAGACGGTCGTGGTCCACGAGCCGAACCGGTATGAGCCGTCCCTCGGCCGCGACGGGAGGCCTACGATCCTGCGGGTCGCGGGCCAGGTGGACGCTGATCCGGCACGCCGGTGGGAGAGCTTCGTGGTCACCGAGGACGACTACCTCGGGTACCTCAGCTCCGCGGCGGTCACGAACCCGATCCCGGTCGGGATCAGTGCCCGCCTGAGACGCAGCCATCTGCTCTTCGTCGGCTTCGCGTTGCGCGACTGGCCGCTCCGGGCCCTGTTCCACATCCTCTGGGGGAGCGACCAGCTCGCCTATCGCTCGTGGGCCGCGGTCGATGTCTCGGATGCGCTCGAGCGAGATCTCTGGCGTAGCCGCAACGTCGAGGTGATCGACGTCGAGCCGGTAGAGCTGGCACAGAGGCTCGCCGCCTGCCTGGACGAGGAGCTCGGGTCGTCACGTCGATGAGCGCCACGCCGATCACCCCGGCCCCGTTTCGCGGCCTCGCATCCTTCGGTTCCTCGGAGCTCGACACGCTCCTGTTCTTCGGGCGCGATCGCGAGTGCGAGGTGGTCGCCGCGAACCTCCTCGCCTCGCCGCTCTCGGTGCTCTACGGATCGACCGGCGTGGGGAAGAGCTCCCTCCTCTGTGCCGGGGTCGTCCCGCGGCTCCGGCTCGCTTCACCCGTGGTGCTCGCATTCGACGAGTGGGCGCAGCCGCCGGTCGACGGGCTCGTCCGCTCGCTCCGTCTCGAGGCCGAGCGCGTCGCCGGCATCGAGCTCCCCGGTCGCAGCACGATGCCCGGGCTCGCCGACGCACTCGACGAGGCCGCTGGGCTCGCCGGCGGCGAGGTACACGTCCTCCTCGACCAGTTCGAGGAGTACTTCGCCTACCGGGACCAGTGCGACCCGGACGGAGCGTTCGTCAGGCAGCTCGGCGAAGCGCTCGCCCGGCCCGGATCGCCGGCGACGTTCTTGCTCGCCGTCCGCGACGACGCCCTGTACCTCCTCGATCGGCTCACGCCCGCGATTCCGGGCGTGCTCTCCAACCGCCTGCGGCTCGGGCGGCTCGGCCACGCCGCCGGCGAGATCGCGATCACGGGCCCGATCGAGCGGGTCAACGAGCTCGGCGGCCTGCACGTCGAGGTCGAGCCGGAGCTCGTCGACGAGGTGTTGAGCAACGTGACGAGCCGTCCCGCCGGCAGCGGCGGCGGGCGCAACGGTGAAGCCGGGATCGAGGCGCCGTACCTGCAGCTCGTGATGGCGAGGCTCTGGGAGGCCGAGCGTGCGGGGGGCTCGTCGGTCCTGCGAGCGGAGACGTTGCGCTCGCTCGGAGGAGCGGGCACGATCGCCACCGGTCATCTGGAGGCGGCACTCGGGTCGTTCACCTCGACGCAGGCAGACATCGCCGCGGCTGTCCTCGGGCAGCTCGTCACACCGTCGGGAACGAAGGTCGCGCACGGGCTCGCCGATCTCGCCTCCTATGCGGGCTCGCCGGCCGGAGAGACCCGGCAGGTGCTGGAGAGCCTCGTCGGGGAGCGGATCCTGCGGCCGCTTGCGCCACTTCCGGGAGCCGCCGATCAGCGGTACGAGATCTTCCACGACGTGCTCGCCGAGCCGATCGCCGGCTGGCGCACCCGGCACGCGGCCGAGCGCGGCTTCCTCGCCGAGCGTGAGCAGGCTGCCCGCCGTCACAGGCGCCTGTCGGTCGGGCTCGCAGTCGCGCTCGTCGCCGTGGCAGCGCTCGCCGCCCTGACCGTCTTTGCGTTCTCGCAGCGCGGCGAGGCGCGCGAGCAGGCACGCCTCGCCGAGGCCGGTAAGCTGGCGGCGTCGGCGACGGCGGTCGTGCGCGAAGACCCCGAGCTGGCCATGCTCCTGGGGCTCGAGGCGGCCGTGCTCGCCCCGACGGACGACGTCGAGGCCGCGCTCAGGGAGGCGCTGATCGCTGCCCGGGTGCGGACCGTGATCGGCGGGCGTGGCGACGATGCGGTACGCACGGCGCTGCTCGCGCCCGACGGGGCGAGCGTCGTGGTCCTCCGGGAGGCCGGCCGGCTCGAGCTGATTGACTCGATGACAGGGAACACGATCCGCGAGCTCGCCCCCGCCGGCGTCGTCTCCGTGGCGCTGGACGCGACGGGCGCGAGGGCGGCCCTGGGGCGCGCGGACGGCAGGGTCGAGGTCATCGTTCTCGACTCCGGGCAGACCGAGGAGCTCGGCATGGTCGCGGGCGTGCGGCGCGTTGCCTTCGCGGCCGATGGAAGCTTGCTTGCCGTGGGACGCTCGGGGGCCGTTCTCTGGCGCGACGGAGCGTCACGGCAACTCGCCGTCGAGGGAGCGCCCATCACGGCCGACGCGCGCGACGGCGTGGTGGCGGCGGCGGCCGGCCGCCGGGTCATGGTGCAGGGCGCCGGGGGGCGGGTAGTGTCGTTCGACGGCGGTGCGAGAGTGCGGACGATCGCCGTCCTGCCCGGTGGTCGAGCCGTCGTCACCGGTGGGGGTGACGGCACGGCACGGATCTGGAATGTCACGACTGGGCTGCTGGTCCGGGAGCTGACGGGCCATCGCAGCCCGATCCTCGCGCTGGCGACGACCGGGTCGCTCCTCGCGACGGGCGGCGCGGACGGCACGGTCAGGGTCTGGGACACGGTGCAGGGCCGCCTGACCGCCGTCATCGGCGAGCACGGGAACCTCGTCCGCAGCGTGACGTTCGATCCCACCGGATTGCGGCTCGCGACGACGAGCGACGACCGCCTTGCCCGGATCTGGGACGTCGAGACCGGGCGACTGCTCGCCGAGCTGTCGGGCCACCGCGACAGCGTTCGCACGGCAGCCTTCGGTGGCGACGTGGTGTTGACGGCCTCGACCGACGGGACCGCCCGGATCTGGGACCCCCGGTCAGACCCGACGCTTGCCCTGCTCGCCCGCTTCGACGCGCCGATCGTGAGCCTGTCGGCCCTTGCGCAGGCGCGCCTCCTGATCGGCCGGGCTGACGGCGTCGCCGTCCTCGTGAGCTCAACGGGCGAGTCGCTCGCCGACCTGCGGCACGGCGACTCGCTCGTGGCCGCCGCCGCGTCGACCGACGGGCGCGTGCTCGTGACGGTCGGGGCAGGAGCCGTGCGCCTGTGGCGCGGCGAGGACGTGACGGTCCCCGTTGCCGAGCTCACCACGCCGGGCGAGCCACGTGCGGTCGCAGTCTCCGGCGACGGCAGTCTCGCCGCCGTGGCGATGCCGGACACCGTCTGGATCCTCCGGGACGGACGGCTCGCCACGGAGATCGAGACGGAAGGCGCGGCAGGGATCGCGATCGCTCCGGACGCAGGGCAGGTCGCCACGGCCCACGACGACGGGCGCGTACGGCTCTGGGACTTGACGGGCCGGCTCGAGGCGAGGCTCGAAGGCCATCGCGACGGCGTGACGGCGGTCTCGTACAGCTCCGACGGGTCGAGGCTCGTCAGCACGAGCCTCGATCACGACGCGCGTGTGTGGGAGCGCGGCGGCGGGCCGGCAATCGCCGTGCTCCGGGGCCACTTCGCACGCGTCGCGGGAGCGTCGTTCAGCGCGGACAGCCGCTGGATCGTGACGGCCGGGCCTGCGAGCGGCGCGCTCTGGGAGGTTGCGACCGGTCGGCTCGTCTCCTACCTTCGAGGTCACGAGGGCCCTCTCTCGGCCGCGCTGGTCACGCCCGCGGGCCCGACGATCGTCACGGGCGGTGCCGACGGAACAGTGCGAGGGTACGTGTGCGAGATCTGCCGGGGGCTCGACGGTCTGCGCGAGCTCGCGACCCTTCGTCTCGCGGCGACGGGCAGGACGCTGACGCCGGAGGAGCGCGAGCGGTACCTGGGCGAGCAGCCCTGAGCCCCGTTCTCTGCCCGCCGACGAACCGCGGTCTGGAAGGTCGCCGAGGTGTCCGTGCAAGGTGACGACCGAGCGAACGGCTCGGCCGAGAGGTGGATCGAGACGAGTGCCGCGGGAGGCCGGCGGCTAGGAAGAACCCCGCTGTGAGCGGGGCTTTTCGAGGAGCGGGTGAAGGGACTCGAACCCTCGACCTTCTGCATGGCAAGCAGACGCTCTAGCCAACTGAGCTACACCCGCGCGCCCGACGAGTATAGCCGCAGGCAGGGCCTCTCAACCGTTGAAGGCGAGAGGCGTTCGATCGGGAGAGAGGTGCCGGCCGGATGTGCCGTCAACCCCGGGACTGCGTTGATTACCCGGCCGGCAGGAGTGGAGTTCTGCGGTCTGCGCTGGATTCCTCCCGACGCATTCTCCCGTTCTCGCGCTTCGTCTACGATCGGCTGGATGCCGTCGCTGCTCGTCTTCGGAGCCCGTAACCTCGGACGCACGATCGCGCACCACCACGCCGCGAAGGGCTGGGACGTCGCGGCGGTGGCGCGGAGCGAGCCCACCCTGGAGCGGATCGCGAGCGAGGTGCCCGGTGCGCTCACGATCCGGGCCGACGCCGTGACGCCCGCTGACGTCGAGCGGGCATTCACGGCCGCACGCGAGCGGTTCGGAGGGATCGACCTCGTCGTCTCGGCGATCAGCCCGTCGCTGCAGGGCCCGATCGGCGGCGGCGACATCGCCGCGGGCGGGCCGGAGGCGCTCGACCCGTATCTCAAGGTGCTGCTGCCCGCGCTCGTGAACGTCGTCACGATCGGGTCGCGAGCCCTGAAGGAACAGGGAAACGGCACGCTCGTCCTCGTCACGGGCGGATCGGCGAGGCGCGGGATGGCAGGGCGTGGGCCGTGGGCAACGGTCGCGTTCGCATCCCGCGGGCTCATCCAGGCCGTCGCGAGCGAGCTCCGCGAGCACGGGGTGCACGCAGCGCTGCTGATCGTCGACGCGACGATCGAGAGCGAGAAGACGGCGGAGCGGCTCGCCGGGAAGCCCGACGAGCTCTCGACGACCGAGGAGGACGTCGCCCGCGCCGTCGACTACCTCGCCTCCCAGTCACCCCGCGGCTGGACGCACGAGCTCCAGCTCACCCCGCGCGGAGATCGCTGGGTGCCGTAGCGGCCGGCCGCCATTCGGGCGGGATGAGATCCCGCCCCTACACCGGGCCCGCGGCGATACGATTGAAGGCCGCGGCGCGGTGGCCGAGTGGTTAGGCAGAGGCCTGCAAAGCCTCGTACAGCGGTTCGAGTCCGCTCCGCGCCTCCTTTCGCTGCGACCTCGGTGCCTCGGCGGCTCCCGGAGCGCCTCCCCCGATCGGGCGGGGCGGAACTCACCGCTCCGGAGGAGCGTCCCTCACCCGAAAGGGTCAAGGTGATCCCCCATCCGGCCGATGGAGAGCGTGGTGGACCGCACGCTCCACAGGTTCCGGGTCGGCGCCGCCCGCCGCGGTCTGGTCGCGGCGGTGCTGGCGACCGCGTGCCTCGCGCTCGCGGCACCGGCCGCGGCAGCGCCCGAGGGGGTTCTGAGGCCGACGCTCACGTGCGTCGACGTGAACGACGACGGGACGGTCACGGCTCACTTCGGCTACACGAACACCTGGGGACACGACGTGACGATGCCGGCCGGCCATCGGCGCAACTTCTTCCTCCCGCCTCCCGGCAACCGGGGGCAGCCGTCCTCGTTCAGCTCCGGGACGTTCGACGACGTGTTCAGCGTCACATTCAGCGGGCTCCTCCTCTCGTGGCAGCTCGGTGACGACGACGGGATCGGCGTCGCGATCGCGACGAGGAGCTCGCCGCGATGCACGAACGTGCCGGCAATGGGAGTCGACTCGCCGTGGCCGGCGCTGCTCGCAGCGGTCGGGCTCGGCGTCGCGATCACGTTCCGCCGGCGGACTGCCGGGTCGGCGGTGGCTCGAGGCTGATGGCCGGGACACTCGTCAACGCGCTGATGGCCGTCGCGCTGCTCCTGCTCGCCTGGGGGTTCGCGCAGTTCGTGCTCTGGTACCGGTGGGGCACCGCCGAGCTCGAGCGGGCCGTGGCACACCCGGGGGCTCCCCGGCGCACCTACCGCCTGGCCTTCCTCATCCCCTGCCTGAACGAGGAGGCGGTGATCGGCGACACGCTCGCCGAGCTGCGCCGCCTCGCGCCCGACGCGATCGTGATCGTCGTCGACGACGGAAGCGACGACCGAACCGGCGAGCTCGCGGCCGCGGCGGGCGCCACGGTCGTCCGGCGAGCGCTTCCCGACGCGCGGCTTGGAAAGGGCGCCGCGCTCAACCACGGCTACCTCGAGCTCGCGCGGCTCGCCCATCGGAGGAGGTTTCCGGCCGAGCGGACGATCGTCGGTGTGATGGATGCGGACGGCCGCCTCTCGGCCAACGCGGTCGCCGAGGTGCTGGCGCGCTTCGACGATCCGCGTGTCGGCGGTGTCCAGCTTCCGGTCAGGATCAGGAACAAGCGTCGGTTCCTCGCGCGGATGCAGGACTTCGAGTTCTGGGGCATGTCGGCGATCGCCCAGATGGCGCGAATCCGGACACGCTCGGTGTCGCTCGGCGGCAACGGGCAGTTCACGAGGTTCGCGGCGCTCGAGTCGGTCGATGCCGAGCCGTGGTCGGATGCGCTCACCGAGGACCTCGATCTCGGCATCGAGCTGACGCTCCGGGGCTGGGAGCTCGACTGCGCCGCGGCGGCCTGGGTGTCCCAGCAGGGGGTCGAGACCCTCGGGGCGCTCATGCGCCAGCGGACGCGCTGGTACCAGGGCCACATGCTCTGCGCGCGCAAGGCGATGCGTCTCTGGGAGTCGGAGCGGGTGGCACGGCGAACCGCGCTCGAGACGACCGTCTACCTCGTGACGCCCGTCTTCGTGCTGCTGCCCTGGTCGATCGTGTTCACGCTCGGTCTCGGCCTGTTCGTGGCGAGCCTGGCCGGCGCCGGCGCGATCCCGCTCGACGGCGTCGAGGTGAACATCGCCTTCTACGCCGCGTTCTGGTACCTGCTGACGTTCCTGCCGTCGGTCGTGATCGGGCTGCTCTACGCCCGCCGGACCGACGGCGAGCGAGCCCTCACCGCGATCGCGAAGGGACACGTGCAGGTCTTCTACCAGTACGTCAACATGGTCGCCGTCTGGCGCGCCGTCGGTCGGATCGCCGCCGGGAGGACGACCTGGGCGAAGACGGCCCGCGTGCCGGAACGCGCATCCGGCCCGCTGCGGAGGGCCGCATGAGCCGCCGCCTCGGGGCCGTCGCCGGCGTTGCCCGGCGGCTCGACCGTTCGCTCACGATCAGGGCGATCGCGACCCTCGGGCTCGTGTTCGCCGCCTACGTCGCACTCCACGAGCGCTTCGCGGCCTTCGACGCGATGCTCGCGCGGGCCGTGCTCGGCACGATCGGCTTCGAGACCTCGGGCGCGGGGACGACGCTCACGGTGCAGGCCGGTGGGGAGTTCGACGTGTACGCGGTCGTGACCGGCTCCTGCTCGAGCGCGGCCGGCGCGCTTGCGGTCGGCGCGGTCGCGCTCGTCCTGCTCCCCGGGAGGGCCTGGCGGAGGTTCGTCGGCGCGCTGCTCGGCGCGGCCGCGTTCGTGGCGCTGAACGTCGCGCGGATCTGCTCGATCGTCCTGCTCGGATGGTGGCTCGCGACGGCAGACCGCTCCCTCGCGCTCGGGACGGTGCTCGCTCCCGCCGCCGTCGGCCTCTGCATCGCCTTCGCACCCCGCCTCGGGCCGCTACCACGGGTCGCGGCGCTGCTGGCGTCCGGCCTCTTCGGGGTGCTCGCCTACGACGTCGCTCGCGGGCTCGACTACTCCCACGGGATGAGCGCCTACCACGCGCTGGCGGGACCCGTGATCACGTTCGGCTCCCTCGCGGCCGCGATCGTCGTGCTGTGGCGTCTCGTCGCGGGATCGGGGAGGGCAGTCGGCACCCCGCTCGTCGACGTGTAGCCGCCCCTCGTCAGGACGCCCGGGTAGGATCGATTTCCTGCGGCCGACGAGCGACCGGAGGGAACCCATGCAGCAGATCCTCAGCTCACGTCGGTCGGCAGCCTTGGTGCTCGCCGCCGTCCTGGCGTCCGTGCTCGCCGTTCACGACGCCCGGGGAGTCGCCCCTGCGCGTCCGGGCACCGGCTCCACGCCCGGCGGTGCCGTCATCACCGCCCGGATCGCCGAGCAGCCTGCGGCCTTCGCGATCTCGGAGCCGCTGGCCCAGCTGGCAGGGCAGGCACCGCGTCGAACCTTCCCTCCGGGAACGAGGCGGCGCGACATGATGCACGAGTCGATCCTCGGACAGCTCGGACGGCTCGGAGGCCCCGCCGATCCCGTCGTCCAGCGCGCGTTCGGCGGCGGTGTGATCCCGGGGCCGTCCGTGAGCTTCGACGGGATCCCGCAGACGCTCGAGCCGCTGCGGCCGCTCCCGCCCGACACCGTCGGAGAGATCGGGCCGGATCACTACGTGCAGATGGTGAACCTCCGCTATGCGGTATTCGACCGCGCCGGCCGGGTGCTCGTGCCGCCGACCGATCTCTCGAGCCTCTGGGAGCCGCTCGGCGGCGTCTGCGGAATCCTCGACCGCGGCGACCCGATCGTCGTCTACGACCAGCTCGCGGATCGCTGGGTGCTGAGCCAGTTCGGCTTCCTCGAGAGCGCCGGGAGCACGCCGCTCGGCCCCTTCTACGAGTGCATCGCCGTCTCGCGTACCGGCGACCCGACCGGCGAGTACTACCTGTACGCCTTCAAGGTCTCCGACGTGGCATTGAACGACTATCCGAAGCTCGGCGTCTGGCCGGATGCCTACTACCTGGCGTTCAACGAGTTCGCCTACGGGGCCGACGGCTCGGGATGGTTCGACGGTGCTGCCGCCGTGGCGGTGGAGCGCGACCGCATGCTCGCCGGCGATCCCGGCGCGCGGATGCTCTCGGTCGACCTCCCCTTCACCGACGAGGTCCGCATGAGCCTGCTCCCGTCCGACCTCGACGGCGAGCGGCTACCGCCCGCGGGTGCGCCGAACACCTACGTGCAGCTCGGCGTGAGCACGAGTGCCGGCTGGAAGCCCGAGCTCCGCCTGTACCGGTTCCACGTCGAGTGGGGCGAGACGCCGTCGGCGACCTGGTCGGGCCCCGTGGTCCTGCCGACGGCGGCATACGACCCGTACCTGTGCGACTTCGACCCCTGTGTTCCGCAGAAGGGGACGTTCGCGCGCCTCGACGCGCTCTCGGACAGGCTGATGAACCGGCTCGCCTACCGCAACCTCGGCGACCACGAATCGCTCGTCGTCAATCACACGGTCGACGCGGGAGGCGACCGGGCGGGGGTGCGCTGGTACGAGATCCGGAATCCGCGCACGCCCGTCCTCTACCAGCAGGGGACGTTCGCCCCGGGCGGAGATCACCGTTGGATGGGATCGGTCGCGATGGACGGCAACGGGAACCTCGGGCTTGGCTACTCGGTGTCCGGCACCGACCTGTACCCGTCGGTGCGCTATACCGGTCGTCTCGCGGGAGACTCGGCCGGCGAGCTGACGCTGGGGGAGGGCTCGCTCGTCGAGGGATCCGGCGCGCAGACCCACCCCGCCGCGCGCTGGGGGGACTACAGCTCGCTCACCGTCGATCCCCTGGACGACTGCACGTTCTGGTACACGCAGGAGTACTACGCGGAGGTCTCGGTCCGGGGCTGGCGGACACGGATCGGCGCCTTCCAGGTCGATCCGTCCTGCGACGCGACGGCGCCGAACGCGAAGGCCCGGAGCGCGAAGGCCGTCGCGGGCAAGAACGTACGCCTGCGCTACACGACCGCCGACAACAAGAGCGAGACTGGTGAGGAGATCACGATCTACCGGGCGAGCGGGAAGCGGCTGAAGACCTACGCCACGAAGCTCGGTCCGGCGGGGCCGGGGTCGATCTCGGTCAGGGCGCCGAGGCCCGCGGGCGTGTACCGCTGGTGCGTCGTTGCCTTCGACGGGAAGGACAACCGGAGCACCGAGAGCTGCGCGAAGCTCACCGTGCGCTGAGGCCGACCGGGCGAAGCGATCGGCCCGACCGGTACCGTTGACGGCACGCGCATGAGCGAGGGGCTGCCGGCACCGCTGCGGGAACGCGCCGCCTGGAAGGCGCTCGAACGCCATCGCGGCGAGCTCGCGGACGTCCACCTGCGCGAGCTGTTCGCGGCCGACCCGAGCCGGGGGGAACGGCTCGTGGCCGAGGCCGAGGGCGTCTACCTCGACTACTCGAAGCAGCGGGTCACGGACGAGACGCTCGGGCTCCTCGTCGCGCTCGCCGGCGAGTCGGGCGTCGCAGAGCGCCGCGATGCGATGTTCGCGGGGAAGCCGATCAACGTCACCGAGGGGCGCGCCGTGCTGCACGTCGCGCTCCGCAAGCCGCGGGGCGAGAGCCTGATCGTCGACGGCCGCGACGCCGTCCGGGATGTCCACGAGGTGCTCGACCGCATGGCAGCCTTCTGCGAGCGGGTGTGCTCGGGAACGTGGACGGGCCACACGGGGAGACCGATCCGGGCCGTCGTCAACATCGGGATCGGCGGCTCTGACCTCGGGCCGGTGATGGCCTACCGGGCGCTGCGCCACTACAGCCGGCGCGAGCTCACGTTCCGGTTCGTGTCGAACGTCGACGGGACGGACTTCGCCGAGGCGACGCGGGATCTCGACCCGCAGGAGACGCTGTTCGTCGTCTCGTCGAAGACGTTCACGACGCTCGAGACGATGACGAACGCGCGGACGGCCCGCGAGTGGATCCTGGCCGCGCTCGGGGACGAGGCGGCGATCGCGAGCCACTTCGTGGCCGTCTCGACGAACGCCGGCGAGGTCGCGGCCTTCGGGATCGACACCGCGAACATGTTCGGCTTCTGGGACTGGGTCGGCGGGCGCTACTCGCTGGACTCGGCGATCGGCCTCTCGACGATGCTGGCGATCGGGCCCGAGCGGTTCGGGGAGCTGCTCGCCGGCTTCCACGCGCTGGACGAGCACTTCCGGACGGCGCCGCTCGAGCGCAACCTCCCGGTGCTGATGGCGCTGCTCGGAATCTGGAACACCGGGCTTCTCGGGGCCGGCTCGGTCGCAGTCCTGCCGTACGACCAGTACCTCGACCGGTTCCCCGCCTACCTCCAGCAGCTGACGATGGAGTCGAACGGGAAGTCGGTGACGCTCGACTCACGGCCGGTCGACTACCCCACCGGCCCCGTCTACTGGGGCGAGCCGGGCACGAACGGCCAGCACAGCTTCTACCAGCTGCTCCACCAGGGAACCCCGCTCGTTCCCTGCGACTTCATCGGCTTCGCGCAGTCGCTCAACCCGCTCGGCGCTCACCACGACCTGCTGACCGCGAACCTGATCGCCCAGAGCGAGGCCCTCGCGTTCGGGAAGACGTGCGACGAGGCCCGTGCGGAGGGGATTCCCGAGCCGCTCGTCCGGCACCGGGCCTTCCCGGGGAACCGTCCGTCGACGACGATCATGCTCGAGCGGCTCACGCCAGCGGCGCTCGGGAAGCTCGTCGCGCTGTACGAGCACATGGTGTTCACCCAGGGCGCGATCTGGTCGATCAACTCGTTCGACCAGTGGGGTGTCGAGCTGGGGAAGGCGCTCGCGAACCGGATCGTCCCCGAGCTCTCTGCCTCCCGGTCGCCGGAATCGACACACGACAGCTCGACGACCGCGCTCATCCGCCGCTACCGGCGCCTCAGGAGCGGCTGAGAGAAAGGATCGACACGCAGATGGCAACGAGCAGGCCCATGCAGCTCGGCATGATCGGCCTCGGCCGGATGGGAGCGAGCCTCAGCCGCCGGCTGATCCGCGACGGTCACGAGGTCGTCGTCTACGACCGTGCCCGCGAGCCCGTCGACGACCTCGCCGCCGAGGGGGCCACGGCCGCCGGCTCGCTCGAGGATCTCGTCGAGGGGCTGCGCCCGCCGCGCGCGGTGTGGATCATGATCCCGGCAGGGCACGTCGATGCGACGATCGAGGCGCTCGAGCCGCTCCTGGCGCCCGGCGACACGATCGTCGACGGCGGAAACAGCTACTACCGCGACGACCTCGAGCGCGCCCGGCGCCTCGGCGGAAAGGGGCTCCACTACCTCGACGTCGGGACCTCGGGCGGTATCTTCGGGCTCGAGCGTGGGTACTGCCTGATGATCGGAGGGGATACCGGGGCCGTGGCCAGGCTCGACCCGATCTTCGAGACGCTCGCGCCGGGCCTCGAGGCGGCGCCGCGGACGCCGTCGCGGGCCGGCGAGGTATCGACGGCCGAGCGCGGCTACCTCCACTGCGGGCCGAGCGGCGCCGGCCACTTCGTGAAGATGGTGCACAACGGGATCGAGTACGGGCTGATGGCCGCCTACGCAGAGGGGTTGAACATCCTCAGGCATGCGAACGCCGGTAGCGCCGAACGCGAGATCGACGCCGAGACCGCCCCGCTTCGCGATCCCGAGCACTACCGGTACGACCTCGACATCCCCGCGGTCGCCGAGCTCTGGCGGCGCGGCTCGGTCGTCGCCTCGTGGCTCCTCGACCTGACCGCCGACGCGCTCGCACGATCACCGACGCTCGAGGAGTTCGGCGGCAGGGTCTCCGACTCCGGAGAGGGGCGCTGGACGGCCCACGCAGCGGTCGACGTCGGCGTACCGGCGCACGTCCTGACCGCCGCGCTCTACGACCGCTTCGAGTCGCGCGGCGAGGCGACGTTCGCAAACCAGGTGCTCTCGGCGATGCGGGCCGAGTTCGGCGGGCACGCCGAGAAGGGCTGACTCGGCACGGCCGATCGGCCGTCGCTCCTCGGCACGGGCCGGAGGTTACGGCCCCGCGGTCAGCGCTCGGTCCCCGCGGCCCCGGGGGACGGCCGGGGGACGGCCCGGGGTCAGATCTTGCAATGCAAACAAGCGAAGTCACGACGGATCGGCGTCCCGTCGTGTCCTCATGGCTGCAGAAGCTGGATCCCGACGGTCTTCTCCCGCTCAGGAGCCGCCCCCGCGTGTTGCGCTGCAAGGTCTGACCCCACCTGCCTGTGCGACCCCAGGTGCTCTCGGCGGGGCGTGGCGGGCAACCCTCTGCGGGCCGACCCTGTGTCTTCCGCCTGCATGATGTGGCCGTGCGCTCCCTCGCGACGACGATCGATTCGAAGCTCCGCGCGGCCGCGGATCCCGTGCGGGCGGTCAAGGAGAAGGCGTACCTGAAGAGCGACCTCGAGCACTGTGGCGTCACCGTTCCGAGGATCCGCTCGATCGTGAAGGCGGCCGTGGCCGACCGGGCGCTCGACCACGCCGGGCTGGTCACCGCGGTCGAGGAGCTCTGGGGCCTCTCGGTGCACGAGTGCCGCATGGCCTCGGTCGCGCTCCTCGAGCTGCGCGGCGATCTGCTCATGCCGGCCGACCTCCCCCTCCTCGAGCGGCTGATCCGCGAAGCCCGCACGTGGGCGCTCGTGGACGGGCTCGCCGCATCGGTGACCGGGCCGCTCGTCGAGGGGTGCCCGAAGCTCACCCGCGAGCTCGACCGGTGGGCGGTCGACCCGGACTTCTGGGTCCGCCGGTCTGCCCTGCTGGCCCTGCTCCTGCCGCTCCGCCGCGGAGACGGCGACTTCGAGCGGTTCGGACGCTACGCGGATGGGATGCTCGGCGAGAAGGAGCTCTTCATCCGCAAGGCGATCGGCTGGGTGCTCCGGGACACGAGCCGGAAGCGGCCGGAGCTCGTCGTCGCTTGGGTTCGGCCGAGGCTGGGTCGCATGTCCGGCGTCACGTTCCGGGAGGCTGTTCGTCGCCTGCCACCCGAGCAGTCCGACGAGCTCGTCGCGGCCAGGAGTGCCGGATGAGACACGAGCTCGAGATTCTCCCGGACGCCGGAGCCGTCGCCGCCAGGGGAGCCGAGCTCGTCGTCCAGATCGCGGGCTCGGCGATCGCCGCACGCGGGTCGTTCACCCTTGCGGTCAGCGGCGGAACGACCCCGTGGGCGATGTTCGGCCGCCTGCGCGACGCACCGATGCCGTGGGAGCGCACGGTGCTGTTCCAGGTCGACGAACGGATCGCTCCGGACGGGGACGAGGCTCGCAACCTCGTTGCGCTGCGGGCCGCCCTCGCGGGGGCGCCTGCCGACGTCCGGTCGATGCCGGTCACCGACCCCGATCCCGAGGACGCGGCCGCCGCGTACGCGGGATCGCTGCCCGAGCGCTTCGATCTCGCTCACCTCGGCCTCGGCGATGACGGGCACACCGCGTCGCTCGTCCCCGGAGACCCGGTGCTCGCCGTCGCCGACCGGCTCGTCGCCCTCACCGGCCCCTACCGAGGGCACCGGCGCATGACCCTCACCTACCCTGCGCTCGCCCGGGCGGCGCGCGTGCTCTGGCTCGTGACCGGCGCCGACAAGGCCGACCCGCTAGCGCGCCTGCTCGCCGGCGACACGTCGATCCCCGCCGGGAGGGTCGCCGCGCAGCGCTCGACGATCCTCGCCGACCGCGCCGCGGCCGGTCCGTAGACTGCACGCGATGCGCCAGCGACTCGCAAAGCTCCTCGCCCGCACGCCCGTGCTCGGGAAGCTCTACCTGAAGGGCATGCTGAAGGCGATCGACCGCACCCCGAAGGCGAAGCTCCCGCCCGAGATGCAGCAGCTCCAGGCGATGCTGCGCCAGATTCCCGAGGAGCAGCGGGTTCCGCTCATGCAGGCGGCGATGAAGGGGGAGCTGCCCGCGCCGCAGCCTGGACAGATGAGCCGCGAGATGCGCCGGGCGACCGCCAAGCAGGCCCGCCGCAAGCGCTGAGCTCGCTCACCCCTCAGCGTGGGGGCAGGACCTTGCCGGGATTCATGATCCCGTCGGGGTCGAACGCGTCCTTGATCGCCCGCATCAGCTCGACACCGTCCTCGCCGTGCTCGAGGGGCAGGAACCGCGACTTCCCGTAGCCGACGCCGTGCTCGCCGGTGCACGTGCCGCCGAGCGCGAGCGCCCTGCGCACCATGCGCTCGTTCAGCTCCTCGACCCGCTCGAGCTCGTCCCCGTCGTCGGGGTCGATCAGGTAGCAGACGTGGAAGTTCCCGTCGCCGACGTGACCGACGATCGGGGCGATCAGGCCGGAGCCGTCGATGTCGCGCCGCGTCTCGAGAATGCACTCGGCGAGCCGGGAGATCGGCACGCACACGTCGGTCGTGAAGGCCTTCGCGCCCGGGCGCAGGGCCAGGTTGGCATCGTAGGCCGAATGGCGTGCCTCCCAGAGCCGCCGCCGGTCCTCCTCGGCTGTTGTCCAGACCAGGTCTCGCGCGCCGAGGTCAGCGGCGAGCTCCCGCACGACCTCGACCTGCTCGACCACGCCGGCCTCGCTCCCGTGGAACTCGAGGAACAGCGTCGGCACGGTCGGGTAGTCGAGGCCGGCACGCCGGTTGACGGCCTCCATCTGAATCTCGTCGAGCAGCTCGATCCGGGCGATCGGGACACCCAGCTGGATCGTGCGGATCACGCAGGTCACCGCAGCCTCGAGGCTCGGAAACGGGCAGACGGCTGCCGAGACGGCCTCCGGCGTCGGGTGTAGCCGCAGCGTGACCTCGGTGATGACGCCGAGCGTGCCCTCCGATCCGATCAGCAGATGGGTGAGGTCGTAGCCGGCGGAGGACTTGCGAGCGCGTGAACGGGTGCGCACGACGCGCCCCTGAGGGGTCACGATCGTCAGCGAGAGCACGTTCTCGCGCATCGTCCCGTAGCGCACCGCCGTCGTCCCCGAGGCTCCGGTCGCCGCCATGCCGCCGATCGTCGCGTCGGCGCCCGGGTCGACGGGGAAGAAGACGCCGTGTGGGCGCACGTGGGCCTCGAGCTGCTTGCGTGTCACGCCCGCCTCCACGGTCGCGTCCATGTCCTCGACGCTGACCCGGAGGATCCGGCTCATCCCGCGAAGGTCGAGGCAGACACCGCCCGCGAGCGCCGCGACGTGCCCCTCGAGCGCGGTGCCGACGCCGAACGGGACGACGGGGACGCGCGCGGCCGCACAGCGCTCGACGACGGCGACGACGTCGTCGGTCGAGCGCGGGAAGGCTACGAGATCGGGCGGGGCCGACGGGTGCCACGACTCGTCGTGACCGTGCTGCTCCCGTACCGCGTCCGTGCGCGCGACCTGATCCTCGCCCAGGGCGCCCGCGAGCTCGCCGTGCAGTTCATCGATCGTGCGCGGTGCGATCGCCATCCACGGCGACTGTACCAACGGGGATCGAAGCGCCCGAAGGCATCGCGCCGAGCCTCATCCCGCCCTCACGTCGAGCCGCTCCACGCGGTCGCCGCGACCGACGAGGATCTCGTCGACCATCGCCGCGGGGAACAGGCCGTGCTCGACGACGCCGGGCGTCGCCGACAGCTGTGCCGCGACGACAGCAGGATCTCCGAGCGGGCCGAGGTAGTCGGCGATCACGCCTCCGTCGGGGCTCGCCGGGCCGTCGCGAAGGCGCACGGGTGCGAGCGCGCGCAGGGTGGCCGCGAGCCCGTAGGCGAGCAGCTCGACCGGAACGGGCGGGCCCAGCGCGCCGACGAGCTTGCTCGAGTCGGCGATCACGATGAAGCGGTCGGCGGTCGCGGCGACGACCTTCTCGCGCGTGTGGGCGCCGCCGCCCCCCTTTACGAGCCAACCGTCGGGGGCGATCTGGTCGGCTCCGTCGATCGCGATCTCGATGCGGTCGATCCCCTCGAACGGCTCGATCGCCAGTCCGAGCGACCGCGCGGCTCGTTCCGTGGCCGGCGACGTTGCGACGCATCGGAGCGAGAGGCTCCGGGCGGCCAGAGCGGGGAGGAGGTGGGCCACCGTCGACCCGGTACCGAGCCCGACCGTCATCCCGTCCGCAACGAGCGCAGCCGCCGCCTCCGCCGCAAGCCGCTTCTCCCGTTCGGTGTCCACGGGCGCATTCTCGCGGGCCGCCCGGCCGGCGCCCGGCCCACCCCGCGGCAGGATTCCCGGGTCGCGCCGCGTACACGTTCGTCATGTTCCTCGTACGGCGATGGCGGCGCAGGCGCATCCTGCGCGCATGGGCCCGCGGCGAGCTCGAGTTCGCCGGCGCGGTCGGCTGGAGCTCGCGGCTCAACCTCGACTGAGCTTCTCGCGGGCGGTGGCGGGCGGCCGTCCCCTCGAGGGCGCGCACGACCACACGTCGCGAGCCCCGCTCGAACGCGGACGTTACGCTTGCGCACGTGAACGAGGCGCTGTTCCCGGCGCTGCTCGACCCGGCCGCGCCGGTGTCGTTCCGGTTCGGCGAGCGCGCGCTCGGTCTCCCCGAGCTGCGGGCGGCCGTCGCCGCGCACGTCCCACACCTCCAGGGCGCGTCCCGCATCGCAGTCCACGCGACGACCGAGCTCGAGACCGCGGTCGGCGTGCTGACCGGGCTCGCAGCGGGGGTCGCGGTCGTGCCCGTCAACCCGAAGGCCGGGGAGCGCGAGCTCGGCCACGTCGTCGCCGACAGCGAGCCGACCCTCGTGCTCGCGGCGCCGGGGGCCGAGCTGCCGCCCCCGCTCGCCGCGCTGCCGCGGGTCGACGTGCACGTCGAGGCCCGGAGCGATGCTGCCTGGCCTGCCGAGCCGCTTCCCGAGACCCCCGCGCTCGTTCTCTACACGTCGGGGACGACGGGCCTGCCCAAGGGCGCGGTGCTGCCGCGGCGCGCCCTTGCCGCGAACCTCGATGCGCTCGCGTCCGTGTGGGAGTGGACTGCGGCCGACGTGCTCGTCCACGGGCTCCCGCTGTTTCACGCCCACGGCCTCGTGCTCGGTACGCTCGGTCCGGCACGCATCGGCTGTCGCGTCGTGCACGTCGGGCACTTCTCCCCGGAAGCCGTGGCGAAGGCCCTGGACGGCGGGGGAACGATGCTGTTCGCCGTTCCCACCATGTACCACCGCCTCGCCGAGGCCATGGAGGCGGACGCCGGCATCGCCGGTGCGCTCCGGCGGTCCCGGCTGCTCGTCTCCGGCTCGGCGGCCCTCCCCGCCCGCGAGCACGAGCGACTCGAGCGGCTCTGCGGTCAGCGCGTGGTCGAGCGGTACGGGATGACCGAGACGCTCATGAACTGCTCCACGCACTGCTCCGGCGAGCGGCGTGCGGGCTCGGTCGGCCCGCCGCTCCCCGGGGTCGAGCTTCGCCTCGTCGACGACGCCGGTGCCGTGCTCGAGGCCGCCGACGGCGAGACGATCGGGGAGATCCAGGTGCGGGGGCCGAACCTGTTTCTCGGCTACCTCAACCGCCCCGACGCGACCGGGGCGGCTCTGCGAGAGGGTGGCTGGTTCGCCACGGGCGACCTCGCGACGCGCACGCCGGACGGGTTCGTCCGGATCGTCGGCCGCCGCTCCACCGACCTGATCAAGACGGGCGGCTACCGGGTCGGCGCGGGCGAGGTGGAGGGTGCGCTGCTCGAGCATCCCGCGGTCGCCGAGGCGGCCGTGACGGGCGAGCCGGACAACGACCTCGGAGAGCGGATCGTGGCCTGGGTCGTGCTCGCTCCGGGAGCGACCGTCTCGGAGGCGGAGCTCGCCGACCAGGTCGCCCGCCTGCTCACACCGCACAAGCGCCCGAGGACGGTGCGGTTCCTCGCCGCACTTCCCCGCAACGAGCTCGGCAAGGTCCAGAAGACGCGGCTGCGCGATGTGACGCCGGAGCAGCGCGGCTAGCGCGGCCCGAGCACGGCCCGGGCGGGGGCGCCGTCGGCACCGGGGAGGTGGAGCGGCAGGCACGTGAGCCGGTACGGGCCCGGAGTGACGGCACGCATGTCGAGCCCCTCGAGAGCAACGATCCCCGCGCGAAAGAGGATCCGGTGTGCGTCCTCGTCGCCGATCGTGAGGTAGTCGATCCCGGCGAGGCGGATCCCGAGCGCGACCGCCGCGCTCGCACCGGATGAGTCGAGACAGACGTAGTCGGTCGAGAACCGGTCGAGGTCCCAGAGCGCGGCGCTCCGGGTCTTCAGCAGGACGCGCTCGGTCCCGGGCGGTACCAGCGAGCGAAGGAGCTCGCCGTCGATGCGCCGCTCCGCGACGGTCGCGTCGACGACGAGCGCGTCGCCGCTCCAGCGCGAGAGCGGGATCTCGTCGAGGCCAGGCGCGCCGTCGACGAAGTGCCGCGGGGCGTCGACGTGCGTCCCGGTGTGCACGCAGAACGCGATCCGGCTCATGTTCACGACGTCGCCGTCGGCGATCGCGTGCGTCTGCTCGATCTCGATCCGCGCGTCGCCCCAGACCGGCATCTCGGGGCGCAGCGGAACGGAGATGTCGAGCTCGTGCACGGGCGACAGCCTATGCGGCCGGAGTCCGAATCGCCGTGATCGGGTCCGGGCCTGGTGCCGTCAGGCGGCGCGCTCGAGCTCGTCGAACGCGCGGATGAGCTGGACGGCCGAGAGCTCGTCCGGGCGCAGCGCCGCTTCGGCCTCAGTGCGCTCCGGAGCGACCGAGAGCAGCCACCGTGTCCGCTCGTACACCTGGTCGGGTACGAGCCGGGCCATCCGGGCTACCTCCGTCCTGATCTCCATCGGGGGCTCGACGCCGACGCCGCTCTCACGAACGAGCAGGTCGGCGATCTGGACGAGCGCCGCCAGTGGGCTCTCCGGCTGCTCGGCGTCGTGCTCCTCGATTGCGCCGACGAGAAAGTCGGGGTACCGCCACTCGCGCGCGAGGAGCCCGCCGAGCTCGGCGTGGCTGAATCCGAAGACCTCCTGCTCGAGAGCCCAGAGCGGGAGCCCGGGAGCCGAGGCCGCGAGCGTGCGCCGCAGCCCGATCGGCGCGTAGAGCGAGAGGACGCCGAGTCCCACGTTGTGGACGAGCCCGGCGGCGAGCGCCGTCTCGGCATGGATGCTGCCGGGAGAGATCTCCCGGGCGACCACACCGACGCGAATCGAGTGCCGGTGGATCTCCCGCCGTACGTCCGAGAGCTCGTCCTGCGGCGCGGCGAGCAGGCGCAGCGTCGGAGCGGCGACCGCGAGCATGCCGACCATGCGTGTGCCGAGCCGCGTGACCGCGGTCCGGAGGTCGGCAATCGGGTAGCGGCTCGCGGATGCGGCGCTGTTCGCGATTCGCAGCAGGGTGGCGGCGAAGCTGGGATCGGCGGCCGCCATGCGCGCGATCTGCGAGATGCTCGCCCCCCGGAGCTGACACAGGTGGGCGACGCGAACGAGAGCCGGCTGAGATCCGAGCGGGAGTGAGACCGCGCGCTCGACGAGGTCGTCGCGAAGCTCCGTCGCAAGTCGGAGGCGCAGCGCCTCTCCGTGGTCGTCGCCCTCGAATCGTGTCTCGGCGGTCAAGAGGTCGGGTCCTGTCTTCCCCCATCGATCGTGTACGGACGACATCGACACGGAGCAGGGTGACGGTGCATCCCTCGTCGCGGGGTTCCCGCGCTACGCACAAGCGGCAGCCCGCGTCATCCGGACGGGTGAGCGCGAGCGGTGCCGAGCGGGATCGCCGCCCCGGATCGCCCGGTGACTGCGGAGCCGTCAGGCACAGATCCTAGACTCCTGCCGGTGGCCGGCCGGACCCAGGAGACGCTCTACCAAGCGATGGACCTCGAGCTGTCCTGGTCGGAGGGCGAGCTGCCCCAGGCCGAGCGGACGAAGCACGTCCACGCGCTCCACCCGTACCTCGGCAAGTTCGTCCCGCAGCTCGTCGAGGTCTTCCTGCGACGGCTCTTCTCGCCGGGTGACTGCGTGCTCGATCCGTTCTGCGGCTCGGGTACCACCCTCGTCGAGGCGAACGCGTTCGGCTGCGATGCGATCGGGTGCGACATCTCTGCGTTCAACTGCCTGCTCGCCAGGGTGAAGACGGCCGAGCACTCGCTCGGGAAGCTCGAGCTCGCCCTCCGCGGGTCGCTCGAGCAGGCGAGACGTCGCGGGCCCGCCCCCGTCGACCGGGCATCGGCGTGGACACGGCGCTGGTATGCAGACCGGGCTCTCGGCGAGCTGCTCGCCTACCGTGACGAGGCCGACAGGCTGACCGCCGAGCAGCGCGACGTCGCCCGGGTCGTCCTCTCGCGCGCTGCGAGATCGGCCAGGCTGACGCCGCATTACGACCTCGACTTCCCGGCCGAGCCCGTGACCGGGCCGTATCGCTGCCACAAGCACAGGCGGGAGTGCCGGCCGGTCGGCGAGGCCGCGAAGTTCCTGCGCCGCTACACCGACGACACCGTCCGGCGGCTGCGCTCCTTCTCCGTGCTCCGCACCGAGCGCCGGGTCGAGATCCTCCACGGCGACGTGTGCCGTCTGGAGCTGCCCCTGCGACCGGCGGGTGTCATCACGTCGCCGCCCTATCCCGGGCTGATCGACTACCACGAGCAGCATCGCTACGCCTACGAGCTGCTCGGCCTGCCCGACCGGCGCGTCGAGGAGATCGGAGCGGCCGCGCATGGCCGAACGCGGGCGGCGGTCCGTGCGTACGTCGGCGGGATGGTGGCGGCGCTCTCCAATGTCTCCGGGCAGCTTCCCTCGGGCGCTCCGGTCGTCATCGTCGTCAACGACTCCCGCGACCTGTATCCGGAGATCCTCGACCGGGTCGGCCTGCGGCTCGTCGAGCGATCGACGCGGCACGTCAACCGCCGCACGGGCCGCCGGGCGGGCGAGTTCTTCGAGGACGTGCTCGTCTGCCTCAGAGGCAGTTGAAGTCGGCGTTCACCCGCTCCGTCCGGCGGCCGGATGCGTCGGTGAGGCTCACCGAGTAGTCGAACGGCTGCGGGCTCGGAAACCCGCTGCCTTCACACCAGACCGCACCTTCGCCCACGAGCGGATTCGACGAGACCGTGAACGTCCTGCTCACGGTCGCACAGCCGAGCCCGGGCGGGCAGGAGTCGGGCGCGTAGGTCATCGTGACCGGGAAGGTCGCGGCGCCGGCCCAGGTGACAGAGAGATCGCCCGCCGCGCCGTTGCGGTCGACCGCGGGGGGCAGCTCGACGCCCGTGATCCTGAAGACGCCGCCGCTCGAGCCCTGGCTCGGGCAACCGGCGTGACTCGCCCTCGTCCACGTGCGGGTCAGCGTCGGGAACGACGTGTACGTCACCCCGTCGATCGTGGCCCGGTCGACCCAGACGAGCCGGCCGCCGCTCTCGATCCGCAGCACGAGGTCGCCCTCGGCCAGGTAGGTGCCGGGCGGCTCGTCACGGAAGTGGCCGACGAGATAGCGGCCGCCCCCGCGGATCGTCCCGACGAAGTCGTGCTGCCAGGTCAGCCCCCCGTCGGCGGAGCAGGCTTCCCAGGTGACGGTGGTCGATCCCCGTGCCTGGTTCAGGGTGAAGCGTCCGCCGTCCTGGCCGACCCATTGCCCTGCGAGGTCGGGAAGCGCCACCTTCCCGCAGCTCCTCATCGGGTCGTCGTGGACGAGCGCGCAGATCACCGTTCTCGCGCGCTTCGTGCCTTTCACCGTGCCCCAGCGCGCCTTCGCGAAGGCGCGGATTCGTGCCTTCAGCCGGACCCACTTGACCATCGTGTCGGCGACGGCGACGCGGACGGCCCACGAGAAGTTGTCCCCGGTCCCGTCGCGCGCGACGACCACGCCGCGCGATGTCAGGCCGAGAAGCGTCTGACCGTTCAGGGAGCCCTCCGCCGGGAGGACGCCGTGGTCTTTCTTCAGCATCTCGTGCTTCACGGCGCGGCGTTCGGCTCCGCCGACCTCGTAGTTGCACCAGTTCGCCTCCGGGAGCCCGAACGCACCCGCGAAGCTCGGCGGGAGCTTTCCGAAACAGCCGCTGATGAGGCCGTCCGGGAAGGGAGGTGCCTTCGCGGTCGCGAGGCCGATGTAGGCCGCGGGCTTGCGACGCTCGAGCCCGGGCGGATTGGTCGGCGCTGCGATCTCCCCGGGTAGAGGCTCGTGCCGCTCGTGCGATGCGGTGTCCACCCAGTTCGTGTGGGAGTAGAAGTCCTGGGCCGCGTGCAGGAGGATCCCGAGGGCCTGGAGCGCGGCGCACTTGGCCGATCCCGACGGGGCAGGGAAGTCGAGCGCTGCGCTGTAGCCCGCGTACCCGCAGCTCTCCGTCGGCAGCACCACCTCCGACGGGACGAGGTCACCGTCGGCATCGACGATGCCGAGCGCCCGGGTCGCGGCATGGTTCAACGCCCGCCACATCAGCGCCCGGCACCCCCGGATCTGGGCGCCCGCCTGCTCCTCTGTCTGGTGGTAGCCGGGAACGTCGAGGTAGTCGCCGTTGTCGCAGTGGTACTCGTCGCGGTCGAGGCCGGCGCCGGGGCGATCGGGCTGGCCGACCGCGCCGAACATCCCGAACGCGCCCGCGAGGTTGTCGAGCGAGCTGAAGTACCGCGGATCGTCCTCGAAGCAGGCGTTCGTGACCGGTCCGGCGCACCGGAGCGCGTGCCGGGTGATCCTCTCGTGCTCGGCGTTCTGCGCTGGTAGCAACCCGTACCCGTTCGGTGCGTAGATCGTCCCGAACGCGGACGCGGCGGTGGGAACGAGCAGGCAGCACGCGCATGCCACGAAGAGGGCGATGAACCCACGCAAACGCCTGGCCCGGTGGAGAGGGCCGGAGCGGGCCTTGCGGATCCCGGCTCCCGGTTGCGTACGCGGACAGTACCCGGGCGGGACGATGGCATGAGCGGTGCGGCGGGGCCGGCCGCTCTTGCCGCCGATGTGGCGCGTTCCGCGCGGCCTAGGGTCGTGGTGCTTCGTGGTTGGCCGCCGTCGCGCTTCTTTGTGCGGCCCTTCGGGCCGCGGTGCTTCGCGGCGGGCTTTGCCGGCCGCTGCGCGGCGCGCTGACGCGCACCTTGCGGGCCGTCGGCTAGCGTGCAGGTATGACCAACGCCACGATCAACTCAAGCAAGGGCGTCATCGAGCTGGAGCTGTTCGAGGAGGACGCGCCGAAGACCGTCGCGAACTTCGTCGAGCTCGCCGGCAAGGGCTACTACGACGGCCTCACGTTCCACCGGGTGATCCCGGACTTCATGATCCAGGGCGGCTGCCCGACAGGCGACGGCACCGGCGGGCCCGGGTACGAGTTCGAGGACGAGCGGAGCGGGCATCCCGTCGTCCGCGGCGCCATCGCGATGGCGAATCGCGGCCCGAACACGAACGGCAGCCAGTACTTCATCGTCACCGCCGACGAGTGCTCCTGGCTCGACGGCAAGCACACCGTGTTCGGCCGTGTCAGCTCGGGGATGGACGTCGTGGACTCGATCGCCGCGGTCGACCGGGACGGGCGCGACCGCCCGCTCGAGCCGGTCACGACCGACACCGTGGTCGTCGGCTAGGCTCCCGGCCCGATGCCTGCGACGCTCATGGACGGGAAGGCGCTGTCCGCGAAGGTGCGGGGTGAGGTGGCGCAGGAAGTGGCTGCCCTCGGACGTCCGGTCGGTCTCGCGACCGTCCTCGTCGGAGACGATCCCGCGTCCGCCGTATACGTCCGCAACAAGCGGCAGGCGTGCACCGAAGCCGGGATCGAGTCGATCCACCACGAGCTGCCGGCCGCGACGAGCGAGCAGGAGCTGCTCGAGCTCGTCGCCGAGCTGAACGCCGACCCGAGCGTCACCGGGATCCTCTGCCAGCTGCCGCTCCCGGATCACATCGACGAGGACAGGGTGATCCGGGCGATCGACCCCGTGAAGGACGTCGACGGCTTCCATCCGCTGAACGCAGGTCTGCTCCTGCAGGGCAGCGGGATCCTCCTGCCGGCGACCCCCGCCGGGATCATGGAGATCCTCGACGAGTACGACGTTCCGCTGCAGGGTGCCCAGGCCGTCGTGGTCGGCCGCTCGAACATCGTCGGAAAGCCGATCTCGCTGCTGCTTCTCCAGCGCCACGCCACGGTCACGATCTGCCACAGCCGCACCCGCGAGCTTCCCGAGCTCACGCGTGGGGCCGATGTGCTCGTGGCCGCCATCGGCAAGGCACGGGCGATTACGAGGGAGATGGTGAAGCCGGGCGCGTGTGTGATCGACGTCGGGATCAACCGCGTCGACGGCAAGCTCGTCGGCGACGTGGCCGAGGACGTGGCCGACGTCGCGGGCCTGCTCACGCCCGTCCCGGGCGGCGTCGGGCCGATGACGATCGCAGCGCTACTTCGCAATACGATGCGAGCTGCTCGCCGCCAGGCCGAGCTCGCCGCCGCCGTCTAACGAAACCATCGGGTCGCGCGACTTGAAATCGCCCCTCCCGGGGCGGTATGGTGCCGCACGCCGCGTTAAGCGGTAGTGAAGGTGAGCGGAGGCGGTCTGCAGTGCGTGAGGAGGTAGGGGTCGTGGCAGAGGGCACCGTCAAGTGGTTCTCCAACGAGAAGGGATACGGCTTCATCGCGCGGGACGAGGGTGAGGACGAAGCGAAGGACAAGGACGTATTCGTGCACTTCAGCGCGATCACGATGGACGGCTACAAGAGCCTCAGGGAGGGACAGAGGGTCGCGTTCGAGATCGTCGAGGGCCCCAAGGGGCTCCAGGCCGCGAACGTCCAGGCGGTCGGATCACCTTGACCCCGGGGTGACGGCGGGCCCCGCAATGGGGCCCGCCGCACGTACGGGTTCACCGAGAGCCGGCGGGCAGGCGGGCACTAGACTGCCGCCATGACGATCACCCGCGAGGACGTCACCCACGTCGCGCGCCTTGCGCGCCTCGAGATCCCGGAGGCCGAGATTCCGACCGTCCAGGCCGAGCTCGGCGCCATCCTCGATGCCGTCGGCAAGGTCGCCGAGCTCGACCTCCACGCCGTCGAGCCGACCTCGCACCCGCTCGACCTCGTGAACGTCTGGGCCGAGGACGTTCCGCGCCCGTCTCTCACCCGCGACGAGGCGCTCGCGAACGCCCCGGATCCCCACGACGGGATGTTCCGCGTTCCGTCCGTCGGGTGACTCTCGTGACGCATTCGCTCCACATCCGGCCCGGTCGGTCACCCATTCGTGCGCCGCTTCTCGTTACGATGAAATCGGGTGGAGGCGCGCGGTGGCCCCGCGTGGAGGCGGCGTGATCGACACGCTGCGCCTCACGGCCGAGCAGGCCCGCGGGTTGCTCGAGCGGCGTGAGGTGTCCGGGCGTGAGCTCTCCGATGCCTACCTCGGTGCGATCGAGGCGCGCGACCCCGAGCTCCATGCCTACCTCCACGTCACGGGCGAGGCGCTCGAGCCCCGGGGCGATCAGCTCGGCGTCCCGATCGCGCTGAAGGACTGCATCTCCACGAGGGGCGTCCCGACCACGGCCGGCTCGAGGATCCTCGAGGGCTACGTGCCCGTGTTCGACTCCACCGTCGCGCAGCGGTGCAAGGCCGCGGGCCTGCCGCTGCTCGGGAAGGTGAACATGGACGAGTTCGCGATGGGCTCCTCGACCGAGAACTCGGCCTACGGCCCGACGCGAAACCCCTGGGACCCCGAACGGGTGCCGGGCGGATCGTCTGGAGGCTCGGCGGCGGCCGTCGCCGGCGGCCTCGCCCCGTGGGCGCTCGGGTCGGACACCGGCGGCTCGATCAAGCAGCCGGCAGCGCTCTGCGGGCTCGTCGGGCTGCGGCCGACCTACGGCACCGTCTCGCGCTCCGGGATCATCGCGTTCGCCTCGAGCCTCGACCAGATCGGCCCCCTGACGAAGACCGTCCGGGACTGCGCACTCCTCTACTCGCTGATCGCGGGGCGTGACCGGGACGACTCGACGACGGTCGACCTCCCCGTACCGGTGCAGCTGCCGACCGCGCTCGATCTCGAAGGCGTCCGGATCGGCGTCCCCCGGGAGATGGTCGACGCGGAGGGGATCGAACCAGGTGTGCGCGCCGCGGTCGAGCGCACGATCGAGCTGGCGGAAGGGCTCGGGGCCGAGGTCGGGGAGGCCCGCCTTCCCCGGTCGGTCGCCTACGGTCTGCCCTGCTACTACCTGATCGCCCCGGCGGAGGCGAGCTCGAACCTCGCCCGCTACGACGGCGTGCGGTTCGGCTATCGCGCCAAGACGGAGGGCGACCTCACCGACCTGTACATGCGAACACGCTGGGAGGGCTTCGGAGCCGAGCCGAAGCGCAGGATCATGCTCGGCACGTACGCGCTCTCGGCCGGGTACTACGACGCCTACTACGGGCAGGCCCAGCGAGTCCGGACGATCATCCGCGACGAGCACGCCGCCGCGTTCGAGCGGTTCGACGTCCTGCTCTCCGCGACCTCGCCGACCGTCGCGTTCCATCTCGGTGAGCGGACGGCCGACCCGCTCGCGATGTACGTAGCCGACGTGCTCACGATCCCGTCGTGTGTCGCCGGCCTCCCCGGCCTCAACATCCCGTGCGGGCTCTCCGACGGGCTCCCGGTCGGCCTGCAGCTGATCGGGCCGCAGTTCGCCGAGAACGCCCTGTTTCGGATCGGGCACGCGCTCGAACAGGCAATCGGCTTCGATCCCGTCCCGGAGCGACTCCGATGAACGAGGCGGCCGCCGTGACCACCGGGTCCGCGCAGAGCGCCTGGGAGACCGTCGTCGGGCTCGAGATCCACGTGCAGCTGAAGACGCGGACAAAGATGTTCTGCCGGTGCGAGAACGGCTACGGCGAGCTCGAGAACACGCGGACCTGCCCGGTCTGCCTCGGGCACCCGGGCGTGCTCCCGGTCCCGAACGGCACCGCCGTCGCGTGGACGATCCGGCTCGGGCTCGCGCTCTCCTGCACGATCGCGCCGCGGGCCCTGTTCCACCGGAAGAACTACTTCTACCCCGATCTGCCCAAGGGCTACCAGATCTCGCAGTTCGACCTGCCCTTCTGCACCGACGGACGCTTCGCCGTGCCGGGGCCGGACGGTGACCACGTCGTCGGCATCGTCCGCGCCCATCTCGAGGAGGACGCGGCGAAGACCGTCCACGTCGGCGGCGCCGAGGGGCGCATCCACGGCGCCGAGACCTCGCTCGTCGACTTCAACCGGGGCGGCACGCCGCTCGTCGAGATCGTCACCCGGCCCGACATCCACTCGGGCGAGCAGGCCCGGCGCTTCCTCGGGCTGCTCCGTCAGACGGTCGTCGAGCTCGGGATCTCCGACGCCGAGATGGAGAAGGGATCGCTGCGCTGCGATGCGAACGTCTCGGTGCGCCGCGTGGGCGAGCCCGGCTTCCGCACGAAGACGGAGCTCAAGAACATGAACTCGTTCAAGTTCGTGGCCGACGGGATCGAGGCCGAGGCCCGCCGCCAGATCGAGCTCTACGACGCCGGCGAGGACGTCGTCCAGGAGACCCTCCACTTCGACCCCGGAACGGGCCGGATCACGTCGCTGCGGTCGAAGGAGGAGGCCCACGACTACCGGTACTTCCCGGAGCCGGACCTCGTGCCCGTCGAGCCTCCGGCCGAGCTGGTCGAGCAGATCGAGCGGGATCTGCCCGAGCTTCCCGCAGCGCGGATCCGCAGGCTAGAGGCGGAGGTCGGCTTCGACCTCGCCGAGGGGCTCGTGACGAGCGGACGGGACCACCTGTACGAGCGAGTGGCGGGCGATCGTCGAGCCGTCGCGAACGTGATCATGAACCAGCTCGCAGGCGCCGGCGTGGACACGGCCGCGGTGGATCCCGCGGAGCTCGGCAAGCTCGTCGAGGCGCGGGAGCGGATTCCTCGCCAGGCGTTCGACGAGGCGATCGCGAGGGCGGGCGACCCCGGGTTCTCGGCCGACCCGTACCTGGGCCAGGAGGCCGTCTCGGACACGGCGGCCCTCGCTCCGGTCATCGACGGGGTGATCGCCGCGAACCCCGGTCAGGCCGAGGCGTACCGTGGCGGCAAGGAGGGTCTGCTCGGCTACTTCGTCGGGCAGGTGATGAAGGCGACCGGAGGGACGGCGAACGCGAAGGTCGTCAGCGAACTGCTCCGGGAGCGTCTTCGGGGCGGCTGAGGCGGCCCGGGCGGGATGAGATCCCGCCCCTACGGATCCCACGACCATCGCCGGGATCGGGCGCGATGGTGCCACCGCAGCGCCGACCGTCTCGCGGCCGTCAGGCTGAGGGCGTGATGGGATTCCGTTCCTGCGTCCCACCACCGTCGGGGCAGCAGGGTGCGATGCGATCCAACCCACACGAATCGACCGTCTGGCCGTCGAGCTGGCGCGCCGGCTTCCTCCCTGCGTCCCACCACCGTCGGGGCAGCAGGGTGCGTACGATCCAACCCACGGCGCGTCCGACCGTGTCGCGGCCGTCCGGGCTGGGCGCGCTGGGGTGTCGCCCGCAGCGGTACGACCTCGATGTAGGGGCCGGATCTCATCCGGCCCTCTCGCCGCGGGAGCGTGACCGCCGGGCTTCGCCCGGTCTCTACACGTCTCGCAGCCGGCCTGGCGGCTGAGGGCCCGGCTCGGCCGGGCCCGCCCCGCCGACCGCGGGCCCGCGAGGGCCCGCACCACCGCCCAACCGCGGGAGCTTCCCGCCGCTCGCGCTCACGAATCCCGCGTACAGGAGGACGACCGCGAGCGCGATGAAAGCGGTCGTGCCGGCCAGCCCGAGGCCGCTGGCGGCGCTCCCGGCCGCGGCGACGGCGACCCCGGCGAGGATCAGCCCGTTCGCCACGGGCCGCCGGCGCAGGGTGGCGAGGGCGACGACGACGACCGCGACCGTGCCGAGCGTGTTCCCGAGCACCGCGACGAGCCTGGCGGGCACGAACGCGAGGTGCTCCTGCGCCTCGGGGATCCCCGTGCCGGTGACCGGCTCGGTCAGGGGGACGGCGATCGCGATACCGGCGGCGAGCCCCGCGTACAGGAGCCCGAGCGGCCCTGCGAAGCGCCGCCCGATGAGCAGCAACGAGCCGACGCCGAGCAGGGCCGCGGTCACCAGGCCTCCGAAAAGGTAGTAGACGCGGAACGCCCGATCGTCCCAGCCTGCGGCGGCGCCCCACGCCAGCGCCGCCGAGGCGACCGCGTACGCGGCGAGGGCCGCCGACCAGGCCGCCAGCTGCGGTGCCCGTCCGCGCCGCCACCGGGCGAGCAGGTCACCGGCGAGGCGGAGCGCGAGCAGCGCGGCCGCGAATGCGAGGAGAGCCTCCACGGCCGTAGCCTAGGCACCCCCGGCGACAACGGCTCCGGCAGGCACCGTCTGTAGCCTAGGGCCCAGCGTGGCGACACAGTCCCGCCGTGACTACTACGAGATCCTCGGGGTACCGAGGGACGCCGATCGCGAGACGGTTCGCCGTGCGTTCCGGCTGCTCGCGGCCGAGTTCCATCCCGACGTCTCCGACAGCCCGAACGCGCTCGACCGCTTCCGGGAGATCGCCGAAGCGTACGACGTCCTCTCCCGGCCCGAGACCCGCGAGCAGTACGACCGGTACGGGTTCGAGCCGCGCGGCGTCGGCGGGTTCGGGGCCGCTCAGCCTGGCTCGGGCGCCGGCCTGTTCGACGACCTCACCCGCAGCCCCGGACGCGAGGTCCCTCGCGGCGAGGACGTCCTGCTCCGTCTCGAGCTCACCGTCGAGGAGGCAGCGCGCGGCGGCACCCACCCGGTGCGTTTCTCCACGGTCGACGTCTGCGACACGTGCCACGGGATCGGTGCGGCGCCCGGTACGGCCCGTCGAGCCTGTCCGGCCTGCGGAGGTCGAGGGCGGATCCGGGAGGCCGGCGACGGCAGCGGCTTCCACCTTCGCACCTGCGGTCGCTGCGGCGGATCCGGCAAGCAGATCGTCACCCCGTGCGTGGACTGCGACGGCACCGGCCGCCTGGAGCGTGGCCGCTCGCTGCTCGTCGAGGTACCGCCCGGCGTCGGCGACGGCGAGGAGATCCGTCTCGTCGGACAGGGGGACGCCTCCGAGGACGTCGGCGAGCCCGGTGATCTCGTGCTGATGCTGGCCGTCGTGGGTCCGGACGACCCCGTGCTCGGCCGCCGGCTCGCGCTCGCCGGGCTCGTGTGCGCCCTCGTCCTCACCGCCGTCGTGGCCCTGTTCCTGCGCTGAGCGAGCACCGGCGCGACGGCCGAGGCCGCTGGGCTAGGCTCACGCCATGGAGCCCGAGCGCGCACGGATCCTCGTCCGGGAGCGGATCGCCGCCGCCGGCGTCGACCGGCTGCGGGAGCGGTACGACGTCGACGTCGACTTCGAGAGCGACCTCGAGCAGACGATCGGCGCCTACGACGCGCTGATCGTCCGTAGCGCCACCCGTGTCACGAAGGAGCTCCTCGAGCGTGCCCCGCGCCTGCGCGTGATCGGTCGCGCCGGGGTCGGGGTCGACAACGTCGACGTGGCCGCGGCCACGAAGCGGGGCATCCTCGTCGTCAATGCCCCTCAGTCGACCGTCGTCTCCGCAGCCGAGCACACGATCGGCCTGCTGCTCGCGCTCGCGCGGTCGATCCCGCAGGCCTCGGCGGCCCTGCACGCCGGACGCTGGGAGCGTTCGCGCTTCGCCGGGATCGAGGTCGCCGAGAAGACGCTCGCGCTCGTCGGCTTCGGGCGCATCGGACAGCAGGTGGCGCGGCGGGCGAAGGGGCTCGCGATGCGGGTCGTCGCCTACGATCCCTTCGTCGCGCCCGAGAAGATGCGCGAGCTCGGCGTCGAGCACGCCGTCACGCTCGAGGAGGCGATTGCCGGGGCCGACTTCCTCTCGCTGCACACGGCGCTCACCGCCGAGTCCCACGGGCTGATCGGCCGCGAGCAGCTCGCGGCCGCGAAGGACGGCCTGCGCCTGTTGAACGTCGCCCGCGGCGAGCTCGTCGACGAGGAGGCGTTGATCGAGGCCCTGGAGAGCGGCAAGGTCGCCGCGGCGGCGCTCGACGTGTTCGCGCAGGAGCCCTACGCGGGCCCGCTGACCCGGTTCGAGAACGTCGTCCTGACCCCGCACCTCGGAGCCTCGACCCACGAGGCCCAGGATCGGGCGGGCGTGATCGTGTCCGAGCAGGTGGCTGCGGCGCTCGAGGGTCGGGTGGCCGCGAACGCCGTGAACGTCCCCGCCGTCGCTCCCGAGGAGCTCGAGTTTCTCGGCCCGTACCTGCCGCTCGCGAGCAAGCTCGGGGAGCTCGCCTACGAGCTCGCGGGCGCGAACGTGACCCGGCTCGACTTTGCCCACTTCGGCGAGCTGGCCGAGCACGACACCCGCCTGCTCACCCTCGCAGGCCTCAAGGCCGCCTTCCAGGGCCGCTTCGAGGAGCCAGTGAACGAGGTCAACGCGCCCGTCGTCGCGCGCGAGCGGGGCATCGAGGTGCGGGAGGAGTCGAGCCGGGCCTCACGTGACTTCACGAACCTCGTCCAGGTGACCGCCCACGCCGGCGGGCAGGAGGTCGTCGTCGCCGGGACGGCGATCGGCGGCGAGCACCGCCCTCGCCTCGTGCAGGCGCTCGGCTACGAGATCGAGATCGAGCTCGAGCCGCTCATGGTGTTCATCGTGAACGCCGACCGGCCCGGCCGGATCGGCCTCGTCGGGACGATCCTCGGCGAGGAGGGGATCAACATCGCGACGATGGCGGTCTCGCGAAACCGTCCGGGCGGCAACGCCCTGATGGTGCTGACCGTGGACACGCCGCTCACGTCTCGCGCGCTCGAGCGGCTCGAGGCAGACCCGGGCTTCGTCGAGGTACGGCTGATCACCCTCGACGCCTGAGCCCGGTGGCACGGCCCGTTCCGGAACCGGTGCTCCGCCTCTCACGGTTTCTCGCGGCGGTAGGGGCCGAGGCGCGGCTCCAGGAGTTCCCCGCGGGAACCCCGACCGCACGCGACGCCGCGTCGGCGATCGGGTGCGAGCTCGACCAGATCGTCAAGTCGCTGCTCTTCCTCTGCGACGACCGGCCCGTGCTCGCGCTGGTGCCGGGTTCTCGCAGAGCCGATCCGAGGAAGATCGCCGGGGCGGTCGGCGCGGCCTCGATCCGGATCGCGCCTCCGGCCGAGGTCAGGGCGGCGACGGGCTACGAGGTCGGAGGTGTCGCGCCCTTTGCGCTCCCGGCCGTGGAGCGGGTCCTGGTCGACCGCAGCCTGCTGCGGTGGGACATCGTATGGACCGGGGCAGGGTCGGAGCGTCACATGGCGGGGCTCGCGCCGGCCGAGCTGCTGCGGCTCACCAGCGCCGAGCCGATCGACGCCTGCGCGGACAGCCCGGCGGCCCTCTGAGGGACGTACTCGGCGACCCGGGAGGGCGTCCCGGGCCGTTCGGTAGACTCCGCCCATGGAGGCGACCGCGAAGATCTGGATGAACGGCGAGCTCGTCGACTGGGACGACGCCACGATCCACGTCGGGTGCCACGGCCTGCACTACGGATCGGGCGTGTTCGAGGGCATTCGCTGCTACGAGACGCCGAAGGGCCCGGCCGTCTTCCGGCTGACCGACCACATGCGGCGGCTCGAGATGTCGGCGCGCCTCATCTACATGAAGCTCCCGTACACGGCGGAGGAGCTCGCCGCCGCCACGCAGGAGCTGCTCGCCGTGAACGGGCTCCCCGCCTGCTACATCCGGCCGATCGCCTTCTACGGCTACGGGACGCTCGGCGTGCCTCCCCGGGAGAACCCGGTCAACGTCGCGATCATGAGCTGGCCCTGGGGCACCTACCTCGGCGCCGAGGCGCTCGAGCAGGGGATCCGGGCGAAGATCTCGACCTGGCGTCGGGTCGGCCCGAACACGATCCCGCATGCGGCGAAGGCGACGGGCGTCTACCTGAACTCGATGCTCGCGGTCATGGAGGCAAACCGCGCGGGCTACGAGGAGGCGCTGCTGCTCACAGACGACGGGATCGTCGGCGACGGTTCCGGCGAGAACATCTTCGCCGTCCGCGACGGAACGCTGTACACGCCCGATCTCTCGGCGTCGATCCTCCAGGGGATCACACGCCTCTCGGTGATCCAGCTCGCACACGATCTCGGCTACGACGTCCGCGAGAAGCCTCTGATCCGGACCGACCTCTACATGGCGGACGAGCTGTTCATGACCGGTACCGCCGCCGAGGTGACGCCGATCCGCTCGGTCGACGACGTCGAGATCGGCGCGCCGGGACCCGTCACCAGGGCGATCCAGGACACGTATCTGAAGGCCGTTACCGGGCAGCTCGAACGCTACGCCGAGTGGCTCGAGCTCGTTCCCAGGCCGGCGCCGGTCAACTGAGCATCCCTCTGTCGCGGCCGTTCCTGGGCGAGCGCGAGGAGTCGCTCGTCCTCGAGGTGCTGCGGTCGGGGCGGCTCTCGCTCGGCCCGTGGATCGACCGCTTCGAGCAGGCGCTCGCCGAGCGCGTCGGCGCGCCGTACGTGGCGGCGGTGTCGAGCGGGACGGCAGGCCTACACCTCTGTTGCCGGCTCGCCGGCCTTCGTCCCGGCGACGAGGCGATCACGTCGCCGTTCTCGTTCGTGGCGTCGGCGAACTGCGTGCTGTACGAGGGCGCGACGCCGGTGTTCGCCGACGTCGACCCGCGGACGCTGAACCTCGACCCGGATGCCGTGGCGGCAGCGATCACGCCGCGGACGAAGGCGATCGTCGCCGTCGACATCTTCGGGTACCCGTGCGAGCTCGAGCCGCTGCGAACGCTCGCACAACAGCACGGGCTCGCGCTCGTCGAGGACGCGTGCGAGGCGCTCGGTGCGACGTACCGAGGCCGGCCGGTCGGATCCTTCCCGCATCCGTCGGTGTTCGCCTTCTACCCGAACAAGCAGCTGACGACGGGGGAGGGCGGCGCCGTCGCCGTCCACTCGGAGGACGAGTGGCGGCTCCTCAAGAGTCTCTCGAACCAGGGGCGCGCCGACTCGGGCGGATGGCTCGAGCACGCCCGGCTCGGCTTCAACTACCGGATGAGCGACGTCACGGCGGCGATCGGGCTCGCCCAGACCGAGCGGCTCGACGAGATCCTCGCCCGCCGCGCGGAGGTGGCGGCGCGCTACGAGCAGCTGCTCGACGGGCTCGAGGGTGTGACGACGCTCGCCCCTGACGACGGCGACCACCGCCGCTCCTGGTTCGTATACCCGGTCCGGCTGGCGCCGGAGCTCGACCGGGAGGCCGTGATCGCCCACCTCGCAGAGCGGGGAATCGGCACGGCGCGCTACCTGCCGTCGATCCACCTGCAGTCGTACATGCGCGAGCGCTTCGGGTACGCGGAGGGCATGCTCCCGGTCTCGGAGGCGGCGAGCCGCACGCACCTCGCGATCCCGTTCCACACGGCGCTGACGGTCGGTGAGCAGGAGACGGTCGTCACGGCGCTCCGCGAGGCGCTGCTGCGGCAATAATCCGCCATGCCCGACGGTGCGCCGACGATGGTGTTCCTCGGCTTCGGCAAGTACGCGCGAGCCGACCGGATCTACGCGCTCGAGCCGATCACCGATGAGCGGCGTGGGTCGGGGCGCCGGACGCTCGTGTGGGTGGAGGGCATCGCGGAGCCGCTCGTCGCCGGCCGCACCGAGCGGACGATCCTGCTCGAGATGGGGCAGGGCGAGGCGGTCGCCTCGAGCCTGCTCGACCAGGCGATCGGGCTCGCGCGCCGGATCGTCGCCGAGACCGACCGGGTGGGGCCGCTCGTACGCGGCTCGCTGAAGACGGAGACGGGCGCCGACCTCGACGACCTCGCGCGCCGGGCAAGACGCCTGCTCGATGCGACGACGGCACCGCCCGGGGCAGAGCGGCTGTTCGACGGGTGACGGCGCTCACCCGCGCCTTCTTCGCACGCAGCGTCCATGCCGTCGCGCCGGAGTTGATCGGGTGCACGCTGCTCGTCGACGGCGTCGGCGGCCCGATCGTCGAGGTCGAGGCCTACGACGGCTCCGACCCAGCGAGCCACAGCTTCCGCGGCGTGACGGCACGGAACCGGGCGATGTTCGGCCCGGCCGGCCATGCGTACGTGTACCGGTCCTACGGCGTGCACTGGTGTCTCAACCTCGTCTGCGACGGGGAAGGCTCAGGCAGCGCAGCCCTCGTGCGGGCGCTCGAGCCGGCGCGGGGCGTCGAGGTGATGGCGGAGCGGCGCGGGACGTCCGATCGCCGGCTGCTCTGCTCGGGCCCGGGCCGCGTCTGCCAGGCGCTCGCCGTGAGCGGCGAGCACGACGGGCTCGCGCTCGACGAGGCGCCGTTCCAGCTCCTTCCGCCCGCCGGTCCGGTCGAGGTCGCGACCGGACCGCGGATCGGGATCACGAGGGCGGTCGAGCACCGGTGGCGCTACGGCCTCGCCGGCTCACCGTACGTGAGCCGGCGGCTTCCTTAGGGGACGGTAGGGACTCGCGGCGCTCAGGGCGGGTCGCAGCCGGCCGGGGCGGCTGTTCTGCCGGGATACGCGTCGGCTTCGCCGCCGCTGGTCAGCGGGTCGCAGCCGGCCGAGCCGGCTGCTCTGCCGCGGAGTCTGCTCAGCCGGGGATACGCGTCGGCTTCGCCGCCGCTGATCAGCGGGTCGCAGCCAGCCGAGGCGGCTGCTCGCGCGCCAGCGCCCGACGAAGAGCCGGACGATCATTCCGGGGCCGCCCGCCACGCCGGGCGCCGGAAGCTGCTTGAACACGATCCCGGCGGGCCGGTCGTCGTCCCAGGTGATCTCCGGGACGAGCCCGAGCGCGAGCAGCCGGGTCCGTGCCTCGGAGACCGGAATCCCTGTCACCTTCGGGAGCACGTGCGTCTTCGACTTCGCGACGACGAGGCGGACCTCGGTGAACGCGGGGCGGAGCGCGTGGGCGGCGGGCGTCTGCTCGAGAATCACGCCGACGGGCTCGCCCGGCAGGGCGGGACGGTAGACGACGTGCGGGCTCAGCTGCTGCCCTGCGAGGAGCCTGACGGCGTCCTCCTCCTTCGCCTGCAGGACGTTCGGCACCTCCACCTCGTTCTCCGCACAGTTGGCGAGCGGCGGCTCGTACCCGGAGAAGAAGATCATCGTCCGGACGTCGCCGCACTTCCCGTTGTCCTGCTCGAGCTCCCCCTGGCGCAGGGTGACGTTCACCGGCACCCCGTAGCCGTACGACGGCTCGGGGAAGGACTCGGGCGGCTCGTCGAGGTCGGCGAGCGCCGTCTTCATGAACGTCTTGAAGATCATGGCCGGGTAGGTGCCGCCCGCGACGGCGTCGCCGTTGAACTGGGTGGTCATGAACCGGAGCTGGTTCGGGTAGCCGACCCACACGGCCACGGCGAGCTGCGGCGTGTAGCCCACGAACCACGCGTCGCCGTAGTTCTCGGTGGTGCCCGTCTTGCCCGCCACCGGACGATCGTCGAGCGCGGCGCGCCTGCCTGTCCCCTCGCTCACGACCCGGCTCAGGATCGAGGTCAGCATCGCGGCCTGGTTGGCGTCGAGCACGCGCTTGCCGACAGCCTTGTTGAAGTCGGTGCGCTCGTTCGCGGGATCCTCGACCGCGAGGATCGCGCGCGGCTTGTTGCCGAGCAACGACCCGTCGACGCGGACGCCGCCGTTCGCGAAGGTCGCGTAGGCCCGCGCCATCTCGAGCGGGTTCACGGCCTCGACCCCGAGCCCGATCCCCAGGTAGTCGTTGAGCGTGCTCTGGATGCCGAGCCGTCGTGCCATCTTGCGGACGCTCTCCGCCCCGAGCTGCGCCGTGAGCTGTGCGTACACCGTGTTGTCGGAGACGATCGTCGCCTGCGTCAGGTCGGCCTGTCCCAGGTAGGAGTTCTCGTAGTTGCGAACCGCCCAGAGCTGATCTCCGAGCGAGATCACGGTCGGCTTCGACGGGAAGACGGTCGCCGGCGAGACGCCCTGCGCGAGCGCGGTTGCGAGCACGAACGGCTTGAACGACGATCCCGGCTGGCGTTCCCCGTCCGTCGCGAGGTTGAACTGACTCTTCGAGAAGCTCGTCCCGCCGACCATCGCGAGCACCTGTCCGTCGCGCGGATCGATCGCGACGAGCGCCGCGCGCATCCCGTCCTTCCCGGGCGTCCACCGGTGCAGCCACTTGTCGATCGCCGCCTGTGCGAGTCGCTGGAGCCCGAGGTCGATCGTCGTGTAGATCTTCAGCCCGCCGCCCAGAACCTTGCCCGACCCGTAGTAGGGGATCAGCTGGGCCTTCACGTACTCCGCGAAGTACTGGGCGGGCCCGCGCGTTCCCGGCAGGCCGACGTCCTCGGCGGCCGGCAGCGGGGCATCGCTCGCCCGCTCGTACTGCTCCTGGGTGATCAGCCCCTGGCCGAACATCAGCGCGAGCACCGTGTTGCGGCGCTGCTCGGCCCGCTTCGGGTGGGCGACCGGGTTGTAGGCGGTCGGGTTCTGCGTTATCCCTGCGAGCAGTGCGGCCTCGGGCAGCGTCAGCTCGGAGGCGTGCTTGTCGAAGTAGACGTCGGCCGCCATCTCGACGCCGTAGGCGTTGTTGCCGAAGTAGATCGTGTTCAGGTAGGCGGTGAGGATGCGCTCCTTGGACCAGCTCCGCTCGAGCTGCCAGGCGAGCGCCGCCTCCTTCAGCTTCCGGCTGACGGTCAGCTCCGGCTCGATGTAGGTGTTCTTCACGAGCTGCTGGGTGATCGTCGAGCCTCCCTGCACGACCCCCTTCGACGACACGTCGGCCCACACGGCGCGGAAGATGCCCCGTAGATCGACGCCCTGGTGCTCGAAGAAGCGGCGATCCTCCACCGCGACCGTCGCCTGCTTCATGATCGGCGCGATCTTGTCGGCCGTGACGACGATCCGGGCCTCGTCGCCGCGGAGCACGGCGAGGATCGTCTTGCCGTCGCGCGCATAGATGTAGCCGTTCTGCTTGCTCGCAACCTTCGTCCCCGCGTTCGCGGGGTCGAGGGAGGGGAGGTCGCGCGCGATTGCGGTCGTGAACCCGAAACCGAACGCGGTCAGGCTGCAGAGCCCGATGAGCGCCAGGAGAAGCGTGAGCCGGAGCTTCTTGATCCTGCGCCGCGGCCGTTTCGGCGCCCGGTCGGAGCGTCGTCGGCGAAGCACCATGAGATTGTAGGCGGCGGACCCGCCGGGCGAGTCGGTCGACCGTCTCCTTCATCCTGCCGTCACATGAGGGAAGACCTCGTGCGGGCCGGGTGCGCGCGTCACTCCGATGCGCTACCAATAGCGCTTCGCGATGTTCGGACTCGACGAGCGGATCGTGGCTCTCTCGGACGGGACGTCCGTCTGGGTCGTGCTTCTGGTCGCCGTGCTGCTCGGCCTTCGGCATGCGACCGACCCCGACCACCTTGCGGCCGTCACGTCGCTGGTGGCGGGCGGGCGTGAGCGCGCAGCGCGCGGCGCTGCGCTGCTCGGGCTCTGCTGGGGCCTCGGCCACGCCGTGACGTTGTTTGCGTTCGGGCTTCCGATCATCCTGCTGGACGCCTACCTGCCCGAGCGGGCCCAGCAGGCGGCGGAGACGCTGATCGCGCTCGTGATCGTGGCACTCGCCGTGAGGCTGATCGTCCGCTGGCGGCGAGGCGACTTCCACGTTCACGAGCACGAGCACGAGGGCGTTCGGCATGCCCACCTCCACGCCCACGACGGCCCGTCGGACGCGACGCACGCTCACCGGCACGCTCCGCGCTCGCCTCTCGGAGCCTTCGGGATCGGGCTCGTCCACGGCATGGGCGGCAGCGCGGGCGTCGGCGTGCTCGTCCTCGCCTCCGTCGAGTCGACTTCGACGGCGGTGGCCGCCCTCGTCCTGCTCGCGATCTTCACGGCCGTGTCGATGACGATCCTCTCGACAGGCTTCGGGGCGACGCTCGTCAGCCGTCCCGTGCGGGGCGCCTTCGATCGGGTGGCACCGGTCCTCGGCTGCCTGAGCCTCGCGTTCGGCATCTGGTACGGGCTCGGCGCGCTCGAGCTCGCCCCCTACGTGTTCTGAGCCGCGTCGGGCGACGCGCAGGACCAGGGGCCGAGCTCAGGACGCGAGCGTGCTGCCCAGGAGATCGCCGTCCTCGCTCTCGCCGGCGAGGTCAGCGAGCTCGCCCTGCACCCAGAGCCGGGCGGTCAGGCCGTCGGGCCCGAAGCCGGCGACGCCTCGTAGCTCGATCGCTGCGCCCGCGTTCTCGGCCCGTAGCAGCCCGTGCTTCAGCGGCACGTCGTAGCCGGGCATGCCGACCACGAGGTCGGCCACCCAGTCGCCGTCGACGTCGGGAGTCGAGAGGGCGGAGCCGTACTGCGCGTCCGGCTGCGGGAACGGGCTCGGCACGTCGCGGGGCCGGAGCGGGTCGAGCCCGTTCGCCGACCCGAAGGCGAGGTGGACACGGCCGTGGGCTGCACCGGACTCGGCGTGCCAGCCTGGTACGCCGATCGCGAGGTCGTCGAAGCCGTCGTCGTCGAGATCGCCGAGCGCGAGTGCCGTGCCGAAGCGAAACCAGTCGGATCGCCAGGGCCAGGGCGGACGCACCACCTCGGCGCCCGAGCGCGTGAGGCCGTTCTCTGCGCCGAGGAGCAGGTGGACGATCCCCGCGTCGGGGCACGGGGCGCCGCAGCGATCGTCGCTCTCGCCGGGCGCACCGATGGCGACGTCCGCGTAGGTGTCGCCGTTCACGTCCCCGGTGGCGAGGGTCGCCCCGAGGCGGTCGTCCGTCTCGGGGGCGCTCGCGATGCCGCGGCTGGCCTGGTGCCACGCCTGGTCGCGGGTTGCGTCCAGGCCGTCGTCGCTCCCGAAGAGAACGTGGACGAGCCCCGCTCCGCCGGCGCCCCGGACGTCCTCGCCAGGAACGCCGATCGCGAGGTCGTCTCGCTGGTCGTGGTCGAAGTCGCCTGCGGCGAGCGCCGCTCCGAAGCGGTCGCCGGCACCCGCGCGCTGCGGCAGCCCGTCGACGCCCTGGCGCAGCCACTCGTTGCGAAATCCGAAGTACGTCGCGTAGGAGATCCGCACCGCGCCGGCCTCGGCCGGTCGGCCGGAGCGGGGCGACCAGCCGGGGGCGCCGACCGCGAGGTCGCTTCCGGCTCCGGAGGAGCGGTCGAAGTCGCCGGCGGCGAGAGCCGAGCCGAACCGGGCGCCGGGTGCGAACGGGAACATGAACGAGCCCTCGCGCGGCGCCAGCCCGTCCGGAGAGCCGTAGAGGATCACCACGAGGCCGGTGTCCACGAGCCGGCCGACCTCGTCGTAGAAGGGCGCGCCGATCGCCAGGTCGTCGTAGGCATCGCCGTCGAAGTTCCCGACGGCGAGCGCCCCTCCGAACATCGCGCCGATCTGAGGCTCGCCGTACACGGCGCCTGCCTGGTCGATCAGCTGGCTTCCCCCCGCGGTCAGGCCGGCGTCGCTTCCGTAGAGGACGTTGACGGCGCCCGCGTACTCGGCGCCGTCGACCTCCTCGGACGGGACTCCGATCGCGAGGTCGGAGTAGTAGTCGCCGTTGAAATCGGCGACGGGGTGGTCGGGCGGGACGTCGAGCGCAGCCGCGGGGCCGGCGACGGCGAGTGCCGCCAACAGGCAGGCAAGGAGCGGGAAGCAGCGCGACACGGCACCCTCCGGCCGAGAGGTTGATCGTACCCGGTCGCGGCGCGATGTGGCGCTATCTGGTGGTGAGCGGCGCCGAGCCGGAGGCTGCCTCGCCCGCTGCGTCGACGGGAACAGCCGTCACGCGGGGACCGTCGGGGTCGGGAGCTCCGGGACGGTCGTGCCGGCCGGCAGAGGATCCGGCAGCGCTTCCTGCCCCCTCGAAAGAGCACGGTCTCGAAGCCCTCGAAGGCGATCGACCAGCGGACCGTTGCCGCTGCGGCTCCAGTTCACGTCGACTAGATTCGGGTTGAGTCAGCTCGAAAATCACAGACGCAACCCGCGCGGTGCGACGCCACGAACCTCCGAGACCGTCCGAGCTCACGACCGCCGACGCCGCCGGCACGGCGCTGCCGGGCGAGGAGCGCGTCCGCGAGGCGGCCGAGCGGTCGCTCGTGGGTGAGCGGCACGGGCTGAGGGCGGTCTGGCCGTTCCTCGGGCCGGCGTTCATCGCCGCCGTCGCCTACGTCGACCCGGGGAACTTCGCAACGAACATCGCCGCGGGCTCGAAGTACGGCTACCTGCTGCTCTGGGTCATCCTCGCCTCGAACCTGATGGCGATGCTCGTCCAGGCGCTCTCGGCGAAGCTCGGGATCGCGACCGGGATGAGCCTGCCGGAGGTCTGCCGCCGGCAGTTCCCGAGGCGTGTCGTGATCCCGCTCTGGCTCCAGGCCGAGCTCATCGCGATGGCGACGGACGTCGCGGAGTTCCTCGGGGCTGCGATCGCCCTGAACCTCCTGTTCGAGATTCCGCTCTTCGCGGCGGCGCTGCTCACGGGCGGGATCGCGTTCCTGATCCTCGGCGTCCAGACGAGGCGCGGCTTCCGCCACCTCGAGGCGCTGATCGCCGTGCTCGTCGGCGTGATCCTGCTCGGTTTCGGCTACCTCGTGGTCGAGGCCGAGCCGGCGTGGGGACGTGCCTTCCAGGGGATGTTCAGGCCCGGGTTCGAGGGTGCAGACTCACTGCTCCTCGCGGTCGGGATCCTCGGCGCGACGGTGATGCCGCACGTCATCTACGTGCACTCGGCCCTGACGCAGAGCCGCATCGTCGGCAAGACCGACGGCGAACGTCGCCGGATCTTCCGCTTCGAGCGCGTCGACGTGCTGATCGCGATGTCGATCGCCGGGCTGATCAACATGAGCATGCTCGTCATGGCAGCGGGGATCTTCCACTCGCGGGGCCTGACCGAGCTTTCCGACCTCGACGAGGTCTTCGACGGACTGCACGCGATCGTCGGAGGCGGCGCAGCCGTCCTGTTCGGCATCGCGCTGCTGGCCTCCGGCCTCTCCTCCTCGTCGGTCGGGACGATGGCCGGGCAGGTCGTCATGCAGGGCTTCGTGAACCGCCGCATCCCGGTGTTCCTTCGGCGTCTGATCACGATGGTGCCCGCGCTCGTCGTCGTCGCGATCGGCGTCAACCCCACGTCCGCCCTGATCGTGAGCCAGGTCGTGCTCTCGTTCGGGATCCCGTTCGCGCTCGTCCCGCTGGTCCTGTTTACCCGCGACCGGAAGCTGATGGGCGCGCTCGTGAACCGGCGCCTCACCACCGTGGCGGCCGTCGTGGTCGCGACGCTGATCATCGTCCTCAACGTCGTCCTGCTGGCGCTGACGTTCGGAGCCTGAGGGGCGGCGGAGCGCGGGCGTATCGTTACGGAGCGTGGCGCCGACCGAGATCACCCCTGCCCGTGAGGGCTCCTGATGACTCACGGTCACGCACACCACGGGCACGCCCATCTCGACGGTGCGGGCGCCCGCCGCTCGCTCGGGATCGCGCTCGGGCTGAACGCGGTCTACACCGCCGGTGAGGCGGTTGCCGGGTTCCTGACGGGCAGCCTCGCACTGCTCGCCGACGCCGGGCACAACCTCTCGGACGTCGCTGCGCTCGCAATCGCGCTCTGGGCGAGCTGGCTCGCGTCCCGGCCGCCGACCGCTCGGCACAGCTTCGGGTACAAGCGGGCCGAGATCCTGGCCGCGCTGGCGAACGCCCTGCTGCTCGTCGTCGCGTCCGTGCTCGTCTTCGTGGAGGCCGCTCGCCGCTTCGCCGATCCGCCCGAGGTCTCCGGTGGCTGGATGCTCGTGGTGGCGTCGATCGGGGTCGCGGTCAACATCGGCGGGGCGGCCGCCGTCTACCGCCGCGATCGGACCGACCTGAACCTGCGGGCGTCCTTCGTGCACCTCGCCGGTGACGCAGCCTCCTCGGCTGGCGTGATCGCGGCCGGCCTGATCGTCCTGACGACCGGCTGGGTCTATGCCGACCCGCTGTTCAGCATCCTCATCGGCGTGGTGCTCGTGCTCAGCGCCGTCGGGATCATCCGGGACGCCGTGCTCGTGCTTCTCGAGTCGACCCCGCGCGACGTCGACGCCGATGAGGTCGGGCGCCGCATGGCGGCAGCGTCCGGCGTCGTCCAGGTCCACGATCTCCACATCTGGGCGATCACCTCCGGCTTTCCCGCGCTCGCCGCGCACGTCCTCGTGCGCGAGGGGGAGGACTGCCACGCGCGCCGGCGAGAGCTCGAGGAGCTGCTCCGCCACGAGTTCGGGATCACGCACACGACCCTCCAGGTCGACCACGCAGGCGCCGGGCGCGTGGTGTGGACCGGCCGTGAGCTCGGGCCCGTGGGGCCGCACCCTGCGTCCGGCGATCGGCCCGCGTCGAGCGGGTAGCATCGTCCGGCCATGTCCGTCGGGTCGCTCGTCCGGAACGCGCTGCACGTGCTCCCCGAGGGGGAGATCGAGCGCAAGCTCGCGAAGGGGCGTCCGCTGCGAGTGAAGCTCGGAATCGACGTCACCTCGCCCGACATGCACATCGGGCACGCGATCCCGCTCCAGCGCCTCCGCGCCTTTCAGGACGCCGGGCACATCGCCGTCCTGATCGTTGGCGACTACACGACGAGGATCGGCGACCCCTCCGGGCGCTCGAGCGAGCGTCCCGTCCTCTCCGATGCGGAGATCGACGCGAACGCGAAGCGCTACTTCGAGCAGGCCGCGCTCGTGATCGACACCGACCCGGCGCGCCTCGGAGGTCAGGTTCAACGGTGAGTGGCTCTCGAGAAGCTCGACTTCGCCGCGGTGCTCCGCCTGACGCGGACGGCGACCGTTGCGCGGCTGCTCGAGCGTGACGACTTCGAAAGCGGTTCGCCGAGCAGGCGCCAGGTCTCGGTCTCGAACTCCTGTACCCGCTCATGCAGGCCTACGACTCGGTGGCCGTGGGGCGAACGTCGAACCGGCGGCAGCGATCAGCTCTACAACCTCTGACCGGGCGAGATGTAATGGCTGCCTACGGGCTCAGGCCGCAGGTCGCGCTCACGCTGCCGCTCCTGCTCGGTCCGGACGGCGAGAAGATGAGCAAGTCGAGGAGCCAGCACCTCGGCCTCACCGATCCGCCCGAGCAGTTCGGCAAGACGTGCGGATCTCCGACACCGACTACTACCGGCTCGTCATGGAGATCGATCCGGCCGAGATCAGGGACGAGCCGATGGCCAAAGCAGTGACCCGCTCGCACGGGGCCGGGGCCGCGGAGAGGGCGGAGGAGCCTACTTCACGCAGGTCGTCCGCGAGCAGCGGAGCGCCCGAGAGGTGCCCGAGGGTATTCGTCGACCCGGGCGTGCTGCATCTCCCGGCGCTGCTCGCCGAGCAGTTCCAGGCGCGATCCACGAGTACTGGCGGCGGGTGATCGCCCAGGGAGGCGTGAGCTCGACGGTCTGCCCTCGCGGACGTCGACCTCGATGTCAGGACGCCGGGACGCGGCGCATCCTGCAGGGCCGGCCGGCGCCGGTACGTCCGCCTTCGGTCGGCCGCGACGCGCTTCCTGAGAGCGCTTCCACAACATCGAAGTACCCTGGTTGCGGGATTCTCTGTGACAGGATGAACCATTTGACAGCCCGCGCGTCTCTGCTACCATTCTTTGGCTGCACCCGGCGGCTGCACGTTGAAAGTCGTCCGCGACGACCGCACGAAGGAGCGCCCTTCGCTGAAGGCCCGAGCTATGCTCGGTTCTTGCCGGAGGGCTTCTGACGGAAGTCGGGGGCCTTCTTCATGTGGCGACTGGGCGTGCGGTCTTTGAAAACTCAACAGCGTGACGCGTTCGAATATCTCTCGGGCTTCGGCCCGGGGATCGGCAAGGCGTCTCGAGGGCTTCTCGGGACAGCCCCTCCCCAGACCGATAGCAACCCGTCCCTCGTGGACGGATCTTGCCAGGTATTCACGGAGGATTTGATCCTGGCTCAGGACGAACGCTGGCGGCGCGCCACACACATGCAGAGTCGAGCGACGAAAGGTCGGCTCAGGGCCCTGGCTTGGCGAACGGGTGAGTATCACGTGGGTAACCAACCCTCGGTTGCGGGATAGCTCGGGAAACCCGGATTAATACCCTTGGCCTCCAGGTCGCCGGATCCGGGAGAAAAGGCCAGCACGGCCTCCGACCGAGGACGGGCCCGCGGCCGATTAGCTTGTTGGCGGGGTAACGGCCCTGGGCGACGATCGGTAGCTGGTCTGAAATCAGCCACACTGGGACTGAGACACGGCCCAGACTCCTACGGGAGGAGCAGCCAGTGGGGGAATCTTGCGCAATGGGCGGAAGCCTGACGCAGCGACGCCGCGTGCGGGAGAAGAAGGCCTTCGGGTTGTAAACCGCTTTCAGGAGGGACGAAACCTCGGGTGAATAGCCCAGAGGGTGACGGTACCTCGAAGCCCGGCTAACTACGTGCCAGCAACCGCGGTAATACGTAGGGGCCAGCGTTGTCGGATTCATTGGGCGTAAAGCGCATGTAGGCGGCCAGATAGGTCTGGTGTATGAAAACTGGAGGCTCAACCTCCAGCCGTCATCGGAAACCATCTGGCTAGAGTCCGGAAGAGGAGAGTGGAATTCCTGGTGTGGCAGGTGAAACGCAGATATCAGGAAGAACACCCATGGCGAGAGCAGCTCTCTGGGACGGTACTGACGCTGGACGCTGGCGTGGGGAGCGAACAGGATTAGATACCCTGGTAGTCCACGCCGTAAACGATGGGCGCTAGGTGTGGGCGGTGTCGACTCCGTCCGTGCCGAAGCTTCGCACGTTAAGCGCCCCGCTACCGCAGGAGTACGTACAAGGCTAAAACTCAAAGGAATTGACGGGGCCCGCACAAGCAGCGGAGCATGTGGTTTAATTCGACGCAACGCGAAAAAGGACCTTACCGGGCTTGACATGCACTGGAAAACCGTGGAAACGGTCTGCAAGTCAGTGCACAGGTGGTGCATGGCTGTCGTCAGCTCGTGTCGTGAGATGTTGGGTTAAGTCCCGCAACAGGCAACCTGTCCTGTTGCCAGCGGTAATGTCGGGGACTCATGGGGAGACTACGCCGGTAGGCAAACCGGAGGAAGGTGGGGATGACGTCAAGTCATCATGCCTTGCTATGTCCTGGGCTACACACGTGCTACATTGGCCGATACAGGGCTGCAAACCCGTGAGGCGAATCCCAAGTCGGTCTCGGTTCGGATTGGAGGCTGAAACTCGCCTCCATGAAGGCGGAGTTGCTAGTAATCGCGGATCAGCATTGCCGCGGTGAATACGTTCCCGGGCCTTGTACACACCGCCGTCACACCACGAAAGCCGGCAACACCCGAAGCCGGTGGCCTAACCCGCAAGGGAGGCCGTCGAAGGTGGGGTTGGTGATTGGTGAAGTCGCGCTCTAAGGTAGCCGTAGCGGAAGCTGCGGCTGGATCCACCTCCTTTCTGGGGATGCGGGGCGCCTCGTAGGCGCCCCGGCTCGTCGACTCGGGGTCTCCCCGTGACCGAAGGCTCCGGGCTCGCCTGGAACAACGTCGACCTCGAGCGCAGATCGCTGTTGAGTTTTGAGAGACCGCCCCTCGGGCGGCCGTCTCGGTCGAGCGGCCACGGTCCGCGGCGTACCTTGAAAACTCCTGCTGGCCGACGTTGTTCTTCACGATCAAGAGACAAAGGGCACTCGGTGGATGCCTTGGCGCAGGCCGAAGAGGACGTGGGCGGCTGCACCGAAAAGCCCGGGGGAGGAGCTGACCATCCCGTTGATCCCGAGGATGTCGAATGGGAAACCCACGCGTGGTAATGCGCGCGTACCCGTGCCTGAATCAAATGGGGCACGAGGAGGCCAAGCAGGCGAACTGGGGCATCTTGACGGAAAGGAAAGAAATCTCGACTCCCTGGTAGTAGCGACGAGGATCAGCCCAAACTCGTGCGACGTGACGGGCGGCTTCGTTGTCGCACAGGGGTTGTAGAGCCTGCTCGGATCCGCCTGCCGGTCGAGTACAAAGTCGAGCGCTAGTCGAAGCGGGTGGAAACTCGCGCCACGGAAGTGCAAGGCCCCGTAGGCGAAAGCGTTCGACCTTTCCTGGGCAGGTACCTGGTACGGCGAGGCACGGAAGCCGGTCGGAAGCTGAGGACCACCGTGGTCGTACTCTGGCGACCGATAGCGAACTAGTACCGTGAGGAAAGGTGAAAAGTGCCCGCAAAGTGAAATAAGTACCTGAACCAGTGCCTACAAGCGGTCGGAGCAGGGCTTTGTCCTGTGACATGCCTTTGCATAATGAGCCAGCGAGTTGCTGTTCGACGGCAGGTTAAAGGAAAACGGAGCCGCAGCGAAAGCGGTCCGAATAGGGCGTGCTAGTCGTCGGACGCAGACCCGAAACTGAGTGATCTACCCATGGGCAGGTTGAAGCGGGGGTGGAACCTGGAGGATAGACACACGTCGGTTGAAAACGGCGGTGATGACCTGTGGAGATTAAGTGAAAACTAATCCAAACTCCAGAAGTCTATCTGGTTCTCCCCAGAAATATATTTAGGTATAGCGTCGCGTGTTCAGCATGGCTGTAGGCACTGTTTGGCCTAGGGGGCCTACCAGCTTACCGAAGTCAGACAAACTCCGAATACCGGCGTTCTAGAGCGTGGCAGTCAGAGTGCGAGGGATAGCTTCGTGCTCGAAACAGCCCAGACCGTCGTAGGCCCTGGTCTGGCTAAGTGGGAAACGTGTCTGAGGTGCCGAGACAACCAGGATGTTGGCTTGGCTTCGCCTTCACCATTCACGAAGTGCGTAACAGCTTTCTGCTGGTCAAGTGAACAGGCTGGACAATGTAACGGGGCTCAAGCCAGGAGCCGAAGCTACGGACTTCGAGCTTTGCTCGGGTAGTACGGGAAACGTTCCCAGACCGACTACGAAGCGGCGGCGAAGCCAGCCGTGGAGGTCTGGGAAATGAAGATGCTGGCGCGAGTAACGAGAGAAGTCGAGAAACTCCCCCGCCGAATGCCCAGGGTTCTGAGTAAAGCTAATCTTCTCAAGGATTGGTCAGGTTCAGCCGAGGCCGAAAGGCGTAGGCGATGAACAGTTGATATTCCGGTACACCACCATGTATTCACCTGCCGGGGACGGGGTAGGCTAGGGAAACCCAGGCGTGGTCGTCCTGGGTAGCTTGTATCGAGGCCTCCGTAGAGGAAATCCGCGAACATCGAGCCTGAACCGGTCGAAACAATGAGCAGTTCCTGAAGCCATGCCTCCATGAGAAAAGCCTCTGCGAGGTGGCAGGTACTATGCCAAAACCGACACCAGGTGGGCAAGTAGAGAATACTCAGGCAGTCGGAAGAACCACTCGTTAAAGGAACTCGTAAAAATGGCCATAACTTCGGAGAAGACGCCGTCAAGATGAGGAACTCTTTATGAGAACAGGCGGGCAGCCACACTGGCTGGCAAGCGACTGTTTGAAAACACAGGTCTCTGCAGGAAATCGAAAGACGACGTATAGAGCTGACGCCTGCCCGGTGCCGGAAGTGCACGAGAGGTTAGCTGGCGTATAGTCAAGCCCTGACGGCGGCCCGTAACTATCGACTGTGGTAGTTGTAAAACCGGCTATTTGCGAACATCCGGGTATCCGCACTACTCTTGGTGCCGTCCGGCTGGGCGTTTACCCGCAAGTGACAACGTGACGGGTGCGGACAATCAGCAAAGGGAAAAGACCTTCCGTCGAGGCGATCATCGCTCGGGGCTTCCTTGCGGATTCGCTCTCGGTGATACCTTCATGCTCGTCTGTCGCCGATGAGGGTGACTACGGGAGGGGCTGGAAGGTGTCCGCGGCCTTCAATGCCTCCCAGCGAGATCGGGCTCCGCTCGATCTCTTCAAGGCAACACTGGGCTGCGGCGGTGTCCTTGGTAACGGCAACTGGTACTGGGAGGTCAACCGTCTGGACGACCTCCTGGGCGTCATGCCGTTCTTCCGGCGGTTCCACTTCGTCCGGCAGGCGCCGCGGCCGAACAAGGTCCAGGCGATCGACCTGCTGGCGGCGGCTTTTCCACTCGTAGATTTCAACCCCACGCAGGTTCTTGCTCTCCGGGAACGGATGAACCGAGGCGGAAGAGGGAAGTACTCCGCGGAAGGAATCCTCAGAGACTATACTTCGAGCCTGACCGCCGAGCAGCGGCCAGAATGGGAATGTAGTCCGATCTCACGGGCGACCGTGGTAGCCAGAAATGTGTCAGCCCCTCGGTGAAGTATCGATGGCTGGAGGAGTAACAACCATGAACAGTCCCCAGGTGACATGGCCTAAAGGGACAGTGCAGGTCCTTTGGGAAATCGTTGCCCCCGCTGGTAACGGCGCGAACGCATCTCCTTGGAAAACGAGTATCCCGCACTACTCCATGGTGCCCGTCCGGTCAGGCGTTTACCGCTAGTGACAGCGTGACGGGTGCGGAAAACCAGCAAAGGAAAGGCTGAACGAGCAACGTGGATGGGTGGTCGGCTTTGTAGACGATGAAGTTCTTCGGAGTGGGGCAGGTGTACGTCAACCCGGCGGTCAGACAACCCACCGGGAGCACATACACCGCTGCTCCGTGTGCCGCCGTTCGGATCTGCTGGAGGGCGATCATCCGTTCTTCCAGGCGGCATCCGCTGCGGACGGCGAAGAGCAGTACGGTAACCTAAAGTTCGCGTACTGCGTGCATGGAGGCCGCTGTGGCGATGTCACCATTACGAGGTCTGGTGCAGATCGTCGAGGTGATGCAGACGTGAATAGGAAGAGCAGGCGAAACCGTCAGGATCTCCCGGGGATATACGCCAGGAAGGCCTGGGCACAGGGTCATGGGGGATACCGATTATCTGCATGGCGACATGCAGGGAGTAACGTATCGAAGTGCTGTTCGGTCAGGCATCCGTCCGGATAAGACGATCAGCGAAATTCTTGTCGGGTAAGTTCCGACCTGCACGAATGGCGTAACGACTTGGGCGCTGTCTCAGCGAGGATCCGGTGAAACTGTAGTCTCAGTGCCGAGTACCGTGGCTGGACGGAAAGACCCCGTAGACCTTTACTACAGCTTGATGTTGGAGTCTGGGATACGTTGTCCGGGATGAGTTGGGGAGGCTGTGAAACGGCGGCGCTGTATGTGAATATTTCGCCCAGGATACCACCCTTCGTGTTCTGGGCTTCTAACCCGACGCCGTGATCCGGGTCAGGAACAGCGTCAGGTGGGTAGTTTGACTGGGGCATTCGCCTCCTAAAATGTAACGGAGGCGCGCAAGGTTCCCTCAGTACGGTTGGAAATCGTACGAAGAGCGCAAAGGCAGAAGGGAGCTTGACTGCGAGACTGACAAGTCGAGCAGGTGCGAAAAGCGGGCCTTAGTGATCCGGCGGTGGAGAGTGGAATCGCCGTCGCTCAACGGATAAGGTACTCCGGGGATAACAGGCTTATCCTCCCCAAGAGTCCACATCGACGAGGAAGGTTTGGCACCTCGATGTCGGCTCGTCGCATCCTAAGGCTGGAGTAGGTCCCAAGGGTTGGGCTGTTCGCCCATTAAGCGGTACACGAGCTGGGTTCAGAACGTCGTGAGACAGTTCGGTCCCTATCCGCCATGGGCGCTGGAGTCTTGAAGTCGTCCTAGTACGAGGACCGGGACGGTGGAACCTCTGGTGTATCGATCGTCGTGCCAACGGCGCTGCTGATTAACTACGTCTGGACCGGGATAACCGCTGAAAGCATCAGCGAAGCCCACTACAGACCTGGACTCCCATCGCAGAGGAGACCGGGACGTGACCACCACGTTGATGAGCTGGGACGTGCAAGCACAGCAATGTGTTCAGCGGACCCGTACGGGTATCCGAGGTCTGATCTGGCGCACAATGTCGCTATGGAGTTTGAGGGTATGCAGGGAGTGGCTCGGCATCACAACCTGACAGTTTTCCGGTGGTCATAGCGGCGGGGAAACACCTCTTCCCATTCCGAACAGAGCAGTTAAGCCCGCTAGCGCCGATGGTACTCGGAGGGCAACCTCCCGGGAGAGTAGGACGCCGCCGGAATCTTCCTCGTAGAGGCCGAGCAATCGGCCTCTACGCGTCTCTACGACGATTGCGTGACCGGGGGCGACCCTGCGGGCCGCGCCGGCGCCGGCCCCCGTCAGGCCGCTTCGAGCCGGTCGACCCAGTCGGGATCGAGCCTGCGCAGGCGCCCGATCCGGTCGTCGACCCGGGGATGGGTCTTGAACAGCGAGGCAAGGCGGTCGTTCCCGAACGGGTCGACGAGATGGAGTGGCTCGGTCACCGGGCTGCCGCGGAACTCGACGAGCTCCATCGCCTGCTCGAGCCGCGCGAGCGCGTCCGCGAGACCGTGAGGAGTCTCGCAGAGCCGTGCTGCGAACACGTCGGCGATCAGCTCGCGCTTCGGCGAGAGCATGACGTGGACGAGGCTCGCCGCCAGGGGGGCGAGGACGGCGAGCAGCACCCGCTGGAACGGGCGTCCACCGATCCGGCTCGCCTCGACGAGCCAGAGTGCCAGGAGCACGACGGGGGTCTGGACGGCGGTGTCCCTGAGCCGGGCATGGGCGAGCTCGTGGGCGAGGATGCCCTCGAGCTCCTCCGGCGGGGCCATCGCGAGGAGCCCGCGGCTGAGCGCGATTCCGAGATCACCCGTGCCCCGACCGACGGAGAGCGAGCGCGGGTACCCGTCGGCCAGCAGGTAGAGGCGCGGCTTCGGAACGCCGGCCTCCAGTGCGAGGCGTTCCACGGTCGAGTACACGAGCGGCGCCTGCGCGAGCGGTAGCTCCCGGGCGCCCATCGAGGCCAGCAGGGCGCGGGGCCCGAGCGCAAGGATCGTGCCGACGATCGCCGCTCCGACGGCTGCGAAGACCCCCGCGAGACGGAGCTCGCCCAGCCACCAGCCGAGGCCGCCGAGCAGCACCACGAGCCCGCCGAGAAGCAGGAACGCCTTCAGGACGTTCCGGGCCGCCTGAAGGCCCGGTCGGACGTCGTCAGCTCTCGTCGTCTTCCTCTTCGCCGCGCTCGCGCCAGTCCTCCTCGGTGAGCCCCCGCGGCGGCCAGTCGGGCTCCGGCGCGTCGCAGCGGCTCGTGCAGTGGAGGGAAGCGACGTTCTGCATCGGGATCAGGATGTGTCCATTGAGCTCGATGTGCACCACCTCCTCGATCAGGCAGTACGCGGTGAGGACGCCTTCCTGGTACTCGCCGCCGAACAGGGCCACCTCGACCGGCTCGCCCTTGTACTTGTTGGTGTAGTCCTCCACGCCCGGAGTCTACTCCTCGAACTCTCGCCGACCCGTGACGGCTCCCGTGCGAAACGCGCACGCCGGAGCACCGGTCGTCCGGCCTCGACCCACGGCGGCTCACTCCGCGCGCGTCAGGGCTCCGTTCTCGACGCAGACCACTGACAGGCCGGCGTTGGCGACCGTCGGATGCAGGCGCCGGTACTCCTGGAACGAGAGGCCGGAGGCCGCCGCGAGGACCCCGCGGATGGCGGCTCCGTGGGAGACGACGAGCACCCGCTCGCCCGGATGCCCGGACGCAACGGCGAGAACGGCCGAGACCAGGCGAACGCCCATCTCCGCATAGCTCTCGCCGCCCGACCAGGCCTTCTCCCCGGCCTTCCAGCGCTCGAGCGCGGCGGGTTCGATCTCGGTGTGGAGCCTGCCCGACCAGGATCCGCAGTCCACCTCCCGCAGATCGCGGCGTGCGGTGACCGTGAGCGCCCGCCGCGAGGCGACGGCACGCGCGGTGTCGAGCGCCCGGCGTAGATCGCTCGAGTAGACGGCGTCGAGCAGGTGGGTGTCGAGTCGCCGGGCGAGCTCCTCGGCCTGGGCGCGGCCCCGGTCGGTGAGCGGGCGATCTGCGTGCCCTTGCCAGCGCTGCTCGACGTTCCAGTCGCTCTCGCCGTGTCGGGCGAGCAGGATCGTCGTCACGACGGCTATCGTACGCGCGGCCATGGACCTGGGGCTCGCCGATCGCATCTGCCTGCTCACCGGCTCGACCGCCGGAATCGGCCTCGAGACGGCGCGCCTCCTCGTCGTCGAGGGCGCGAGAGTCGCCGTCTGCGGGCGCGATCGAGCCCGTGTCGAGGCCGCGCGGGCCGAGACCGGGGCGGCGCTCGGGCTCCCTACCGACCTGTCGAGGCCCGAAGCGCCCGCGGAGCTCGTCGCTCGCATCGAGGAGGCCCTCGGGCCGGTCGACGTGCTCGTCAACAACGTCGGCGTCGCCCATCAGCGCGGCTTCGAGGAGCTCACCGAGGACGACTGGGAATCCCTCTGGCAGCTCAACGTGATGAGCTACGTCCGCACGATCCAGGCCGTGCTTCCGGGCATGAAGGAGCGGGGCTACGGTCGCATCGTCAACGTCAGCTCCACGGCCGGGAAGCGCCCGTCGACCGGGATGCCGGACTACTCGGTGACGAAGGCCGCCGTTCTCTCGCTCTCCCGGCTCGTCGCCGACATCACGGCGAAGCACGGGATCTGCGTGAACGCCGTCTGCCCCGGGCCCACGCTCTCGCCGGCGTGGATAGGGGGCGGCGGTCTTGCCGACCAGCTCGCAGCGAAGACGGGGAAGTCCCGAGACGAGGTCCTCGGCGACGTCGGGAAGAGCCGACCCCTCGGCCGGATGGCGGAGCCGGCGGAGATCGCGAACGTCGTCGCGTTCCTGTGCTCCGATCGGGCGAGCTACGTCACCGGCGCCGCCTGGAGCGCCGACGGCGGCACCGTCCCGATCATCATCTGAGCCCGGCGCCGGCATCCCTTCCGACGGACTGAACACGGAGCCCGGTGCGGATCGAACCCGTGCGGGCCGAGGAGCGTCGGTTGCGCGCGGGCGAGAAGGTGATCCGGGAGGGCATCGGGGACGGGATGTTCTCCGTGGTGGAGTCGGGCGAGGTGGCAGAACCGCCGTAGGGGCCGGAGCTCATCCGGCCCCTACGACAACGCCCGCCGGAACGTGGACGACCCGATCCCGACCGACTCCCACAGGTCACCGCAGCGACCGGGGTGAGAGCCGGCACCGGCCGCTGCACCCGGTGGTCCAGACGGTCATCGTCGACCCCGGCCGCAGCCTCAGCGGGCCGCGACCTGCAGCGCCTCGATGAGCTCGCCGGCACGTACCTGCTTCACGGCCTTGACGCTCGCCTGAGCGCGTCCATATGCGGGTAGCGTTCCCGGCGCGGCGACACAGCTCACGTACACGCTGATCGATGCCGACGAGGGCCCGGCATTCGCCAGGACGATCCCCCAGGTCGTGTCGTCCTTCGGGAACGTGTCGAGTGCCAGAACGAGCGTGTTCTCCGCGTGCCTGTAGCCGCCGGAGACGGCGCGCTCGCCCGCTTCGCAGCGTGCCTCCACGTACGCCCCCTGGTCTGCCGGGAGGGTCACGGTGCCCACCCTGGTCGCGACGAGTGCGGGGCCCGGCTCTGCCGCTCCCTGATCGACGACCTGGTCGAGTGTCTTGCCGCTGAGCTTCTTCGCGTTGTCGGCCGACAGCGCGCGCTTCGCGAGCGGCACCGCGGTGACGGCGCCCGCCGCGCCGCCGAGCGCGAAGAACAGCGCGATCATCGCGACGACCATCGCGGGGCTCGGATGACGGATTCGGTTCCACATGATCTCTCTCCCTTCCTGGTCGGCTGGTACGGGGCGATGTTGTTGTGGTTGGTGCAGAACACGTTGCCCGGGTCGTACCGACGCTCGAGCTCGACGAGTCAGCCGTAGAGCCTGGTCATGGTCACCTCCTCGACGGTTGGTCGACTGGAAGCCCAGGGCCGCTTGCGCGGTCGGCGACGGTTTCTCGTTCTCCTGTCTCAGTGCCGGCGCCGGGTCACGAATACCGAGGCGTACGAGCCGACGAGCATGGCGAGGCCGGCCGTGACGACCCCGGCGACGATCGCGCCGTCGACGCCGCCGCCTGCGAAGTACCAGACGAGTGCGCCGAGCCCGGCGATCAGCACGACCGTCAGGAACGTCAGCAGGGCCAGGCTCGGCGAGCAGCGTGCGGTCTGGCTGTCGCTCGCGCGCTCGGCCGTCTCCACGGACATCCGTGGCGTGAACGGGGCTATCGTCGGGTCGGTGGTGGATCGTGTCTCGAGAACGGAGACGGCCATTTCGGGGTCCTTTCTGCTCGCTCTGGTCTGAGCGGATGGTCGGCCCCGGGGATTACCGCGGCCTTTCCGACCGCTTGCAGGCACTTGCAGACCGCAAACTCACGCCGGCCGCTAACCGCGGCCCAACCCTCCGATCACGGCGCGGAAACGTCAGCGACCGCGCGTCGAGCGAGAAGCCGGGTCTGCCCGGCCTCGGGTCGGCTGCCGACCATTCCTGTGAGGCCGGCCGAAGGCGAGGCCGTTCTCGGTGCCGAATCCTTACGCCTGGGGGACACCGACAGCGGTCGTGAAGGTGCCGCGTCGTCGCGCGCTACGACCTACGGCACCGTGCATTCTGTCGAGCTGATGTCATAATGGTTACAAGCTCGTACCGTTCCCCTCGCCGAGGTGCTGCGCCTCTCCGGGCAGACCGCCGAGGCGCTCGAGCAGGCGATCGCCCCTCGAAGACCGCAGGGGCGCGCGCCGAGTTCGAGCCGCTCCGGGGCTGAGCGCTCAGACGTCGTCGAAGCACGGCGCAGCCCGAGCATGGGGACGGGGCCGATCTGGAAGACACGGACGAAGACCGCCGGCGGCTGCCCGCGAACGAACAGCGCGGTACGCTCGCCCGGGCGGTAGCTCCCACGCGCGAAGTACGCCTCGACGATGCGGCCCGCGGGCACCTCCGACGCAGCCGGGGAGATCCTCGTCCAACCGGCCGGGCCGCTGAGCAGGAGCGCCGCCGGCCCGGCGCCGGTCGATGCGGGCGAGTGCCGGCGCTCGCAGGATGTCCCGCGAGCCGTTATACCGAGAGGATGGAAGCTGCACGCATGCCGGCCGCCGGGCACGAGGTCGTGCTGACGGTCGACGTGGAGTGGGCGCACCCCGAGGTGCTCGGCGACGTCGTATCGGCTCTCGACGAGCGTGGCCTGCGCGCGACGTTCTTCTGTACGCACGACGGCATCTCGGTGCCCGGCCACGAGCGTGCCCTCCATCCGAACTTCCGTCGCCACGACGACGCGGGCCGCGGCGACGGCGCTGTTCGTGCGCCCGAGACCGATACCGAGTACTACCGGCGAGTCGTGTCGACGACGCACGCGTTCTGCCCCGAGGCCGTCGGCGTGCGCTCCCACAGCCTGTTCTTCGACCGAGACCTCCTGTCCGTGTACCGCGCGGAGGGCCTCCAGTACGAGAGCAGCACCTTCCTGCCGCTCACGCACGGCCTCGGGCCGGTCTGGCTCGGCTCCGACATCCTCGAGCTACCGCTCTACTACATGGATCACTGGGACCTGGTCGACGGGGTGACCGGGTTCGACCTGCAGGCCCTCCGGCTCGAGGAGCCGGGCCTCAAGCTCGTGGACTTCCACCCGAACCTCGTGTACCTGAATGCGATGACGCACCGGGACTACCTGGACTCCAAGCCGCGCTACCGGGACCCCGAGTGGCTTCGCCGTAGTCGGCGGCGTGGCCGCGGCGTGAGGACGCTCTTCCACGAGCTCCTCGACTGGCTGGCCGAGCGGCCCCCACCGCCCGTGCTCGGCGAGCTGAACGAGCGTGCTCGGACCGGGCTGGAGGAACGCGCGTGATCGCCGCCGACGTCCGGCTCGGGACCGGGGTCGTCGTCCACCACCCCGACCTCGTCAACCTCTACGGCTGCGTGATCGGCGACGAGACGCGGATCGGGCCGTTCGTCGAGATCCAGGCAGGCGCCTCCATCGGTCGCCGTTGCAAGATCTCGAGTCACACGTTCATCTGCACCGGTACTACGATCGAAGATGAGGTGTTCGTCGGTCACGGCGTCATGTTCGCGAATGACCGCCTCCCGCGAGCCACCGATGCGGCAGGCGAGCTCCAGCGTGCCGGGGACTGGGAGCTCCTGCCCGTCCTCGTCAGACGTGGCGCGACCATCGGGAGCAACGCGACGATTCTCGGCGGCGTCACGATCGGCGAGGCGGCGATGGTCGGCGCCGGTGCCGTCGTCACTCGCGATGTGTCCGCTCACGAGGTGGTCGCGGGCGTGCCGGCGCGACACCTCGGAGACATGCGATCGCGATGAGCCACACATCTGGCCCGGTGCGGCCCGGCGCGGCCGAGCGCCCGCTCGACGTCGGGGTGATCGGGTTCGGCTACTGGGGCCCGAAGCTCGTCCGAAATCTCGCGGCGATCCCCGGCTGCAGGATGTGCTGTATCTGCGATCGCGCGCCCGAGCGACTGGCGGCGGCGATGCGCGCGCACCCGGGCGTCGCTCTCTCGGCCTCGGCAGACGAGCTGCTCTCGAACGCCGAGCTCGACGCCGTCGTGATCGCGACGCCGGTCTCGACGCACTACCGCCTCACGCTCGCCGCCCTGCGCTCCGGAAAGCACGTGTTCGTCGAGAAGCCGCTGGCCGGATCGACCGCGGAGGCGCGGCACCTCGTCGAGGAGGCCCGGTCACGCGGGTGCCTGCTCATGGTCGGGCACGTCTTCGTGTACGCGGCCGCTGTCCGTCGCGTACGTGAGATCCTTGCGTCGGAGCCGTTCGGCGAGCTCCTCTACTACGATTCGGCCCGCCTGAACTCGATCCCTTACGAGCAGGACGTGAGCGTGCTCTGGGACCTCGCGGTGCACGATCTGTCGATTCTCGACTACCTCGTCGGGGAGCACCCGCGCGCGGTCTCGGCCACCGGGGTCAGCCATCGTGGCGACGGCCTCGAGAGCACCGCGTACCTGACCGTGTTCTACGACTCGGGCCTGCTCGCCCACGTGGGCGTGAACTGGCTCGCGCCTGAGAAGGTGCGACGAGCGCTGATCGGCGGCACCCGGCAGATGATCGTGTACGACGAGCTGGAGCCGATCGAGAAGCTCCGGGTCTTCGATCACGGTCTCACGTCGAACGGGCACGTCCCCGTCACGCCGGAGCACGTCCTCACGCAGCCGTGGGCGCCCGAGCTCGACCGGACCGAGGCTTTGCGTCGCGAGCTCGAGGACTTCGTCGAGGCGATCGGCTCGGGACGGGCTCCCACCGCCGACGGTGCCGCTGGCCTTCACGTCGTCGAGCTGCTCGAGGCCGCCGAACGCTCGCTTCGCGAGCGGGGTCGACCCGTCGAGCTCGGTCGCGATGGCTGAGGAGCTCGTGATCGTCGGCGCGGGGGGGTAGCGCGGGGGGCATCGTCGAGATCGTCGAGGAGATCAACCGTCGCGGGGAGCGCTGGCTCCTGCGAGGCTTCCTCGACGACGACCCCGAGAAGCAGGGGGGCTCGGTCGCCGGGTATCCGATCCTCGGGCCGCTCGAGCTCGTCGGGACTCTGGCGCGAACGTTCTTCGTGATCGGCATGGCGCACTACCGGCGGCCTCTGGTCCGGCAGGAGATCGTCGAGCGACTGGCCCTGCCCGTCGATCGGTACGCGACCCTCGTCCATGAATCGGCGTCCATCGCATCGGGGACCACGATCGGCGCCGGCACGATCGTGCAGCCGAACACCGTCGTGTGCCGCGGCGCCTCGGTCGGGAACCACGTGTTCATCGGCCCGCAGTGCACGGTCTCCCACGACGCCGCCGTCGAGGACTTCGCGACCCTAGCCGTCGGTGCGACGGTCTGCGGGGGAGCGCGCCTCGAGATCGGTGCGTATGCCGGCGCCCGCTCGGTGATCAGGGACGGCGTCGTCGTCGGCACGGGTGCCGTGGTCGGGCTCGGGAGCGCGCTCTTCGGAGACCTGAAACCCGGTGCGGTCGCCGTCGGCTGCCCGGCCCGCGTGGTTCGGGAAGGCACCGGGGGCGGTTCCTCCTGACCCGGTACCTGATCACAGGCGGCGCGGGACTCGTCGGCTCCCACATCGCCGACCTGCTCGTCAAGGAGCCGGGCGCGTCCGTCGTCGTGCTCGACGATCTCTCGCGCGGACGGCGCTCGAACCTCGACGCCGCGGCGAGGGCGGGTCGTGTCGAGCTCGTCGAGGGCGACATCCTCGACCGTGCCTTGCTCGAGCGGCTGCTCGACGGGGTCGACCTCGTGTTCCACCAGGCGGCCGTGCGGATCACGCAGTGCGCGGAGAGCCCGCGTCTCGCGCTCGACGTGCTGGCGCGCGGCACCTTCGAGCTGCTGGACGCCTCCGTCGCTGCCGGCGTGCGCAAGGTCGTTGCCGCGTCCACGGCCTCCGTGTACGGCCTGGCCGACGAGTTCCCGACGAGCGAGCGTCACCACCCCTACAACGACACGACGGCCTACGGCGCTGCCAAGGCCTACGGCGAGGCGCTCCTGCGGAGCTTCCACGCGCTGTCCGGCCTCGACTTCGTCGTGCTCCGCTACTTCAACGTGTACGGGCCGCGCATGGACGTCCACGGTGCCTACACGGAGGTGCTGGTTCGCTGGATCGAGCGAATCGAGGCGGGTCTGCCCCCGATCGTGTTCGGGGACGGTCTCGACTCGATGGACTTCGTCCACGTCGAGGACGTGGCCCGTGCCAACGTGCTGGCGGCGCGCTCCGACCTCGCTGGCGAGGTCTTCAATGTCGGCAGCGGCGTGGAGACGACCCTGCTCGAACTGGCCGAGCTGCTGCTCGAGGTGATGGGTGCCGAGCTTCAGGTCGCTCATGCTCCGCCGAGGCCGGCTGCAGCGGTGACGCGACGCCTCGCCGACGTGGACAAGGCGCGCCGGCAGCTCGGGTTCGAGGCGAGTGTGGGCCTCGATGAGGGCCTGCGGGGCCTCGTTGCGTGGTGGCGATCGGGGGTCGGGGAGCCAGACCGTGCCTGAGCCTCTCGTTCCGATCGCTCGTCCGTGGATCGGCGAGGCGGAGGCGGAAGCGGTGCGGCGTGCGATCCTGTCGGGCTGGGTGACGCAGGGCCCCGAGGTCGCTGCCTTCGAGGAGGAGTTCGCGGCCGCCGTCGGTGCGTCGTACGCCTGCGCCGTCTCGAGCTGTACGACGGCGCTCCATCTCGCGCTCCGCGCGGTCGGAGTGGGGCCCGGGGACGAGGTCGTCACCGTCAGCCATTCGTACGTCGCGACCGCCAACGCCGTCCGCTACTGCGGTGCCGTCCCGCTGTTCGTCGACGTCGAGCCCGGCGGCTGCAACATCGACCCGAGCCTGGTCGAGGAGAGCCTCGGGCCGCGGGTGCGAGCGATCCTGTGCGTCCACCAGATGGGGATGCCGTGCGATCTCGCCGCCCTGCTCGCGATCGCGGAGCGGCACGGGCTCCCCCTCGTCGAGGATGCCGCCTGCGCCCTTGGTAGCGAGATCGACCTCGGAGGAGGCAGGGAGCGAGTCGGGCGGCCGCACGGGGATGTCGCCTGCTTCTCGTTCCATCCGCGAAAGATCCTGACCACGGGCGACGGAGGGATGCTGACGACGCACCGTGAGGACCTCGACCGGCGATTCCGTCTCGAGCGCCATCACGGTGTGAGCGTGACCGACACCGCCCGGCACACGTCTCCGCTCGTGCTCCAGGGCGAGCACGTCACGCTCGGATTCAACTACCGCCTGACGGATGTCCAGGCGGCGATGGGCCGGGTGCAGCTGGGCCGGCTCGACGCGATCGTCGAGCGGCGCCGGGAGCTGGCCGCCCGGTATCTCCGCCTGCTCGCGGAGCTCGACATCGAGCTCCCGCACGAGCCTTCGTGGGCACGGTCGAACTGGCAGAGCTTTGCGGTCCGGCTACCCGAAGCGCTCGATCGGACGACCGTCATGCAGACGCTGCTCGACCGCGGGATCGCGACGAGGCCAGGTGTTCTCTGCGCCCATCGGGAGCCCGCGTATGCTGCCGAGCCGTGGCGCGCCGGTCCCGGCGGGCTCACCGAGAGCGAGCGCGCGCAGGATCACACCGTGCTGTTGCCGCTCTTCCACGAGCTGACGGAAGCGCAGCAGGACAGGGTCGTCACCGCGCTCGGCGAAGCTCTCGCCGTCGCGCAAGGGCTGGGTGCGCATGGCTGAGTCGACGGCGCCGCTGGCGTTGCTGTTGTGCGATCGGAGCATTCCCGCGGTCAGGGAGGAGTGGCCGACGCTGGCGTTGGCGTTTGCGGACATCGGTGAGCAGGTGGTGATCGCGGACGATGATCCGGGTGCGGTGTCCGGGTGCGACGCGGTCGTGCTGTACGGGAACACGGGCTGGTATCCGCGGTTGGGACGGTATCTGCGGTCGGTGCCGCGCTCGGAGCGCCCGCTGGTGGCGGTCTACTTCGCCGAGCCGTTGCCGCCGCCGCGGGCGTCGGGGCTACCGCGGTTCTCGCCGTTGAACGCGGCCGAGGTGAAGAGGGTCGTCCTGCGTGACCCGGGGGCCACGGACATCTACACGAACGCGCGGAAGCTGCGGCGGGCGATGCGAGAAGGATGGGTGGACGTCGTGTTCGTCACCGGGCTCGAGAAGCAGGAGTACCTGGCGGAGCAGGGGATTCCGAGCTGGACGGCGCAGTACGGGTACCACCCGTCGCTCGGACGGCTGCTCGACCTCGAGCGGTCGATCGACGTGCTGTTCCTGGGCTGGACGGGACCGAGGAGGCGGCGGCGGTTGATCCGGTTCCTGAGGCGGAGCGGGATCGACGTCGATGTGCGGGGGAGCTGGAGCGATCCGTCTCTGTGGGGCGAGGGGCGGACGCAGCTCCTGAACCGGACGAAGATCGTCGTGCACCTGCAGCGGTATCCGGGTAAGACGGCGGCGATGAGGTTCGTGCTGGCGCTTGCGAACGGGGCGATGGTGGTCGCGGAGCCGTGCTATCGGCCCGACCCGTTCGTGCCGGGAGTCCACTATGCGCAGGCGCCGATCGGGGAGCTTCCGGACACGATCCGCTACTACCTCGACCATCCCGAGGAGCGAGAGCGGATCGTCGCTGCGGGTCATCGCCTCGTCACCGAGCAGCTGACCTTCGCCCGTACCGCCGAGACGATCGTGTCCGTCATCCGCGAGCAGCTGGCTCGACCCTCCGCATAGGACTTGACCCCGGATCATCGATGCTCGATGATCCGCGGAACACCGTGGGTCGGCGAGGAAAGGACGGGGCAGATGGCTGAGGAGGTTCTCGGCAGCTTCTACGGCTCGGACGAGTTCCCGATCGAGTGGGCGGAGGGTGAGCGCGACGTGCTGTGGGTCTTCGACGACCTGCACTGCCCGAACCCCGTGTCGCCGATGTTCTTCGACATCGGCGGCTGGTGGCTCACCTGCGACCACATGTTCCGACGGTTCGGAACGCCGTTCGCCTCCGACTGGGTCGCGAAGCGGATCAACGGCTATGTGTACACCGCCGCGATCCCGGCCGACTCCTCGCTTCGCCTCGAGGTCGCCGAGTTTCAGTCGCGCTACGTCCCGCGGGTGCCCCGCGACGAGGGGTACGCAGGCGAGATCGGCGCCTACCTCGGCTTCGTTCTGCCGCACTACGCGGGCAACTTCTTCGACTGGTGGCGCGACCGGCTGCGCCCCGAGATCGAGCGGAACTTTGCGTATCTCGACGGTTACGACATGGGCTCGGCGAGCCTCGTCGAGCTCGCGGTGCTGCTCGAGGACGCGCTGGACATCCACGACCGTCACTGGAAGATCCACTGGATGCTGAACTTCGCGCAGTTCTCGGCCACGATGGCGCTGAACGCGACGATTGCCGACGTGAAGGGCGAGGTCGACCCGAACCTGCCCCCCCGGCTCCAGAACTCCGTCGCGGATCGCAACTGGGACGCGATCGAGGCGCTCTGGCAGATGAAGGGAGAGGTCAGAGACGATCCCGAGCTCTTCGCGGCGTTTCACGCCGGCGACACGGCAGCCACGATCCTCCGGGGGCTCGAGTCGTCGGAGCGCGGCAGCCGCTTCGTCGAGGAACGGCTCCGCCCCTACCAGCTCGAGTTCGGCAACAAGGCGATCTGGTCGCACGAGTTCGTCTACCCGACCTGGCGCGAGAACCCGGCACCGATCCTCGAGGCCGTCCGAGGCTACCTCGAGACCGACTACGACTTCCTCGCCGAGCACCAGGCGGTCGAGGACGATCTCGATTCGGCCATCCACGAGCTGATGGACGACGTCCCGGCCGGCGAGGGCCGTGACCGCCTCCAGGCGGCGCTCGAGCTCTCGCTGCGCATGAACCCGCTCACGCCCGACCACCACTTCTTCATCGACCAGGGTACGAACGCGCGCGTCCGGCTCGTGCTCGTCGCGATCGGACGGCGCCTCGCCGAGGAGGGGGTCCTCGACGATCCCGAGGACGTGATGTTCCTGCGCTACAACGAGCTTCGCGTCCTGATGGCGAGCCCGCAGGGGTTCGACGCGCGCGCCCGCGTGTCGGCCGAGCGCGACGTCCGTGAGGACGGCTTTCGCCTCCGGCCGCCCGACTGGGTCGGTACCGCGACCGAGTCCTACCTGACGTTCCCGTACCTGACGCTCTGGGGGTTCCCGGAGAAGTTCCACCGCAAGCCGCCCGAGCGCGCGGAGGAGATCCACGGTCTCGCTGCGTCTCCTGGCGTCGTCGAGGGAGTGGCGCGAGTCGTCTCCTCCCTGGACGAGTCCGACCGGGTTCGCGAGGGCGAGATCCTCGTCTGCCGGATGACGAACCCGGCCTGGGTCGTCCTGTTCACGAGGATCGCCGGCCTCGTGACCGACGCGGGCGGCGTCGCCGCCCACCCGGCCGTCGTCTCCCGCGAGTTCGGGATCCCGGCTGTCGTCGGAACGTCGATCGCGACCGCCCGGATCAAGACGGGCGACCGGGTGCGCGTGAACGGAGCGACCGGCGTCGTGGAGATCCTCACGTGAGGCCCTTTGGCGCGGCCGCTTCGGCACGAGCCCGTGACGCTTCGAGCACGTTCAACGCGCCACCCGCGCGCTTTCCGGCGATACGATTGAACCGGGAGGAGGCAAGTGGGAGGCCCCCGCGCCGGGGTGCTGAATGGCGACGCTGAACCGTACCGTCCTCCGCGAGCAGGTGAAGGAGATCCTGCTCGAGCGCATTCTCGTCGGGGAGTACCTGCCCGGTGAGCGGCTCGTCGAGACGCGCATCGCGCAGGAGCTCGGAACGAGCCAGGCGCCCGTTCGCGAGGCGCTACGCGAGCTCGAGCAGCTCCGGCTCGTCCAGTCGGCTCCGTACCGCGGCGCCCGTGTGCGAGGAGTCACGGCCTCCGAGCTCGCCGAGATCTACCCGGTGAGGGCGGCGATCGAGGAGGTCGCCGCGCGGGAAGCGGCCGTGCGACTCGACGGACGGACGGCGCCGCTCGAGGCCGAGCTCGACGCGATGCGCCGCGCCGCCGACGCCGGGGACCTCCACGGGATGGTCGAGCACGACGTCCGGTTCCACCGGCTGATCGTCGAGGCCTCGGGTAATCGCACGCTGCTCGAGGTGTGGCGCTCACTCCGCGTCGAGGCCCGCACCACGATCACCGCGCTCGCGACCGGGATCGACCACCATCAGCTCGCAGAGATGCACGAGCCCGTGCTGCGGGCGCTCACCGATCGCGATCCGCAGCGCGCGGGCAGGGCCCTACGCACGCACATCGAGGAGTTCGGCCAGCTCGTACTCGAAGGAGGAATGTCTTGACGAGGCTCGTCGACCTGTCCATGCCGGTTCACCGCGACATGCTCACGTTTCCGCGCGTTCCCCCGCCGACGCTGCTCATGTACGAGAGCTGGGAGGAGTTCGCCGAGCGGATCGGGGCGGCAGAGCACGGCGCGACCTGGCTCACCGCGAGCTACCTCGTGATCCAGAACGACCACGTCGGAACGCACTGCGACGCGGTGAAGCACCTGAGAGGGCCCGACGCGCCCGGGGTCGAGGGCATCCCGCTCGAGTACTGCTTCTCCGACGCCGTCCGGCTCGACTTCACCGATCGACCCTCCGGCTACCGGATCACGGTCGACGACGTCGACGCGGAGCTCGAACGGATCGGCTACGTGCTGAAGGAGCGCGACATCGTGCTCATCCACACCGGCGCCGGGGCGTACAACACCGAGGAGCGCTATCGCACCGACCACTGCGGGATGACCGCCGAGGCGACGAGGCACCTGATCGCGCGCGGGGTCAGGATGATGGGAATCGACGCGATCACGTTCGACCCTCCCGTGTGGGCGATGTTCGAAGGCAAGCACTTCTGGGAGGCGCATCGCGTGATGATCGACGACGATTACTGGCACCTCGAGAACCTGATGAACCTCGATCAGCTCCCGGCACACGGATTCAAGCTCTCCGTGTTTCCCGTCAAGTGGATCGGCACGACCGCTGCGCCGGTCAGGGCCGTCGCGATCGTCGAGGACTGATGGACGAGCCTCTCGTCTGGTTTCGCGACGAGCGGTGCCGCGATCCGCGTGTCGCCGGCGGCAAGGGGGCGAGCCTCGCCGCGATGACCGCTGCGGGGCTTCCGGTCCCGTCGGGATTCGTGGTCGGGGCGACGGTGCTCGAGCGCTCGGTGGACTCCGGGCACCTGCGAGAGCTCGCCGAGAGCGGGCTCTTCGCCGAGGCACAGGGGCTCGTCGGGTTTGCCGAGCCGCCGCGATCGGAGATCGCCGACGCCTATCGCACGCTGGGCGGGGGCCGCGTGGCCGTTCGCTCGTCGGCGACGGCGGAGGACTCCGAGGAGGCGAGCTTCGCCGGTCAGCAGGAGACCTTCCTCGGCGTCGAGGGCGCGGACGCGGTCTGCGAGCACGTCGTCCACTGCTGGGCATCCTTCTTCTCCGAGCGGGCGCTCTTCTACCGGAAGCACAAGGGCTCGCTCGCCGACCTCGGGATGGCCGTCGTCGTTCAACGGATGGTCGAGGCAGAGAAGGCCGGAGTGCTGTTCACGGTCGATCCGGTCCAGCGGCGCCGCGACCGGATGATCGTGGAGGCGATCCACGGTCTCGGCGAGCAGCTCGTCGCGGGTGAGGTGACGCCCGATCACTACGTCGTCGACCGGCAGGGCACCGTGCAGCGCGAGCACCTTGCGAGCCGCGGCGTGCTGGAGGCCGGGGAGCTGGCCCGGCTCGTCGAGCTCGGACGTCACCTCGAGGAGCACTTCGGCGCTCCCCAGGATGTCGAGTGGGCAATCGCCGGCGGCGAGGTGTTCCTGCTGCAGTCGAGACCGGTGACGACGCTGTGAGCGGCACGTCCGCATGCACGCTGATCGAGGCTGCCGAGGCCTGGATCGAGCCCTACTGGAACGCGGAGCACCTGAGGCGGGCCCGGGACTGGCTGCTCGTGATCGAGCCCGACGCTTCCGAGGCGGCCCGGCTCGCGGCGCTGACGCACGACATGGAGCGCCACTTCCCGGGCGGGCCCGAGTACGACCCGGGAACGATGGCGCCCGACGAGGAGAGCTACCGCCGCGCGCATTCCGAGCGGTCGGCCGCGATCGTGGGCGACTGGCTCACCGAACAGGGCGCCGCCGAGGAGCTCATGGCCCGGGTGCGCGGGCTGATCGAGCTGCACGAGATCGGGGGCACGCCCGAGGCGAACCTCGTGCAGGCTGCCGACTCGCTGTCGTTTCTCGAGACGAACACCGGGCTCGTGCGCGGCTGGGTGGTCAAGGGACGGTGCGACGTGGAGCGCGCGAAGCGACAGCACGAGCGGATGTTCGAGCGGATCCAGGTCGAGCGCGCACGAGAGCTCGCCCGTCCGCTCTACGAGCGCGCGCTCGCAAGCGTCAGCGGGGAGGATGACCGGTGAGCGCCGTCGAGTGGCTCGCCCCGCGCTCCCTCGAGGAGGCGCTGGCCCAGAAGGCCGAGCGGGGCGATGACGCGACCGTGCTGGCCGGCGGGACGTTCATCGGCGTGCTCGTGAACCAGCGGCTGTTCGATCCCGTCTGCCTGCTGAGCCTGCGGGACATTCCCGGCCTCGATCGGATCGAGGTCGCCGACGGCGAGCTGCGGCTCGGCGCGATGGTCTCCCACCGCGCCGTCGAGCGGTCCGAGGCCGTGCGCGGCGGCTGGCCCGCGCTCGCCGAGGCGTTCTCGCTCGTCGCGAGCCCGCGGGTGCGCAACCGGGCGACGGTGGGCGGCGTGCTCGCAGACGCCGACTACGCGTCGGACCCGCCGGCGATGCTCTGTGCGCTCGGCGCGCGGGCCGTCGTCCGCGGGCAAGCGGGCGAGCGCGAGCTCTCCCTCGAGGAGCTGATCACGGGCTACTACGAGACGTCCCTGCGTCCGGACGAGTTGCTCGTCGGCGTCCGCGTTCCGGCCGGGTCGAAAGCCGTGTACCGGAAGTTCAGGTCACGGTCGTTCGAGGACCGTCCGTGCGTGTCGGTGGCCGCCGCGCTCGCGGGCGGCGAGCTACGGGTGGTCGTCGGTGCCGTCGCGGGCACGCTCCAGCGGTTTCCGGAGCTCTGCGCGCCGGCGTCCGCAGGCGCACCCGGAGCCGAGGAGGCCGAGGAGGTCGGTAGACGCTACGCGGAGGCGATCGCTCCGATCTCCGATGTGCGCGGTTCCTCCGCGTACCGGAAGCGCGTGATCGCCGTCGAGGTCCGGCGAGCGCTCGAGGCCCTCGGATGAGCTTCGCCGACGTGATCATCGACGGCAAGATCCGGTACTCGCAGGACCGGGAGGCGCCGGGCATGCTCCACGCGCGGATCCTCCGCTCGCCCTACGCCCACGCGCGGGTCCTCTCGGTCGACACGTCCTCCGTCCCGCCCGGCGTCGTCGTGCTCACGCCCGACGACGTCCGCGGGCTTGCCGCCTACGGAGCGCAGATTGCCGACCAGACCGTTCTGGCGGTCGACCGTGCCCGCTTCGCGGGCGACCCGGTGGCGGCCGTCGCGGCGCCGACCCCTGCCGAGGCCGAGGAGGCGCTTGCAGCTGTCGACGTCGCCTACGAGGAGTTGCCGGCCACGCTCGGCCTCGAGGAAGCGTTGATCGGCGAGGTGCTCGTCCACGAGCGCCACCGGATCTCCGACAACGACGCTGCCTACTTCGGCCTGCGCCCCCAGGACGGAACGAACGTCTGCCACCTGTTCCGGATTCGCCACGGCGAGGGGGCGGACGGCTTCCGGCTCGCCGACATCGTCGTGGAGGAGACCTTCCGCACGCCGGCGGCACAGCACGCGCCGCTCGAACCCCATGCGTGTCTCGCGCAGTGGGACGGCGACCGGCTCGAGCTCTGGACCGGAACGCATACGCCGTTCAACGTCCGCTCCGACCTCGCCCGGATCTTCGGGCTCGACGAGGAGCAGGTGCGTGTCGTCTGCCCGCCGATCGGGGGCTCCTTCGGCGCCAAGACCTTCGTCCACATCGAGGCGATCACGGCGGCGCTCGCGCGCAAGGCGGGCCGGCCCGTGCGGCTCGTGCTCCCGCGGAGCGAGCTGTGGGTGACGAACAACCGCCATCCCGCCCTCCTGCGCGTGCGGATCGGCGCGACGGTCGACGGACTGCTCGTCGCCAAGGAGGTCGACAGCTCGATCGACACGGGCGCGTATGCGGACTGCGGGCCCGGCGTGGCGGTCAAGATCGGTTACTCGGCCGTCGGTCCCTACCGGATCCCGCACGTCGCGGTCGACTCCCGCTGCGTCTACACGAACCTGCCGCCGAACGGCGCCTTCCGCGGCTTCGGCGCCACCCAGGCGGCGTTCGCGTCCGAGCGGACGATGGATCTCCTCGCCGGGCGCCTGGGCATGGATCCGCTCGAGCTCCGACGCCGAAACTTGCTACGCGAGGGCGACGTGTTCTGTACCGGCGAGGTGATGCACGACGTGCAGTTCGAGCGGTGCCTCGAGCAGGCGGCGGAAGCGGTGGGCTGGCACGAGGATCGACGTGGCAAGGGCATCTGCGTCGTGCTCAAGGGCATGCAGACGCCGAGCCGGGCGCAGATCGCAGTCGAGGCACGCGAGGACGGCGGCTACACGCTCAGGTGTGCGACGGCCGAGCTCGGCCAGGGCGTGCGCAGAGCTCTCTCGGTCGTCGCCGCGGAGCTTCTCGGCGTCCCCGCGTCCGCGATCCGCTTCCCGGATCCGGATACCGACCTCGTCCCGTACGACACGCGCGCCACCTCGAGCCGCTCGACCTACATGATGTCCGGCGCGCTCGAGGAGGCGGTGCGAGACCTGCGCCGAGACGGGAAGCGCGGGCTCGGCGAGTTTCGCAACGAGGGAGGCCTCGATCCCGACACCGGGCAGGGGATCGCGTCGTCCCACTGGCACCAGGGCGCCGCGGCCGCCGAGGTCTCGGTCGACGAGGAGACCGGCCGGTTCGAGGTCGTCCAGCTCCACGCGTCGGTCTACGCGGGGCGCGTGGTGAACCCGTCGGGTGCCGAGCTGCAGAACGAGGGTGCCATGATCATGGGTCTCGGCAGCGCGCTATTCGAGGAGGTGTCGTTCGCGGACGGTCAGGTGACGAACGCGAACCTCTCCGACTACGAGATCCCGTCGCTCGCCGACCTGCCGCAGCGCATCGGCCACGACCTGATCGAACAGCCCGGCGCCGAGATCCACGGCCTCGGCGAGACGGCCGTTCCGCCGGTTCCCGCGGCGATCGCGAATGCCCTCGGCTCGCTCGGGATCCAGCTGACCGTGCTGCCGCTGACACCGGAGCGCGTGCTCGATGCGATCGACCGGCGCGACGGGAGGCCGGCGTGAGCGGCCTGCCCGCCCGTCGGCCGCCCCGGCGTGAAGCGGGCAGCCTCTCTGGCCTCGCGAGCTCCGGGCGCGCCCGTTGGCCCGCCCGCAACCTCACCGGCGGCCTTGGCGCCGCCGGTGACCTCGACTGCCTCGCCGCCGGCCTCGGCGGCGCCGGCGACCTCGGCTCGACCCGTGGTCCCCACCCCCGCCCTCTGGGTGGGGATGGAGCATATCGCGGGCGAGGTCACGCGATACCGGCGAGTCGTGCCAAGTGTGGGGAGCGAGCGTGACGATTCACTTCACCCTCAACGGGGAGCCGGTCGAAATCGAGGCCGAGCCGACGGAGAGCCTGCTCCGCGTGCTCCGGGAGCGGCTCGGGGTGCTG
>JAXLSU010000008.1:0-193326 GCA_046330455.1 Gaiellales bacterium
GCCCGAGAAGCTCCGCTGGCAGTCGCTCTACGATCTCGTCGGCACGGCGATGTGGGCATACACGAGCGCCGCGTTCAGGGTGCGCTTCGTCGGTAACCGGGACTGGCGGATCCGCCGCGGCGAGATGCTCGTCTCGACCCACCGGGCCGAGACCGACGTGCCGCTCATCTGCGGCCAGGTCTTCGTTCCGGGGCGCGTGTGCCTGTCGCGTACGACGCGGCTCAACTTCGCCGCCCGCGAGGACATGTTCGAACGCGGCTTCTTCGCCGGCTTCCCGCCCGGGCTCTCGCCCCGTGTGCGGCGTCTCCTCTACCCGCTGAACGCCGGCCCGTTCCTTCCTCGTGTCGGAGTCAGGCCGCTGCCATTTCCCGGCGCCGACCTGCTGCGCCTGGGGCGGGCCCTCGAGGCGGTCGATGCCCGAACGCCGCTCGCGGACGTCATACCTGGCGAGCTCGTGAGCCGGCTGGAGGAGCGGGCGCGCGACGTCCGCAGGCCCCGTCCCGTCGTGGCGGGCGACGTGCTGCGCGGCGAGTACGCGGACATCCTCTGGGAGAGCCGGCCGCGCGAGGTGCTGAGCGCGCCGCTCCTCGAGCCCGTCTGGCGTCGCCGGCTGGATCGGGCGACGGAGGAGATCCGGGGTGTCATCGACGTGATTCGCGAGGGCCAGCCGATCCTGTTCTTTCCGGAGGGTCGACCGTCGCCGGACGGGACGATCGGGCCGCTCCGTCCGGGCCTGAAGCTGCTCGTGCGCCGTGCCCGACCGCAGACGATCTGCCCGGTCGGGATCGCCTACGACCGGATCACGACCGGGCGTCACCTCGCCTACTTCGGGATCGGTCACTCGGTCGAGCCGCCCGCAGACGAGATCGAGCAGGCGTTGCTCGACCTCCTTCGCCGGACGACACCCCTGACCTGCGGGCAGGTCGTCGCGACCGCGCTCAGGAGTGCGGCCGAGGAAGGATCGGGCTCGCTGGCGACGCCGGAGCTCGACGCCCGGCTCCGCTCCGCCCTCGAGGAGGCTCGCTCCGAGGGCCGCCCCTTCGACGAGCGCCTGCTCGAGCCGGGCCGCCGTCATCGCCGTCTCGCGGATGCGCTCGAATGGGTGCTCGCTCGCGACCTCGCTTCGTGTCCCGACCGGCGAACGCTCGTGCTCGACCGGGATGCGGTGCTCGCCGACCCCGAGCTCGCCTACGCCGTCCGGGAACACGGGAGCGCGAGGGAGTCGGCCAGATAGGGCATGACCTTACGTCCGCCCCCGGGCTCAGGCCTCCTGAACCTCCGAGGCGGGCTCCTTGCCCTTCGCACCGAACACCTTCGGGAAGGCCGAGCGCAGGAAGATCGCCCCGAGGATCGTCACCGGCAGCACCACGAAGGCGTGGACCGTGAGCACGAAGGGAGTGCCGATCTCCTCCGACATGCCGAGGCGATCGGCGCTGACGAGGGTCAGATAGTCGAAGCTCCCGAGCCCGGCCGCGGTCGCCGGGACCCCGAGGGCGAGGTTGCCGACGCCCTCGAGCAGGAAGTAGGCACCGGGGGAGAGATCGGCGCCGTACGCCTCACCGACGATCACGTACATGCCGAAGTCGGCGAGCCAGATGGCCGCGGAGGTCCACAGCACCCGTACGAGCGGCCTGCGGGCCCGGAACGCGCCCAGGCCCTCGACGAAGTTGGCAGTCCACCGTCCGATCCGGATGTGCCAGCGGTCCGGGAGGAACTTCGTGATCCGCCAGATGAACTCCTCCGCCGCCTCGGGCTTCCTCGCCGCGAGACCCACCAGCACCACTCCGAGCGCCGTGCCCGCAGAGAGCCCGATACCGGCGAGCAGCAGGATCCCCGTCTCGCCGATCCAGAGCGCGCCCATCAGGATCCAGATCGAGAGCACGAGCCCGTCGAGCAGGCGCTCGGCGAAGAGCGTGCCCGCGGTCACGAACGGCGGAATCCGGTAGTGCTCACGTACCGACTCGATTCGCAGGAGGTCGCCGCCCCGCGCCGGCAGGACGTTGTTGGCGCCGGCGCCGACGCAGTAGATCTTGAACAGGCGTCCCGTCTGGGTCTGGTAGCGGGCCGCCCCGTACAGGTAACGCCAGCGGAGCGCGATGAAGATCGAGTTCAGCAGCACGAAGCCGATCCCGCCGATGACGGCCCAGTAGGGAAGCGACCGGATCTCCTTCCAGGCGTCACCGACGTGTGCGATGCGAAGGAACAGCCACAGGAACACGACCGTGGCGGCCGTGCCGATCACGAGCCGGAATATGGTCTGCCGCCGCTTGCTCATCGCGTTTCAGGGCTCAGTATCTCGGGCCGGGAGGCCGTCGTGCCGGCCGATCGGCTCGTGAACGGCTCCCTTCCGGCAGACCGTCCTGATCGTGGAGACTTCCAGAGATGGCGGTGTCTCACAACTCCGAACCGCGCTTCTCGTGGAAGCGCGAGGCCGCGCTCGGTCTCGGCTTCTACGCGGTCTACCTGCTCGTGAGGCGGGCCGCTCTCGCCGGTGACGGGCGCGAGCGCGCCGATCGTAACGCGCGCCGGATCGTCGAGCTCGAGCGGCGCCTGGGGATCGACCTCGAGCCGCGGCTCCAGAAGCTGGTCGTCGATCGGCGGACCCTCGTGCAGGCGCTCAATCTCGCCTACGGCACGCTCAATGTCGGGCTCACCGTCGGCTGGCTCGTCCTGCTCTTCCGGCGTCGTGACCCTGCGTTTCACCGCTTTCGCCGGGCGACGCTCGTCGCGGGCCTCGGAGCCCAGCCGGTGTTCCTCCTCTTTCCCGTCGCGCCGCCGAGAACGCTCGACCATCTCGTCGACACGATCGCCGAGTTCGGGGGCGTCGACCTCGACTCCGGCCTCGTCGCGAAGCTCTACCACCCGCTCGCCGCGATGCCGAGCATCCACGTGACGATCGCCGAGGTGACCGCCCGGGGGCTTCACGAGACGTCCCGGTCGGCGACCGTCCGCGGGCTCGCCCCGGCATACCCGCCGCTCGTCGCCGCGGTCGTGCTGCTCACGGCCAACCACTACGTCGTCGACGCTGTCGCCGGAAGCGTCCTTGGTCGCCTCGCCCTCCGGGTCACTCGCCGGGCCGGCTAGCCGCCGTCGAGGAAGATCGCCATCGTCGCCGTGAAGCCGTGCAGGAAGCTCCGGCCGCCGACGGGGCCGATCTCGCCACCGCAGAAGAAGCCGCTGACCGCCGGTGAGCCAAGGGCGGACACGACCGCCCTCGAGTCGTGGTCAGGGCCCTCGAACATCCGGGTTCCCCGCCCGTTGCACGTGAACAGGAGGGCGCCCGCAGGCCGCTCGCCCGGTCCCAGGGTCTGCGTCAGGGCAAGCCGCAGGTCCTCGTCGGCGGAGGCTGCGTCGCGGGCGTGGAAGCGGATCGTCTGCCCGACCCTGACATCCTCGCCGACGGCGAGCGCACCGCTCTCCTCGTCGACGCCGATGATGCCGCGCATCAGGAAGTCGCCACGCTCGTACGCTGGCCTGTTCTCGTCGATCACGATCCCTGCGAGCAGGCCCCGGGCCGCCAGGTCGCGCTCGCGCGGGGAGAGGCCGGCGATCACGTCGCGGAGCCGCTCGTAGGCCGGTCGCCCGGCGAGCTCGAGAATCAGATTGCCGTCCGCGCTCGTGATCACGGACTCCGGGCCGAGGGGCGCGCAGCCCTGCGAGACGACGGCCTGCACGGGCACGCCGGAGAGCGCGACGCCCACGGCGCCGCTCGACGCGAGCGTTCCGTCGACGATCAGCGCCTGCAGACCCGGACGCCCGCCCCCCGTCGCGATCCCGCCGACGACCGGGACTCCCGGGTAGGCCCCGTCGAGCTCCGCCACCACGTCGTCCGTCCTGACCGAGAAGGGGTCGACGAGCAGCACGACGAGCGAGGGCTCACCGAGCTCAGGAAGCGCGAGCTCGTCTTCGTCCTCGTCGTCGTCCTCGCCGCCGACCCGGAACGGGGTGACGGTCCCGCCGGGCAGCGAGGCCGCCCAGACGGCGACACCCGGCCCGTCTTCGACCTCCCGCTCGCCGCCGATCACGCCCTGCGAGACGCAGCCGACGAGGCAGCCGGGGTCGAGCCCATCGCGGACCTCTGCGATCGCCGCGAGCGGGCCGACCGGCAGATGATGCGGGCTGAGGAACACGAGCGCGAGATCCACGCCAGCGCCGCCGAGCCCTGCCCTTGCCTGCGCGACGGCGTCGGCTGCGGCGGCCCCGCTCTCGGGCTTCGTCGAGACGCCTGCTCCCGCGCGGATCATGGGGTTGCTCCGTGCGCGTCGGCGAGGACCTCGGCAAGCCGCAACTGCTCGGGCCCGAGGTCATGGATCGCACCGGCGAGCCGCGCCTCTGCCTCCGGAGTCAGGCGGAGGAAGGCGACGCGCGCATCGCGCGGTGACGGCTCCCGGCGGATCAGCCCGACCCCCTCGGCGCGGTGCACGAGCTCGGTGACCGTGCTCTGTGCGAGCTGCATCCGGCTCGCGAGCTCCGTGACGGTCGACCGCTCGGCGCCGCCCGGGGAGCCCTTGATCATCAGCAGCAGCAGGTACCGCTGCGGCGTCAGCCGGTGGCGACGGGCGACCTGCTCGCTCACGCGCAGGAAACGCCGGAGCGCAGCTCGCAGCTCGGCGGCGCGCTGGTATTCCTCAGGGCGAGGCGATGCCATCGTCCTCGCGTGAGTGTACCGATCGCCCGGGCTCGTGACCGCCGGCTCCTGCGCGGGTCGGGCCCGGCCGAGTGCGAGCCCGTGACCGCCGGGCTCCGCCCGGCTCCTGCGCGGGTCGGGCCCGGCCGAGCCGGGCCCTCAGCCGCGGGGGCCCTCAGCCGCGGGGGCCCTCAGCCGCAGGGCCCTCAGCCGCGGGGGCCCTCAGCCGCGGGGTCGCCGGGAGGCCGCGCGGGTCACCGTGCCGGGCAGGAGGCTCTGCAGCACCGTTGCGACGCGGTAGTAGCCCGGGACATAGACCTCCCGGCGGTCGTGGACGAGCGCAGCGACGATCCGGTCGGCGACGTGCTCCGCCGTCACGACGGCATGCCGTGCGAGCGGGTGGGAGAGGAACCGGTCCTGCGGAAACCCCTCCGTGTGCGTCAGGCCGGGGTTGACCGTGTGGACCCTGATCCTCCTGGGAGCGAGCTCGGCCGCGACGCCGCGCGAGAAGGCGAGCTGGGCGTGCTTGGCGGCGGAGTACGGGCCGCTCGGGCCGCCCGAGACCGTTCCCGCCACCGAGACGACGTTCACGACGGCCGCGGGAGCGGCCGCCTCGAGCAGCGGCAGGAACGCGCGAAGGGACCAGACGCTCCCCAGGTAGTTGATGCGAGCGACGGCCTCGATCCGCTCCGGCGCGAGCTCGAGGAAGCCCGCCCGCCCGGGTACGCCGGCGTTGTTGACGAGGAGCTTGACCGCCGGGTGACGCCCGGCGACCCGTGCGGCGAGCGCTTCGACGGCCTCCCGATCCGACACGTCACACACCTCGGCCTCACCGGAGACCTCGAGCGCCACCGTCTCGAGCCGGTCGGCGCCGCGCGCCACGAGGACGCATCGCCAGCCGCGTCCGGCGAGCCGCCGGGCGAGCGCGGCTCCGATGCCGCTCGAGCCGCCCGTGATGACCGCGACCCGCTCCACCGGGAGAGCTTACGGGGTGGGCCCGGCGAAGACCCGCAGGGTCTCGACGTTGATCCTCACCGTGTCCTCGATCGGGTCTGCATAGCCGCCGGCGAGCGTGACGCACACTGGCACGCCGGCCCGGGCGAGCTCGGACCGGACGAGTCGATCGCGGGCCGCGAGACCGGCCATCGTCAGCGAGAGCCGCCCGAGCCGATCGCCCACGTACGGATCCGCGCCGGCGAGGAAGAAGCACAGCTCGGGCCGCGCGCGCCGGATCGCGCGGGGCAGGAGGCGGGCGAGGCCGGCGAGATAGGTGTCGTCGCCGGCACCGTCCGGCAGGTCGAGCTCGAGATCGCCGGGCACGCGCCTGAACGGGTAGTTCGCGAACCCGTTGATCGAGAACGTGAACGCGTCGGGATCGCCCTGGAGCGCCGCGTGCGTCCCGTCTCCCTGGTGCACGTCGAGATCGACGACGAGGGCCCGCGTCAGGAGCCCGTCTGCCCGGAGCCGGCGAACCGCGCAGACGACGTCGTTGAACACGCAGAAGCCGCGTCCGGCGCCGGGAAACGCATGGTGGGTGCCGCCGCCGAGGTTCGCCCCGACGCCGTCCTCGAGGGCTGCCGCCGATGCCTCGAGCGTCGCCCCGACCGACCGCCGCGCGCGCTCGACGAGCTCGGTCGACCAGGGAAGGCCGAGCGCGAGCACCTCTCGCCGGCTGAGCTCTCCCGCCTCGATTCGCTCCAGGTAGTCGAATTCGTGGCCGAGCGTGAGCTCCTCGCGGGATGCCGGGCGGGCCTCGATGACGTCGACGCCGGGCAGCGGCTCCGCGGCGGCGCGGACGAGCCGGTATCGCGAGAGTGGAAAGCGGTGCCCGTCGGGGAGCGGGTACGTGTACCGGTCGTGAGCGTAGGCGCGCATGGTTGAGGCAGGTCCCGCCGGCCCCGGGACCCTAACGAGGCGCCCGGAGCCGGTCGTCGAGCCCGTACTCGGTGATCCAGCCGGCAGACGACAATTGATTGATTTGAACTATGGAGGCAGGCCCGGAAGCTGATCAAATGTGCGCATGGAAACGTTGTCGAGCCTCCGGCCGCTCGCGCGCACCTCTCGCCCGCTCGACCCGTCCGCGTGCGATCCGATCGAGAGCGCCGGCCGCGACGAGCTCGCGGCGCTCCAGCTGGAGCGGCTTCGCTCCTCGGTACAGCACGCCTGGGATCACGTGCCGCACTACCGGCAGAAGTGGACGGCCGCCGGCGTGCACCCGCAGGAGCTCCGCTCGCTCGACGACCTCGCCCGCTTCCCGTTCACGACGAAGGAAGACCTGCGCCGGACCTACCCGTTCGGGATGCTCGCCGTCCCGCAGGAGCAGATCGTGCGGGTGCACGCGTCGAGCGGCACAACGGGGAAGCCGACGGTGGTCGGCTACACGCGGGCGGACATCGACATGTGGGCCGAGGTCTGCGCGAGATCCCTTCGCGCCGCGGGTGTGACGGGCCGCGACATCGTGCACGTGGCCTTCGGCTACGGGCTCTTCACGGGCGGGCTCGGGGCGCACTACGGAGCAGAGCGCCTCGGCGCGATGGTGATCCCGGTCTCCGCCGGGCAGACGCCGCGGCAGGTCCAGCTGATCCGAGACTTCCGACCGACCGTGATCATGTGCACACCGACCTACATGCTCAACATCATCGATCAGTTCCAGCGCGAGGGGCTCGATCCAGCCGACACGGCGCTCGAGATCGGCCTCTACGGCGCCGAGCCCTGGACGGAGGCGATGCGCGCCGAGATCGAGGCCGCGTGCGGGCTCGCGGCTCTCGACGTGTACGGGATCTCGGAGGTGATCGGCCCGGGCGTCGCGAGCGAGTACGCCGACACGCGGGACGGGCCCACGGTCTGGGAGGATCACTTCCTGCCCGAGGTGATCGATCCGCAGACCGGCGCCTCGGTCTCCGAGGGTGAGCCCGGCGAGCTCGTGTTCACGACGATCACCCGGGTCGGCATGCCGATGATCCGCTATCGCACCGGCGATCTCACACGGCTGCTGCCGGGCACGGGTCGCGCGATGCGCCGCCTCGACCGGATTCGCGGCCGTAGCGACGACATGCTGATCATCCGGGGAGTCAACGTCTTCCCGAGCCAGGTCGAGGAGTACGTGCTGCGCCGGCCCGAGCTCGGTCCCCACTACCAGCTCGAGGTCTTCCGCCAGGGGCACATGGATTCGATGACCGTGAACGTCGAGCTCGCGCCCGGCGCCGACGCCGGCTGCCGGGAGTCCGCAGCGGCGGCGCTGGCCGCCGACATCAAGTCCTACATCGGGATCACCGTGGACGTGGAGGTCCACGCGTCCGGCTTCGTGCCGCGCTCGGAGGGCAAGGCGAAGCGGGTCATCGACAGCCGTCCGAAGAGCTGAGCATGTCCGTCAAGGCGCAGAGCCCCGCGGTCGAGGGGCAACCCGACGCGAAGGTCCGGCCGCTGACCGGCAACGAGGCGATCACCCGTGGGGCGTGGGAGGCCGGGGTGCGTGTCGGCACCGCCTACCCGGGCACCCCAAGCACGGAGATCCTCGAGAGCCTGGCGCGGTACCCGGTGGCCGACGTCGCGGCGCAGTGGGCGCCGAACGAGAAGGTCGCCCTGGACGTCGCGATCGGCGCCTCGTACTGCGGGGTCCGCGCGCTCGCGGCGATGAAGCACGTCGGGCTCAATGTCGCGGCCGACGCGCTCCTCTCGCAGGGATACATCGGCGTCAACGGCGGGCTCGTGCTCGCCGTGTGCGACGACCCGGGCATCCACAGCTCGCAGACCGAGCAGGACACGCGCCTGTACGGCCGGCTCGCCGGCGTGCCCGTGCTCGAGCCTGCCGACGCCCAGGAGGCCCTCGAGATCACGAAGCTCGCGTTCCAGTTGAGCGAGGAGTTCGACACGCCCGTGATCGTCCGCAGCACCACCCGGCTGTCCCATACCCGGGCGGCCGTGCGGGTCGGGCCGCGCGTAGAGGCGACTCCGAGGGGCTTCGTCGACGACCCCAGCAAGAACGTGATCCTCCCCTCGACCGCCCGCAAGCGCCACCCGATCGTGATCGACCGCGAGGCGAAGCTCGGCGCGCGGCTCGGGCAGCCGGACGTCACCCGGTGGGAGCGGGGCGACGCGACGATCGGCGTCGTCACCGTCGGCGTCGCGTACGCCTACGTGCGGGAGGCGCTGCCCGGAGCGAGCGTCCTCAAGCTCGCGGGCTCCTATCCGGTGGCGCGCGAGCTCATCCGCGAGTTCTGCGCCTCCGTCGAGCGCGTGTTCGTCGTCGAGGAGCTCGAGCCGTTCCTCGAGACGGAGCTGCGGGCGATGGGGATCGCCCTCGAGGGCAAGGAGCGCTTTCCGCGGGTCGGCGAGCTCTCCACCGAGCTCGTGCGCGCGGGGTTCGAGCAGGCCGGAGTGCTACCGCAGAGCGCTGCGCGCCGCCCCGTGGCGTTCGACGCCGTCGTTCGCCCGCCCGTGCTCTGCGCAGGCTGTCCGCACATGGGGAGCTACATGCCGCTGCGGGCGCTCGACGTGCGGGTGGCGGGCGACATCGGCTGCTACACGCTCGCGGCGCTCGACCCGATCCGGTCGATGGACACCTGCGTCTCCATGGGCTCGAGCATCGGCGTCGCCTCGGGCATGGCGCTCGCCGGCACCGAGACGAGGCCGATCGTCGCGACGATCGGCGACTCGACGTTCCTGCACGGGGGCATCCCGGCGCTGATGGACGCCGTCTACAACAGGACGGACATCACGGTGATGATCCTCGACAACCAGACGACCGCGATGACCGGCGGCCAGGATCATCCGGGCACGGGCAGGACCCTGCGCGGGGAGGAGACCCATCGCATCGACTACGAGGCCCTGTGCCGCGCCGTCGGAGTCACCTGGGTCCGGAAGGTCGACGCGTACGACCTCGGCACCGTCCATCGCACGGTGCGCGAGGCAACGGAGTATTCCGGCGTGGCCGTGATCATCGCCGAGCGCCCCTGCGTGCTCGACCCGGTGAAGATCAAGGGGCCGCCCTTCAAGGTCGAGCTCGACCGCTGCGTCGCGTGTCAGGCCTGCATGAACCTCGGCTGCCCGGCGCTCACCTGGTCGGCCGAGCTGTACGACGGGCACCACAAGGTGACGATCGACCAGTCCGCCTGTATCGGCTGCTCGCTGTGCGCGCAGGTCTGCCCGAGCGACTGCATCGTGCCGAGCCCCGAGGAACGGGCCTGAGCGTGGCCGAGACGCAGTCCGGCGCCGCCGCGACGGGGCCCACGAACGTGCTGGTCGTGGGCGTGGGCGGCCAGGGGGTGATCATGGTCTCGAAGCTCCTCGCCCGGCTCGCGCAGCGCCAGGGGCTCGAGGTCAAGCAGAGCGAGGTGCACGGCATGGCCAAGCGCGGCGGCTCGGTGTTCGGCCACGTGCGGTTCGGGACCGAGGTGTGGGCGCCCGTGATCCCGGCCGGCGAGGCCGACGTGCTGGTCGCGCTCGAGTGGGCCGAGGGTCTCCGCTGGCTTCCGCATCTCCGGCCCGGCGGCACCTTCATCGCGGACGTGAAGAAGATCGTGCCGCCGTTTGCCTGTCTCGACCGCCGCCACGGGGCGGTGCCCGCCTACCCGAGACACAGCATCGAGGAGATCCTCGGGGAGGTGCCCGACAGCTTCGCCCTCGATGCCACGGGTATCGCAACCGCGCTCGGCAACGAGAAGGCGGCGAACACCGTGCTGCTCGGCGTCCTCTCGACCGCACTCGAGTTCCCGGAGCATGCGTGGCACGAGACGATCGCAGAGCTCGTCCCGCCGAAGACGCGCGATCTGAACGAGCAGTGCTTCCGTTCCGGGCGCGACTGGGCCGGCGAGGCCCGCGCCACCAACGAGCGGGTCAGCGCGCCGCCCGAGCTGCTCGACGGGCCCGCGCACGAGACCGCCGGCCGCATGAGCGTGTCGTGGGAGCTCGAGCCGGCCTGGTGCAAGGGCTGCGACATCTGCGTGAAGTTCTGCCCGGAGCGCTGCCTCGTCCTGAACGAGCGGCAGCTCGTCGAGCTCACCGACCTCGACGCCTGCACAGGCTGCCGGATGTGCGAATGGCTCTGCCCGGACTTCGCGATCACGGTGCGGGTGACGCCCGAGAGTGAGACCGCGGTGGCCGGATGAGCGAAGGCAGATCCCGCAACCTGCAGGGCAACCAGGCCTGCGCGCTCGGTGCGATCGCTGCCGGGTGTCGCTTCTACGCCGGGTATCCGATCACGCCCTCCTCGGAGATCGCCGAGACCATGTCGCGCGAGCTCCCAAAGGTGGGCGGCGTCTTCGTGCAGATGGAGGACGAGATCGCGTCGATGGGCGCGGTGATCGGCGCCTCGCTCGGAGGCGTGAAGGCGATGACGGCCACGAGCGGGCCCGGCTTCTCGCTCAAGCAGGAAGGCATCGGCTACGCCTGCGGTGCGGAGGTGCCGTGCGTGGTCGTCGACGTCATGCGCGGCGGGCCGAGCACCGGCATGCCGACCCGACCCGCGCAGGGAGACGTGATGCAGGCCCGCTGGGGCACCCACGGCGACCACTCGATCATCGTGCTCACGCCCGCCTCTGTGGCCGAGGTGTTCGAGCAGACGGTTCGCGCCTTCAACCTCTCGGAGACCTACCGCGTCCCGGTGATCGTGCTCTACGACGAGGTGATCGGGCACCTCGTCGAGACCGTCGAGCTTCCTGCGGCCGAATCGCTCTCGATCGCGGAGCGACCGTGGGCGAGCGGCCCGCGCGAGGAGTACCAGCCGTACCGGGCCGGCCCGGACGGGATCCCGGCGATGGCGCGCCCGGGCGACGGCTACCGCGCGCACACGACGGGCCTCACCCACGACGCGACGGGCTTCCCGACCCAGAGCCCCGAGAAGGCCGGGGCCGCCACGCGGCGGCTGGTCGACAAGCTCGAGCAGCACCGCGATGCGATCGAGCGGTACGAGCTGCACGGCTGCGAGGACGCGGAGATCCTCGTGCTCGCGTACGGGATCACGGCCCGCGCGGCCGTCGCCGCCGTCGAACAGGCGCGCGCCCGGGGCCTTCGGGCCGGGCTGTTCCGCCCGCTCACGCTCTGGCCGTTCCCGGAGCGGGCGTTCGCAGCGCTGGCACACCGCGCCCGGCAGCTCCTCGTCGCCGAGCTGAACGCCGGGCAGCTGGCGCTCGAGGCCGAACGGCTGGCGGAGGGCCGCGTCCCGGTCGAGCGTCTCAACCGGCTCGACGGCGAGCCGATCGCCCCCGACGAGCTGGTGGCGGCGATCGAGGGGCTCGCGGGCGCGCGGGTCGCCGTCGCGGGCTGAGGAGAGGAGAGACCGTGGAGGCAGCCACCGTCGCCGAGTTCGACATCCGCCGGTACCTACGACTCGACCTGTTTCCCCACTTCCTGTGTCCCGGCTGCGGGCACGGGATCGCGCTGCGGGCGATCCTCTGGGCAGTCCACGAGCTCGGGATCTCGCAGGACCGGCTCGCGCTCGTCAGCGGCATCGGCTGCTCGGGGCGGATCACCGCCTACGTCGACGCGAACACGTTCCACGTCACCCACGGGCGACCGCTCGCCTACGCGACCGGTCTCAAGCTCGCCCGTCCCGATCTCTGCGTGATCGTGATCACGGGCGACGGCGACTGCCTCGCGATCGGCGGGAATCATCTCATCCACGCCTGCCGGCGGAATCTCGACCTCACGTGCGTGCTCCTGAACAACGAGGTGTATGGAATGACGGGCGGCCAGGTCTCGCCGACCACGAAGGTCGAGCGGATCACGACCACGACGCCCCGTGGCAACTACGAGCCCGCCTTCGATGCGTGTCAGCTCGCCGAGGCAGCGGGCGCGGGCTTCGTCGGACGCGAGATCACGCTCCAGACGCCGGCGCTCAAGAACCTCGTCAAGGACGGCATCGAGCACCCGGGGTTCGCCTTCATCGAGGTGATCTCCGACTGCACCGAGGTCTACGGCCGCCGGAACGAGCTCGGCTCGTCGCCCGAGATGGTGCTCAGCCAGAAGGCCGCGATCAGGCCGGAGAGCTTCGGGAACCGCGTCGATCAGCCGTTCCGGCCCGGGAGCTGGCGCACGGGGGTGCTCTCGCGCAACGATCGCCCCGAGTACCTCACCGCCTACCGGGAGCACTGCAACGCGGTACGGAGACCCGCCGGCGGGCAGTCATGAAGGACGGCGCGTTCCAGCTGCGGCTGAGCGGCACCGGCGGCCAGGGCCTGATCCTCGCCGGGCGCATGCTCGCGGAGACGCTCGTCGGGCTCGGCTTCAGGGTCTCGCAGTCGACGACGTACGAGCCGACCTCCCGCGGCGGTGTCAGCCGGAGCGATCTCGTCGTCGCGCCGGGCGACGTCGACTATCCGCTCGTGACCGGGCTCGACGCCCTGCTCGTGCTCGCCCAGCCCGCGGTCGCGATCTCCGAGGGGCTCCTCGGGCCGGGCTCGGTGATCGTCACGGATGCCGAGGCCGTCACCCGGCCGCCGCGGGCCGGGGCGCCGGTGCACGCCCTGCCGCTGATCGAGAAGGCCCGCGAGCTCGGGAATCTCCGGGTGGCGAACGTCGTCGGGCTCGGTGCCCTGGTCACCCTCGCGCCGGCCTGCGCCTTCGAGCCCCTCGAGCGCGTGGTCGAGGCGAGTGCACCGGCGAGATACCGGCAGGTCAACGTGACGGCCCTTCGGGCCGGGCGCGAGCTCGCCGAGGAGGCTGCAGGGGTGGTCGCAGCCCGGTAGGCGACCTGCGCCGGGTCTCGCCGCCCGTGCAGGTGGGGGCCTGTAGGGGCGGGATCTCATCCCGCCCTCCGGTGCTGCGCGGATCGTGACCGCGGCCGTTCGGGCGGTTTGTGGGTGGTGTGGGGGTTGTAGGGGCGGGATCTCATCCCGCCCTGTGCCGCTGCGCGGGCTGTAACCGCCGGGCTCCGCCCGGCTCCTACGCGGGTCGCGGCCGGCCGAGCCGTCCGCTCAGCCGCGGAGCCGGCCGCTCAGCCGCGGCGCCGCCTTACATGCCCATCGAGTGGTAGCCGGCGTCGACGTACAGCGTCGTCGCCGTCACGTTCGCCGCGTCGTCGGAGAGCAGGTAGGCGGCCGCGCCGGCGACGTCCTCGGCGCCGATGTTGCGATGCAGGGGCGCGCGCCCCTCGACCATGTCCGCCATCGTCGTGAAGTGCGGGATCGAGCGCGCAGCGAGCGTACGAACCGGCCCCGCCGACACGGCGTTCACGCGGATGTTGCTGCTGCCGAGATCCCAGGCCACGTACCGGACCGCCGAGTCGAGCGCCGACTTCGCGACGCCCATGACGTTGTAATGAGGCACCGCGCGCTCGCCGCCGAGGTACGTCATCGTCACGATCGAGCCGCCACCCGCAGCCGCCAGCAACGGCTCGGCCGCACGGGCGCAGGCGACGAACGAGTAGGCGCTCACGTCGAGTGCCAGCCAGAAGCGATCGCGCGGCGTGTCGACGAACCGGCCCTCGAGGTCGGCGGCGTCGGCGAACGCCACGGCGTGCACGAGCAGGTCGAGCTCGCCCCCGAACGTCTCCGACACCTCGCCGAACATCCGGGCCAGCTCGTCATCGGACCGCACGTCGCATGAGGTCACGAGCGGGCTTGCAACGGAGTCGGCGAGCCCACGTACGGTCTCCTCGATCCGATCGCCCTGGTACGTGAACGCGAGCGTCGCGCCCTCGCTCGCGAGCCGCTCCGCGATGCCCCAGGCGATCGATCGCTTGTTGGCGACCCCGAGCACGAGACCGCGCTTGCCCTCGAACCGTCCCACGGCGGGATCCTAGCCGGGGACGTAATGGAGCGTTGCGATCGTCAGGCCCTGCGGCGGCTTCGCGTCGAGGAACAGCTGGGGAACCCCGAGCACGAGCGAGTGCCAGCCCTCCCCGTCGATCTCCACCTCGATCGTGACCCTGCGATCGACCTCGAACCGGCGGGCTGGGCGATCGTCGACGCGGATCGAGGCCGCGGTCCGACCGGGTGCGGTGAGCGTGAGCGAGACGTCCTCGGCCGTGTAGAGCCAGAGAGGAGCATCGCGCTCCTTCATCGTGTAGCCGCGCCACCCCTCGCAGAGGATCGGGCTCCCCCGATCCGGCTCCGGAACGGGCGGGGCCTGCCGGGGGGTGCCCGGCTGCCCGGCCAGGGGCAAGAGCCACACCTCCCCGCCGCGGGTCGCCGCGCGAAGCCCGGCCTCCTGGAGGGCACGCCAGGCATGCCAGGCGCTCGCGCGCCCCGCCTGCCGGTAGGCGCCGACATGGAACGCGAGCGACCTGACCCCCAGCGCGCGAAGGTGGTCGAGGTCGAGCGGAAGCACGATTCCGCAGTTCATCCGGTTCAGCCCCCAGAAGAAGTCGTAGGCGGCCGGGGGTGCGAGGGTCGAGTAGCCGCCCGGACGCTCGCGCGGAGTCTCGAGCTGGTAGTAGTCGTAGATCGACCCGTAGTGGATCCCGGGCTCGAAGAGCGGAAGCTCGATCGTGCGGCCGGGCCGGGCGCGCAGGGCGGCGTACGCGGCGTTCGCGGGGTCTGCGGCGGTCGCACGGAACGGCAGGACGAGGAGATCTCCGAGCACGAGCAGTCCCACGACGGCAGCGACGAGGGGTCTGCGTGACGTCGGTGCACGCCGCAGCAGCCATGCGATCGCGAACGCGACGAGCGCTGCCGTCGCGAGCTCCGCGATCGGAACGAGCCGGCCCGGGACGCGGGTGAAGTGCAGGGGCGGGAAGTGCTGCCAGATCGGCGCGTAGAGCGGCGAGCTCGTTCCCACGGCGAACAGCAGCGGGACGACGGCCGCAAGGCCGAGAACAGCGGCGAGCCACCGCCTGCCCCGTAGCAGCACGACGAGACCTGCGGCCGCGAGGATCGGGGTGAACCAGCCGACGTAGGCGAACTGCTCGATCCCGTCGCGACGGAACCGGCTGACGAGGTCGAGCCAGTCCGACTGGAACATCTCGACCTGGTCGAGCGTACGCCCGTCCTCGGCGTTCGAGCCCGCGATCACGGTGAGGCGGATCGCGATCCCGGCGGCAACACCCGCCGCGACGCCCGCCGCCATCCACGCGGTCGCGCAGCGCTTCCGGCGGACGAGCGCGTACGCGAGGCAGAACGGGAGCACCCCGATCGCCAGGTGCACCTGTCCCGACAGCGGTACCGTGACGAGCGCCGCGAAGCAGACGGCGCCCCAGACGTTCGCGCGCCTCGGGGTGGTCGCGGCGCGGCTCTCCTCGTATGCCCACAGGGCGACCGGGACGAGCACCGCGATCCAGCCGAGCAGATGCCCGGTGCTCTGTGTCAGCCGGTAAGGCGCGATCGCGAAGACGAGACCGCCGACGACCGCCGCAGACGCCGGAAGCTCGAGGCGGCGCAGCCACGCGTACGTGGCAAGGCCGGCCGCCGTGATCACGGCCAGCTGGAGCACGTTCCAGGCGATCACGGGCCCGAAGGCCGCGTCGAGCGGCCAGAACGGCAGCCCGAACGGCCAGCCGCCGAGGACGGTCTGGTCGGGAACGAGGGGCTGGAAGCTGTACGGGTCCCGCCACGGCGCACGGCCGGCGCCGAGCTGGTGGCCGAACAGCCAGAACCGGTACAGCGTCTGGAGGTGGTCTCCCGCCGCTGCCTCACCGAAGCCCGGTGCGCCGGCGGCGACGAATGCAGACCGGAAGCTCGCGACGGCGGGTGCGGTCGCGACGACGGCGGCCGCGCCGAACAGCGTCAGGAGGCCGAGCGGGCGGCTTCGAGCAACACGTCGAAGTCGGGAACCTCGTTCGGGCGGTACTCCCATGCCCCGCGGATGATGCCGTCTCCCCCGACGAGGAACGCGGATCTCCGGGAGATGTCGCGCATGCCCCTCGACTCCGATCCGACTTCGAAGGCCCGCGTCGCCTCTGCGTTCCAGTCGGAGACGAGCGGGAAGTTGAGGTCGAGGACCTCCGCCCACGCACGATGCGACCACGCGCTGTCGCGGGAGATCGCAAAGAGCCCCACCCTGAGCTCGTCGAACTCCGCCCTCCTGTCACGCAGGAGGCTGAACTCGTCCGTTCAGGTCGCAGACCAGTCGTAGAGGTAGAAGAAGAGAAGGTACGGGCCGTCGGCGTGCAGGCTGGTGAGCGGCACGGGCTCGCCGCCGGGCGCCAGCCAGACATCGACCTCGGGAACGGCAGCGCCCGGCCCGAGCACTACCCGTCCACCACGGCGTCCGCCTCGATCTCCACGAGCCACCGTGGATCGACCAGCTCGGCGACCGTCAGCGTCGTATTGGCCGGTCGGATCTCGCCGAACACCTCGCCGTGGGCACGCCCGACCTGCTCGAGATCGGCTGTCCGCGTCAGGTACACGCGGGTGCGGACGACGTGCTCGAGCGATGCCCCGGCCTCCGCGAGCGCGGTCTCGATGATCTCGAGGCAGCGGCGGGCCTGCCCGTAGGCGTCGGGAGGTGGGTCGGCCCCGCCGGGCATGATCGGCGCGCTCCCTGCGACCCAGACCCGGTTCTCGATCCGCACCGCCCGCGAGAAGCCGACGGTGGCCTCGAACGGCGATCCTGACGAGATCAGCTGTCGCGCCACGAGCGCATTACTATCAGTCCATAGCGGGAGACGTGAGACTGCGGGCTGCGGCGATCACGCTGGGAGCTGACGTGGCCGGGCGCGAGGCGATCGCGGGACTGCGCGACGCCGGTGTGCCGGTGCTGCTCCTCAAGGGGCCGGCGCTGACCCACGCGTTCGGCAGCCGTCGGGTGTACGGGGACGTCGACCTGCTGGTGCCGCCCGGCGAGGCCGACCGCGCGGGCACGGTGCTCGAGAGTCTCGGGTTCCGGCGGCTCCTGCGCGACGGCGACGTACCGCTTCGCGGCGCCCAGCACGCCCACGAGTGGCGGCGCGACGCGGATCGCGCATCCGTCGATCTCCATGTGACGCTGAGCGGGGCGGGCGTGCCCCCCGAGGCGGTATGGGCGGCGCTCGACGCCACGGCGGGACCGCTCGGAAGCGGCGAGGTGAATGCCCGCGTCCCGGCGCCGCACGCGCTCGCGCTGCTCGTCGCCCTGCACGCCGCCCATCACGGCCCAGGCGAGACGAAGCCGCTCGCCGACCTCGAGCGGGCGCTCACCGTGCTTCCCTCGGAGACGTGGCGGGCGGCGGCGGAGCTCGCCACCCGGCTCGACGCACGGGCCGCATTCGCGGCCGGGCTTCGGCTCAGCCCGGCCGGGCGGCAGCTCGCGGGTCGGCTCGGGCTTGGCCGGCGGATGACCCCGGACGTGTCGCTTCGCGCAGCGGGCGCACCTCCTCCGGCGCTCGGGCTGCTCGGGCTCCTCGAGTCGGACGGCGGCATCCGGGCAAAGGCCGGGCTCGTCGCGCGCGGGCTCGTCCCGTCTCCTGCCGGGCTCCGGCTCGGGCGCCCGATCGCGCGCCGGGGCCCGCTCGGGCTCGCGACCGCGTACGTGACCCATCCACTGTGGCTCGCCCGTCACCTGCCGCCTTCGCTGGCGGCCGTACGGCGGGCGCGAAGGGAGTGCCGATGACCGACACGTTCAGGCTCAGAGACGGGAGCGTCGAGTGGCGCATGGTCGACGACGAGCTCGTCGCGCTCGATACGCAGGGGTCGATGTACCTGGCCGGAAACCGCAGCGCGGCGGCGCTGTGGCCGAAGCTCGTCGAGGGCGCCAGCAGGGAGCAGCTCGTCGCGGCGCTGCTCGAGCGGTTCGACGTGGACGTGGATCAGGCCTCCGGCGACGTCGACGCCTTTCTTGCGAACCTCCGTGAGCGGGGGCTCCTCGAGTCGTGACCTCGCCCGTCCATGCGCGCGACGAGCTGCGGACGCTCCGCTGGGCGGTTCGCTGCTCGGTCGTCCTCCGGCGCGGGGTTCGATCCGTCCCTCTCGAGCGGGTCGTGGTCCCACCGCGGCCCGACGTGCCGAATGCCGCCAAGCACCTGGCGATGACCTACCTCCGCTACATCGAGCGCAACTGCCTCATCCGGTCGCTGATCCGGCGTGAGTGGTACGTGTCCCAGGGAATGCCGCGCACGATCGTGATCGGCGTCCGCGGAAAGGGCCGCGACTTCGTGGCTCACGCCTGGCTCGACGGCGACCCGGCCTCGTGGTACGAGGGCTTCGACGAGCTGGCCCGCTTCCCGCCCCGGTCGTGACGCACCCGCTGCACCCCGGTCCGCTCGAGATCGCCGCCGGCATCCTCGTCGGCCAGGTCGAGCGACCGCCCGTGCCGGCCCGGACAGCTCATGAGCCTGTCGAGGCGCTCCGGGAGATCCTTCGTCCCGCGCTCGTGGCAGGTCGCTGCCACGTCACGTTCTCCGGCGGGCGGGACTCGTCTGCGATCCTCGCCGTGGCCGCCGCGCTCGCAGCGGAGGAGGGCCTGGCTCCGCCCGTCCCGGTCACGGTTCGCTTCGCGAACGCACCTGGCACCGGGGAGCTCGCGTGGCAGGAGCGGGTGGTGGAGCACCTCGGGCTCGACCGCTGGGTCATCGTCGAGGCGGGAGACGAGCTCGACCTCGTCGGCCCCGTGGCGCAGCGCCATCTCCGCCGCCACGGTGTCCTCTATCCGGCGAACACCATGCGGTTCACGCTACTCGCGGAGCACGCACAGGGAGGAGCCCTCGTGACCGGGATCGGGGGGGATCAGCTGCTCGGGGCGGGTTGGCTTCCCCACGCCGCGGGCGCGCTTCGCGGCAGGGTTCGACCCACTGGCGCCGATCTCTGCGCAGTCGTCTATCGCAGCCTGCCGCGGGCCGGGCGGCTGAGGATTCGGCGCCGTCACCTGCCAGCCCCGCCGTGGCTTCGTCCTGACGCCCGAGCAGAGCTGACGGAGCGCTATGCGCAGAGCGTCGCCGACGAACCGCTGTCCTACGGCTCACACCGTCTCTGGTACCTGCGCCGCCGCTCGCTCGCGGCCTACTGCTTCTCCGTCGACACCGTCGCCGTCGACGCTGGCGCCGCGGCCGTCCATCCGCTCGTCGACGTCCGTTTCGTCTCGGCGCTCGCGGCGCGGGGGGGCCGCTCGGGCTTCGGAGATCGCACCGCCACGATGCGGGCGATCTTCTCCGGTGTGCTCCCCGAGGACGTGCTCGCCCGCGAGTCGAAGGCCGTGTATCCCTACGCGTACTTCCGCGAGCCGAGCCGTGCGTTCGGGGAGCGCTGGCAGGGCGCCGGCGTCGACCCGGATCTCGTCGAGGGCGAGGCGCTCCGACACGCCTGGCTGAAGCTGGTCCCGAGCGGGTGGGGAGCCCTTGCGCTCCAGTCCGCCTGGGTTGCGTCAGAGGGTGCCGGCCAGCTCGACGAGGAGATCGCAGACCGCGGGGAGGCTCGCGACCGATCCGGGGCGGCGTAGCTCCCACGCGGGGAGGGCAGAGAGCTCCACGGGGCCGGTCGGCCTGAGCCTGCCCGGGTCCCACCGGTGGGCGGCGAGCCGGACGAGCCGATCGGCGGGCGGGAGCGGTTCGAGCTCGACGGAGGGCCCCCAGGCGAGCGAGACGATCCCGCGCAGCGGCAGCCATGGCTCGATCGGTGGAAGCCCGACGCGCGTGCGCTCGCCGTTTCTCGCCGGGATGCCGTCGGCGTCGCTGCCGTCGCGGACGTCGAGGCAGCGCGGGCCGGCGAACACGCGGCCTTCCTCGACGACGACGACGTCGTCGGCGACGATCGGCACGGCTCGCGCCGCGAGAGCGGCGAGCGTCGTGCTCTTGCCGGCCTCCTTCTGCCCGAGGACGGCGACGGCGACGCCGCCGACGGCGAAGGCGCCTGCGTGCAGCGACTCCCGCCCGAGCCACGCGGCGAACATGGAGGCGACCGGCGCCAGATGGGGATGCACGAGCTCGTCGGGCGCGATCGGCGTGGGGAGTCGGAAGCGGGCGGTTCGTGCCCTTCGCTCGAGCACGAGCCGACCGCCGCCGATCAGGCGAAGGCTGGCGCGCTCGCCGTCGATCGTCGCCGGCCCTGCCTCCCCGCCGAGGTGGTCCTGGACGACGTGGACGAGCGGCCATCCTCGCGGCGCCTCGGCAAGCAACGCGGAGGGATCGGCGATGCCGGCGAAGCGCAGACCGTATGCACCGGGTGCCGCCATGGCGCTCATCTCACAATAGGGAGCAATCGACACCATTGGCACATGCTGGCCCCATCGCTGCTACGATCGCGGCCTCTCACTGACGGTGCCGTCGACCAGAGGAGGTTCGGTGAACGACGCGGACAGACCGAATGCCCAGGATCGGACGTACGAAGCGCCGCGGCTCGAGAACCTCGGCGAGCTCGGTGAGCTGACCGGGCCGACGGACAGCGGCGGGAGCGTGCTGGACGGCGATCCGCCCTGAGCCCGTCTTCACTTCGGATGCCGCAGAAGGAGGAGCCCATGGGGACTCCCGAACGACGAGAGCTCGACGATCGGCCGTACGAGGCCCCGGAGCTGCGCGAGCTCGGAACCATCGCCGAGCTGACGCTCGACGCTGTCCCGAGCACGCTCGACGACACGCATAGCTAGGCGTGTACCACATCGTCCCGACGCCGCAGGAGGAGGAGCCCATGGGGACCCCAGAACGACAGCTCGACGATCGGATGTACGAGGCACCGGCACTGCGCGAGCTCGGCGCCGTCTCAGACCTGACCGGGATCGACAGCGGCGGTAGCTCGCTGGACGGCCAGGAGCCCTGATCCACGACCCCGGCCCGGAGCGCGCGCGGGGGCCCGACGCGCACCCGGCCGTCGAATCCGGGGGTGCCCGGCACGCGGCCGCGGGATTCGTGGGTGCCGGGCAGGTCGTCGCGACGCACGGCTGCTCGAGACACGTCTATCGCTGGGCGTCGGTCACGAAGCTGCTGACGGCCTACGCGGCCCTGGTCGCGGTCGAGGAGGGCATTCTCGACCTCGATGCACCGGCCGGACCGAGCGGGTCGACCGTCCGGCACCTCCTCGCCCACGCGTCGGGCCTGCCGTTCGAGGGTTGGGACATCCTCGGCCGGCCCGGCGAGAGGCGCGTCTACTCGAACACCGGCTTCGAGGTGCTCGGCGCCCTGCTCGCCGACCACGCGGAGATGCCGTTCCATCTCTACGTCGAGGAGGCGGTGCTCCGTCCGCTCGGCATGCAGACCGCACGGATCGATCCCGGCGAGCCGCGGGGCGCCTCCGCCGCGGGAGCACACGGCTCGCTCACCGACCTCCTCGCGTTCGCACGTGAGCTGCTCGCACCCCGCCTTCTCGCGCCCGAGACGCTCGCGGAGGCGACGTCGGTCGTCTTCCCGGGGCTCGAGGGCGTGCTACCGGGCTTCGGCCGCCAGGAGCCGCTCGACTGGGGGCTCGGCTTCGAGCTCCGCGACGGCAAGTCGCCACACTGGACGGGGAGCGGCAACTCGCCCGCCACGTTTGGCCACTTCGGAGGCTCGGGCACGTTCCTCTGGGTAGATCCCGTTCGAGGAGTCGCCCTCGGCTGCCTGACCGACCGGCCGTTCGGTCGCTGGGCGACGGCGGCGTGGCCCGCCCTCTCGGACGCGGTCATCGCCGCTAAGCAAAGCGGCGCGATGTAGAGGTCGTACGTCTCCCGGTCACAGCTCGCAACCGCGCTCGGCACGACCGCGCGCGCCGGCGCGGCGAGCGGCCCGGGGCCGAGCGAGCCGCCCGCTCGCAGCATCCCGTCCGCCGTCGACAGCATTCCCGAGAGCACGAGGTAGAAGCGATCCGGCTCGCTGGCAGTACCGCCGATCGTCTCACCCGGCTCCAGGTCGATCCGCTCCATACGCTCCGCGAGGCGGCCGAGCGTCTCGCCGGGAACGGCGCTGAGCATCGTCAGCGCCGCGAGCTCGTGGACGGCGGCGAGCTGGTGGCGGGGCACGGCGTTAGGCTACCCGCGACGGCATGACCGATCTTCGTGGCTGGCGGTGGTGCCCGTGCTGTGGCGCCGGGATCGAGCTCGACGGCGACGTGGCGCACTGCGGCTCGTGCGGATACCGCGCGTACGGGAGTCCGTCCCCGGCCGTGTGCGCGCTCGTGCTGGACGACAGGGGCCGGGTGCTGCTCGGACGGCGTGCGGCCCAGCCGGAGGAGGGGAAGTGGGACGTGCTCGGCGGGTTCGTCCACCCGGACGAGGACCCGCTCGACGCGCTCCGGCGCGAGCTCGCCGAGGAGACGGGCTGCGACGTCGAGCCGCTCGACTTCCTCGGAGGCTTCGCCGATCGCTACGGCGCGGACGGCAACGCGACCCTCAACCTGTTCTGGACTGCCCGGATCGTCTCCGGGGTGCCGAGGGCCGCCGACGACGTCGCCGAGCTCCGGTGGTTCCCGCTCGACGGGCTGCCGCAGAAGGAGGAGCTCGCCTTCGAGAACGGCGCCCGGGCGCTCGCGGCGCTGCGCAGGCGCCTCGGGAACGCGACGACACCGCGCGGGATGTTCGAGGTCCAGCTCGTCACGCCCGACCTCGATCGGCTCGAGCGCTTCTACCGCGAGCGGCTGGGCCTGAGCGTCTCGCTGCGCGATGAGCGGCGGGGCCGCGTGCACTTCCGGCTCCGGCAGGGCCAGCTGATCCTCGCGCGGGCTGCCGGTGAGCCCGCGGCGGCACCGGGCTGGCCGGGCCTTCCGCCGGCGCTCGTCTCCCCGGCCGACGAGCGCGGGCCGACGCCGCCTGCACACGGTCCCGTGCACTTCGCGCTGGACGTCGACGCGACGGAACTGGTCGGAGCGGAGGAGCGGCTGCGCTCGGAAGGGCTCGATGTCCGGGGGCCGCTCCGCTGGCCCGACGGGCGGCTCTCGATCTACCTCCGCGACCCCGACGGAAACGTGGTCGAGCTCATCTCGGAATAGCGGCCGGGTCAGGCCTGGGCGGCGGCAAGCGTCCCGACGCCGACCATCGTGAGGGCGACCCCGGCCGCCTGGAGCGGGCTGAGCCGTTCCCGGAAGACCAGCAGCCCGCCGACGACCGCGACCACGGCGTACTGCGAGGCGAGCACCGCCGGGATCGCAACGCCGTGCCTCGCGCCGACGATGTACGCGAGGTAGCCGCCGATCTCGAGCGTGCCGGCCGCCGCGACGTACGGGGCCGCCCTGCGGGTCAGGTGGAGACGGCCTACAGCGACGACCGGGAGCGTGACGAGGACGAGCCCGATCATGCGCGCGACGGCGGCCACCCAGATCGCGTCGAGCCCCTCGGTCCGGCCCGCGCCGAAGAAGTTGAGCGCAAAGAGCAGCGATGCTCCGAGCGCGAGCACGAGCGCGCGCGTCGAGATCCCCGGGCGATCGCGGCTCCCGCCGCGGGAGATCGAGGCGAGCACGATGCCGGTCGTGATGATCGCGAGCGCGCCCGCCGCCAGCGCCGCGAGCTCCTCGCCCGCGAGCACCGCGAGGATCGCAGCGACCGCGCCGTCCGTGGCCACGATCGGCGTCACGAGGCTGACCTGGCCGATTCGCATCGCCGCATATGCGAGCAGCAGCCCACCGATCGACCCGACGCCGGCGAGCGCGGCCCACGTCCAGTCGGAGGACGTCGCCTCGTCCGGCACACCGACGGCGAGGGCGGCGGGCAGCGTGATCGCGATCCCGATCGCGGCCACCCAGGCGAGCGCCGCCCACGAGCCGAGCAGCCGCGACGCCTGGGCCGAGACGAGCGCCGCCGTTCCCCACAGGAGCGCCGCGAGGAGCCCCCAGCCCAGACCGCCCATCCCGCGTGCGACGATAGTCGAGTGAACGGCGAGGGGCGCGGCGGACCGCGCCCCTCGGTCGAGCGGCCGGGCCCGTGCTACAGACCCAGGTTCTTCTCGAGCATCGACTTCGGCTGGGCCCCGACCGCTGCGGCCGCCGGCTCGCCGCCCTTGAACAGGACGATCGTCGGGATGCTCATGATCCCGTACCGCTGCGCGAGCTCGGGCTCCTCGTCGATGTTGACCTTGACGACCCGGACCTCGCCGGTGCGCTCCTCGGCGATCTTGTCGAGGACGGGCGCCACGGCGCGGCACGGACCGCACCACTCCGCCCAGAAGTCGACGATCACCGGCTCGTCGCTTCCGAGCACCTCCGTATCGAACGTTGCCGTGGTCACTGCCTGCGCCATGCGCTCCCCCTTGTCGGGGCCCGGCGGGGGCCCCCCGATTTCACACTAGCGAGAACAAGCGCGACACATGCGCGCTATTCGCCTCTTGTCTGTATCAACGTACGGACGAGAGCGAAAAGTCCCGCACCCGGGGGCCGCTCCCCGGAGGCGCGCGGGGACGGTCGGCCGGCCGCGACCGGGCATCTAGACTGACGCCCGGTGTTCGCCCCGCTCACGCCCGTCCCCGACCACGCCGGCCTCGAGCAGGAGGTGCTCGCGCTGTGGGAGAAGCGGCGGGTCTTCGAGCGCCTGCGCGAGCAGAACGCGGGCGGTCCCACGTGGAGCTTCATCGACGGGCCGATCACGGCGAACAAGCGCATGGGCGTCCACCACATGTGGGGGCGCACGCTCAAGGACGTGTTCCAGCGCTACAAGGCGCTTCGGGGCTTCCATCAGCGCTACCAGAACGGCTACGACTGCCAGGGGCTCTGGGTCGAGGTGGGCGTCGAGCGTGAGCTCGGGCTCAACTCGAAGCGCGAGATCGAGGAGTACGGGCTCGCCGAGTTCGCGCGCAAGTGCCGCGAGAAGGTCGCCTGGTCGGCCGGCGTGATCACCGAGCAGAGCAGGCGCCTCGGCATGTGGATGGACTGGGGCAACGACTACTTCACGTTCTCGGATACGAACATCGAGTACATCTGGCGGTTCCTGAAGACGGTGCAGGAGAACGGCTGGCTCGTCCGCGGGCAGCGCTCGACGGAGTGGTGCCCGCGCTGCGGCACCTCGATCTCCCAGCACGAGCTGATCGGCAGCTACCAGGAGCGGACAGACCCGTCGCTGTTCGTTCGCTTCCCCCTCGTGGGCCGCGACGGCGAGTCGCTCGTCGTGTGGACGACCACGCCGTGGACGCTCCCGGCGAACGTCGCGGCTGCCGTGCACCCGGACGCCGAGTACGGGATGCTGCGAGACGGCGAGTGGGTCGCGGTCGCGCGCTTCCCGGACGAGACGTTCTCGCGGACGGCGAAGGGCGCCGAGCTCGTCGGCCTCGAGTACACGGGGCCGTTCGACCACCTTCCGGCTGCATCGGCGGTCACGCACCGGGTGATTCCCTGGGACGAGGTCTCGCTCGAGGAGGGCAGCGGGCTCGTGCACATCGCGCCCGGATGCGGCGGCGAGGACTTCGAGCTCTCGAAGGAGCACGACCTCCCGGTGCTGACCCCGGTCGACGAGGCGGGGCGCTTCTACGACGACTACGGCTGGCTGCACGGCAGCTCGACGGCCGAGGCGAAGGATCAGATCATCGGCGACCTGAGCGAGCGTGGGCTGCTCGTCCGGGCCGGCGAGATCGAGCACCGGTACCCGTTCTGCTGGCGGTGCGAGACGCCGCTCATCTTCCGGATCTCCGACGACTGGTTCATCGACGTCGAGGAGATCCGCCCGCGGCTGCTCGAGGCGAACCGGGGCGTTCGCTGGGTGCCCGAGCACTTCGGCAAGCGGATGGACGACTGGCTCAACAACATGGGCGACTGGAACATCTCCCGGAAGCGCTACTTCGGGCTGCCGCTGCCCTTCTACCCCTGCCGCTGCGGGCACGTCACCGTGATCGGCTCGGTCGCCGAGCTCCGCGAGAAGGCGACGAGGGGGCTCGACCAGCTCGAGGAGCTCCACCGGCCCTGGATCGACGAGGTCGCGATCCGCTGCGACGCCTGCGGCGGGGAGGTGGAGCGCGTCACCGAGGTCGGCGATGTCTGGCTCGACGCGGGGATCGTGCCGATGTCGACGCTCGGCTGGGGCAATGACACCTGGGTCGAGGCCGGCAACGGGAACGGTGCCGCGACCGGGCTGACGGGGGCGCCGCTCCCCGACCATGCGTACTGGGAGACGTGGTTCCCGGCGGACTGGGTCTCGGAGATGCGCGAGCAGATCCGCCTCTGGTTCCACTCGATCGCGTTCATGTCGATGACGCTCACGGGGCGTCTTCCGTACCGCTCGGTGCTCTCGTACGAGAAGCTCCTCGACGAGACCGGGCGGGAGATGCACGGCAGCCTCGGAAACGCGATCGACGCGGATGAGGCCATGGAGGCCATGGGGTCGGACGTGATGCGCTGGATGTACTGCCAGCAACCGCCGACCCAGAACATCCGGTTCGGGTACGGGCCTGCCGAGGAGGTGAAGCGGCGGCTGCTCACGCTCTGGAACTCGGTCTCCTTCCTCGTCACCTACGCGAACGTCGAGGGCTTCGTGCCGAGGTACGCAGACCTCGCCGGCGGGCCGGGCGAGGCGGAGCTACGCCCGCTCGATCGTTGGCTGCTCGCGCGGACGCAGGCGTTCGTCGGCGAGGCGACGGAGGCCTACGAGGGGTACCTCACGGTCGGGGCGACCCGGGCGTTCGACGCGTACGTGGACGACCTCTCGAACTGGTACATCCGCCGGTCGCGGAGGCGGTTCTGGGAGGAGGGCGACGAGGCGGCGTTCCGTACGCTCTGGCTCGGGCTCGTGCAGGCGGTCAGGGTGGTCGCGCCGATCATGCCGTTCCTTGCCGAGCACCTCTGGCAGCGTCTCGTGGCCGGTGCCGAGGGCGCGCCCGACAGCGTCTTTCTCGCCGGCTGGCCGGAGCCGAGCGAGACGCTCGCCGACCCGGTGCTCGTCGCCGAGATCGCGGAGGTGCGCAGGATCGTCGAGCTCGGCCGCTCGGCCCGCAGCGCGGCCGCGATCAAGCTCCGTCAGCCGCTGCCGTCGCTCGTCGTCGACGGGGCCGGCGAGGGCGGGCGACGCCACCTCGACGAGATCACGGGCGAGCTGAGGGTGAAGGAGGTCCGCTTCGGGACGATCGAGGGGACGACCCTTCGGGCCAGGCCCAATCTCCCCCTGCTCGGGCCGAAGCTCGGCAAGGAGCTGCCGGCCGTCCGCGCAGCCCTTGCCGACGGCGCCTTTGACCCGCTGCCCGGCGGGGGGATTCGCGTTCGCGGCCACGAGCTCACGGCCGAGGAGGTCTTCGTCGAGCGGGCGGCGCCCGAGGGATTCGCGCTCGCCGAGGACGCCGGCCTGCTCGTCGCGCTCGACACCCGCCTCGACGACGACCTCCTGCTCGAGGGGCGGGCGCTCGACGTCATCCACGAGCTCCAGGGCCTGCGCAAGGAGGCAGGCCTCGAGCTGACCGATCGGATCACGATCTGCCACGACGGCAGCGACGGCCTCGGAGCACTGTTCGCCCGCCACGGCGACTGGATCGCCCGCGAGACGCTGGCCGTCGGGATCGAGCAGGCCGGCGGCGCGAGGCTCCGCGTCGAGAGGGCAACCTAGCCAGCCGTCGGCCCGTGGCCTGCGCCGCCCGCGTCACGGGCCGTCGTGCACGCGTGCGGTCTGGGCGATCCCGACCCCGGCGAGCACGAGCAGGCCGCCCGCGACCTGACCGGCCGACAGCGTCTCGCCGAGCCAGGCGAACGCGATCGCTGTCGCGATCACCGGCTCGAGCATGGCCACGATCACGACGCGCGTTGCCCGAAGGTGGTGGAGAGCGCTGAGCATGAGGATGAACGGAACGAACGTTCCGAGGACGATGACCGAGAGCAGGAGCGCCCACACGGGAAGCGAGACGTGCTCGAGCCGTCCGAGCAGCGAGACGGAGTCGTCGAGCAAGTCGAACGGATAGCTCCACCAGGGCTGGGCGATCGTCCAGAAGACGGTCGCGACGACGAATCCCCACGCGAGCAGGGAGAGCACGTCCCGACCGCGGCCGAGGCTGCGTTCGGCGAGCAGGACGTACACGGCGTAGGAGACCGCCGCGACGAGGCACGCGGCGACGCCGACTCCGTCGAGCGAGAACCCGCCCCAGAGCTCGACGACGAGCGACAGGCCGGCCAGCGAGAGCGCGAGCGCGTACCAGAGGCGACGCCGGACGGGCTCCTTGACGGCGAACCGGGCCCACAGCGCCACGAGCACCGGCGCCGTGTACTGGATCACGAGCGCGACGCCGATGTCGAGCCGCTCGATGCCGACGTAGTAGAAGAACTGGACGAACGCGAGCCCGAGCACCCCGAATGCGACGAGCCAGGGCAGCTCGGCGCGACCGGTGCGCAGGGCCGCCGGCCTGGTGAGGAGCACGGAGCCGACGAAGAGCACCGTCGCCCCGGCCGCCCGCGTCTCGGCAAGCCGGAAGCTCGTCAGTCCCGACTCGAGCACGACCTTCGACACGGTCGCGTTGAACGCCCACAGCGTCACGGCCGAGACGACCAGCGCGTAGCCGAGCAGCGGCCGGCGGTGACGCGCCGGCCGGGACTCGAGCTCGGCGAGCTCCTCGGTCAGGGGTGCGTCGACCACGACCGCCGAGGCTAGTCGACGACGTCCATCCGGGTGGGCGGGATGAGATCCCGCCCCTACGGTCGGTTCCCGCGGGACCCGGACAACCGGCTGCCCCGTTTCCGGTGTAGGGGCCGGATCTGATCCGGCCCGGCCGGGCGCAGCCCGGCCCAGATGAGTGATTCCACGGCGTGGGCCGTGTGTGAGGGGTTCGAGGCAGAGAGGCCGAAGTCGGCGGTGCTGAAGACACCGTCGACCTGGAGGCCACGATGGACGCCGACCTCGACCTTCTCTGCACTGCGGTTTGTCGCACGGTGGACGATCTCCTGCCCCAGCCGTCCGGGAACGCGCGTCGGCTGCTCACAGACGCCGAGGCAGCCACGCTCTGCGTGGCCCAGGCGATCATGGGGATCCGAGCGACCGCCGCTTCCTCAAGGTGGCGCGCAAGCAACTGCGGCATCTGTTCCCCGAGATCCCGTCCCAGTCGGCCTACTTCACGCGCCGGCGCCGGCTGGCGGACACACTCGAGTAGCTGATGGGCGTCTTTGCCAGCCAAAGCCCCGGGTTCACAGACAAGCTGCTGCTGATCGACTCGACCCCGGTCGAGTCGCGCCAGAAGCCGTGAGACCGTCAAACGCTCCCAACTCGCTGATGCTGCCGACTACGGCTGGTGTGCCTCGCATTCCCGCTACTTCCGGGGCTCTCGCCTCCACGCGATCTTCGCCAGCGACGGCACCCCGCGCGCGCTCAAGCTCGTCTCCCCCAAACGCGACGAGCGCGAGGTCGGACTCGAACTGCTCCAGCTCTGCCAACGCGCAGGCGGCGAGACGCTGCTCGCCGACAAAGGCTACGCCGGCCGCGACTTCGCCCAAGCCTCCAAGACCTCAACGCCACCATCATCCGCCCCCGCCGCACCAACGAACCCGGCCAACAGCCACACCTCGCCCCGATCCGCCAACGGATCGAATCGATCTTCTGGACCTGCAAAGACCTGCTCACCCTCGAACGCCACGGCGCCCGCACCCTGCCCGGCATCAAAGAACGCATCCTGCAACGCTTCCTCTGCCTCGCCGCCTGCATCAGCCGCAACCACCAACTCGGCCGCCCCAGCCGCGCACTCATCGACTACATCGCCTGACCTCGTGGAATCAACCATCTAGTCGTGTCGGGTGGGCGGTTCCCTCGGGGGCGGGGGCCGGATCTCATTCGGCCCCTCGAGAAGCCTGACCCGCCTGCGGGTGTAGGGGCCGGATCTCATCCGGCCTTTCGCGTCGGCCGCCGTCGACCGCAGCCGCGCCTGCAACACTGTGGGGCGGCCGGTCTCACGGCCGACGGGGCGTGGCGCAGCCTGGTAGCGCGCCTGCTTTGGGAGCAGGAAGTCGCCGGTTCGAATCCGGCCGCCCCGACTGTGCGGAGCTGGATCGCCTCCCTGGCGCTGCTGGCGGCCGCCGCGCTCGCCGCGGCCGCGCCCGCGTCCGGCGTGCCGGAGACGAGCTTCCGCGCGTCGGTCACACCCCTGTCGAAGCAGCTGCGCGCCCAGATGACGGGCGTCTCGTGGCACCGTGGCTGTCCCGTGCCGCTGCGCGACCTGCGTCTCGTGACGCTGCGTCACCACGGTTTCGACGGCAAGGTCCACACGGGGGCCCTCGTCCTCCACGAGGACGTGGCGGCCGGGATCGTGACCGTCTTCCGCAAGCTCTTCCGGGCGGAGTTCCCGATCCGGAAGATGCGGCCCGTGGATGCCTACGGCGGGAGCGACTTCCGCTCGATCGAGGCCGACAACACCTCGGCCTTCAACTGCCGGCAGGCGACCGGCTCCGGGAGCTGGTCGAATCACGCGTACGGTAAGGCGATCGACCTCAACCCGATCGAGAACCCGTACGTCGAGAACGGCCGCGTCTACCACGACGCGAGCCGGCGCTACGTCGACCGCTCGAAGTGGCGCAAGGGGATGGTGCACCGCGGCGACGTCGTCGTTCGGGCGTTCGCATCGATCGGCTGGGGCTGGGGCGGTACCTGGTCGGGAGGTGTGAAGGACTACCAGCACTTCTCCTGGAACGGCCGCTGAGGCGGGCCCGGCTCCGGAAGCGGCGCCGGCGGGGATAAGCTCACCGGCGCGATGCGGTTTCGCAACAAGGCTCGGCTCGATACGACGCAGGTCCGCGACGTCCGCGGCCAGGGCCGCATGAGCGGGCTTCCGCTTCCGACCGGGCGGGGCGGCAAGGTCGCGGCAGGAGGCGGGCTCGGGCTCGTGGGCCTCATCGTCGTCCTCGTGGTCGTTCTCACCGGCGGGGGTGGCAATCTCGGCGCCCTGATCGGCGAGACCGTCGGCTCCGCGGGCACACCGCCGAACACCGAGCTCACGCAGGAGTGCCAGACCGGCGCCGACGCGAACGAGAGCGAGGAGTGCCGGATCGTCGGCGTCGTGAACTCCGTCCAGGAGTTCTGGGACGGCGAGTTCCAGCGTCAGGGCCGGGGAGCGTACGAGCCGGCCGATACGGTCTTCTTCTCGGGCGGGGTCAACACGGCCTGCGGCGCTGCATCGTCGGCGGTGGGGCCCTTCTACTGCCCGGGCGACCGGCTCGTGTACATCGACCTCGGCTTTTTCGACGACCTGCGGGAGCGGTTCGGCGCGAGCGGCGGGCCGTTCGCGCAGGCCTACGTGCTCGCCCACGAGTACGGGCACCACGTCCAGGACCTGCTCGGGATCCTCGGGCAGATCGGAGGCGACAGGCAGGGGCCCGAGAGCAAGGCGGTGCGGTCGGAGCTCCAGGCGGACTGCTTCGCGGGCGTCTGGGCCGCGAACGCCGAGCAGACCGGCCTGATCGAGTCGCTGACCGAGGCCGACATCCAGGAGGGGCTCGACGCCGCTGCGGCCGTCGGCGACGACCGGATCCAGGAACAGGTCCAGGGTCAGGTGACCCCGGAGACGTGGACGCACGGCTCGGCCGCCCAGCGCCAGCGCTGGTTCAGCATCGGGTACGAGTCGGGCGATCCCGAGCGCTGCGACACGTTCAGCGGCGACCTGTAGGTTGACCCGGAGCCGCCGCCGGGAGAGAGCGCGGTGACCGCGGTCGGCTTCGGCGTGCTCACGGCCCTCATGTGGGGCCTCGGCGCGCTGCTCAGCGTCCGTCAGGTGCAGCAGCTCGGCGCGGGCGGCTCGCTGCTCTGGATGATGGCGCTCGGGTTCCTCCTCGTCAGCCCTGCGCTTGCGTTCGTCGACGTCCCCGATGCCTCCACGAGCACCTGGGTCTACGCGGCGCTCTCCGGGGTCGGCTACGTCGCCGGCACCGCCTGCTGGTTCCTCGCCGTCCGTCGCGGCCGGATCTCGGTCCTGACGCCGATCGTCTCGACCGACGGGGCTGTCGCCGCCGTGATCGCGATCGCGGCGTTCGGCGAGACGGTGAGTCGCGGGGTCGGGCTCGCGCTCGCGGTGATCGTCGCGGGGATCGTCGTCACGAGCCTCCATTCGACCCACGTGCAGGACGGCCGAAGCAGCACGGCGGCGATCCCGTTCGCCGTCGGCGCCGCGCTCGGCTACGGGTTCTCGTTCGTCGCTGCCGGGCAGGCGGTGGAGCTCGGAACGGTCTGGGCGATCTGGCTGTCGCGGCTCGCGGCGGTCGCGCTCGTCGTGCCCGCGGCGTTCGCCCTGCGGTTCGCCGTGGTTCCCCGCCGCAGGTGGCTGCTCCTGCCGCTGGCGGTGACGCTCACCGACATCGCCGGCTTCGCCGCCTTTCTGCGGGGCTCGAGCTCGAGCGTCGCCGTGACGTCCGTCCTCGCATCGCAGTATGCGATCGTGGCCGTGCTCGGGGGCATCGTCGTGTACCGGGAGCGGCTCTCGCCGCTCCAGATCGGGGGGATTGCGCTCACCCTCGTCGGTGTCGGCGCGCTCGCCCTCCTGCGTGCGTGAGGCTCAGCCGGAGAGGAACGCCGCGACGCGCGTCTTCGGCCGGCCGATGATCGCGCGATCGCCCATGACGAGCACGGGGCGCTGCAGCAGCCTGGGGTAGCGCTCGAGCAGGGTCACGATCGCCTCGGGCGTGCGGTAGTCGGCCTCGTCGAGGCCGAGCTTCGCAAGCTGCGAGTCCTTCCGGACGAGGTCCTCGACCGGGTCCTCGAGGATCGCGACGAGGCGCGCGAGCGTCGCCCGGTCGGGCTTCTCCTTCAGATACTCGACGACCTCGACGCCGGCCTCCCTGGCGACCGCCAGGGCGTTCCGCGACGACCCTCAGTGGGGGTTGTGGAAGATGGTGACGGTTGCCATCGGAGGAGGAATCTACGTCAGAATGACGACGTCCGCCGTAGGAAGGGCGTGCCCGGCGGGTGCCGAAGCGAGACGGGGACGATGACAGACCAGCCGCTCCATCCCGACGCGAGACCGCTCGAGCTCCTGCTCGGCACCTGGCGAGGCCGCGGCCGCGGCGAGTATCCGACGATCGAGCCGTTCGACTTCGAGGAGGAGACGTGCTTCTCGCACACGGGCGCGGCGTTTCTCTCCTACCGGCTGCAGACGTGGAACCCCGAGAGCGGCAGTCACCTGCACAGCGAGCGCGGCTTCTGGCGCGCCCATCCGGGTGGCGGCGTCGATGTGACGCTCGCCCACCCGCTCGGCCTGACCGAGATCGCCGAGGGTACGCTCGCAGACGGTCGGATCGGGCTCGTGTCGACGGGTGTCGAGCGAGCCCCCCGGGGAGCGTCCCCGGTCACCGTGCTGGAGCGCCGCTACCAGGTCTCGGGTGACACGATGGACTACGAGGTCCTGATGGCGACCGACACCGTGCCGCTCGTCCTCCACATCGTGGGCGCGCTCGAACGGGTGAAAACCCCGTAGTCGAGGGTGCGGCTACCCGTATCCCCGTCCCGGCCGGCGCATGCGAGGATGAGCACGTGACGACGGTCCTGATCGTCGACGATCATCCGAGCTTCCGGGCCTGTGCGCGAGCCATGCTCGTCGCCGAGGGGTTCGAGGTCGTCGGCGAGGCGCCGGACGGAGCCGCCGCTCTCCTCGCCGCGCGAACGCTGCAGCCGGAGGTCGTGCTGCTCGACGTGCAGCTGTCCGACACCGACGGGTTCGCCGTCGCCTCCGAGCTCACCCGCAGCGGGAACGGGCCCGTCGTCGTGCTCACGTCGAGCCGGGACGAGGCCGACTACGGCTCCCTCGTCGCCGAGAGCGGGGCCCGCGGCTTCGTTCCCAAGGCCGAGCTCTGCGCGGCCACGCTCGCCGCGCTCCTTCACTGAGGCGCCGTGAGCCGCTGGCACGTCCTGGTCGCGATCGCCGGGCTCGCATCGGGGCTCGCGGTCTTCATGGTCACGCTCAACTCCGACCACGCCGAGGAGCGGGTCGGCCATGCGATCCTCGGTCTCCTGATCGTCTGGTCGTTCGTCGGCTGCGGGCTGCTCGCCTCCGTGCGCAGGCCGGAGAACCTGACCGGGTCGCTCATGGCGGCGGTCGGATTCAGCTGGCTGCTGTCCTCGCTGCAGATGGCGAACAACGACGTCGCCTTCACGATCGGGGTCGCGCTCGCCTTCGTCCCGCTGCCGGTGATCACGCACCTCGTGCTCGCCTACCCGGAAGGCCGGCTCGAGACGCGTCCGGCCAGGGCGACGACCGCGTTCGCGTACGTCGCCGTGATCGTCCTCCAGCTGCTCGGGACGCTGTTCTGCAAACCCGGTCCCGGCTCGACGATCGAGGGGGCCTGCCGGGTGAACTGCCCGGAGAACCTGCTGCTCGTGACGGCGAACGACACGCTGGCGAGCGCCTTCTATGCCGCGGTGAACGTCTCCGGCCTGCTCGTCGCGATCGCGGCGATCACGATCCTCGCCGGCCGCTGGCGGGCCGCGACCAGGCCGGCCCGGCGGGTGCTCGCACCGGTCCTCTGGTCGGGTGCCCTCGCTGCCCTCGCGGCCGTCTCGCTCTTTCTCGCCGGGCTCTTCGACCAGGACGCGATCGTCCTCGCCCGGCTTGCGACGTTCGCCGTGATCGCGTTCGTTCCCGTCGCGTTCCTCGTCGGGCTGCTCCGCGGCCGGCTCGCGGGCAGTGCGGTGTCCCGGCTCGTCCTCGAGCTCGGCCAGGCCCCGGTCTCGGGACGGCTGCGTGAGGCGCTCGCCCGCTCGCTCGGCGATCCGTCGCTGCGCGTCGCCTACTGGCTTCCCGAGCTCGAGGAGTACGTGGATGCGCTCGGCCAGCCGATCGAGCTCCCTGCGCCCGGTGACGGGCAGACGGCGACGCTCGTCGAGCGCGACGGAAGGCTCGTCGGAGCGCTCATCCACGACACGGCGCTCGACGACCAGCCGGAGCTCGTCGAGGCGGTCTGCGCCGCGGCCGCGCTCGCGCTCGAGAACGAGCGCCTGCAGGCCGACCTTCGTGCCCGCCTGGCCCAGCTCCGCGAGAGCGAGCAGCGCCACCGCGCGGTCATCGACTCGTCGCCCGTGGCGATCGTCGAGCTGGATCCCGACGGGAACGTCACCCTCTGGAACGCCGCTGCCGAGCGTACGTTCGGCTGGTCTGCCGGGGAGATCGTCGGGACGCGCTATCCGCTCCCGATGGATGCCGACCTGCCGGAGGTCGAGCAGGCGTGGGAGCGTGTGCTCTCGGGCGAGACGCTCGCGCTCGAGGCTCGCCGGCGCCGCCGCGACGGGTCGCTCGTGGAGCTCGAGGTGACGGCGGCGCCGATCCGTGACGACCAGGGGAACGTCGTCCGCCACATGGCGATCCTGTTCGACGTCACGGAGCGCAAGCGAGCCGAGGAGGCCCTGCGCCACGAGCGCGACTTCAGCTCGACGCTGATCGACTCGACCGCATGCCTCGTCGTCGTGTTCGACCGCGACGGGAGGCTCATCAGGTTCAACCGTGCCTGTGAGCAGCTGACCGGCTACCGGACCGACGAGGTGATCGGCCGGACGTTCTGGGAGCTGTTCATCGACCCCGCCGACGTGGAGCCGATCCGCAACGCGCTCGAGCGTGTGACCGCGGGCGACTTTCCCGCCGACAACGAGAACGACTGGATCCTCCGCGACGGCCGCCGTCGCCGTATCGCCTGGTCGAACACGGCCCTGCTCGACGCGCGGGGCGAGGTCGAGTACCTCGTCTCGTCCGGGCTCGACATCACCGAGCGCATGCGGGACGAGCAGGAGATTCGCGCCTCTCGGGCCCGGATCGTCGAGGCTGCCGACACGGAGCGGCGCCGGCTCGAGCGCAATCTCCACGACGGCGCCCAGCAGCGGCTCGTCGCGCTCTCACTCGCGCTGCGCATGGCACAGAGGCAGCTCCACACGAGCCCGGACGCGGCCGAGACGCTCCTGGCCGGAGCGACCGACGAGCTCGCTCATGCCCTCGAGGAGCTACGCGAGCTCGCCCGCGGCATCCACCCGTCCGTGCTGATCGATCGAGGGCTTCCGGCCGCGATCGACGCGCTCGCGACCCGCTCGCCGGTTCCCGTGACAGTCGACGTCTCGCTGGATGGACGCCTGCCCGCACAGGTCGAGGTCGCCGCGTACTACGTCGTGTCGGAGGCGCTCGCCAACGTTGCGAAGTACGCGAACGCCAGCTCGGTCTCCGTGCACGTCTCGCGGTCGAACGGGCTCGCGAGCGTCGAGGTGGCCGACGACGGCATCGGCGGCGCCGACCCCGGCGCGGGAACGGGCCTGCGCGGGCTCGCCGACCGGGTCGCGGCGCTCGACGGGCGGCTCGACGTACAGAGCGCGAGCGGGGCCGGAACCTGCGTGCGCGCGGTCATCCCGATCGTCGCCGGCCCCGCGGGCGAGAGGAGCTAGTGTTCCGCTCGCGATGAAGGTGGTGATCGCCGACGACTCCGTCCTGTTGCGCGAGGGCATCGCGCGCCTGCTCGAGGACGCCGGGTTCGAGGTCGTCGGGCAGGCGGGCAACGCCGACGAGCTCCTGCTCCGCGTGCGCTCCTACAGCCCGCAGGTGGCGATCGTCGACATCAGGATGCCGCCGACCCAGACCGACGAGGGGCTGCGTGCGGCGCGCGAGATCAGGGAGCGCTTCCCGGGGACGGGGGTGCTCGTCCTCTCCCAGTACGTCGAGCCCGCCTATGCGCTCGAGCTGCTCCAGGAGAGCGCGGAGGGCGTCGGCTACCTGCTCAAGGATCGCGTCTCGGACGTGACCGAGTTCGCGGCGGCGGTCCGGCGCGTGGGGGAGGGTGGGTCGGCCCTCGATCCGACGGTCGTCTCCCAGCTCGTCGGTCGACGCCGCCAGGACGATCCGCTCGCACAGCTCACGCCGCGTGAGCGTGAGGTGCTCGGGCTGATGGCGGAGGGGCGCTCGAACCAGGGGATCGCGGAGCAGCTCGTGATCACCGAGCGCGCGGTCGAGAAGCACGTGACGAGCATCTTCGGAAAGCTGCGGCTCCCGGCGGCGGTCGAGGACCACCGGCGCGTGCTCGCCGTCCTCACCTACCTGCGCTCGTAGCCGGGAGCGGGGTGCGGCTGGCCGCACCTCGAGACGCCGGGTAGCGCGATTCCTGGGCGGCCTCCCGGCTGCGAAGCTCCTGTGCAACGAACGAGAGCCGAGAGAGACGAGGACACGATGACCGCCTTCACCGCAGACACGATCGACCGCAAGCGAGCAAGCCGGCTGATCGCTCTCGCCTCGGTCGGCTTCACGGCCCTCGTCGCAGCCGTGGCCCTGATCCTGGCGGTCACGGCCTGAGACGACCAACCGCGGGAGGGCCCGGACGACCCGGTCCCTCCCGCTCACGGGAACACGACCAGCGAAGCGCTGAAGCGAAGAGACTCCCTCCACATCCCTCCCCCCCTGGATCGAGGCCGCAACCGCGGCCTCGATCCGTCTTGCCCCGTGAGCTTCAGCGGCGGCAGGGCCGGTCGATTACGGGCAGGGTGGGATACGACCTCGATCTCCTGGTCGTCGGCTCGGGCCCGGCGGGCCAGAAGGCGGCGATCCAGGCCGCGAAGCTCGGCAAGCAGGTCGCCGTCGTCGAGCGGCGGCACATGGTCGGCGGCGTCTGCATCAACACCGGCACGATCCCCTCGAAGTCGCTGCGCGAGGCCGTTCTCTACCTGACCGGCATGACGCAGCGCGGCCTCTACGGCCAGAGCTATCGCGTCCGCGAGGAGATCACGATCGACGACCTCCTCTGGCGCACGCAGCACGTGATCGAGCGCCAGATCCACGTGATCCGCGACCAGCTCGCACGAAACCACGTGACGCTGATCGGCGGCGACGCGCGCTTTCTCGACCCGCACACGCTCGCGATCGCAACGGGGAACGGCGAGGAGCGGCGGATCGCCGCCGATCGGGTCATCGTCGCCGTCGGCACCGTGCCGAGCCGGCCCGCGACGGTCGCGTTCGACAACGGCACGATCCTCGACTCGGACGGGATCCTCGAGCTGGAGCGGATCCCGCGCTCGCTCGTCGTCGTCGGCGCCGGGGTGATCGGGATCGAGTACGCGTCGATGTTCGCAGCGCTCGGGACGAGGGTGACCGTCGTCGAGCAGCGTCACCTCCTGCTCCCCTTCTGCGACAGCCAGGTCGTCGAGGCGCTCCAGTACCACCTGCGAGAGCTGGGCGTCGTCTTTCGCGTCGGTGAGTCGGTCGTCGGCGTGGACGCCCACGACGGGGGCACGCTCACCCATCTCGCGAGCGGCAAGCGCATCCCCGCCGAGGCGGTGCTGTACTCGGCCGGACGCCACGGCGCGACGGGCGGGCTCGAGCTCGACCGGGCCGGCGTCGTGGCCGACGACCGCGGTCGGATCGCGGTCGGGCCGACCTTCCAGACCGCGGTCAGGCACATCTACGCGGTCGGCGACGTGATCGGCTTCCCGAGCCTCGCTGCGACCTCGATGGAGCAGGGCCGGATCGCGGCGTGCTGTGCGTTCGGCGAGGCCTGCTCCCCGATGCGCGGCGTCATCCCCTACGGGATCTACACGATTCCGGAGATCAGCTTCGCCGGGCAGACCGAGGAGGAGCTGACCGAGGCTGCCGTTCCGTACGAGATCGGCGTGTCGCGCTGGCGCGAGCTGGCCCGCGGTCAGATCCTCGGCGACCAGCACGGGCTCCTGAAGCTGCTTGTCTCGGCCGAGGATCACCGGATCCTGGGCGTGCACGTGTTCGGCACCGGCGCCACCGAGGTCGTCCACATCGGGCAGGCCGTCATGGACCACGGCGGCACGATCGAGTACCTCGTCGAGAGCGTGTTCAACTACCCGACGCTCGCCGAGGGGTACAAGGTGGCCGCACTCGACGCGATGAACAAGCTCCGGGCCGTCGACCGGGTCGTCTGGGCGGCGACTGCGCGACCGACCCGGCGCCGCAAGGCCGCGTAACCCGCTCGGGTGCGGGCCCTACGGCGATCTGCACGGGCCCGGCACCCGGGCTCCGACGCGCGTGCGAAGCTACCGGACGTCGAAGGGAGAGCAGGATGACGTCGGATGCCAGGTGGTTCGGAGGGATCGATCTCGGCGGGACGAAGATCGCCGCCGTCGTCACCGACGGTGAGGGAACGGCACGCGGAGACGCGAAGCGATCGACTCCCGTCAAGGGCAGCCCCGGGGACGTCGTCGCCGAGATGGCCCGCACGCTCGCGGACGCGACTCGGGCGGCGGGGCTGGAGACGGGCGACCTCGCGGCGGTCGGGGTCGGTGCTCCTGGCGCCGTCGAGCGGCGGACCGGCACGCTCCTGCGGGCGCCGAACCTTCCTGGGTTCGACGGTCCGTACCCGCTCGGCCCGGAGCTCTCGAAGCTCATCGGCGTACGCGTCGTCCTCGGCAACGACGTCGGGGTGGCGGTCGAGGCGGAGTTCGCGCTCGGCGCGGGTCGCCCGTTCTCGTCGCTGCTCGGAGTCTGGTGGGGCACGGGGATCGGCGGCGCCGTGATCCTCGGCGGCAGGCGCTGGCTGGGCAGAGGCGCCGCGGGTGAGTTCGGGCACACGGTCGTCAAGCTGAACGGTCGTCGCGAGCCGGGAGGGCTCGAGGGGACGGTCGAGGCCTATGCGGGCCGCGCCGCCCTCGAGCTCCGGGCGCGGGCGCTCGTGCGTCGCGGCGAGAAGACCGTGCTGTTTCGCCTGATGGAGAAGCGAGGACGCGCCCGGCTGTCGAGCGGCGTCTGGGCCGACGCGCTCGAGCGGGGTGACCCGATGGCGACCCGGCTGATCGGTCAGGCCGTCGAGGCGATCGGCGCCGGCGCGGCATCGGCCGTCAACCTGCTCGACCTCGAGGCGATCGTCGTCGGCGGCGGGCAGGGAGATCGGCTCGGCCAGCCGTACGCCGACCGGATCGCCGCGGCGATGCAGCCCCGCCTGTTCCAGCCGGAAAAGGCCCCGCCCGTGCTCGCGTCCGCGCTCGGTGACCTGGCCGGGTCGGTCGGCGCCGCCCTGCTGGCGAGGGGTACCGGGCGCCGGGCGCGAAGCCGCGCGACGGGCGCATGACCGGTCGGGCGAGCCCGGCCGCAAGTTTCATCGCCCGCGGTGCTCATGCAGGTACTGCGGCGACTCACCCCTCTCCGCACACCCCTCCCAGGTGCACCCCCGGCGGGGGACACGGCTCAAGTGTCCTCCGCCGGGGCCGAGTCATGAGCGGAGAGCCTGCATGCGAGAGCCCGGAGCGAAGCTGAGATGACCGCGAGCGCGATCGTGTATCCGCCGGTCCCGGACGTCCCGCTCGAGCCGGCCCTCGAGCGGCTCTTCTGGCGGGCCGGGTTCGGCCCCTCGGAGTCCGATCGGAAACGGTTCCGGACGGAGGGGCTCGGGGCGGCGATCGAGCATCTCCTCGACCCGCCTCGCGGAAACGTCCTCCGGGGGCCCGAGCCGGTCGTCGACGACGGCGAGGGCCACGTGAGGCCCCTCCAGCCCGAGAGCGACGCGTATGGCTACACCGACATCGTCCTCTGGTGGCTCGACCGGATGGTCAGGACGCGGGCGCCGCTCGTCGAGCGGATGACCCTGAACCTCCACGACCACTTCGCAACCTCGAACGAGGATCTCGGGCAGTCGTCGCTCATGCTCCGCCAGAACGCGCTGCTCCGGCGCCACGCGCTCGGTAGCTTCGCGAAGCTCGCCCACGGCATGCTCGACGATCACGCCATGCAGTGGTGGCTGAACCTGATCGGGTCGGCGAAGGAGGCCCCGAACGAGAACTTCGCCCGCGAGCTGATGGAGCTGTTCACGCTCGGCGCCGGCTACACCGAGGACGACATCCGCGAGGCGGCGCGTGCGCTCACGGGCTATGAGTTCGACTGGAGCGGGGACGACCGCTCCGACCCGCGCAAGTACCGCTGGAACGCCAAGGCGTGGGACGCGGGCGTCAAGACCGTCCTCGGCCGGAGAGGCAAGTTCAGGCCGCACGACATCGTGAACCTCTGTCTCGGGCATCCCCGGCACTCGCCGTTTCTCGTCTCGCACCTCTGGAGCTACTTCGCGCCGGGCGAGGTCCCCGGGGACGTGCTCTCGCAGGCGGTGGCAGCCTACGAGCGCTCGGGCCGGCGGCTGAAGCCCGTGCTCCGCGTCATCCTGCGGTCACGGGCCTTCTACGAGAACCTCGACGAGCCCGATCTCGTGAAGCCACCGGTCGTCTTTCTCGCGGGGGCGATGCGGGCGACGGGAACGTACGTGCGCTCGGACGCGTGGGTCTGGCTCCTCGCGAACATGGGGCAGCTGCCTTTCTACCCACCGAACGTCGGCGGCTGGGACCAGAACGAGTCGTTCCTCTCGACCGCCTCGAACAAGGCGCGCTGGGAGTCGATCGCGTTTCTGCTCTACCAGCACCCGTTCGCCGACGAGGACGTCTCCCCGACCGAGGCGCCCGCCGCCGCGCTCGACGACTCGCGGCGGTTCGCCGGTGAGCCGTGGACGGGCGCCTCGACGGCCGCCAGGCTCGCGCGCTTTGCCCGCGAGACCGTTCCGGACTGGGACGGCGACACCCACACGGCCGCCGAACGCCGCCGGGTGCTCCGGCACCTCCTGCTCGCCGGCCCCGACGCCCAGGTGCACTGATGAGACGGCCCGAGGAGCTCACGCGCGCCTGTTCGGACTTCCGTCGCACCTCGCGACGTGCCTTCCTCGCGCGCGGGACGCAGACGATCCTCCCGATCCCGAACGGCCTGCTCGACGAGGGGGCGCAGACGTTCCTGGCCGCCCGTCGCACCCGGCGTGAGTTCCTGCTCGGGGGCGTGGGCGCGCTCGTCGCGCTCGGCGCGATCGACCGGCTGAGCCCGTGGGAGCTCGTCGAGCGGGCGTCCGCCGCCGACGGGGCGGCCGACCCGATCCTCGTCAGCATCTTCCTGCCCGGCGGCAACGACGCCCTCAACACGCTCGTCCCCGTCAGCGGCCCCGACCGGGCCGTCTACGATGCCGGCAGGAAGCGGCTCGGGCTTCGCCCCGACCAGTGCCTCCCGGTCTCGGGCCAGCCCCACCTCGGCTGGCATCCGGCCGCAGCGGGCCTCAAGGGGCTCCACGACTCCGGCCGGATGGGCGTCTACCTCGCGGTCGACCACGCCCGCCCGGACTTCTCCCACTTCCACGAGACACGGGTCTGGCGGACGGGCGACCTCGACTACCAGCGAGCGACGACCGGCTGGCTCGGTCGGTACCTGGACGAGCTGGGAGGGCTCGACAACCCGCTTCAGGGCGTCGCGGTCGAGTGGTCGACCGACGACATCCTCGCGAGCCGCCGGGCTCCGAGCTGCGCGCTGTTCTCGCCCGGCGACTTCGACTTCTGGTCGCCCGACGTCTGGGACGGTGAGCGCATGCTCGACGCCTATCGCGACCTCGGCGCCGGTGCCCGGACATCGGCGCTGAGGCGGGCAGCGGAGGTCTCGCGCCAGTCCGTCGGCGTTCGGAGCGCCCTCACGCCGCTCCGCGAGGAGGACGCAAACGGCGGGGCCCCGGCGCCGCCCGTCCCGTACCCGGACACGGACACGGGTGCGGCCCTGCGCAACCTGGCACGGATGCTCGGAGCAGGTCTCGGGATCCGCGTCGCGACCGTCCAGAGCGCCGGCATGTTCGACACGCACGAGGGCCAGCCCGACCAGATGCGGTTCAATCTCGACGACCTCGGGACAGCGCTGGCGGCGTTCCAGGCCGACCTCGAGTCACGCGGCCTGGCCGAGCGCGTCGTCACGCTCGTCTGGTCGGAGTTCGGACGCCGGATCGAGGACAACGACTCCCAGGGCACCGATCACGGCTCCGGTGGGGCAATCCTCCTCGTCGGGAAGAACGTGAATCCGGGCGTCGCGAACCCCGAGTGGGCGCTCGGGAGCGCGGCGGCCGCCGACGGCAATATCCCGGTTCAGCTCGACTTCCGCGCCGTCTACGCCGGGCTGCTGGAGCAGCATCTGGGCATGGAGGCGGCCCGGGTGCTTCCGGGGTGGACCGGCGCGGCCCTGCCCGTGATGCGCTAGCCGACGCCGGCCGCCGCCGCTAGGCTCGCTGCGTGGACGTGCCGGCCGGCCTGCCGTTCCCGCCGATGGAGGCCCGGCTCGTGCGCGAGCTGCCGCAGGACGACGGATGGCAGTACGAGCCGAAGTGGGACGGCTTTCGCGGGGTGCTCGAGAACCTCGGCGGCGAGCTCGCCCTCTGGAGTCGCAACGCGCGGCCGCTGCTCCGCTACTTTCCGGAGCTGCGCCCGCTCGGAGAGCTGCTGCCTTCGCGGTCGGCGCTGGACGGCGAGATCGTGATCGAGCGGGGAGGGAGGCTCGACTTCGATGCGATGCAGATGCGCCTGCATCCCGCCGAGAGCCGGATCCGGCGCCTGTCAGGCGAGATCCCCGCGCAGTTCGTCGCCTTCGACCTCCTCGTCTGGGGTGGCGAGGACGTGTGGCGCCTGCCGCTCGAGGAGCGCCGGGCGCGCCTCGAGCGCCTGCCGTTTCGCAGCTCGCTCGCGAGCCGGGACCGCGCCGTCGCCACACGCTGGCTCGAGACCCTCGAGCTCGCCGGTTTCGACGGTGTCGTCGCAAAGCGCCTCGAGCTCGCCTACCTTCCGGGCTCGCGCGACGGGATGGTGAAGGTGAAGCAGCATCGAACGGCCGACTGCGTCGTCGTCGGCGCGAGGCGCGCCGAGGGTGAGGAGCGGCTCGCGACGCTTCTGCTCGGCCTCTACGACGGGGCGGGCGAGCTTCGCTACGTCGGGTCGGCGGCGATCGCGCCGAGCCGCCACGATGAGGTTGCCTCGCTCCTCGCGCCGCTTCTTTCCGGCGCTCCCGATCGGGGGTTCTCCGAGCCGAACCGCTGGGGAGGCGGCGAGCTCGAGGAGCTGGCCGTGCGTCCCGAGCTCGTCGTCGAGGTGCGCTACGACAAGTGGCAGGGATCCCGGTTCCGCCACGGGACGCGACTCCTCCGTGTTCGGCTCGACAAGGAACCGGCCGCGTGCACCGTCGACGAGGTCGTGCCGCTTCCGGGCCCGGGAGACCCCACCGTCGGCCAGCTCGTCCGCCAGGGCACGGGCGCCGGGGACGGCGCCGGCAGGGCCGGATGAGATCCGGCAGGGGCGGATGAGATCCGGCCCCTACAACCCACGGGGACTGCGGCCGCGCCGGTGACGGTGCCGCCAGAGCGGATGAGGCCCGGTCACGGCAACCCGCGGGGGCGGTGGCCGCGCCGGTGACCGTGCCGCCAGGCGGGATCGGGTCCGGCCGGGTCACGCCGCGGCCGGGACGGGGAACGGCGCCGCCAGGGCCGCCGGGCAATCCGTGACCGCAACACGTCGGCAGACGGTCGTGGTGATGGGGTAGGGGCGGGATCTCATCCCGCCCGCCTTCGTTGAAGGCCGGGTGGGAACGCCGGGCTCCGCCCGGCTCCTCAGCGGGTCCGGCCCGGCCGAGCCGGGCCGTCAGCCGCTAGCCGAAGCCGAGGAAGCTGTCGGGGATCTCCTCCGGAGGCGTTCCGATCACGATCGCGATCTGCTTGCCGTCGGTGAGGGCGATGTCAGCTGGGTTTCCCTCGTAGAGCTCGCCGTCGACATAGATCGCGATCGTGGTCGCGTCGTTGCAGTACCCGCCGACGCAGCTCTCGTCGAGGGCGACTCCCCATTCGGTGAAGAACTCGCCGAGCGTGTTGTCGACACTCTCGGCCGACTCCGTGTGGAGCACCCCGGTGACGTCATGGGTGTGGAGCGGGGAGATGCAGCGCTCCGCGCACTCCTCGATCCCGCCGTACGCGGTCGTGCCGTCATCGAGCGTGCCGCTGTTGACGCCCGGGTTCTCGATGTCGATCCCGATGCCCGCCGGGACCTCGACCGGCTGCCCATTGACGAACACGTCGAGGTGGGCATGGACGTGGTGCTTCAGGAGCTCCTTCACCTCGGGCTTCAGGCCCGCCGCGATCGTCAACTCCATCGGGTTCGGCGGCGCGGGCCAGGGAGCGGCGCCCTCGGCGGGAGTCGGGGCGGACGAGACCGGGGTCGTCGCGGTCGGAGCCGCCGTCTCGGCGCTGGTCGGAGCCGCTGCCTCCGTGCTCGCCGTGTCGTCTCCTCCTCCGCAGGCGGCGAGGATCGACGAGGCCGCGACGATCAGGCTTGCAGCCAGGAGCCGGCGAAGCATCCGGGCCACTGTACCGGGGCACGCACCCTCATGCTCCGCCCGGGCCGGCGGCCCGCGAGGGCTGGACCCGGGGCGGCTCCCCCGGCATCTTCGGGAAGTGGGGCGGGTAGGGGGCTTCGGCGAGCCCGCTGCGCTCGTCGCGCTCGACCCACTGAAGCAGGGCACGCAGGTCGCAGACGGCCTCGTCGATCCCGCGGTGGAGGTCGCCGAGCGCAGCGAACCGCGCCGGCAGCGAGGCGATCGTGAAGTCCTCGGTCTCGACGTCGGGGAGCTCGTCCCAGCTCACGGGGGCCGAGACGGTCGCATCCGGTCGGGCGCGCACCGAGTACGCCGACGCGATCGTGCGGTCGCGGGCGTTCTGGTTGTAGTCGATGAACACCTTCTCGCCGCGCTCCTCCTTCCACCAGGCGGTCGTGACGAGGTCGGGCAGGCGTCGCTCGACCTCGCGCGCGAACGCGAGCGCGCAGCGACGCACCTCGGGGAAGCTCCAGCCCGGCTCGATCCGGCAGAGGACGTGGATGCCGCGATTGCCCGAGGTCTTGGGCCAGCCGGTGAAGCCGAGCTCGGCGAGCACTTCTCGCACCGCGGCGGCGACTTGCTTCGCCTCGGCGAAGCCCGTTCCCGGCTGGGGGTCGATGTCGATCCGGAGCTCGTCGGGGCTCTCGACGTGGCCGCGCCGGGACGTCCAGGGATGGAAGTCGAGCGTGCCGAGGTTCACGGCCCAGATCACCTGCGCGACCTCGGTGACGCACAGCTCGTCCGCGTGCCGCCCCGACGGGAACCGGACGCGCACGGTCTCGATCCAGTCGGGATGAGCAGGCACCCGTTTCTGGTAGATGGCCTTGCCCTCGGCTCCGTCGGGGTGCCGCTTCAGCTGGGTGGGCCGCTCGTAGAGGGCCCGGACGATTCCGTCGGCCACGGAGAGGTAGTACCGGACGAGGTCGTGCTTGGTCTCACCGCGAGCGGAGAAGTACACCTTGTCCGGATTCGAGAGGCGCACGACGCGCTCCCCCACGGGCAGCTCGACGGACGGCGCGGCCATGACCGAAACGCTACCGTGGAGTCGGGATGAGCACCGAGGCCCCCTTCAGCGCCGAGGAGCTTCGCGAGGTCGCCCGGCGCGCGTTTGCGCTCGCCAAGGACGCCGACACGCCTGCGATGCGGATCGCGCTCGGCCTCTTCGGCGAGTCGGCCGAGAATCTCGTCAAGCGCATCCCGCAGCCGCGCGCCGAGCAGGCCGAGCCGCCCGCCGAGACCGTGAGCTAAGCTCACGCGAGAGCGCGGGCGTAGCTCAGTTGGCTAGAGCGTCAGCCTTCCAAGCTGAGGGTCGCGGGTTCGAGTCCCGTCGCCCGCTCTGAGAGACTGCCGGAGACCCCGCGGGATGGCTGTACCGGGGAGCGACGGCGCGCTACCGGCAAGCCCTCGGCAGGGCGACCTCGCGCACAGATGACGCGACCACCGTCGTCGACGGCCGCTTCCCCACCGACCACCGTGAGCAGAGCGGTGGCACGAATCCCCTCGGGTACATCTTCATGGAGAGCAGGCGCCAGAGCATGGAGACCAGGCGGCAGAGAGGTCAGCCGTCGCCGTCTTCGAGCGACCTCGCGAGCAGCGTCGAGACGTCGATGACCTTCAGCTGCTTCCCGCTCGTGCGGACGCCGTCGTCGAGCATCACCGTGCAGAACGGGCAGGCGACGGCGAGGGTCTCGGCGCCGGTCTCGGCGGCCTGGCGGACACGCTCCTCGTTGATCTGGCTGCCGCGTTCCTCCATCCACATGTGGGCGCCGCCGGCGCCGCAGCAGAACGTTCGCGCGCCGTGCTTCTCCATCTCGACCGGCTTGGCGACCGCGGCGACGAGCTCGCGCGGCTCGGCCTGAACGTCGTTGTGGCGGGCCAGGTAGCAGGAGTCGTGGTAGGTGATCGGCCTGTCCGAGCGCCGGGGCTCGAGCCGGCCCTCGCGGATGAGGCCGGCGAGCAGCTCGGTGTGATGGACGACCTCGTAGCTACCGTCGAAGTCGGTGTACTCGTTTCCCAGCGTGTTGAAACAGTGCGGGCAGCTCGTGACGATCTTCGTCACCCCGGCCTCGTTCAGCGTCTCGACGTTCTGCTGGGCGTAGGACTGGAACGTGTACTCGTCGCCCATCCGCCGTGCCGGGTCGCCCGTACAGCACTCGCGCGGGCCGAGGATCGCGAAGTCGACGCCGGCGTGCTGCATGAGCTTCGCCGTGGAGCGGGCCGCCTCGCGGGCGCGCTCGTCGAACGAGGCCGCACAGCCGACCCAGTAGAGCACCTCGGGCGCCGGATCGCCGGGCTCGAGGACGCGGACCCCGAGGCCTTCCGCCCAGTCGGCGCGCTCGGTCTGCGGCTTCCCCCAGGGATTCGAGCTGCGCTCGACGTCGCGGAGCATCGTCGCAGCCTCGGCCGGGAATCGGGAGTCGACCATCACGAGGTTTCGTCGCAGGTCGAGGATGTGATCGACGTGCTCGATCGAGACGGGGCACTCGTGGACGCATGCCCCGCAGGTGACGCAGTCCCAGACGACGTCGTCGGTGACCGCGTTCGGGACGAGCTGGGCCGGGGTGAAGCCTTCGGCGGCGGCGACGAGCGCCGGCCCCTCGGCGAATAGCTGGTCGCGCAGGCCCATGATCAGGAGCTTCGGGGAGAGCGCCTTGCCGGTCGCGTAGGCGGGGCACGCGTCCTGACAGCGGCCGCACTCGGTGCAGGACATCGTGTCGAGCATCTGCTTCCACGTCAGGTCCGCTGCGGTCGCCGACCCGAAGCGCAGGTCGGCCTCGTCCTCGGCCTCGAAGCGCAACGGCTCGAGCCGTCCGCGGGCGCGGGTGCGGCCGAACCAGACGTTGAGCCCGGCCGTCGCGATGTGGAGGTGCTTGGAGTGGGGGAGGTAGGCGAGGAAGCCGAACACGAGGATCAGGTGGCACCAGACGAATGCCCGCTCGAGCGCCTCGGTCGTCGTGCCGTCGCCGAACGTGTTCGCGACCGCGTTCGCGAGAAACGACCAGTCGGCGTTCCACTCGGCCAGTCCGAGCGCGATCCGGGACGCGTGCCAGAGGAGCAGCGTGATCACGATCCCCGCGATCACGCCGAGGATCACGTCCGCCTCGCCCAGGTGGCTGCCCCTGAAGCGCTCGGGCCGCTGCACCTTCCGGATCCAGAAGGCGGTCGCGACGCCCCCGAGCACGAGCAGGACGAACACGTCGACGAGGGCCGCGTACCAGCCCTGCGATCCGAGCCAGGGCAGCGTTGCATCCCGGTCGACCGCCCCGACCATCGCCATCACGATCGTCGGAAAGAGCACGACGAAGCCCCAGAAGATGAACGCGTGCATGAGCCCGGGGACGAGGCGCTGCAGGAGCTTTCGCTGGCCGAGCACGACCACGGTCTCGTTGCGTACGCGTGCCGGCCCCTCGCCGGAGCGGTCGACGGGCTTCCCGAGCCGGACGAGCCGGACGAGGAAGAGCGCGCGGCGGGCGAACAGGCCGCCACAGATGACGAGGAGCGCCGCGAGGGCGATCGCGGAGCCGATGACGGCCGTCGTGTCTATGCGCCCCGCGCCTTCCGGATCTCGGCCGAGATCGCGGGCAGGATCTCGTGGAGGTCGCCGATCACGGCGTAGTCGGCGCTCGCGAAGATCGGCGCTTCCGGATCGTTGTTGATCGCGAGGATCTTCTTCGCGCCCTTGCAGCCCGCCATGTGCTGCGTGGCACCGCTGATCCCACAGGCGATGTAGAGGTCGGGCGCGATCTTCGTCCCCGTCTGGCCGACCTGGTCGGTATGCGCTCGCCAGCCCGCCATCGTGACCGCCCGGGAGCAGCCGACGGCGCCCCCGAGCAGTTCCGCGAGCTCCTCGACGATCCCGAAGCCCTCGGCCGACCCGGCGCCGCGACCGGCAGAGACGACGACCTTCGCCTCGGCGAGGGAGACTCCGCCCGCTGCCTCGCCGGCGCGGCCGGAGACGCGCACGCGTAGGTCGGCCTCCGACAGCGCCGGGGCGAAGGTCTCGACGGAGGCCGGCGCGCCGCCGACCGGCTCCGCGGCCACGGCGTGGGGCTGTACGGTCAGGAGCTTCGTCACCCCGTGGAGCCTCGCCTCCTCGAGGAGGCTGCCACCCCAGCGGACACGGGTGGCGGTTGCCGGGTCACCCGGGGCCGCCTCGAGACAGTTCGCCGCCATCGGCAGGTCGGCCTTCGCGGCCACATGCGCCATCACCTCGTTCCCGCGCTCGGTCCCGGGTCCGACGACCGCCGCAGGTGCGAGCCTTCCGGCGAGCTCGACCAGGCTCTGCCCGAGGGCCGAGGGGGCGTGGGACGAGAAGACGTCGTGCTCGGCGACATGGAGCGTCGAGACACCGTGGGCTCCGAGCTCGGAGGCCAGTGATGCGGCGCCCGCGCCGGCGGCGAACGCCTCGACCGGGCCGGCCTGGGCGTAGCCGCGGGCAAGGGCGAGCGCCTGGAGGGACGGCTCGTCGAGCGCGCCAGCCTGGTGCTCGACGTAGACGAGGACGGTCACCTGGACCACCTCCTGGAGAGAGTCGACCCGGAGGAAGCTCGGGCGGGATGAGATCCCGCCCCTACACGGGCATGTGGGCGTCGGGTGCGGGTGGGATGAGATCCCGCCCCGATCTGGTCGGGGCGCAGCGTGATCAGGGCCTGCAGCCCGGCCTCCCGCCTGGGAAGAGCCGGCCGGGAGCAGTGTCTCGTAGCGGCCGGGGCTCGTCCGGTGCTGGCCGGCGGGGTCGTTCCTGGCAGCCCTGGGGTCGTCGGGGTTGAGCACAGGGTGGGCTGAGATTCCGCCCCTGCACGGGGGTGTGGGTTTCGTGTCGGGGGTGATCGGTGCTCGCGGAGGGGGGTGCTTGTCGTTGGGGCGGGATCTGTAGGCGAGGGGGTTGTCGGGGTTGGTCTTGGGGTGGGCTGAGATTCCGCCCCTGCACGAGGGTGTGGGTTTCGTGTCGGGGGTGATCGGTGCTCGCGGAGGGGGGTACCCGTCGTAGGGGCCGGATCTCATCCGCCCCTGCCGGCCCGGCATCAGCGAAGCTCGCATCTAGATCACCCCCAGCTGCTCGAGGATGCGGGCGACGGCCGGGGCCGCCTCCGCGCCGTGTCCGAGGACCTCGGCCTGCTTGCCCTCACCCGGCGGTAGCATCAGCCGCACGGTCTCGAGCACGGGCTCGGGTCGGGCCGGGCTGTTCGTAGCGACCGGCTTCTTCCGGGCGCGCAGCTTGCCGGGCACGGACGGGTAGCGCGGCAGGTTGAGCCCCTCCTTGACCGTCACGACGGCGGGAAGCGGCAGCTCGAACACGTCACGGCCCCCGGGGACCTCCTGCTCGCAGCGAACGCGGTCGCCCTCGATCGTGATCGCCTTGACTCCCGTCGCGCAGGGGCGCCCGAGCGCGTGTGCGACGCGGATCCCGACCTGGTAGTTACCCGCATCCGGCGACTCGTTGCCGAACACGATCAGGTCGAACTCGGTGCCGCCCGCCTGCTCGGCGCGGATCGCGTCGACGATCGCCGTCGCCGTGGCCCGCGGGTCCCACTCCTCCTCGCCCGCGAGGAGGTGGATCGCCCGGTCGATCCCGAGCGCCATCGCGTCACGCAGTTGCTCCTCGGCCTCGGGCGGGCCGAGGGTCAATACGACGGTCTCGCCGCCGTGCTGCTCGGCGATCTGGACGGCCTCCTCCACGCCGCACTCCTCATGGGGACTGATCGTGAAACCGAGATGCTTCGTCTCGATCGACCGGGCGTCCTCGCCGAGCACGATCTTCCCGCCCGTGATCGGGACACGCTTGACGCACACGAGCACGTTCACGACTTGATCCTCTCGTTGTCGGGGTCGAAGAGCGGCGTCGCGCCCACCGCCGCGACCGTGACTGGATACTGCTCGGCCATGTACTCGACGGCCAGCTCCTCGCCGACGTGTGCGCGCTCCGGCGGCAGGTAGGCCATCAGGATGTGCTTGCGAAGCGACGGCCCCGCGCCCGCGCTCGTCACATACGAGCGGCGCCCCTTGCGATCGACGAGCGGCTCACCGGCGCGGGTGAGGATCGGCTCGCGGCCCAGCATGTAGCGCCTGATGCCGCTCGCCGAGGTATGGTCGTCGACCGTGAGCGAGCAGAGGGTCGCCGCAGGCTCCTCCTCGCGATGGCGCAGGTACGCATCCCTGCCGACGAAATCCTGCTCCTTGACCTTCGCGCCCGACATGCCCGCCTCGACGGTCGTGTACTCGCCTTCGAGCTCGGCCCCGTAGGCCCGGTAGGACTTCTCGAGCCGCCCCGTCGTCCCATAGACGCCGATCCCGACGGGTGTGAGCCGGTGCGGCTCTCCGGCTTCCCAGAGAAGGTCCCAGAGCCGGGCGCCCTGCTCGATCGGGACGTAGAGCTCCCAGCCGAGGTCGCCGACGTAGGAGATCCGCGAGGCGAGCACACGCAGGGTGTCCAGCTCGAGCGTTCTGCAGGTCGCGAACGGGAAGCCTTCGTTCGACACGTCGTCGCGGGTGACGCTTGCGAGGATGTCGCGCGCGCGGGGCCCCCAGAGCCCGAGCGTCGTCCAGCCGGTCGTCAGGTCGGCGAGCTGGGCCGATCCGTCCGCGGGGAGATGGTCGACGAACCACTTGCGGTCGGCCATCCCGTGCGCGCCGCCGGTGACGACCCGGAACGTGTCCTCGGAGAGCCGCATGATCGTGAGGTCGCTGCGGAAGCCGCCCCCGGGGGTGAGCACCGGCGTGTAGACGACGCGGCCGACCGGCACGTCCATCTGGCGTACCGCAACCCGCTGCACGGACGCGAGCGCTCCCGGTCCGGCGATGTCGAAGATCGAGAACGCGGTCAGGTCGAAGAGCCCGGCCCGCTCGCGCATCGCGAGATGCTCGGCATTGACGATGGGTGACCACCAGCGTGCGTCCCACTCTGCTTCGCGTCGGTTGACACGGTCGCCGAACTCCTCGAGCAGCGGTGCGTTCGACTCGTACCACTGGGGTCGTTCCCAGCCGGCGGCCTCGAAGAAGACGGCGCCGAGCTCGCGCTGGCGCTCGTTCGCGGGCGAGAGCCGGACACCGCGGTTCGACGCCCACTGCTCGGAGGGATGGACGATCCCGTACGTCTTGTTGAAGCCCTCCGACGTGCGGGCACGGACGTGCGTGCGCGTCTTCTGGTGCTCGTGGAAGCGCGCGATGTCGGAGGTGTGCAGGTCGATCTCCGACTCACCGTGCGTCATCCACTCGGCGACCGACTTGCCGACGCCTGGCCCCTCCTTGATCCAGACCGCCGCGGCCGACCAGAGCCCCTTCACCTCGGGCGTCTCGCCGAGGATCGGGGCACCGTCGGGAGTCAGCGAGAGCAGGCCGTTGATCGCGTACTTGATGCCGGCCTTCTCGTCGCCGAGGATCGACGGCATCAGCTCGAGTGCCTGCTCGAGCTGCAGGTCGAAGTCCTCCTGGGTGAAGGGGAGCTCGGTCGGGGACAGCGACGCCTCCTCGAGCGATGGGATCTCCTCGGGGTCGTACAGGATCGGCCGATGTGCGTAGGAGCCGACCTCGAGCCCCGAGCCGTGCTGGCGCTCGTAGCAGAGCGTGTCCATGTCGCGGACGATCGGGAACTCGATGTCGCCCTTCGCGTCGGCGAACCAGTGCGACGGGCCGACGTCGATCATCTGATGCACCGCCGGCGTCAACGGGATCGAGGCCCCGGCCATCCGGGCGAGCTTCGGGCTCCAGACGCCGCACGCGATCACGACCGTCCCCGTCTCGACGTCGCCGCTCGTCGTCCGCACCCGGCGAATCCGGCCGTGCTCGACGTCGAGCCCGAGCACCTCGGTGTTGGCCGACACCTGCAGTGCGCCTGCCTCGACCGCGCGCTCGCGCATGATCGTGCCCGCCCGGAGCGAGTCGACGACTCCCACGGAAGGTGTGTAGAAGCCGCCGAGCAGGATCGACTCGTCGATGAACGGCACGAGCTCCCTGATCTCCGCCGGCGTCACGAGTCGCGACTCGATTCCCCAGGCCTTCGACGAGGCCAGGCGCCGACGCAGCTCCTCCATCCGCTCCTCGGTGCGGGCGACCTCGATCCCGCCGCACTCGGTGAAGACTTCCAGCTCCCGGTACTGGCGCATGCTCTCGAGCGTCAGCTGGGTCATCTCCCTGGAGTGGTCGACGGGGAAGATGAAGTTCGAGGCATGCCCCGTGGAGCCGCCGGGGTTCGGCAGCGGCCCCTTGTCGATCAGCAGGACGTCGGCCCACCCCTGCTCGGTCAGGTGGTAGGCGACGCTGTTCCCGACGATCCCGCAGCCGATCACGACGGCGCGGGCGGTGGGGGGAAGGGTGCTCATCAGCTCGGTCTCCTCGTCGGTGGCAGGGTCTCAGAGCACGCTTCGGATCGCGCTCTCGAAGGCTTCGATGTGGTAGCGCATCATGGCCTCGGCGACGGCCGGGTCGCGGTCTCGGATCGCCTCGAGCAGCGCCCCGTGCTCGCCGACGGCCGCGTCGAGCCTCGCGACACGGTCGAGGGCGAGAAACCAGATCCGCAACGTCAGCACGTAGTGCTCGTTCAGCGTCGCTTCGAGATACGGGTTGTGGGCGCACCGGTAGACATGACGATGGATCCGCTGGTCGAGCTCGATCAGGGCGCGCTCGTCGTGACCGCCGGCGACCCGGGCGAGTTCGCCGAGGAGTTCGCCGACGACGGTCCGATCCGCGGCAGTCGCCCGCACCGCGGCGAGCCTCGCGGCCATCGGCTCGAGGACGGCACGGACCTCGGCGAGTGCCGAGAGCGCGCCCGCGTCGACACCTGCGACGACCATTCCCCGCCGTGGATACACGACGACGAGTCGTTCGCGGGCGAGTGCCCGCAGCGCTTCCCTGACCGGGGTACGGCCGAGCTCGAGGCGCTGCATCAGCGCCCGCTCGTCGACCACGGAGCCCGGCGGTAGCTCGAGCGTCACGATCAGCTCGCGGATCCGGTAGTAGGCCCGCTCGCTGAGCGAGCCCGCCTCGGCGGCCTCGGGCTGATGGAGCAGGGAGATTCCTGTCGGGCGACTGATATATCGATCATATACTCGATCCTGTCCGGATGACGACGACGCGGCGATCCCATCGTCCGGCCGCACCTCCGCTCCCGCGCCTACGATTGGGGTCGTGGCCGCGGCGGTGAACAGGCAGACGATCGGCGTCGTCGAGCGCTATCGCGAGCGGCTCGCGCTCGAGCCGGGGGCACGTGTCGTAACGATGGGGGAGGGGTCGACCCCGCTCGTCCATGCACCCCGGATCTCGGAGCGGCTCGGCGTCGAGGTCTGGCTCAAGCTCGAGAGCATGAACCCGACCGGAAGCTTCAAGGATCGCGGGATGACCGTCGCCGTCTCGAAGGCGGTGGCCGACGGCGCGAGCGCGGTGATCTGCGCCTCGACCGGCAACACGGCTGCCTCGGCGGCCGCCTACGCGGCGCGGGCCGGGCTCGTGGCCGTGATCCTGCAGCCTGCCGGGGCCGTCGCGCTCGGAAAGCTCGCCCAGGCGCGTGCGGTCGGCGCCCGGCTGCTCGAGGTTCGCGGCAGCTTCGACCAGGCGCTCCGGGCCGCGATGGAGCTCGGCCGTCGTGGCACCCACGTGCTCGTCAACTCCGTCAACCCCTGGCGGCTCGAGGGCCAGAAGACGGCGCCGTTCGAGATCGCGGAAGAGCTCGGCGCTGTGCCCGACGTGCTGGCGCTTCCCTATGGCGGCGGGGGCAATACGACGGCCTACGCGCGAGGCTTCGAGGAGTGGGGCGGCGCGATGCCGCGAATCCTCGCCGGCGAGTCGGCTCACCGGGCCCAGACCGTGGCGAGCGCGATCCGGATCGCCGAGCCGGTACACCAGCACGAGGTCGAGGTCGCCGTCGCGCGCCACGGCGTCGAGATCGTGACCCTCGGCGACGACGCGATTCTGGCAGCCTGGAAGGAGCTTGCGACGACCGAGGGTGTCTTCTGCGAGCCGTCGAGCGCTGCGAGCATCGCCGCGCTCGCGGCGAGCGCGCCGCGCCCGGGATCGCTCGCCGTGTGCGTGATCACGGGACACGGGCTCAAGGACCCGGCAACGGTCGAGCGCTCGACCCCGCCGCCGCTGACCGTCGATCCCGACCCGGACGCGATCGCCGAAGCCAGCGCCTGAAAGACCCGTCGTGCAGGCTCCGAATCGATCGTGGCATATCGCCCGTAGGGGCGGGATCTCATCCCGCCCTCGCCGTGCCGCGCGTGAGGGCCGAAGGGCCCGGATGAGCTTGGGCGGGACCCGATGAGGTCGGCGAGACCCGATGAGGTCAGGCAGGGCCGGATGAGCTCCGACCTCCACAGGGGCGACGTGGGGTCGCGGGTTCCGCGGGGAGCCCGGGTCCCGTGACCACGAGCCTTCCCGTTCGGGTACGGGCTCCGGCGACGACCGCCAACCTCGGGCCCGGCTTCGACTGTGCCGGCGCCGCACTCGACCTCTGGAACGAGCTCGAGGTGAGCGAGGGCGAGGGGGTCGAGGTGCACGGCGAGGGCGCCGGGGCCGTTCCGCTGTCCTCCGCTCACCTCGGGCTGCGTGCCTTCGCGCTGATCGCACCCGTGGACGGCCTTCGCTTCGTGTTCACGAACGGGATCCCGTTCACGCGCGGGCTCGGGTCGTCCTCCTCGACGATCGCGCTCGGCCTCGTCGCAGCGTCGGTCGTCTCGGGTCGTCCGCAGCGACTCGAGACGCTCCTCGAGCTGGGCCTCGAGCTGGAGAGCCACGCCGACAACCTCGCACCGGCGCTCGCGGGCGGAGTCTGCCTCACGTGGCAGTCTGCGGTGGGAAAGCAGCGCGTTGCCCGGATCGCCCCGTCGCTCCCGCTCGCCGCGATCGCCGTTGTCCCGGAGGAGCAGGTGGAGACGGCGAGCGCGAGGGAAGCGTTGCCCGCAGAGGTCTCGCACCTCGATGCCAGTCTCACCGTCTCGCGTGCGGCGCTGCTCGGCGCGGGTCTCGCCTCCGGTGCTTGCGAGCTGCTCGCCGAGGCATTTGCCGGCGACCGGCTCCACGAGCCGTACCGCGGTCCGCTGTCGCCCGTGTTCGGCCCGATCCACGACGAGCTTCCGACGGGGGCTGTCGGGGCCACGATCTCGGGCTCGGGCCCGACCGTGATCGTGTGGGCCCGGGAGCACGAGGCCGTGCGCTGCGCAGACGAGCTCGAGGGCCGATTCCCGACCTCGCAGGTGCTGCGGCTCGTCGTTGTCCCGAGCGGCGCCGGGCCGTTCGAGCCGGCGGCCGGCTCCTGACCGGCGGCGACCTCTCCGACGGCTCACGGCGGTCGGTGGCCACGCTCGACTGCGGGGCAGATCGCCCGTTCGGTGCGACGCGCCTGCCGTGACGGGACAAACCGGCAAGGGCCCGATCCGCGTCCGTGGAGCAAACGGGCCGGACTCGCCTTCCCGGCGAGGCCGGTACCGGGCGACGAATAGACTCAGGCCATGACCCACAATCCGTACGCCTCCCCGTCCGACCCCGCCAAGCGTCACAGCGCTGCGCTCACCGACGGCTACGAGCGGGCCGGCGCCCGCGCGATGCTCAAGGCGGTCGGCTTCACCGACGACGACCTCGCGAAGCCCCTGGTCGGCGTCGCCACCGAGTGGATCGAGACGATGCCGTGCAACCTCAACCAGCGCGAGCTCGCCCAGCACGTGAAGAAGGGGATCCGGGCGGCCGGCGGCACCCCGATCGAGTTCAACACGATCTCGGTCTCGGACGGCGTCTCGATGGGGACGACCGGGATGCGCTGCTCGCTCGTCTCGCGTGAGCTGATCGCCGACTCGATCGAGCTCGTGACGCGCGGCCATCTGTTCGACGGGCTCGTGTGCCTCGTCGGCTGCGACAAGACGATGCCCGGCGCGATGATGGCGCTCGCCCGGCTCGACATCCCGGGTCTCTGCTTCTACAACGGCACGATCGCCCCCGGACAGCTGAACGGCCGCGACGTGACGATCCAGGACGTGTACGAGCAGATCGGCGCCTGTGCGGTCGGCAAGATCAGCCCGGCCGAGCTCCACCGGCTCGAGTCGGTCGCCTGTCCCGGGGCGGGCGCCTGCGGCGGGCAGTTCACGGCCAACACGATGTCGACGATCCTCGAGTTCATCGGGCTCTCGCCGGGCGGGCTGAACGCGATCCCGGCTCTCCATCCCGCCAAGGAGCAGGCCGCCGAGCAGGCGGGACGGGTCGTGATGGACCTCGTCCGCAACGACATCCGCCCCTCGCAGATCCTGACGCGGGGCGCCTTCGAGAACGCGATCGCCTCGGTCGCAGCGATGGGCGGATCGACGAACGGCGTGCTCCACCTGCTCGCGGTCGCGCGTGAGCTGGGCGTCCCGCTCACGATCGACGACTTCGACCTGATCCTCGAGCGCACCCCCGTGATCGCAGACCTGAAGCCGTGGGGACGGTTCGTCGCGACTGACGTCTACGAGGCGGGAGGGCTCTCGCTCGTCACGCGCGAGCTGCTCCGTAAGGGGCTGATCGACGGCGATGCGATGACGGTCGACGGCCGCACGCTCGCCGAGCTGGCCGCGGGAGCGCAGGAGACGCCGGGCCAGCAGGTCGTCTCGACGATCGAGAAGCCGGTCAAGCCGCGCGGCGGGCTCGCGATCCTGCGCGGCAACCTCGCGCCCGACGGCTGTGTGATCAAGCTCGCCGGCCACGGCCGGATGCATCACGAGGGGCCGGCGAAGGTCTACGACTCCGAGCCCGACTGCTTCGCCGCCGTCAAGGCCGGCGAGGTCGGGCCCGGTGACGTCGTCGTGATCCGCTACGAGGGCCCCGTCGGGGCGCCGGGGATGCCGGAGATGCTCCAGATCACCGCTGCGATCGTCGGCGAGGGGCTCTCCGACTCGGTCGCGCTCGTCACTGACGGCCGCTTCTCGGGGGCGACCTACGGGTTCATGGTCGGCCATGTCTGCCCGGAGGCCTACAAGGGCGGCCCGATCGCGGCGTTGCGCACGGGCGACCGCGTCACGATCGACGTGGACAGCCGGCGGATCGACATGGACGTTCCGGATGCCGAGATCGAGGCGCGGCTGCGCGACTGGACGCGACCGCCGGCGAGGGTCACGGCAGGCGTGCTCGCGAAGTACGCCTCGCTCGTGCAGCCCGCGAGCGAGGGCGCGATCACCAGGCCGGCCTGACCGGGCGGGCGGCATGAGCTGCCGCCCCTACGACCCCATCGCGAGTGTCTCGGCGGCAAGGCTCGTGGGGGCCGAACCTCATCGGGCTCCCCCGGGATGCGACGTCGGGCCCACCGTCGGCCGCGGTCACGGCCGGTGCCAGGGCGGCATGAGCTGCCGCCCCTACAGCCTGGCCGCGGGCGGTGAGGATCTCCGAGGCCCTGGATTCCTGTAGGGGCCGGATCTCATCCGGCCCGAAACCATGGCGGCTATCCGATCAGGTTGGACATGTCTCGGTGCCAGGCACCGATTGGTGCGTGCAGCCACCGGCGAGGGTGCGATCACCCGGCTGGTGTGGGTCGACGTCCCGTGGCCGTCGAGGCGGCATGAGCTGTCGCCCTTACAGCCTGGTCGCAGGCGACGAGGATCTCCGAGGCCCTGGGTTCCTGTAGGGGCCGGATCTCATCCGGCCCGAAACCGTGACGGTTATCGGGTCGGATTGGACATGTCCCGGTGCCAGGCACCGATTGGGCTTCGCGAGCTCTCGTGCTACGCCCCGTACAGCTCGATCCGTGCCCCGTGCCCCGTCGCGGCGGCCAGTTTCGCGTCGCAGGTGACGAGCGGTGTGTCGAGCATCTCGGCGAGTGCGACGAACGCGGCGTCGTATGCGGTGAGCCGATCGCGGAGGTCCCACATCCGATGGAGGAGAGGCCGGTGGGGGTACCGGATCAGCGGGAGGAGCTCGAAATCCCTGCGCGCGTCGGTCGCACGGTCGACGCCGATCTCCCCGTGGCGTGCGAGCCGGCGGAGAGCCTGGACGAACTCGACGTCGACGACGTACGGCGCGTGAAGACGTTCGCCCGCGAGCCTCCGCATCAGGTCGGGCTTGCGCGGTCGGGCCGCCAGCGCCTCGACCAGGGCCGAGGTGTCGGGGACGATCACGCCTCGCCGGCCTCGCGTCCTGCCCGGATGGCGGCGACGATCGCCTCGTGGGACGCGCCCCCGGAACGGGCTGCGGCTCTCGCCATGACCTCTTCGACGGTCGGCTCCTTGGCGACGAGCGTGATCTCGCGGCGTAGGAACTCGGACAGCGACAGGCCCGCAGCCGCCGCGCGCGCACGGAGGACACCGTGAACGTCGTCGGGGACGTCCCGGATCTGGACGCTCTTCGGCATGGATTCAGTCTAACACCCGAAATGCATGTAACCCATGCACTCTGGGAGCATGCCCGCAAAGGACGGGCCGAAAGCGGGCCGGGCGTCGGACACCGCCAAAGTCCCATTGGAGCCCAGCCCGAGTTCGAGACGCCTGGTCGTCTGCACACGCGGGGTCGTGTCCGACCCGCGGGCGGCATGAGATGCCGCCCCTACACCGCCGCCCTGGAGCTGCCGTCCCCGGTAGGGGCCCGGATCTCATCCGCCGGCGTCTCAGTGCAGGACGAGCCCATCCCGGTGCAGGACCTCGTAGGGGCCGGACCTCATCCAGCCCGGAATCGGCGCCTCAGTACAGGACGAGCCGATCCCGGTGCACGACCTCGAGACCCTTGGGGCGGCGGCGGAGCTCTCCCGCGCCGGCGCTCGCGATGCCCTTGGCGAACGGGGCGCCGTCGGGGCCGAGGATCTCGACCCCCTCGCCTGCCTCGAAGCGACCCTCGCAACGCGCGACCCCGACCGCGAGCAGGCTCGCACCCTCGTTGACGAGCGCGTTCTTGGCGCCCTCGTCCACGCGGAGCCTTCCGGAGACCGGCTTGCCGAAGCGCAGCCAGAGCTTGAACGCCGAGGGCGCCGCCTCGCCCGGGTGGAAGCGGGTGCCGCGCGGCTCCCCGGCGAGGATGGGCACGAGCACGTCCTTGGCCGTTCCGGCTGCGATCACCGTCGGGATACCGGCCTGCGCAGCCACCTCGGCCGCGACGACCTTGCTCCGCATCCCGCCCTTTCCGAGCGGGGAAGCACCGCCGAGCACGGCGCTGCGAGCCTCACCGCCGTCCTGGATCAGCTTGGCGCCAGGCGTGCCGGGCGCGCGCGACAGGACCCCCTCGACCTCGGTCAGGAGAACGAGGAGCCGCGCACCGGCGAGCACCGCCACCTGTGCTGCGAGCGCGTCGTTGTCGCCGAACGTGATCTCGTCCGTGGCGGTCGCGTCGTTCTCGTTCACGACGGGGACCGCACCAATCGAGAACAGCGCGTTCAGCACGTTGCGTGCGTTCACGTAGGTCCGCCGCTCCGCGACGTCGCTGGCCGTCAGCAGGATCTGGGCGGCAGGAACGCCGCCGTCGGTCAACGCCTCTTCCCAGGCCCCCTGCAGCCGCGCCTGACCGAGCGCCGACGCCGCCTGGAGGCGGGGGATGCTGCGCGGGCGCTTCTGGACGCCCATCCGCGAGAGGCCGAGCGCGATCGCGCCCGACGAGACGATGCAGACCGGAGTGCCGTCGTTCACGACGCCTGCAATCTCGGCTGCCCGGTCTCGCAGCACCTGCCGGCGCACCTGCTGGCGGCTACCGACGATCAGGCTCGTTCCGAGCTTCACGACGACGGGGCGTTTCACCGGCGCTGGCTCCCGTCGCCGACGACCCGGTACTGGCGCAGCCACAGATCGCGGTAGGTGACGGGCCCGCGCGGGCCCGGCGTCCAGTCGACGTTGATCCCGGTCTCCGGCGCCCCGGTGAGCGCGTAGCCGTCGGTGAACCGGGTCGGTGCGTTCCAGAACGCGGCCGTTCCGCGGTAGGCAGAGAGGAAGCGGCTGGCAGGGCCCTCGCCCTCGGCGACGATGCAGGCGGCAAGCCCCGAGGTCTCCGTGTTCGCGAGCCCGGCCGCCTCCTCGACGTCGTCGACGATGTCGACCGTGATCGTCGAGACGTGCTCGGCGTCGTTTGCCCATTCGTGTCCGAGGCGCCCGGCATGGGGCTCCATCTCGCCGTGCGCGCGGGCCCGCTCGGTTCCGCGCACGGTGAGCCCGAGGTCACGGAACAGCGCCAGGAAATCGGGCAGGAAGCCGGTCGCCTCACGATCCAGCAACAGCAGGTTGAGGCGATTGCAGACTCCGAGTCGGTCGAGGCTCGCCTCGGCGATCGCGAGCGCCTTCAGGCGGTCGGCGCTCGCGTGGACGTACAGGACGCCGCCGCCCTCGGCATGGGCGAGCGTCCGGACCCCGTTCTCGGCGGCCCGGCGCGCGAGCAGCGCCGTTGTCTCGCCGCTCCCGCGGAGGATCACGAGCGGGATCTCGCGCGGCAACGAGACGAGGACACGGGCGCCTTCCCGGTCGGCCGAGCGGACGAGCCCCACCGCGGCGGGAGGGAGCCCCGCCCGTTCGAGCGCCGAACGCAGCACCTCGTCGACGAGGACGGTGACAGTGCGCAGTGCGGCGCCGCCGGTCCGGAGCACCGCGGTGTTGAGGCTCTTCAGGAGCTGGCCGGCGACGTCGAGCGCCACGTTGGGTCGGGCCTCGAAGTTCGCCCCGACCGTACCGATCGGGATTCGCCACTCCCCGACGGTCAGCCCGTTCGGGAGGGCCCAGGTGTCGATCTCCCGTGCGAGCGGCGAGATCCCGGCCATGACCTCCACCTGCTCGGCCAGGGCCTCGATCCGCCGGTCGTCGAGCCGCAGCCGGTCGAGCGTCCCCTCGTCGAGGCGGCCGGTCGCCTCGGCGACATCCGCCTGGTTCGCCGCGAGCAGCTCGGCGCGCCGTTCGCGGACGAGCGCAGCCGAGGCGGAGAGGGCGGCGGCGACCGCGCCGTCGCTGAGCTGGGGGGTCGCGCGGTTGGCCTCTGCGGCCTCGCGCCGGACGAGCTCTCGCAGTTCCACGGGGTTCGTTGTTTATACTCGTTTTCGAGAGCGGGCTCCGGTTCGCTCACATCGAGACGGGGCAGAGGGATCCGGCCCGACGAAGCCCCGGCAACCTGCGTCACCGCGAGACGGCAAGGCGCAAGGTGCCAAACCCGGCCGGGCGATCTGCCCGGAAGGATGTCGAGCGCGACATGGAGGAGAATCGAGATGCCCGCTAGATCGCTGCGCTGTCGCAACTGTGAGCTCGATCACGGGCTCGAGGCGGCGGCAGTCTGCTCGAAGTGCTTCGGCCCGCTCGACCCCGTGTACGATCTTGCCGGCCTCCGGGGTCGTTTGACCCGGGAATCGATCGCGTCCGGACCGCTCTCGATCTGGCGCTACGCCGAGCTGCTGCCGGTCGCGGCACCGGCCGAGCCCCGGCTCGCTCCCGGCTTCACGCCGCTCGTCGAGGCGCCGCGGCTCGCCTCCGCGCTCGGGCTCTCGGAGCTGTACCTGAAGCTCGACACGGCGAACCCGACGCACTCGTTCAAAGACCGCGTGGTTGCCGTTGCCTGCGCGAAGGCCAGGGAGCTCGGGCTCGAGACGCTCGCGTGCTCGTCGACCGGCAACCTTGCGAACGCGGTCGCGGCCCGTGCCGCCGCCGAGGGCATGGAGGCCGCGGTGTTCTGCCCGTCCGACCTCGAGCCCGAGAAGCTCGTCGCGACCGCCGTGTACGGCACGACGATCTACGCGGTGAGGGGCACCTACGACGACTGCAGCCGCCTCACGGTCGAGCTCTCGTTCGAGGTGCCGTGGGGCTTCGTGAACGTCGGCCTGCGCGCCTACTACGCGGAGGGCTCGAAGACGCTCGGGTTCGAGATCGCCGAGCAGCTCGGCTGGGAGCTACCCGACGTCGTCGTCGCCCCGATCGCGTCCGGCGCGATGTACTCGAAGGTCAGCCAGGGCTTCGGCGAGCTTGCCGAGCTCGGCCTCGTGGCGGGTACGGAGCCACGCATGATCGGGGCGCAGGCCGAGGGTTGTGCGCCGGTCGCGTCGGCCTGGGTCGAGGACCGCCGGGTCACGCCGCTTCGCCCGCGCTCGGTCGCGCGCTCGCTCGCGATCGGCAACCCGGCCGACGGCGACTTCGCCGTGGCCACGGCGAAGCGCACGGGCGGCGCGATCTACGCCGTCCCCGAGGACGATGTCGGCCTCAACATGGCGCTGCTCGCCGAGACGACCGGCGTCTTCGGCGAGACCGCCGCCGGCGTCACGCTCGGCGCGCTGCGGGCAGCGATCAAGGCCGGCGACATCGGTGAGGGTGAGCGGGTGGTGATGCTCGTCACCGGCGACGGGCTGAAGACGCCCGATCCGATCTCCGACCGGCTCACGCCTGTCGAGATCGACGCCGACGCCGACGCGCTGCTCGAGTCGCTCGGCGTCTACTAGCGCAGAGGCAATCCCGTCCCTGCCGCGGCTCCCTCGCGGCGTTCGCTGCGCTCGCGCACGCCGGTGCGTTTCGGACCGAGCGGTGACGTGCCCTGCTAGGAAGCCCGCGGGATCAGCGGCTCGCCGGCGAGCACGCGCTCGCTGCCGCCCATGCCCCAGTGGTGGCGGCCGTCGTCCGTGAGCGTCGAGGGGACACCGCGGATACCGTCGGCCTCCCCGAGCCGGCGGATCTCGCGGAGGCGATCGAGCAGCACCGGGTCGTAGGCGCCTGCGATCGCGCCGTCGGCATCGAGGCCTGCCCGCGCTGCGGCCCGGGCGAGCTCGGTCTCGGTCGCGATGTCCTCGCCCTCGCAGAAGAACGCCTCGTAGAGCGCGTGACGGAACACCCGGCCGGCCCCCTGCCCGTCGGCCCAGAGGCAGGCGGCGAGCGGCAGGGTCGATCGTGGCTGATAGCGGGGGAGGTGGAGCTCAATCCCGAGTGCGAGCGCCCGGCGGTAGACGTTGCGCGTCCAGTCGACGCGGAGGTGGTCGCCCCGGACCTCGAGCAGCGGTCTCGGGGCCGGCCGCAGCTCGAACGGGAGCCACTCGACGGCGAGCATTCCCGCTTCCTCGGCCGCCTCGACCGCTCGTGACTCGAGGTATGAGTAGGGACAGACGACGTCGTAGAAGAAGCGGATGTGCAGAGACACGTGTGCAAGTGTGCCAGCTCTTGCGTCGGGGTCTGACCCCCTGACATGACATGGCCTGAACGGCCAGGGCGAGGGCGGTTACCGGCGGCGAAGCGTGCGAGGTCGAGGGCTGCGGGGCGTTGTCCGTTGCCTCAGGGTGTTTGCGTGTCGTGCTCCGGGGTGTTGCGCGTCAAGGTCTGACCCCCTGACATGGCTCGAACGGACGGGGGCGGCGGCGGTCGTCGGGGGCGAAGCGTGCGAGGTCGAGGGCTGCGGGGCGTTATAGTCGCCCCACGGTGCTCGTCGGCGTCGCCCAGATCGACCCGAAGCTCGGTGAGCTGCAGGCAAACCGGGAGCGGTGCGTCTCGCTACTCGAAGAGGCTGCGGAACGCGGCTGCGAGCTGCTCGTCTTTCCCGAGTGCGCGAGCTCCGGGTACATGTTCGACAGCGCCGAGGAGGCGCTTCCCTGTGCCGAGGAGATCCCCGGCGGGCCCTTCGTCGCGGCGCTCGAGGAGGCCTGTGCGCGCCTCGGCACGCACGCCGTCTCGGGGATGCTCGAGCGCGAGGGCGACACGCTCTACAACGCTGCGGTGCTCGCCGGGCCCGACGGCCTCGTCGGCCGCTACCGGAAGTCTCATCTCCCGTACCTCGGTGTCGACCGCTTCGTGGCGCGCGGCAACGACGTCGCGGTGCTCGACACCGACCTCGGCCGGGTGGGGCTCGAGATCTGCTACGACATCCGCTTCCCGGAGCTGACCCGCGCGCTCGCGCTCGGAGGGGCCGACCTGATCGCGCACCCGACGAACTGGCCGGTCGCAGGGCGCTTCAACGCCGAGGTGCTGACGCGGGCCCGGTCGCAGGAGAACCGGGTGTTCCTGCTCAGTGCGAACCGCGTCGGGACGGAGCGGTGGGCGACGTTCTGCGGCTGGAGCCAGATCTGCGACGTCAACGGCGATCGGCTCGCGGAGGCGGGGGAGACGGGCGAGGCGCTGCTTCTTGCCGAGATCGACCTCGAGCAGTCTCGCTCGAAGGAGCTGAACCCCGTCCCCGGGACCCATGAGATGGATCTTTTCGGCGACCGCCGCCCCGAGCTGTACGGCGCGCTCGTCGCCCAGCACGAGTCAGTCAACCGACGATAGGAGGATGTGAATGGCTGATCCCGAGCTCGTTCCGGAGGCGTTGATCGACAAGAACGGCCTGAAGGTCTCGAAGAGCCCGTGGGGGCAGGACGACGAGATCGGGCGTCTGAACTGGATCACGCCCGACACGAACCGGGCGATCCTCGAGCACCTCGACGGCAGCCACGTCTTCGATCTCAACGTCGAGTACTTCATCGGGATGCCGTCGTGGCTCGCGGCCGGCGACCCGAAGTACGAGATCTGGATGACACACACCCCGCAGGGGTCGGTGAACGACCAGCTCCACGGGATGCCCCGCGAGGTGATGGAGAGCTACTCCTACTGCGGCGACTCGATCCACATGTACACGCACTGCGGGACGCACGTGGACACGCTGAACCACCTCGGGCACCACGGGATGTTCTGGAACGGGTGGACGGCCGACACGGAGCTCGGCAGCCGGATCTGGAACAAGGGCGGGCTCGACAAGTACCCGCCGATCATCGCGCGCGGGGTGCTCCTCGACATCGCCGGCATGCACGGCGTCGACTGCCTGCCCGACAGCTACGAGGTCACGCCCGACGACCTGAGGAAGTGCGCCCAGACGCAGGGGGTCGAGCTCCGCAAGAAGGACGTCGTGTGCGTCCGCATGGGACGGATGTCGGTGTGGCCGGACTTCCACGGGTACCTCGACAACCCGCCCGGAATCGGGCTTGCCGCCGCGAAGTACCTCTGCGAGGAGGCCGGAGCGATGTGCATCGCCGGCGATACGATTGGCCTCGAGGTGCTGCCCATGAAGGAGCCGAACAGCTTCCTGCCCGTGCACGCGTACATGTTCTCCACCGCCGGTGCCCAGATCATCGAGGTGGTCGACATGCAGGAGCTCGCCGCCGAGAAGCAGTACGAGTTCGCGTTCCTCGGCTTCCCGATGAAGCTCCGCGGTGCGACGGGTGCACCGATGCCCTCGTACGCCGTGCCTCTGCGCTAGCGACCCCGCACCCCGGGACTGCCACGTCGGGGCGGCATCTGCCGCCCCGACGTGGCCTCACGCGTCAGTCGTCGTGGTCGTCGTGCCCGTCGTCGTCCCGGTCGCCGCCGTGGTCGTCCTGGTCGTCGTCCTCGTGGTCGTCCGAATCGCTGCCCGGATGATCGTCGTCGTCGGTCGTGGCGCCGTGGTCGCGGTCGTCCGGTGCCGTCGTCTGCTGCGTGCCCGCCCGATCGTCGCCGGTCGTGCCGTTCCCGGCGGCGGGGTCGGTCGCCGTCGTACCGCCGGCGTCCGGCGCCGGTCCCGACGCCTCGGGAGGGGCGAGCCCGTCTCCGCCCGAGATCTCGGCCGCCGCGAGCCCGATGCTGTCTCCGGCCACGAGGTGGGCGCCGAGACCGAGCCCTGCCGCGAACACGAGGCCGGCGACGCCGAGCACGATCAGGCGCGTTCGCGAGCTCATCGTTCCCCACTGTAGGCCGAGCGGGGTAAGGAGCCGGTCAGCTCGGGGTTCGGGTTCGGCAAGGGAGCGAGGGGAAGCGTGACCTCGGCGAGCGCTCCCGCGCCCGACCGGCTGGCGATCCGGGCCTCGCCTCCCCACCGCCGGGCGAGCGTGCGGACGATCGCGAGGCCGAGGCCCGTTCCGAACGCCGAGCCTGCGGCCGTGCCCCGGGAGAACCGGTCGAACACGCGCTCCTCCTCTCCCTCGGCGAGCCCCGGCCCCTCGTCGGCGACCGTGAGGAGCGCCGTCGAGCCGCGCGCGCTCCAGCTGATCGTGACCGTCCCGCCGGGGGGCGAGTACTTCAGCGCGTTCTCGACGAGGTTGTCGAGGATGATCGCGACGTCCTCGCCGGACGCGTCCGCACCCACGTCCTCGACCCCGGCGACCTCGAGGCGCTGTCCGCGCTCGTCGGCGGTCGCCGCCCAGCGGTCGAGCGCCTGCCGGGCGGCGTCTGCGAGGGAGACGGGCTCCGCGGGCGGCGAGGGCTCGCCCTCTCGCACGAGCGTCAGCAGCCCGGTCAGCAGCCGGGCGAGGCGCTCGGCCTCACGGTCGGCGGCGTCGAGCTCGTGACGCACCGCCGGGTCGCTCGTCTTCAGGCTCGCCGCCTCGATCCGGAGTCGGAGCCCGGTCAGCGGCGTGCGGAGCTGATGCGACGCGTTCGCCACGAACTCACGCTGGCCCTCGAGGACGCTCCCGAGCCGCGAGGCCATCGTGTTGAAGGCGGTGGCGACCTCCTGCTGCTCGCGGGAGCCGGCGATCTCCGCCCGGGCCGAGAGATCGCCGCGGGCAGCCTGCTCGGTCGCGGCGGCAAGACCTCGCAGCGGTCGGGCGAGCGAGCCGGCGAGCACCCAGGCGAGGCCGAGCCCGGCCGCGAGGGCGAGGGCGCCGATCCCGGCGAGCGCCAGGATGTCGTTGCGGACCTTCGCATCGATCGCGGAGACGCTCTGCGTGATCCGCACCGCGCCGACGCGCTGGCCGGCCTCGACGATCGGAACCGCCGTGTACAGGAGCTCCTCGGCGAGCGTCTCGCTCACGCGGCGGCCCTGGGCGACGACCCCGTTGTCGAGTGCGGTGCGGATCTCGGGGCGGGCACCGTAGCTCGTGCCGACGAGCCCTTCGCCCTCCGAGTCGGCGAGCAGGCTTCCGGCCCGGTCGACGACGATCACCCGGCCGTCGGCGTCGTCGGCCGCTCGCTCGACGAGCCGTTCGAGGTCGGACGAGGCGTCGAGCCGGCCGGAGGCGCTCGCGGCGACGAGATGGGCAGCGCTACTCGCCTGGGCCCTGACCTCGGCGTCGATGCGACGCGACACGTTCAGCGCGAGCGGGACCTCGAGCGCGATGACGACGAGGAGCAGGACGTAGGCGAAGGCCGCGAGCAGCTGCGTGCGGAGACTCACGCGCGCTCCCCGCCGGTGCGGGCTCCCGGGTTCGGCAGGGGAGCGCTCACGCGCCGACCTCGTCGGGGGCGCTGAACCGGAAGCCGACACCGCGGGCGGTATGGATGTAACGCGGCGAGGCCGGATCGTCGCCGAGCTTCCTGCGCAGGCTGCTCATGTGGACGTCGAGCGTCTTCGTCGAGCCGAACCAGTTCACGTCCCAGACCTCGTCGAGCAGGCGCTCCCGGGTCAGGACCTGGCCCGCGTTCGCCATCAGGAGGTGGAGCAGCTCGTACTCCTTGCGCGTGAGCTCGATCGGCTCGCCGGCGAGGGTCGCCGCCCGCCGGGCCGGATCGAGTCGCAGGCCGCCGATCTCGAGCGGGCCGTCAGGGCCTCCCGGCGTTCTCGCCGCCCGGCGCAGCACGGCCCTGATGCGGGCCACAACCTCGCGGGCGCTGAACGGCTTCACGACGTAGTCGTCAGCGCCGAGCTCGAGCCCGACGACCCTGTCGGTCTCCTCGCCGCGGGCGGTGAGCATGATCACCGGGACCTCCGAGGTGCGGCGCAGCTCGCGCAGGACGTCGAAGCCCGATCCGTCGGGAAGCATCACGTCGAGCAGGACGAGGTCGGGCGGGAACCTCGCCGCGAGCTCGGCTGCAGCCGCGCACGTCCCGGCGACGCGCGCGTCGAACCCCTCAGAGGCCAGAGCGCTCACGAGGGGCTCGGTGATCGACTCCTCGTCCTCGACGAGAAGGATGGTGCGTCTGGTCACGTGCACGTGAGCAACGGTAGCCGCGTGTCGCTCTGCTCAGTCGTCGTGGTCGTCCCCGTGGTCGTCCGGGTGGTCATCGTCCCTGTCGTCATCGTCCTCGTGCAGGTCGCTGCGGTGGTCGTCGTCCTCGCCGTGCCCGTCGTCTCCGTCGTGGTCGGGGTCGTCGTCATCGCCGTGTTCGCTGCGATCGTCCGGCCCGTCGTCGTCCGCCCCCTGTCCGCAGTCGTCCCGATCGTCGTCTCGAGCGCTCCCTCGCGGGTGCTCATGGCTGCGGTCATGTCCGTCGCTCATGGCGCCTGCATTCCCGCAGGCCGGATCGCCTGCGTGCTCGACCTCGTCGCACGGGCCGCTCACGTCCGCCGGAGCCCCGGTCGTCGCCCCGCCCGCCGTCGCGGCGCTCCCGGTGAGCCCGCGCGCCGGCGAGTCGCCGAGCCCGGTCACGACCCCTGCGGTGGCGATCCCGGCCCCGAGCACCACCGTGCCCGCGATCGCGATCGCGATCGTCCTCGCTCTCATCTGTGCCTCCTCGTTCGCTGCTCTCGTGTGCCCGGCGGGCGACGCCTCAGATGCGCGCCACCGCGGTGCACACCTCACCCGACGGGCTCTTCGCCCACGCCCGGATCGTGTCGCGGCCCGGCCGGTCGACGGTCAGCCTGCGAAGATCGATCTCGCCGCTCGGAGGCCTCGTCGTGCGCGTGCCGCGGAAGAACCGCACGCCGTTGTGACGCAGTGCGATCTGCCAGCGTACGCCGCTGCGGTTCTGATCGATCTCGAGCTCGACCTCGAGGCGTCCGTGCTCGCGGTCGACGTCCAGCTCCATCGTGCTCCGGCCGCTGCAGGTGCCCCTCACCTCGACCTCGTCGCCGTGACCCGCGTAGGCGGCCGGTGCGAGGACGAGCGCCCCGAGGGCGACGAGCGTGACGAGCGGCTTGCGACTCCTGATCGGCATGGTGCTCCTTCCGGTGATCCCATCCCGCCTCGTTTCGCGGGTGTCCTCCCAGCCTGCCTGCAGGCGGTTCAGGCACGGGCGAGCGGCCGGTTAGGAGTTGGCAAAGTCGCGGTGAGGGCCCGTGCAGGCCAGGCGGCAGAGCGCCCGGAGTGGCACGGCTCTTCCACGGTACGAAGGCAACGTTGAACGCGTCTCGAGCAGCTCGGGCAACAGGGTGTCGAGCCAATCGACTGACGGATCGGAACGCCCAGGCGGGGCAGGTCGAGCTCGTCCCGTCTCGCGTACGCCGCGATCGCGATGGCGAGGTCTTGAATCGCCAGTCCGGTCGATGGGAGACCTCGCGCCGTTGTGTCTCGGTCGGAAGTAGCGCTGGTCTCGGATGTGGCCGCGCAGAACGGTGTCGCCGGTGCCACGCGGTGGGAAGGAGTCAGGCCCTGAAGCACGGCGCGCGAGACGAAGGAGAGCCATGGCCGCAGCAACTGCCCCGAGCGTGAGATTGAACAACGGCGTCGAGATGCCCGTTCTGGGATTCGGCGTCTTCCAGATTTCCGCCGATCAGACCGAGCAAGCCGTTCTCGAGGCCCTCGGGACGGGCTATCGCTCGCTCGATACCGCTCGCTCGTACATGAACGAGGCGGCGGTCGGGAGCGCGATCGCGGCCAGTGACGTTCCGCGCGAGGAGTTGTTCGTGACGACGAAGCTCTGGATCGAGGATCAGGGCGAAGAGAAGGCGAGGCGCGGGTTCGAGGCGTCCCTGGAGCGTCTGGGCCTCGACTACGTCGACCTGTTCCTCATCCACCAGCCGTTCGGGGACTACTACGGCTCGTGGCGTGCGATGGAGAAGCTCAACAGCGAGGGGCTCGTGCGCGCGATCGGCGTGTCCAACTTCTACCCTGACCGCCTCGTCGATCTGATCGAGCACAACGAGATCGCGCCTGCCATCAACCAGGTGGAGTGCCACCCGTTCTTCCAGCGCGCCGACTACCAGGAGCTGATGCGCGAGCGCAGCGTGCAGATCGAGTCGTGGGGACCGTTCGCCGAAGGGCGCAACAACCTCTTCTCCGACCCGACGCTCTCCGAGATCGGCGCTGCCCACGGCAAGTCCGTCGCCCAGGTCGTACTGCGTTGGCTGACCCAGCGCGGCGTCGTCGTGGTCCAGAAGTCCGTCCGTGCGGAGCGCATGCGCGAGAACGCCGACGTGTTCGACTTCGAGCTGACAGACGACGAGATGGGCCGCATCGCGGCGATGGATCGCGGCGAGACGTTGTTCTTCGACCACCATGACCCGGCAATCGCGAGTCAGTTCGCGAACCGCCGCCTCGGCAACTGAGCCGCCCCACTATCAGTCCGCTCAGCAGTCCCGGTCTCGTCGAGCAGCGCCCCGCTCGGACGACGTTCCCGAACACGGTCGGCAAGCGCTGCGGCTAGAGCTCCAGGCGGGGCAGGTCGAGCTCGTCTCGCTTCGCGTAGGCCGCGACCGCGATGGCGAGGTCTTGAATCGCCAGTCCCGTCGAATCGAAGACGGTGATGTCTTGGGCACTCCTGCGACCTTCGGCCTCGCCGAGGAGCACCTTGCCGAGCTCGGCGACCCCGCTTCGGTCGAGACGGCCGGCCGAGACGGCGCGCGCGATCTCGCCGTTGTGGCCGGCCTGCTCCCACTCGTCGCAGACGATCCGGGCCGCGAGCAGCTCCCCGAGCTCGATCTCGGCCTTGCCGGGTCCGTCGGCGCCCATGAGGCTGACGTGCTGGCCCGGGCGGAGGGCACCCCGCCCGATCACGGGCTCCCGCCCCGGGGTCACGGTGGCGACGACGTCGGCCGCGAGGGCCTCGGCGAGCGAGCCGGCGACGCGGCCTCGCCCGCCGAGCTCCGCGGCGACCGCCTCCGCCAGGTCCCTCCTGACGTCGAAGAGGACGACGTCGCGGCCCCGCTCGGCGAACGTCCGGGCGACGGCCCGCCCGTTGACGCCGCAGCCGATCACGGCGGCCTCGTCGGCGTCCGGCAGGGCGAGGGTCTCGGCGGCGAGTACCGCCGCCGCTCCGGTGCGCAGCGCGGTCACCGCGGCGGCGTCGAGCAGCGCCCGCAGCTCCCCGGTGCGCGAGTCCGAGAGCAACACGATCCCCGAGACCGTGGGGAGCCCCCGGGCCGGGTTGCCGGGGAACGACGTCACCCACTTGAGGACGGCGTAGCCCGACCCTGCGGCGGGCATCGCCCGGAAGTCGCCGTCCGGCGGAGCGTCGACGTAGACCTTCGACGGCATCACCCAGCGGCCGCGGGCGTGCTCGACGAAGGCGTCGCGCACCGCCTCGACGGCATCGGTGGGCGTGACGGCGGCCAGGACGTGCCGTCCGGCGAAGACCGGAGCGCTCACGTCAGTCCTCGAGCGCCTTCGCGTACGCCTCGAACGCACGCTGGCGCCGCCGGCTGTCGGCGACCTGCTCCTCGAGCTGGGTGATCTGCGCCTCGATCCGTCCGAGCGATTCATCCGAAGGGCGTCCCTGGACGAAGCCGATCGCGGTCAGCGTCGCGGCATCGTCCGGATCGACCTGGGCGAGCGCGAGTTCGTCGGCGCGCCAGGCCTCCGCATCGCGGATGATCGGCTCGAGCCTTCCGAGCAGCGCCTGCTCGCGCTGCTGTTCGAACTCGAGCGAGTCGAGCGCCTCCTGGCGCCGCCGCGCGCGCGCGAGCTCGAGGCGAGGTGTCGCGTGGGTGTCGGGCTCGTGCGGTGCCTCGGTCATGGCCCCTCGAAGATATCGAGTGGAAGCAGGCACGAGACGGCGGGGTTGGGAATGTCGACGATCTCGGCAAGGCGGAGGTCGCAGGCGACGCTGACGAGCACGTAGGCCTGCTCGGGGGTGAGCCCGCGCACGGCCTCGAGCCAGGCGATCATCTCGAGTACCGCGTTGCGGGTCGCGAGCGTGAGGTCGAGCGACTCGTTGCGGCCGTTCTCGGTGATCGGGAGGCCGAGTGTCCCGAACGAGCGCCGGCCCGGCCGGGCCGGGGTCTCGAACGAGGGGAAGCGCAGCGGCCAGCGACTTCCCTTCTCCACCTCGAAGCGCAGCGCCACGGCGCCGGCGATCTCGAGGCCGACGCCGCACACCTCGCCGTCGCCCTGGGCGTAGTGGAGGTCTCCGATCGAGAACAACGCCCCCGGCACGTGCACGGGGAAGCGGACGCGGCTGCCGGCGACGAGCTGGCGTACGTCGAGGTTACCGCCGATCTCGCGGGGCGGGATCGTGCGCAGGCCGCCTGCGGCGACGGCGAGGATCGCGGCGTGCGGCGCGTCGTCGGCGACCGCCCCGCCCCGGCTTCGGAGCTCGTCCTCGCGCCCGCGGATCCGCGCCATCCAGCTCGTGCGACGGCGCGACGCCGATCACCCCCGGGAACGTGTCCTCCGGGATCGCGACGCCCGGCAGCTCGGCGGAGCGGGCATGCCCGTCGCGCAGCTCCCAGTTGACGACGAAGGGCTCGCTGAACACGTCGGCGAGGTACCCGAACCCGGGAACGATGCAGGTGACGCCCCAGTCGTCGGGCTCGAACGAGAGGAGCTCCACGACGAGCGTGTCGCCGGGCTCGGCGCCCTCCACCCACACGGGGCCGGTCAACGGGTGCGGGTAGGCGAGGTCGATCGCGAGCACGTCCTCCGCGGTGGCGCCCGGCCGCAGCGCCCGATCGAGACCGTCCCGCGTCTCGATCGTGAGCAGCTCGCCCGGCGCGATCCGGACGAGCGGCGGGATGTCGGGATGCCAGCGGTTGTGGCCCGAGCCGGGCTCCGCTGCGAGCGGGAGCGAGCTGTCGACGGCGACCCTCATGCGCCGGCCGGATCGAGCAACCCGAGCAGGCCCCTTGCCGCGCGATCGCACGCGGCGATCTCCGCGGGGCTCCACCGTCTCGGCGCCGTCAGGTCGTGGAGGGAGAGGATCGCGACCGTCGCTCCGTCGCGGACGATCGGCGTGACGATCTGGGCCCGCATCCCGCCGTAGAGCGCGAGCATGGCGTGGAACGGCTCGTCGTCCGGGAAGCAGGCGTTGCAGTCGTCCTGCACGACCTGCTCGCCGGCGAGCACGCGCAGCACCACGGGCTGGCGGGCCATCGAGGGCGTTGCGGCGTTCCGGATCGAGCGCGCCGGCCCCGCGAGAGCCTCGTGGGTGATCGGGAAGCCACCCTCCTCGCCCCCGGACGAGCGCTGTCGGAGCGTCGCCCGGCTCGCACCGGTCTCTGCGAGTAGCTCCTCGAGGACGGCCTGTGGACCCACGCGCGCATCATGGCATAGGATTCCTGTGTGGCCGGACTCGTTCTCTACGACCATCCGGTGTCGTCGAACGCGCTCCGGGCGCGCTTTCTCCTCGCCGTGCTCGATCTCCCGTACGAGCGGCGCCGCGTGCCGTTCGTCGAGCCGCGGCCGGCCGAGTATCTCGCGCTCAACCCGTTCGGACGGATCCCGACGCTCGTCGACGAGGAGCTCGTGCTCGCGGAGTCCAATACGGTCCTGCGCTACCTCGCCCACCGCGAGGAGCGCTACGACCTGTACCCGCTCGACCCCCGGCAGCGTGCCAGGGTGGACTGGGCGATGGACGCCTGGTCGACGATCGTCCGGCCGTCGCTGTTCGCGCTCGAGGCGGTGACCATCTTCCGCGACGGACCGAAGGACGACGGGGGAACCGCGGAGGGCGCCGACCCCGAGGCGGTCGCCGCCACGCTGCCCCGGATCGAGGCGACGCTGGCGGCCTACGAGACGTTCGCGGCGGACAACGGGACCGTGCTCGGCACGTTCACGATCGCCGACTGCTCGGTCGCCCCCGTGCTCTGGCGGACCCTGCGGCTGCCGATCGACTTCACGCCGTATCCGAAGCTCGCGCGGCTTCGCGACGCGATCGCCGCCAACCCGGCCTTCGAGGCGGCAGGACCCGTCGGCTGAGGCGCGGCGGTGCAGGTCGGCGCCGGCTCGGCCGAGACCCGCAAGACCGTCACCGTCCTGTTCTGCGACCTCGTCGGCTCGACCGCGCTCGGGGAGAGCACCGATCCGGAGGTGCTGCGCCGGATCCTGACCCGGTACTTCGAGACCGCGCGCGCTGCGATCGAGCGGCATGGCGGCTCCGTGGAGAAGTACATCGGCGATGCGGTCATGGCGGCGTTCGGGATGCCCGCTGTCCACGAGGACGACGCTCTTCGCGCCGTGCGCGCCGCTTTCGACCTCCGCGCGAACGTCGAGGCGCTCGGCGCCGAGCTCGGGGAGCGGCTAGACGTCCGGCTCGAGGTCCGGGTCGGCGTCCACACGGGCGAGGTCGTCGCCGCCGACGACCCGAGCGGCAAGACCCTCTACGGCGATGCCGTCAACACGGCTGCCCGTCTCGAGCAGGCGGCGGGAGCCGGGGAGATCCTGCTCGGCGACGTCACCCACCGCCTCGTTGCCGGGGCCGTCGAGGCGGAGCCGGTCGACCCCGTCGAGGCGAAGGGAAAGTCGAGGCCGGTCCCGGCGTGGCGCCTCATCGGGCTGATCGAGGGCGCGGAGGCGGTCGCGCGGCGCTTCGACGTCCCGTTCGTCGGGCGCGAGACGGAGTTGGCGGTGCTCCGGAGCGCCTTCGCGGAGGCGGTAGCCGAGGGCCTGCCCCGGCTCGTGACCGTGCTCGGCGAGGCGGGAATCGGCAAGACGCGACTGGTGGCAGAGTTCTTGGCGGGCCTGGGTGTCGATACGACGGTGCTCACCGGGCGGTGCCCGTCCTACGGGGACGGCCTCACGTTCTGGCCCCTGCGAGAGGTCGTGGAGAGCGTCGGCCTCGACGGGCTGGACCTCCTCGGGGAGCGCGAGCGCGCCAAGCTCGCCGGGGTGACCGGCACCGGGGACGAGCCCGGCCGGACGGACGAGGTCTTCATCGTCGTGCGCAAGCTGATCGAGCTGCTCGCGTCCAGGGGGCCGCTCTGCCTCGTCCTCGAGGACCTCCACTGGGCAGAGCCGACATTCCTCGATCTCCTCGAGTACCTCGTCGAGCTCGTCTCGGGCCCCGTCCTGCTCGTCGGCATCGCTCGCCCGGACCTCCTCGACGAGCGCGCCGGGTGGGGCGCGGACGGCTCGGCGACGACCGTCCGGCTCCCGCCCCTCTCGGCGGCCGACTGCGAGCTGCTCGCCGGGAGCCTCGGTGACCTTCCGCTCGAGACCCGTGCAGAAGTACTCGCCGCGAGTGAGGGGAATCCGCTCTTTCTCGAGCAGCTCACGGTCGCGGCCGCCGAGACGGAGGAAGCCGGTCGCCTGCCTGCCACGATCCAGGCGCTGCTCGACGCACGCCTCGAGCGACTCGATCCGGACGAGCGGGCGGTGCTCGACCGGGCAGCCGTGCTCGCGGTCGACTTCGACGAGGAGCTGCTCGCCCCGCTCCTCCCGTCCGAGAGCCGGGGGCAGCTCTCCAGCCGGCTCGTGGCGCTGACCCGAAAGCAGCTGCTCCAGATCGAGCGGACCGCCTTGCGTCCATACCGTTTCCGCCACGCGCTCATCCAGGAGGCCGCCTACAGGAGCGTCCCCAAGACGCTCCGGGCCGAGCTGCACGAGCAGGTGGCCGGTCTGCTCGAGCCGGACGGGCTCGACGCGCTCGTGGGCCACCATCTGGCCTCGGCCCATCGCTACCGGACGGAGCTCGGCGAGACCGGCGAGGAGGTGACGATCCTCGGCCGCCGGGCCACAGAGCGGTTGGCGCGCGCAGGCCGTCAGGCTGTCTCCCGTGCGGACATGACGGCCGCTGCGACGCTGCTCGAACACGCGATCGAGCTCGAGGACGACCCCGTTCGCGGGTGCGAGCTACGCCTCGACGCCGCGTTCGCTCTCGTCGAGCCCGGCCGGTACGACGAGGCCGACGAGCACCTCGCCGAGGCGCTCGTGCTCGCGGAGCGCGAGGAGCTGCCGGCGCTCGAGTCGAGAGCGCGGGTCGCGCGGGCAGGGCTCGAGCTCGGTCGAAACCTGATCGACGCCGAGACGGCGATGGCGATCGGAGGGGTGGGCTTCGAGATCGCCCGGGAGGCAGGCGACGACCTGGGCGCCGTGAGGGCGGCGCAGCTCGTCGCCAACGTGTACTGGCTGCAGGGCCGGCTCGTGGCGATGGCCGAGACGGCGCAACGGGCCCTGCCGTTCGCGCGGGCGATCGCCTCGGATTCCGACGAGGCGAACCTGCGCGTGTCGCTGACCGCCGGCCGGTTCTTCGATCTCGAGACGCCCCTCGATGATCATCGCGCCGACCTCGAAGAGACCATCGCCTGGGCCCGGGAGCGCGGAAATCGCTTTCTCGAGGCGCTCGTGGTCGGGGCGCGCGCCCACGACCTCTCCCAGCGGGGCAGGTTCGACGAGGCACGCGTCCACCGCGAGCGGAGCGTCGAGCTGTTTCGCGAGCTGGGAGCCGAGCTCTGGGCGGTCAACCATCCCGCCGCCCTCGAGCTCGAGCTGCTCGCGGGAGACGAGAGCGCCGCCGAGGCGGCCATGCGCGAGTCGGTGGCCGTGAACGAGCGTGTCGGGAACGAGAGTCAGCTCGCATGGACGACGGCGTGCCTCGCAGATCTGTTGCTCGACCAGGGCCGGATCGAGGAGGCGGAGGCGTTTCTCGGGCGCAGCACGGAGGTGAGCGGCGAGGACGACATGGCCCAGCGAGTCGTGCTCCCCGCGCTCCGGGCGAAGCTGCTCGTCGCGCAGCGCCGCGCGGAGGAGGCGGAGTCGCACGCGCGCGAGTCGCTCGCTCTTGCCGAAAGGACGGAGATGGCCGAGCTGCACGTCCGGGCCCGCGAGGCCCTCGCCGGCGTGCTCGCCGCCCTCGGCCGCAAGGACGAGGCGGCGGCCCTCCTCGAGGCCGTCGTTGCGATCTGGGAGCGCAAGCGCTTTCTCGTCCGGGAGCGGCAGGCGCGCGAGAAGCTGGAGCGGCTACGGGCCTGACCCGTCGAAGTGCGGGCGGGATGAGATCCCGCCCCTACAGGCCTGCTGCCGCGCGGTGCGGGCGGGGTGGGGTCCCGCCCCTGCGGCGTGCGGTGGTGCGGTGTGGGCGGGGTGGTGCGGTGCGGGCGGGATGAGATCCCGCCCCCACGGCCCTGGACGCCCGACTTTTCCTCCGGCCCCCGAACGCGCGTCACCCTCGATCCTGTAGGGGCCGGATCTCATCCGGCCCTGCCCCTCAGTGGCAGTGCCGTCGCGGGGGTGCCACGTCGAGCGCGGGGTTGCGGTCGAAGAAGCTGACCGGCTCGAGGCGAAAGCCGACGCGCGCGACCGGCATCACGGGCCAGTCCTCCGGGCGCGGGATGTGGTTCGTTCCGAACACGTACCAGACGACGACGTCCGTGTCCTCGATCTCTCGGTTTGCGGCGGTGTACTCCGGCAGGCCCGCGCCCCCGGGATGCTGGTTCGGGTAATCGCCGGCCGGGAACAGCTCCCGCGGGGCAAACGGCGTCACCCACAGGTGCCTGAACATGAACGCGGCACGGCGGCCGATGCTCGAGTCCGGGTGGCAGAGCGGGGCGCAGGTCGCGCCGGGAACGAGCTTGTAGCCGACTGGCTGGCCGAGGGTGTTGCGGGCTCCCGGATTCACGACCTTCCAGTACCGAGCGGCGAGCGGGTCGATCAGCCGCTGTGCCTCTTGCTCACGGGTAAACGCCGTCTCGCGGGCGACGAAGGCGGAGCCGTGCGGGTTCTCGGGCCCCCAGGGGAGAGCTTCGGCGTTCACCTCGACGACCGTGTTGTCCTCGCCGTCGACGTCGAGGTCGAGCCGCGCGCAGAAGAAGTGCTGGTGGTACATGCCGTTGAGTTGGGGGGCGACGAGCGTCCCGTGGCGCGGAGTCTCGCCGGGCTCGGCGGCAGCCGTGAGGATGATCCCGGTCGCCTTGCACTCGAACTCGATCGAGCCGTCCTGGTAGAGGTACCAGTAGAAGGCGTACTCGTAGTTGTCGACGGTCACGATCGAGGAGACGACGAAGCGCCGGCAGCGGCGCACCTCGCTCGTCCCGGTCGTCCAGTCGGAGTGCTTCCAGAGGAGGCTGTAGTCCTCCTCGTGCATGCAGATCGCGTTGCGGACCGTCGTCACCTCGCCCCGCGGGGTGGCGAGGTCGACGTCGAGGTAGCGAATCTCGCCGAGGCAGTCGCAGCCGAGCTCCAGTGAGTTCGTGAGCAGCCCGAGCCCGTACTCGCCGATGTCGAAGGCGTTCTTGCGGTACCCGCCCGGGCCCGGATCGCCGTAGGGGATCACGAGCTCGGCGATCGAGAGCCGGTACGCGATCGGGCGCACGCGCCCGCCGTCCTCGTACGCCAGCTCGTGCAGCGTCAGCCCCTCTCGCTGGTTGAAGCCGACGCGGAGACGCCACTTCTGCCAGCGGACCTGCCAGCCGTCGAGCTCGAAGCTCGGTCCCTCGGGCTGGACGATCTCGAGCGGGCGCAGGTCGGCCCGGTAGCCGCCGACGTCCTCCTCCCGGTAGTTCCCCGGCTGCGTGGGGAGGGGCGTGGCACCGTGATCCTCGACCTGGACGACCTCCATCGCCTGCAGGTCGACGATCGCGTGGAGGCCGCGAATCGGGTGGGCGTAGTGGGTTGTCCTGCGGGTCGTCCTTCACCCAGCAGGGCGTCCAGACCAGGCGCCGTCCCTCGAGCCCCTCCGGCGCCATGTCGCCGATCGACCAGGCCTCGATGTGGACGAGGCTCGTGTCCGTGATCCCCCGTCGCGCGAGCGCGGCCCGGAACTCCGGGCTCGCCCGGACGACGTCGATCGCGGCTCCGAACTCGTCGAGCATCACCTGCGGCTGGATGTCCGGCACGTGCGTCCACGACCGGACCTCGCCCGTCGCCGGCACGACCACGGCCTCGTACGTCTCGCCGGAAGCCGGGTCGTAGACGACCGCGAAGGCCTCGCGCTCGATCGGATTGCCCGGCGAGAACCGGCGCACGACGTCTTTGGCCGGCTCCTGGAGACGCACGATCACGAAGCCGTGCCGTTCGCTGAGGCCCTGCACGGCGCGGAGCGTCTCGATCGTCCGTTGCAGCTCGCCGGCGGAGATCGGATCGAGCGGGTGGGTGATCTCCCGGTCGGGGATGGTGGTGGCGCCCTTCGTCTGCATGCGGGGCAGCATTCCCGACCTGGGCCTTGGCTGCAACCGTCGCGGGGCTTGCAGCGTCAGTCCGGAACGGGCCGCGGTGCGCCCGCGCGGTTCTGGACGAGCCAGAGTGCCGGAACGATCGCGAGCGCTGCCGCCCCGATCGCAAGTGCCGCGACACCGAGCTCGTTGAGCGCCACGCCGCCGACAATCGCGAGCGCCGCGCCGACGAAGGCGCCCAGCTGATCCGAGAAGCCGAACAGCTTGCCGCGCTCGCGGGCGTGTGTCCGGTCGGCGAGCTCGGCGGAGGCCGCGACGAACGAGAAGTTCCAGCCGAGCCCGAGCCCGAACAGGAAGATCGCGGTCGCCCAGACGCTCTCGGAGACGAGCAGGCCAAGGCACGATGCGGCCATGATCGCGAGGCCGCCCACGAGCGCTCGGAGGTGGCCGATCCGATCGATCAGCGCCCCGACGAAGAGCACGAGCGCGTACATGCCGAGCACGTGTGCGCCGATGATCGGGAACACGTCTTGCTGGTGGTGCTGGTGGTGATCGACGACGACGTAGCCGGTCAGATTCATCACCCCGACCATCACCGAGTAGCTCGCGACCGCCGCGACGAGGGCAGGGAGCACCCCCGGCCGGCGCACCAGCACCCGTAGCGGCGTCGTTGCCTGCGCCGGAAGCTCCTCGCCCTTCGGCGCGATCAGCTCGGCGATCCGGCGCGGGTCGGGACGAACGTTCAGCACGATCACCAGACCGGCGAGCATGAACAGCGACGAGGCGAACCACGGCACCGCGAGCGCCCCCGGCTCGAGCTCGCGTCCCGCGAAGATCGGGCCGAAGACGGCCGGGCCGAGCACGCCGCCGAAGACGGCACCGACGAGGACGTACGCGATCCCACGAGCCCTGCGATCCGGCGGTGCGAGATCACCGCCGGCGGCACGCACGAGCCCCACGGTCCCGTTCGCGGCGCCGAGAACGACGAAGCCGGTGATCACGAGGGGAACGGACACGGCCCGGGCGCCGAGGCCCGTGACGATCGCGCCGGCGGCTCCCGCCACGAACCCCGACGCGATCACGGGAACGCGGCCGAACCGGTCCATCGCCCGACCTGCCTGACCGGACGCGAGAGCCGCCGAGACGAGGAAGATCGCCGGCCCCAGCCCGAGGAGCCCCTCGACGCCGGTGACGAGCACGAACGTGAGCGACGAGATCGCGGCGACGAGCTGGAACATGCCGGAGAGCGCCGTCATGCACAGCGAGAGCAGCACCGTGTTGCGGCGGATGTGGAGGTCGACCGCCGCCGCGCCGCCCTCCGAAGCTGCCCGTGTGCCCATGGCGCCGTCAATTGTCCCGGAAACGAGGGACGGCGCCCGCCCCGCAGCCGTCGAGCCCTCAGCCGGCGGCGTTGACACGGAGCGAGTAGCCGGGGTACCGTTCGCTCTCACCCGCCGATTGTCAGGAGGGTGGTCCTTCACGGTAAGGACGGTGTGTTGAGCGGACGGAGGAGACCGCTCGGTGCCGTAGCCGCCGGTGCCGTCTGGCTTGCGATCCTCGTCTTCGGGGCGGCGAGCGCGAGCGCTGCGATCGCGCCCTCGGGAGCTGCGATCGGAAGCTCGATCGCGACCGGCACGGCAATCGTGCTGCCCGCGTGGGCCCCGGCGGCGAACGAGCTGATCCTCGTCGGTGTCAGCCAGCGCGACGAGACGAAGAACGGGATCACCGTGACCGGAAGCTGTCCGGTCTGGACAGCGATCGGGACCGTCGACAACGTCCAGGGGCAGGGCGGCGTCACCCTGTTCCGGGCCCAGTGTCCCTCTCCGTCACCAGGGTCGATCCTCGTGACGATCGCGGGGAACACGCTCCCCGCCGCCGCCGTCGCCCAGCGCTTCTCGGGCGTCGATGCGGCCACGCCGATCGAAGCGGTCGCGACGAACGCCGGTCCGGGCGTGGACGACCGGAACATGCTCGAGTCCGTCCCGACCGCGACGGCAGGGGCCGTGGCCGTCGCCGTCGGCTGGCACCGGGGCGCGGTGTTCTCGACGCCGGCCGGGGAGACCGCATTGCTCGCGAACCAGACCGCCGGGTCGGGCGGCGACACCACGAGGGCGACCATGTGGTCGGAGGGCCCGATCGCCTCGCCGTCGCAGATCCAGCTGGGGGCTCCCGGCGACCTCAGCACGGCGAACGACTGGTCGATCGTGGCCGTCTCGCTGCGCGCGGCGACCACCGGGCCGGTTGCACCCACCGCGGGCTTCACCGCCGACTCGACCGACGGCACCCCGCCGCTCGCGGTCGGCTTCACCGACACCTCCACGGGCTCGCCGACGTCGTGGTCGTGGGACTTCGGCGACCCGGGATCCCCCGACAACACATCGACGCTCCAGAACCCGAGTCACGTCTACACGGTCCCCGGCGTGTACACGGTGACGCTGACCGCGACGAACGACCAGGGATCGGACGGGGAGACGAAGATCGGGTACGTGACCGTCGCCGCGGTCATCGCCGACTTCTCCGCCGATCAGACCTCGGGAACCGCTCCGCTGACCGTGAGCTTCACCGACGCCTCGCTCGGCAGCCCGTCCGCCTGGTCGTGGGACTTCGGGGACCCCGGGTCGCCCGACAACACCTCGGTGCTCCGGAACCCGAGTCACACGTACTCGGCACCGGGCCTGTACACGGTCACGCTCACCGCGTCGAACCTGGACGGCTTCGACACCGAGACGAAGACGGGGCTCGTCAGCGTCGTGGCCCTGACCGCGGGCTTCACTGCCGACCGTAGCTCGGGCACGGCGCCGCTCGTCGTCGGCTTCACGGACACGTCGACCGGCGGGCCGACGACCTGGTCGTGGGACTTCGGCGACCCGGGCTCGGCGAGCAACACCTCGACCGAGCGGAACCCGACCCACGTGTACGCGAGCCCCGGCCAGTACACGGTGACCCTGACCGTCTCGAACGGCCTGACCTCCGACGGCGAGACGAAGACGGACCTGATCGTCGTCTCGGCTCCCGGCGATGCGGTCGTCGTGATGGCGGCCGGTGACATCGCGTGCGACCCGGCGAGCTCGAGCTTCCACGGAGGGCTCGGCACCTCGTCGGCCTGCCGGCAGCAGTACACTTCCGACCTCGTCGTGGCGGGGAGCCCCGCGGCCGTGCTCACGCTCGGCGACCTCCAGTACGAGAAGGCGAAGCTCAGCGACTTCCAGCAGTCCTACGACCTCTCCTGGGGACGCTTCAAGTCGATCACCTACCCGGCCGTCGGCAACCACGAGTACCAGACCTCGGGCGCGGCAGGGTACTTCGACTACTTCGGAGCGCGGGCAGGAGACAGGAGCAAGGGCTACTACAGCTACGACATCGGGGCGTGGCACGTCGTCGTCCTCAACTCGAACTGCTCGGCGGTCGGCGGCTGCAAGGCGGGCTCACCCCAGGAGCAGTGGCTCCGGGCCGATCTCGCCGCAAACCCGGCGGCGTGCACGCTCGCGTACTGGCACCACCCGCGGTTCGTCGCGGCGAAGACGCAGGGCGCGACCGAGGCCTTCTGGAAGGCGCTGTACGAGCACGGGGCGGAGCTCGTCCTGAACGGGCACACGCACCGCTACGAGCGGTTCAAGCCGCTGACGCCCGCCGGGGTCTACGACCCTGCGACGGGCATCCGCGAGATCATCGTCGGTACCGGGGGGATCAACATCGGCGGCGGGACGCCGGGCGGCAATCTCGAGGTCGTCGGGCGGACCTTCGGCGTCCTCGAGCTCACCCTCCGGTCGGACGGCTACGACTGGGAGTTCCTGCCGGAGGCCGGCAAGACCTGGACGGACAGCGGCTCCGGCTCCTGCCACTGACGACCCGCCTCCTCCGGGCGGAAGCCGTCACCCCGTCGCGGCCGGACAGCCCGTGTCGCCGGGGAGGACCGGGTTCAGGCCGACGCTCCACAGGCGCGGGTCGCCGTCGGCGGTCGTGCCGCTTCGCCAGACCCGGCCGAGCCCCTCGCCCGCGAAGGCGTCCTCGAGCGTCTCGAGATCGGAGCCGCTAGCCTCGAAGCACGGGATGCCCGACTGCGTGTCGGCGGGCTCGTCACCGAGCGGAGTGGAGAGCGGCCAGTCCTCCACCGTAGCCCCCTCCGTGGCGGGGTCGAGCTCGAAGGCGAAGACGGCTACCGACTCGGGCGTGTACGGGCCGGCAGGCCCGGCGAGGAGGTCAGGTCGCGCCCGTGGCAGGGCGATGACCTGTGCCACGAAGCGCGAAAAAGCCGCACGGGCCGCCAGCTGCTCTGTCGTCAGACCGGCCGAGTCGTCCTCGAAGCCGGGCGCGTACACGCTGTGGGACACCTGCACGCCGCCCGCCGTGATCGTCGCGGTCTCGGTGCCGACGTCCGTCACCGGAGGCTGTCCGTAGTCGGGTGCGGGTGAAAGCAGCCCCTCGGTATCGGCGAGCTCGAGCACCCACTCGATCCCGGCCTCCGAGAGGCGATAGGTGTCGAGGGCCGGGAACCCACCGAGGGCTTCGTCCGCCGGGCGGGCGATCACGGTGCCATCGCCGTAGAGGCGGAACCTCGGGCGCGAGTCGACGGCGATCTCGGCCGGAACGAACCCGGGAAGCGGGGTCACGTCCACGACGACGGACGTCGGGTCGGCATCGTAGGAGATCGCCGGGGGCTCCGCGGGGCCGGCGGTCGTGGGCGGCTGCTCCGTCCTGGACGGCTCGCCGCCTCCGCATGCGGCGAGGCCGAGGCCGGCCGCGAGAATGAGGACGATCGGGATGAGTCGCATGTCCCTTCGACGGCCGGTGGGTGCCCACGGTTCCCGCGCGCCGCGAGCGGTATGCTCGCCGCGGTGGCACGGATCGCCTTCATCGGGCTCGGAACCATGGGCCTGCCGATGGCGAGTCATCTCGTGCAGGCCGGCCACGAGCTCACCGGCTGCGACGTCGATCCGGCCCGGCCTGCCGAGCTCGGGGTCGCCGCCGCCGCGACACCTGCCGAGGCGTGCGAACGGGCAGAGGTCGCGATCCTCTCGCTGCCGTCGCCCCAGGTGGTGGAGGAGGCAGCTCTCGGCGAGCGCGGCGTCGGGGCGGCGATGCCCGCCGGTGGGACAGTGATCGACATGTCGACGAGCCCTGCCGGGCTCGCGCGCCGCCTGGCAGCGGAGCTCGGACAGCGAGGGCTCGAGTTCCTCGATGCGCCCGTCAGCGGCGGCCCGATCGGCGCGGAGGACGCGACGCTCGCGATCATGGTCGGAGGCAAGCGTGCCGTGTTCGAGCGCTGGAAGCCGGTGTTGGCGCTACTCGGAAGCCGGGTCGAGCACGTCGGCGCGAATGGAGCCGGGCAGGCGGTCAAGCTCTGCAACAACCTGATCGTCGGGGCGACGATGGCGGCGATGAGCGAGGCCTGCGAGCTGCTCGAGCGCGAGGGGATCGACCCGGCGCAGGCCTACGAGGTGTTCACGCACTCGACGAGCGACTCGGCCGTGATGCGGCGCCGCTTTCCGCTCCCGGGGGTCCGCCCGGAGCACCCGGCGTCCCACGCCTACGCACCGCTGTTCCGGCTCGACCTGCTCCGCAAGGATCTCGGCCTCGCCCGCGAGCTCGGCGCGGAGCACGGGACGCGGCTGCCGGTCACCGAGGCGGCGGCCGCCAGCTACGACGAGGCCCTGCGCCACGGCCTCGGCGGGCTCGACTACTCCGCCGTGCACCTCACCCGCCGCCGGCACCGCTGAGCCCGGTGCGGGCGAGCCCCCGGGTCGTCCTCCTGACTGCCACGGCCGCCCAGGCGGCCAGCTCGCTCGTCACGTTCGGCCTGCCGGCGATCAGCCCCGAGCTTCGTGATGCGTACGACCTGAGCCTCACCGCGCTCGGCGTCATCCTGACCGTCACGCTGCTCGGGTCCGGCCTCATGCTGATTCCGGCGGGCGTCGCCGTCGACCGGTACGGGAGCCGCAGGCTGACCCTGCTCGGCACCGGCCTCGCCGTGACCGGGCTGCTCGTCGCCGCGTTCACGACCGGAACGGTGTTGCTCGCCTCGATGTTGTTCGTCTGCGGCGTCGGCTCGGCGATCATCCCGATCGCCGGGATCGGCGCGCTCTTCCATGCGTTCGAGCCGTCACGGCGGGCCTGGGCGCTCGGCGTCCGGCAGATGGCTGTCCCCCTCGGCGGCGTCGTCGGCGCGATCGTGCTCCCCTCGCTCGCACACACCGGAGGTGTGCGCCCGTGCCTCGTGCTCGCCGCCGTGGCGCTCGCAGGCTGCGGGACGGCCTTCGGGCTCCTCACGGGCGACGATCGGCCCGCACCCCACGTCGGGCGGCGACCTCCCGGCCTCCTCCACGGCCTGCGGGCGATTCTCGGGCTCCCGGGCATGGGTCGGCTGCTCCTGTGCGCCGCCCTGCTCGTCGTCGTGCTCCAGGCCGTGCTCGTGTACGGGATCCCCTCGGCGCGCGACGCGGGGCTCTCGCGCTTTGCCGTCGGCGCCATGTTCTTCGCCGTTCAGATCACCGCGGGGGTGGCGAGGGTCGTGTGGGGCCGGATCGCCGACCGGGGAGGCGGTACCCGCAGGATCCGAACGCTCGTCGAGGCCGCGGCCCTCGGCAGCGCCGGCACCGTCGTGTTCGCCGCCGCGTTGCACGCGGGCCCGGTCGCGGTGATCCCGGCCTCCGTGCTGCTCGCCTTCGGAGCGCTCGGCTGGAACGCTCTCGTCTACGTCCGGGCGGGGGAGATGGCACCCCAGGCGCTCGCGGCGCAGGCGGTCGCGATCGCAGCGACGCTCGTCTTCACGCTCTCGGCCGTCTCGACTCCGCCGATGGGCGCCCTCGCGCAGGCGGCGGGGTGGGACGTCTTCTGGCTCGTGTGCGCCGGCCTGTGCGCCCTCGCCGCGGTGGTGGCCTGGACGCTGCGAAGGGCGCCGCCCGGCCTGGCCCCGGGCGAGCAGGTGTGATGTACTTACCGGTCCGGCGAGCGACCCGCGACGGGGAGCGCAACTGAGTCACGAGGAGCAGGTTCCCGGCCAGCCAGCCGAAGCGGGCTCGGAGCTCGTGGGAGCTTCGGCGGGCGCGAAGTGGCGCCTCGCAGCCGTGAAGCCCGACGCGCCAGTCGACCTTGCCACGGCCCGGCGGGTCGCTTCGACGCTGCGTCGGAACGTCGAGGCGATCGTCCGCGGGAAGCGGGACGAGATCACGCTCGTGATCGCGGCGCTCGCTTGCGAGGGTCACGTGCTCTTCGAGGACGTGCCCGGAACGGCAAAGACCGTTCTCGCCCGCGCGATCGCGGGGTCGATCGACGGGGCCGTCCCGTCGCGTATCCAGTGCACGCCCGACCTGCAACCGGCCGACGTGACAGGGTCTTCGATCTTCGACCAGAGAGCCCGCGACTTCGAGTTCCGTCCCGGGCCGATCTTCGCGAACGTCGTGCTCGTCGACGAGATCAACCGCGCCACGCAGAAGACCCAGTCGGCGCTGCTCGAGGCGATGGCGGAGCGACAGGTGACCGTCGACGGCGTGACGCGGCCGCTAGCCAGCCCGTTCCTCTTGCTCGCGACCGAGAACCCGATCGAGCAGGAGGGCACGTTCATGCTCCCCGAGGCTCAGCTCGACCGGTTCCTGCTTCGCACCGCGCTCGGCTACCCCGACGAGCAGGACGAGCAGCGGATCCTCGCCGACCAGCGGCACGGGCATCCGCTGGACGGGGTCCGACCGGTCGTGACGGCCGCGGAGGTGCTGGCGCTGCAGCGCGCTGTCGCTCTCGTGTACGCCGACCCGCTCCTCCTCGGCTGGATCGTCGCGCTCGTGCGTGCGACCCGCGAGCTCGACGTCGTCGAGCTCGGCGCGTCGGTGCGGGGATCGCTGGCTCTCGAGCGTGCCGCACGCGCCCTCGCTCTGCTCGCTGGGCGGGACTTCGTCGTGCCAGAGGACGTCGAGGCGCTGTTCGGCCCGGTGCTCGGCCATCGCCTCCTGTTCACGCCCTCCTTCCTCGCCGCGATCCGCCGGCGTCCGCGCGAGGAGGTGCTGGCCGACGTGCTCGCCCGCTGCGCCGCCCTCGCGCCGAGGCCGGGAGACGAGCCTTGAGCGACGACCTGGTCTTCCCGCTGCCACCGCGGCGGCGGGTCGAGGGCCGCGTTTCCGGCACGATGCGCTCGCGAGCCCGCGGCCCGGGCTTCGACCTGGCGGGCTCGCGGCCGTACCGGACCGGCGACGACGTCCGACGGATCGACTGGCGGGCATCGGCGCGGCTCTCGTCGGTCCGCGATGACGACGAGTTCGTCGTGCGCGAGCACCTGACCGAGGAGTCCACCCGCGTAGTCGTCGTCACCGACCGCAGCCCGTCCATGGCCCTCTTCCCGCCGGGTTTCCCGTGGCTTTCGAAGCCGGCTGCCGTGGCGGAGGCAGAGGCGCTGATCACGGGTAGCGCGCGCGTGGCGGGCTGCCCGGTGGGCGGCGTCACGCTTCGGGACGGGGAAGGCCTCGAGGAAGGGCTCAGCGCGCTTTCCGGGAGCGAGCGACGCCTGCCGCCCGGCACGCTCGTCTTCCTGCTCTCCGACTTCCTCCGCCCGCCCGGCGACGAATCGTTCGCCGAGGCGCTCGCACACGGCTGGGACGTCGTCGCGATCGTCGTCCAGGACCCGCTCTGGGAGCAGTCCTTTCCCGACGTTGCGGGCGCCGTCCTGCCGCTCGCCGATCCCGCGTCCGGCCGGCTTGCGCGGGTCCGGCTGACCCGGAGTGAGGCGTCCGCGCGCCGGGACGAGCACCGGCGCCGGCTGGCGGGGATCCTCGCCCGCTGCGAGGCGCTCGGGCTCGACTGGGCGCTCGTCTCCTCCCACGAGCGGGGCGACGTGCTCGAGGCGCTGCTCGACTGGTCGCACGGGCGCCACCAGGGTGCGAGGCTCGTCCGGTGAGACTCGCGGCCGCCGCGCTCGCCGGCCTCGTCGCCGTCGGCGGGGCGATCGCACTCGTCCTCGTCGCGCTCGACGGAGGCGGCGCGCGGCGGCTCTCCCCGCCGGGAGGCGACCCGGTCGTGCTGACCTCGACAGTGAGTCCGTCACGCTTCCTGTTCGGCGATCGCGTCACCGCCGAGGTGAAGCTCGTGGTCGACGAGACCCGGGTCGACCCGGCCACGATCGTGCCGGCGCCCTTCTTCCGTCCGTTCCGCCGGGTCGGCGACGTCGAGGTCGATCGCGTCGAGCTGGGCGACACGACCGTCGTGCGTTACCGCTACCCGCTCCAGTGCATCGACCGCGCGTGTGCCCCGAACGCACCGGAGCGGGCGATCGAGCTCCCGATCGGGCTCGTTCGCTACTCACCGCGCCAGGGCGACGTGGTCACGCTCCCACTGACGTGGCCGGTGGTCGAGATCGTCTCGCGGCTGTCGGGGCAGGCCCGCACCGACGTGACCTTCCGCCCGACCGAGGTGACGGCCGACCCGGACCTCGAGAATCTGCCGCCGCTTGGCTTCCGTGCCGCTTCCGGGCTCGTCGGTTGGCTCATGGTCGGGACGGCCGCCGCGATCGTCCTCGGGCTCGGAGCCTGGGTCGCGCTGCGCGCCCGACCGCGCCGCCGGGAAGCTCCTGCTGCCACCGAGCAGATGGCCTCCACGTCGCTCGAGGTCGCGCTGGCGCGGCTGGACGGCGCTCGCCGACGGCAGCGAGCAGGACCGTCGGGCAGCGCTCGACCGGCTCGCCCGCGAGCCTCGACGCCGAGCACAAGGCCGGTTCGCGCGCGAGGCCCGCGCGCTCGCCTGGTCGCAAGCGGGGCCGGTGAGCGAGCGGGTCGCCGCCCTCGTCCGGGGCGTCAAAGAGCGAAGGCCCGTGGCCTGATGGCTCCGTGGTGGATCGCAGCACCCGTGATCGTCCTATGGCGGTGGTCGCGGTCGTTGTCCATCGACAACGCTCCTACGTTGCGGTACCGCTGGCCGACGCGCCCTCGCTGCGGGACACCGGGCGCAGGACCCCGCCCTGCGCCTCGGGCCCGCCTTGCCGTGGGGAGCGCTCGCCGCCACCTACCTGACCGCACCGAGACCGACGGGCAGAGCCGCGACCTCGTCTCGTCCGAACGCCAGACAGTCGTCGTTCTCGACCTGTCCCACAGCGTCTCCGACCTCGTCTACCGGGAGATCGCCCGGACGCTCGAGGGGATCGCGACGTCGGGGCAGGACGACCGAATCGGGCTCGTGCTCTTCTCCGACACCGCGCTCGAAGCCCTGCCGCCGGGCTCCCGCGCTGCCGAGCTGGCGCCCTTCATCCGCTACTTCCGGCCCAGGGCCGAGCGTGGGCAGCGGGCGAGGCCGAGCTACTACCGGGCCGCCGGGCCGACCGAGCAGGCACAGGTGCAGTACCCGCTCAATCCGTGGTACCGGAGCTTCTCGGGCGGCACGCAGATCTCGACCGGCCTGCGCGCGGCCCGGCAGGCGCTCGCGCGGGACGGGCTGTCGGGACGGGTCGTGCTGCTCTCCGACCTCGCCGAGTCGGAGTCCGACTACCCGCGCCTCGCCGCGGAGCTGCGGGCGTACGAGCAGAGCCCCGAGCTCGAGCTGCACGTCGTGGCCCTCCCCCCTGCCACGGACAGGCAGGCGCGCGTGTTCGAACGGGCCGCCGGCGCCGATCGCGTCGTCGATTCACAGTCCCTCGCGACCGGCAACCAGGGGATCGGCGAGCCGGCCCTGGGGCTCGCCTGGCCGTACCTGGCCGCTGCGCTCGCGCTGGCGCTCCTGCTCGCCACGTACGAGCTCGTGGCCGTCCCGCTGCGCTGGCGCGTGCGCCCGGGGAGGACCGGGGCGTGAGCCCGCGCGCCGCCGTGCTGGCAGCGGTTGCCGCGACGGCGGCGGTCGCCCTGGCGCTCGTGGGCGTCGCCGTGCTCGACGTGGAGGACGCGGCCCGGAGCGCGGATGCCCCGCTCGCGTTCGGCGCAGGCAGTCGCGATGCGGAGGTGCGTGACCCGAGCACCGGAGACCGGATCGGCGAGGCCATTCTCGGCATCGGCGACGACCGCGACTACCGGGACGCGGTCGCCCTGACGCGTGCGGCGGGGGTCCCGGGCCAGTCGAGCGTTCGCGTGCTCGAGCTTCGCGCCGAGGCACAGACGATCCTCGTGCCGATCGTGGGCGGCGACGGAAGCCGGGAGCTGCGGTCGGCGGCGGCGAACCTGCTCGGCGTGCTGCTCTTCGAGGACGCCAAGCTGGCCGACAACCCGCGCCGTTACCTCGAGCAGTCGCTCGGGGCATTCCAGGATGCGGTGAGGCTGAACCCGGCGAACGACGTCGCCAAGCGAAACCTCGAGCTGCTCGTCGGCGTTACCGTCGCGAGGATCGTCCAGTCGACCGGGACGGCCGGCACCGAGGCATCCGCCTCTCCGCCCGCGGAGGGAGGGTATTGAGCCTCACATTTCTCAGCCCGCTCGCGGCCCTCGCCGTGCTCGCCGTCCTGTTGCCGCTCGGCGCGCTCGTTCGCCGCGAGCGGCGGTATCGACGGATCAGGAACGTGCTCGCACTGGAAGCGCCATACCGCCGGACGCACGTGCCGGTCGCGGCCGCCCTCGTGGTTGCGTTCGGGCTCCTCGCGGCGGCGGCGGCCCAGCCGGTCGTGCGCGTGGAGGGCGCCGTGACGATGCGCACCGATGCCGAGGCGTTCGTCCTCATCGACACCACGCGCTCGATGCTCGCGTCGCCCGCTCCGGACGCACCGACGAGGATCCGTCGGGCCATCGACGCGGCCTCGGAGCTGCGCCGCGCGCTGCCCGATGTTCCGTTCGGCGTCGCTTCCCTGACCAACCGGCCTCTGCCGCACCTCTTCCCGACGGTCGACCTCGCGCAGTTCGAGCTCGTCCTGCGCCGGGCGATCGGCATCAACCGTCCGCCGGGGACGAGCAAGACTCCGTTCCTCGTCGCGACGGACTTTCAGTCGCTCGGCGCGATCGCCACCGACAACGCCTTCGGGCCGGTCTCGACGAAGCGACTCGTGATCCTCTTGTCCGACGGGGAGAGCGGCGAGTACGCGGCCAGGTCGATCGTCCGGGAGCTGCGGCGGGGCGGCGTCGAGCTGATCGTCGTGCGCCTGTGGAGCGCCGACGAGCGGGTGTGGCGTGCGGACGGAACGCCCGAGGAGTACGAGCCCACCTCGTTCACGCTTCCCGCGCTCGCCGAGCTCGCAGCCCGGACGACCGGCGGGCGCGTCTACGGCGAGGTGAGGGCGCGCCGCGGTCGCCGCGGCCGCGAGGCGGTACCTGGCTCAGGGGCCGGCGGTCGAGGTCGCGACCCCGGGCCGGACGGTCTCGCTCGCTCCCTGGGCGGTGCTCGCCGCCTGCGTGCCCCTCGCCGCGCTGCTCCTGCCTGCCCCCGCGCGGTCGCCCGGGGGAAGGCGCAGCCTTGCTCTGGCCCGCGCACGGCCCGGGCGAGCAGGTGCTCCGGCTGGCGCACGCCCCCGGCGTCTCGACGCTGGTCGCGCTGAGCGGCGCCGCCCGTTGGCTCCTGCAGGGCTAGATTGCATACAGTATGCTTTCGCCGTGGCACGGATCGTGAAGGACGGACAGCCTCCGCTCACGAGAAGCGCCGGCGCCGCTGCGGCGGAGCTGATCCGCTCGGCGATCGTCGATGGGCGGCTCGAGCCGGGGCAGCGACTGAAGGAAGGGGAGCTCGCGCGCGAGCTCGGCATCTCGCGGACGCCGATCCGGGAGGCGTTGCTCGTGCTCCAGACCGAGGGTCTCATCGACGCGGCTCCGAACCGGGGCGCGACGGTCAGGGCCTACGACGCCGACGACCTCGACGACCTCTATCAGCTCCGTGCGGTGCTCGAGGGGTTCGCGGCGCGGCTCGCGGCTATCCGGATCGGGCCCGGCGACCTCGCCGAGCTCCGCACGAGCTGTGACCGGTTCGTTGCGCTGCGCGCCGAGGCGGACGTGGCCGACCTCGTCGCGGAGAACGTCCGCTTCCACGCCGTCGTGCTGGCGGCGGCGGGCTCCGACAGGCTGTCCGGCATGGTCGAGAAGGTCGTCCAGCTCCCGCTCGTGTACCGCTCCTACCACTGGTACTCGCCGGAGCAGAAGCTCATCTCCGAGCACTACCACCGGCAGCTCACGGCCGCGCTCGCAGCCCGCGACGCCGAGCGGGCCGAGCGGGTGATGATCGAGCACGTCCTCGAGGCACGCGACTTCCTCGTCGCGCGCCTGCGGGCGAAGGCAGGCGAACACGACAGCGAGGAGGGCGAATGAGCAGGCCGGTACCGGCCCCAGACGGGTCCGTGCGAGAGACGAGCGGGCCAGGCCCACTCGCCGGGATTCGCGTGATCGAGCTGGGTCAGCTGCTCGCCGGCCCGTTCACCGGCCGGCTGCTCGGCGACTGGGGCGCCGAGATCGTGAAGGTGGAGCCGCCGGGCCAGCCCGACCCGATCCGCAACTGGGGCAAGGCCCGGTACAACGGCCGGTCGCTCTGGTGGCCCGTCCAGTCGCGCAACAAGAAGTGCGTGACCCTGAACCTGCGCACCGAGCGCGGTCAGGAGCTCCTGCTCGAGCTCGTCCGCCGCAGCGACGTGATCACCGAGAACTTCCGGCCCGGTACGCTCGAGCGCTGGAACCTCGGCTATGACCGGCTCTCGGAGGCGAACGCCGGGATCATCCTCTGCCGGGTCTCCGGATACGGGCAGACCGGCCCGTACGCCTCGCGCGCAGGCTTTGCCTCGGTCGCCGAGGCGATGAGCGGCATGCGGTACATCAACGGCTTCCCTGACGAGCCGCCGCCGCGCATGCACATCTCGCTCGGGGACTCGCTCGCCGGGATGTTCGCCGCCCACGGGATCCTCGCTGCCCTGTACCAGCGCGACGCGCTCGGGGGCACGGGCCAGGAGATCGACGTCTCGCTGCTCGAGTCGTGCTTCGCCCTCCTCGAGAGCGTCGCCCCCGAGTACGACCGCCTCGGGATGGTCAGGGGGCCCGGCGGGACCCATCTGAAGGGCATCGCGCCCTCGAACATCTTCCGCTCTCGCGACGGCAAGTGGATCGTGATCGCGGCAAACCAGGACAACGTGTTCCGCCGGCTCTGCGAGGCGATGGGGATGCCCGAGCTCGCCGACGACGAGCGCTTCTCGACCCATCTCGCCCGCGGTGAGCACCAGGACGAGATCGAGGGGTTGATCGGCGACTGGGCGGCCGAGCGGACGGCCGCGGAGATCGACGAGACGCTGAACTCCGCCGGCGTGATCTGCGGGCCCGTCTACACGATCGCCGACATCTTCGAGGACGAGCACTTCTGGGCGCGCGAGGCGCTGCTTGCGCACGACGACCCCGAGATCGGGACGTTCGTCGGGCCGGGGATCACGCCGAAGTTCTCCGGCACGCCGGGCGCCGTGAGATGGACGGGCACGTGGGAGGACGGTAGCCATAACGACGAGATCTACGGCGGCCTGCTCGGGCTGCCGGAGGACGAGCTCGAGAGTCTGCGAGCGGAAGGAGTCATCTGATGGAGGTCACGATCTGCGACGTCGCTGCTCGCGACGGGCTCCAGAACGATCCCAAGATCCTCGAGCCCGCCGTCAGGGCGGAGCTCGTCGACCGGCTGGCGGCGGCAGGCGTGCCGCGGATCGAGTGCGTCAGCTTCGTGAACCCCGAGCGCGTGCCGCAGATGGCCGGTGCCGAGGAGGTCGTCGCGGCGGTGGAGCCGCGCGACGGCATCGTCTACGCCGGCCTCGTGCTGAACGAGAAGGGCTACGACCGCCTGCGCGAGACGGCGCTCACCGAGGCGCACTTCGCGTTCGCCTCGACCGAGACGTTCAACCAGCGAAACCAGGGCGCGACCGTGGCGGAGTCGATCGCGGCCGCGAGCCGAATCGTCACCCGCGCCCACGAGGACGGGATCCGGGCCACGGTCACGATCGGCGCCAGCTTCGGCTGCCCGTTCGAGGGCAGGGTCGACCCGGCCGACGTGCTCGGCATCGCCGAACAGGTCGCCGATGCCGGGGCCGACGAGCTCGTGTTTGCGGACACGATCGGCGTGGCCGTGCCGAGCATGGTCCGCCAGCTCGTTGCGACGGGCGCGCTGTTCGGGCCGCCCGTCGGCGTGCACCTGCACAACACGCGGAACACGGGGCTCGCGAACGCGCTCGCCGCGGTGGAGGCCGGGGCGGCGCTGATCGACGCCTCGGTGGGCGGGGTCGGCGGCTGCCCGTTCGCCCCGCGCGCGACCGGCAACATCAGCACGGAGGACCTCGTCTACCTGCTCCACGGCGAGGGAATCGACACGGGGATCGATCTCGACGGGCTCGTCGAGATCGCAGGCTGGCTCGAGGGCGTCCTCGGGCGGGAGCTCGAGGGCATGGTCTACCGGGCCGGGGTCTTCCGGCCCGTCAGCGACCGCTCCTGAGCACCGCAACCAGAAGCTATCGAGGTAGAGAGGAGAACAAGGACATGGCGTACAGGCTCGGGGTGGACGTCGGAGGGACGTTCACCGACCTCTTCCTCGTCTCGGACGAGGACGGCGCGCAGTGGCGTGTGAAGACGCCCTCGACGCCCGCAGACCCGTCGGAGGGCGTGCTCACGGGCGTGAAGCGCATCTGCGGGGAGGCCGAGATCGGCGTGGGCGAGATCCGCAACATCCTCCACGGCACGACCGTGGCAACGAACGCCGTGCTCGAGTCGAAGGGCGCCCGCGTCGGCCTGATCACGACGGTGGGCTTCAAGCAGATCCTGCACCTGGCCCGCTCGCAGACCCCCGGTCCGCTCGCGGGCTGGATCATCATGATCAAGCCGGACCCGCCGGCGCTGCTCTCGGACACCCGGGAGGCGGTGGAGCGCCTCGACGCGCGTGGGAACACGGTCGTTCCCGTCGATGAGGGCCAGGTCGAGGAGATCGTGCGGGACCTCGTCGAGTCGGGCGTCGAGTCGCTGACCGTCGGGCTCGTCAACTCCTACGTGAACCCGAAGCACGAGGAGCAGATCGGCGCGATCGTCGAGCGCCTGTACCCGGGCTTCCCGGTGACCCTCTCGGCGCACGTGCTGCCCGAGTTCCGCGAGTACGAGCGCACCCTGACCGCGTGCATGAACTCCTACGTGCGGCCGCGGGTGCAGCACTACGTCGAGCACCTCCAGGCCGAGCTGAAGGCGGTCGGCGCGACGGCCGACGTCAACATCCTCCGTTCGGACGCGGGTCTCATGACGACGCGGGAGGCTGCCCGCAACCCGATCTACGGGGTGCTCTCCGGCCCCTCCGGCGGTGTCGCCGGCGCGCTGTACGTGGCACGCAAGGCCGGGTTCGACAACATCCTCACGTTCGACATGGGCGGGACGTCGACGGACGTCGCCCTCTGCGAGAACGGCCAGCCGACGATCGGCCGGGAGACGACGATCGGCCAGTTCCGGATCAAGGTCCCCTCGGTCTCCGTGCACACGGTCGGCGCCGGAGGGGGCTCGATCGCCCACGTTCCCGAGCTCACGAAGGCGCTACGCGTCGGCCCCCAGTCCGCGGGCGCCGACCCGGGGCCGGCCTGCTACGGGCAGGGCGGCGAGGAGCCGACCGTGACCGATGCGAACGTCGTGCTCGGGTACCTCCCACCGCGGCTGCTCGGCGGCGAGATGGCACTCGACGTCGACCGGGCCCGGGCGGCCGTGCAGAAGATCGCGGATGCGATGGGTCTCTCGTCGGTCGAGGAGGCCGCGGAGGGAATCATCAAGATCGTGAACGAGAACATGGCCGGAGCGCTGCGGATCGTCTCCGTCCAGCGAGGCCACGACCCACGCGAGTTCGCGCTCGTCGCCTACGGCGGTGCCGGCCCGCTGCACGCGAACGCGCTGGCGGAGCTCATGGGCTCGTTCCCGGTCATCGTCCCGCCCGCGCCCGGCCTGCTCTGCGCGATCGGCGACCTCGTCGCCGACTTCCGCGACGAGTTCTCGCAGACCTACATCCGCGTGCTGTCCGAGGCCGACCCGGCGGGCGTGGTCTCGATCCTCGAAACCCTCGGCGAGCGCGCGACGGCCTGGCTCGAGGAGGAGGGAATCGCACCGGAGGCGCGCGGCATCAGCTACGTGGCCGACATGCGCTACCACCGCCAGGGGTACGAGATCCCGGTCGCGATCGACCCGGCCGAGGCCCGGGGAGGCCTCGCCCAGCTCGAGGAGCGGTTCAATGCGCTCCACGAGCAGCTCTACGGGTTCCGCATGCCGGGCACCGAGAGCGAGATCGTGAACCTCAGGGCGATCGCCTTCGGCACGGTCCCGAAGCCGGAGCTTCCGACCGGAGAGCCGGGTTCCCCGGACGCCTCAGGGGCGGTCGTCGACCGGCACGAGATCGTCGTCGAGGGCCGGCGTGTCGAGGCGACGATCTACGATCGGTCGAAGCTCGGCCCGGGCGCCCGGTTCAGCGGGCCGGCGATCGTGGTCGAGTTCGACTCGACGACGCTCGTAGCCCCGGGCTACGAGGCGACCGTCGACAGGAGCTTCAACATCCTCATCACTCCGAGCAGGTAAAGGGGTCTCGAGCATGGCAACGAGAGAGAAGCCGCGGATCGCTGAGATCCCGGAGATCGACGTCGACCCGGTGACGGTCGACATCATCGAGGGCGCGCTGAAGAGCGCCCGCTACGAGATGGACGCCGTCCTGTTTCGCTCGGCGATGAGCCCGGTGATCCGGGAGCAGCACGACGAGTTCCCGATGATCACCGACCCGAAGGGCCGGATGGTCGTCGGCCAGTTCGGCGCGTACATCAACGAGATGATGGAGGAGTGGGACCGGGGCATCTACCCCGGCGACGTGATCCTCACCTCGGATCCGTTCAAGTGCTCCGCCTCGATCTCGCACACGAACGACTGGCTCGTGCTCGTCCCGATCTTCTACGACGACGAGCTGATCGGCTGGTCGTCGCAGTTCGGCCACCAGATGGACTGCGGCGGGCCGCTTCCGGGCTCGCTTCCGACGGGAGCGAAGACGATCTTCGAGGAGGGGCTGATCATCCCGCCGCTCAAGATCGTCGAGCGCGGGGAGGTCTCCGAGGACGTCCTGCGCCTGATCCTCAACAACATGCGGCTTCCGGAGATGAACCGGGCCGACCTGTTCGCGATCGTCGCCGGGTGCCGCGCCGGCGAGAAGCGCGTCATCGAGCTGTGCGACCGCTTCGGCAAGGACGTCTACCTCGCGAGCCTGCAGAAGCTGCTCGACCGGACGTACGAGGCGATGCGGACCCTGATCCAGGTCGCGATCCCGGAGGTGCCGCAGAGCTTCGAGGACTACATCGACGACGACGGGCTCGGCAACGGCCCGTTCAAGATGAAGCTGACGATCTGGCGGGAGGGCGACCACGCCTTCTTCGACTGGACGGGCACCGACCCCCAGGCCCTCGGCCCGATCAACTTCTACCTCTCCGAGGGCATGTTCAAGATGTTCATCGGGGTCTACCTGATCATGGTCAACGACCCCCAGATCCTCTTCAACGACGGCTTCTATCCCCTGCTGCACGTCGTGATGCCCGAGGGCAGCTTGCTGCGGCCGCGCTTCCCGTCGGCGCTCGGCTGCCGCACGCACGCGCTCGCGCGGCTGTTCGACGTGCTCGGCGGCGCGCTCGTGAAGCAGGCCCCGGAGCTGAACACGGCCTCGGGCTACGGCACGAGCCCGTACATGCTGTACTCGGGCTGGGGCAAGGACGGGGAGTTCTTCTACTCGATGGAGATCCTCTACGGCGGCATCCCGGGCCGCCCGATCGGGGACGGGATGGACGGTCACTCGTGGTGGCCGCTGTTCGAGAACATCCCGACCGAGTACCTCGAGGCCTACTACCCGCTGCGGATCGACGGCTACACGACCGTGACCGACTCGGGCGGGCCGGGCTTCCACCGCGGCGGCAACGGGGTCGAGAAGCGGTACGTGTACCTCGAGCCGGGCGAGGTCTCGATCCACGACGACCGCTGGCTGACGCGGCCCTGGGGCGTGCTCGGCGGGCTGCCCGGTGGGCGCTCGTCGAAGCTGCTGAAGCGAGCTGACGGCTCGGAGGAGATCCTCCCGTCGAAGTGCGACCGGGTCGTCGTCGAGCCGGGCGACATGCTCGTGTACCGGACCGCCGGCGGCGGAGGCTGGAAGGACCGGCTCGACCGGCCCGCCGCGGCGGTCGCGCGCGATGTCTCGTTCGGGCTCGTCAGCCGCGAGCTCGCCCGCGAGGGCTACGGCGTCGTGCTCGGTGAGGACGGCACGGTCGACGAGGCGGCAACCGAGGCCGAGCGCGCCCGCCAGCGCGAGGAGCGTGGCGAGGCGCTCTCGTTCGACTTCGGGCCCTCGCTGCCGGAGATGCTCGAGACCTGCGAGGCGGAGACGGGCCTCGTGCCGCCGGTACCGGCGACGCCGCTTCGCTGGTCGCCGCTCGAGCCCGGGGACGAGGCGCTCGCGCGCGTGCGCGCGGGAGACGGAATCCCGGCGCCGGAGGCGTGAGCACGATCCGACACGAGGGGTTCCACGGGCGCGCCGGCTTCGGCCGGCGCCCCGCCCTCGTCGTCGTCGACCTCAACGTCGGCTTCACCGATCCGGCCTCGCCGCTCGCCTGCGACCTCGAGGAGGTCGTCGGGGCGACCCGGTGCCTGCTGGAGGCGTTCCGCGACGCCGGCGCCCCGGTCGTGTTCACGACCGTCGCCTTCGACGCGGCCGCAAAGCAGGCGGCCTCCGTCTTCATCGAGAAGGTCCCGGCGCTGCTCACGCTCGAGGCCGGTAGCCGGTTCGTCGAGATCGACCCGCGGCTCGCGCCGCTCCCCGGCGAGGCGGTGGTCGTGAAGAGCTTCGCCTCGGCGTTCTTCGAGACGCCGCTCTCGTCGATCCTGACCGGGCACGGGTGCGACACGGTCGTCGTGACCGGCGCCTCGACCTCCGGGTGCGTGCGCGCGACCGCGGTCGACGCGCTGCAGCACAACTATCGGGTCGTGGTCCCTCGCGAAGCGGTGGGAGACCGCAACCAGGCCGCCCACGAGGCGAACCTGTACGACATCGACACGAAGTACGGGGACGTCGTGCCCCTGACCGAGGTGCTCGCCGAGCTCGCGCGGGCGGGATCTCATCCGGCCCGCTTCCGTTCGCGCCGCTAGGCTCTTCCGGGTGGGGCGCACGCTCGCCGAGAAGATCCTCCTCGCCCACACCGATGCCGCGGACGTTGCGCCGGGTGAGATCGTGATGGTGCGCTGCGACGTCGTGATGGCGAACGACGTGTCGGGACCGGTCGCGTTTCGCCAGCTGGCGGAGATGGGCGTCGACCGCGTCTTCGACCCGGAGAAGGTCGTGATGGTGGCCGACCACTTCATGCCGGCCAAGGACGCGAAGTCGGCAGAGCTCCAGCGGCGCCTGAAAGAGTGGTCGCAGGCCCAGGGCGTCGCCTTCTACGACCAGGGCAGGGGCGGGATCGAGCACGCGGTGCTCGTCGAGGACGGATGGGTCGTTCCGGGCTCGGTGGTCGCAGGCGGTGACTCGCACACCTGCACGCACGGCGCGCTCGGCGCCTTCGGTACCGGTCTCGGATCGACCGACATCGCCGGGTGCCTGGCCTTCGGGGAGTTCTGGCAGACGGTGCCGGGAACGATCCAGGTCGAGTACACGGGAACCCGGCGGCCGTTCGTGACCGGGAAGGACATGATCCTCGCCGTGATTGCCGAGCTCGGGGTCGGGGGAGGGACCGGCCACGTGCTCGAGCTCGGGGGCGACGCCGCGGCCTCGCTGACGATCGACGAGCGTCTCGCCGTTGCGAACCTCGCGGTCGAGGCGGGCTCCGAGACGGGGCTCTTCCCGGCGGACGGGGTGACGGCCGCGTACCTCGAGGGCCGCACGTCGCGGCCGTGGAGCGCGGAGCGCTCGGATCCCGACGCCGAGGTCGCGCGCCGCCTGCGGCTCGACGTCGGGTCGGTCGGGCCCCTGATCGCGCTGCCGCACTCGCCGGGCAACGTGGTGGCGCTCGAGGAGGCGAAGGGACGCCGGATCGACCAGGTCTACGTCGGGAACTGCGCGAACGGGACGCTCACCGATCTGCGGCAGGCTGCGGAGATCCTGCGCGGCCGGACCGTCCATCCGGGCTGCCGGCTGATCGTCGTTCCCGCGACGCAGCGGATCTACCGCGAGGCGCTCGCCGAGGGGCTGCTCGGCGTATTCGTCGACGCGGGCGGGATGGTCTCGACTCCCACCTGCGGCGCGTGCTTCGGCGGAGGCATGGGCGTGCTCGCCGCCGGCGAGAACGCGCTCGCGACCACGAACCGCAACTTCAGAGGCAGGATGGGGTCGCCGGAGGCGGGCGTCCACCTCGCCAACGCCTGGGTGGCGGCCGCGGCCGCGGTCGCCGGTGAGATCGTCCACCCGGAGGACGTGCTCGGATGATCGTCGAGGGAGCCGCGGTGGTCGTCCACGGCGACGACGTCGATACCGATGTCCTGTACCCGGGGTCGTTCCTGAACGTCGACGACCCGGCACAGATGCGCTCGCACCTGTTCGAGGGCCTCGATCCGGGGCTCCGCGAGCTGCTCGTGGGCGACACGATCCTCGTCGTCGGTGCGAACTTCGGCTCCGGCTCCTCGCGCGAGCACGTACCGCTCGCGATGCGGGCCTCCGGGATCCGCTGCGTGCTCGGCAGGAGCTTCGCGCGCATCTTCCAGCGCAACTGCGTGAACCTCGGCCTGCTCGTGGTCGCCGCACCCGCTGCGGCCGCCGCCGCGAGCCAGGGCGTGAACGTGAGGATCGACACGGAGACGGGGGAGATCCGGGTCGGCGACGAGCGCTTCCGGGCGCGACCGATCCCCCGGTTCGTCCTCGACCTGATCGAAGCCGGCGGGCTCGTGCCCTGGGGGCGCAGCCGGGCCCGGGAAAGGAGGATCTGATGCTCGTTCGCGACCGTGGCGACTCGTGGCAGCTCGTGCTCCAGCCCGACCACGCCGACCTCTCCGGCCAGTTCGCGGTCGCGTGGGGCGGAGGGGCGACCGCGGAGCCCTCGCGCCGTGCCGGGATGGTGCTCGCAGCCACGCGGCACGACGACGGCTGGGGGGTCTGGGATCGACGTCCCGGGTGGGACCCGGAGCGAGAGCGCCCGCGAGCGTTCCTCGACGTTCCGGTACCGGTGCACCTCGCCTTCTACCGGGCCGCGATCGCGGCCGTCACGAACGAGGACCCGTACGCGGGGATGATGATCTCGATGCACGGCGCGGGGATCTACACCGGTCGCTACGGAACGCAGCCGAGCCTCGGGCTGAGCGCCCAGGCCGAGTTCCGCGACGAGGTGGGCGCGTTCGTCGCCGAGCAGGAGGCCGCCTACCGCCGGATCTCGGAGAAGCTCGGGATCGGCGAGGACGATCGCTGGACGGACTACCTGCTCCTCCAGCTCTACGATCGCCTCTCGCTCTACTTCTGCCTCCGGGACGCCGAGAACGGCGAGGCCGACACGATCGAGCCCGTCCCGACGGGCGGCGGAGACGCGACGTTCCGGCTCGAGCCGGTCGGCCCATGGCACGTCCGGATCGCCCCGTTCCCGTTCGTCGAGAGCCCGTCGAGGTTCACGCTCGTGCGCCGGGTGCTCCCGCGGGGGGCCTACCGGGGCAACGAGGAGCTCCGGCGTGACTTCTTCGAGCTCGTCCCTGAGACCGTTGCGATCACACTCGAGGCGGCCTGACGCTTCCCCACGTACAGGTCGAAACGCCTGATGTCTGACAATCGGCAATAATCGCGCTGTCCGACCGCGACCGGGAGGGGAAGGTGGAAGGGTTCGTCGAGGTGGGCGGCATCCGGATGTGGCACCGGATCACGGGCGAGGGTGAGCCCGTCGTGCAGATCCACGGCGCCGGATTCGGCCACTTCAACCTCGATCCGGTGACGCCGCTGATCGCGAACGCCGGATTCAGGGTGGTCGACTACGACCAGCGCGGCTACGGTCAGTCCGACAAGCCGCTCCAGCACTACGACATGGAGGTCTTCGCCGACGACCTCGCGGCGCTCATGGACGCGCTCGGGATCGAGCGTGCCCACGTCCACGGGACGTCGATGGGCGGCATGGTCGCCCAGGTCTTCGCGGGCAAGTACCCCGGTCGCACGCAGAGCGTCGTGATCAACTGCGCCGCGGCGAGGCTCGGCCGGATGGGCCGCCTGATCTTTCGGAACTGGATCGAGATCGCGAACCTCGATCCGGACGGCCCGGGAAGCCGGATCCTCGCCGAGCTGATCTCCTGGCAGGCCGTGAACAAGGCCTTCCTCGAGTCGGAGGCGGGCCAGGGGATCGTCGACCACTGCCAGCAGATCCTGCGTGACTCGAACCGCCTCGAGGTCTTCACGGCCGTCTGCCAGGCGATGAACGACATGGATCTGACGCCGTGGCTGCCGCGGATCACCTCTCCCGCGCTCGTGCTCGGCGGCGACGAGGATCTCATGACCCCGTGGGACCAGGGCCCGAACGGCGTCGGTCAGCAGGGCATCTACGAGGCGATCGAGGGAGCGGAGAAGCACGTGATCCGGGGCGCCGGACACTCGACGATCTTCGACGCCACCGACGAGCACGCCCGCATCGTGATCGACTTCTTCCGGCGGCACCCGCTGGGTGGATAGCCTGCATCGATGAACGTGCGCTCAACACGACTGCCCGCTAACCGGCGCTGCTCAACGTCGTCTCAACAGTCGAGGGAACGCGGGGTTGACGTAGGGGGCAGAAAAACGTATACAACGCGTTCACACGAAATTCCGACGAGGTCGGAGCGCTGCGGCGGTTCCGGCCGGGCCAAGCTGCCGGCAAGGCGAAAGGAGCGAAGAAGGGGATGAGTCAGAACAGAGAAGGCGATCGCGACCGGCTCGAGCGGCACCTCGAGAGCGAGCTCAGGAAGCGCGGGATGACCCGCCGCGAGCTCATGAAGGGCGGCGCGGGGCTCGCGGGCGCTGTCGGCCTCGGCTGGCTGTTCGCGGCCTGCGGTGGTGGCGGCGGCGAGACGACCGCGGCCGGCACGACCGAGCCTCCCGCCGGAACCACGGCGGCCGGCACGACCGAGGCCCCGCCGACGACCGAGGAGGCGCCCCCGGCAGAGGCCTTCACGGGGACGCTCAAGGTCACCGGCCTCGGCGTCGACCTGATCGACCCCGTCAAGGCGGCGGGTGAGGCCGCGCTCGGGTTCCCGCTCGCGTTCGACGTCACCGACTCGGTGACGATGGTCCAGAAGGCGATCACCCAGCCCGACGCGTTCGACGTGTTCTCGGGCTACACGTACCAGTTCAACCAGATCTGGCCCTCGGGCAACATGTACCCGCTCGAGATCGCGCAGATCCCGCTCTGGGGCGAGATGAGCAGCCTCATCAAGCAGGGCAAGGTCGACCCGGCCTCGTCGACGTGCGTCTACGGCGACGGCGACGCGCCGTTCCGGTCGCTGTACGTCGACGTGGACGGCACGGGCCAGTGGCCCAGCTCGTCGGAGACCCCGGTCGAGCTCGAGGGCGTGCTCGTGTCCTGGGTCGACGAGGAGACCGGCCAGACGGTCGGAGACGAGCCGGCCTACACGATCGGCACCGCGCACAACTTCAACATGGACGCGATGGGCTACAACACCGACGTGATCCAGATGGAGCCCGAGGAGGTCGACTGGACGGAGCTCCTGAACGCCTCCTGGAAGGGCCGCGTCGCGATCCTGAACGACCCCGGGATCGGGATGCAGGACGTCGGCGTCGCGGCGGTCACGCTCGGTCTCATGGAGAGGCCGGCCTCCTTCGGCAACCTGACGAAGGACGAGATCGACACGCTCGTCAAGATCCTCCTCGACTACAAGAAGAAGGGCCAGTTCAAGGCCTTCTGGACGACGTTCAACGACTCGGTGAACTTCATGGCCTCGGGTGAGGTCGTGATCGAGTCGATGTGGTCGCCCGCGGTGGCGCTCCTCGTCGCCCAGGGCCAGCCGATTCGGTACGCGGCCCCTCCGTCGGGCTTCCGCGGCTGGGCTGCGACGATGGGCATCTCCTCGAAGGCCGCGGAGGACCCTGCGAAGCTCCAGGCCTGCTACGACTACATCAACTGGTGGTTCAGCGGCGAGCCGGGCGCGATCATGATGCGCCAGGGCTACTACAACGGCGTCCAGGAGACGAGCCGGGAGTTCGTCGAGCCCGAGGAGTGGGACTTCTGGATCGAGGGCCAGCCGGCCGCGAAGGACCTCCCCGGGATCACGGGGAACGTCGGCGACATCAAGGCCGGCCAGGTCAGAGACGGCGGCTCGTTCACCGACCGCGCGTGCAACTACGCCACCTGGAACTCGTACTTCGACGAGAACGAGTACCAGGTGCAGAGGTGGAACGAGTTCCTGAACGCGTAACGCCTGGCGCATGACCGACGAGACGACGACCCAGGAGGAGGGGGCGGCACCCGCCGCCCCCTCCGCTCCCGCCGGGGGCGGCGGGAGGCTCGAGCTCATCGAGCTCACGAAGGTGTTTCCCGGCGGCACCGTCGCCGTCGAGGACGTGAACCTCACGGTCGAGCCGGGCGAGTACGTCGTCCTGCTCGGTCCGTCCGGCTGCGGCAAGACGACGACGCTCCGCATGATCGGCGGCCACGAGTTCCCGACGAGCGGGAAGATCCTGCTCGACGGGGCGAGCCTCGTTGGCCTGCCCCCGGACAAGCGGCCGACGACGACCGTCTTCCAGCACTTCGCGCTGTTCCCACATCGCTCGGTGCTCGACAACGTCGAGTTCGGGCTGAAGATGCACGGGATGGACAAGGAGCAGCGGCGCGGCCGCGCCATGGAGGCGCTCGAGATGGTCGGTCTCGAGACGCTCTCCGACCGCCGGCCGCGTGCGCTCTCGGGCGGCCAGCAGCAGCGCGTCGCGCTCGCCCGCGTGCTCGTGACGAGCCCGAAGGCGCTACTCCTCGACGAGCCCCTCGGCGACCTCGACCGGCTGCTCCAGCTCCGCATGCGCGTGGAGCTGCGCAACCTGCAGCGCCAGCTCGGGATCACGTTCGTGCACGTGACGCACAACCAGGAGGAGTCGCTCTCGATGGCCGACCGGATCGTGGTCATGCACGAGGGCCGGATCCAGCAGGCCGACGACCCTCTGACCATCTCGACGAGGCCGAACAACGAGATCGTGGCCGCGTTCATGGGCGACAACAACATCCTCCGCGGCAAGGTGGTCTCGAGCGAGAACGGCCGGCTCGTCGTCGACACGGGCTATGCGCGGGCGAGCGTCACCGCGCCCGGCTCCGACCTCGCGGTCGGCGCCGAGGTCTCGGTCGCCGTCCGGGCGGCGGCGGTCTCGGTCCACGATCAGGGAGGCGCGCCTGCCGAGGACGTCAACCGCGTCGAGCCCGAGATCGTGTTCGTGGAGTACCTCGGCGACCTCGTGAAGCTCCACCTCACGGCCGGGGGCGAGCGGATGATCGCCAAGATCACCGGCGATCGCTTCCCTGCGTTCAGGGGGAAGGAGGGCTCGACGGTCCCGGTGTCCTGGAAGGAGGAGGATGTCCAGCTCCTCGGGGCCTGAGGACCACGACCAGCCGCACCTCGACGTCGAGGCGCTCGAGGAGACCGAGCAGCTCGAGCACGAAGAGCACCGTCACGCGGAGGCGGCGCTCGGCGACATCAAGGTCGCGAAGGCGCGCAGCCGCCGCGATGGTTGGATCACGGCCGCCTGGGCGACCCCGGGGACGCTCTGGCTGCTCTTCTTCCTCGTAGCGCCGCTCGTGATGATCCTGCTCGTCTCGTTCTGGACGACCGACATCACCGGCTTCAAGAAGGACTTCACGCTCGAGGCCTACCGGCAGCTGTTCGGGTCGCTCTCCTACTGGAACCAGATGAAGGAGAGCTTCTTCGTCACCTGCATCGTCGTGCTCGCGTGCCTCATCCTCGGCTTCCCGATCGCCTACTTCCTCTCGTTCAAGGTCAAGAGCCTCAAGTACCAGCTGGCGCTCTTCATCGTGATCACGGCGCCGTTCCTGACGAGCTACCTGATCCGGATCACGGCCTGGACGTACCCGGTGATGGGGCGCCAGGGGGCGCTGAACCAGCTGCTCGAGAAGCTCGGGCTGATCGACGACGCCGTCATCAACCCGTTCTCGACCTACTCGGTCACCCTCGCGATGATCCAGCTCTACATCCTGATGATGATCTCGCCGATCTTCTTCCTGCTCGCCCAGGTCGATCGCAGCTCCCTCGAGGCCGCCCGGGATCTCGGGGCGAGCTGGTTCAAGAGCTTCCGCGAGGTGATCGTCCCGCAGGCGATGCCGGGAATCGTGATCGGCTCCATCTTCGTGTTCGTGCTCGCGATGGGCGACTACGGCACCTACCGTGTCGTCGGCGCCGGTCAGGTCAGCTCGGTGAGCCTGATCGTCCAGAACAACGTCGTCGGGCTCCAGTACCCGCTCGCCGCCGCGTCCGCGGTGTTCCTCGTCGTCGCGATGATGCTCGGCGTGTTCGCGCTGCTGCAGTTCGCAAAGCTCCGGGAAGAGCTCTAGGAGGCCGCGGTGCAGGAGAAGCGTTGGACGTTCTGGGCGCTCGCGGTCTACTTCGTGATCTTCACGATCTTCCTGTTCGCCCCCATGATCGTGATGGCAGTCCTCTCGTTCCAGGGGCCCGAGGGCCAGCTGCAGTTCCCGATGCGCGGCGCGAGCTTCCACTGGTGGCAGGCGCTGTTCCAGGAGTCGGTCGGCGGCTCGCAGGCAACGGCGATCAAGGACGCCGGCCTCACGTCGCTCTACCTCGGGCTCGTCGTCGGCGGGGTCGTCACCGCGCTCGCGCTGACGCTCTCGATGGCCTTCCGCCGGCGGTTCCGCGGGGACGGAGTGCTGTTCTACCTCGTGCTGCTCGCGCTGATGACGCCCGGCTTCCTACTCTCGCTCGGCTCCTCGCTCTGGTACCAGACGCTCGGGATCTCGACGGCGACGCTGCCGCCCGAGGTCTTCCCGCTCGCGGCCGTCGGCACGAACGTGGTCTGGGGTCTCCCGTTCGGCTTCCTGATCATGGTCGCCGTGTGGAACCGTTACGACAAGCACGTCGAGGAGGCCTCGCGCGACCTCGGCGCCTCGAGCGGCCGCACGTTCCGGGAGGTGACGCTGCCGCTGATCTGGACGGGGCTGTTCGGTGCGTTCCTGTTCGGGTTCCTGCTCTCCTGGAACGAGTACGACCGGACGGCGCTCCTGCTCACCTCCGGCCAGCTCACGCTTCCCGTGCAGATCTTTGCGCTCACGACCGGCTCGGTGATCCAGCCGAACCTGTACGCGCTCGGAGCTGCCTCGACCGCGCTCGTCTTCCTGCTCGTCGGCCTGATCCTCGTGTTCGCGTGGTTCCGGGGTCGGGGCGGTAGCGGCAGGCCGACGCTCGAGCAGCAGGTCGCCGAGGAGCTCGGCGAGGTCGAGGCGATCGATGCCGAGGCGCTCGAGAGCGCAGTCGACGACGGCCCGGCCGGCGCCGGGGGGCGGGCCGGGTAGCCAGGGCGTCCGGGGAACCCGGTACGGCGATCGTCGTCGTCTCGACCGGCGGCACGATCGCGATGCGCCCCGATCCGGCGACGGGCAAGCTCGTTCCCGCCGTGTCCGGGGACGAGCTCGTGGCCATGCTCGATTGGCCCGGAGATCCTCCCGCGCTCGAGCTCGACGACTTCTGCAACGTCCCGAGCTTCGACATGCATCACGAGCTCGCCCGCTCGCTCGCGCGGCGGGTGTGCGAGCACGCCGGGCGCGGCCACGGCGTCGTCGTCACGCACGGGACGGACACGATGGAGGAGACCGTCTACCTCACCGACCGCCTGCTCCCGGATGGTGTGCCGCCGGTCGTGTTCACCGGCGCCCAGCGCGGTGCCGCCGAAAGGGACACCGACGGGCCGCGCAACCTGCGCAATGCGGTCAGGGTCGCGCTCTCCGGTGCGAGCGGTCTCGGGGCCGTCGTCTGCTTCGACGGGGCGATTCACGCGGCGCGCGAGGTCAGGAAGGTCCACACGAGCCGGCTCGACGCCTTCGACTCGCCGGGCTACGGGCCGATCGGTCACGTCGACGGGGAACGGGTCTCTCTCCGACGCCTGCCGGTCCGCCGGCCGCCGCTGCGGGACGGTGAGGGGCCGCTGCCTCGCGTCGACCTGATCGGGCTGTTCGCCGGGTCCGACGCGACGTTTCTGCGGGCAGGGCTCGCCGCCGGGACGCGGGCGATCGTGCTCGAGGGCACGGGTCGCGGGAACGCGAACGCGGTCGTGGTCGAGGGCGTTCGCGAGGTGATCGCTGCCGGTGTCCCGGTCGTCGTCGCGTCGCGGTGTCTCGCCGGACGGGTCGAGCCCGTCTACGGCCGTGGTGGCGGGAAGGACCTCGCCGACGCGGGTGCGATCTTCGCCGGCGACCTGGCCGGGCCCAAGGCCCGGGTGCTCGTCCAACTCGCGCTCGCCGGCGGCGTTCCGGTGGTCGAGGCCGTCGCCGCCGAGGCCGACCGAGCCTGACGTCGGACCGTGCCGGTGACCGGTCGGGTCGGGCAGACTGGCAGCGTGGCGCCGGGCCGGGGGATCACGCGGGGTGCGTTTCTCGCCGGCGTCGCGGCGGGCCTGCTCGCCCCGCTGCTCGCGGCCTGCGGGGGTGGCGAGGCCGACGAGGCGCCCGCGCTCGAGCCAGTCGGACCTGCCTTCACGGGGACGCTCCGCGTGCTCGGAACGCCGCTCGAGCTCCAGGAGTCGATCCGGCGGCTCGCCGAGCGAGATCTCGGGTTCGGGGTGCGGTACGAGACCGGGCCCGAGACCGAGATCGGTGCCCGGGCGATCGCGTCGCCGACCTCGTTCGACGTGCTCTCAGGATCGTCCGGCCAGGTTGCCGATCTCGTTGCGGCCGGTGCCGTGGCGGCGCTCGAGCGGAGCCGGCTCCCCGTCTGGCCGCAGGTGATGAGCCTCTACAAGCTCGGTTCCTACCGGCCGGGCGGGATCGCGTGCGCCCCCGGTGGCGGTGACGCGCCGTTTCGCCGCCTCTACGCCGCGCGGCCGTACGAGGCGGGGCCTCTCGTGCAGTGGGGTCGTGACGACGGGACGGGCGCGGAGGGGCCCGAGCCGGCGGCGGTCATCAGCTCTCCGGGCACGCTCGCGATCGAGTCGTTTGCCTACAACAGCGACGCGCTGCGTCGCGAGCCTCTCGAGGTTTCCTGGAGGGAGCTCCTCAACCGCACCTGGAGCGGACGGGTCGCGCTTCCGGACGACTATGCGGACGGGTTCCAGCAGGCGGCGCTCGCGGCCGGCGAGCTCGGGCTTCTCGCCATCGAGGATCCCGCCCGGCCGACGCGGAGCGAGCTCGACGCGCTGGCCGCGGTCCTCGGCGAGCTGCGGCGGGCGGGGCAGTTCCGGGCGTTCTGGACGTCGTTCGACGAGTCCGTCGACCTGCTCGCCTCGGGCGAGGTCGTGCTCGAGCCGCTCCCCCCGCCTGCCCTCACGCTGCTGCGGGCGAGTCGATACCCGGTCAGGGAGGCGGCGCCGCGCACCGGCTACCGCGCCCGCGGCGGCCTGCTGTTCGTCTCGCGCGAGGCCGCCCGTGACTCCTCGCGACTCCAGGCCTGTTACGACTACGCGACCTGGTGGCTCTCGGGTGTCCCCGGTGCTCTGCTCCTCCGCCAGGGCTACGTGAACGCCGCCCAGCAGACGAGCCTGCGGGCGGGTCTCGTCCTGCAGGACGAGTGGGACTACTGGATCGGCGGCGAGCCTGCCGGCAGCGAGCTCGCGACCCCGTTCGGCGAGGGCTCGATCCAGACCGGCGACGTGCTCGACGGGGGGTCGCTCGAGCGGCGGGCCTGCAACATCGCGCTCTGGCATTCGGGTCTTCGTGACCGCGCCGACCAGGCCGCAGACCGCTGGGCGGCGCTCGTCGAGGGCTGATTCGGGCATGTCCCGGTGCCGGGCACCGGGTGACCGCCTCCGCGGGACGCGCGGCGGTCATACTTCCTCTCGTCGTTCTTCCCAAGGAGGGTCACGCACAATGTCTGTCCTGATCAAGGGCGGCCGCATCATCACCGCTTCCGACGACTACGTCGGCGACGTCTTCATCGAGAGCGAGACGGTCACGCTCGTCGGTCAGTCACTCGACCTCCAGGCCGACAGGGTGATCGACGCGGCCGGGAAGTACGTGATCCCCGGCTGCATCGACCCCCACACCCACCTCGAGATGCCGTTCGGCGGCACGGTCACGTGTGACGACTTCACGTCGGGCACCGTGTCGGCGGCGTTCGGCGGCACGACCTCGCTCGTCGACTTCTGCCTCCAGACGCCCGGTCAGTCGTTGCCCGATGCGCTCGCGACCTGGCACGAGAAGATCGAGCGCTGCAAGCCGGTGATCGACGTGGGGTTCCACATGGCGATCACCGATCTGAAGCAGGGCGGCACGCTCGCCGATCTCGCGAAGGTGCCCGACGAGGGCGTGACGAGCTACAAGCTCTTCATGGCCTACAAGGGTGCGATCATGGTCGACGACGAGACGCTGTTTCAGACCATGGAGGTCGCCGCGGACACCGGCGCGCTCGTCATGGTGCACGCCGAGAACGGCGACGCGATCGACGTGCTCGTGAAGCGGGCGCTCGCCGAGGGCAAGACCGATCCCGTCTGGCACGCCCGCACCCGCCCGCCGATCACGGAGGGCGAGGCGACGAACCGCGCGATCCAGCTCGCCCGTGTCGCCGGCTGCCCCCTCTACGTCGTCCACGTCTCGTGCAAGGAGTCGATCGAGCCGCTCGCCCGGGCCCGTGAGAACGACTGGCACGCCTGGGGAGAGACCTGCACCCAGTACCTGTTCATCGACGAGACCGCGCTCGAGAAGCCGGGCTTCGAGGGTGCGAAGTACGTCTACACGCCCCCACCACGCCCGAAGGAGAACCAGGAGCACCTGTGGCACGCGCTCGCCACGGGTGTGCTGTCGGCGATCTCGACCGACCACTGCCCGTTCAACTGGGACGGCCAGAAGACGCTCGGCAAGGGTGACTTCTCGAAGATCCCGAACGGCGGCCCCGGGATCGAGAACCGGCTCCACATGATCCACCACTTCGGCGTGCGCGAAGGGCGGCTCTCGATGAACAAGGCGGTCGAGCTCCTCTCGACGAACGTCGCCAAGTTCTTCGGCCTCTACCCGAGGAAGGGCACGATCGCTCCGGGCTCGGACGCCGACATCGTCGTCTTCGATCCGGGAAAGAAGCTGACGCTCTCGGCGACGACGCACCACTCGAACATCGACTACAACCTGTTCGAGGGCACCGAGGTCGTCGGTGCCCCGCAGGCCGTGCTCGTGCGCGGGCAGGTGATCGTCGAGAACGACGAGCTCGTCGCGAAGCCCGGCGCCGGGCGCTTTGTCCGGCGGGCGCGCTTCGGCGAGGAGCTGACCGCGGCCGGGGAGGCGCGGATGGTGAGCGTCTGATGAGTGACGAGGCAGCACGCGAGGTCTACGAGAAGGCGCAGCTCGGCCGGTCGCTCTCGCTCGGCGAGCGCCCGGCCGTGCTCGTGATCGACTTCTCCTGCGGGTTCACCGACCCGGAGTGCCCGCTCGGCTCCGACCTGACGCCGGAGGTGGAGGCGACGAGGCGCCTGCTCGACCTGGCCCGGGCCAAGGGCCTACCGGTGATCTTCACGACGATCGGCTTCGAGTCGCACGGAAAGGACGGGGGCCTCTGGCTCCAGAAGGCGCCGGCGCTCGCGTCGCTCGAGCTCGGCGGAAAGTGGGTCGAGATCGACCCACGCCTCGGGCTCCGCGACGACGAGGTCGTGATCATGAAGAAGGGCGCCTCCGGCTTCTTCGGCACGAACCTCGCGTCGGTGCTCGTCACGCAGCGCGTCGACTCGGTGATTCTCTGCGGCGCAACCACGTCGGGCTGTGTCCGCGCGACCGCGATCGATCTGCTCCAGTACGGCTGGCCGGCGATCGTGCCGCGGGAGTGCGTCGGGGACCGCGCGCAGGCTCCGCACGAGGCGAACCTGTTCGACATCCAGGCGAAGTACGCGGACGTCGTGAGCGTCGACGAGGCGATCGCGTACGTCGAGCGCGCGTGCCCGGGCGGGTCGCGATCCCATCGTGAGGGTCGTCCTCCTTCCGGGCGACTGCATCGGCCCCGAGGTCTCCGAACAGGCCGTGCGGGCGCTGCGGGCGCTGTTCCCGACGTCGAGATCGACGAGCAGCCGTTCGGTGGCGAGGCGATCCGCCGGTTCGGCGATCCGCTCCCCGACCAGACGCTCGCGGCCTGTCAGGATGCGGATGCGGGTGCTGAAGGGGCCGATCGGCCACCCGGACTTCGACGCTGCGGACGTCCGCCCCGAGCAGGGGTTCCTGCGGCTGCGGGCGGCGCTCGACGTCTACGCCAACCTCCGGCTCACCAGGCGGACAGGGCGACGTCGACCTGCTGATCGTGCGCGAGCTCGTCGGCGGGTTGTATTTCGGTGAGAAGGGCGTCCGCGAGGACGGCACCGTCTTCGACGTGTGCGAGTACCACCCGCGCCAGGTCGAGCGGATCTGCCGTCGCGCATTCGCGCTCGCGCGGACGCGGCGCGGCCACGTGACCTCGGTCGACAAGGCGAACGTGCTCGAGACGTCCCGCCTGTGGCGCCGGGTCGCGGCCGATGTGGGCGCCGGCTTCCCGGACGTGACGCTCGAGCACATGCTCGTCGACAACGCCGCGATGCAGCTCGTCGAGCGGCCCGAGCGCTTCGACGTCGTGGTCACCGAGAACATGTTCGGCGACATCCTCTCCGACGAGGCCGCGGCCGTGACCGGCGGGCTCGGGCTGGCGGGCTCGGCCAGCCTCGGCGATGGCGGTCCCGGCCTGTTCGAGCCCGTCCACGGCTCCGCGCCCGATCTCGCCGGCCAGGGGGTCGCCAACCCGGCCGCGATGCTGCGCTCGACGGCGCTCCTGCTCTCACACGGGCTCGGGCTGGCCGCGGAGGGAGCGCGGCTCGAGGAGGCGGTCGACGCGGCGCTCGCGTCTGCGCCGACGCGCGATCTCGGCGGCTCGGCAACGACGGGCGAGTTCGGCGAGGCCGTGCTCGCGGCGCTCAGGTAGGTGGCGGACTTCCCGGAGCCGTCCCGCTGCGCCTGGGCTCCCGCCGGCGACCCGCTGTACGTCGCCTACCACGACGAGGAGTGGGGAGTGCCGTCCCACGACGATCGGCACCTGTTCGAGCTGCTCGTGCTCGAAGGCGCCCAGGCCGGCCTCTCGTGGGCGACGATCCTGCGCAAGCGCGAGGGCTACCGGCGCGCGTTCGCGGGCTTCGACGCCGAGGCGGTCGCCCGGTTCGGTGAGCGCGACGTGGCGCGACTGCTCGGTGACCCCGGGATCGTCCGCAACCGGCTGAAGGTCGAATCTGCGATCGCGAACGCCCGGGCCGTGCTCGCCGTGCGCGAGGAGCTCGGAAGCCTCGACGCCCTGCTCTGGTCGTTCGTCGGCGGCGAGCCGCGCATCAACCGCTTTCGAGCGCTGGACGAGGTCCCGGCCGAGACGCCGGAGTCGACGGCGATGAGCAGGGAGCTGAAGCGGCGAGGCTTCCGCTTCGTCGGGCCGACGATCTGCTACGCGTTCATGCAGGCGACCGGGCTCGTCAACGACCACGTCCTCACCTGCCCGCGCTGGCGCGAGGTGCAGGCGCCGTAGCTGTTGCAGAACGCGGGGAACCTGCACTCTTTGTTCGTGCAGGCGAACGCACCGACCGCAGGACAGAGAGACGCGGTGCTCCTCCGTGCCGCCCGGCGCGATCCGGAGGCGTTTCGCGACTTCTACCGGCTGCATGCCGAGTGGGTGTACCGCTGGCTGCTCACGCGGGTGGACACGCCGCAGGAGGCCGTCGAGCTGACCGCGGAGACGTTCGCGCAGGCGCTCGTCGCGCTGCCGCGCTTCCGGGGCACGGAGCCCGGCTCCGGTACCGCCTGGCTGTTCGGGATCGCGCGGAACCTCGTGCGCCGGTCCTACGAGCGCGGGCAGCTCGAGCGTCGCGCCCGCGAGCGCCTCGGCATGCCGGCCCGGCAGTACGTCGCACCCGAGTACGAGGAGGTCGAGGAGCAGGCCGACGCGGCTGCGCTCGCCGCGGAGATCGCGGCAGCGCTCGACGGGTTGACGCCCGAGCTACGAGAGGCGCTCGAGCTCCGCATCCTGCACGAGCTGTCCTACGAGGAGCTTGCGCGTTCGAGCGGGATCTCCGAGCCGAACGCCCGGCTTCGCGTCTCTCGCGCGCTGCGCGCCATGCGCCGGCGCCTGGAGACAGCACAGGGAAAGGACGCGTCATGAGCAACCTGCCGGCACACCTTCGTGAGCTCGAGGGCGATCTCGCCGTCGCCGCCGCTACCCGTGTCGACCAGCTCGCCCGGCGCCGGCGCCGGCGCATCGTGCTCGTCACGATCGTTGCCGGGCTCGGGCTCGCCGGCGCCGGGCTCGCAGCGAGCGGTGCGATTCAGAGCTGGCTCGGCGCCGCCGGTAGGGGCGAGGCCCGTTTCCTCGTGGACTCGGGCTCCACCTACGAAGGCCCCGCGCCGGCGGCTCTCGCCTGCGCCGATGTGTCCGGCGAGCGCTTCGCCTGCAACGCCGGATCCACCGGTCCCCGCGTCTACGACCTCCTGTTCCGCGTCGAGGCGCAGCCGCGGGTCACCCGGGAATCCGCACTCGCCCGGATCGAGTCGGCTGCCTCGACCGGTGAGCTCGACGGGGCAGTCGCGACGCAGATCGAGGCGGACCTCCGCGCCGTCCCCGACGACTTCTTCGACAGGCTTGCCGTCTTCACGGCCTTCTCGAGCGTTGCGGTCAGCTCGGGTGTCGATCGCGGTGACGGGCCGATGGACGTGGTTCCGCCGCCCGGCGTGCCGCAGCTCGCCGCGTGCCAGAAGGACGGTTCCGGCGACTTCGCCTGCCGGCCGCTCGCGGGTGCGACCGGAGTCGCCGTGGGAACCCCCATCTACGTGCTGCGCCAGTCGGACGACTGGGTCGAGCAACCGGCACAGCAGGTGGAGGGGAATCCAGAGGACCTGCACGCCATGGTCGAGGCGATCTGGGGCCGGCCGCTCGAGCCCGCGGAGCTCCGGCTCCTGCACCTCGCGGTCACGCCGGTCACCGCCGACTCGACGACCTCGATGGAAGATTCGAGCACCGCTTCGCAGCCGTAGTTCCTGCAACAGGGCGAGCTCGATTCTGCGATGATCGGGTCGGTCGAGACCCGGGCGGGCCAGGGTTCGGGGTCGGGCTCCGGAACCCGGCCGCTCAGGATCTCGTCCTGGGCAGAGATGAGACTGACCGACCGCATCTACCTCGTCGGCTCCGGGCTGCTCGGCTTGATCCTGCCCTGGATCCGCCCGATTGCCATGTCTACCTCCTCGACGGAGGGACGGTTCCTCGCGCTCGTCGACGTCGGAGCCGGGATGGGCGCGGAGCAGATCCTGGAGAACGTGCGGCGGGAAGGCTTCGACCCTTCGGGGATCCGGCACCTGCTGCTCACACACGCACACGGGGATCATGCGGGCGGTGCGGCCAGATGCGCGGCCTGCTCGGCGACGAGGCCCGCGTGTACCTGTCGCGCGACCGGGCACAGGCCCTGCGCGAGGGGGACGAGGTCACCGTCTCGATCGATGTCGCCAAGCAGGTGGGCATCTATCCGCAGGATCACCGCTGATGAGCCTGCCCGGTCGACGTCGGTTCGCGGACGGCGACAGCATCTCCGTGGAGTTCGAGGTTTCCGTCCTCGACACGCCGGGACACGCCGACGGCCACGTCTCGTTCCTGCTCGACGAGGGTGGCCGGCGCTCCCTGTTCGCCGGTGATGCCGTCTTCTTCGGGGGCAAGATCCTGCTGCAGGTCATCCACGACTGCCGGCTCGACCGCGAGGTCGAGTCGCTGCGGAAGCTGCGGCGCCTCGAGGTGGACGCGCTCCTGCCGGGGCACATGAACGTGACTCTGTCCGGCGGGCAGCGTCACATCGAGAAGGCAAACCAGGTGCTCGACAGGCTGCTCGTCCCCGAGCAGATGGTCGGGGCGTGGTGAGGAGGCAGATCATGGCAGAGACGCAGCAGGAGTGGCGCGGAAAGGTCGGACGGATGAGCCCCGACCAGATGGAGACGTTTCTCGCCGGGGGGCACGTGATGCGGCTCGCCTACCTCGACGAGACAGGGCATCCCGGCGTGGTTCCGGTGTGGTACGAGTGGAGCGAAGGGCGGTTCTGGGTCATCCCACGTGCCCGCTCGGCCTGGGCGGCCCACCTGGAGCGCGACGGAAGGGTCGGGTTCGTCGTCGATGTCGCGGACACGCTCGAGAAGGTGATCGGGAAGGGCACTGCCGAGCTGATCGAGACCCCGAACACGGGTGGGCGCTGGGTGGAGATCGCCACGAGGATGTCGGTCCGGTATCTGGGGCCGAACGGCCCGCGCTACCTCGAGCCGACGCTCGGTCAGCCGCGGTGGCTGTTCGCGATCACCCCCGCGGAGATCCAGACCTGGCAGGGGGTCGCCTGGGCGCGGCGGTACTGGGTCGAGGATACGCAGGGGCCGAGCTTCGAGGAGGCCCACGGCCTGTGAACGACCGGGACCGGGCGGTTCTCTCCGTGCTCGCTGCCCGGGAAGCTGAGCTCCTCGAGCTCGCCCGTGAGCTCGTGGCGACCCCGAGCCCGAACCCGCCCGGAGACGAGCGCGCCGCCGCAGAGATCGCGAGCCAGGCAATGCGGGGGCTGGGATTTCGCGACGTCACATCGCTCGGGCTCGAAGATGCGCGCCCGAACGTCGTCGGCACGGTGGGAGCGCCCACGGGCAGGACGCTGCTCCTGAACGGCCACCTCGACACGAAGCCGGCAGGGAACCTCGAGGAGTGGCGAACCGGCCCCTGGGACCCGGTTGTCGAGGACGGACGTTTGTGCGGTCTCGGCTCCACGGACATGAAGGGGGCAGTCGCGGCGATGATCCACGCGGGCGGGGCGCTGCACGAGTCGGGTGCGCTCACCGACGGCCGGCTCAGGCTCGCGCTCGTCGCCGACGAGGAGGCGGGAAGCCGGTTCGGCGCCGCCTACCTCGCGGGTAGGCCGGAGGCGGCCGCCGACGCCGTGATCGTCTGCGAGCCGACCGGGACGACGTCCGGCTGGGAATACATCGCGGCCGCCTCGCGCGGCATCTCCTGCTTCCGGATCGTCGTCCGCGGAACGCAGATGCACTCGAGCCTCTCCGACCGGCTCCCGTCCGTCAACGCCAGCGTCGAGCTCGCACGGTTGCTGACGCGGCTGGCCGACGAGTGGCGTCCGTCCTTCGACCCGCATCCGGCGATTCCCGGCGGCCCGACGGTGAATGCGGGCGTCACCCTCTCGGGCGGGGTGTTCTTCGGGATCTATCCCGGCGAGGCGGAGTTCGGCGTCGATGTGCGAACCGTCCCGGGCATGACCCTGGAGAGGCTTCGCTCCGATCTCGGTGCGTTCCTCGACCGGCTCCGGGCCGACCGCCCCGACCTCGACGCGAGGGTCGAGTGGGTACCGGACCTCGAATGGTTTCCTCCGTCGTGGATCGATCCCGACCATTCCGTCGTTCGCGCGGCACGCACAGCGGCGACCGAGGTGCTCGGCCGCGACGTCCCGGTCGGAATCATGCCCGCCTTCACCGACGGTACCCACTGGAGTCTCGCGGGCATCCCCACGGTGCCGGCGTTCGGGCCCGGCCGGCTGCCGCTCGCGCACCGCCCGAACGAGTGGCTGTCCGTACAGGAGCTGCACGAGGCAGCACGGATCTACGCGCTGAGCGCCCTTCGCTTCTGCGCTCCTGGGTAGCGTCCGCGGCGAGAATCCGGCGATGTTTGACCCCGTCCGCAGCCTCTCGTCGCTCGCCGGGCGGATCGCCGCCCTTCGAAGCGATAGCTGGCGGGTCCACGAGCTCGCCGTGCAGCGGCGCCGCGCCGGACACGACGTGATCGTGCTCAGCCTCGGCGAGCCCGACTTCTTGCCTCCGGAGCCGGCCGTGGAGGCCGCCGTCGCCGGCCTGCGCGGCGGCCGGACGCACTACACCTATGCCCGCGGCGAGCCCCGCGTGCTGCGGGCGATCAGCCGCATCGCGACGGAGCAGGCGGGCCGCGAGGTCGCGCCGGACCGGATCGTCTTCTTCCCGGGCTCGCAGGCGGCGCTGTTCTCCGTGCTGCTCTGCCTCGTCGAGAGCGGTGACGAGATCATCGTCCCGGCACCTGCGTACTCGACCTACCCGGGCGTCGTCGCTGCGACCGGGGCGACCTGGGTCGATGTGCCGCTCCTGCCCGAGCACCGGTTTCACCTGCGGATCGAGGACGTCGCGGCCGCGATCACCGAGCGGACACGGGCGATCCTCGTCAACTCGCCCCACAACCCGACGGGTGCCGTCGCCACCCGCGAGGAGCTCGAGGAGCTCGGCGCGCTCTGCCGTGCGCACGGCCTGTGGCTCGTCGCGGACGAGGTCTACGCGGCGCTCGCGTACGGACGGCCGCACACGAGCGTGCTGGCGTTGCCGCAAGCGGAGGACTTCGCGATCTCGCTCGGGAGCCTCTCGAAGTCCCACGCGATGACCGGTTTTCGATCCGGCTGGGCGGTCGCCCCGAGCGAGCTCGCCGACCGGCTGGCGCTCCTGCTCGAGTCGATGCTGTTCGGCAGCCCGCCGTTCATCCAGGACGCCGGGGTGGCGGCGCTCGCCGACGGCGCGATCGCCGCGACCATGCGTGAGGCGTATCGACGCAGGGCCGGTCTGCTCGTCGGTCTGCTCGAGGCCGCAGCCGGGATCGCGGGCCCACCCACCGGAGGGTGGGATGTTCGTGCTCGTCGACGTGCGCGCGACCGGCCTGTCGGGAGAGGAGTTCGCGCTGCGCCTGCTCGAGGAGGAGGATGTCGCCGTCACGCCCACGGATGAGTTCGGCTCGAGCGGAGCCGGGCATGTCCGGGTGAGCCTCGGCGCCGACGACGAGCGGCTCGTCGAGGCGGGCCGGCGAATCGCGGCGTTCGCGGCCGGGCTGCGCGCGGGCCGCTGAGCGGTTGGTAGGGTCGCCGCATGCCGGGTCAGCTTCCTCCGTCGCCGAAGCTCGCGGGCTCGCTGCGGGCGGGTGAGGTCTCGGCCCGTGAGGCGGTCGAGGCCTCCCTCGCACGGATCGACGCGCTCGACCCGCAGCTGAACGCGTTCCTCTGCGTCCAGGCCGACCGGGCGCTCGCGCGCGCCCGCGAGCTCGACGAGGGCCGTGAGCGGGGGCCGCTGCACGGGATCCCGCTCGGCGTCAAGGACCTGATCGACGTCGAGGGGATGCCGACGACAGCGGCGTCGCGCATTCTCGCCGGCAACGTTGCCCGCGAGAGCGCCACGGTCGTGAAGCGGCTGGAAGCAGCCGGTGCGGTGATCGTCGGCAAGCTGAACACGCACGAGTTCGCCTACGGGGCGTTGACGACCAGCCCGCACTTCGGCCCGGCCAGGAATCCCTGGGACCCGGGACGGGTGTGCGGCGGCTCGAGCGGAGGGAGCGGTGCAGCGCCGGCGGCGGGGCTCGTCGCCGGAGCTCTCGGATCGGATACGGCGGGCTCGGTCCGGATTCCCGCCGCCTTCTGCGGGATCAGCGGTATCCGCCCTTCGACTGGCCTCGTTCCCTGCCGGGGCGTGCTCCCGCTCGCCTGGAGCTTCGACGCCGTCGGCCCGATGGCCCGGACGGCCGAGGACTGCGCGCTGCTGCTCGGAGTGATCGCCGGCCACGACCCGGCCGACCCGCAGTCCGTCCCCGTCGAGGTTCAGCCCTACGCCGAGCTGCTGGCCGGGGACATCCGCGGCCTGCGGATCGGAGCCGTGCGGGCGTTCTTCGAGGGCACGATCGATCCCCGCGTTGCAGCGTCCGTGGACGGGTCGCTCGCCGAGCTGCGCACGCTCGGAGCCTCGGTCGAGCCTGTCGAGCTGCCGTTTCTCGAGGAGGCCCGGCTGGCCCAACAGGCGATCCAGTTCCCGGAAGCGACGAGCGTGCACCTGCCCTGGCTGCGGACCCGGCTCGCCGACTACGGGCCGGACGTGCGCATCCGGGCGCTCGCAGGGCTCCACTGGCCGCCGACGGTCTACGTGACGGGACAGCGGGCCAGGCGTCTGATCGCCGAGGCGTTCCACCGCGTGTTCGAGCGGTTCGACCTGCTCGTCCAGCCGGCGATGCCGATGATCGCCCCCCGGCTCGGAGAGACCGGGATCGAGGTCGACGGGCTCGAGGGGCTCGGCAGCGATGCCGCGATCGGCGAGGACGCCTACCGGCTCGCCGCGATTCGCTACACGGCTCCGTGGAGCCTCGTCGGCTTCCCGGCCGCGGCTGTCCCGTGCGGCGTCGTCGCCGGAATGCCCGTGGGTCTGTCCCTCGTCGGGCCGCGCCTCGCCGATGCGCTCGTGCTCCGGGCCGCCCACGCGTTCCAGCGGGTGACCGATTGGCACGAGCGGCTTCCGCCCGGGTCGCTCTAGCCGCCCTTCCCCTCGAAGGCCATCAACAGGCCGTTGAGGGACAGGTAGTAGCGCTTCTCGGTCGCGATTCCCGGGGAGTACTTGCCGAGTGGGTAGTGCCACATGACCTTCCCGTCGCTCACGCGAAGCGCGTAGGTGTCGGTCTCGAGCGTCGCGACGAAGACGAGGTCGCCGACGACGACCGCACCCCCGAGAATCCGGCCGTTCACATCGCGGTTCCAGAGCAGCTTGCCGGTCTCCGTGTCGAAGGCGCGCAGCCCGCCGTCGAACCCCCCGATGAACACGCGCCCGTCCGCGAGCGCGGGCGTCGAGTAGCCGAGCGAGTCGACATGATCCGTCCACACGATCGAGCCGTCGCGGGCGTCGAGCGCGACGATCGTCCCCGAGCGCGCGATCGTGTAGAGCCTGCGTCCGTCGGTCGACGCGCTCGCGTAGAAGCTCTCCGCGCGGAAGGCGTCGCGGTCGACGTAGGTGCTCCACAGCTTCGTCCCGTCTCGCCGGTCGAGGCAGAAGATCGAGCCTGCATAGGTCGTGATGCAGAGCCGGTTGCCCCAGACGGACGGGCTCGAGTTGATGCGGCCGCCCGTCTGGTAGGCCCACTCGATCCGGCCGCTGTCGACGTCGACGGCGAACATGCGCCCGTCGGTCGCCCCGAAGTAGGCGACCCCATCGATTGCGACCGGCGAGGATTCGACCTTCCCTGCGAGCTTGAGCTGCCAGGCGACCTTCCCGGTCTCGCGGTGGAGAGCGGTCACCGTACCGTCCGTGGAGCTGACGATCAGCTTCGAGCCGGCGATGGCCGGCGTCGACGGCTTGATGCCGTTCGTCTGCCAGCGCCAGAGGACCCTGCCCGTATCTGCCTCGATCGCGGCCGTCAGCCCCTCGAAGGTGTTCACGTACAGCGTGCCGTCGCAGAAGCTCGGCGGGTACTCCATGTAGGAGCCCATCCCGCGAACCCAGAGCGGCTTGTCCTTCGGGATCCCGAGCTGGATGTCCGGTCGGGCAAGGCTCCGCTGCGGGTTGCCTCCGAACTCCGTCCAGCACGGGCCTTCCTCCGGCTCGGACGCGGCGGTCGTCGCGGGCGGCTCCGTCTCGGCGGGGGCCGTCGTGACGGGCGCGGTCGTCACGGGGGCCGTCGTCGGCGGCGGTTCCGTCGTCGGAGTGACGACGGTCACGCCGGCGAGCTCGGTGTCGAGGGAGCCCTCGGGATCCCCGCCGTGGAAGGCCACGTAGGCCGCGGCAGCGCCGGCGAGCGCGAGCAGGAGCGCGCCCGCGATGATCAGGATCGTCCTGCGCATGTGCTCCGCTCAGTGTGCCAGCGGGGTCGAGCGGGCAGCCCGCGCTGCCGGGACCGGAGCCCGACCCGGGTCGGCCTACACCCGAGCGGCCGTCCGGGCCGCGCGCGCCTGGGCCGTCGCCTCCTCGTCGACCCTCATCGCGGCGGTGTCGATCACGACGCCGTAGTCGCGCTCTGCGAGCTCGCTCGTCGTGAACCCGTCGAGGACGTCGGCCAGCACCCGCTGCGGGTCGCGCTCGAGCGGGTCACCGTAGCCGCCCGAGCTCGGGACGGCGATCTCGATCGTCGACCCCGCCGGGAGGGTCTTGCCCGTGAACTTCGAGGGCCAGTACTCCTCGGTGCCGTCGGGATAGGTGACCTTGCCGTAGGCGAGCGTGCCGTCGTGGCCGCCGAAGATGCCCCAGGGCGGATCGCTCTCGACGCGGTCACCCTCGCAGGTGACGATCGTGTCCTCGAGGAAGCGGTTGACCCTGACCATGCCGATCCCGCCGCGCCACTCGCCGGCCGCGCAGGGCTCGTCGCGAAGCTCGTAGCGCTCGGTCCGCATCGGGAAGCGCCACTCGAGCTCCTCGATCGGGTTGTTGCGCGTGTTCGCGATCAGGCAGTCGACCGAATCGAGGCCGTCACGTCCCGGGCGGCCGCCGTAGGAGCCCTCGTCGACCTCGAGGTACACCCAGTACTCGCCCTCCTCCTCGACGAACCCCGAGTAGGCGAGGAAGTGCAGGTGGGCCGAGTTGCCCGCGGTGATCTGGTTCGGGATCACGGGCGCGAGCGCGCGGAGAGCGAGGTCGACCGCACGCTGGACCTGGCAGAAGCGGGCGAAACAGGCCCGCGGATAGTTCGGGTTGAAGATCGAGCCCTTCGGCGCCACGACGTTGACCGGCGCGAGCATCCCCTCGTTCTGGGGGACGAACACGGGATAGGCCTCCTCGTCGAGGAAGATCATGCGCGTGATGAAGGTCATCGCCGAGACCGTCGTGCCCTCGTATGGGCAGTTGAACCCGGTCGGCACCTCGTCGCTCGAGCCGGTGAGGTCGAACGTGATCTCGTCGCCGTCGATCTCGACCGCGATCTTCACCGGAAGCTGCTTGCCGCGGTTGACGCCGTCGTCGTCGAGCCAGCCGAGCTCGGTCTCGTAGCGCCCGTCGGGCACCTTCGCGATCTCCTGGCGCAGCATCTGCTCGGAGTAGTCGATCCAGGCCCTCGCGACGCCGAGTACCGTCTCGTGCCCGTACCGTCCCAGCAGCTCCGCGTACCGGCGCTTTGCGAGCTCGCAGGCGGCGATCATCGCCCGGATGTCGCCGTTGTTGAAGCTCGGCGTCCGGACGTTCTCGAGGATGTGCTTCCAGAGACCGTGCTGCCAGACCCCCCGGTCCTGGAGCTTCACGGCCCGGTAGATGTTGCCCTCCGACCAGTTGTCGACGAGGTCGATCGCGAGGCCCGGATAGGCCCCGCCGATGTCGAGCACGTGCGCGGAGGCGCCCGAGAACCCGACCAGCTCGCCCTCGAAGAAGATCGGGATCACGATCGCGACGTCCGGGGAGTGGGTGGCGCCGCCGTAGGGGTCGTTGTGGAGGATCACGTCGCCCTCGTGGATGTCGTCCCCGAGGATCGCGATCACGTTCTTCACGATCTTGGGCATCGCGCCCATGAACATCGGCGTCGAGTCCGACTCGGCGAGCTCGTTGCCGTCGCGGTCGAAGATCCCCGCACCGAGGTCTTCCGACTCCCGGATGATCGACGAGTAGGACATGCGGTAGAGCACCCCGGCCATCTCCTTCGCGATCGCCGAGAACGCGCCGCCGATCACGCGCATCAGGATCGGGGTGGCGAGGCCCGACCCGTGGGCGCCGGTCGTCTGCGCGCGCGAGGCGCAGTCGATCACGATGTTGCCGTGGCCGTCGATCTCGGCCGAGAGCCCCGGCGGCACGACCGTGGTCGTGTCGTACTGCTCGACGATCGCCGGGCCCACGAACCGGTCACCGGCCCGGAGCCGCTCGCGCTCGTAGAAGGGGGTCAGGTGACGTTCCGCCTTGCCGTCGACGTCGAAGACCACGTCACGCTCGAGCGTCCTCGCGCGGGTCGGGTCGCCGTCGCCGGGCTCGAGCTCGGCCGGGCGCAGCTCGTCCACGAGGCCGATCGCGACGACGCGGACGTTGATGATCTCGATCGGCGCCTCGAACCGGTGGCCGTACTCGGCCTCGTGGGCACCGTGGAAGCGTTCCTTCAGCTCCTCGACCCACGCGCCGTTCACCGACCCCGCCGGGACCTCGGTGCGCACCTCGTAGCCCTGCCCTGCGTAGCGGCAGTCCGCGAGTCGCCGGACGAGGCGTCGCTCCTGCGGAACGGCATCGGCGTCGAGCTGGGCCGTCGCCTGCGCGACGAGCTCGTCGAAGCGGGCCGTGAGCCGCGCCTCGTCGAGGTTCTTCAGCTGGTGGCGCTCCGTGGCGACGAACTCGTGCTGCAGGTCGGTGGCGAGCAGCCCGGTCGCGGCGATGATCCCCGGGTGGGGCGGGACGAGCACCCGTGCGATCTCGAGCTCGAGTGCGATGTCGCAGGCAAACAGCGGGCCTGCGCCGCCCGCCGCGACGAGCGTGAACTCGCGCGGGTCGTAGCCGCGGCGGACCGAGTTGAGCTCGATCGCCTGGGTCATCCCGTACTTCTGGATCTGGAGCGCGCCGAGCGCCGCCTGCTCGAGCTCCATGCCGAGCTCGTCGGCGACGTTCTGCATCGCCGTCTCTGCGAGCGAGCGGTCGAGCTCCATCGAGCCGCCGAGCAGCCCGCGGTCGGAGCGAAGGCGGCCGAGAAGGAGCTGGGCGTCGGTCGAGGTCGGGAGGTCGCCGCCCCGCCCGTAGCAGGCCGGTCCCGGGTCGGCCCCCGCCGACTGCGGGCCGACGCGGAAGACGCCTCCCGGGTCGACGTACGCGATCGAGCCGCCTCCCGCGCCGATCGTGTCGATGTCGACCATCGGCACCATCGCCTGGTAGTCGCCGATCTTCGTGTCGAGCAGGTGCCGCATCCGCAGCTGGCCGCCGGCGGCGACCCCGATGTCGGCGGACGTCCCGCCGATGTCGAGGGTGACGACGTTGTCGAAGCCCGCGACCTTCCCTGCCCAGATCCCCCCGATCAGGCCGGCGACAGGGCCCGACATCAGCAGGTTCACCGGCCGCTCCTTCGCCGACTCGACGGTTGCCATCCCGCCGGAGGACTGCATGAGCTGGATTCCGTGCCCGAAGCCGGCGCTGCACATCGCGTCGTCGAAGCGTTCGAGGTAGCGCGAGACCTTCGGGCCGACGTAGGCATTGAGGCAGACGGTCGAGAAGCGCTCGAACTCCCGGTAGAGCGGGAGCACCTCGTGGGAGACGGAGAGGTAGGCGTCCGGGTGCTCCTCGAGGACGATCTCCTTGATCCGTTGCTCGTGATCGGGGTTGAGGTACGAGTGCAGGAGGCAGATCGAGACCGCCTCGACGCCGGCCTCGCGCAGCTCGCGTGCACGGGCACGGACCTCGTCCTCGTCGAGCGGGACGAGCACGTCGCCGCGCGGCACGGTCACGCGCTCCTTCACGGTGAGCCGGTGGCGGCGCTTCACGAGCGGTCGCGACTGCCAGGGAAGCTCCTGCTGGAGCGAGAAGTTGAGCGGCTTCTTGTGGCGGGCGATGTGGAGGATGTCACGCATCCCCTCGGTCGTGATCATCCCGACCTCGGCGCCCGTGTGGGTGAGCGCGATGTTCGTTGCGACCGTCGTGCCGTGCAGGAGCGTGTCGACGGCGGTGAGCTCGACCCCCGCCTTCGCGCAGAGGTCGGTAACCCCGCCGACGGTGCCGCGGGCAGGGTCGTCGGGTGTGGAGGGGACCTTGTCGACCGTGATCCGCCCGGACTCGGCATCGACGAGGATCAGGTCGGTGAAGGTCCCTCCGACGTCGACTCCGATGCGCTTCATGACGCCCTCCCGGCTCTGTGCGTGAGTTGTTCGTGAACGGTGACCATATCGCTCCGAACCGCGCGCCACCTGCGCGTAGTTCAGCGTTAGGATGAAATCGGGTGGTGGTCTGGGGTGGCCCCGGGTCGTGGCCCGTTCGGACAGGTCAGGCGCCCGCCGCGATCCCGAGGGGCGCGATCACCTCCCGCCCGACCCGGTCCATCTGCTCGAGCTCGCCGTTCAGGTAGGCACACGAGATCTCGTCGATCCCGAGCTCGTGCAGCTCCCGCACCTTGGCGACGACCTTCTCGGGCGAGCCGGCGATCGCGAAGTCGTCGACGAGGTCGCCGCTCAGGTAGGCCGTGTGGTCGGCCGTCGAGTCGAGATGGCCGGCGTAGTAGTCGTACTCGTCGCGCGCCTGTGCCAGGCGGGTCATCGGCTCGGGCATCCCGTGCTCGGGGTTGCGGTTCATCGTGTCCTGGATGTGGTTGGCGCAGGCTGCGGGCGCCCAGCGACACTTCGCCCAGGCCTCCTCCTGGTCGTCTCCGACCCACATCGCCGTCAGCACGGAGAACCTGATCGAACCGGGGTCGCGCCCGGCGTCGGCGGCACCGGCCCGCACGTGTTCCATCGCCCACGAGATCGAGATCGGATTGACACCGACGTAGAGCATCACGCGATCGGCCAGCGACCCCGCGAGCCGGAGGTTCTTCGGGCCGGTCGCGGGCATCATGATCGGGATCCCCGGGTCGTCCTGCACCCAGCGCAGGTGGACGTCGGCGTCGTTGAGCGTCACGTGCCTGCCCGCCATCAGGTCGCGTAGCACCGGGACGGACTCGCGCAGGAACGACGTCTTGACGGGGTTGAGGCCCATCGTCCGCACCGCGCTGTCGCCACGGCCGATCCCGAGCTCGAGGCGGCCCGGGTGGAGCTGCCCGAGCGTCGCGAATGCGCTCGCGGTCGTCGTCACGTGCCGTGTGAAGGGGTTCGTGACCGCCGTGCCGACGACGATGCGCTCGGTCGCCGCCAGCGAGTGGGTCATGTAGACGAAGCAGTCCTGCCAGAGGAGCTGCGAATCGACGAACCAGGCGTGGCTGTACCCGGCCTGCTCGGCCTTGCGCACCGAGGCGATGCACTCGTCGAAGTCCTGGGCCAGGAACTGCGAGCCGATCGTGGCCACGGCGTCTCCTCTCGGTCGGGTCTCAGGGCCTGCCTGCGAGCACGGCCGGGAAGGTGCGCAGCTCCGCGAGCGTCTGCTCGAGGGTGTTCACCTGGCCCCAGCCCACCCGCATCATCTCGATTGCCGGGTCGTGGAGGTGGGGAAGCGTCGTACCGGTGCACTCCTCGACGACGATCGGCTTGAGGTCCCGGAACAGGGCGTCCTTGCAGGTCGCGCCCACGCACTGATTCGTGAGCACGCCGGTGATGATCACGGTCTCGGCGCCAAGCGCCCGCAGGATCAGCTCGAGGTTCGTCTGGAAGAAGGCCGAGAGGCGGCACTTCTCGACGTACCAGTCCTCCGGCTGCGGATCGAGCTCGTCGAGGATCTCGTAGCCCCACGTGCCCTGGCGCAGCCCGCCGTCGTGGAGCAGCTCGCGGATCACCATGAACGGGCCGCCGTCCACGAGCTCCCTCGTTCCATGCCGCGTCCAGACGATCGGGACGCCGCGGCGCCGGCACTCCTCGTTGAGCTGCCTGGTCGGCTCGATGACCCGCTGCATGTGGGCGATGTGCACGTCGTTCTGCCCGTACCAGCCGTCCCCGTGCAGGAAGTCATTCTGGTCGTCGATGGCGACGTGAACCGTACGCCCTGGCACGAGGTTCCACGCCGACTCACGCACGTACAGTGGGCTTCCCATCGTGGCCTCCTCTTACTAACGATCGTTAGTTAGGATATTCTTTGCAGATGCCGCCTCGGGTGTCAAATGGCCACGGCACCGACCGGAGGATCCTCGAGGCTGCGACCGAGCTGTTCTCCGAGAAGGGCTACCACGGCACCTCCATGCGGGAGGTCGCCTCGGTCGTCGGGATCAGGGCCGCGAGCCTCTACAATCATTACCCGGGCAAGGAGGACCTCCTCGTCCGGATCGCCGCCGGTGTCATGGAGGAGCTGCTCGCCGGTGGCCGGCTCGCGATCGGTGAGCATCGTGAGCCCGCGGCGAGGCTCCGGGCCCTGATCGTGTGGCACGTGACCTACCACGCCGAGCAGCGCCTGCGCGCCCGGATCGCCGACGAGCAGCTCCACGCGATCTCGCCGGAGCGTCGCGAGGCCGTCCTCGCCGTCCGGGATGCCTACACGGAGCTCTTCAAGGACATCCTCGCGGAGGGCCGGACGCGCTGCGCCTGGCGGGTACCGAGCATCTCCGTGCTCACGTTCGGGATCGGCGGCATGTGCACGTTCGTCGACACGTGGTACCGCGAGGACGGGCTTCTCGGGCCCGCCGAGATTGCTGGGATGTACGCGGACTTCATCCTGACCGGTCTGGGCGACGGGAACCGCCCGTCCCGCTAGCGTTGCGGTCGTGGGACGCAACGAGGAGCTGACCGGGAAGCTCGCGGCGCTCGTCCTGCGCGTGGGGCTGAACCTGCAACCGGGCCAGGTCCTGCTCGTCACGGCCGAGGTCGAGCATGCCCCGTTCGTCCGGGAGCTCGCCCGCCAGGCCTACGCGGGCGGCGCCCGGTACGTCGACGCCTGGTACTGGGATCCACACCTGAAGCTTGCGCGCCTCGAGCACGCGCCGGAGGACTCCCTGTCGTGGCAGCCACCGTGGCTCGACACCCGCGCCCGGGCGGCACTCGACGGGGGCGCCTACCTGCGCGTGACCGGGAACCCGGAGCCCGACCTGCTCGCCGGGGCCGATCCGGCACGTGTCGCCCTCGACCCGATGCCCGTGAACCAGGTGATCCGCTCGGGCCAGATGGACGCCGTGATGAACTGGTGCCTCTGCCCCTACCCGAGCGCGGGCTGGGCCCGGGCCGTGTTCGGTGAGCCGGACGTCGATCGTCTCTGGGAGGCCGTCGCGATCGCGACACGTCTCGACGAGCCGGATCCGATCGCGGCCTGGACGGAGCACATCGCCCGGCTCAAGGCACGGGCGGCGACGCTCGACGCCCGCCGGTTCGACGCCGTGCGCTTCCGCGGGCCGGGTACCGACCTGACGGTCGGGCTGCTCCCGGGCTCGCGGTGGATCACGGGCGACAAGGCCAACCGCGCCGGTGTCCGCTACGTCCCGAACATCCCGACCGAGGAGCTGTTCACGACTCCCGACCGGCGGCGAACACAAGGGCGGGTTCGCTCGACGAAGCCGCTCGTCGTCGAGGGCGTCACGGTCGAGGGGCTCGAGCTCGAGCTCTCCGGCGGCAGGATCGTACGCATCGATGCAACGCGCGGAGCCGACGCCGTGCGAGGACAGACTGCCCGCGACGAGGGAGCGTCGATGCTCGGTGAGGTCGCGCTCGTCACCGGTGACTCGCGCGTCGCGCGCACGGGCGTCGTGTTCAGGGACACGCTGCTCGACGAGAATGCCGCCTGCCACGTCGCGTACGGAGTCGCCTATGCGCTCGCCGTGGAGGGAGCGCTCGAGCTGTCGCCCGAGGAGCGCTGGGAGTCGGGAATCTCGATCTCGTCGGTGCACACGGACTTCATGATCGGCGGCCCGGAGGTCGAGGTGGACGGTCTGGACGCATCCGGTGCGGCCACCCCGATCATCCGGGACGACGCCTGGGTTCTCCGCTGACGGGCGGGCGGGATGAGATCCCGTCTCTACCGCCTGGACCTGGCGGGGTGAGGTCCCGTCCGTACCACCCGGGGCGGGTGGGGTGAGCTCCCGCGCACACGGTGTCGCTCGCCCCAACCGACGCGACCGGATCGACGCGATCGGGCCGACGCGATTATCGATGGTCGACACGATCTCACGTAGGGGCCGGATCTCATCCGGCCCGGCCCTCTACGACAGCAGCCGCTCGCCTGCCGGATCGTAGAGCGGCTGCTCCGAGACGACGGCTGCCCGTCGCTCGCCGAGCAGCTCGACCTCGAGCCGCGTGCCGATCGCGGCGTGCTCGGGGCGAAGGTAGGCGAGCGCGATCGAGACCCCGAGCGTGTGCCCGTAGCCGCCCGAGGCCACGTACGCGACCGGGCTCCCCGGGCTCGCGTAGATCGGCTCATGACCGTGGGCGTCGGCGCCGTCGCCGTCGACGACCAGGCAGGACAGGACGAAGGACGGCCCGCGCCTGTGCTCGGCGAGCAGCGCCTCGCGCCCGATGAACTCGCCCTTCTCGAGGTCGACGAACCGGTCCAGTCCGGCCATCAGGGGCGACCAGTCGGCCGAGAGGTCGGCGCCCCAGAGCCGGTAGCACTTCTCCAGCCGGAGCGAGTCGAGCGCCCGGTACCCGAAGTCGACGAGGCCGAGCGGCTCCCCGGCCGCGAGAAGCTGCTCGTACAGGTGGCGCTGGTACTCGACCGGGTGGTGGAGCTCGTAGCCGAGCTCACCGACGTACGAGACGCGGAGCGCGCGGACCGGCGCCATTCCCACCTCGAGCTCGCGGCAGCGGAAGAACGGGAACGCCTCCCGCGAAACGTCGGCGCGGGTGAGTGCCTGGAGGAGCTCGCGCGAGCGCGGTCCGGCGAGGGTGAGCACCCCGAGCCGCGCCGTGAGGTTCTCGAGCGCAACCGACCCGTCGTCCGGCAGGTGCCGCTCGATCCAGGCGAGATCGTGCGTCTCGGTGGCGGCGGCCGACACGACGTAGAACCGGTCGCCCGCAAGCCGGGTCACGGTCAGGTCGCACTCGATCCCGCCCTTCGGCGTGCACATCTGGGTCAGCGCCATGCGTCCCGGTTCGCGGGGAAGGCGGCCGGCACATAGCCGGTCGAGGAGCGTCTCGGCACCGGGGCCCGAGAGCTCGTACTTCGCGAAGCTCGTCTGGTCGAGGACCCCGACCGCCGAGCGCACCGCGCGGCACTCCTCCCCCACGGTGTCGTGCCAGCTGCCCCGTCGGAAGCTGTAGGTATCGCCGGCCGTACCGGGGGGAGCGAACCAGAGCGGGCGCTCCCAGCCGAAGCGGGCTCCGTGGACGGCACCGCGGGCGGCCAGCCGGTCGTAGAGCGGTCCCGTCTTCAGGGGGCGTCCGGCCGGCCGCTCCTCCTCGGGGAAGTGGATGTCGTACTCGCGCTCGTACACCTCGCAGGCACGCCGCGCCGTGTAGGTCATGCCCGCGTAGTCGCCGAACCGCCGGACGTCGAGCTCCCACATGTTGTCGCTCGGTTGTCCCTCGACGATCCATTCGGCGGCGTAGCGCCCGGCCCCGCCGGAGAAGACGATCCCGAAGATCGAGAATCCGGTCAGCACGAAGAGGTCCCGCAGGCCGGGGACCCAGCCCATCAGGCAGCGCCCGTCGGGCGTGTAGCCGTCCGGGCCGTTCAGCGCCCGGCGGATCGGCGTCTCACCGAGCACCGGGATCCGCTCCGCCGCCGCCTCGAGTGAAGGAACGAGTCGCGCGAGCTGGGGCCGGAGCAGGCGATTGTGGAAGCCGCGCGGGATGCCCTCGAGCGCCCAGGGCTCCGGCCCCTGCTCGAACGGCCCGACGAGGAGCCCGTCGCCGTCCTGGCGGGCGTAGAAGCCGGCCGCGGGATCCCTGAGCACCGGCAGCTCCGGCTTCTCGCTCCCGAGCCCGTCGACCGGGTCGGTGAGCACGTAGTGGTGCGGCATCGAGACGATCGGCAGTTGTGCGCCTGCCATCGCCGCGAGCTCCCGGGACCACTGGCCTGCGGCGCACACGACGGTTCCGGCCCGTACCGGCCCCTCGCCGGTCTCGAGCAGCCAGCCGCCGGTCGTCCGCTCCAGCCCGGTCACCTCCGTGTGGCGGCGAATCCGGGCGCCGCGAGCCGTGGCGCCCTTCGCGAACGCGTTCGCGACGCTCGTCGGGTCGACCCAGCCGTCGGTGGGCAGGTACGCAGCGGCCACGACCCCGCGGGGGTCGATGAGCGGGAACAGCTCCGCGGCACGCTCGGGCGAGACGAGCTCGAACGGGACGTCGAGCAGGGCCGCGACCCCTGCGACGTGGCGGAACTCGTCGAGCCGATCGGCACTCTCGGCGAGGCGGAGCGAGCCTGTTCGGTGATACCCGACCGGCTGTCCCGTGGCCTCCTCGAGCGTCTCGTAGAGCTCGACGCTTCGCTTCAGGAGCCCCATCAGGTTGTAGCTCCCGCTGAACTGGGTGCAGAGCCCGGCCGCGTGCCACGTCGTTCCGCTCGTCAGCTCATGCTGCTCGAGCAGGAGCGTGTCGGTGCAACCGAGCGTCGAGAGGTGATAGAGGAGGCTGCAGCCGGCGATGCCGCCGCCGACGATCACCACGCGTGCTTCGTCAGGCATCGGCCGGACGGTAGCGAACGAACGCTCGTTAGTCAACGCGGCGTGCCCGGTGACAGACCGCGAGGTACGGCACCCGGATCGAGCCGTCCGGGGTGCGGGCGCTCTCGCGCCGCCCGATCTCCCCGACCCTTGCGAGCAGCGCCGACCGCTCCGGCCCGGGCATCGTGATCGTGTGCGAGCGCGAGGCGACGAGGCCGACGAGCCCGTCGACGTCCAGCGTCTGCACGTGGTGGAAGACGGCACGCTCGACCGGCGTGAACGCCGGCCCGAGCTCGCCGGCGGACTCCTCGCCGTGGCAGCCGCCAGCCCCGTCCGGTCCCTCGATGACCGCGGCGAGCTCGGCCATGAGCGGCACGGACACGTCACGGCTGTTCCAGGGATCCCGAGCGTGCCCCGGGGGCGGAGCACGCGCGCGAGCTCGGCGAGGGCTCGGGCCGGATCGAACCAGTGCCAGGCCTGCCCGACCGCGGCGGCATCGACGGAGGCAGCGGGGAGGGGGATCCGCTCGGCCGTCCCTGCGGAGAGCTCCGCTCCGGGCCCGGTCACGGCGAACGCGGCCCGCATCTGCGGGTCGGGCTCGACGGCCACGACCCGGCGGCCCGCACCGACGAGCGCCGCCGTCAGCTTGCCCGTTCCGGCCCCGAGGTCGAGGACGAGCTTCTCCTCCGGTCCGAACAGCCAGGCGACGGCCTCCGGCGGGTAGCCGGGCCGGTAGCGCCCGTAGGTCTCGGCGATACCGCCGAATGAACGGGCACGTCGCTGCCATGCCTCCCGATCCACGGACGAATTGTGCAACCGCGGGGGCCCACCGCTCACGTGGCGAACAGGCGCGGGCCCCGGCGCGCGTGCAGCAGCGACGCGAGCTCGAGCTCGACCGCGCTCGAGTGCGCGTCCCGGAGCTCCATGCGGACCGCGGCGGCCGCCGCCTCCTCGAGGCGGGGAGCGAGCCGGCGCTGGAGCACCTGCGCGCGGAGCGCCGAGAGCCGTCCGAGCCGGACGGCCGCCGACAGGAGCCCGGCACCGAAGCCGCGCAGCTCGACGAGGACCGCGTCCTCGACGGAGAGACCGAGGGACGCTGCGACGGCTCCCGCCACGATCGGCAGGTTCCCGTCGCTTCCCTCCCGGCGGACGAGGGCCGCGAACGCCGTGGCCGGCTCGGTGGTGCCGAGTGCCGGCGCGAGCGCCGCGAGCCGCCGCCCGCACGACCGTGACGCCTCGCGGGCTCCGGGGGTGAGCTTGCGTGCCGTCACCTCCGCGTCGAGGGCGGTGAGCTCCCCGGTCGTTCCCGCCCGATGGGCTACGGCGACGGCGGCCCCGTCGAGCGGGCAGGCGGATTCGAGGAGGGCCGTCTCGACGACCTCGGCGAGGCCGGCCTCGTCAAGCTGCGGATCCAGCTCGAGCAGGCTCTCGAGCCCGTGGGAGTGGGCGAAGCGACCGATCGGCAACGCCGAGTCGGAGAGCTGCAGCGCGGCCAGGAGCGCGTCGGGCTCAGTGCTCATGGGCGTGCCCGTGGCCGTGCCCGTGGGCGGGTGAGCCGAGGGGCCGCAGCCGACCGAGGCGTGCGGAGGTAACACCCACGTCGATCCCGGTCAGGCCGAGCGCGCGAACGGTCTGCTCGGCGAGCGCCGCGCTCGTCGTGATCGGCACGAGGATCGCACCTCCGTCCACGTCGAGGGGAACGTGCTGGTTGCCGAACGCGTGCCCGATGCGGGCGGCGGCCTCGACCAGGTCGGACGCGGGCAGGTCGGTGGAGATCCGCACGACGAGCACCTCCTCCTCGGCGCGCTCGACGACGACAATCAGGCGACCGTCGTCGGCGAGGACTGCGCCCTCGCGGAGGTAGGAGCCCCGGGGAAGATCAACGGCCACGTCCGTTCCCACCTCGGTCGTGAGCCGCAGGCGTCGCTTCGAGGCGTCGCCCGAGGAGACGAGGACCGTCTCTCGCTTCCTCGAGGCAAAGCGAGGTTCTCCGGCATCGCCGAGGATCTCCGTGACGTGCAGCATCACTTCCTCCGCGGTGGGGGCGGCGCCCCGAGCAGCTGCCGCCGGGCGTACGACCAGACGGTATCGAGCACGACGAGCGCGACGGGGAGGGACGGCGCCAGCCCCCTGGCCACGATTCCGGCGCCGTGGGGCAGTGTCCCGGCGGCGGCGGCGGTGCCCACCCGCTCGGACAGGCGCTCGTCGACGGCCGCGGCGAGGGCCTCCGTGTCGTGCCCCGGCGCGAGTGCGACCACCGTGCAGAGATAGGACGGCCCCGCGAGGAGACCGCGCGCGGCAGGAGCGCGTCGCCCCGGCTCGAGAACGATGCGATCGGTGCAGAGCCTGCGACCGGTCGCATCGGTGATGCTCGTCTCGAGCTCGACGAGCCCGTAGTCGAAGACCTCCCCGCGGGCTACCCGTCCGGGCGTCACGAGCTCGGCGCCGACGAACGAGGCGTTCGCGGCGAGGGTCACGGCGACCCGCGAGCGCAGCCGCGAGCCGGCCTGCGGAACGATCGGCTCGGGGATCGATTCGACGTAGGCGGACTCGCCGATCTCGAGCTCGGTCAGCTGCTCCGCGCTGCCGCCGTCCATCCGGTGGACGCGCGTGGCGGCAGGGGTCGTGAGATGGACGCGCGTACCCGGGCCGGCGTCGATTCGCGTCGTCAGACGGTCGCCGGCGAAGACCCCTCCGGTGGGGTTCTGGACGTACACGAACGGCATCCCGGGAAGCCCGGGATCGAGCTCGAGCGGAACGGTGATCCGGAGCGGGAATCGCTGGCGACGTCGCGTGAGAACGGTGCGACCGCCGGGCGCGAGCCGGAAGCGGAGGTCGAGCAGCCCGTCGCCGTGCCCGGCGCCGGCGTCAACTCCGGCGGCCGGTGCGAGCGAGCTCACGGTCGAAGAGGACGGCCCGCTCGAGGTGTGCCAGCACCGCGGCCGCGCCCTCGTTGCGAAGGTCGGTGTAGACCGTGGGCCGGCCGGGCCGGACGTCGGCGAGATCCCGCCGCATGCGGTCGAGGTCGGCCCCGACGTGGGGGGCGAGGTCGATCTTGTTCACGACCAGCAGGTCGGCCTGGGTGATCCCGAGGCCGCGCTTGCGCGGGATGTCGTCGCCCGCGGCCACATCGATGACGTAGAGCCAGTGGTCGACGAGATCGGCGGAGAACGTCGAGGCGAGGTTGTCTCCTCCCGACTCGATCAGCAGCAGGTCGAGCGGGCCGTGATCGCGCTCGAGCCGCTCGGCCGCGGCGAGGTTGACGGACGGATCCTCCCGGATCGCCGTGTGCGGGCACGCGCCGGTCTCGACTCCCACGACGAGCTCCGGAGCGATCAGCCCGCCGGCCTGCAGGCGCTCTGCATCCTCGGTCGTGACGAGGTCGTTCGTGATCACGGCGACGCGCTGACCGCGGCCGGCAAGAAGCGGGAGGAGCCGCTCGATCAGGCGGGTCTTCCCGGACCCGACCGGGCCGCCGATGCCGATCCGGACCGCCTGCGCGTGCATCAGCTGCGGGGCCCGCCGGTCACTTCAGGACGTACAGGGGGCCGAGGGGCACGCGGGTCATGGGCTCGCAGGTCGCAAGCTGGCCGTCGACCTCGACGCGGTAGGTCTCCGGGTCGACCCGGATCTCGGGCAGCGCGTCGTTCCAGAGCATGTCGCACTTCGTCAGCTCCCGGCAGCCGCGAGGGGCGACACACCGGGAGCCGAGCCCGAGCCGCTCGGGCACGCCGGCCTCGATCGCGGCTCCGGCCATGAACGTCACGGACACGTGGCGCTTCGCACCTCCGTACGCCCCCCACTGGGGTCGGTAGAGGAGCGGCTCGCACGTCATGAGGGACGCGTTCGACTCGCCCATCACCGACCAGGCGGGAAACCCTCCCTTCAGCACGACCTCCGGCTTGATCCCGAAGAGCTTCGGCTCCCACAGCGCGATGTCGGCGAGCTTTCCGACCTCGAGCGAGCCGACCTCGTGATCGATCCCGTACATGCGCGCCGCGTTGATCGTGTACTTGGCCAGGTAGCGACGGATTCGCGCGTTGTCGTTCCCCGTCCCGAAATCGGCCGGCAGCGAGCCCCGCTCGGCCTTCATGTGGGCGGCGACCTGCCACGTCCGGGCGATCGTCTCGCCGATCCGTCCCATTCCCTGCGAGTCGGAGCCGATCACGGAGATCGCGCCGAGATCGTGCAGCACGTCCTCGGCGGCGATCGTCTCCCGCCTGATCCTGGACTCCGCGAACGCCACGTCCTCGGGCACGCGGGGGTTGAGGTGGTGGCAGACCATGACCATGTCGAGGTGCTCGTCGAACGTGTTCAGCGTGTAGGGGTTCGTCGGATTCGTCGAGGACGGCAGGCAGTTCGCCTCGCCCGCGACGCGGATGATGTCGGGGGCGTGGCCTCCGCCGGCCCCCTCGGAGTGGTACGTATGGATCGTCCGGCCTCCGATCGCCCGCAGCGTGTGCTCGAAGAAGCCGGACTCGTTGAGCGTGTCGGTGTGGATCTGCACCTGCACGCCCAGATCGTCGCCCGCGGCGAGCGACGCCTCGATCACGGCAGGCATCGCACCCCAGTCCTCGTGGATCTTGAGCCCGATCGCGCCGGCCCGGACCTGCTCGAGCAGCGGCCCGACCGACCAGGCGGAGCCCTTCGAGAGGAAGCCGAAGTTGAGCGGGAAGCCATCCGCCGCCTGCAGCATCCGCCCGAGGTTCTCGGTGCCCGACGAGCAGATCCCGACCGTCACCGGGCCCAGCCCACCACCGAGGAGCGTGGTCATGCCTGCCGCGATCGCCTCGTCGCACAGCCCGGCCGAATCGAAGTGGACGTGCACGTCGATGCCGCCGGCGGTCGCGATCATCCCCTCGCCTGCCCGCACGTCGGTGTTCGCGCCGATCACCATCCCGTCGGTGACGCCGTCCATCAGCTGGGGGTTGCCGGCCTTGCCGAGCCCGGCGATCCGTCCGTCCTTGATCCCGATGTCGGCCTTCACGATTCCCTGGACGGCGTCGACGACGAGGGCGTTCGTGATCACGAAGTCGAGCGCGCCGTCCGCGGCCGTGATCCCGCCGTGGGCCCCGAGGCCATCCCGGAGCGTCTTGCCGCCCCCGAACACGCACTCGTCTCCGTAGACGGCGTAGTCCCTCTCGACCTCTGCCCAGAGATCGCTGTCGCCGAGGCGGACGCGGTCGCCGACCGTCGGGCCGAACAGCTCCGCGTAGGCGCGCCTGCTGATCCGGCGACCCATCAGGACACGCCCTCGTAGCCCCCGGCCAGGGCCCGGGCGAGCGCCTGCGCGAGTCGGTCGTCGCCGAGCGTCGAGCCCTCCGTGAGCCGGTTGAGCCCGAACACCTCGCGGCGTCCCCCGAACGCGACGAGCCCGACCTCCCGGGCCTCGCCCGGCTCGAATCGCGTCGCGGTGCCTGCCGGGATGTCGAGCCGCATGCCGAACGCCGCGGCCCGGTCGAATCGCAGCGCAGGGTTCACCTCGAAGAAGTGGAAGTGCGATCCCACCTGCACCGGGCGGTCGCCGACGTTCGTCACCGCGACCGTCGCCGTCTCGCGTCCCGCGTTGAGCTCGATCTCCCCGTCGGCGACCTGGAGTTCGCCCGGCTCGGGGCCCGTCACCGGCTCGCGGCCGGGCTGGATCGGGTCGTGGATCGTGACGAGCTTCTGCCCGTCGGGGAACATCGCCTCGACCTGGAGCGTCCCGACGAGCTTCGCGACGCCGGGCATCACGTCGTCGGTCGTGAGCAGCTCCTGCCCGAGGCCCATGAGCTCGGCGACACTCAGCCCGTCGCGTGCTCCCTCGCAGATCTCGTCGGCGATCAGCGCCCGTGCCTCCGGGTAGTTGAGACGGACGCCGCGGGCGCGCCGGCGCCGGGCCAGCTCGGCCGCGAGGAACAGCAGCAGCCGGTCGACCTCCTTCGGGCTGAGATGCATGGCGCCTCCCTCAGATCGCCTCGAACACGATGTCCTGCGCCCCTTCCCACTGCACCATACGCCCGAGGGCCTCGAAGTGCTCTCGACCCTCGAGGACGGTGAGGAAGTGGTTGCCCGCAAGGGGGCCGGCGACGCTCGCGAAGTACGTTGGGCCGTAGGGGAACAAGATCTCGACCTCGGAGACGCCGCCCGGGTAGAAGAGCACGTCGCCCGCGTTCGGGATCGTCGTCGCGTTCTCGGGCGGCAGTGGAACGTCGAGCTCGTAGCCCATCGGGATCCAGGCCGCGAACCCGCTCCAGCGAGCCTGGATGAGGGAGCTGCGATAGGGGAGCATCGTGCGGAAGAAGGCCGCCGTCCGCGGTGCCTTCTCCTCCTCGAGGCGGGCAGTGAAGGTGAACGGGCCTGCGTCGATCGAGATCAGCGAAGCCACGGGTCGGTCTCCTTTCGGCCCGGCCGCAGGAAGCGGCCGGATGGGGTCGTCGCGAACCGGCCGTCCTCGTAGACGGTCAGGCCACGCAGCAGCGTGCGGACGATGCGCCCGCGGATCGGAAGGCCCGCGTAGGCGGAGTACCTGTGGCGGTAATGCAGGTCTTCGAGCTCCACCCTGCCGGCCCAGTCGAGGTCGACGAGGGCGAGGTCGGCGTCTGCGCCCACTTCGAGCGCACCCTTCCCGGGGAGCCGGAACCGCGCGGACGCGCTTGCGCCGGTTGCCCGGACGAGCAGGGACAGCGGCAGCGCCCGTTCCGTGTGGCCGGCGGCAAGGAGGAGCTGCAGCGTCGACTGGCAACCCGAGATCCCGCCCCAGGCAGCGAAGAAGTCGCCCTGCTTGACGTCCGGGTGGCCCGGGGAGTGATCCGAGGTGATCATGTCGAATGTCCCGTCTTCGAGCAGCTCCCAGAGGGCGTCGCGCTCGGCGCGGGAGCGAACGGGAGGCGCCGACTTCAAGGGCAGGCCGACGCGATCGAGCTCGTCCTCGGTGAAGAGCAGGAAGTGGGGGCAGGTCTCGCACGAGACGTCGACTCCTCGTGCGCGCGCCTCCGCGACGAGGCGGACGCCCGCGGCGAGCGAGACGTGCACGATGTGGGTGCTGCAGCCCGTGTCCTCGGCCATGAGGATCGCGCGCGAGATCGCCTCGAGCTCGGCGATCGGGGGGCGAGAGGCGAGGAAGCCCCTCGGCGTGATCTGGCCGAGCTCGCGGGCGCGGGCGGAGAGCCCGGCGACGATCGCGGCGTTCTCGGCGTGCAGGAGCAGGATCGAGCCGAGCCGCGCGATCTCCTGCATGCCCTCGTAGAGCGACAGGTCGTCAACCGCGGGGAACTCGTCGATTCCCGAGTGGCACATGAACGCCTTGAAGCCGGCGACGCCCCGCTCGTGCTGCTCCTCGAGCCGGTCGACGTTGCCCTTCACGAGCCCGCCCCAGAGCGCGAAGTCGACGTGGGAGCGATCCCGGATCGCCCCGAGCTTCACGTCGAAGCTCGGCCCGTCGACGGTCACGGGGTCGTTGTTGAGCGGCATGTCCACGTAGCACGTGAAGCCGCCCGCGGCGAGCGAGCGGCTGCCCGAGTCGACCCCCTCCCAGTGGGCGCGGCCGGGCTCGTCGAAGTGGACGTGCGGGTCGACGCCTCCCGGGAGCACGTGGAGCCCGCGGGCGTCGAGCTCTGACGCGGCGCCTGCGAGCTCCGGGCCGATCGCGGCGATCACACCTCCGTCGACCGCGAGATCCGCCTCGACGACGCCCCCGGGGAGCACCAGCCTCCCGCCGCGCACGACGAGTTCGTGCTCAGCCACGGGCGAGCTCGCGAAGGAAGGAGACGACGACCTCGATCGCGACGGCCACGTCGTCCTCGCGGACGGATTCGGAGGGATGGTGGCTGATCCCGTCCCGGCAACGGACGAACAGCATCGAGACCTCCGGGGTCACGTGGGCGATCGAGACGGCATCGTGACCGGCGCCGCTTCCGAGCTCCAGGGCGGGCGTGCCCGCCGCGGTGCAGGCACGTGCGAGCACCGCGCGCAGGCGCGGAGACATGGGCACGGCATCGTGATCCTGGAGGTTGCGCCAGTCGAGCCGCAGACCGCGCCGCTCGCAGCCTGCCGCCGCCTCGGCCCTCAGACGGTCGACCGCCTCGTGCTTCACCGCGTCGTCCTGGTGACGAACGTCGTAGCTGAGCGTCGTGAGCCCGGGGATCACGTTCCCGACGTTCGGATGGTTCTCGATCCGGCCGACCGTCGCAACGAGGCCGGGCGTCGCGTGCATCTCGCGCTCGACTGCGAGCACGAGCTCGGCGGCGGCCGGCAGGGTGTCCCTGCGTAGCCCGGGCGGTGTGTTGCCCGCATGCCCTGCCTCGCCGATCAGGTCGACGAACCCTCGGCTCTGTCCCGCGATCGCGGTGACGATGCCGACCGGGAGGCCTTCCTCCTGGAGCACGGGCCCCTGCTCGATGTGGACCTCGAGATAGGCGGCGAGCTCGGCCGGGAACGACGAGACGCCGGCCACGTGGTCGGGATCGCCCCGCATGGCCCGGATCGCTGCGGCCAGCGGGACGCCGTCAGCGTCGGCGAGAGCGAGCTCGTCACGGGCGAGCAGGCCCGCGTAGGCCCGGCTCGCGAGATACGAGGCCCGGTAGCGAAGGCCCTCCTCATCGGCGAAGCACACGATCTCGACGGCGAAGGGCAGCGGCTCGTCCCGCAGCGCGGCGAGGGCGGCGATCGCCACGAGCACCCCGAGCGGACCGTCGTAGCGACCCGCGTTGCGTACCGAGTCGAGGTGCGATCCGAGCACGACGGTCGGTGCGTCAGGGTCGCCGCGCCGGCCGATCACGTTCCCGATCGCGTCGCGTCGCGTGCGAAGGCCCGCGTCCTCGAGCCAGGCAGCGGCGGCGTCGAGGGCCGAGAGCAGCGAGGGGGACCCGTACGGCCGCGTGAGCTCGCCCGGGACCTCGGTCAGGGCGCCGAGCCGGTCTGCCCGCTCCATCACCATCCGCGCCGCCGAGTCGCTCACGGTCGTTCAGCGTAGACGCTCCGCGGTCGGACGAGGGCGCGCACCCGGGGCCGCGGCGACGCTCGTACCCCTCGTTCACATGGCGCGGAGAATCGTTCACGTGGCGCGCGTAAACCGGCACGATCCGCGCACCACCCGCGCGGAAATCCGCGTTACGATGGAATCGGGTGGTGGTCCGGGGTGGCCCCGGAGCCGCCGTCCAATTCAGCCGGTTGCGAGGCCGGGACGGACGAGTCGGTCGGGGCGGCGCAGGCCGGTCGTGTCGATCTTCGGGTTGTCCGGCTCGATGAGCCCGGCGGCGCCGAAGGAGGCGGCGATCCGCTCCCGCTCGGGCGTGCCGTACAGGGTCGTGCGCTGCCGTGGCGTCCGTCCGATCGAGCGGATCGCCTCCTCCATCGCCTCGGGCGGCATCTCCTGCCCGTGCGCCGCACCGGCGGCGCGCGAGATCGACTCGTTCATGAGCGTCCCGCCGAGATCGTTCGCCCCTGCGCGCAGGGCGGCGCGGGCGCCGTCGACGCCGAGCTTCACCCACGAGGCCTGGATGTTCGTCACCACCGGGTGGAGCGCCAGCCGTGCGACCGCGTGCATGAGCAGGGCCTCCCGGAAGGTGGGTCCCCGGCGGGCGCGGCCGGCCAGGTAGATCGGTGCCTCCATGTGGACGAACGGGAGCGGCACGAACTCCGTGAACCCTCCCGTGGAACGCTGGAGCTCGCGCAGCGCCAGCAGGTGCCTTGCCCAGCTTTTCGGCGCCTCGACAGAGCCGAACATGATCGTCGAGGTCGAGCGCAGCCCGGCCCGGTGCGCTGCCGCGTGGACCTCGAGCCACTGGGCCGTGTTGACCTTGTCCGGACAAAGGAGGAGGCGGACGTCGTCGTCGAGGATCTCGGCCGCCGTCCCCGGCAGCGAGCCGAGCCCGACCGCTGCGAGGCGCTCGAGGTACGGCGGGAGGGGCAGCCCGAGGGTCGCCGCGCCCTGCCAGACCTCGAGCGCCGAGAACGCATGGACGTGGAGCTCTGGCAGCTCGCGCGTGATCGCCTCGCAGAGCTCGACGTAGTAGTCGCCCGTGAAGCCGGGGTGGATGCCGCCCTGGAGGCAGACCTCGACCGCACCGCGCTCCCAGGCCTCGTGGCAGCGGCGCAGCACCTCGTCGAGCGGGACGAGGTAGGCGGGACCGCGCAGGTTCTCGGCGAGCTTGCCTTTCGAGAACGCGCAGAACCCACACCGGAAGTAGCACACGTTCGTGTAGTTGATGTTCCGGGTCACCACGTAGCTCACGACGTCCCCGGACACCTCCTTCCGGAGGTCGTCGGCGGCGCGGACGACGGCCTGGAGGCTGCGGTCGCGGGCCTGGAAGAGCGCCTCGACGTCGTCCTCTTCGAGCTCGACCTCCTCGGCCACCTTGGCGAGCGCCTCGCGGACCCCGGAGCCGATCCCGAGCCCGAACCGGCCGATCGTCGACGTGACCGAGAAGCCGTGGGGCGGGGGGAGGTCGGGTGCGTCGTGCTCGAGCGCGAGCGGCCGGAACGCGGTCGGAATCGGGGCGGCGGAGCCGGCACACCAGTCGTCGTTGCGCGCGAGGCCCGAGGCGTCGGCGCGGTGCTTGACCGCGGTCGCCACCGCGGGCTCGCACCAGCGGTCGAGCTCGGCGGCGTACTCCGGGTAGATCGGCAGCCGCGGAGCGAGCTCGAGACCGCGGCTGCGGGTCGCGCGTCCGAGACGCTCGAGCTCGGGCCAGGGGGCCTCCGGGTTCACGTGGTCGATCGTCACCGGCGAGATGCCGCCCCAGTCGTTGATCCCCGCGTCCAGCAGGCGCGGGAACTCCTCGTAGGAGAGATTCGGCGGCGCCTGGATGTTCATCGCCGGCCCGAGCACGAGCCGTGCGGCCGCGCAGGTCCAGAGCAGCTCGTCGAGCGTGGGCTCCGGGTGATCCGCCATCCGCGTTCCGGGTTTCGCCCGGAAGTTCTGGACGATCACCTCCTGGACGTGTCCGAAGCGATCGTGGATGTCCCGCACGGCGAGCAGGGCGTCGATCCGCTCCGCGCGGGTCTCGCCGATCCCGATCAGGATCCCGGTCGTGAACGGCACCGCGAGCTCGCCCGCGAGGCGCAGCGTCTCGAGGCGGGCGGCCGGATGCTTGTCCGGCGACCCGAAGTGGGGGCCGCCGCGCTCGCACAGGCGCTCCGAGACCGATTCGAGCATGATCCCCTGCGAGACGGAGACCGCCCGGAGAGCACGGAGGTCGGCGGCCGTCAGCACGCCGGGATTGGCGTGGGGGAGCAGCCCGGTCTCGGCGAGCACGAGCCCCGCGATCTTCGTCAGGTACTCGAGCGTGGACTCGCATCCGTGCGCGGCGAGCTCCTCGCGTGCGACGCGGTAGCGCAGCTCTGGCTTGTCGCCGAGCGTGAACAGCGCCTCGTGGCAGCCGGCCGCCGCGCCTGCCCGTGCGAGCTCGAGCACCTCGTCCGCCGTCAGGAATGCTTGCTCGCCGCGTCGTGGGGGCTGCGCGAACGTGCAGTAGTGGCAGACGTCCCGGCAGAGCTTCGTGAGCGGGATGAAGACCTTCGGCGAGAACGTGATCCGGGTCCCGTGCCCGAGCGCGCGGAGCTCCTGCGCCGGGCCGAGCAGCGCGACGGGCTCGAGCCGTACGAGGTCGTGCGCCTCACCGGCGTCGAGCCGGTCACCGCGGCGTGCCTTCCAGAGGACGTCGGTCCCGGTCACGGCAAGGCGTATTCAACCACAGTCGTCCCGGGCGGTCGGCTAGGCTCGTCGAGCGTGAGCGACGTGTTCGAGCCCCTCTCGGTCGTCTACGGGTCTGGCGATGCCGCCGCACCTGCCCTCGTCTCGCCGGACGACGGCCTGGCCCTGACCCGCGGCGAGCTCGCGGAGTGCGTCGATCGCCTCGCGCGGGGCCTGGCCGGCCTCGGGGTAAAGAGCGGCGATCGGGTCTGCCTGGCCTTTCCGAACGGCCCTGAGATTGTCGAGTTGCTGCTCGCCGTGACGGCGCTCGGCGCGGCAGCCGCTCCGCTCAACCCGGCCTACACGGCCGAGGAGTACGCCTTCTATCTCACCGATCTCGCGCCCCGCGTGCTCCTGCTTCCCGAGGGAGAGGGCGCGGCCGCGCGGGCCGCGGTGTCGGCACCGACGCGTATCGTCGAGGTCGGCTCCCAGGACGGGCGGGCGAGCCTCCTGCCGGGCGTCCCGGCAGCCGGCTACCCGGCCGGCGGGCCGGAGGAAATCGCGATCCTCCTGCACACGAGCGGGACGACGAGCAGGCCGAAACAGGTGCCGCTGCTGCAGCGCAACCTCGTCGCATCCGCGCGGTCGATCGCGCGGCACTACGAGCTCACCGCAGCCGATGTCTCGTACGTCGCGATGCCTCTCTTCCACGTGCACGGGCTCGTCGCCTCGACGCTCGCGACGCTGGCGGCGGGAGGAGCCGTCGCCGTTCCGCGCCGTCTGGCGCCGGGGCGGTTCTGGCGCCAGCTCGGCGAGCTCGGTGTGACCTGGTTCTCGGCCGGCCCGACGATCCACCACATGCTGCTCGAGCGCGCCGCCCCGCCTGCGGCGACGGCGCTTCGTTTCGTGCGCTCGTGCTCGTCCGCGCTCTCTCCGGAGCTGCTCGCCCGCTGTGAGGCCGTCTACGGCGTGCCGATGCTCGAGGCGTACGGCATGACGGAGGCCTCCCACGAGATGGCGGCGAACCCGTTGCCCCCGCGTCCCCGGAAGCCGGGAACCGTCGGAGTCCCGACCGGCGCGGATGTCCGCATCGTCGCTCCCGACTGGGCCGAGCTCCCGCCCGGGATGCCGGGCGAGGTCGCGATCTCGGGGCCCGGCCTCACGCCGGGCTATCTCGCCAACCCGCAGGCGAATGCCGAGTCCTTCCGGAACGGCTGGTTCCGGACCGGCGACCAGGGCGTCCTCGAGGACGGGTATCTGCGACTCGTCGGGCGGATCAAGGAGCTGATCATCCGCGGCGGCGAGAACATCTCGCCCGGCGAGGTCGAGGAGACGCTGAAGGCCCACTCCGCGGTCGCCGACGCGGCGGTGTTCGGAATCCCGGACGAGAAGTACGGCGAGGTCGTGGCCGCCGCCGTCGCCCTCTCCGACGCCGTCGACGAGCGGGAGCTGATCGAGCACTGCCGCCAGCGCCTCACCGCCGTCAAGGTGCCGGCGGTGATTCACGTCCTCCCGGAGATCCCCCGGACCCCGACCGGGAAGCTCCAGCGCCGCCGGGTCGCAGCCGCGATCTACGGCGACTGAGCGCGCGGCCCGGCCGCCGACCGACCCGGGATCCGCCTACGCGACGTCGACGCGTCCTGCGAGAAACGGCGACTCGTACAGGCGGCCGTGGCCGCAGGCGCCGATCTCGGCGGGAACCCGGACGCGGCCGCTCCCGGCGTCGAGGTGGACGACGAGCGCGTCGGCCATCCGGCAGTGGGTCTCCGATCCCACGGGCACGTCGGAGTAGGCAACGAGCAGCGTGGCGACCTTGCCGGGCTGGACTGTCACCCGGTGAGCGGGACGCTCGAGGAACGCGAGCCCGCCGTGCCGAACGCTCGTGGGCAGCGCGTGGCCGGCCTGGCGCAGCCGCAGCCGCGGGAAGCCCTCAACCGCGCACGCCCGGGGCGAGACGTTGCGAAACGAGATGCTGAGCGCGATCGTGCCGGCGGCACCGCTCGCCTGGCGCACCTTGCCGACGAGCTGCGAGGCATGGCACCGGGCGGCGGCGGGCTGGCCGGCCGCTGCGTCCGGCAGGACGGCGCAGACCGATGCCGCAACCGCGGTGCCGACGACGACGGTGAGCACGCGCTTCGTGATCATGTCTCTCTCCTTCGGTCGGCCGCGCGACGATCGTCCTCTCGAGAGTGACGAGCGGCGAAGTGGCCAAATGCTTGCATGTCGCCTGCCGCTCGTCCCGGGTCGCCCGCGCTCCGTCGCTGTCCCGCCCTTGTATCGAACGTCCCGAAGTGGCAGACTCGTGCGATGCGGCGTCTCCTTGCGGCAGGGGCAGTGCTCGCGACCCTCTCGCTCACGCTCGCGGCGGCGCCCGCGCCGGCGGCGACGGTCGGAATCTGGCTCACGCCTGGCGAGATCGCGGCACTGCCCATGAGCGGGCCGGCCTGGGATCGCGTCAAGGCGACAGCAGACGGGAACCTCGGCCTGCCCGACCTCGGCGACTACAACTCCGACCACGACGTGCGGACGCTCGCCGTCGCGCTCGTCTACGTGCGGACGGGCGAAGCGCTCTACCGCCTGAAGGCGGCAGACGCGATCATGGGCGCGATCGGGACGGAAGACGGGGGCCAGGCGGTCACCCTCGGGCGCAACCTCGACTCGTACGTGTTCGCTGCTGACCTGATCGACCTCGCGAGCTTCGACGCGGCGAGAGACGCCCAGTTTCGGACGTGGCTCGCCGGCGTGCGTCACGAGGTCTTCTCCGACGGGTCGCTGATCTCGAACGACGAGAACCGGGCGAACAACCACGGCCGTGTGGCGGGAGGAAGCCGCGTCGCGGTCGCTGCGTACCTCGGTGACGCCGTCGATCTCGCCCGGGCAGCGCAGGTCTTCAAGGGCTGGCTCGGCGACCGCTCCTCGTATGCCTCGTTCAAGTACGGCGACCTCTCGTGGCAGGCCGATCCTGCTCTGCCGGTCGGGATCAACCCGCCGGGAGCGGTGAAGGACGGGCACGCGATCGGCGGCGCCATGCCCGAGGAGATGCGTCGCGGGTGCTCGTTCCGCTGGCCACCCTGCCCGACCGGCTATCCGTGGGGAGGACTTCAGGGCGCTCTCATCGAGGCCGAGGTCCTGTTCCGGAGCGGGTACGACGCCTTCGCCTGGGAGAGCCAGGCGCTGAGACGGGCTGCGCAGTTCATTCTCGACCTCGATCAGGCGCTTGGCGGCTGGTGGGCGACGGGCGATGACACCTGGCAGCCCTGGTTCGTCAACTTCGCGTACGGAACGGCCTTCCCGACTCGGGATGCGGCCATCGGCAAGACCATGGGCTGGACCGACTGGACGCACGCGAGGGTACGAGGAGGCGGCGGGAACACGCCGCCGAGCTGTTCGGACGTGTCGTTGACGGTTGCCGAGGGGACGGCGGGGGAGGTGGCGCCGGCGTGTGTCGACCTGGATCTCGATCCGCTTGGCTTCGGGATCGTGGGGCAGGGGTCGAAGGGTGTTGCGTCGGTCGTCGCGGGTCAGCTGCGTTACGAGCCGGCTGCGGGCGAGACGGGCGCCGACAGCTTCAGCTACCGGGCGAACGACGGGTCGGCCGATGGCAACGTGGCCATCGTGTCGGTCACGATCACGCCCGCCGGCGGCGGAGGCCCGGTCACGCTGCTCCCGAACGGGGACGGCACGCGGAGCGCGGTGATCCGGGACAAGAACGGTGGGACGACGAGCCTGTTCAGCTCGATCGACGACACGATCGCGACCCCCGACAACGGGACGACCTACGTCCGGAACAACAACAGGGCGAGCGGGAGCTACTTCGCCCGGCTGACCGATGTGCCGGCAGGCTTCGCGGGCATGGCCGCCCTGACGGTCGACGTCCGGGCCCGGACGACCGGGCGGGTCGACGACCTGACGACGCTGTACGCGCAGGTGTTCGCGGCCGACGAGGCGACGCCGCTGACAGCCGAGGTGGCCGTCATCACCAATCCGGGAACGTCGGGATTCGTCACCGTGTCCGGCGTCGTTCTCACGGGCGTCGTCGCGGGCTCCGAGGCCGACTGGGACGGTGCGACGCTTCGGCTGCGCTGGCAGCACGCCGCGGTCGGGTCGGCCGACACGACGCAGTTGCGCCTGACCGCCGTCGAGCTCCACGGCATGTCCTTCTGAGCACGGCGGGAAGCGACGCCGAGGAGGCGCCCGCTGCCCGACCCGCCCGCCTAGGATCCCGGTGTATGCGATTCGCTGTCCTCGGAGCCGGGGCGATCGGAGCCTATGCCGGCGCGGCGCTCGCACGCGGCGGGTCCGAGGTCGTCCTGATCGCCCGCGGCGCACACCTCGACGCGATGCGCAAGGACGGCGTTCGGGTGCTCTCGAGCCGCGGCGACTTCGCCGCCCGGCCCGAGGCGACGGACGACCTCGCGGCCGTCTCCGGCGCCGACTGCGTGCTCGTCGGGCTCAAGGCCTACTCGCTTCCCGGCATCCTGCCGCAGGTCGCGCCGCTCCTCTCGCCCGGTACCGTGCTCCTGCCGGCCCAGAACGGGGTCCCGTGGTGGTTCTTCCAGCGGTTCGACGGTCCGCTCGCCGGCTCGGTCGTCGAGGCGGTCGATCCCGGGGGCGTGATCTCCGCCGCGATCGCGCCGGAGCGGATCGTTGGCTGTGTCAGCTATCCCGCCGCCGAGATCGTCGCGCCCGGCGTGATCCGTCACTTCGAGGGCACCCGGTTTGCGATCGGCGAGCTCGACGGCGACGTCACGGAGCGCATCGGTGCGATCTCGGAGGCGTTTCAAGCGGGCGGGCTCAAGGCGCCGGTCGAGAGCAGGATCCGCGGTCAGCTCTGGCTGAAGCTGGTCGGCAACGTGGCGTTCAACCCGGTGACGGCGCTGACCGGAGCGACGCTCGGCGAGGTCGGCGAGCTTCCCGAGATGGTGGCCATCGTACGAACGGTCATGGAGGAGGTGGCGGCCGTCGGCGCGGCGCTCGGGATCGAGCTTCCCGTGTCGATCGAGCGCCGGCTCGAGGCCGGGTTCGCGGTCGGCGACCACCGGACGTCCATGCTCCAGGACTTCGATGCGGGCAAACCGCTCGAGCTCGACTGCATGACCGGCGCGGTGCTCGAGATCGCCGCGAAGCTCGGTGTCGCGGTCCCGCACACGGAGACCGTGCACGCCGCCACGAAGCTGCGCGAGCGCCTACGCCGGACCGGCTGAGCCGTTGAGCACGCCCTCGAGGAACACGCGTGTTCGCGTTCCCGCGCCGGCCTCGAGCACATGGTCGAGATCCTCGGGCGTGTCGATGTCGTGCGCGAGGCCGGGGTCGTCGATGACGGCCGGCTCGATTCCCGCCGCGCGGCAGCGTTCGATCACGACCCTCGCCCCGTCGACCACCCCGAAGGCCGGGACGATCGCGTCTGCGGGGCGCAGCGCGAGCCCGTTCGTCCCGCCATCGCTCGCGGGGGCGAGGGCAACCGGCCGGGCGGCCGCTGCGAGCCGGTCGAGAGCCTCCGGCCGGACGAGCGGGCAGTCGGCCATCACGACGACGGCGCCGTCCTCGCCGGCCTTCGCGAGCGCGAGCTGGATCGCGGTCGCATGGCCGCGACCGGGGTCGCGGAGCACGGCTGCGTCGGGAGGCGCGGCAGCCGGGTCGGGTGTCACGACGAGGACGCCGTCGACGGCGCTCGTGCGCCGGCATGCCTCGAGCACGTCCTCGAGCATGACGAGCACGAGCGTCGAGCGCTGCTCCGCGGAGAGGACGGGCGCAAGGCGCCGCTTCGCGTCGGCAGGCGTGTTGACGGGCACGATCGCGAGCACGGAAACGGGATCGTAGTTGTCTCCGCAGGTCGCGGTGCTGTGCGGCGGGCTCGGCGGTTCCCGGATGGCGCATGCGCTCGCCCTCGCGCTCGGCCCGGGTCGGGTCACTGCGATCGGGAACGTCGGGGATGACCTCGAGTTCCTCGGGCTCCGTGTCTCGCCCGATCTCGACACGATCCTCTACACGCTCGGCGGGCTGCTCGACGAGGAGCGCGGCTGGGGCGTGCGCGACGAGACCTACTCGGCGCTCGCCCAGGCCGAGCGCCTGGGTGAGGAGACCTGGTTCACGCTCGGCGACCGCGACCTCGGCCTTCACCTGGCCCGGACGCGGAGGCTCGCGGCAGGAGAGTCGCTCTCGGCGGTCACGGACGGCCTCTGCCGTGCGCTCGGCATCCCCGCATCGATCCTCCCCGTCACGGACGATCGGCTCCGGACGATCGTGCTCACCGACGAGGGCGAGCTCGACTTCCAGACCTGGTTCGTCCGCCGGCGTCACGCGGATCCCGTCCGTGCCGTCCGCTACGAGGGAGCCGACGATGCGGCACCAGCTCCGGGTGTGCTCGAGGCGCTTCTGGAAGCGGAGCTCGTCGTGGTCGCCCCGTCGAATCCCTACGTCTCGATCGGCCCGATCCTCGCCGTGCCGGGCGTGATGGAGACCCTGCGAGAGCGGCGGGAAACGGTCGTCGCCGTCTCTCCGATCGTGGGCGGCAAGGCGCTCCGTGGGCCGCTCGTCGGCATGCTCGAGACGCTCGGGAGCGAGCCGTCCGCTGCGGGCGTGGCGGCGCTCTACGAGTACGTGGCCGGGGTGTTCGTGGTCGACCGCGTCGATGCGGGCCTCGCTCCCCGGGTTGCGGAGAGGGGCCTGCGCCCGGTCGTGTGCGACACCGTTATGCTCGATCCTGCCGGGCGTGCCGACGTCGGGCGGCAGCTTCTGGAGGAGGTAGGTCGTTGATCGGGATCGTCGGAGGGAGCGGGGACTTCGGGCAGGGTGTCGCCGGTCGCCTCCGTCGTGCCGGCTACGAGGTGCTGATCGGATCGCGCACGCCGCGGGACGAGTTCGTCTCGAACGCCGAGTGCTGCGAGCGGTGCGACATCGTCTTCCTCTCCATCCCCGGGCGTGGCGTCGAGACGATGGTCGCCGAGCTCGCGTCGTCGCTCGAGGGGAAGATCGCCGTCTCCGTCGCGACCGCGGTCGTGTTTCGTGACGGGCGCCCCTCCGCAGAGACCGGCCCGGTCTCGCTCGCCGAGCTCACCGCCCGGGAGGCCCCCGGCGCCCGGGTGGTCGCGGCACTGCACACGGTGAGCGCGCGAGGGCTGGCCGATCTCGAGCACGAGCTCGACGAGGACACGCTCCTCTGCGGTGACGATCCGGATGCGAAGGCGCGCGTCGCCGAGCTGTGCTCGAAGCTCGTCGCCGGTCGCGTCGTCGACTGCGGGCCGCTCGAGACATCGCGCTGGCTCGAGCCGCTGACGGCGGTCCTGATCCACATCAACCGGCGCTACCGCGCGAACTCCGGGCTCCGGGTCACCGGCCTGCCTGAATGACCCCGCATCCGGATCCCCGCGGTCAGGGCGAGCGCCCGGCCGGCGAGATCCGCATCATCCCGCTCACCGGCCTGCCCGAGCTCCGGCAGGGCGACGATCTCGCCGCGCTGCTCGGCGATGCGATCGAGCGGGTCGCGGGGGGGCTCGAGCCCGGCGACGTGCTCGTCGTCGCCCAGAAGGCCGTCTCCAAGATCGAGGGCCGCGTTGCCCGGGTGCCCGTCGGCGACCACGTGGGCGCGGTGCTCGCCGAGGCAAGAGCGGTCAGACGCCGTCGCGACGACTTCCTGATCGTCGAGACCTCGCACGGGTTCGTGTGTGCCTCGGCGGGAATCGACCGGTCGAACGCACCGGGAGACGACTGGGTCGTGCTGCTCCCGGAGGATCCGGACGCCTCCGCACGGCGCCTGCGCGAGGGGCTTCTCGCCCGCTTCGGTTGTGCGCCGGGGGTGATCGTCTCCGACTCGTTCGGCCGGGCCTGGCGGCAGGGAACGACCGATGTGGCGATCGGGGTCGCGGGCATCGTGCCGCTGCTCGACCTGCGCGGCCAGAGGGACGCCCGCGGGCGCGAGCTGCAGGGAACGGTGATCTGCATCGCGGACGAGCTGGCCGGGGCGGCCGAGCTCGCGACGGGCAAGGCTCGCCGCGTGCCGGCCGCGCTCGTCCGTGGCTACGAGGCTCCGGCCGGTGAGGGGCTCGCTACCGACGTGATCATGCCCCGGGAGCGTGACCTCTTTCCCTGAGCGAGACGCGACGAGCTTCGTGACGAAGCGCACGTTGACGCGCCGTGTCCGCAGGCGTACGCTCCCGGTATCCGAGGAGGAGGAACGCCATGAGCTGGCAGCTGAAGGGTGAGTACTTCGAGAACTGCTCGTGCGACGTCCTGTGCCCGTGCATTGCCTCGGCGCTGCAGGCGCCGGCCACGCAGGACAGATGCCTGGTGCCGCTGTTCATCCACATCGAGGAAGGCAACCTCGACGAGGCGCGGCTCGACGGGCTCACGTTCGTCATGGTGCTCGACACGCCGGCCCGCATGGCCGACGGCGACTGGCGCGTGGGGCTGTACCTCGACGAGCGCGCGACCGAGGGCCAGCGCGAGGCGCTGCTCACGATCCTGTCGGGTGACCACGGCGGGATGCCGGAGATGCTGAAGCCCTTCATCGGGGAGATGCTGGGCGTGAAGGTCGTCCCGATCCACTATTCGGGCGAGGGACAGCGCCGTCGAGCCGAGATCCCGGGGATCGCCGAGTTCGAGCTCGAGAACATCGACCTGCTCGGCAACGGCGAGCCGTTCACGATCAAGAACGTCTTCCATCCGATGGCGTCCGAGCTGCCGGTCGCAAAGGGGATCGTGGGACGCTTCGACGACCCTGACTTCTCGCTCTCGTTCGACAACGCGGGCAAGAATGGCCACATCAGCCCGTTCGTCTGGCAGGGCTGAGAGCCGCCGCGTCGCTGCGGCATCCCTCTGGGCAGCGCTGCTCGCCGCGGCGGCGGTCTGCTGGGCTCTGACGGTCGACACCTGGGACGAGATGGGCAACGGCCCCGGCCCGATGGGTCGCAGCCTCGGCGGGTTCCTCGGGTTCTGGATCGTGATGATGGCGGCGATGATGCTCCCGTCGGTGGCCCCGGTCGGGCAGCTGTACGCCCGGACGATCCGGGCCGGCTCGACGGGAGGTGTCCGGGCAGCCCGCACGGTGGCTCTGCTCGCCGGCTATCTCGCCGCATGGACGGCGTTCGGGGTTGTCGTATACCTGGCCCTCGTCGGCGCGCAGCGCCTGCTGGACGTCAGTCCGGGCGCCGGCCCCTGGGTCGCCGCCTGTCTGCTCGCGGTGTGCGGCGCCTACCAGCTGACTCCGCTCAAGGATCGGTGCCTCTCCCACTGCCGGTCGCCGCTCGGATTCCTCATGCACTTCGGCGGGTACCGGGGCCGCCTGCGCGACCTGCGCGTCGGCCTCTACCACGGCGCCTACTGCGTCGGGTGCTGCTGGAGCCTGATGGCCGTGTTCGTTGCTTTCGGGGTGATGAGCATCGCATGGATGGCGGGGCTGGCCGCGCTGATCCTGCTCGAGAAGACCTGGGCGCACGGCCGCGGGCTCGGGCGGGCGTTCGGGGTCGGGCTCATCGTGCTGGCGTTCTTCGTACCCTGGAACCCGGGCCTCGTGCCCGGGCTCTCCGTCGAGGACGACACGCCGGCCATGCAGATGGACCGCAACGCGCCGTCGACAGAGGACGGCATGGAGGGCGGTTGGGTCGAGCCCGGCATGCAGACCGTCATGAACCATGGCACGATGGCGCCGTGACCCCGGCGCCCGCGACCGTCCACGACCTCGTCCCGATCGCGCACGTCTCCGACGTCGAGCGGTCGACCGCCTTCTACAGGCTGCTCGGATTCGCCGTCGTGAGCTCGCGGCGGGTCGACGGAGTCCTCGACTGGGCATGGCTGAAGAGCGGCGAGGCCTCCCTGATGGTCGCGCGGGCGTCGGCTCCCATCGATCCCGAACAGCAGGCCGTCCTCCTGTACCTCTACACGGACGACCTCGCGGCCCTGCGCGAGCGGCTCGTCGGCGCCAACCTCGCTGCGAGCGAGATCTTCCATCCCGACCACATGCCCAACGGTGAGCTGCGTGTGGACGATCCCGACGGCTACTGCCTCCTGATCGGCCAGCTCCCGCCCTGGCGGGGTCGGCACTCCTGAGCCGCGCACGACCCGCTCGGTAGGCTTGCGCAGATGCGCGAGCGGGTCGTCCGAGCGCTCATCCCTGAGGGCGTCGACCGCCGCGGGATCGCGGTGCTGTCGTCGGGGCACCTCGCCGCGGACCTCTTCCAGGGCAGCATTCCCGCGATCCTCCCCTTCCTCGTGCGGGATCGAGGCTACTCCTACGCGGCGGCCGGAGCGCTGTTCCTGATGGCGAGCCTCGGCTCGTCGCTGCTCCAACCGCTCCTCGGGATCTACGCCGACAGGGTGCGGGCGGGCTGGCTGATGCCGGCCGGGCTGCTGCTCGCGACGGCGGGGCTCGCCATCGTCGGGCTCGTGGAGAGCTATGCGGCCACGGCGGCTGCGCTGCTCGCGGGCGGGTTCGGCGTCGCCGCCTTCCATCCGGAAGCCGTGCGCTTTGCGAGCTTCGTGTCGGCCGCCCGTCGCGGTGCCGGGATGGGGGTGTTCGCCGTCGGTGGGGTCGTCGGCTTCGCGCTCGGGCCGATCCTGACGACGCCCGTCATGGTCTGGATCGGCCTCCATGGAACGCCGCTCGTCGCGGCCGTGATCGGCATCGCGGGGTTGGCCGTGCTGTCGAGCCTTCGCTATCTCGAGCGCTTCCGCGTGCAGGAGGAGCACGGGGCCTCCCGGCTGGCGGTGCAGAACGACTGGCGGCAGTTCGGGCTCGCCGCCGGCGGGGCGACGACGCGGGCGATCGTGGGCTTCGGGCTCCAGATCTACGTCCCGCTGTACGCGGTCGCCGTGCTCGCCACGTCCGAGGGCTTCGGGAACGCCGCCGTGGCCACGATGCTCGTCACCAGCGCGGTCGGGACGCTCGTCGGCGGCCGGCTCGCCGACCGGATCGGCTTTCGCCCCGTGGTCGTCTGGTCGCTCGCGCTCGCGATCCCGCTCGCTGCGCTGCTGCCGGTCGTCGACACGACCGGGATGTTCATCGTCATGGGTGCGATCGGGCTGATCGAGGGTGCGAACTTCTACCCGCTCGTCCTGATCGCCCAGAATGCGCTGCCCGGCTACATGGGCCTCGCCGCAGGGGTCACGCTCGGACTTGCGATCGGGATCGGTGCGGGGGTCGCGGCGCTACTCGGGGTACTCGCCGACGTGGCCGGTCTCACCGCCGCGCTCTGGGCCGTCCTCGGCGTCTGCGTGCTCTCGTTCGTGCTCGCGCTGCTCCTGCGCCCGGATCCGGACCCGGTCGCCGCCCCCGCACGGGCGCGTTGACGGGCCAGCGGCGGCTTCGGGCTGGATGAGACCCGGCTACTTCAGCTCGGTCTCGATGAACGCGAACTCGTAGTCGTTTGCGTTCAGCACGTCGTGCTCGACGCCGGCCTGCCGGAAGTACGGCGCTCCGACGGCCAGCTTCGCATCGCGGGTGCCGTCGGTCTCCTCGAGGCGCAGGATGCCCTCGACGAGGGGAACGACGACGTAGTCGTACTCGTGCCGGTGCCAGCCGGTGGCGGCACCGGGCGCGAATCGCCACTCGGTGACACGGACACGGTCGTTGTCGATCAGGACGGTCGGAACGGCGCTCGGCCGGTCGCTCATGGCTCCTCCTTCGTCATGTCGTCTACTCACCGCCGACCGCTCCGGCCTCGCGCAGGCGCCGGATCTCTGCGTCGGCATATCCGAGCTCCCGGAGGATCTCGCTCGTATGCTGCCCAAGCGAGGGCGCGGCGGCCCGGTGGAGCACGCGCTCGTCGTCGACCTCGATCGGGAGCCGAACGAGCCGAAGGTCGGAAATCGTCGGATGCTCGAGCGGCTGCAACAGCTCGAGCGCTGCGGTCTGCTCGTGGGCCGCGACACCGGCGAGATCCTGCACCGGCGCCGCGGGCACGCCGGCGGCGAACAAGACGTCGAGCCACTCGGCGGCCGGACGGCTCCGGAACTGCTCCTGGATGAGGCCCGCCAGCTCCTCGCGGTGAGCACACCGGTCGGGGTTCGTGCGAAACCGCGGATCGTCGGCGAGCTCCGGCAGGCCGAGCGCCGCGCAGAGCGACGAGAAGAGCCGGTCGTTCGCCGCGGCGAGCATCACCCAGCCGTCGGCAGCCTCGAAGGCCTGGTAGGGGGCGATCATCCCGAGCGCCGTTCCTGCCGGCCGCGGCACCCGGCCGCTGCCGAGGTAGCCGGCGAGCTGGTAGGCGACCCAGTTGACGGCCGTCTCGTACAGCGAGGTCTCGACGAGCTTCGCCTTCCCGTCCGCGTCGCGCTCGCGCAGCGCGGCGAGGATCCCGATCACGGCCCACATGCCCGTTCCCTGGTCGATCGCCGAGATCCCGAGCCGCACCGGCGGCCGATCTGGCTCGCCGGTGATGCTCATGATCCCGCCGGCCGCCTGCATCAACGGGTCGTACCCTGGATGCTCCCGCAGGGGACCCACCTTGCCGAACGCGCCGAGCGAGCAGTAGACGATGCGGGGATTCCGGGCACGCAGCGCCTCGAACCCGAGACCGACGCGATCGGCGAGGCCGGGTCGCATGTTCTGGACGAAGACGTCCGAGCGCTCCGCGAGCCGCAGGACGGCCTCGAGCCCGTCGGGATGCTTGATGTCGACCCCGAACGAGCGCTTGCTCGCGTTCGCGAACAGGTACACGGGGCTCTCGTCGCCCCAGAACGGCGGCGCCCAGTACCGCGTGTCGTCACCGCGCTCCGGGTGCTCGAGCTTGACGACGTCGGCGCCGAGCGCCGCGAGGACGAGGCCGCAGTACGGCCCGGCGAGCGAGGCCGTGAAGTCGACGACGCGGATTCCGTCGAGCGGGCTGAACACGTGGGTGCGCTCCTCGGTTGCGGTTGGCGCCGGGGTGAGCGTATCCCGCGCGCGGTCAGAGGCGAGGGGCCACCTCGCGCGCGAGCAGGTCGAGCGTCCGCATCGCGTGCTCGTGCGGGAGCCCAGGCCACTGCACGCGGACGATCAGCTGGGTGAGCCCGAGCCGGTCGCGGTGCTCGAGCGCAGCCGCGAGCGCGGTCTGCGGGCTACCGACGATGAAGCGGCCGCGGCGTAGCTCCTCCCACTCCCGGCGCAGGGTGTCGCCGTCGGGCAGCACCTCGCTCTGGCCCCAGTCGACGTAGGCCTGGTACTTGCGGTCGAGGTGCGGGCGGGCGAGCTCGAGCGCCTCGCCGTCGGTCGGGGCGATCAGGCACTCGCGGATCGCGGGCAGCTCGGCCGGCTCCGAGCCGCGCTCGGCGCGGAAGACCGCGAGCTGGCGCTCGAGCTGGTCGACCGTCGTGTGCGGGTTCAGGAGCCAGGTGTCGGCGAGGCGTGCAGCACGGCGGACGGCGTTGTCGTTGTTCGCGGCCATCCAGATCGGCGGTCGCGGCCGCTGGACGGGCGGGAGCGTCAGGCGGGCGCGGTCGAGCCGGTAGCCGTGCCCGGATGCCGTCACCTCCTCTCCCTCGAGGAGCCGCCGGATCACGTCGAGCTTGTCGCGGAAGACCCGTAGCCGCTCCTCGGGTAGCCCGAACGCCTCGTTCTCCTCGCGCCGGTAGCCGAGCCCGACCCCGAGCACGAACCGACCACCCGTGATCGCGTCGAGCGTCGCCGCGTTCTCGGCCACCTCGACGGGGTTGAGCAGGGTGATCAGCTGGATGCCCGACGCCACGGCCATCTCCCCGGCCTCGGCCGCGATCCGCCCGAGCAGGGGGACCGGCTGGAGCATCGCGAACGGTTCCGAGAGGAAGTGCTGGCCGCAGACGATCGTGGCGAACCCGTGGTCGCGGACGAAGCGCACCTGCTCGAGGTGCTCCTCGATCCGCGTCACCATGTCTTCAGCTGCCGGATGCTGCGCGGAGAGGAACAGGCCGAGGCGCATCCACCCATTCTCGCGCACCCACGGGCGGGCGGGATGAGATCCCGCCCCTGCGGTGCCACGTTCAACCCGAGGGTGGGGTCTCAGGGGCCGGATCCGCCCAGGATGCAGTCGCCCGTGCCGGGATCGGTTTCGGAGGTGGGGTCGTAGGGGCCGGATCTCATCCGGCCCTAAGCCGCCGAGCGTTCGCGCAGGATGAGGCCGTCGGCCGAGCCGGCCGCTCAGCCGCGGGGCCCGATCATCCCCCCAACGCGAGCAACGTCACCCCGACGGCGGTGACGCCGATCCCGATGCCCTGCCACCAGGCTGGACGCTCCCTCAGGACGAGGATTCCGAGCAGGGCGCCGATCGTCGCGACCTGGGCCCCGGTTACCGAGGCAACGCTCGTCGGGCCGCGCTGTGCGGCGACCGCGAACAGCACGAAGCCGACGGTGTCGAGCAGGCCGCCGAACCCGGCCAGCTTCACCGTCCTGCGTGAGAGCCGTGGCCGGCGCGCGAGCATCATGGGGAGGAGGACGGCGACGCCCACGAGTCGCGTCACGAGCACGGTCTCGAGCTCGGTGATCCCGTCCGTCTCGCCGTACATGAAGAACAGGCCGCCGAAGCAGGCAGCGCCGGCCAGTGCCCAGCCGGCGCCCTTCGCGGAGCGCAGGCCACGGTCGGTCGCGGTCAGGATTCCGCCGATCACGGCGATCGCGACCCCTGCGGCGACCGCGGTCTCTAGGCTCTCGCCGAGCGCGATCGCGATGATCGCCGCGAGCGCGCCGGAGAGCCCGGCGATCGGCGCGACGATGCTGAGGTTGCCCGTTGCGAGGCCGCGCGAGAAGGCCATGAAGCCGACAGCGTCGAGCACGCCGGCGAGTGCGGCGAAGCCGACGGCGCTCGCGTCGGCAAACAGCGGCTCGCCCCAGTCGACCGCGATCTTGAGCGGCAGGAGCACGACCGCCCCCGCCATGAGGACCCAGAACGTCGTCTCGAACGGCCCGATCGTGCGGGCGAGGCGGACGGCGAAGAGGTCGAAGGTCGCCCAGAGTGCGGCGGCGCTCAGGCCGAGAACGGCGGTCAACGGCTGGCGGGCATCGCCATCACGGCGATCGCCAGCCTATCCGGGCGTGGGTCCCCGGGACGGGACAGGCGTCAGGGCTCGACTCCGAGCGCCCGGTACCAGCGTTCGGCCACGAGGGCACGCTCCGCCGGCCCGTCGCAGCTTCGCAACGAGTAGATCCTCACCGACCTGCCCTGGAACGTGCCGTGGATCCCGACGTCCGGGGGAATACCCGGCGCACCGGCACAGGTTCCCGTCAGCGCCGGCGGGCTCAGCATGGCGTCGTCCGCGGCCAGCTTCGAACACAGCCCTGCCGGGTCGGGAACCGTTCCTCCCGGGGGATCGCACGTGAGCTCCAGCTTCTGCATGCCGCCGTCCGCTGCCGCGTAGGGCAGCATGAGCTCGATCTCGAGGTGGGTCGGCTCGCCACTCCCACCGCCGCAGGCGGCAAGCGCTCCGATCGTCATGACGAGCGCAGGCGACCGGAGGCGCCGGCGGGCTCCCACGCTCGCTCGCCTACGCGCCGCCGGCGTGCGTGCTGGCCGCCTCGACGTCGACGAGGCCGGCCGCGGCGGCGCGGTTGACGGCGCTCGTGACCGCGCGCAGAGAGGCGGTGACGATGCTCGGGTGGATGCCGGCGCCCCAGAGGACGCGATCGCCGAGCGTCGCCTCGATGAAGCAGGCCGCCTTCGCGTCGGCACCCGCCCCGACGGCGTTCTCGTGGTAGTCGAGCACGCGGATGTCGATGCCGAGGCTCGCCAGGGCGTCGACGAAGCACGCGATGGGGCCGTTGCCCACCCCGACCGCGCTGCGCTCCTGGCCGTTCAGGCGCAGCTTCACGCGGAGCGACTCGTTGTCGTCCGCCTCGGCAGTCGACTGGTGGCCGACGATCTCGATCGGCCCGGGACGGAGGTACTCGACCGCGAACGAGCTCCAGATCTGCTCGGGCGTCACCTCGCCGCCGTGGGTCTCAGCGACGTCCTGGATGACGCGCGAGAACTCGATCTGGAGCCGGCGCGGAAGCTCGAGCCCGTGCTCGGCCTTCATCAGGTAAGCGACGCCGCCCTTTCCGGACTGGCTGTTCACGCGGATGATCGCCTCGTACGTGCGCCCGACGTCCTTCGGGTCGATCGGCAGGTATGGCACCTCCCAGAGGAGGTTGGCCTTGCCCTCGATCGCGTCCATGCCCTTCTTGATCGCGTCCTGGTGGGAGCCCGAGAACGCGGTGTAGACGAGGTCTCCGACGTACGGGTGCCGCTCGTGGATCGGCAGCTGGTTGCAGTACTCGACGACCCGGCGCACGCGGTCGATGTCGGAGAGGTCGAGCTCCGGGTCGACGCCGTGGCTGAACAGGTTCAGCGCCAGCGTGACGATGTCCACGTTGCCGGTGCGCTCGCCGTTGCCGAACAGCGCTCCCTCGACGCGCTCGCCGCCGGCGAGCAGCGCCAGCTCGGTCGCGGCGACGGCGCAGCCACGGTCGTTGTGCGGGTGGATGGAGAGGATCACGGAGTCGCGGCGCGAGACGTTGCGACCGAACCACTCGAACTGGTCGGCGTAGACGTTCGGCGTCGCCATCTCGACGGTGGCGGGGAGGTTGAGGATCACCGGCCAGTCCGGCCTCGGCTGCCAGACGTCCATGACCCGCTCGCAGACCTCGAGCGCGAAGTCCATCTCGGTCCCGACGAACGTCTCCGGCGAGTACTCGAAGCGGATCTCGGTCTCGGGGAGCCGGTCGAGAGCAGCGAGGCACCAGGTGGCGCCGTCGACGGCGATCTGTGCGATCCCTGCCCGATCCTCGCGGAAGACGACGCGCCGCTGCAGCTCGCTCGTCGAGTTGTAGAGGTGGACGATCGCCCGCTTCGCGCCCGCGAGGCTCTCGATCGTTCGCTCGATCAGCTCGGGCCGGCACTGCACGAGCACCTGGATCCAGACGTCGTCCGGGACGAGGTCCTCCTCGATCAGGAGGCGCGTGAACTCGAAGTCGGGCTGGGACGCAGACGGGAAGCCGACCTCGATCTCCTTGAAGCCGAGCCCGACGAGCAGCTCCCACATCGTCCGCTTGCGTACAACGTCCATCGGGTCGATGAGCGCCTGGTTGCCGTCGCGCAGGTCGACCGAGCACCAGACCGGCGCCTTCGTGAGCGCTCGCTCCGGCCACGTGCGGTCAGGCAGATCGACCCCGAACTGGTAGGGCCGGTACTTGTGGATCGGCATCGTCATGCTCCACACAGGGTATCGCGGCGGGTGCTGTCACTCGGGCGGGGATCCCGCTTGTGTTTCAAGCAACGAGCGCGGAACGGTCTGTGCTCGGCCGGAACGGTCTCGTATCTTGAAACACAAGCTACTTCCTGACGTGCGAAAGCCGTCGGCCGGCTGACTGCCCTGGCCGCCCCGGGTGTGCTCGGATCAGAGCACGGCGCCGATCAGTGCGGCCTCGGCGTACTCCCGCAGCTCCGCCCGCAGGTCGAGATCGGCGCGCAGGAAGCCCGTGACGATCCCGCGGCGGCGCTCCTCGAGAGGGCCGGTCGTCTGGAAGTGCCCGAGGCCGTGGAGCGCGCTCTCCCGGCAGGCATCGTGCGGGATCGCGAGCGTCCGCTCCATCACGTCGAGGCACGCCTGCGCGACGGGCTGCTCGACGTCCGGATGGAACGGGCCGTGATCCCACCACATGTAGCAGGAGAGGTTGAGCGCCCCGTCGCCCTCCTCGTCGAGGTAGGAGAGCGCCGGCGTGCAGCGGGGCGCGAAGACCTCGGCGAACAGGGTCGCGGTCGCGCGGACGGCCCGGGCGCGGTCGGTCGCCGGGAGAGCCGGGTCGAGACAGGGTCTGAGCTGATCGCCGTCACCCGGGTCGAGCAGGAACCAGAACCCCTGGTTGAGCTGCTCGTCGGAGAATCGACCGAGCGTCTCCCCGGCGTGCTCGAACAGGTCGGTCACGTGCCGCAGCAGCACGTCCTCGGAGAGGACGATCCACTCCGCATCGTCGTCCCAGTTCCACCACGTCTCGCCGACCTCGCGGTCGAAGATCCAGGAGACCCATTCGTCGAGCGTTGCCTGTGTCGTGACCATCTCCGGTCCAGAGAGTAGAGGGTGGCGTCAACTTGCGCCTTCGAGCGTCAGCGCAAGACGCGCACCGAGCTCACCGGTGGCAGGCGAGTCGCCGCCGTGAACCAGCTCGAGCCGCCGTCCGCAGACCCGAACACCTCCCCGGAGGTCGCGCCGAACCAGAGGCCGAGCGGGGAGGCGCCGTCCCCGTCGAAGGCCTGACGCAGCACGGTGAGGTAGGCGCCCTCCCCGGGCAGCCCGCCGCCTCGCGGGATCCACGTCGCGCCCGCGTCCCGGGTCTCGTAGACGAGCACCTGGCCGTCCGGGGTCACCCTGTCCTCGGCGCCGGTCAGGGGAATCACGTAGGCGCTGTCCGGGTCGGAGGGATCGACGACGAGCGGGAACCCGAACCCGGACGGGAGGCCTGTGGAGATGTCTGTCCACGCGGCGCCTCCGTCGTCGGAGCGGTACACGCTGCCGTGGAACTGCATGAACACCCGCTCGGGGCGGGCCTGCGCCCGGCGCATGTGGTGGATGCACAGCATGTGGGTTCCCTCGCGGGCGTCGTCGGGAAGGTAGCCGGCGACAAGGCCCGTGTAGCCCGTTCGCCAGGACTCGCCGCGATCGTCGGTGAGCCAGACCCCTGCCGCCGAGATCCCGACTGCCAGCCGATCCGGGTCACCCGGCCATGGGCAGATCGAATGCACCATCAGCCCGCCCGCCCCTGGGCTCCAGTCCGCACGGGTGGGGACGTTCCAGAGCGGCCGGTTCAGCTCCCACGTCTCGCCGTCGTCCTCGCTCCGCCAGAGCGCGGCCGGATCGGTACCTGCGTACAGCACGCGGGGCTCCTCGGCAGGGGTGATCACCCAGATCCGCTCGACGGCGGCGTCCGGAACATCCGCGGGGAAGGAGGGGCCCGTCGCCTGACGCCAGCTGCCCTCTGCGGGGTCGCTGTCCGTGACGTAGATCCGCGGCCCGTAGAAGGCCGACGTGACGCTCGCGAACGTGCGACCCGACCGCGGATCGCGCACCGCGTACTCGACGGCGTCACCGGCGAAGGCCCGCGCGATGAGATCGAGCGGCCCGCTGCGGTCACCTTTCAGGACGAACAGCCCCTTCCTCGTGCCGACCAGGAGCTCGGTCATCGGTCACCTCCAGAGATGGCGGAGAGCACGTGGAGCACGGCGTCACCGGGGATCCGCGCGTCCTCGGAGACCCGGTCGCCGTCGTAGAAGACGTTCACATGGCGCCGGATGCGGCCCTGCTCGTCGAGAATCCACCCGGCGATCGGCTCGTGAACCCGTTCGAGCATCCGGAGGGCCTCGACCACGGTGGCTCCATCGACGTGCACTTCGGGCTGGCCGTCCACGAGGTCCCGAAGCGGCGCGCGCAACCTGACCACGACCACGGCGGGAGTGTAGAGCCTTGATGGCACGTGCCCGTGCGTCTGGGACGCCTGGATGCGGGCATTTTCCATCGAGTCTGTTGTAGGCGCGCTACCATCGTGGCGTGAGCGTGCCCGTCGAGCTCGAGCGCCTGGAGGCCGAGGTCGACCGTTACGGGCGTTTCCCGTACGTGCTGACCGTGTGCGATGACGGTCGCCCGCACGCGGTCTCGGTCACGGTCAGCTGGCGAGGCAAGGCGATCGCGGCCGAGGTGGGCAGCCGGACGGCGGCCAACGCGACCGGTCGGCCCGACGTCTCGATGCTCTGGCCGCCTCCGGAGCGTGGCGGCTACAGCCTGATCGTCGACGGAACCGCAGAGGTCGAGGACGGGGCGTTGCGCTTCACGCCGACGAAGGCCGTTCTCCACCGACCGGCGCTCCCGGGAGTCGCGATCGACGGAAGTTCCGCCGATCCCGACTCCGAGGCCGCTCCGGGCGGCTGACGCAGGGGCGGCGCCGGCAAGGGCGGGCGGGATCTCAGCCGGACACGGTTGGTGCTCGCGCCGCCGTGCTGTATCGTCGGCAACGATGCCCGTGCGCCGTCCGGGAGCCTGGGTCCTTCTCATCGTAGGGTCGCTCGCTCTCGTCGCCGGCGCCGCCGCCGCGACGCGGCCCACCGGGAAGCTCCTCGTCTGCTCTGACCGGGCCGACCCGGGTGACACCTCCGGTGGGTCGCGTGACGTCTACGTCTTCGACGCGAGCAGTGAAGCCGTCACCCGGCTCACCGACGCTGCCGGGGAGGACTGCGACGCCGGGTGGTCGCCGAACGGGAAGAAGATCGCCTTCACGAGCTACCGTGACCATCCCGAGACGTCCGGCTTCTGGAACGGTGAGATCTACGTCATGAACGCCGACGGCTCCCACGAGCGCCGGCTCACCAGCAACGACGTGGACGACGGAGCTCCGAGCTGGTCGCCCGACGGGCGTCGGATCGTGTTCGTTCGCCGATCCGATCCGTTGACGGCGAAGCTCGTCGTGATGGCTGCCGACGGCAGCGGCGTGACCGAGCTCGCGACCGGGAACCTGGACATCACCGATCCGAGCTGGTCTCCGGATGGCACCCGCATCGCGTTCCACGGCCGGTCGGAGGTGGGGCCGGCCTACGGCGGCATCTTGCTGATCGATCCCGACGGCTCGAACCTCGTCGAGCTCACGAGCCCGCCCGCGTACACGGGCGACCACTCGCCCATGTGGTCACCCGATGGGGAGCGGCTCGCCTTCTGGCGTGTGGGACCGGGAGTGTTCGGCATCTTCGTCGTGAACGCCGACGGCACCGGGCTGGCGCCGGTCGTCGCCGTGTCCCTCGCCACCTGGGGGCCGCCCGTCTGGTCGCCGGACGGAGGCTGGCTCGCCTTCGGGAGGGACGCCGGCGGCCCCGTCGAGGTCGCGGCCGTCCGCACCGACGGATCGGGCGAGACCGTCCTCCTCGGGGGAACGGCCAGCACGTGGCCCCTGGACTGGCGCCGCAGCGCCTGGCCGGGCGACTGCACGATCGTCGGGACCCCGGGGAACGACGAGCTCTTCGGGACGGCGAAGGACGATGTGATCTGCGGCCTGGCCGGGAACGATCTGCTCGAGGGGCTCAGCGGCGACGACGAGCTCAGAGGTGGGGCAGGTAACGACAGGCTGTTCGGCGGCGCGGGGATCGACAGGCTGCTCGGCGGCCCCGGAAACGACTACGCGCACGGCGGTCCGCGCCGCGACGCCTGCGTCGCAGAGACCGAGCTCTACTGCTGAGTGCGCTGCGCGGGCTCCTGTAAGACCGTGACCGCCGGGCTCCTGAGCGGGCCCGACCCGGCCGGGCCGGGCCGGTACCGGCCGGCGGTGCCGGCCGGTGGTGCTTCGCGTCCTGGCGCCCGCTTCGCGGGCCGGCAAGGCCGGCCCTTGCCTAGTACGACCTCGGCATCCCGAGAACGTGCTGGCCGATGTAGGTGAGGATCATGTTGTTCGAGATCGGGGCGACCTTGTAGAGGCGCGTCTCGCGGAACTTCCGCTCGACGTCGTACTCCTCGGCGAAGCCGAAGCCGCCATGGGTGTCGAGGCATGCGTTCGCCGCGGCCCAGGACGCCTCGGCGGCAAGGAACTTCGCCATGTTCGCCTCGGCGCCGCACGGGAGGCCCTGCTCGAACAGCCAGGCGGCCTTGTAGCGCATCAGGTCTGCCGCCTCGAGCTGGGCGTGCGCCTGGGCGATCGGAAACTGGATGCCCTGGTTCGCGCCGATTGGGCGGCCGAACACGACTCGCTCGCCCGCGTAGGCGGCCGCCTTCTCGGTGAACCAGCGCCCGTCCCCGATGCACTCGGCGGCAACGAGCACGCGCTCCGCGTTCATGCCGTCGAGGATGTACCGGAACCCCTTGCCTTCCTCGCCGACGAGCGCATCGGCGGGAAGCTCGACCCCGTCGAGGAAGATCTCGGTCGTCGCGTGGTTCATGAGCGTCCGGATCGGGCGGATCGTCATCGTGCCCGCTGCGAGCGCCTGCTTCATGTCGACGATGAACGTCGAGAGCCCCTCGGTCTTCTTCTCCACCTGCTCGAGCGGCGTCGTGCGGGCGAGCAGCAGCATCAGGTCGGAGTGCTGGGCGCGTGACGTCCAGATCTTCTGGCCGCTGACGGCGTAGCCGCCGTCCGTGCGCGTCGCGGTCGTCTGGATCCTCGTCGTGTCGGAGCCGGCTGTCGGCTCGGTGACGCCGAACGCCTGGAGGCGTAGCTCCCCGGAGGCGATCTTCGGCAGGTAGCGCTGCTTCTGCTCCTCGGAGCCGTGCCGCAGGATCGTGCCCATGATGTACATCTGGGCGTGGCAGGCGCCGGAGTTGCAGCCGGTCGCGTTGATCTCCTCCATGATCACCGACGCCGCGGTGATCGAGAGGCCGGCACCCCCGTACTCCTCCGGGATCAGCGCCGCAAGCCAGCCGTTCTCGGTCAGCGCCGCGACGAACTCCTCCGGGTACCTGTCGGGCTCGAGCGCGCGCCAGTACTCGCCCGGGAAGCCCTCGCACAGCTCGCGCACGGCCGCGCGGATCTCGTTCAGCTCCTCGGGAACCGTGAAGTCCACGAGCCGGACTCTAGCGGTGCGAAAGGGCCGAAGTCAGGCGATCGGACCCGCGCGTTGACCGGGCCGGGTGCGTCTGTCATGCTGCGACTGGGAGAGCTGCGCAGCAACCGGGACCCTGTCCTGCTGCGCAGTGACGCACTCATAAGGAGGAGCAATGAGCCGTTCCAGGAGGAGGTCGCTGCTCCGCTGGCGACTGATCGCGGCCGCGGCCGTGGCGGTGACGCTCGGGCTCGCGGTCACCGCCACTGCGGGCGCGACGCTGTACACGGCGAAGATCTCGCCGACCGCGGCCGAAGCCGGGTCGAGCGACACGTACACCGTTACGCTTCGGAACCTGCTCGGGCCGCGCATGGGCTCGGCCAACGTGCAGATCCCGGCGGGCTGGACGGACGCGAGCGTCGAGACACTGACCGTCCTCAAGCCCGGCGGCGCCGCTTCCGACCGGGTCTGGACCGCGCAGCTCGACGGCTCGACGCTCGAGCTTCGAGCGGATGGAGCCGGGAATGCCAACAAGGTCCCGATCCTGTGGTCGGTCGAGGTCTCCATGACGGTCACGGCGCCCTGTGCGGATGGCGTCTCGACCTGGGAGACGGCCGCGAGGACCGGATCGGACTTCACCGGTCACTCGTTCTTCCGCATCGGTCCGAAGCCGAAGGTGACCGTCGCGGGGAGCTGTGCCCACCATCTCGACTTCGACCAGCAGCCGACACAGACCGTGGTCGACGAGGCGATCGACCCGGCTGTCACCGTGCTCGTCGAGAACGCTGCCGGCGACCAGGTCGACTACGACGGCCCCGTCAGCCTCACGCTCTTCGGCCCGGGAGCGTTCACGGGCGACAGCACGACGACGGTGAACGCCGTCGACGGGCTCGCCACCTTCTCGAACCTGAAGCTCGACACGGTCGGGGCGGGATACACACTCGAGGCGACCTCGGGCGCCCTCCTGCCGGACACGAGCGACCCATTCGACATCGTGTTCGCAAAGACGGTGCTCGAGACCACAGCCGGGACGTCCACCTCCGGGACCAACTGCAGCGAAACGGGTGATGCGACGAATGGAGTCCCGTCCTGCGTCGAGGTCCTGCTCCCGAACGGGGCGAACGGCCTGATCTCCCTGGTCACGGGTACGCCGGATCTCCAGCCGCCGCCGCCTGAGGGAACGGATGAGGTCATCGACTCGATCCTCGGTGACTTCAAGGACGGTGAGGGTCAGCCGCTCTACGACCAGGACGATCCGGCGACAGCGGTCCTCGAGTACGACGAGTCGACCCTGCCCGACATTGAGGGCAACTGCAAGTCGTGGCCTGACTTCTCCGACTACTGGCACGAGGACTACTACATCAGCCGGCCCGACGAGCTCCTGTTCAAGGAGCCGCGCACCTGCCTCGAGCTGTTTGCCCAGTTCTCGGAGGGTGGGGCCTGGCATCCGGTGCCGGTCTGCGAGGAGCGGGACGAGGGCCCGTCGAGCTGGCACTCGTATCCCGGAACCGATGAGTACCTCTGGTCGGAGAGCCTCTTCGACGACAACGACGACGACTCGATCGATTCGGGCGCGTGCATGGTGGCGAGCCACTTCGACGAGGAGGGAGATCTCGTGCTCTACGTTCTCTTCTTCGCCGATCCGCACTTCGGCAAGCGGTAACGCATCAATGCCGGGGGCGGCCGCGTCGGCGCCGCCCCCGGCATCGCCTGCCCGCCAGTTGGTCAGACGGCAGTGGCCTCGCGCGGAGCTTCCGGGAGCGGGAAGCTCGGGATCCGGACGATCCCGAGGCTCGCGAGTAGCTCGTCACGGCGCTCCCGGTGCTCGTCGTCGGTCGGCCTCCCGAGCAGGTCACCGAGGTTGACGATCGCCTCGAGCGTGCAGGCCTCCTCGAACCCGAGGCCCTGGGACGTGGCCGAGGCGAGGCTCGCCTCCATCGCCTCGAGGGCGCCGTCGAAGTCGCCGCGCTGGGCGAGGCCGTACCCCTGGATGCGCTCGAGCATCGGGACGGTCGGCCCGACGGCGCCGGCGAGGGCGTCGGACGCGAGCCGCAGACCCTCTTCGGAATGGCCCGAGCGCACGAGCGACGCGGCCAGGCGGGCGTTCGTCTCGGCCACCTCGCCGTGCGCTCCGAGCGCGGCGAACTCGTCGCGGGCCTCGCGAAGAAGCTCCACCGCCTCGGCCGCACGCCCTGACCGCGACGCCGCGCGGCCGAGCATCCGGACGGACTCCGCGATCTCCAGGCGATCGCTCAGGGCCCGCCGCACGCGGAGCGAGCGGCGGATCAGCACCTCGGCCTCCTCGAGCTGGCCGCGCTCGAGGAGGACCTCGGCGATGTTGTAGGTGATCGAGGCGACGTTGCCGACGTCACCGAGCAGCTCCCTCGCTTCGAGGGCGCGCTGGTAGAGGGCGAGCGCGTCGTCCCAGCGGCCGTCGAAGTACGCGAACCCGCCCAGGTTGTTGAGGACGAGCGCCTGCCCGTGGAGATCGCCGAGCTCCTCGTAGAGAGCAAGGGCGGGTGTCGAGTAGACCGCCCGCTCGGGCCGGCCCGAGGCGATGTACGCCCAGTCGAGGATGCAGTACGCGTACGCGAGGGGTTTCTTGGCCCCGGCTCGCTCGGCCTCGGCGATCGCGCTCTCGCACCATCGGATCGCCTCCGCCGATCGCCCCTGTCCCTGCCTGACCGCTCCGTAGAACACCTGCAGCTCCGCCCGCTTCGCGGAGATCTCGGAGCGTTCGTCGCCGTCGAGGGCATCGAGCCCGCGGCGGATCCAGCGGAGTGCCTGCGGGTAGTTGCCGAGGCGATCGACCATGAACGCCTCCTTGAGGCAGAGCGAGGCCTCGGCGAGCGGGTCGCCGGCACGGAGGCGGCGAGCGGCGCGGTAGGCGACCGCGCCCTCCCGGGGCTGGCCGACGAAGTCGTGCGCGTCGCCGAGAGCCTCCCACACGGTGGCGAGGTCGGCGTCCGGAACCGAGCCGAGCCGGCGCGCGGCCTGGAGCGCCCGCTCGAATAGCTCGGCGGCCTCGGCGTTCGCGTACACGGCGCGAGCATGCTCGCCGGCGACGCGGGCGTACTGCCAGGCCTTCTCGTATCGGTGTGCGTTCAGGAAATGGAGCGACAGCAGTCCCGCCTGCTCGTTCGGGTCGGAGCCCGCCAGCCGCTCGATCGTCTCGCCGACATGTCCGTGGAGCTCGAGCCGGCGCTTGAACGGGAGGCCCTCGTAGGCGGCGTCCCGGACGAGCGCGTGCCGGAACCGGGCGATTCCCGAGCGGTCGCGCTGGACGAAGCCTGCAAGCCGGCTCCAGACACCGTCGTCGAGGGCGTGCTCCTGTCCTTCGAGCGAGGCGCGCAGCAGGTCCTGCGGGAATGACGTGCCGAGGACGGACGCGTAACGCAGCACGCGCCGGTCGCGTGGCTCCAGGCGGTCGATCTGGGCGGCGAGAAGCGCCTCGACCGAATCGGGAAGCGCCTCGGGCCCGAGGGTCCGCGCCGCCGAGACGAGCTCGGCCAGGAACAGGGGGTTCCCGCCGGCACGCTCGGTCAGCGTCGCGACGACGTGGGGCGGGAGCGGCTGCTCCTCGGTCTCTGCTTCGACGAGCGCGAGCGCCGCCTGCTCGCCGAGGGGCGCGGGACGGAGCGCGCTCGCCTCGGGGATCTGCGGCGCGACGAAGCCGGTGTCCATGTCACGGCGGCTGGCAATGAGCAGCCAGGGGCGGCGACCGACGCTGCCGGCGAGGTGGAGGAGGAGGGCGGCTGATGCCTCGTCCATCCAGTGGACGTCCTCGAAGACGAGCAGCGTCGTGTCGGAGAGAAGTCTCGCGAGCAGCTCACCCGTCGCCTCCTCGAGCTTCGCCCGGCGGAACCGGTCCTCGAGCCGGTCGACCTCGGGGGTCGCCGGGAGCTCGACGTCGAGAAGCGGCCCGAGCAGGGGCAGCCAGGGCGCCAGCTCCGGAGCCAGCTCCTCGACGCGCCGCCGGAGGCGTTGCTCGACCCTCGCCGGGCGCTCGTCCGCGCGCAGGCCGAGCAGACTCCGCATCGCGCCCCGAAAGGGGTGGTACGGCGTCGACGATTCGTACTGCTCGCATGCCGCGACGACGAGCTCGATCTCGCCCGCCTCCCGGCGCAGCTCCTCGACAAGCCGCGATTTCCCGATCCCGGGCTCGCCGATCAGCTCGACGAGCCGTCCCACTCCCTGCCGGGCTGAGGCGAGCGCCTCGAGGAGCACGGACATCTCGTGCTCGCGCCCGATCAGCGGAAGCTCGTGGCGCTCGCGGGTCTCGCGGGAGATCACCGGCCCGAGTGCGAAGGCGGGCAGCGGCTGCGCCTTGCCCTTGAGGACGAACGGGCCGACAGGCGTGAGCTCGAACGTCGTCCGCGAGCGGTTGAGCACGTCCTCCGTGGCGAGCGCCTGCCCCGGCTCCGCCTTTCCCATGATCCGCGCTGCAGTGTTGAGCGCGTCACCCTTACACGAGTACGTGCGCCGGTAGGGCGGGCCGAAGTCGCCGGTGAAGACGCGACCGCAGTTGACGCCAATCCGGATCGGAAGCCAAAACTCCTGCTCGATCACGGCTCGTGCCGTACGAAGCATCCGCTCCTCGTCGTCGCCGGCGCTCGCGGGCGCACCCGCGATCAGGAGGATCTTGCCGCCGTTCGCGGAGATGTCGGTCTCGGAGAAGACGACCTCGTGATCGTGAACGGCGCTCTGGACGGCGACCATCAGCTCGTCGAGCGCCTCCGCGAGCGCGTCGGGCCCCTCGCGCTCGAGCATCGCGTCGGTCTCGCGGAACTCGATGAACGCGGTCGCGATCGGCCGGTGCTCGGCGTCCTCGGCGTCGGCGAGGAGATGCTCACGGATCGTCTCGGGCAGGCAGGAGTAGAGGTCGAGGCCGGCGACGTCCGGGGCCGGGCGGGCCCGTTCGACCTGCACGGCCGGCTCGCCCTTGAGCAGGAGCCCGTCCTCCTTCGGGGCACCGATGTTCGCTGGATCGAGGAGCGCCGCAGCTTCCGGGCTGAGCAGCACGTCGCCGGCCTCGGCGGCCGACTCCATCGCGACCGTACGCGTCGCGGCGGGCCCGGTGATGACGAGCTCGCGATGACGCCCGCCCACGAGGAAGAAGTGGAACTCGCCCGAGTGGATGCCGACGGACATGCGCAGGGTCGCGACCCCGGCCGAGGACGTGATGCGGCCGATCGCGCGCAGCGTCCGCTGCATTCCCGCCGAGGCCCGGGCCGCGCGGGCGGCGTGCTCCTCGCCCTCGAACAGGAGGAGGACCGCGTCGCCGCCCCACTTGACGAGCCCGGCGCCGTAGTCGTACGCCACCGAGAGGAGCTCGGTGAAGACGACCGAGAGGATGTCGTTGAGCTCCTCGGCGCCGACCTTGCCCTTCTTCGCGAGGCGTTCGGTCATCTTCGTGAACCCGGAGATGTCGACGAACGCGAGCGACCCCTCGACCGCCTTCCAGCGGGCGCCCGGGGTCTCGCGCAGCCACTCGATCAGCAGGCGCGGGACGTACGGCTTCAGCAGCTCCGACCGGTGGTCGGAATCTGTCGGCGTCACAGCTGAAGGATAGAGCGAGGGTCGACTGCGCGGGGCTCAGCCGATGACGGCACGCTGCCCTTCGTCGACCAGCTCGTCACACGAGGCGAACGCGGCGACGACGGCGTTCACCTGCGGACGCGCTCGAGCGTCTCCCGCAACGTCTCGGCGTCGAGTGCCGGCAGATCGGCTTGGGGGACCGCAACGGGCCCTGCGCCTTGCCGCTCGAGTCGCATCGGAGTCGCTGGGATCTCGATCACGATCGTGCCGCTCCGAGCCGTGACCTCGACCTCCTCGCCGCCCTTCAGGCCGAGCTCACGGCGGATCGCCAGCGGAACGACGATGCGTCCGGTAGCGTCGATGGTCCTTTCATGGCATTTGCTCCACCATCGATATTGCCATCATCGCCACTCGGCCGGCACGGGGCGCCGCGAGGTCACCTGCCAGGTGTTGAAGCCGAGCCAGTGCATCCGCCCCAGATAGCGCGCGTGCTCGACCTTCAGGCAGCGGTCCATCACGACCGCGAGCCCACCGGCGCGCGCGAACTCGGCGCCCTCGAGGCTGATCACGCCGAACTGGAGCCAGAGCGCCTTCGCCCCGACCGCGACGGCCTCCTCCGCGATCGCGGGAACCGCGTTCGGCGCCCTGAACACGTCGACGACGTCGATCGGGAACGGGATGTCGCGCAGCGTGGGATAGCTCGGCTCGCCGAGCACCTCGCTCGCGTTCGGGTTGACCGGCACGACGCGATAGCCGTGGCGCCTGAGGTAGAAGCCGACGAAGTTCGAGGCGCGCAGCTCGTTCGGTGAGAGGCCGACGATCGCGACCGTTTGCATGTCGTGGAGAACCCGGAGGATCTCGCCTGCGTCCTGGTAGGCGGCCGTGCTCATCCCGCCGTCGCCGTCGTCGCCGCTGCGAGGCCCTGCTCGAGGTCCCAGACCAGGTCGTCGAGGTCCTCGAGCCCCACGGAGAGCCGGATCGTCCCGGGTGCGATGCCTGCGGCTGCGAGCTCCTCGTCGGAAAGCTGGCGGTGGGTCGTCGAGGCGGGATGGATGACGAGGCTCTTTGCGTCGCCGACGTTCGCGAGGTGGCTCCAGAGGTCGAGTGCCTCGATGAAGCGCTTCCCGGCCTCGCGGCCGCCGGGAAGCACGAACGAGAAGACGGCGCCCGCACCCTTCGGGAGGTACTTCTCGACGAGCGAACGGTACGGGCTGCCCTCGAGGCCGGGGTGGCTGACGCTCTCCACCGCGGGGTGCCGGGCGAGATGGCGAGCGACCCCGAGCGCGTTCTCGACGTGGCGATCCATCCGTAGCGACAGCGTCTCGAGCCCGAGCAGGAACAGGAACGCGTTGAAAGGGGAGAGCGCGGCTCCGAGGTCGCGCAGCGTCTCGGCGCGCAGCTTCATGCAGAACCCGTAGACGCCGAAGGTCTCGTGGAACGCGAGGCCGTGGTAGGCGGGCGAGGGCTCGGCGATCGTCGGGAACCTCCCGTTCGACCAGTCGAAGCGTCCGCTCTCGACGACGACCCCGCCGATGCTCGTGCCGTGGCCGCCGATGAACTTCGTCGCAGCGTGGACGACGATGTCGGCTCCCCACTCGAGCGGGCGGCAGAGATACGGGGTCGCGAAGGTGCTGTCGACGATGAGCGGGATCCCGTGATCGTGGGCGATCCCGGCCACCGCCTCGATGTCCAGGATGTTCCCGGCCGGGTTGCCGATCGTCTCGCCGAACAGCGCCTTCGTGTTCGGTCGGAGCGCGGCGAGCCAGGCCCGGGGATCGTCGGGATCCACGAACGTGAGCTCGAGCGACAGCTTCCTCGTCAGGTGCTTGAGCTGGGTGACCGTGCCCCCGTAGAGCGCGCTCGAGGCGACGAGGTGATCGCCCGGGACGAAGAGGGTGACGAACACCGCCGCCTGCGCGGCGAGGCCGCTCGCGAACGCGACCCCGCCGGCGCCGCCCTCGAGGTTCGCCATCCGCTCCTCGAACGCGGCCACGGTCGGGTTCATGATCCGCGAGTACGTGTTCCCGTACTCCTGGAGGTTGAAGTACGCAGCCGCCGCGTCCGGATCCTCGAACACGTAGCTCGTCGTCTGGAAGATCGGCATGGCGCGGGCACCCGTGTACGGGTCGGGGCGCTGCCCGGCGTGCACGGCCCGGGTGTCGAACCCGAACGCGCGGCGAGGCTCGGGTGCGCCGTCGCTCTCCATCGGCCCCAGCGTAGACGCTCGGAGGGGCAGGGCCGGATGAGATCCGACCCCTACAGGATCGTGTGGGGTTGTCCTGCCCGTGAGATTCGAACCCCTTCGGGGTTTGGCGGGGCCGCCTTGTCGGGTGATGGTCCGATGTCGTAGGGACGGGATCTCATCCCGCCCTTCTGGCCCTATCTCGCCGGGCGCTCGAGCAGCCGCCGCGCGATGATCAGCTGCTGGATCTCGTTCGAGCCCTCGCCGATCAGGAGCAGCGGAGCGTCGCGGTAGTAGCGCTCGGGCCGGTACTCGAGCGAGTAGCCGTAGCCGCCGTGGATACGCATGCAGTCGAGCGCGTTCTCCTGACCGGCCTCGGTCGCGAAGAACTTCGCCATTCCGGCCTCGAGGTCGGCGCGCTCGCCGCGCGCCTTCGCCTGCGCCGCCTGGACGACGAGCAATCGGGCTGCCTCGGCACGCGTCGCCATCTTCGCGAGCATCAGCTGGACGGCCTGGTGGTGGCCGATCGGCTTGCCGAACGCCTCGCGCTCGTTCGCGTACCGTAGCGCGTCGTCGAGGGCTGCCTGCGCGAGCCCCGCACCGCGGGCAGCGACGTTGACCCGGCCGACCTCGATCCCCGACATGAAGTACTTGAAGCCCTGGCCGATGCCGGCCTCGCCGCCGAGGATGCTCGACGCCGGCGTGCGGAAGCCGTCGAAGACGAGCTCCGTCGACTCGACGCCCTTGTAGCCGAGCTTCGCGAGCCCCGGCATCGGGATGGTCAGGCCGGGCGGCTCGGTCTCGGGCTCCTTCTCGACGAGGAAGCCCGTCATGCCGGCGTGGGCCGGTGTTGCGGCCGGATCTGTCTTTGCGAGCACGGCGACGAGCCCCGAGCGCCAGCCGTTCGTGACCCACATCTTCTGACCGCCGAGCACGTAGTCGTCTCCGTCGCGCACGGCGGTCGTGCGGATCGACTGCACGTCCGAGCCCGCGTGCGGCTCCGTCATCGAGAACGCGGCCCGGATCTCACATGCCGCCAGCTTCGGCAGGAGGCGCTGCTTCTGCTCCTCGGTGCCGTGCATCCGGATCATCCACGACGTGATGAACGAGCCGTTCAGGATCCCGGGGAGCGTCACCCAGCCGCGCGACAGCTCCAGCACGATCAGCGCGTAGGTGTCGACGCCGAGCCCGAGCCCGCCGTACTCCTCGGGAACCGTCGTGCCGAAGAGGCCGAGCTCGACCATCGTCTCCACGAGCTGCTCCGGGAACTCGTCGCGGTGCTCGAGCTCCGATGCGACCGGGATCACGTCGCGGTCGACGAAGTCGCGTACGGCGGCGACGATCTCCCGCTGCTCCTCGCTGAGCGCGCCGATGCTCATACGCGGGCCGCTTCCTTCAGGGTCAGCGGGGCGAGCGCGGCGGTCAGGTCGTCCTGCTCCTCGAGCGTGAGGATCGCCTCCTCGAGCGCGTCGAGCGCCTCGTCGCCGAGCGCGAGTCCGGCGTTGGCGCGGAACTTCTGCCGGACTTCGTCCGCCGAGAGTGGATTCTCGGGCCCGCCCTGCTGGTACGGGAAGTCGCCGCTCACCGTCTCGCCGCTCGCGAGCGTGACGCGGACGCCGCCCGGGAACGCCTGCGGGTAGGTCGGGTAGTCGGGCGTCTCGTACACGACCTTGCCGGCGACGGCGAGCACCGACGGGTCGGCGATCGCCTCGTCGGTGAAGTCGGAGACGGCGACGTGCCCGCGGACGAGCAGCGAGGCGACCGAGTACTGGAGCGAGAACTTGCCCTCGTACTCCGAACGCGGGAGCTTCTTCTGCTCGGCCGGCTCGAGGACGAGCGAGACGCCGGCCTCCGGGACGGTGACGACGACCTCGGCGATCTCGTCGGGGGCGAACGTCCGACCCCCGACCGCCTCGGAGGTCGCGCCCAGTGACCCGTGCATGAAATGACAGACCGGGTAGGGCTTGTAGGCGATTCGCGGGGTCTCCCAGCGGGAGCCGAGGTCGGCGAGCTGCGTCGCGAGCCCCGTGTCACCCACGCCGGCGCCGACGTAGGCGTGGTAGAGGCCGAACCTGCCCTCGAAGATCGACCGGGGCCCGATCGCGCCGTGATGGACGAGGCGTGAGGCGATGTGCGCACCGTGCGCGGCCCAGGCCGGGTGGATGGGCTTCGTCGGGGTCCCGTCTGCAAGGTAGGCGAACACTCCGGAGGCCATCGAGCCGGCAATCCCGAGCGCCCTCGTCGTCGCGTCCGCGTCGAGCCCGGCGATCCGGGAGACGGCGGCGACTCCGCCGAACACGCCGCAGACCGCGGTCGGATGGAAGCCGCGTGCATGAAACTGACCCGAGGCTGCCATGCCCACGCGGCAGACCACCTCGTTCCCCGCCACGATCGCGGCCAGCGCCTCCCCGCCGGTCGTTCCGTACTGCTCACCGGCCGCGAGCACGGCGGGCGTGACGACGGTCGAGACGTGCGAGACGGAGTCCGAGTGGGTGTCGTCGAAGTCGAGGCCGTGGCAGAGCATGGCGTTTGCGAAGGCGGCGTTCGCGGCGGGGAGCCTGCCCGTCGAACCGATCACGGTTGCGTGTCCCTCGCCACCGAGCTCCGCCATCGTCGAGCGGCCCTCGGTCGCGGTGCCCGTCGCGTGGGCGGCGAGCCCGCAGCCGAGCGTGTCGAGGATGTGCAGCTTCGCGTGCCCGGCGACCTCGGTCGGGATGTCGTCGAGGCGGAGCGCCGACGTCCAGGCGGCGATCGTCTCTGCAGCGGTGGTCATTGGGTCTCCTGTCTCGTGGTCGTCAGGGCGGGATCTGTGACTGGGAGGGCCGGATGAGATCAGGCCCTTACAAGGGTCGGGGTGTAGGGACGGGATCTGTGACCGCCGGGCTCCGCCCGGCTTCTACGCGGGTCCGGGCCGGCCGAGCCGGGCCGTCAGCCGCGGGGGTCGTCGGCCGCGGTGTCAGACCGTCCAGTCCTCCTCGGTCGCGGGGAAGGTGTCGGTGACCTCGGGCGCGTCGCGCTTGTAGACCATGAACGTCCGCCTGAACTCGATCACGACCTCGTGGCGCTGGTTGATGCCGCGGCAGCGCATCGAGACGATCCCGACGTTCTGGTTCGACCTCGACTCGCGCTTCTCGAGGATCTCGGACTCGGCCCACAGCGTGTCGCCCTCGAAGACCGGCTTGGGGAGCTTGATGTCCGTCCAGGCGAGGTTGGCCGTCGCGTTCTCGCTCGTGTCCGGGACGGTCATGCCCGTGACGAGCGCGAGCGTGAAGGCGCTGTTCACGAGCGGCCGGCCGAAGCGGGTGCCCTCGGTGTAGGGCACGTTGAAGTGCATCTGGTTCGTGTTCATCGTCAGGCAGGTGAACCAGATGTTGTCGGTCTGCGTGACCGTGCGGCCGAGCCGGCTGCGGAAGACGTCTCCGACCTCGAAGTCCTCGTAGAACCGGCCCCGCCAGACCTTGGGTGCAGCCTCCGTCGCGCTCATGGGCTCTCCTTTTCTGTCTACGTCGCCTGGAGTAGCTTGCGTGCCCGCTCGACGACGGGCAGATCGATCATCTCGCCGTCGAGCGCGACCGCGCCACGGCCCTCGCGGATCCCGTGCTCGTACGCCTCGACCACCGCCCGGGCCCAGGCGAGCTGCTCGTCCGTCGGTCCGAAAAGACGATTGACGGCCTCGAGCTGGCCGGGGTGGATGCAGGCCTTGCCGCCGAAGCCGAGCGAGCGGGCGAGGGCCGCGTCGGCCTCGAGCCCCTCGTGATCGCGCACGTCGAGCCAGACCTGGTCGATCGGGCGGCGGATGCCCGCTGCTGCCGAGTCGACGACGAGAGACGAGCGCGCGAAGAGGAGCTCGTGGCCGTCCGGTCTCGGCTCGAGCGAGAGCTCGGCGGAGAGGTCGGCTGCGCCGAGCATCAGCACGGCGACCCGCGGGCTGCAGGCGGTCTCGTAGGCGAGGCGGAGGCCCTGCGCCGACTCGACGATCGCGATCACCGGCGGGCCGTCTGGGCCGAGGGCTCCGACGGCCCTGGGCGTCGCCTTCGGCAGCACGACGAGGTCGACGTCGAGACCGGCGACCGCGGCCAGATCGTCGGAGAAGTGGGAAGTGTCGGCGCCGTTGACGCGCACGGCCTTCAGGCTCCCGGAGGCGAGCTCGCGAAACAGCCGCACGACGAGCGCGCGCGCCGGGCCCTTCTCGGCCGGGGCCACCGCATCCTCGAGATCGGCGATCACGACATCGGCGCCCGACGCGAGCGCACGAGTCAGCTTGCGCTCGTCGGAACCGGGCGCGAAGAGGACGGAGCGGAGGGATCCGAGCAGCGACGACGTGGCCCGATCGTTATATGTCAGACATTCGCGGCCTGTCAACCACGCACGGATCGTGTCCGCAGCGAGCGCGCGTCCGGCTCTCCGGCGACTCCGGCTTGACAGACCAGCGGAAGTCAGACATAAACACAGGACTCTGTGATCCTGGTGGACGGGAGGTCGACGACGTGAAAGCGGTTCGATTCCATGAGTTCGGTCACGCCGACGTGCTGCGTGTCGAGGAGGTCGACGACCCGAGGCCTGGGCCGGGCGAGGTCTCGATCCGGATCCGCGCGAGCGCGCTCAACCACCTCGACGTCGACGTTCGCGAGGGGGTCTCGAGGTTCCCGGTGAACCTCCCGCACACGCTCGGGGTCGAGATCGCGGGTGACATCGAGGAAGTGGGCGAGGGGGTCACGGGCTGGCAGCCGGGCGACCGGGTCAATCCGTACATCATGGGGACGTGCGGCGAGTGCCGCTACTGCCGGACCGGCCGCGAGTCGCTCTGCCTGTCGTCCGGCTTCATCAGCTTCACGACCGGCGGCGGCTACGCCGAGAAGCTCACCTGCCCGGCGCGCCAGCTGATCCGGATCCCCGACAACGTCTCCTACGAGGACGCGGCGGCGCTCCAGGTCGCCTTCGCCACGTCGTGGCACATGCTGTTCACCCGTGCGAACCTGCGCGCCGGCGAGTCGGTGATGATCAACTCGGTCGGGTCGGGGATCGGCTCGGCCGCGGTCCAGCTCGCACGGCAGGCGGGTGCGTTCGTGATCGGAAACGCCTCGACCCAGGACAAGCTCGACCGGGCCCGCGAGCTCGGGATGGACGTCGGCATCAACCACCGAACCGAGGACGTCGTCGAGCGCGTCATGGAGGCAACGGACGGGAAGGGCGTCGACGTCGTCTACGAGCACGTCGGCGGCGAGCTGTTCCAGAAGGGCCTCGACTCGCTCACGAAAGACGGCCGTCTCGTCATCTGCGGCGGCCACGCGGGCGAGGTCGTCCCGTTCGACATCATCCCCTTCTTCCGCACGCAGCGAAGTGTGATCGGCTCCTTCGTCTACACGCAGGTCGAGGTGGGCAAGGTCTTCGAGCTCGCATCCCACGGCAAGCTCAGGCCGCTCGTGCACAGGACGTTCCCGCTCGACGAGGCGCGTGAGGCCATGGAGCTCATGGAGCGCCGGGAGCATTTCGGGAAGATCCTCCTCACGCCCTAGCCGACCTGAAGGAGAGCGCATGAAACGAGTAGGCGTCGATGTCGGAGGCACGTTCACCGACCTCGTGTACGTCGACGACGAGGCGGGCGTGATCCGTGTTCACAAGCTGCCGACGACACCCGACGATCCGTCGCGGGGAACAGTGCAGGGGATCCGGGACGTCGCCGAGCAGGCCGGCGAGAGCCCGAGCTCGCTCGACCAGGTCTTCCACGGGACGACGATCGCGACGAACATCGTGATCGAGCACAACGGGGCCCGGGTCGGAATGATCACGACCGAGGGTTATCGCGACATCCTCCACATCGCGCGCCACAAGAAGCCGCTCAACTTCTCGAACTACCAGGATCTGCCGTGGCAGCGCTACCCGGTGGTACGTCGGCGCGACCGCCTCACCGTTCCGGAGCGGGTCACGCGGGACGGGAGCGTGCTCGTGCCGCTCGACGAGGAGAAGGCGCGCGAGCAGGTGCGCAAGCTGAAGGAGGCGGGTGTCGACGCGGTCGCGGTCTGCTTCCTGTTCTCGTTCCTCAACCCCGTGCACGAGCAGCGCGTCGCGGAGATCGTGCGCGAGGAGTTCCCGGAGGCGTTCCTGTCGGTCTCCTCGGAGGTGCTCCCGCAGTACCGCGAGTACGAGCGCTTCTCGACCGTCGGGCTGAACGCCTACGTCGGCCCCAAGGTCGCGACCTACGTGGGCCGCCTCCAGGACGAGCTCACGGCACTCGGGGTCAGGACCGGCCTGCACCTCATGACCTCCGCCTCCGGGGTCGCGACCGCCGAGGCGGCGACGAAGCGGCCCGTCAACCTGCTCATGTCCGGCCCGGTCGCAGGCGTCGTCGGCGGCATCTGGGCAGGTAGGCAGGCCGGCCACGGCAACGTGATCACGCTCGACGTCGGCGGGACGTCCGCGGACATCGGGCTCGCCCAGGACGGCCGTCTGCGGATGAAGCACCTGCTCGACACGAAGGTCGGGCCCTACCAGGCGATGATCCCGATGGTCGACGTCGACACGATCGGAGCCGGTGGGGGGTCGATCGCCTACGTCGACTCCGGTGGGATCTTCCGCGTCGGCCCCCGCTCGGCCGGGGCCGTGCCCGGTCCCGCGGCCTACGGCCGCGGCGGCACCGACGCGACCGCCACGGACGCGATGGTGAACCTCGGCTGGCTCTCGCCCGAGGACTTCCTCGGGGGAGGCATGGAGCTGCGGGCCGATCTCGCCCGCCGTGCGTTCGCCGACGGGCCTGCTGCCGCGCTCGGCATGTCGGTCGAGGAGGCCTCGCTGGGCGCCGTGCAGATCCTCACCCACTCGATGGTGCAGTCGATCGAGGAGAACTCCGTGCGCAAGGGGTTCGATCCGCGCGACTTCGCCCTCGTCGCCGAGGGCGGTGCCGGCCCGCTGTTTGCGGCACAGATCGCGATCGAGGTGGGAACGCCGTCGGTGATCGTCCCGCCGCACCCCGGCATCGCCGCGGCAATGGGCCTGCTCGCGACCGACATGGTCTACGAGTACGTCGCGACGACGTACCAGCGCCTCTCGGCGCTCGACGCCCGGGCGCTCCAGCAGCGGTTCGAGGAGCTCGAGGAGCAGGCTCTGCGCCAGCTCGAGGAGGACGGCGTTCCCGCCGAGTCGCTCGTCGTCCAGCGGATCGCCGAGTGCCGGTACCTGGGCCAGGGCTACGAGCTGCGCGTCGACGCCCCGTCGGGCCCGATCGACCAGGCGTGGGTCGAGAAGGTCAGGGGTGACTTCCATGACAGCCACGAGCGTGAGTACTCGCGCCGCTTCGAGGAGTCCGACATCGAGATCCCGAACGTCCGCGTGCGCGGGATCGGGTTGATGCCGGAGCTCCGCACGCCGGAGATCGAGCCCGGCGACGCCTCGCCGGACGCGGCCCTTCGCCACGAGGGCGAGGCGTGGTTCCGCGTCGGCGGCGCGCTGCGAAACGTCGCGACTCGCTACTACGACCGGTCGTCGCTGAGGGCAGGTAACCGGCTCGAGGGCCCGGCGATCGTGAATCAGTACGACACGACGACCGTGGTTCCGCCCGGGGTCGAGGCGCACGTCGATCGGTTCGGAAACATCGTCATCGAGGTCGGCGCGTCCGCCGAGGCGCGGGCGATCGCCGCGGCTGCCGGCGTAACGGCGCGGTAGAAGGGAGCAGCCATGTCCGTGATGGAGTACGAGCTCGGAAGGCATCCCGGCCCTCCCACCCGCGGTCGCGTCGAGGTCGACCCGATCACGCTCCGGGTGCTCGGCGGGGCGTTCCACGCGATCGCCAGGGAGATGGCGGGCGTGCTCTTCCGGATGTCCTACTCGTCGATCATTCGCGAGTCGGAGGACCTCGGGGCCGGCATCTTCGACGCCCAGGGCCGGGAGCTGTGCGAGTCGGACTCGACACCGATGCACATCGGGTCGCTCCCCTGGTACATCAGGGGCTTCATGCACCGCCTCGAGGGCCAGCTCGAGGACGGCGATGTGATCATCCACAACCACCCCTTCCTCGGCGCCTCGCACACCCCGGACATCGCGGTCGCGGTGCCGATCTTCCACGAGGGGGAGCACCTCGGCTTCGCCGCGGTCACGGCGCACGTGCTCGACGTCGGCGGCTCGTTCCCGGGCATCAACGCCGACGCGTTCGACATGTACGCGGAGGCGAAGATCTACAACGGCCTGCGCTGGTACCAGGCGGGGGAGCTGAACGAGGATCTCGATCGGATGGTGTTCGACAACGTCCGCACCGAGACGATGAACCGCGGCGACATGAACGCGATGCTCGCCGCCTGCCAGCTCGGCCGGGAGCGGTTCCTGAGGCTCGTCCAGCGCTACGGCGTCGAGACGGTGATGAGCGCTGCCTACGACTGGATGGACTACTCGGAGCGGATGCTGCGCGAGCAGATCGCGAAGCTTCCGGACGGCGAGTACACGGCGCCGACCGGCTGGCTCGACGATGACGCGAAGAACCGGGGGGTCCCGCTCCGGGTCGAGACGAAGGTCATCGTCGAGGGAGACGAGATCACGATCGACCTGACCGGCTCGCATCCCGAGGTCACGACGGGGTACAACGTGCCGTTCGAGGGGTCGCTGCTCGTCTGCTGCTACTACGCCGTGCGGACGATCCTGCTCGACGAGGTGACCTTTCCGGAGCACGTGCCCCAGAACGACGGCGTCTTCCGGCCGGTGAAGGTGGTCGCGCCGAAGGGGACGATCTTCAATCCGCAGTTCCCGCGCGCCTGCTTCTCGCGCTTCTGCCAGACCCAGCGCGTCGTCGACAACGTGATCCTCGCCCTCTCCGACGCGCTCCCGGAGCAGACGACCGCGGGCAACTCGGCCGGCATCCACTTCTGCGCCTACTCGGGCTTCTCGGAGCAGGCGGGCGAGTACTGGCTCTACCTCGAGGTGAACGAGGGCTCCTACGGTGGGCGGTTCGGCAAGGACGCGATGGACTCCGTCGACAACCTGATGGCGAACACGCGCAACAACCCGATCGAGGAGCTCGACATGCGGTTCCCGATGCGCTGCGACCAGTACGAGCTGCGCCCGGAGCCGGCCGCCCCCGGGAAGTGGCGGGGCGGGATCGGGATCATCCGCCGCAACCGCTTCCTCGTCGACGGGATCTACTCGTGCGAGGGAGACCGTCAGACCGACCCACCGCGCGGGATCTTCGGGGGCTGGGACGGGCTCGTCGCCTCGTGCCGCAAGAACCCGGACACCCCGAGGGAGGAGGTGCTGCCCGCGAAGGTGACCGGGATCCCGTTCGCGGCCGGCGAGTTCGTCGAGTTCCGCGAGCCGAACGCGGCAGGTTACGGCGATCCGCTCGAGCGTGACCCGGAGCTCGTGCGCGAGGACGTCCTCGACGACTTCGCGACGCTCGAGCTCGCCAGGCACGCCTACGGCGTCGTCTTCGCGGACGAGCGGACGCTCGAGCTCGATCGCGACGCGACGGAGCGGCTCCGCGCCGAGCTCCGTGCGGCTCGCGAGAGCGGGTCCCTCACGGAGTACTTCGGCGGCCGTCAGCTCCCGCCGTCCTCGTCGCCGGCCGCGCTCGCGGGCAATCGCGAGTTCGGGCTGGGGTAGGAGGGTGAAGGCACACGACGCGAGCGAGGCCGGGTCTGACGCGCCCCGAACGCAGAGCGAGCAGATCGCGCTCCGCGCCGTCGTCCGGGGCGGGCAGGTCCCCGTGCGCCGCGTGCGCAAGGCGTACGAGCAGGTGGCCGACCAGCTCCGGGAGCTGATCACGAGCGGCGAGCTGTCGCCGGGTGCGCGGCTTCCGAACGAGGCCCTGCTGGCGCGCGAGTTCGGTGTCAGCCGCGCGACGATCCGGGAGGCGCTGCGCGTGCTCGCGGCCCAGAACCTCCTCCGCACCGCGAAGGGCGCCGGGGGCGGCAGCTACGTCACGATCCCCACCGTCGACCACATCTCGGAGTTCCTCCGCTCGAACATCGGCCTCCTGACCGACTCGCGCGATCTGACGCTCGAGGAGCTGATCGAGGCGCGCGAGCTGCTCGAGGTCCCGGCGGCCCGGCTCGCCGCGCGGCGCCGGAAGGACGCAGACGTCGAGCGCCTGCGCGCGGCGATCCCGCCCGAGGCGATCCGGCTCGACACCCGCGAGGAGTTCATCCACAACACGGAGTTCCACACCGTGCTGATCGAGACGTGTGGGAACAAGCTGCTCTACATCGCTGCCCAGCCGGTGTTCTCGGCGCTGCAGACGAGCCTCTCCCGCTCGGGCCTCGGGAAGCGATTCCACCGTGAGATCCACACGGCCCACGCCCGAATCGCCGAGGCGGTCGGAGCCGCCGACGAGGACGGCGCCGCGAGCGAGATGCGACGCCACCTTGAGTTCCTCGTTCCCTTCTACGAGCGGGCCTGGAGGGACGCCCATCACTGAGCCGATGCGGTTCGGGATCGTCGGCAGCGGCCAGCGGCCCGAGGGGATGCCCGATCCCGGCTTCTTCCGCGCCTTCGCCGAACAGGCCGAGGAGCTCGGCTACGACTCGCTGTGGTCGACCGACCACCTGTCGTTCGAGAACCCGATCCTCGAAGGCGTCGTCGCGCTCTCGGCGTTCGCGGGCTGCACCCGCCGGATCGCGCTCGGCACCGGGATCCTCCTGTTGCCGCTGCGCCACCCGAGCCTCGTCGCCAAGCAGGTCGCATCGCTCGACTACCTCTCGGGCGGGCGCGTTCTCCTCGGCATCGGGGTCGGAGGCGAGGGCGCCAGGGACTTCGCGGCCGTGCAGGTCCCGGTCGGCGAGCGCGACGCCCGCGCCGACGAGGGGATCCGGGTCCTGAAGACGCTCTGGGCAGGCGGGCCGGCGACCGTCGACGGACGCTTCTTCCGGTTCGAGGACGTCTCGATCGAGCCCGGCCCTACACAGTCCGGTGGGCCGCCCGTCATCGTCGGCGGGCGCTCGGCGGCAGCCCTGTACCGCGCGGGCGTCATCGGCGACGGCTGGCTCGCCTACATGGCCTCACCCGATCGGTTCGCCCGCGAACTGGCGATCGTCCGTGCTCACGCCGAGGGCTCGGGCCGGAGTCCGGACGCGCTCTTCCGGGGGCTCATGCTCCCGACCCACGTGGGCTCCGACGCCGATCGTGCCCGGCAGCACGTCGTCGGCCACCTCTCGAAGCGCTACGGCCGCCCGTTCGAGGCCTACCAGGTCGACCGCTCCTGCCTGGCGGGATCGCCGCCCGAGCTCGTCGAGCGTCTCCGCGCCTACCGGGCAGCCGGCGTCCACCACGTCGTGTTCAACCTCGCCGGCCCGGCCGACGCCGCGCTCGCGGAGGCGAGGCTCCTCGCCGAGGAGGTCGTGGCGCCGCTGCGCTCCGGGTAGCCCGGTCCGGCTCGCGCTTCACGGATCGAACATCCGGTAGAGGTCGGTGCCGTCGCAGGTCGCCCGCGCGGCCCGCCCGTCGATCAGGTCACCGAACGTGACGGTGCTCGGGAGGACCTCGTCACCGCCTGCGAGGCGAAACCGGCCGGATCCGAGCGGCTCGAGCAGGGCCTCGACGCCCGGTGGTGCCAGAACGACGAGCCGGTCTCTGCGGACGAAGACACGAAACCCCGGCACCCAGGGGCTGAACGCCGCGTACACGCCGGTATAGGCATGCCACTCCTCGGGCACGCGGGGCTTCGTCTCAGCCCGGTAGCGCTCGCCCGCGTACCAGTCGGGACCATCGAGCAGCTCGACGACGTCGCCATCCTGCCGGCCGAACCGGACGAAGAACGACGCCGGGCTCACCGACACGGGGTAGAAGACGTCTGCCTCGACCCGCTCGAGCCGGGCGCGCCGACCGCCGCCGTCGAGACTGAGCCGATCGCCGTCTGCCTGCACGGCGACCTCACCGGCGTCCGACCGGTACGTGCCGGCGTACGCGGCCGCGTCCGGCACGGACGCGCGATCCACCGCCGGCAGCTCGGGCAGGGCTCGACCCTCGACGGTGGCACGTACGAGCTCGAGCGCGACCGGGACGAGCTTCCCGGGCACCCAGGCGAGGTCGACGAAGTTGCAGAGGACGACAGCGCCGACTCCCGCCCGCGGGTCGATCTCGAGGGCCGAGCTGAAGCCGATCATCCCGCCGGAGTGGCCGACGAGGTTCCGGCCGTCGCGCTCCTCGATCTCGAGGCCGTACCCGTACCCGTAGCCGAGCCCGTCCTCGAGCCCTCCGACCGGCGTCGTCATGAGCTCGAAGCTCGAGCTCGAGACCACCCCCGCACCGCCGGCGAGGAGGAGGCGGGCATACGCGGCCATGTCCTCGGCGCTCGAGCAGATGCTGCCGGCGGCCGAATCGGACTCGACCCAGGCCGCCGGCGCGACCGGCAGCCCCGGGTGCCACGGCCGTGAGGCGTCCGCCGACGCGTAGCCGACCGAGAGGTGAGGCCGGAGCGCATTCGTGATCACGGGCTCCGTGTCGGTCATCCCCGCAGGTTCGAGCACGGCCTTGCGCAGCACGTCGGCGATCGGCTCGCCCGTGACGCGCTCGAGCACGAGCCCGATGAGCGAGTACCCGAGGTTCGAATAGAGGAACGGGCCCGGGGCCGTCGGCTCGATCCGTGCGAGCCGGAGCGCTTCGCCGAGCGTCGACGGCGTCGCCTCCATGCCCGCGGGCAGTCCGCTCGTGTGCGAGAGGAGGTGGTGGAGCGTGACCGGCTCGCCCACCGTCCGGAGCGGGAGCCACGGGAGGTAATCGGTCACGGGCGCGCGGAGGTCGAGCCTGCCCGCCTCGACCTCGCGCATCACCGCGAGCGCCGCGAAGGACTTGGAGATCGAGCCGATCTGGAACAGCGTGCGCGGCGTGACCGGGATTCGCCGCTCGACGTCGGCCCACCCGTGGGCGAGAACGCCGAGCGTTCGCTCCCGATCGGTGACGGCGACGACGGCGCCAGGCGTTGCCCACGCGCCCGCCACCTCGGTCACGTACGCCCCGAGTCGGGCGAGCGCGGCGTCGATGCTCACCGGACGCCGAAGGTGGGAGCCGGTACGGTGCTCCCTAGTCGACCGAGTCCCGGAACGCCATGCCCTCGGCTCCGATCGCGGACGACTCCTCGATCGGGATGATCGGAGTCACCTCGAACGCGAGCCACGGCGTCCACGGTGCCGTGACCCGGGCGAGCGTCTGGGCGCTGTCGACCTCGATGAGCGCGACGCCGCCGGTGCCGTCGGCGAATCCGTAGAAGCCCTGGAACTGCGCCTCCGCGGGCGGTTGCCACCGCGAGAACACCGCGAGCGTTCGCCGCTCCGACTCCTCGGTCTGGTCTGTGAACTGCCAGGTCACGTGGAACAGCACGTCGCCACCTCCTCTGATGAACGAGCCGCAAGCGTACGCGTGGCTCGTCCGGAGAGCAAGCCGCCCGCCGATCGGAATTGACAACGGCGGCCGGAAGCTCTAGAACCGCGCCAAAGAGGCGAAAGTCAGACATCCGGAGGTCGTCGTGAAGAAGGCGCTCGTCATCGTCCCGTTCGCGTTCGGTGAGGAGGGGCTCGCCAACCGCGAGGCCCAGATGCAGGACGTCGAGCTCGGGCCGGAGATCCGGTTCGAGTTCCGCGGGGTCAAGGCGGGCCCTGCCCTTTTCGACAGCTACCACGACTGGACGATCGCTGACCTCGCGCTCTTCGAGGCCGGCAAGACCGCCCAGGAGGAGGGCTACGACGCCGTCTGTATCGACACGATGAGCGACTCGGGCGTGAACGGCCTTCGCTCCGTGCTCGACATCCCGGTGATCGGCCCCGGGCGCTGCTCGTACCTGACGGCGCTGATGCTCGGCAGCACCTTCTCGGTGCTGACGCAGTGGGACCCGTGGATCGGCCTCTACAAGAAGGGGCTCGCCGAGTACGGATTGACGGACAGGTGCGCCTCGATCCGTTCCATCAACACCCCGCCGGACGTCGAGAACCTGCTCGGCGGCAAGGAGGAGGTCGTCTTCCCGAAGCTGCGCGACGCGGCGATGCGGTGCGTCGAGGAGGACGGAGCGGAGGTGATCTGCATGGGCTCGACGACGATGCACCAGGCGGTGCCGTTCCTGCGTGAGAACCTCCCCGTTCCCGTCATCAACCCCGGCCCGCTGACCTACAAGCTGGCCGAGTTCTTCATCGGGCTCGGGCTCGCCCAGAGCCGCAAGGCCTACGTGAAGCCGAACGTGCCGAAGCTCGAGATGCTCGAGGCGATGATGACCGCCGCGGCCGCCGCCGAGGCGAGCGGGTGAGCCTTCCGCTCGCCGACGTCCGCGTCGTCGCGGTGGAGCAGTTCGGCGCGGGGCCCTGGGGCACGCTCCAGCTCGCCGATCTGGGCGCCGAGGTGATCAAGATCGAGGACCCGACGGTCGGCGGCGACGTCGGGCGCTATGTTCCCCCGTTCCAGGAGGGAGAGCACTCGCTCTTCTTCGAGACGTTCAACCGGAACAAGAGATCAGTCTCGCTGGACCTGCGCCATCCACGTGGCCGCGAGGTCTTCCACGACCTCGTCCACGCCTCGGACGCTGTCTACTCGAACCTCCGCGGCGACCAGCCGGCCAGGCTCGGGCTCACGTACGCCGACCTCGCGGACGTGAATCCCCGCGTCGTCTGCTGCTCGCTCTCGGGCTTCGGGATGACCGGGCCGCGCGCCGCGGAGGGCGGCTACGACTACATGATGCAGGGCCTCGCCGGGTGGCAGTCGCTCACGGGCGACCCCGACGGTCCGCCGACGAAGTCGGGAATCTCGCTCGTCGACCTCTCCGGCGGATATGCCTCGGCGATCGCCCTGCTCGCCGGCCTGTGGCGCGCCCGTCGCGAGGGCGTCGGCTGCGACTGTGACGTCTCGCTGTTCGAGACCGCGCTCCACGAGCTCATGTACTTCGGGCCCTGGGCCGCGACCCACGGCTACGTGCCTCCGCGTGTTCGCGACTCGGCACACGCGTCGATCGTCCCGTTCCAGAACTTCGAGGCGAGCGACGGCTGGTTCGTCCTCGCCGCGGCGAAGCAGAAGTTCTGGGAGCGGCTCTGCGAGACGATCGAACGGCCGGAGCTCGCGGCCGATCCGCGCTTCGCGACGATGGCTGACCGCAACGAGCACCGCGAGGAGCTGCTCGCGCTCCTGGCTGCAAGCTTCCGCGAGCGCACGGTGCAGGAGTGGCTCGACCTACTCGTCCCGGCGGGCATCCCGAGCGCGAGGATCAACTCGGTGCTCGAGGCGCTCGAGGACCCCCAGACCGTCGCGCGCGAGGACATCGTGGAGCACGACCATCCGGTGCTCGGACGGGTGAGGACGATCGCCTCGCCGTTGCGGCTCGCCGACGGGGAGGGCGGGGAGCTTCGTGCGCAGCCGCCGGGCCGTGGGCCGTTCCGGGGCGAGCACACCGAGCAGGTGCTCGTCGAGGTGTGCGGCTACCCACCCGAGCGGATCCGCGAGCTGCAGGCGGACGGCGTGTTCGGCCGGCTCGAGCTCGGTGCGACCGCCGGCTGACCACAGACAGCGACAGGTGGCCGTCCCCGAGCGCCCGGGCCTCGAGTGCCGGTCGCGAACGGGTTGCACTACGATGCCCGGGTTCACGGCGGAACGAGGGAGGTCTCGCGAATGGCGTCGAACCTGGATCCGATCCCGGGCTGCGACCACCACTCGGTCGGCGGGCTCGAGGTCGACGTCGTTCGGGTCGGTGCGGGGCGTATGAAGCGGATCGTCTACCCGCCGGGATTTCGCTGGTCGACGCATATGCAGCCGGTCGTCAAGACCGACCACTGCCTGCACACGCACGTCGGGTTCCTCGTCCAGGGACACATGCAGGGCGTCTACGAGGACGGCTGCACCTACGAGTTCGTCGCGCCGCAGTTCGCCGTGATCGAGGCAGGCCACGACGGGTGGGTGGTCGGCGACGAGCCCGCCGTGTTCATCCAGTACGACTTCGAGGAGGGAACGGCACGTCGCTTCGGGGTCGCCGAACGACACGGGCATGGATAGGGAGGCCGCCAACCGGGAGGCGATCGGCCGTGTCCTCGCCTGCGAGCCGTGGCTCGTCGGCGTGCGTCCCGCCGGCGAGGTCGTGCCCGGGCTCGATGCGGATCTGATCCTCCATGCGGCGCCGCCCCTGGCCTGGGCGGAGATGGGCGAGCTGCTCCGCGGGGGCCTTGCCGGAGCCGCGGTGTTCGAGGGCCTCGCCGGGAGCGTGGGGGAGGCCGAGGAGCTGGCGGCACGGGGGGCGATCCGGTTCGCGGCTGCCCAGGATCACGGCGCAATGGCCGGCGGCGTGGGCTCGATCAGCGCCTCGTTGCCGGTCGCCATCGTCGAGGACCGTGCGACCGGGTCCCGCACGTTCCACTTCCTCATGGAGGGGTTCGGACGGACGCTCGTGCTCGGGATGTGGGACGACGAGGTCGCAGCCCGCCTGGCCTGGTTTCGCGACAGGCTCGGACCGGCCCTGGATGCGGCCGTTCGCGCGCTCGGCGGCATCGAGCTCCGCCCGCTCATGGCGGAGGCGCTTCGTCGCGGTGACGAGCTGCACAACCGCAACGCCGCTGCCACGTCCATGCTCGCGGAGCAGCTCGCCGTCGGCTTCGTGCGTGCCGGGGTGGAACCGGACGTGCAGGAGCGCGCGTTCGGGCTCATGGCGGCCAACCCGCAGTTCTTCGTGCCCTGCTCGCTCGCGCTCGCGCGGCTGGCGCTCCGGGCGGCCGAGGGGGTCGCCGGCTCGACCCTCGTCACGGCCTGTGGAGCAAACGGGACGACCTGCGGGATCAAGGTCGCCGGTCTACCCGACCGCTGGTTCACGGCGCCCGCCGAGCTCCCCGTTGGCGTGCTCCTGCCCGGGTTCGGCCCGGCTGACGTCGGTCCCGGCTGCGGCGACTCGCTTCTCGTCGAGTGCTACGGCCTCGGCGCCTCGGTCCTCCCGGCCGCGCCGGCCCTCTGGCCGCTGCTCGGCGTGGACGAGCCGCGCGCCCGCGAGATCGCCGATGGCGCCTACCGGATCGCGCTCGCCGAGCACCCGGACTTCCGGATCCCGGTGCTCGGGGATCGCGGCGCGCCCTGCGGCGTCGACGCCGCCGCAGTGGTCGAGACCGGGATTCGCCCCGTCATCGACATCGTCATGGTGCACCCCGAGCGCGGTCGGGGCATGATCGGGTTCGGTCTCACCTCGCCGCCGCTCGCGTGTTTCGAGCAGGCCGTCGCGGCTGTCGCGGCCCGGTAGGGATCCGGACCAGAGAAAAGGCCGGGAGCGAATCCCGGCCTCTGCTCATGCCATCGAGCCTGCTCTACTTCGGCCGGATCTTCCTGGCTCTCATGTTCGCTCCTCTCGTTGCGTACCGGGCGCTCCCACGACCCCGACTATACGCCGTCCTGCCGATGGTGTCCATGACGCGCACCGCAGATGTCCTGTGATCCCCGTCACAGAGACAGCCCGGCCCGTCGCCCGAGCTCCGACGCAGCGAGCAGGACGATCCGTCCGCGGTGGACCTCCACCGTGCCGCGCCGGCGCTCCTCGCCGAGGACGCGGTTGACCGTCTCGCGCGACGTGCCCGCGAGGCCTGCCAGCTCGTCCTGCGTGAGGAGCACGACCGGCTCTGCTTCCTCGTCGGCGAGCTCGAGAAGGCGCCGGAGCACGCGCCGCTCAGCGCCGACGTGGAGGGCCTCGAGCAGGCGCTCGCTGAGGCGCCGCACGCTGGCGGCGAGCAGCTCGGTCAGCACGATCCGCACGTCCGGGTGCTCGGCGACGAGTACCTCGAAGTCGGCGCGGGCGATCGAGAGCGTCTGCGACGGCTCGAGCGCGGCGACCGTGGCCGACCGGATGCCGTCCGCAGTGAGCAGTGCGAGCTCGCCGAATGCGTCGCCCGATCCCATCACCCGGAACAGCACGGTGTCGCCGAGCGGGGTCGTCGCCCGGGCCGCAAACCGTCCCTTCGTGATCAGGTGCAGGGCGTTTGCGGGATCGCCGCGATGGAAGACGACCTCGCCCTTCGCAAACGTCCGCCTCCGTGCGATCGAGAGCGCTCGACGCAGATCCTCCTCGGGAACGGCGGCGAGCAGCTCGAAGCGCACGGCCGGCTAGCCGTCCTTTCCCGCCAGCTCGCGGGCGACCTGCACCATCCGCGGCACGAGCGTCTCCACGATTCGCTCGCCGGTCGACACCTGCGCCCGCGTCGCGTCCCCGACGACACCCGAGGCCGAGATGTCCCGGAGCATGTCCATCGGCACGACGACCTTCGGCCCCGCATGGCGCATCCCGTACTGGCCGAACGACGTCCAGGGAAGGCCCGCGTCCCTGACTGCCTGCCCGCGGTCCCAGGCGTCCCGGCTCGCCCTCTCCATCAGCACGCGCTGTCCCAGCGCGAGCGCGAGCGAGGTCTCGGCCTCCTCGGCGTGGATCATCGGTCCCTCGATCGGCGCGAGCACGTCCGCGGCGAGATCCCACCACTGGACGAGGAACACCCGCCGGCCCGTCGTCTCGAGGTAGTGGTTCACGGCGACCGTCAGCGCCGCGATGTTGCCTCCGTGCCCGTTCACGGCGATCACGTTTCGAAGCCCGTGGTGGACGAGCGAGTCGCAGACCTCGCGGAAGACCTGCAGGAACGTCGTCGTGGAGAGCCGC